>JANSXC010000020.1 GCA_024743115.1 bacterium | reverse complement strand
GGCAGAAGCCGCGGCCCTTACACGCGAACGCGACCACGTCGTCCTTGCCGCAGTCCCCGCAGTGCACGCGGGCGAAGCCGTGCGCGAGGATCCCGCAGCGCAGAAACGCCTTCAGCTCGCGCCGGCAGAACCCCGGCACCGACCGTTCGCCGGCCGCGAGGCCGCGCTCGAACGTCAGCCACTCCCGCTGCACCACGCGATACAGCACCGTGGTCTCGGGCTTCCGCCGCGAGCGCACTGCGCCTCGCCGCTCCCGAGTGCGCGTCCCCACATGACGTCTGTGCCCCAACTCGGCCGTTGGTTACATGCAGTTCGCTGTGCGCCGACCCGTCAGGCCACAAGAACGACCGCGGGCACGTGCACGCATTCGCCACGAGTCGCGACGAACCCGAACGAGTTAGAGCGAACGAGGGCAAACCATTGCGAACCGCGCGCACCACCCCTAACCGACGCCCTATCATTTGCCGACTTCGCGACGATCTCGCGCGACGTGGTCACAAGGTCGAAATCGCTGGTTCGAATCCAGCACGGCCCACCATCTCGCCCTTGGCAGCGCCAAGGGATCCGCCAAGCAGCACCGGCGCATCGCGTCGTACGATCGCATGGCGCACCGGCCAACGCGCGGCGGGATCGTTCACGGAGAACTGAGGAATCGCGGACTGCGAATCGGCCTGCGATTCAGCCGCTGCCCACGTCAAGCAACTTAGCTAGACACTCACTCGGCCATCCAACCACGTTGGATGGCCGTGGCGAGGCCCTCCGCCTCGGCGAGATGCGACTCTGGACAGGCCGCCAACGCGATCGCCAGGCCGTTGTACTGCCCCGGCTCATCACCGATCTGCCGCAGGATCCGTAAGCAGCTCACGCCATCCAACGATCGCCCCGCCAGGACCGCATGGGCTGCTTCGAAAATCGACGCCTTCCACGGTGAGTCGAACCGTCGTTCGATCTCCGCAAGCAACGATTCGCGCTCCGAGCGCGGGGTAGCCTTGCTGCGCGGCGGCTGCACGCACTCGTAGATCATCATGCACACTGCGTTGGGCGAGATTCGAAGCGCTTCCTCGAGCAGCCGTCGGAAGCGCTTCGAATCCGAGTACGGAAGGTTGGCGTCGATGCTGGCGCAAAACTCCGCTTCCGTTCTCGCTTGCGGCATGGTTCTGGTGCGCGGTGTGAAAGCACGGCAGGGAAACGGCCCCGCCGCTATCGTATCACACCGCTAGTCACCGTCCTCGACAACTGGCGTTCCCGCCCAGCCGTTCTCTTCGAGGAACTCGCGCTGCTTCTTGGTCGGACTGGGTAGCCCCGCGCCCTTGTGCCCGGGCTTGCCAGAGACCGTCATCGATGTCCCATCGTCGAAGTGGACGTGAGGCTCCGGCTGGTGCCCGGCGTGTGGACCATCGAATCGGTCAATGCCCTTCGGCGCCTGGCCCCTTTCGACCTTCCGCTGCATGCCTCCTGCACTCGTGTGATCGTTGTGCACCCACAATTTGTGAGTGGTCACGAAGTAAGTGTGATCCCGGTGCACTTCGATGTTGAACACCGTCGTGCGCTCGGCGGCGGGGATCTTCGACAGCACCCGTCGAGAGCCGTCCTGACAGGCGATCGTTTCACCCTCCGTCAAACAGTTGGCCGGCACCCACGCTTCCCGGTCGAGCGACCAGAACGGATGTGGCCCGGTCGTACCGATCGGTCGATCAAGCCCCTCGACACGAAGGTTCAAGACCTCCGCGTTCGTCGTGACGTAGACCCCGGTCACCGTCGACTCACCTGATCGCGCTGCGCCAATCTCCGGGCACGGGAGCACTCGCCCGACTCGCGCAACGCCGCGCTTACGAGACCCGACGGCACTCATCGCGACAGCGCCGCCTACGACGACGTGATGCTTCTCGAGCCAAGTCGCGGGCCGTAGCAACGTGATCTGCATCTTGGACCCGTCGCTCAACGGCATCTCCATTTCGACGAGCCGCCAGTCGCCTCGCTCGATTGCCGCATAGGCATCCGGATTGGCTAGGTCCAACACCGCCTGGGAGGGACCGTGGGGGTCCGGTTCCGCCTCGACCGACATTCCGAGGGCGACATCCTCGATCGCGAGGAACCCACCCAACGCGGCGATCAAAGTGCCTCGAACGAAGCAGAACTCCTCGCTGAGCTTGCCGCCGCCCTTCTTCGCTCCCATCTTCTCCAGAAGGTTTCGGACCTTCTTGAACTTCATCAGCGCCCCGAGCGCCGATCCCGCCAAGGTGATCGCGGCCTGTGCGCCGCGCGATATGCGGTCCCACCAACCCATGGATTCCGGTTCCCCCTCCGCGCCCCCCTCGAGCCACGATGTGTAGTCGATTCCGGCAATCGCAGAGGCCAGCTCGATGATCTCTGCGACGATCGGGATGCTCGTGATCAGGCTTCCGACCCACGGGTTGTCGCGGATCATGGTGATGATGTCGTCCGCGATATCACCGACAACACTGGTCCCGTAAGGATCTGTGTACGAGATCGGGTTGGCCAGGACGTAGGCCACTGGATTCACGTCATCCGAGATCCCAAGTGGGTCCTCCTGAAGGAACGCCCCGGTCTTGGGATCGTAGGTCCGCGCTCGATAGTGATAGAGCCCAGTCTCCGCGTCGTACTCGCGACCGGTGTAGAGGATCGGATTGCCGGTCGGCGAGGTGGTTTGCACTGCCCCCGACACGTCTCGGATCGCTACTTCCCCGAAAGCATCGTACTCATAGGTCTCGACGACGACAGCTCCGGCTGCGCCGTCGTCCAGAGTCAGAGCGAGTGTCGAACCGACGCGATTGGTGTGATGATACAAATCGACGAAGTCCGTCGCGCTGCCATCCTGATCCACATCGGCGCGATCCCGACGGCGAGACATGATCGCGCTGTCGACCTTGGCGCCATGGTAGTAGAACGCTTCGAGGACTTCGGCGCCGGAGCCGACCCGCCGATACTCGGCAAGGATCATCGGCCCCGCGTAGACGTACCGTGTCGTGACGCCGTTCGCCGTCTTGGTACTGCGCCGCCCGAGTGCGTCGTAGGTGAACTCGGCGACGGTGGCGCCCCCGTCCAGGACACGAGTCAGGGCGTCGAGCGAATCGTACTCGAACGACCTCGTCCCGTGGGTCTCGAGGTTCCCGTCCTCACTGAACGTTCGGACGTTGCCCCCGACCTGGGTGTAGTGGTGGCGAGCAGGGTCGGTTGCGTAGCCCTCTACCGCAGGGAAACCGCCGTCCGGAGTCGTTGTGACCTGGATGCGATGATTGTCATCGTCCAGCTGGAACTCCCTCTTGAGCTCGTGAACGGTCGTCCCCGGTGATTGCCACTCAGCGACCGGGTCCACGCTGTTGCGAACGACCTCTCGCAGCCTCCGCTTCGCGTCGTAACGGAATACGTCGCCCTTACCCTCGTGCAGCCGGTGCTCGTACTTCACGAGCGAGCGTTGATCCCATCCGTAGGCCAGATCCAAGACGGTGGTGCCATCCTCGCGCTTCGTCGCCATCGATGACGGCCGGGAGAACCCATCGCGCCCCACTACGAGCGTCGTGCCGTCGCCGTGCCAGCGCGACGCGAGCGCACCACCTGACCCATACCAGGCGTTGGTCGCGAGCGTGTGGAAGCTGCCGCCACCGAGCGGAATGCTGACGTTCGACACCCTGTGAAGCGAGTCATACCCATAGTGAACGGCGTAGCCGTTCGGGCCCGTGAGATCGGTGACCCGGCCGATATCGTCCCTCGCGTACAACACGACGTCGCCATTCTGATCTTCTTGGACCACCCGACCGTCACCGTCTCGGCGATAGCTGACGTAGACGTTCGACCCGTTGTCAGACCGGTCGACCCGTTCGATACCGCCACCAGCGGTGTAGGTGTAGGTGTTCGTGAGGTCGGGTGTTGCCTGCCCCGGAAGAGTGATGGTGCGGGACAACGGCCGCGCGAGGTTGTCGTAGGCGATTTCGATCGTCCTCCCGGTCGGCGTCTTGCTGGCAGTCAGCGCACCATGCTTGTTGTACGAGTACTCCCAGAGCGTGTTACTCGACCCTGGCGTGTACTCCTTGATCGGCCGACCCCGCGAGTCGTATTCGAAGGCGACGACTCCGCCACGATCGTCCGATACGGTTGCTGGCCGCCCGGAAGGGTGGCGATCCCACGTTGTGACTCGCTCGATCGGCGTTGCACCGCCCGCGATGAGGCTCACTGTCCGTGTCAGGAGTCCGTCGAGGCGATACTCACGGCGATGCCGATTACCCGCCTCGTCGACGATGGAGACCGGTCGATCGAGTGAATCATACTCGTAGGTGGAGACACGGTCGGCTTCGTTGGCCGACTGCCTCGTGATCTTCGTGTAGCGACCCCAAAGATCGACCTCGTAGAGCTTGGTTTCCTGTCGGGCGCCGCCGGCCCCGTCGTTGTGGGTCGTTGTCTGCGACTGCAGCCACCCGTTCGTGCCGTACTGGAACGTGACTTCGTTTCCGGTCGAACTCGAGACGCGCTTTATATCGCCCCAGCTCTCGTACTCGATCTGGGCTTCGACCACACCGTTCAGGCTCCACACGATCGGGCGGCCTGCACTACTGTAGAGGACTTGTCGATTCGTAGTCCGCTGGACGGTCAGGCCCAAGTCATCGTATACGTGCTCGACGATGCTCGTCGGATTGTCGTGCCAGTCGTTGTAATCGATAACCTGACGGGTCAACAACGTCTTGACGCCGTTCTTGTAACCGTATCGCCAAACCTCTGCGTTCAAGCGCTTGTCGTTATAGATGTACTCCCGGCGTTCGCGGCCGACGACCTCCCACGCGTCGTTGCGATCGAGGCCATCGTACTCGAATCGCTCTGTGAGCGAGCGCGTGGCATCGAGGGGCTCGATGATCTCCTCGATGTCACCGTCAACGGTGTAGCTGATGATTCGCGTTGCCGCGTCGCTGGTCCCGACGCCTTCCGATACGTGCCAGGCTTGCTGCCAATGGTCATAGTAGGCAGTCGACAGATTGCCGTCGGGGTCGGTGTAGGAGTTGATGTTGCCGTTCGCATCGTAACCCATGAGCGTGATGGCTCGGTCACCAGAGGCCGTGACGTCCTTGACGATCTTCCAGTTCCTGTGGGCGGCGTCATACGCGAGATTCCATCGAATCCACTTCGAGGTAACGCCGGGCGTACCGGGTTGGCCGCTCCAGTACTGGTATTCGATCTGTGCGAGGTTCCCCGCAGCGTCGTAGTCCCAGATGTGCTGGTACTGCTGCGCGGTTGGCTGCGCCGCGGAAGTCCAGGTGCGCTTCCGGCCGCGGGCGTCGTAGGTCGAATTGGATGCCAACCCGTTGTGCGTGGTGATCGTCAAGAGCCGGCCGGCCGAATCCCAGACGAAGTCGTTGTAGATGGACTGGTCGAGCCGCTCGTAACGCCGCTTCGGCATGAGGCTGTTTGCACCGCCGGTCGGCCAGTAGTCGAACTTCTCGTAGCGCCCCAAGTCCTGAAAGTTGGGGGACGGACGAAGCAACTCGGCGATGCGCCCTCTGTTGTCGCGACGAACGAACCACTCCGATGACCAGGTGCGCCAGCCTTGACCTGGGACGGACAGAGTCTCGATCGTCCCCCCCGGGTTGGATGGCGACGGGTCGGCGACGGTGGTGTACGTGATTGTGTAGGGGGCGGGGTTTGCGGCGGCGTTGCCTTCAGGGGGGACGTGCCAGCCTGCCCGACCTTGGGCATCGTAGTTGCCCCAGGTCCAGACCATGGCGTTGTTCGGGTTACCCGGCTCCTCCTTCCGCAGCTCCGTGACGTTCCAGTCCCCGTCGTAGGCAATGGTGATGATCCCCCCGTCAGGCTCAACGAGCCCGTCAACCCGCCCACACGCGCAAGCGCTATTACGGATCACGTGCCACGCGTCGAACACGGATTGATCGTTGGTTCGGGCCAAATGGCCCAGGAAGTTGGCTCGATAGCGCCGGAACTCGACTACGTCTTTGTTGGAGTCGTGAATGTAGACGGTCTTCCAGCCAGCCGGGTCGATCTGGGTGACTTGGACACCCGCAGCCGTAAACACGAACGCACCACTGGACGCAGTTGTCTGACTCTTGACCTCATGAGTTCCGGTTTCGTAGTCGACGTGCAGAACCGACACCCCGGCGTCATCGAAGATGTCTTCGAGTCGGTAACTCTGCGCGCCGGTCTGATAGGTCCGCTTCGTCGTCTTCGTAACGAACGTGCCGGACTCCTGGTCGGGAGCGGGAACGAAGACTTCCGTGGCGGGCCACTCGACCTCCGTCAGGTAGCCGTTGACGTTCGTGTAGGTCAGCACGTCGCCGAGCGGATTCGTGATCGTGGCAAGGTAACCCTGGCCGTCGGTCGTTACCGTGAAAGCCTGACCACGCGAGTCGATGATCGAGTCCAGGTCGCCCTGACTGTCGTAACCGAAAGTGATCACGTTGCCATAAGCATCGGTTCGCGACGTGACGCGGCCCATCGTGTCGAAGCGATGAACACGACCATCGCGGTACTCGAGCCGATAGGTTCCGGTCGCAGTCTTGATGATGTTCGAGCCGAGTTCCTCCGGTCCGGCGTAGAGGGTGTCAGGGACCTGCGCGGGGCCGGAAGGGGAGTTCGTGGTGGCCGCTCCGGAGGTCTCCTCGGGCTCCACTACCAGGCTCCCCTCGTAATAGAGTGCGGGATCGTTGAAAGGTTGATTCCAATCGACGTGCCGCAGGTGCCCCCCATCGACCTCGACCACGCGTTCGTACAGCGTGGATATCCAGCCCGCGCCGACGGATCCCTTGCCGTCGAAGCTGAGTCGACTGAAGTAGCGCCTGGAGATGATCAGGTCGCTCTGGGAGATCACACCTGGGTAGTAGGCATCCTGCTCGGTCCAGACCAGCCCGCGATTGGCGGCGTTGACCGATCCATCGTTGAGGGTATCGCGGAATACGTTGGCCCGAAGCCGGTCAGATGGCCCCTCGATCGCGGTGGTATAGAGGCTGGCCTGCTCAACGAACCCCTGCAGGCCGATGCGCTCCGAGACAGCGCTGAAGACGTCGGTTGCCGCCTCCGTCGTGCCGGCGAAATCCAGCTCGGCGGACGGCACGGGGTTCTGCTCGGTCAGGTCACCCGAGCCGTCCATCATGGCGTAGGGATCTTCGGGCTCACCCGAGGCCCCGACGCACGGGCCAGGGCCAGACTCAGGAGGTGGGGCACCACCGTAGGTTGGGTCGCAGCCCTCGCTCTCCTCCGTGACCGTCGGAAAGGCGATTGCGGCCGCAACGGCTGGCACGCGAGCCTCGTCGATCGTGGCCGGCTGCGCGGCTTCACGACCGAAACGGGCGATACCGATTACGACGAGGAGAGCGGCGAGCGCTCCCAGAACTGTCGACCGGCCCTTGGGGCTGCGGGAATCGAACTGTGCCATCTGACGAATCCTTGGAAAGTGTCGCGAGCGCATGGGCGGCGCGATTTGCCACCACCGACTGCTCCGAGGGGTGCCAGCGGCCCTGGCGAATAACCGGAAATCTCGTGGCAGACTGCGTGCCCATTCACGGGTAGCCGGGGCGGATCGGGGAACGCCCGAGGGCCACATGTCCCCGCCGTCGTGAAGGCCGCACACGACTCACTCGGAGCGCCAGCGCGAAGTTCGGATCTACCCCTGCCGCTGTTGGGGGCGCGAGTGGATGACGGATCGCCGACCGTCCGCGAGAGTTGCCCCCACCCAACACGCGGGCGGCTATCCCTGCCTGGCTCCGGGCTCTAGACTGTGGATCGCGGCCGAGTCGCCCTCCGGGAACGCAATCTCTCACCCGAAAGCTGTCCTATGCCCACCCCGCATTTGTGCGCTCCTTTGATCAGCGCAATGGTTCTGTCCGGCCTCGCCGCGCAGCAGTTTCGACCGACCCGCACCCACCTCCTGCCGGCCAATGGAGCCTCGATCGCTGTCGGCGATGTCGATCGCGACGGCCATCCCGATCTCATCTTCGGCGGCGACGGCCTGGCGTTCGCGCGCAACCTTGGGCGAACGTTCGTCAACGAAACCACGCCTCGACTGCCCCCCGCGGCCGGAACGCCACTCCCCTTGGTCTCCGACGTCGATCTGGTGGATGTCGACAACGATGGCGACCTCGATCTGGTGGTCGGATCCTTCAACTCGCGGTCGAGCATGATCCATCTCAACGATGGCGAAGGCTTCTTCGACGACCAGACGTCGAGCACGCTGCCACCGTCGAATGTCGGTGTCACGCATCACTTGATCGCCGACGTCGACCTGGATGGGGACGCCGACGTGCTGGTCGATACCACCAGCGGTCCTGATCGCTTGCTGCGCAATGACGGGACGGGAACGTTCACCGACGTGTCGGCGTCGCAACTGCCAGGATCCACAGGAGTCGACCTGCTGGCCGTCGGCGACCTCGATGGCGACCTCGATCCCGACCTCGTGGTCGGCCCGACCCCGAGACTCTGGATCAATGATGGCGCCGGCCGGTTCACCCCCGGCCCCTTCCTGGCCCACAACCTCATCCTCACCGAAACGACGCTGCTGCTCAGCCAACCGAACGGCCGCTTCGCACCCGCACCGAACAACGGGGTGCCGTCGCCACTTCGCGTCTTCGACTTCGCAGACATCGACGACGACGGCGACATCGACATCGTCGGCTACCGGCTACTGCTCAACGACGGCAACGGTGTGTTCACGGACGCTACGACCGGAGCCTACGCGTCGCTGGCAGCCCTCCACCGAATCGCGATCGTGTTGGACGTCGACCGCGACGCAGATCGGGACATCGTGTTCGCCGCGGGCACCTGCCACAACTGCAGCCCACAGGTGATGCTGAACCACCGGGTCCACCTGGCCGCACCGGCGCCGCCGGGGATCGGTGTGCCTTACGATCTCGAGGTGTTCGCCACTCGTGATGCGCTGCAGGACCCGGTGCTGGCCATGACGTTCGGCTCACTCGCCCCCGCGGACTGGGTGCTACCGGGCCTCGGCTGGATCGGCATCTCCCCGACCACCGCGACCCTGCTACCAACGCTGTTGTTCCCAACGAACACCAACAAAGCCACGTTGACCGTGCCGGTGCCACCATCGCCGGGGCTGTGGGGCACGGAACTCTATTACCAGGCGCTCGTCCTGATGCAGGACGGACGAGTCCGGCGCACCAACGCGATCATCGACGTGGTCCGATGAGCGCGCGGCCCGAGCGGCCCGTCTGGCCGCCGGTGGCGATCAGAAGATCGCGTGCACCGGCCAGGTGGCAAACAGAAACCGGGTCTCGGGCGGGCCGTTCTCCGGCGTTTCGATGACGTAGCCGACCGCGTCGAGCTGCCAGTTGAACCCGAGGATGTCCGGCGCGTCCCAGTCGATCAGCATGATGTCGTCAGCGCTGCTGCGACTGAGCGTGGCGAGTTTGAAGCGGGTGCTGACGGGCGCCGGCGTCGACCAGAACAGGTCGACGAGGCAGTCCGTGGGAGTCGACGGGCCCCAGCCCGTGATGCTGATGTACATCGCGGTGGCGCCCGATGGCTTGCTCCGTCGCGCGGCACTGATCCCTGCTGCGGTGGCGAACGCCGGATACATCGGCGCGAGCGTGCTCCAGAAGTTCGGGCGCGGAATGCCAGCGTCGGCTCCGGCGAGA
The DNA here is from genome assembly GCA_024743115.1 of bacterium. Taxonomy (GTDB): domain Bacteria; phylum Planctomycetota; class UBA1135; order UBA1135; family UBA2386; genus JAGQRA01. Next base: position 114,701 of record JANSXC010000020.1, on the reverse strand, counting down.
TACGTGGTCGAGGGCGAGATGACTTCGGGATCGTTACCGCACGCCCCGTCGAGGTCGTCGTCGTCGCCGACTCCCAGTCGGACCGAGACCGGGTCCCCCGGGCCGTCGGCGACCGCCAGAGCCTGGTTGTTCACCAACATCTCCGCCGTCTGCACCAACAGCTGGTTGCGGGTCGGGAGCTCGGGGCCGTGGTACTCGGTCGAGAAGATGACGATGTCGTCGTTGGCGTTGATGGTGATCGCGTCGACACTCTCGAGCGCCGAAGCCGACAGGCCGAGCTGTGTGCGCGAACGGTAGACGAACGGCCGCGACCAGCTGCCACCGGCCGGCAAAGACGAGTCGGGAGTCCAATCCATCCGGTAGATGGCCGCGGCGTCCGCATCGATCGTGGGTGTGGTTTGCCCCATCGTGCCGACCGCGAATGCCTGGCCGATGTTGTCGGCGGCGAAGTCGCGCGACACCGAGAAGAAGAACGTCCGTTCACCAAACGGTGCGAACGGGACCTCCGAGAACACGTCTAGGTTGGGATTGAACGCGAGCACGCCCAGCGCGAGGTCGAACCCATCGATGTCCGCACCAGGATCGAACCCGAGGTCCGCCCCCGAAGCTTCGAGATGAGTCTGCCCGAGCAGGTCGCTCGGCATTTCGGCGCTCTGCGAGAAGGTGTACGAAACGAGGTCGGCGCCCTTACCCGGTCCTTCGAGCAGCGAGCCGGGGACGCCGGCAGACCCGTTGGCGATCGACGCGACGAGGAAGAAGAAACGGCCGGTCTCCGTCGCTTCGTCCCACAGGTCGGGCGTGGCGCGCGTCCCGGTGCTGTCCACATTCCAGTCAGTCGGCGTACCCGCGTTCCCCGAACAGATCGCCGTGAACTCGAACCGGGACATGTTGCCGGTGAACGTGCCGAACAGATCGGTGAGCGTCCAACGTGGCCGGCTACCGGTCGCTCCTTGGACCGCGGGATCCGAGACATGGCCGGGCGGGGCGAAGAGGATCTCGTCGGGATCGTTGGCGGCCCGTGACCCCTTGGTCACGGTGATGCCGGCCGGGAAGCCTGCGAACGGGCCCATGCGGGTGCTCGGTGGCACGCTTTGGGCGAGGCCGGCCGAAGTGATCAGAGGGGTCGCCAGAAGGGCGAGGGTCGCGAAGCGAGAGATGCGGAGATCCATGCGATTCATCCTGGGTTCAGCGAAAGGGGTGCGGGCGAGATACGGTTCTGGCCGGTCGACTCAGCGCGAGGACTGCAGCGACAGCGTTCGCACGGCCCAGGTGAGGAGCCTGCGGACGGCGGCCGTCTGGTCTTCGTCGAGGTCCTTTGGCATCCAATCGAGGGTCGCCTGCAGGCGGTGCCAATTCAGTGGCTTGCCGATCTGCTGGTCGATCAGCCGTTCGAAGATGTCTGCGGTCCGGCCGTTGGCGAGTGCCTGGCTGAAGGCCCAGTGCGCGCGACTCTTCACCGGGCTGATGACTTCGGCGGCTTCGAAGGCCGCATTGGCCCGCTTTGCGAGTCTGGCGGACTCGGTGGCGTTTCCGGCGAGCGCGAGGTGGATCGCGCGCTCGGCATTCAGCACACCCGTCATGCTCGCGCGTCGCCACTCGCCAGCGGCCCCCTCTCCGAACGACGCCGACTCGAGCACGGCGGCTGCGCGTTCGGTATCGCGGGCATCGATGTAGGCGAAGAACATCGTCCAATACGGCTTGTAGTAGTCCGGCCGAGCGTCGCGCAGCTTTTCCAAGGTCTCGACCGCCGCGATGTGATCGCCGAGCCGGCGCGCGGCCAGCGCGGCGTTGAAGCCGGCGGAAGACGCGAAGGGGCAGAGCTCGAGGCTCTTCTTGGCGAGCTCCTGGCACTTACCGTAGCGCCGCTGAACCAGCATCGCGTGCCCTGCGACGTGCTGGGTGTGTGAGGTGGTATGGCCGATGGCTGCTTCGAGTCGCGAGACGCGGGCGAAGAGCTCCACGGCGGGAGCGATGCGGGCGTCGCGATCCTCGATCGCCGCGATGTCGTCGATCACGTGATAGATGCGCAGGTGCTCGGCCTCGAGATCGCCATCGAGTTCCGGGCTCGAGATCCACTTGCGCGCGGATTTCAGGTCCCGGTCACGCAACGCGAGGAACGCGGCGAGCAGCAGGTCGTCGCGGGTTCGTGGGCGCGGCAGCTCGTCGAGTCCCAAGGGGTGAACGGCTACGGCATCCGCCGGCAGTGCGGTGAATCGGGCGGCGACGGCCGCGGTGTAGTCGGTGCCGACCCCGTCTGCTACCACCTGCATGTCCTCGACGGCGCCGTCGCGGTCGCCGTGGTCGAGCCGATACGCAGCACGCATCGCGCGAATCGGCACGGGCCCGACGCCGGTCGCGACGGCGCGGTCTAGCAGGCCGAGCGTGTAGTCGCGTTCGGCCGGCGTCGACGCGATCCGGTTGCGTGGGGTGAGGATGGTCATGTTCGGCGGCATGCCGCGCCGCGCCTGCCAGTACTCGATGCGGTTGGCGGAGTCGACGGCCGCCAGCCAGCTGAGGCCGCCGAGCGTGAGCGCCACGAGCGCGAGCACGGTGACCGCGGCAATCGTCGCGGGCGAACGCCGCGCTCGGCGGAGCAGTCGGGTGGTCGCGGTCACAGGGCGCGCGGCGACCGGCCGATGCTCGAGGAACGCCCGGAGATCGGCTGCCAAGTCGGCCGGGCGCGCGTAGCGTCGCCCCGGATTACGATGCATCGCGCAGTCGAGGACCGCCTGCAGGTCCCGCGGCAAGCCGCGTCTTGCTCGCGAGGCCGGTGTCGGATCGCGGCGCTGAACGGCGGCGATGACTTGGGAGGGTGTGCCCTCGAACGGTGCGCGCAAGGTGACGAGGTGATAGAGCGTCGCGCCGAGGCCGTAGATGTCGACCGCCGGCGTAAGCAGCCGCCTGTCGTCCAGAGTCTCCGGCGCCATATAGGCTGGCGTCCCGAGGGCGCCGCCTTCGCGCGTGATCGTCGCCTGCGTTTCGCGCGAAGCGATACCGAAGTCGAGCAACTTGGCGCTGCCGTCCCGCGTAATGAACACGTTGGAAGGCTTCACGTCGCGATGGGCAACGCCGGAGTCGTGGGCTGCCTGCAGGCCGTCCGCGAGCTGGGCGCACCACCCGATCGCACAGCGCAGATAGCTCGGGTCGGGGGACTTGCCCGCGATGGCTTCGGCGATCCAACCGGTCGATGAGGAGAACGCCTTGCTGCCCAGCGAGGTCGCGTGCTCGAGGATCGTGCTCAGAGAGCTGCCGTCCAGCAGCTCCATCACGAGGAACGTCTCGCCCGAGTCGGTCTGACCGCGGTCGTGCACCGTGACGACCGCCGGGTGACGGATCGCGGCCATCACTTCGGCTTCGCGGGCGAACCTGGCAGTCGCTTCGTCTTCGCCGAGGATCGCCGCACGCAGGATCTTGACCGCCACCGTTCGACCGAGGTCCTTGTCGGTGGCGCGGTGGACGACGCCCATCGCGCCGGCGCCGACCCGGGCGTCGAGGCGATAACGGTTCGCGAGCACACGCTTCTCGGGAATCGGCGCCGTGATCTCCGGGAGCTGGACCGACAGGGCGATCGCGGCGCGGACTTCTGCGATGAGTTCGGGGTGCTCGCGACACAGCTCTTCGAGCCGTGGTTCGACGCCATCGTCACGCATCTCCATCGCGGCAGAGATGAGGTCGGCGAGAATGGCCTCGTTGGGCGGCGTCATCGGGTTTCGTCGGCGAGGCGTTGGCGGAAACGGATCACGAACTGGGCCTGAGCGCCGTAGAACGCGCGGCGAGTCGCCGAGAGCGAGCCGAAGCCGAGCCGCTGCATGAGATCCTTGAACTCGAGGTTCTGCTCGATCCGGCCGCGCAGCAGGCGCTGTTCACGTTCTTCGAACGTCGCGAGCACGATCTCGTAGAGCTCGCGGTGTTCGCTCGTGACCGCATCAGTCGCGGGGCCGTCGTGCGGGCTGGTCTCGTCATTGTCCTCGCGCGCTTTCGTGCGGCGTCCGTCGCGCCGATCGGCTTCGTGGTACCGCACGATGTCGAGCAGGCGGTTGCGCACCAGAGTCGTCAGGTAGCTCGCGAACTCGCCCTCACTCGAACCCTCGAACCGGGCAAGGTCCTTGAGCGCGCTGCGGAAGACCTCGCCGACGACGTCGCCCGTGCTGAAGCGCGTGCTGAGCCACGGCCGCCCGACGCGGACATCGCGAGCGAGCGCGGCATGCACTTGCCGCTCGACGCGCGGGTAGAACCGCGAAAACAGCTCTTCCCGAGCGTCTCGACCGCCGATGCGCGCCGCCGCGAGCATGCGCTCGAACGACGGATCAGGTTCCTCGGTGCGGGGCATCAGACAGGTGTGCATAGCTCAGCTCGTTACCTGCCAAAGGCGGGCGGGAGCCGAGTCAGCGCCGGTGAAAATCGGAAAAACCGACGCCTTGGACGGGTCGGGGCGCGGCGAGTCCCCGGGCCCGGATTCTAGTGCCGCCATCCGCGCTCCGTAACCCGGCAGGCCCCGGAACTCTCATCGGAATCCGCGGCCCTGAGCGACGCCGGCTGCGCCCTCGATGGCAGGTGATCCCGCGGACGGGTTTGCCGCTTTTCCCGGCCCGGACGCCCGCCGTACGGATGCGGCGGCCGTCGGCCAGGGGTTCCGCTGAGCCGCCTTGCGTGCGGCAGGACTCTTCGATGACACATTCTTCTAGCCACTCGACGTCGCGCTGGTGCAGCCGCAGTCTCGCGATGTTCGCCTCCCTCGCAGCCGCCCAATCGGCCCTCGCCCAGGCCCAATGGACCGAGTCGGTCCCGTCGTTCCCGAGTCGAGTCGGCCATTCCGTCGTGACCGACCCGCAGTCCAACGCGATTCTCTTCGGGGGTGAGACCACGTTCGCCCCTGGCAACGAGACCAACGACTTGTTCACGTTCGACGGAGCGGCCTGGACTCGCGTTGTTGTTGCCAACGCGCCGCCGGCCCGCACCCAGCACGCCGCAGCGTTCGACGGCAATCGTGGTCGGATGATCATCTTCGGTGGCGTGGTCGGGCAGAGTGCGCTCGGCGACACCTGGGAGTGGGACGGCGCGAACTGGACGCAGATCGTCACGCCGGGTCCCTCGGCTCGTGCGTTGGCGCAGATGACGCACATGGCATTCCAGCAGCAGACGGCGCTGTACGGCGGCACCTCGGGCGGCGGCGAAACGTGGATCTACGACGGCAGCACGCAGACCTGGTCCCAGGCCGTGACCGCCACGCAGCCGCCGACGGCAACGGGCCACACACTGACCTACGACGGACCGCGCGACGTGGCGCTCCTGATCTCGCCGGGTACTACCGGCAGCCCAACGACCACTTGGGAGTTCGATGGGGTCGATTGGACGCAGCAGGCGATCGGCAGCACGCCGAACCTCGGCGCCGGTCACTCGGCGTTTCAGGCCTCGGTCACGGGTGCCCCCGTCGTCGCGATCGGCGGGTTGCTCGGACCTGCGCTCGTGAGCGAGACCTGGATCTGGGATGGCGCCAACAAGACCTGGACGCTGTCGCCCGCCACGGGTCCGCTCGGACGGTTGTTCGGCGCCGGCGCGGCGGATGCCAACGGGTCGTTCTTGCTCGTTGGAGGACTGTCCGACAACGGTACCGGATCGGATACGTGGGCGTTCGACGGCACGGCCTGGAGCCGGGTCGTTCAGGGAACGCCGCCCGGCCGAACGGGGGCAATGGTCAGTGAAGGGCCGAACGGCGTCACCGTCGTGCACGGCGGCGTTTCGGACGGGCTGATTGGCTCGAACGACGACACCTGGATCTGGAGCGTCAACTCTTGGACGCAGTTTGCGGGCGCCACGCCGGGACTGCGATCCGACATGAGCGGAACCTTCGATGGCAACCGGGCACAGTTGGTCGCCTTCGGTGGGATCCAGGGCGTAGCCGGTGCGGTCAATGAGACCTGGGAGTTCGACGGCACGGCGTGGAATCAGGTCATGACGGCGAATGCTCCGCCGGCGCGCGCGGGCTCGGCCATGGCGTTCGACAGTGCGCGCGGCGTCGTCGTGCTGTTTGGCGGCTATGACCCCAATGCAATCCCGGTGCTCGATCGCGATACGTGGGAGTACGACGGCACCGACTGGACGCAGATCACGCCGACCACGCAGCCGCCGCAGCTCGAGACCCGGGCGATGGCGTTCGACTCGATGCGCGGTCTGTGCGTGTTGCTCGGTCGCCCGGTCGGTGGCGGCCCGCTGCAGACCTGGGAGTACGACGGCACGAACTGGACGTCGATCGCGACGGCCAACGTGCCACCGAACGCCGACGGCAGCCTCGCCATGGCCTACGACGCGCTGCGCAACCGTTGCGTCGTGCTCGCGAGTGACGGTGTCAGCTCCGCGACCTGGGAGTACGCGACGGACGGTGGCACGCCTGACTGGGTGCAGCGCACGACCCCGGGTTCCGCCCCGGATGTGGTCAATGGCGGCCTGGCCTACGACCCGCTACGGCAAGTGACCGTGCAGTTCAGTGGCTCGCTGTCCGGCACCGCGACGTCGACGAGCGTGTTCGAATACGGCGTCGCCACGCCCGCGACCGTGCGTTCGTTCGGCGCCAGCTGCTCGGGCACGCTCGGGGCCGCAACCTGCGCTGCCGCACCCGGCAACCTGCCGTGGCTCGGCTCACAGTTCACGACCCAGGTCACCGGCATGGCGGCCAACAGCAACGCGATCCTGGTCTACGGGTTCACGCTGTATCCGACGCCGATCGACATCGGCCAGGTGATCCCGAGTCTGGCCGGCTGCTTCCTGTTCATCGACAACGTCGCCCAGGAACCCATCATGTCGAATCCCGCCGGGGTCGCCTCCGCGACGCCGCTGCAGATCAGCACGGACCCGATCATGATCGGTTTCCAGCTCTACGCACAGGCCTTCCCGCTCGGCCCGGGCCAGATCATCGACTCGACGACGAACTCGATCGAGCTGACGGTGCAGGAGCGGTAGGCGGGCTCGTTCACCCGGTCCGCCCGGGGATCCGCGCGGTCTTTGACGCTTTCAAGAACTGCTGGGACACGAGAATGTCCGGGCCACGCAGGCCTACATCAAGCTGCTGCGTAACACGTCACTCCTCGAGCGACTGCCGCCAGTTGCCTTCCCGTAGCATCTCGAGCTTGCGGGCGAGCCGCGGCAGTGCTCGACCGTAGCGCTTGCGGGCGGCGTCTTCGCCAAGTCCGAGGGTCCTGCCGATCTCCGCGAACTGCTGACCTTCCCAGACCCGCAGGCGCACGACTTCGCGATCACCGGGCGCGAGCATCTCCACGGCCAGATTCATCCAAGCCTCACGTTCGCCGCGTTCGGCATTCGCGGGCGGTTCGGTCACTCGACGAACCGCGTCATCGAGCACGAGCACCGAATCGCTCGGAATCGCGCGCTGCCTGCGGATGTCCCGGCACTCCCGGAAGAGGTGCCGGTATCGATCGCGAAGATTGTTCTCGACGATCCGCGCCAGCAGTGAGCGGAACCCATCGCGGTTCTCGAGGGCGAACTTCGGCCCTTCGCGCAGCACCTCGAGCACGGCCTCCTGAACGAAGTCCTGTGTCTCGCCGTCACGCCGCAACAACTTCGACAACTTGCGACGAACGTGCTGTTCAATCCACGGCAGGTGCTCTGCCAACAACGCCTGCATGGCTTCGTAATCGCCGCTGTGAGCCGTCAGGATGCGCTCCGTTGCGGACCTGCTCATCGGCCGAGCACCCGGGCTTGCAACCGCGCAAAGTCATCTCGGTCGTGCAGGAACGCAAACCGCGAGTCCGTAAGCATCCGCCTTCCCGTCGGCTCGTGAGCGGCAACGAGCAGCTGCAGAACCGCCACGACGACCGCGGCGTCTGCCGGCGAGCCGGTCCCGCGCGCCGCGATCGCTCCGGCTTCGGCAGCATGTCGTAGCGAGGGCACATGTTGCCCAGAATGCTGCATTACGGCCTTCACTGACGCGATCGCCCCCGCGGGTTGATCCAGTCGGGCCAGTGCCAGGGCCAGCTGGCTGTGATGAATCGCAAGAAACGCAATCGCCCGAGAATCCTCCGGAACGATCGCCAACACCGCCTGCTGACATGTTACGGCCCTCTCTGCAAAGCCACGAGCGGCCACGTGATTGCTTTCCTCGTTCGCCAGCGCGGCGAGATTGCTCAGCGCACCACCCAGGCTGCGCCGAAACAGGAGGCGCCGGGGCTGCTCGCGCACCAGGTCATCCAACAACTCAACACCTTGCATGAGCAGGGCCCGAGCCTCTTCCCAATCAGTGCGCTTCCGCTGAATCAAAATGGAGTTGGCAAGCTGGATACAGGCGTCGGCCCGCAGCGAACGATCCATCCACGTCAGCTCGCTCAACGGTCGCTCCCAACGCTCGCCGCGTGGGACAGCCGCGCGGAGAAGTTGCTCGGCCTCCCCGAAGTCGCGCTGGGTCAACAGCAGCCCGGCAAGCCGCACCCGTCCCCCGAGGATGGCTCGCTGAAGCCGCCGCGAACCGGGGTAGGTCGCCGCCAAGGCTTCGCCAACCGTGATCGCTCGCCGCAGTGTTGCCTCGGCACGCTCTCGCTGCCCCAGCGCCCGCCGAGCCTCGCCGACTGCGGCGGTCGCAAACGTCTGCTCGATCGCGAGCACATCGTTTGGTGGCAAGATGGCGATGCTCTCCAAGACCCGCTCCAGCAGCACGAGAGCGTCGGCTGGCCGACCGTCCCATAGGACCAGGTGGGCCAGTCCATTGGTGGCACGCACCATCGCAGTCGCCACGCGGTCACTACGACCAGGTCGCTCCGGCTCCAGCGCAACCAGTGCCTGGCGCAGGAGGGATTCGGCCTCGCCGCGGCGTTCGTAGAGCTCGGCCAGCGCCCGTGCTCGCGCGATCAACGTCTCGGCGTAGTCGAGCACGAACTCCGCCGCGGCATCCGAGCGCTCCGCAGCGGTCCGCCAGTGCGCGATGACCCGCGCGAACTCGTCGGCCGCACTCGTCGGGTTGATGTGCTGCGAGATCAGCAACTCCAACCGCAACAGCTGGCCGTGGACCTTGTCGAAGAGCGCCGTATCGGGATGCGAACTGCCCGCGGCTACGAGCTCGCGACCACGCCGACACGCGGCCTGCGCGCCCAGCGGATTGCCGAGTTCGATGTTGATGTAGCCGATCAACCGGTAGGCCGCGGCCGTGCGTAGCGCTCGCTCGGGATCGAACGCGCGGATCGCGAGAAACTCCTCGCACATGGCCATCACGCGATCGACACGATCCTGACGCTCGGCTGCCATCCCGGGTTGGCGCGCCAGATCTTCGGCCAACATGGTCAGGCTCTGTTCGATGCCGCGAAACGCGAGCCTCTCGACGTGGTCCAGGGCTTTGCGTTCTCGCTCGACGGCCAGCCGGGTCCGATGCTCATGCACCGCGTATGCCAGCGGCGCCGCGACGATGAGCAGGCTCACGACACCCCATAGCGCCACCTGCAGGCGGTGGCGACGCAACCACTTGCCAACTCGAACCGTGACGCGCGGCGGCTTCGCCTGAATCGGTTCGATCCGCAAGAACCGTCGTAGGTCCGCAGCGAGCTCACCGGCCGTCGAGTAGCGGTTTCCTGGCAGTTGCTCCATGGCCTTGCCACAGATGATCTGCAGGTCGCGCGGCGTTCCTCGCGCCGCTCGCGACAGGGGCTCGAACTCCCCCACTTCGATCCGATTCAGGACCTCGTGTGATGTCGGGCCATCGAAGGGCAGCCTCCCGCTCAGCAGCTCGTAGAGGACGATGCCGAGAGAGAACACGTCACTTGTGGGACGAGCGGGCTTGCCAGCCACCTGCTCGGGGCTGCTGTAGTGCGGAGTACCGAGATACTCGCGAGTCACCGACTCTTGCTCCAGCTGGAGTTCCTTGACGAGGCCGAAGTCCAGCAGCCGAACGCTGCCGTCCAAGCCGAGCATGATGTTGTGCGGCTTGACGTCGCGATGCACGAGGCCTCGTTCGTGAGCATGCTGCAAGGCATCGGCCACGCGGGCAACCAGCTCCGCAGCCTCGGCAGTTCGACTGCAGTCAGACCGAACTCCCAGCCTGGGCTGATGCATGACCTCGTGCAACGGCCGTCCCGCGAGGAACTCCATCGAGAAGTAGTGGCGCCCCTCCCATTCTCCGACCTCGTAGATCGGAACGATCCCTGGATGCTGAAGGGAGGACGCGACCGCAGCCTCTCGCCGAAAGCGGGCGATCGCGGCCGGCGACCAGGTCAGACGATCGTGCAGCAACTTGAGCGCGACACGTCGCCCGAGCGAGATCTGCTCCGCCTCGAACACGGCCCCCATTCCACCTCGCCCGACCTCACGAACGATGCGGTAGTCACCGAAGCATTGACCCGGCGTCATCGAGTGGCCCACACCGGAATCCTCGATCTCGTCGTCTTCTGCCGCGGGTGCGCCGAAACCGGACTCGAACATGGGTTCGAGCTCCTCGCGCAAATGCGGATGTTGCGCCAAGAGCGCCGCCTGATCCGGGACGGCACCGTCACCGTGACGGAGAAACACTTCCATCGCTTCCGCTAGCCGCTCGAGGCGCGCGGACTGGCCCAGCTTCGGACCGTTGTCGCGAGAATCGCTCATTTCGACATCCCGATTCTACGTGCACCGAACAAACGGCGCTGCTCGCCGCTACACGGCGCATTCAGACCTCAAACTCGCGTAGGCGACGTCACCACGGCGAATCGGACACGAAATCCGGCCGGATTCGACCCGGAGAATTCCCTCGCGAGGTTGTCCGGTTCCGGGGCTCCACGACGACGTGCAGGGCGCGAGGCACGACCTCGAGGACCGCCGTCATGAAGCAACATCCCAATCGTACGTTCACGCCGCTCGGCATCCTGGTGGTGCTGCATGTCGCCGCCCTGGCACCAGCTCAATCGCTTCGCGACCAGCTCGGCGAGAGCAACGCCCGCCAGGAGCTACCGGCTGGTGCCAAAAGGACCCTGCCCACAGCCGCCCCGTTTGCCGTCACGCCGCAAGTGGTGCCGATTCACGACGGCGCGAACGACTGCGACCATGGCTACGGCATCTGGGCAGCGGGCTCCGAATACAAGGTCTCGTTTCACGACGGCCCGACCTTCGTGCCCTACCTAGGCCGCGACTACCCGGAGTCTCAGTCGCTGCGTTGGCGCACGACGTCCGTCACGATCGGTGAGAAGCAGCTGCTCAACGGAGTCGAGCCGGCACTGACCTACTCGCGCTTCCGCGCCGAGTTCGATCACGGCGCAGTCATCGAAGCCTACGACGTCCGGCCGGAGGGCCTTGAACAGACGTTCGTGCTCGCGCACCGACCTTCTGCCACCGGCGACCTGGTCATTCGCGGCACTCTCGAAACGCGGCTCGAGGCACAGCCGAGGTCGCCGATGCACGCCGCGGTGACGTTCGCGGACGCCAAGGGCAACCCTGTTGCTCGGTATGGCGCGGCAACGGCAATCGACGCCGCCGGAAACAGGCGCGCCATGACGACGGCCGTCAACGGCAACGTGGTCACCCTGCAACTGGATGGCGCATGGCTCGCGTCGGCGAGCTACCCCATCGTCGTCGACCCCTTGCTCGGCGTCATCTACTCGATCGCGGCGGGTGCATCGCTCGAAGCCATGGACCTCGCGGCCACCCGACACGGGCCCACGGGGTACATCTGGCACGTCTCGCAACGCTGGGCCTCCGCAACCGATGCCGACATCCGGTATCGCCGATTCGACGCCGACGGCTCGAACGACACGCAGGTCTTTACGGACCTCTCGGCCAACTGGTCGACCATCGATCCGAGCATCGGCCTCAATGAACCCGAAGCGTGCTCACTCCTGGCGTTCACCAGGGACTTCCTCAACGGCACCCGACGCATCCGCTTCCACAAGCACGACGCCGGTGACTTCGGGTTCAGCTCGGTGGTTCGCGCGGTCGACTCCGGCACGCGCAACGCCTGGCGGCCGGACGTCGCCAACGACCTGAGCTTCAACAACGGGCCCGACCTGCTGATCGTGTTTCAGCGCGAAGAGGGCGGAGTGTTCTCCGAATCGAGCACCACCGACATCTACGGCACCCTTGTCGACCTTCAGGCGAACGGCGGCACTGGCACTGCAACAACCCCGTTCGCGATCTCAGAGACCCCGTTCGAAGACCACGAACGCCCCGTCGCCGGCGCGATCGAAGGGCTGACGCAGCGCTGGCCAGTCGCCTACCAGGTCATCGGCAACAACCCGCTGTTCAGTCAGCACGTCGATTGGGACATCGACCTGCGGGTCGTCGACTCCCAGGCCAGCGTCAGCCTGCCCACGGCAGTCGGGGTCGGCAACGGCCAGCATGAGACCGGGCCTTTGCTGTCGGGCTTCGATACCGAGCTGTTCCTCGCCAACACCCGCTCGGACCCCGCAGTCACCGGCCCCCGACCAACGGGCAAGAACGGCCAGCAGATCTGGACCCATCGACTCAACTGGAACGGCAGCACGTTCTCACGACCGACGGCCTGGCGCCACAACGGCTATCAGGACGCCCGCCTCGAACTGACCGGTTTCGCCAAGGACCGCAACGATGACAGCCATGCGGTCTTCGCCTTCCGAAGCTCGGCGACGGACAACGTCTACATGCGGCTCATCGGCTACCGCGCCGTGTTCTTGGACAGCGAGACCGTCTTCGTCGCCGGCGCCAACGAAGCCACGACCTCCGGCGCCGTGGTCTTCGACCCCAACGAGGACCGTTACTTGATCGGCTACTGCCGGAACTCAGGCGTCAACAATCGGACGTACGTTGATCGATATCACTACGTCAGCGGTCCCCACATCACGAACAGTGGTCCCGGCTGCGGATCCGGCAACCTGTCGTGGGTCGGCAGTCAGGTAATCGGCGACGAGAACTGCCGCCTGCAACTCTCGAACCTTCCTGTCGGCGCGCTCGGCACGATCGTCATCGGCACGCAATCGGTCAACACAGTGATCGTCGGCGTCCCGCCAATCCAACCGGGTTGCTGGCAGCTCGTGCCATTCAGTGGCGCGGGCCACCTGGTGACGATGCCAATCGGTTTCGGCCCAGGCTTCAGCTTCGACATCGACCTTCCCGAATGGCTCGGGCCGATGACCCTCTATTGCCAGGGCGTCCACTTCAACGCCGCCAACACCGAGGCCTATACCACGGACCGGCTGACGGTCCCGCTCCTCAAGTAGTCGCACGCGCCGTTCAAGGACGCCACTCGAGAGAACCATGACATCGACCCACCGATACCTCGCCGCAGCACTGACGCTCGCGATCGTTCACTCCATCGGAACAGCACAACACGTCCACCCCGTCACCCGGGCCGTGGCCGCACCCGTGCCAATCCATACCCAACGCGCCGACAGCGGTTTCGCGTACGGGACCTGGGCCGCAGGCGATCGCTACAAGGCGTCCTTTCACGACGGGGCAACGTTCGTCCCCTACCTCGGACGGCAGTACCCCAGGGCCCAGTCCCTGAAGTGGCGCACGCTGTCGGTGCGAGTTGGCGAGACGGAGTTGTGCGACGGTGAAGCGCCACGGTTGTCGACCACCGAGTGGCGCGCCGAGTACGACCTCGGCGGCGTCGTCGAGGCATACGACATCCGAACGAACGGACTCGAACAGACGTTCGTGATCCGCGAACGCCCGCGCGGACTCGGGGATCTCGTCGTCCGCGGCGCGGTAACGACCGGACTGCGGGCGGCAACGTCGTCGCCAGCCCACCAGGCGATCGAGTTCTTCGACCGCAACGGCGACGCAATCCTCAGCTATGGCGCGGCCACAGCCATCGACGCCAATGGCCGACGCTGCCCAATGACCAGTGCAATCGTTACCGGCGTCATTACCCTGCAACTCTCGGCAGAATGGCTCGCGCATGCCAGCTACCCAATCGTTGTCGATCCACTGCTCGGCACCCTGTTCTCAGCCCCCCACAGCAACAACAAGGTCACCGGCAACAGCGACGTGGCCCGCGCCAGCTCCTCACCGTTCCACAAGGTCTACTTCGCAATCGAAGAATGGGCCAACCAAGGCGACTCGGACATCCGAATGGGTCGCCACTGGGACAGTGGGCTCGCCTACCAACTCAAATACGTGGACGTCACGAGTTCATGGTCCTCGACGGCACCGAGCCTCGGCATCCATCGCGGCGCAGCAGCCGCTCTCCTCGCCTTCACCCGGGATCTGTCGAACAACACCCGCAAGCTGCGCTTCCACCTCAGCGCGTTCGCCAGCCCCGGGTACTCGACCAACTGGGGGGCCGTCAACACTGGTTCTTCTCAGGCCTGGCGGCCCGACGTCGCCACGGACCTGAACCCGAACGCAAGCAACCATCTCCTGATCGTGTTTCAGCAGGAAGGCGGGCAGACGTGGTACGAAACGACCACGAGCTCGATTCACGGCGTGTCAATCCTCCTTACTGGCAACGGGTGGGCGGCGCCGCCGTTCGCTATTGCTGACGCGCCGTTCGAAGACAACGAACGGCCACGCATCAACAAGGTTCGAACCGCAAGTCAGGAGTGGACCGTGGCCAATCAGGTGATTGGCAACAGCGCCCTACTGAGCCCTCACACTGATTGGGACATCGAGCTGCGTCGAGTCGACAGGCACGGCAACGTCAGTGTCCCTACGGTCCATGGCTACGCTCAAACTCACGAGATGGAGCCCCACCTCGGTGGCTACGACGACACGGTCATGCTGGCACTGAGCACCGACTCTGTGAGCAACCTCGGCGGTCGCCCCAGCGCGTCGCGAGCCCGTGGGATCGTAACCCAACGTTACGACTGGAACGGCGCAAGCCTCACCAGCTCGACGCCCAGATTCTCGAGCACGACCCCGGCGGCCGACCGCTACGTCGCGGGAATCGCCTTGGATCTGGACACCATGAGCCACTACGTGGTGAGCTCGCACCACGTGGCAAACCAGGCCCTCGACCTGAGAATCGTCGGCTACGACGGTGGCTTCCTGCGAACGGTCAGGGCGGTAACGGGCGGTGCCACCGCCGTGATTCCCGGAGGCCTCGCCTACGACAGCAGCGCGGCTCGTTTCCTGTTCAGCTACGCCGGAGCGAGCCCATCGAATACGCACGCCAGGCTCGACGGGTACACCCACCCCCTGATCCTGCCGCCGACGGTGTCCGGCACCGACTGCGGCGCGACGGGGCAGCTGTCGTGGTTTGGCAGCCAGTTGATTGGGGATGAGTCCGCCGGCGTGAGATTGAACGGGCTGGGCCCCGGCGCCCTCGGCGCCATCCTCGTCGGCACCCAATCGTTCTCGGGCTCACTCGCGAACATCCCGATCGTGCACTCCGGCTGCCGCCTGCTCGTGCCCAACGTTGGCACCGGCAGCCTCGGCACCCTGCCATTCGCCTTCGGTCCGAGCGCGAGCTACAGCTTTGCGCTGCCGAGCTGGTTGCCCAGCATGGCACTCTACTTCCAGGGCGTTCACTTCGACGCCAGCGGCACCGAGGTCTTCACCACCCAGCGACTGGTCGTACCGCTAGGCAAGTAGAGGCGTCGCGACGACGGCTCGCGAATCGACTCGTTCACGAGGAGCGATGCCGGGAGTCGACGATTGGCTGCAATGGCGCCAACCGACAGCACCCATCGCACCGCGCCGAGAACCTCGAGAACGGGGAACGCCGGCATCGTCGATTACGGCAGAGCTGCTCGGTACAGCGAACGTCCACGCCCGGGCGCCCGCCACCGCCCGACGATTTCGACCTTCGCCCGGTATGCTGTTCACGCCTTGGACCTCATGCGCATACTTCCCATCCCCCTCGTCGCCGGCACCCTGGCGCTCCTCGCCGCGCCCGCGGACGCCCAGAACGGCTGGTCCCAGGTGGCGACGAACGGGCCACCCGCGCGGCTCGCCCACGGCTCCGCATACGATCTACAGGCCGGCCAAACGCTGGTTTTCGGCGGCCGGATCGCGACGCCACCGTTTTACCTCGGCGACCTGTGGGGCTGGGACGGAGGCACCTGGCAACTGCACTCGAGCACCGGCCCAACACGCCAGAGCCACGCCATGGCCTACGACGAGCTGCGCGACCGGACCGTAGTCTTCGGTGGCTGGAACCAGGCCTCGATCACTCTCGGCGACACCTGGGAATGGGACGGCTCGGCCTGGGCGATGGTCGCGGCGAGCGGCCCGCCCGCGCGCTACAGCCCGGCCATGGTCTACGACAGCCTGCGAGGGCGGATGGTCCTGTTCGGTGGTGAGCTAGGTCGGCCACCCTACTTCCTCGGCGATACCTGGGCATGGGACGGGGTGACGTGGACCCAGATCAGCACGAATGGGCCATCTCCGCGCAGCGGCTGCCGACTCGCCTACGACGACGTTCGCGACAAGGTCGTTCTCTTCGGCGGCTGGGTCCCGCTGCCGTCGAACGACACCTGGGAACTGAGCCACAACACGTGGTCCAACCGCACGACCAACGCCCCACCCACCCGCTATGTCCATGCGATGTACTTCGACCGCACGATCGCTCGCACGGTGATGTTCGGCGGCCAACAAACCAACCGTGCAGCGCTCGGCGACACGTGGGAATGGAACGGCAGCACCTGGAGCCAGACGGCCGCCACTGGTCCGGAGGACCGGTTCTACGCGAGCGCGACCTTCGATAGCCAGCGCGGCGTCGGCGTGCTGTTCGGCGGGGACCCCGGCCCCTACCCGATCGTTCCGTTCGGCGACACCTGGGAGCGGGTCGGGGGCGGGCCAACGAACACGGCGCTCGCCGCCCCGTACGGCAGCGGATGCGGCACCCCGACGCTGACCGCCCAAACGTCCTCGCGGCCGATCCTCGGAGCCAACGCAGGTCTGCAGCTCCAAGGCGTCCCCGGTGGCAGCCCCGCCTTCGTGTCGATCGGCTGGAGCGACACCAACGCGGGCGGGATCCAGCTGCCGCTGGCGCTCGTCGGCTACGGGATGCCCGGCTGCGAGCTGCTGCAATCCGCCGAAGTCGTCGCCCTCCCAACGACCCGGTTGGCAGGCTCGCTCGCGCAGTTCACGTTCGCTGTGCCGGCCACCCCTGGCTTTCTGGCGCTCGAGCTCTACCTCCAGGCGTGGGCCCCGGCCCCCACAGCCAACCCCGCGGGCGTGATCGTCAGCAACGGCGTCGCGTGGACGATCGGTAGTTTCTGATCTCCCGCGCCATCAAGACAGTTTGATCGCGCGACCTGAGATCGCTTTCGGAACGCCGTGCGTCGAAGATTGCAGGACAGGCTGTAACGCCGGCGAGGGAACGCAAATGGGCAGGGCACGAGGGTGCAGGACGCACCCGCTACTCCTCTCCGAGTCACGCCATGAAGCCGACCCCCGTCGTTCGCACCATTCTGTGCGTCTTCTTTTTCGCCGCCCTTGCTGTCGGTCAGTGCGCCCTGCGACAGTCGCGGGCCTTCAACGCCAACCCCTCGAGCCAGATGGACACGGGACTGCGGCGAAGTTTCGTGTTCACCAACCCCGAGTCGTTCCCGATCCGGCTCTGCTCCGTCGAGGTCAAGATGTCACGGGGCTCCTGTTCGGGGGCAACCATGCGCATCGAGATCCGCGGCGGTGCCAGTGCTCCCGGCAGCAACCTCATTGCCCGGGGCGAGAGCCAGCCGATCCTCGCGACCGACGGCGGCCACACGCAGCGGTTCTGTGATGTCGTGATTCCTGCGGGTGGCCGGCGTCACATCGTGCTGCACTACGAGGGCACGAACGGTTGCGGATGGCCGACGCAGTACGTGCTCTTGCCGGGGACCGACAGTTCATCGCGGCCCATCACCGAGAGCTACTCCTATCGGTCGCAGTCAGGCCTTTCGTTCTGGTTACGGGACGACAAACGGATCCGCTACCGCGTCCAGTACGAGGACGCGAGCGCGGCCAGCTCGACCATCTACGGCAGCAGCTGCGATGCGGCAGTCGCGTGCTCGTCGACCCCGGTTGCGATCAACTGGAGCCCCGGCCAACTCGTGAACTCGACCTTCAGCCAGTCGCGCGCGTTCCGCCTCGATGCACCGGTGGTTGCCGATGAGTACTACTGCGCGATCGACCTGCCGGTGCGAAGCAGCAGCTCGACGGCATCGCGAACGGTCGAGGTGTCCATCCTGAGCGACTGCGGCGACCTGCCCGGAACGGCGCTCGCGACGACGACCGTCACGGTGGCGCCCGGCGTCAGCTCCGTGCAGGCCGTGTTCCCGAGCCCGGTGCGGATTCCCGCCGCCACCTGGCCGTGGATCGGCGTCCGCCCGCTCGATGGCGCGGTCCAGGCGCCGGCCGCCGCGAACGGCACGAAACTCCTGACCGCGGGCGGTTCGGGCTCGGCGTGGACCAGCCGCGGCGAGGAGCTGGCCTGGTCGGTGCGGCTCTATTCGCCGGTCACGCCGCCGAACCCCGTGCGTATGGATGGCACGTTGCCGGTGCTCGGCAGCAGTTTCGACTCCCGACTGCATGACGCGCCAGGCAACGCGTTTGCCATTCTGTCGATGGGTTTCAGCAACCCGATGCTCGATCTCGCGAACTATGGCGCTCCGGGTTGCCGCGCGTTGACGAGCGGCGAGCTCTCGGTTTCGGCGGTAACCGATCCGAGCGGCCTGGCAACGATCACGCTGGCGTTGCCCGCGGACCCCGCCTTCCTGGGAGCCCCGATCCATCAGCAGTTTGCGGTGCTGTCGGCTGTGAACGCGCTGGGCATCGTGTTCACGAACGGCATACTGGCGACGACCGGAGTCTGATACAGGGCGACGCCGGGCTCTAACAGGTCGTCTCAGCCGCGAGCCCGTAGACCGTATCGCCCGGGATCAGCCGTTCCTTGCGCACGACACACAGCCCGGCGGACTGCAACTCCGACTCGACCTGCTCGACGGTTGGCAACGGCAGACAGCCGGTCGTCGAGCCGAGGATCAGATCGAAGTAGTCCGACATCGGGCCGCCGGCCATCGCCGACACGATCGACAGGCAGCCGCCATCGGTGAGGTGCTCGCGCGCGCGGCGCCACAGCTCCGTGCGCTCGTCTGCGTCAAAGTAGTAGACGTTCTGGTTGGCAGTGACCAGATCGTAGGCCCGCGCGGGCCACGCATCGCAGTCGCGCAGGTCGCCGGCGCGCACGTCGAAGCGGCCGAGCAGGCCCTGCTGTGCGAGCAAACTCCGCGCGTCGGCGACGACGGCTTCGTCGAGGTCGAGTCCGAGCCCGTGCAACGCGGGATCGATCGCCGCGACACACGCCAGCATCGCGCCGCTGCCGCAGCCGAGATCGAGCAC
This sequence comes from bacterium, assembly GCA_024743115.1. GTDB lineage: Bacteria > Planctomycetota > UBA1135 > UBA1135 > UBA2386 > JAGQRA01. The sequence continues at coordinate 95,495 of JANSXC010000020.1, read as the reverse complement.
CGAGCGGACGCGGCGAGTCGCGAGCAACCGTTCGATCCAGCCGCGCAGCCAGTGGTCCATGATCCGCGACGATTTCGCGACGACCGGGCCGAACTCGGCGAGGTGGTCGGCCGGCGGCGCGCCACGCAACCGCTCGGGCAGCTGCCGCAGGACATCGAGGTGGTAGGTCGTGACCTCGTGCACCATCGACGCCATCGGCCCGGTCGGATCGGCGGCGAGCGCGCGAGCGAGCGCGCTCTTCGCGCGGTAGCGATCGCCCTGCCGCCGCAGCACGCCGCGTCTTACGCCGAGTTCGCACAAGCTGCGCAACATATCGATGTCGGTCAGCCCGGTGGTTCGAGCGATCTCCTCGACGCGGACGAATCGACCTAGCGTGGCAAGCGCGCCGCAGCGCAGCAGTGCTGACACACAACCCAGTTGTACCTGCCCGGCCATGCCGCGCACGAGCCCGGCGAACGCGAGCTTGTTCGGTAGCCTGAGCAGACGCGCGAGCGGACGGAACATCCCGCGACGTACGCTAGGCAGCGCCGGACCGATCGCAAGCGGGCCTCGCGAATCCGACCGGGCGGACCGCGACTAGAAGTCGCGCGACAACGGATCGAGTCGCCGGAACGCTCCGAGCGGATCAATCCCGCGAAATCCGATCCCAACGGCCCCCGAGAGGAAGGACCGCGTCCGACCGTTCGAGCCTCGAGGAACAGTCCGGCCGAATCCGGGAAACCGTGGCCGCCCCGCATCGGATCTTGCGCATGAGTGGCCGAGGGCCGGGCGATCGCCCGCCTCGACAAGAACATGGAAACGATCACTGCCAACCCGAATCAGGCGCTCTGGGAGAAGGGCGATTTCACGCGTATCGCAGCGAGCATGCGCGACAGCGGCGACGAGCTCGTCGCGACTCTCGGCATCCGCCCAGGCATGAAGGTGCTCGACCTCGGCTGCGGTGACGGCACGACCGCACTGCCGGCGGCGCGGCGTGGCGCCGACGTGCTCGGCGTCGACATCGCGCGCAACCTCGTCGCCGCCGGGAACCGCCGCGTCGCCGAGGAAGGGCTGACCAACTGCCTCTTCCGTCACGGCGATGCAACGAGCCTCGCGGATCTCGAGGACGATTCGTTCGACATCACGGTTTCGGCCTTCGGCGCCATGTTTGCGCCCCAGCCCGTAGACGTGGCGAAACAGATGGTCCGCGTCACTCGTCCCGGCGGCCGCATCACCATGGGCAACTGGATTCCCGGCGACCCGACCGTCATCGCCCAGATCCTGAAGGTCGTCGCGGATTTCACGCCGCCACCACCACCCGGCTTCGTCAGCCCGATGCGCTGGGGGGTCGAGGCCGATGTGGTGGAACGATTCTCGGCAGCCGGCGTACCGGCAAGCAACGTCGCGTTCGCGCGCGAGACGTTCACCTTCCGCACCGACCTGGCGCCGGCCGCGTTCGTGGGCCTCTTCCGCGACTACTACGGGCCAACCATGAACGCGTTCGCCGCAGCCGAGCAGAACGGTCGCGCTGTCGAACTCCATCGTGAACTGCTGGCGCTGTTCGAGCGGGAGAACAAGAGCGCGAACCCGCAGACAACCGAGATCCCCGCGACCTTCCTGCGGGTCACCGTTCAGCTCTGATCGACGCGGAGATCAGCGCTGTCGGCGCAACTGCCGCCGGACGCCGTCTGTCAGCAGGATCAGCACCCCCGCCCAGATCAGCGCATAGCCCCACCACAGCCGTGGGTCGGCCGGTCGCTCGCCATAGGCGACGAGACCCAGCAACACCTGCCCGGTCGGCGCGAGAAACTGCAGAAAGCCGATCGTCGACAGCGGCAGCCGGATCGCTGCGGCCGCGAAACAGAGCATCGGCGCCGCCGTGCTGATGCCGGTGAGCACGAGCAACCACGACACGGCGGCGCCACCGGCCGGAAACGCGAGCGGCAGCGAATACACCGTCGAAGCCAGCACGAGCCAGGTCAGCGCGAACGGCGTCAACAGGCCGGTCTCGACCGCGAGGCCGACCACCGGTCCGACCTTCACGCCGCGACGAACGAGCCCATAGAATCCGAATGACAGCGCGAGTCCAGCCTCGATCCACGGCACCTCGCCGCCGACCACCACCGCGATCGCGAGCAACGCGATCATGCCCGCGATAGCAAAGCCGACCGCGTACCACTGGCCCGGGCGCAGCCGTTCGCCGAGCAGCAGCGTGCCGAGCAGGATCTGCACGACCGGCGTGACGAAGTAGCCGATGCCGGCCCGGTAGAGCTCACCGCGCGCCATCGCGAGGATGAAGACGACCCAGTTGACGGTCACCAGCAACGCGCACGTTGTCAGACGCAGCAGCGTGCGTCGATCTCGGATCGCTGCGAACAGCTGCCCGAAACTCCCGCGCCATCGACACAGCGCGAGGCAGAACAGCAGCGACCAGACGATGCGATGCGCGAGGATCTCGAGCGACCAGGCGACCGGCGCAGCGGTGACATCCGCGGGCGCGACGAGCCCGAGCGCACGCACGTGCAGCGGAAACAGGAACGCCCACCAACCGTAAGCCACGAGTCCGTAGAGCAGACCGACGCGTGCCGTCGCGGCGCTCGAGGAGGCGGAGGTTGCGTCGGGCATGGGGCGAGCACGCTAGACTCCCGGCGAACCCGAAGCCACCGGCCAACGCCAGCTCGACCGCTTCGCCCGATCGGTGCCCATCGTGCAACGACGCCGCGCTCGAGTGGACGCCGACGGACATGTGCGGCCTCGTGCCGATCGGCGAGAACCCGTCGACCGGGCTGTGGGAGTTCTATCACCTCCGCAGCGCGTGGGACGGCAGCGCGGATCCTGCCGAGCTGCCGATTCCAACCCACCGCCCGGATGGCTCGATCGAGGTGTCGCCCGACCACGGGCTGGTCTTCGTGCTGCTGCCGGCAGGGACGGCCCAGGTGGGTTCGCAGAAGCGCTCGAAGGACCGCGTCGGCTACGACCCGATGAGCAAGATGCAGGAGTGGCCGCTGCAGACCGTCGAACTAGGCCCCTTCTTCGTGAGTCGCTACGAGACCACCCAGCGCCAGTGGGCCCGACTCGCCGAAGGCCGTGAGTCCGATCGCCGGCCCAGCCACTTCAACGAAGGCCTGATCATCTGGAGCAAGTGGCTGATCGGCCCGACCAACCCGGTTGAGTCGGTCTCCTGGGAGGACTGCAACCGACTTGCGCGCCAACACGGCCTGCTGCTACCCACCGAGGCCCGCTGGGAGTACGCGTGTCGGGCAAACACGACGACCCCGTGGAGCTTTGACTTCGAAGAACGCGAGCACTACGCCCACCTCGCGACCAAGGACCGCCCGCCGTTCCACGAACCGATCGGCCAACGTAGACCGAACGCGTTCGGACTCCACGACATGCACGGCAACATCGCCGAGTGGTGCGCGGACTACGCCGCCTACGTCGAGCCAATCGAGCCCGACGACGGCCTACGCCCTGGCTCAGGCCTTCGCCACGCCATCCGCGGCGGCAGCTACGAGTGCGAAGTCGTCGACACACGTAGCTCGGCCCGGCATCCGTACGAACCGACGTTCCGCGATGCGGCGACGGGGGTTCGGTTCGCGCGAGCATTGCGGCCGTAGCGCGGTTGCGGGCCGTGTATTGCTTCAGCCACCAGAGCCTGAAAGGGACGCGGCTTCGGCGAAGCCGCTACCACGCACGCCGCATCCTTCGTGGCGCACGACCGCGCAGAGCGCCCGCTGCAGCGGCGGATTCCCGAAACGAGCCTCGGATCACCGCACGCGGATGAGTTCCGCACGACCACCCGCGCCTCGCGACGCAATCGTTCCGAGGGCGCCAAGAAGGGCCGACATGCAACCGACAGCGAACACCGAACAACCGGCAGGACCATTCCCCGCTGCCATGACGCGGCCGACAGACGGCCGAGCCGCAGCCAGCCTTCAGAAGTGCACGTACGCGTTCGGATTGCTGAGCGCAATCGCGCCACTCGCATCCAACACGGCGCCTTGCCACGCGACCTGGACACCGATCACCCAGACCGCGTTCGGCACCGCGTAGCTGCCCGTAACGCTCGGCGCGCTGCCGGTCACCTGCAACGCGGCACCGGGCTCGAGCCAGATTGGGTCCGGCGTCGCGCTGACGAAGTACGGCGTCGCCGCGAAGCCAACGCTTAGGAACCCGGTACTGCCGCCTGGCACGGTCAGCGTCGAGGTTGCCGTGCCGCCGCGGGTCTGTGTCGCGGCATCGAGCCGGGGCACGACGCGGTTGACCAGGGTGATGCCCGCAGTGTAGGGCGTGCTGGAGATCGACACGAGGGTCGTGCTCGGGTCGACCGTCACCGTGCCGCTACCGTGCACGGCCGGGAACGGATTGACCGACGGAAACGTCGTCGCGTTGATGGTCGTATCGCCGGCAATCACGAGCTCGCCGCCATCCATCTCGATCATGCCGTTCGCGCCAAAGCCGTTGTGTGTCAACAGGCAGTCCGTGACATGCACGCGACCGCCGGTCTGGTCAACGACATGGATCGGGTTGCCCAGCCGGCAGTCCACGAGCGCCACGTTGCTCTGCACCGCGGTGACCGTCGGATACGAGATGTTGCCGGGCCTGATGCGGCACTGGCGTACGAACACGCGATCACACGACTGCACCGACAGCGCACCGGCGAAGTAGGCGACCGTGCTGTCGACGATACACGCGTCGAGCAGCACCGTGCCCGCGCAGTCTTCGCAATCGAGCCGTCCCGGATAGAGCATCCGCGTCCACGACATGCGCCGCAGCGCGACGGACTGATGGGCGGCGAGATCGGCGATCCGAATGGACTGCGCGGCCTGGCTTTCGACGAGCACCCCGTTGCCGCCAATCACGGTCAGGCTCTTCGCGACGATCTCGAACGCGTCGTACGTACCGGGGCGAACGAGCAACGTCGCGCCGTCGGGCACAGCGGCAACCGCCGTCGCGATCGAGGTAAAGTTCGTGCCGGGGCCATTGGTGACGTCGACGACGTAGGTCTGCGCCGAGGCGGTGCAGAGAACGAGCAGGAGAGCGGGTAGAATGAGTCGGGGGTCCTTCATCCCTGCAAGTCTAACGCCCGTGTTGTTACGCCGGATCCGGCAGGTCGTTCGATGGGAAGGTAGTCCCAACGAGCCACCCTCGTGGCTCTACGAGCAGCCGGCGAGCCTTCGGGATCCTCTCCGCGCTAGCATGCAGGTCGACTCGGGTCTCTCCGTAGTCAGATCGTTGGCAACCCGATGATCTCGGAGAGGTCCACTTCATGTGAACAACCCATTGGACCTGACCACCAGCCTTCCCGGAATGCGATCGTTCGCCGTGCTCGGAGCCCTCTCCTCCTGGGTCGCCGGCGCGCCGGCCGTCGGAGCCCAGGAACCGATCGTCGATCCGGCGCCGCCCGCGGTAAACGAGCTATCGCCGGTGGCCGCGCCAACGGCGCGCGATTTCGACGAACTGCGTACGTTCGGCGCCGCCCGGCCGCTGCCGGCCGGTGCGCAGGTCGAGAACTGGCCCGGTTTCCTGGGACCTCGTCGCGACGGCCGAAGTCGCGAGACCGGGCTCCTGACGAAGTGGCCCGAGGGGCGGCTTCCGCCGCTGTGGACCATGCAGCGTGGCAGCGGTTTCGCGTCACCGGTCGTCTTCGGCGATCGGCTGGTCTACCCGCATCGCGTCGGCAAGGAGATCCTGATCGAGTGCCTCGAGGCGACGACGGGCAAACGTTTCTGGCAGTTCCGCTATCCAACCGACTACCGCGCCGAGTACTTCGACGCCAACGGCCCATGCAGCACGCCCATCGTCGATGGCGAACGAGTCTGGGTGCACGGCGTCGAGGGCTGGCTCCACTGCCTCGAACTGGCGACGGGCCGGGTCGTCTGGAAGCGCGACCTCAAGACCGAGTTCGGTCTCGAACAACAGTTCTTCGGCGTGACCGCGAGTCCGCTGATGTGGCGCAACCAGCTGATCATCAACCTCGGTGTGCCCAAAGGGCCGACTGTCGCTGCGTTCGACAAGAGCACGGGTCGGTTGCTCTGGGGCACCGGCACGCGCTGGGGCATGAGTTGCGCTTCGCCCGTACTCGCAACGCTCCACGGCGAGGAACGCGTGCTCGTCCTCGCGGGGGGGCAAATCGCGGCCACCGGTCGGCGGACTGATGGTGATCGATCCCGTGGCGCGGCAGACCGTCGCGACCTTCCCGTTTCGCAGCCGCCGCTATGAGTCGGTCAACGGTGTCGGCCCGGTCGCCGTCGACTCGACCGTGGTCCTGACGTCGAGTTACAGCACCGGCACCGTCGGGGTGGCGATTGCCGAGCATGGCGCCGCCACCCGCAGCTGGCAGGCACGCCGGCTCGGTATCGAGTTCTCGGCGCCGATCATCCACGACGGCAATCTGTATCTCGTCGATGGAGTGCGCGATCGCAGCGGCGCGATCGTCTGTCTCGATCCAGCCACGGGCAAGGAGCGGTCACGTACGGAGATCGACTGGGATGACCAGGTCGAGATCCGTGGCAAGCAGCGTACCCTGTCGTGTGGACTCGGAACGGGCTCACTGCTCCACATCGGGGGCAATCGCTTCCTGTGTCTGACCGACAACGGTCACTTGCTACGGCTACGCTGCACGCCCACCGGCGCCGAGGTGCTCGACCGGGTGTCGCTGTTCCGCGCCGGGGAGACCTGGACCCCGCTCGTGCTCAGTCACGGCCTGCTCTACGCCTGCCAGAACCGACGGGAGAAGATCGGCGACGAACCTCGACGATTGCTGTGCTACGACCTGCGCGGTCGCTGACGACCGTCACCGCGACGCAGCTCGATACCGATCTCGCAGGTCTCGCGCGCGCTGCACGGCGTCGTCGGCATGCCGCGTGCGACCGAGGTACTTGTCGATGGCCTTGGCAAAGCGGTCGTTCGGACGGTTCTTGTGCAAGGGGAACAGCACCGGCCGCTTCGGCTGCAGCGCGCGCCACTGCCGCTCGTCTTTGAGCCGCTGCAGATTCTTGCCCTCCTTGGCCAACTGCTTCTCCTGTTCACGAGCGGCTTTGCCGGAAGTGCGCGGGAACGCGGTCACGATCGCGTCGACGTGCGCGAGGAAGGCGCCGAACTCCCGGCGACGCTTCGAGGCCTCGCGCATGGCGCGCAACCACGTGAGCTCGGTCTCGCGGATCTTGTCGAGCAGGTAATGGGCATCCATCCGGCCACGCCCGTCCCCGGCTCGCTCCGCCGCGGACCGCTTGCCGCGCGCAACGGACGCCGCTTTCGCGAGCCTGCCGGCGTAGTAGTCGACCAACGCGGGCTCGATGCCGTCCGCGAACTCACGCGTGAGCCGCGCCGCGCCGAGGCGTTCGATCGCCGACTTCGCCGCCGCCAGGAAAGCGCGACGGCCGGTGATCGGATTGCCGCGCCAGACCAGTTCACCACTCCGGCCGATGAGGCAGACGATGCGGCCCGCGGGCTCGTCGGTCGGGACATATTGACACTGACCGCCGCGCAGCGAACCCAGCGCCACGGGCCAGTCGACGTTCGAGTCGACCGCGCGTTGCGCCGAACGCTCGCCGGGCTCCATGATCCCGATGGCCTGCACGCCACGGTCCGCGTTGGCCGTGATCAGTTCGCGCACCGCGCGCAGCACGTCGATACCCGATTCGGGATCCCCCCAATCGATCACGTGGACGAGGACCACCTTGCCGTGATGGTCGGCGAGCGTGCGCGCCGACTTGCCGCCGAGCAGTGAGTCGAGCTCTTCGAGCCCTTTGAGATCACGCGCCCCGTTCGAATCGAGGATCTTGCCGATCACCCGGCTCGGCTTCTTCTTCGCCGCATGCCACTTGTCGAGACCGAGCTCCGGAGCCGGACGCCCCACGACGAGCGGCAACGACACCGCGGCAGGCGCTGGCGCCGGACTCGGCACGGGCGCCTGCGCGACGGCGCGCGACGGCGCACTGAGAAGCACACCACAGAACAGGAGTGCGAGCGGAACGAATCGGTGTCGGTAGGAATTGCCGGAAGCCATCGGATCAGTTGGGGTCGAATGCCCGAGCAGTTGCCGGGAGTGTGCCGTGAGGAGGACACTCCCTTGCGGTTCGATCCGTAGAGCAAGTCGCGTACCCATTCCCCGTGAGCGCTGGACGCATCGTGCCTGACCCGAGGCCCGGTGTTGTGCCTTTCGCCTGACCGGCAGCCAGCCCCTTGCCATGGCAACACACGGGTGAAACGCTGAGTCGATGAACTTCGCGAGTTGGCTCCCCATCGCTTGCTCGGTCGCACTGGCCGGGTGCACGATCGGCGGCAGTGGCAAACTGCCGTCGGTCGCGAAATGGACCCCATCGCGATACGACACGTCACTGACCCCGTCACCAGCGACGCTGCAGCTCGACGGCCTGACCATCCACCTGACCAGCGTGACCTGGATCAGAGAACAGCACTACGGACTCTTCCGCGACCCGAAGGGCTGCGACTACGAGATGATGATCGAAGCCACCTGCGTCACCGACGACTTCCAGAAGCTCGGCCACGGCCTGCTCGGGACGGCGATCATGTTTCTCGACAGCGCAGCAGACCAGATCCGGCACAAGGGGCAGAAGACTCTGATCTTCACCGGCCCACCCGCGGCCGACGGCACCTACCGGGTCAGTGGCCACCATTCGCTCGGAATCGACTCGCGGCGACCGGCATTCTTCGTGTTCGGTCAGCAGCGAGTGCGACTGCGCTGACCGGGTGATGCGGGACTCGCAAGCCCCGGCAAACGACCTCGGCCGCGATCAGGTCAGGAAACCGATCTGCTGCGCAGCCGGCGTACCGGCGATCGCGGGCAATCCCGGCAGCACGATGCTCTGCCGCGCGAAGCTCGTCACGCCGTAGAGCTTGTCGATCATCTCCTGCTGAATGGCGAGGAAGTGCGTCCGAACCGGGACCGCGTTCCAGTCCACTGCGTTCTGCGCCAGCCCCGCTTGCACCCCCAGGTCCGTCCACGACGATGCATCACAGTTGACTACGCCACCCTTGACGCGCGGCCCCTGCAAGAATGCCACCCCACCGAGACCGTGATCGGTGCCGCCGTTGAGGTTGGCCTGCGCGGCACGCCCGAACTCACTGAACGTGGCCGTGGTCAGCGGCAGGCTCGACGACTGGGCGAGGTCCCATGCCGACCGCATCGCGAACGCGATCACCTCGAGCAGTTCGTCGAGCAGCGGGAACGCGTTGGCGTGGGTATCGAACGCCCCCAGCTCGACGCCCGCGACGCGGCAGTCGGTCTCAGCCAGCAGGTGCATCGCGCCCTCGAGCTCCTCGAAGAACTTGAAGTACCGTGCCGGGTTCTGGAAAGGGCCGTTCCAGTTGATGCTGTTCCATTCGGTGAGGCTCTGCGGAAACAACGCCCCGTTGTGGACAACCGCCGGCGTTGCGATCTCGGCCTGCGCCGCGACCATCAGGTCACCAATCGCATCGACGACGGCCTCCTGCGCCCCGGCCGGTGTGCCGCTCAGGTGGGCGATCAGCGCCGGGTCGAACGTCCCGGTCTGGAACGCCGGAACGTTGCGCAGATGCAGCTGCGGGTTCGTCGACGATTGGAACATGCGTTGCATGGCGGTCGACACACTCGCAGTGCCGACGGCCGTCGTCCCCGGCAATCCGATCATCGACGACAATCGCGCCAAGAAGCCGGCCTCGGGCAACGCGGCAGCATCGAGCAACTCGGCCGTCTCGAACCGCGCCTGTTCGGTGAAGTGGGACCGCTGCCCGGTCGCGTTGCCGACCTGGTGCACCAGCGCCAACTGGCCCGCAGACCAAGGCGAGCCCGCGCCGTTGGCCAACCAGGCCATGCGGTCGTTCAGTCCCGCAAAAGCAGTCAGCCCGATCACGCGATTGTCGCTCAGGTAGGGCGGGTTCGCACCGAGGTCACGCATCGCGTCATACGTGGTGTCCCCGTGCGGCACGAGCGCGAGCACACCGTCGGTGCCGCCGCGCATGAAGATGACCAGCACCTTCTCGGGACTGGCGACCGGCGGCGCCAACGCCGAGGCTGCGGCCATGGCGCGCAGCGGCGAAGCAGCGGAGAGCAGAGAACCAGAAGCGAGGCCGCCGAGGGCCAGGCGCATCAGGTCACGACGATCCAGATTGGTCATGGGTCAGGCTCGCTATCTCAGTGGACCTTGAAGGCCGTCAGGGAGGCGATGAACTCGCACGCTTCGCGCACGTCGTCCGCAAACGTCGGCGACCCGAGCGGAGTCAGCTTGGCGATCACGGCACTGCGGTCACCGACGGGAATCGGCTTGTCACCGAGATGACGCATCAGCAGGTAGTCGGCGATGTCGCCGGTGTTGGCCAACTGCGCCAACGTGAGGTCGTTGATGGCCCAGATGTGCGGCGAGAACACGACGTCCACCACTTGGCCGCCGAAGAACACATCGTTCGGTTCGGGATGGACACGCTGGGCTGAGTTGATGCGATCGAGAAAGCCGCTGACGCCGATCTGCCGGGCGCTCGCGAGCGGGTAGCCGTCGGGCGAGGGAAACAGAAAGGGGACCTGCCCCATCCCGAACGTCGAGAAGCCGTGAACGAACAGGCGCCCACGATCGAGAGTCGCCCCGAAGTTGACGTCCGGGACCGCGTACAGCGCCCGAATCAGCGAGGTATTGAAGTGCAGCGGACTCTTCGTCTTCTGCCAGGCCGTCGCCGCGTTGACGAACTCGCTCGAGGTCAGGATCTCATTCACGACCGCCGTGATGTCACCGCGCGGCCCCCAACGCAGCACGGCTGCACGCAACAGGTTCGGAAACTGATCACCGGCGTTGTCGCCGAGGAACAGCGTCATCAGCTTGCGGCACATGAAGTCCTTGGTGGCATTCGCTTGCGCCAGATGGGCGATCACCCGATCCCCATCGAACTGCGCCGTCCCGCCGGCCAACACCTGCAGAGGATGCGCCAACCCGACGAACAGGTCCTTGAGCAAGGAGTCGTGTTCCGCCGGCAGGCCATACGACGGCGCGAACGTCGGCCCAGCTCCGACCTGGACCGTCCACCCGGTGAAGCAGCGCGCCACGCCGACGACGTCCGCCTGCGTGTAGTTGCGGTTGCTGGGCGCCGGCAGCGAGCGATTGACCTCCCCCATCGTGTAGAGCTCCATGAGCTCACGCGCCCAGTTCTCGTTGATCGCACCGGCCCTGTTGAGGTGGTTGTCGAGGTAGAACTGCATCGAGACGCTGCGGGCGGTCGCCGTCAGCAGGTCGTCGAAGAAGCCCAGCGCGTGGTCGCGGTAGAACTCGTCTTCCTGCCAGAGGTGCCAGGCCGAGTAGTCCGCGCCGTTCTGGATGCCGCCGACCACGTTGAACACGAACTGGTTCTTTTGATGGCTGCGGTTGAAGTGCTCGTTCCAGAAGCGGGTCATGACCTCCTGCAGCTGCCACTCCGAGTAGGCCGCCCGGATCAGCGTGTCGAGCTGGAGTTCGGCGATCGGGAAGTAGCTGCCCTCCAGGGCCGGGTAGGAGACCTGCGTGAGCAGTTCGACCGCCACGAAGTTGGTGACGGGTCCGGGGTTCAGCTGCGCCTGGATGTAGCTGTCGACGGCTGCAGGACCGGCCAGCAACGGCGCCACTTCGAACGGCGTCGGGCCGTAGCCGATGCGGTTCATCACGTGAACGGCAACCTCCATCGGTGTCTGCGCCATGGCGACACTCGAAAACGCGAGCAAGGTGGTCGCAGCGACGCGAACACGGCAAGAGGAAGTGGTCATGGTTCCCTCTTGGTGTCGAATCTCGTCGCGACGGTTCTCGCGGAATGGGGAATTCTCAGGTCGGTTGACGCGCAACGCCAGCCGGCGGATCGTCGACTGCATGATGCTGTCGAGCCTGGTGTGGTCGCTCTGTCTGCAGGCCGGCGCGGTCGAACAGGAAACCGCGCCCACGAAGCCAGACGGCGTAGTGCGCGTGATGCAGTTCAACATCTGGCAGGAGGGCACGTCGGTCGACGGCGGCTTCGACAAGATCGTCGACGTCATCGTCGCATCGCAGGCCGACGTAGTCGCGCTCAGCGAAGTGCGCAACTACCAGGGCGCCGATCTTCATGAGCGCCTGCTCGCGGCGCTGCGACAGAAGGGCGAGGCGTTCCATGGCCGCTATGGCGGCGGCGACGTCGGCGTCCTGAGCCGCTGGCCGATCGACAAGGCCGAATTGATCGTCGACGGTAGGCAGATCGCGCGCGGCTCGATCGTGGCGTTCCATCTGCGCATCGACGCCGAGCCGCTGGTCATCTGCTCGGCACACCTCGACTACAAGAACTACGCGACCTACCTGCCACGCGGCTACGACGGCAACAGCTTCGAGATGATCGACGAGGACGGGGACGGCGAGCCGGATCCGGTGACCGACGTCAAGAAGCTGCATCGCATGGACCAGGCGTCGGCGCGCGACGATGCGCTGCGCGCGTTCCTGAAGTACGTGAAGCAGAACCGGATGGCGCGGTGCCCTGTCGTGCTGGCCGGCGACTTCAACGAGTGCTCACACCTCGATTGGACGGCGGCGACCCGCGATCACTGGGGCCACAACGGCGTCGCGATCAATTGGCGCAACAGTGTGCTGCTGCACAAGGCCGGCTTCCGCGATTGCTGGCGCGAACTCTATCCCGATCCGCTAACGCATCCCGGCGCGACCTGGCCTTCGGTCGCTTTCGGCAAGAAAACGACGACGTGGACGCCGAAGGCCGACGAACGCGACCGCATCGACTTCATCTACCACAACGGTCAGGGTATCCGGCCACAGGCGGCGTGGGTGGTCGGCTCGCGGCGCTACCACTGCCGCGACGAAGTGGTGACGATGAAACCGAAGGATCGCTTTGCTCTCACGACGCTGCCATGGCCGAGCGACCACAAGGGCGTGATGGTCGATTTCGCAATCGAGTGAACGGGGATCCGGACGTGGGGTCGGCCGTCCGCGCCCCACGAAGTGTCCCCGTAGAAGGCCGATCGGACAATTTCGGCGTGCGTTCGTGACTCGCTGGCTCTGCCCAACTGCCGGCACCGCCGACCTTTCATCGATCACGTCATGCCCCAGCCCCCGCGCTCCCACCCGTTCGCCGCGGCCCTTCTGGCCCCGCTCTTCGCAACCCAGCTCGCCGCGCAGGATCCCCCGGTCCCGCCCGGTGGCTTTCCGGTGCACCTCGATGCCGATCAGCCGATCACGTACTCCGACGGCTATCGCACGTTCCTGGACGTGCGCTATCCGGTGGCCGCCGCGCCCGCTACTGGCTGGCCGTGCGCGATGGTCGTGCACGGCGGCGGCGGCAGTCGCAAACGGGCCTGGGTGCAGGCGATCGCCGACCGCCTGACGCGGAACGGTTATCTGACGTTGGCATACGACACGGGCAACAACGGTGCGACACGAACCCTCAATCCCCCAGGCCGTCGCATCGACCCCGAACGGCTGACGGACCTCGCGGAGATCTTCGACTTCGCCGAGACGGCGTATGGCGCGAAACTCGACGAATCGCGCCTCGCGGTCATGGGCAAGTCGGGCGGCGGCAAACACGCGCTGCTGGCGGCCGCCTACTCGGGTCGGCCGCTGTTGCTGCCGGGCAACGTCACGCACATGCCCGTCATCTCGGCAATCCACACGGATATCCAGGTCCTCGACGCGCCGTCCGACACCCTGTGGCGCGGCGAACTCATCAAGGCCGACTGGGCGGTCTCCGCGTTCGAGAACGAAGGCCCGACCGGCCCGCTCAGCTCGCTGATGATCGCCCACGACTACGCGGGGCTTGCCGCCACGATGGCCGGGGATCCGACGGCCGATCTCCTCCCACTCCTGCAACAGACTGCGGTTCCGCTGCTCGTGAGCTACGCCTACGACGACAGCAAGCACTTCGTAAACGTCAATGCCGATGCGATGGCGACGCTGCCCGCGACCCTGCCGACGCGCTACGTGCAGATCACCGGCGGCCACGCCTCGGCAGGCAACCAGGGTGCGACCACCGTACGGCGCGACTTCACGGAACGCTGGTTCGATCGATTCCTGAAGAACGAAGCCAACGGCGTCGACGTCGAGCCGTTCGCCGAGGTCTCGGTGTTGCCGGCCGTGCCCAGCGACTACCTCGCTCCTGCGACCGATTGGCAACATCGGCAGACGGACGTGTGGCCCGTGCTACCGTCGCGCCGCTTCTACCTGCGCACGGGTGAACAGCTCGATGCGACGCCGCCGGCCGGCATCGAAGCCGGTCCGACGATCCAACACCGCGTGCAGGCGGGCTACGGCATGCTGCAGTTCATGCAGCACCGCGCCCGGCCCGTCGACGTGCTGCCGCGCATCCCGCTCGTGCGCTCCTCGTTCGACACCGCGCCGCTACCGGCACCAGCCGAGCTGTTCGGACGCAGCATCGTCGAGCTCGACATCCACGTGAACGTGACCGACTGCCAACTCACTGCGGCGCTCTACGACGTCACGCCCGGCAACCAGGAACGCTTCGTGACCTCCGGCGCGGGCGCACTGCGCCAGGTCGCACCCGGACGCCATCGCCTGCGCATCGAACTCGGCGACGTCGGCTATCTGTTCGACGCCGGCCATCGCCTGCGCCTCTCGCTCGAGAACATCAACCTCAAGCGCCAGCCCGGCAACGTGCACTTCTACGCCGTGCCCGACTTCACCGACGCGAACCTCACGGTCCAGATCGACCCGACGTTCGCGCCGCGCCTCGACGTGCCGCTCACGCCCGTGACCGTGGGTCTCACGCCGCGCCTCGAGCAGGTCAGCGCAACCGGTGGCTTCGGCCACGCCCTCACCGTCGAAGGCGGCAGCGATCGCGCGGGTGACCTCTACCTCCTCGTGGCCGGCGGCAGCGGCACCGTGCCGGGTATGACGGTCGGTGGAACTCCCGTACCCGTCACGAGCGATGTGTTCACCGCCATCGCGATGGGCGGTGTGAACAACCAGTTCTTCCCGGGCTTCCTCGGCACTCTCGACGCAGCCGGGCGCGCTACGGGTGGGATCCAGATTCCGCCGGTCGCGGCACCGTTGATCGTAGGACTGCGGCTGTCGTTCGCGGGCGTTGTAATCGACAGCGGTGGCGCAGTCACCGCGACTCCCCCGGCGGAGCTCGTGATCCAGCCGTGATCCGGCCGTGAGCAGCCGCGGCCGCGGCGTGACGGCCTCAAGGTCACGCTCGTCGAACGTCGATGGCAAGGCTGGATCCGCCGATGCCGCACCGTCCGTTGAGCAAGCGCAAGCGCTTCTGGTTTCGCTTCGTACTCGTAATGATCGGAGCTGGCGTCCCGCTCGCGATCGCCGAGGCCGTGCTGCGATTCACGGCCTACCACGCCGACCAGGCCGCCGTGGCTGCGTGGCAACAGGTCGGAATCGCGGTGCCCGAAGGCGAACGCGCCCAACTCGTGCACATCATCCGCCCGAGCAGCAAACGTCGATTGATCTACGAACTGCGACCCGGGCTCGACGTGGTCTTCGAGGGCGCGCGCACGACGACGAACGCGGCCGGGTTCCGCAGCCCGGACTGCCCAACCGAGAAGCCCGCCGACACGTTTCGTATCCTCGGGATCGGTGACTCGGGCATGTTCGGCCAGGGCGTCGGAAACGACGAGAACTTCCTAGCCCTCGTTCGCGAGCGGCTGAACGGCATCGCCCCCGGCCGACGGTTCGAAACGATCAACACCGGCGTGCCGGGCTACAACACGGTCATGGAGGCCGAGACTCTCGAACGCAAAGGGCTCGCCTACGATCCCGACCTCCTCATCGTCGACTTCTGCGGCAACGACCTCGATCTGCCGAACTTCATCCGCGACCCCGACGACTACTTCTCGTTGGAGAAGTCGTTCGTGATCGAGTGGGCCGCGCTCGCGTGCACGGGTGTCGATCGGCTCACGCGCAGACCCCTGGTCAACGCACCACGCCACCGCGACCTGTTCCGCTACGAGAACGATCCCGAACGCGCGCCGGCACACTATCGCGACATGGTCGGGCTCACGGCCTATCGCCGCGCGATGCGCCGCATCGCGCGGCTCGCTAACGCGCATGGCATCCCCGTGATCGTGACGTGTCACACTCGTGCGCCAGACTACGTGCGAGAGATCTGTCGCGAACTCGAGTTCCCGGTCATCGACATCGGACCACGCGTCGAACGCTACATGCGCGAGCACGGCATCGAACACTACCTCGGGTCCGTGCTGTCGGTCAGCGCCACCGACCCACACGGCTCCGCGATTACCCACCGACTGTTCGCCGACGTGCTGTTCCCGCATCTGCGCACGCATCCACAGGTTCGCGAGTTCCTGGGAACCGACGCCCACGCGGCGCCCCGCTGACCCGACCTGACAACCGAGAGACCGACGGGATTCCGACCCCGCTCCGCCGGTTCGCCGCCGACCGCCGACCGGAACCCGGCGTTTCGGGGCGATCGGGGCGGGCACGAGAGTTGCATCCGGTGCACGATGGCGCCGCCCTGTCCGACCAACGGGCTCAGCCGTGCGGCCTTTGCCCCCCAGGCGACTCGCGGAGCCGCTGGGCTCTCGTAGCGGTCGCTGCCTGTTGCCTGCTCGCGCTTCTCGCCAAGGAAACCGGTGCCGTCGCGATCCCACTCGCGCTCTCGGCAGCAGCGTGGCTACCCGGGCCCGCGGGGGCCATCCCGCGGGTTCGTTGGTCGCCAATCCTCGTCGCGCTGACGATCGTGTTCACGACCTGGCTCGTGGCACGCGCCTGGGTGGTGTCCGAACCACTCGGTATCGTGCTTTCGGGCCTGGGAGAGAATCGCTGCGACCTCGACCCGGGGCGGGCCAGCGCGATCCTGCATGGTCAGTTGGTGCTACTGGTCTGGCCGTTCCCGCTGCTCCCCGTGCGCAGCCCGCCGCCCATCGACGCCGCCGTGATGAGTCTGATGTTCGCTCTCGGTATCGCGGTGTGTGCAGCCGTCGGCTCCCGTCGGGCCAACTCGCGCTGGCCGTTCGGACTCGCGTTGCTGCTTCTACCCATTGCGCCGGTCGCGCTGCACCACGAGACGATTGGCCTGTTTCCGATCGCCGACCGCTATCTCTACCTGTCGGTGGCAGGGTTCGCTGTGCTCGTCGGATGCCTGCCCATTCCGGGAACGTACTGGCTGCGTTGGGCTTTGCTCGGGGCAATGGCGATGGGATCGTTCCGTGGCGCGTTTTTGCGCTACGACGACGACACGTTGGCGGTCCATTCACTCGCCTACCTGCCGGAGGAGCCGGGTGTGCTGGCGATGGCGGCGGATGCCCGCCTGGGCGACGCTTTCGATGGCGACCCGTTCGCGTTGATACGCTGTGAACGACTCTATCGGCGGGCGCTGGCTGGAATCGATGCCGGCGACGAGCGCGAGCAACGCAAGCGAACTCGCGCCACCGCACAACTCGGGTTGGCATGGTGTCGCCTGCTGCGCTGGTCGTCCGACCGAGCGGCAGACAATCCGCTCGCGAGCGAGGTCCTCGACGCGTTTCGGACGGCGGTCGATCTCGATCCCCGCGACCCTGCTGCCTGGGTCGGCCTCGGCGTAGCGAGCGGCGAGTTCCGTCGGATCGACGCCGCGCGGGCAGCATTCGAGAACGCGCTCACGATCGAGCCACAGAACGCCGCCGCGCGCCGGGGACTTCGTCGGCTCGAGGCGACATCGAAGTGATCTCGACCGGATCAATCGCCGTTGAGTGAAGCGGGCTAAGCTCTCCACCGTGACCACCCCCACCGAGGCGCGGGATCGCGCATCCGAACTGGCGCGCACCGACCCTGAAGCCGCGGCCGCGCTCGCGCGCGGGATCACGGATCCGTTCTGCCGTTGCCAGGCCCTGGGATGGGTGGCCCGCTATGCGCCGGCGGACGACGCCCTCGATTTCGCGAAGGCGGCCATGGACGCGGCGGGCGACTGCGACGACGCCTACCAGCAGGTCGTCGCCAGCGCGTGGCCCATCCGGGCTCTGTTCGAAACCGGGAAACGGGACGACGCCCTGCTGTTCCTCGAGCTGTCTCTGGGCGCAGTGCCCCGGATCGAAGCGCCGAGCAGTCGCGCCGAGGCACTGGCACAGCTCCTTCAGGCGGGGTTCGAAGCCGGCGAGGACTTCCGCCGCAGCATCGCCTTCGCACTCGCCGAACTTGCGGACTCGGACCAGCACTGGCGGGTGCATCGGGCACTCCGTGACACTTTGGCGATGATCGCGCCGGCCGATCGCGAGTTTGCGGAGAAGCTCGCGCGCAGCCACGGCGATCGCGACGCCGGCAGACTGCTCGAGGCCGTCCGTGGACAGCCACAGGAACCACGCTCCTACTTCTGGTAACGCACTCGCACAGAGCCCACGACGCCAGCGTGGCAATCGCACTTCGCGTTCGCCACGCCCAGCACGTATCAACGAACGTGCTGATGCTCTCGCCCCCTATCGTCGTGAGGAATGCCCTGCGAGCCGCCGGCTCGGCGGTTTGCTTCGTCGCGTTCGCCCACTTCCTCGTTGCCCAGGCCGCCGACACACGGACCGATTGGCCGCAATACCGCGGCAGCCACGGCGACGGGATCGCCGCCCCACAACCGATCGCCAAAACCTGGGGCCCCGACGGCCCACCCGAGCTCTGGCGACGAAAGTTCGGCTCTGGATTCTCCACCGTCGCCGCGGTCGGCAAGCGGCTCTACACGATGGGAGCGCCCGCCGAGCTCGAGGAAGCGTTCTGCCTCGACGCGCACACCGGCGAGACGATCTGGCGAGTTCCGCTGGGACCCCGCTTCGCCGATCAGTTCGGCGATGGGCCGCGCGCCACGCCGACCGTTGACGGCGACACGGTCTTCGTGGTTTCGTCGACGATGCATCTCGCGGCGATCGCGACCGCGACCGGCGAGGTTCGCTGGCACAAGGAGCTGCTGAAGGAGTTCGGCATCGAGCAGCCGCGCTTCGGGTTCTCGGCATCCGTGCTCGTGGCCGGCGAGCGGGCCGTCCTCGAGGTCGGCGCCGGCGAAGGCAAGGCGGTCGTCGCGTTCGCACGCGATACGGGCGATGTGGTCTGGACGGCCCTCGACGGCAGCCCGAGCAAGTCGACGCCACTGCTCGCCGAACTCGACGGCGTCCCGCAGTTGATCTTCAACCGCCCAGCGAAGATGGCCGCGCTGTCACTCGACGGCGATGTGCTGTGGACGCACGAAGCGGCCCGAGACATCATCGCGATGGCGCACTTCGTGCCGCCCGATCTCGTTCTGACGTCATCGGCCTACATGGGGAAGGGCACGGTCGCGGTCCGAGTGAAGCGATCGGGCGAGGACTTCACTACCGAGCGGGCTTGGGTCAATCGGCGCTTCCGCAACCACTTCAACAACGCGGTCCTCGTCAACGGTCACCTGTACGGGTTCGACAACTCCACGCTCCGATGCCTGAACGCCGAGACCGGCGAGATCGCGTGGTCGCAGCGCGGCTTCGGCAAGGGCTCACTGATCGCCTGCGACAACGTGCTGTTCGTGCTCGGCGATCAGGGCATCCTCGCGCTGGTCGCCGCCGATCCGGCGAGCTTCCGCGAAGTCGGACGCGTGCAGGCGATGCAGGACACGGCCGGGCGCTGCTGGACCTCACCGACCCTCGCCGCTGGGCGCCTGTTCGTCCGCAACCTGGAGGAGATCGTGGCCTACGACGTCGGGGCCCCCGCCGCCACACCCGTCGCGGTGACCACCTCGGAGCCCGACACGAAGTCGCCGACGGCGACCGATGCGGAGCTTGCACTGCCCGTGATCCTCGAGCGCTACACCGCGGCTCGCGGCGGCCTTGCTCGGTGGCGCGAAGTCTCGACGATCGCAATGAAGGGCACCTTCCGCGGCTTCAGCGAGAGCGGTCCGTTCACCCTCCAGCGCCGACGGGAAGACCTCTACCGCTTCGAATACACAATCGGCGGCAAGATGGATGCCCGCGGCCGCGACGGCGAGGGGTTGTGGTGGCGCTACCATCTGTTCGAAATCACAGAACCGGCGCGCGTCAAGTTCGCCGCCTATCATCGCCAGATGAAGCGCGAGTCGATGTTCGAGCCCGCGCTGCTCGACGCCACGAAGAAGGGTATCGAGGTCGCGCTCGTCGGCCGTGGCAACGTCGACGGCCAACCGACGATCGATCTCGACCTGAAGTTTCCCGACGGTTCGAAAGAGACCTGGCGCCTGCACGCCGAAACGTTCCTCGAAGTCGCAATCGACTCGACGATCGTCGACATGACGCAGGCCCGCGAACCGATGCCACGGCGAACGTTCTGCTCCGACTTCCGCACCGTCGACGGTCTCGTTCTGCCGTTCCGGGTCGCGATGGAGTTCGGGGCCCGGCTCGAAGAGATCGCGGTCGAACGAGCCACCGTGGATCCGAAGATCGACGCAACGTTCTTCGACATGCCACGCAAGAAGTAGCGCGAGCGGGGCCGAGCCGGATCGAGCCGGGCCGAGTCCAAGGGAAGAACAGCGTCGGACCGCAATCCCGCACCGAATGGGCGCCGCCGATCACGGCATTCGACCTGATCCGGGGATTTCCTGTCGGACTCGGCGGCCTGCCGCGAAGTCCCCGAGTCCCCGTTCTCCCGACTCCCTTCGATGCCAGCGATGCGCATTTCCGGCCCGACTCTCTTCCTGCTCTCCCAGCTCCCCCTCGCGGCCCAGTCCAACTGGCCTGCGCCGCCCGAACCGCCGGGAAACCCCGTGACCGTCGACAAGGCGCTGCTCGGCAAGGTCCTGTTCTGGGACGAACAGCTGTCGAGCACCGGCTCCATCGCCTGCGGGACCTGCCACATCCTGGCCCACGGAGGCGGCGATCCGCGCGCGTTGACGACGGTGAACCCTGGGCCTGACGGAGTGTACGGCACCGCCGACGACGGTCATGCTTCGCCCGGCGTCCCACCAAACTCCGGCTCCGGCGCGTATGGCTGGAGCGTGGCCAACGGGTCGGGACCACAGCCAACCCGCCGCATGGCACCGACGATGATCAACGCGGCCTACCTCGACCAACTGTTCTGGGATGGCCGCGCAGAGGACGCGACGTTCGTCGATCCGCTGACCAACCAGACCGTGCTCACGGCGAACGCACAGCTCGAGAACCTGGTCGCACAACCACCTACCGACGAAGTCGAGATGGCGCACCCCGGGCGGACCTGGTCTGACGTCGTCGCCCGGGTGCAGTCCGTCGAACCGCTCGCAGTCGCGTCGAACCTACCGGGACCGATGGCTACGTTCATCGCCGGCAAGACGTATCCACAGCTCTATCAGCAGGCGTTCGGCACCCCGGGGGTCGACGCGTCGCGCACGATCATGGCGATCGCTTCGTACCTTCGAACTCTCGTCAGCGATCAGTCCCCGGTCGATAACCTGATCGCGGGCACGGGCACGCTGCCGGCAGCCGCGATGGCAGGCAAGACGTTGTTCGACGTGTTCTGCAGCCGCTGCCACTCCAACTTCAACCAGCTCGTGCTGACCACCGGTCCTCGCGCGATCGAGTTCCGCAACACGGGCGTTCGCCCGCTCGGCGAGGACGCGGGGCGCGGCGACATCACGGGACTCGCCACCGACGATGGCAAGTTCAAGGTTCCCGACCTGCGCAACGTCGCATTGCGCGGCCCCTACTTCCACAACGGCAATCACGCCACGCTCGCGGATGTTCTGCAGTTCTACAACCGCGGTGGCGACTTCCACGTCAACCAGGACCCGGTCATGCCCGCGCTGGTGAACCGCTTCTCCGCAACGGACCAGGCCAACCTCGTGGCGTTCCTGAACGAGATGACCGACCCCCGCGTGCAGGCTGAGCTGCCGCCATTCGACCGCCCCACGCTGTTCTCCGAGAGCCTCGGCAACAACCTCGTTTACGGCACGGGCACGCCGGGAACGGGCGGCGTGACGCCACGCGCGATCGCGGTCGAGCCGCCCCATCTCGGCGGCCTGCCGGTGACCGTCACCGTCGATCGCACCGAGCCGACCGGCCTGGCGCTGATCGGTTGGGACCTGGCACCGGCGCCGACCCCGACGGTGATCGCGGGCCTGAACGTGCATCTCGCGCTCACGACAGCCGCCAACCTGACGGTGGCAGGGACGCTCCAGGGCACCGGCGGTTCGGGCTCCGGCCACGCCTCCTGGACGTTTGCGTTGCCCGCGCAACCGGCGTTCGCAGGCCTCGACCTCTATGGTCAGTGGCTCGTGACCGACCCTGGTGGACCGAACGGTTTCACCACATCGGCGGGCTTCCGACTGACGACGTTCTGAGGCGACATTGAATCCGGACTGGGTGGCAACGAGTTTCCTGCTGCGACTACGTGCCGACGAACAGGGCGCAACCAAGCGGTCGCTGGCCGAGTACCTCGCCGAGTTTCCGGGCCACGAAGAGCTCATAGCCCGCGAGTTCGTACTCGCCACCGCGCCGGGAACGCCTGCTGAGGAACCAGCGACCGAGCCGGGCGCGCGGTCCGTGGGACCGTTCCAGATCGTCCGTGAACTCGGCCGCGGCAGTCAGGGCATCGTCTACCTCGTCGAGGACGGGCGCTGGCATCGCCTCGTCGCGCTCAAGGTGCTGATCGATGACGGCGATGCCGGCCGCCTCCGAATGATGCGCGAAACCGTGGCGCAGGCGCGCGTCCAACATCCCGGCGTCGCCGCGCTGCTCGAGGCGGGAGAGGCCGACGGGCGCCCGTGGATCGCGATGCAGTTCGTGCCGGGCGCGTCGCTGCGCGACCGCCTCGCGGACGGTGAACCGATCGCCACGTCCGCAGCGGTGAAGCTCACGAGCCAACTCGCGGACGCGCTTCACGCCGCCCACGAGCGCGGCCTGGTTCATCGCGACGTCAAGCCATCGAACGTGATCCTCGGTCCCGACGGCCCCGTGCTGCTCGACCTCGGGCTGGCGCACGACGTCCGCGGCGCGCTGCCGACGATCGCCCGTGGCGAAGTGTGTGGCACGCCGGACTACATGGCGCCCGAGCAACTCGAGGACCGCGGCTCGATCGATCGGCGCGTCGACGTCTGGGCGCTCGGTGTCGTGCTGTTCGAGTGCGTCACGGGTACACGCCCGTTCACGGCCCCGTCGCGGGCGGGCATCTGCCACGCGATTCTCCATCGCGAGCTCGAGTTCCCTGCCGGCATCGACCGCCGGCTACGGGCCATCCTGACGATGGCCCTGCAGCGTGATCCCGGGCGCCGGTACGACACCGCAACGGCGATGGCCACGGACCTTCGGCGCCACACCGCCGGCGAACCGGTCGCGGCACTACTGCCTGGCCCGCTCGAGCGCGGTGTGGCCTGGGTGCGCCGTCATCCCGTCGGGTCCGGCGCGATCCTGGCCACCACCCTGGCATTGATCGCCGGGCTCGTCACCGCCCTGACCTTCCTCGAGAGTGAGGCCCGACTTCGTCGACGGAGCGAACGCGCGTTCGCCGATGTCCGCAGCATCGCCCGCACGCTCGCGTTCGACGTCCACGACGCGCTGCGTGACGTCGCCGGCGCCACGACCGCACGTCACCTGGTGCTGGCTCGCGCCCGCGACCTCTTCGAGCGCCTGATGCGCGAGAGCGCGGCGGATCCATCGCTCCAGATCGAGATCGTCGGCTCGCTGACCCGTCTCGGGGACGTCCTGGGTCACAGCGCGACATCCAACCTCGGCGCCATCCAAGAGGCCCGCGAGTGTTACGAACGCGCCGCGAGCATCGCCGACCACTGCTGGGGCCGCGAACTGTCGCCGGCGGACGCGGGCACCGCGCTCGTCGCGTTCTTGAAGGTCGCGGATGCCCTCAGCCGGGTGGACATCGATGCCGCCTTCGCGCAGTACGAGGTCACGATCACCCGAGCCAACGAGGCGGAACGCCGCTGGGGCTATCAGCCGCGTTTCCTCGGCGTGTCGGCCGCCGCCGAACTGAATCGCGGCGGGCTCGCTCAGGCGCTGGGACGAGATGCCGACGCCGTCCGCTTCCTCGGCGCGAGCAGCCCGGTGATCCGGCGACTCGCAGCCGATCCCGACGTGGGCCACGAGTTCGGCGATCAGCTCGTCACGACACTCGCCGCCCACGGGCGCGCGTTGGTCCGCCTCGAACGCCGGGCCGACGGCGTCGCGCTGCTACGCGAAGCGCTGGCCGCGTGCGACGAACCGCGCTTCCGGATTCCCGCGTCCACGCGGGCGAGGTGCTGCCTGATCCTCGGCACGATCCTCCTCGCATCCGACGAACCCGCCGAGGGTGCAGAATTGCTCGCGACCACCGTGAAGCTGCGCCGCCAGGTCGTCGGGGTTCTGTTCGACGACGTATCGGCAGCGCTCGATCTCGCTTCGGTTCACTTCGAGCGTGCGTTGCTCGTCGAAGCATCTGCAAAGAACGATGTCGCCGCCGCCTGGAAAGCGTGTCGCGCGGTCACCGCGCGGCAACCGGGCCTGCCGCGCTTGCTGGTCCAGAAGGCGCGGCTGCATCTGCTCGCAGCGCAGTTGGCTCTCGCCGACGCTGGAGCAGACTCCCGACAACGCGCCGCAACCGAACTCGCCGCAGCGCGGACACTCAGCACCGAGTTGCAGACCTCCGTTCCGCAACACCCCGATCTACCGGGCCTTCGACGCTGGACCGACCAGGTCGCGGTGGTCATTGCAGAGTGAAGGACCCAGCAACGCGAGAAGTCTGCGTGATGGCTCGCGCTGGGCACGCGCGAACGACTATTCCGGAACCAGCCCGGCCAGCTTGCTCCGCACGCGGCGCCACCTCATCTCGGCGGCTTCCGACTTGAGATCGAGCCGCGCACCGACCTCGGCGTGCGACAGGCCTTCGAGGCCGCGATAAAGCACGAGCAACCGATCCTGCTCCGGCAGCTTCTCGACGATCGCGACCAGCTTGCGCGCCCGTTCGCTGCGCCACAGCCGAGTCGCGACGCTCGTGCCGTCGTCGAGCATCTCCGCCAGATCCGCACGTTCGCGCCCCGCCACATGCACCTTGTTTCCGAGGTGCCGCAACTGTTGGCGCAGAACGTTGTAGCCGATTCCGAAGAGCCAGGCCCGGAACGAACCACGGTCCGGTTTGAAGCGGTCGAAGCTCGCGAACGCCCGCCCCCACGTCTCCTGGATCAGGTCATCACCATCGAGCCCTCGGACCGCGGGATTCCGCGCATGAATGCGCGCCCACGCAGCCACATCGTCGCACAGCTCCAGGTAGTGGTCGTTGAAGGTTCGGGCCATGGCGAGAGCTAGTAGCGTCACCCCCGGGAATCGTAACCCGTGGACGACGCCGTGGGCGGCGCCGATCGAACCCGGCCACGACCCAGAACCAGGTCGATTCGACGGCGGCGAGTGCTCTTCATCCGGTGCTGGCCCGCGCCTACGTCCCCTCGAGCATCGCCACCACCGCAGCCCGAAACCCCGTCTCGTCGATCCCGAGCACCTCGTCGAGCTCGGCGAAGAACCGTTCGCCCCGAGGGCCCGAGTAGACGAGACGGAGGAGTCCGGCGAAGCCCGCCTGCTCGATGGCCCGCTCACAGATCAGCGCCGCAATCACCAGGCTCGGGGCGTGCCCCTTGGTCTGGCCGTTGCGCCCCTGCTTGAAGATGTCGACGAGATTCAACTCGGGAGCCCCCCGCACGGTTTCGCGTAGCTCCGCGATCAGCTGCCCCATCGGAGTGCCGTTCAGCCAGTAGCCCCCATAGAGTATCTTGAAGCCCACGGCCATGGTGCGGTACAGCTCGGCAGGATCGTGGTCCGGACTGCGAAGGAAGCGGCTCGCATAACCGTACATGTAGCACTCATCGCCCATCCCCGTGATGTAGCGGGCGTGCCCATCGTCGAACGTTCCCAGATCGTTGCCGAGGAAGTTGCACCGGTTGCGGTCGAACACCAGTCCGTACGACTTCAGCATCTCGTCGAGACTCTGGAACACGAAGTACTCCACGGGTGCCAAGCCCAGACCGGAAAGCCGGCCGAGCTCCGCGCGCGTCGTCATGAACTGCCGAGCGCGTTCTTCGTCGAAGCCACCGCTGTACCGAAAGCGCACATCATCGAGGACGGTCTCGTGAAAGTCCTTGGTTCGATCCTCGAACGGGCATTGGAAGCGGAACGATTCGCCAACAGGCGTGGCCTTCAGTTCTACGATCATGTCGAGGAACGGCACCCCACCCCACTCGCCGCCGAAAGCCACGGTGACGAAGTAGTCGTTGCCGTCGAGGGTGTAGGCCTTCAGCACCGAGGGCGCCCGAAGCCCCGGGGTGCCGCCGAAGCCCGTCACCCGACGAAAGAAGAAGCTGTTGCGCTCCCGTTCTTCGGGGTCGACGACAGCCGAGGTGAAGTCGCCGCTCTTGGCCTGCGTCAGAAACCGCGCCAGCGCGGCCTCGAGTTCGGCTGCCCGATCGGGGTCTTCGGACAGCAGTGCGTTCGTGTTTAGCAAGAGCACCGGCTGCCCTGATTCTGCTTGGATCGGAGCCGATGACGGAACCGTGCAGCCGACGAAGGCAAGAAAGAGCAAGGCTACGACGCACCCATAACCGCCGAAACGGAACGCGCGAAAGAGGCAAGGTGGCGATCCAGTGAGGCTCATGGAGCTGCAACGCATCAACAACGCCACGGCTCCCGCCGACAGGACCGATTCGGCAGTTTTCTCCCTGCGACCCGCCGCTCAGCGGCTCTCGACCTCCGCGTGCTCGACGATCACTGCCGGCAGGGTAAACCGGAACGTCGCGCCGCCACCCAGAGCGCTGTCGACCGTGAGCGTGCCGCCGCAAGCCTCCGCAGCCCGGCGTGCCAGCGCGAGTCCGAGCCCGGTGCCGTCGGCCTTATCGACCAACTGGTCCCGACCAACCTGGACGAACGGCGCGAAGATCCGTTCGTGGTCGGCCGGTGCAATGCCCGGCCCGTGATCCGTCACCTCGATCGTGACGTCCCTTCGAGACCGAACGATGCGCAGTTCGATCGGCGTGTCGGCGGGACCGAACTTGACCGCGTTATCGAGCACGCGGCGGATCGCCGCGACCAGTGTCGCGCAGTCGCAGGCGATCGGCGCCAGCTCACCCGGGACGTCGATCTGCAGACGCGCCCGCAAATCGTCGGCCGTCTGGTCCAGCAGCGTCTCGAGCAAACGGTGAATCTCGACGGCAACAGCTGCAACCGGCTCGTCGTTGTCGAGCGCAAACACGTCGTCCAGCATTCCGTTCAGGTCCCTGGCTCCGTCCAGCGCGATCATCGAGAACTCCTCACGGGCCTCGTTCTCGTCGGGCCCGAGCTGCGTGAGGATCTCGGCGGAGCTCAGGATCTTCGCCATCGGGGTGCGCAACTCGTGCGACACGTTGGTAAGGAACGCCTCCTTGGCTCGGACCGCAGCCAGCGCAGCGTCACGCGACTCGACGAGTTCCCGCTCGGTGCATTGCTGCTGCTCGATGCTGACCTGCAGCCGACTGGCCATCTCGTTGAACGCCCCCGCGAGCTCGCCCAACTCGTCCTTCGCGCTGACTCTGGCCCGCGACTTCAGATCGCCACGGCCGAGCCGTTCGGCAGCGTGACGCAGGGCGAAGACCGGCTCCAGAGTGCGCCGGATCTGCACGAGACTCGCCAACGCGGCGACGAGCAGCGTGGCAGCCGCGAAGAGCCAGGCCCATCTCATGAACGAGTCGCTGGCGGCGTATGCCCCGGCTTTGGGGAGCGACTGGATCACGAGCAGGTCCGCGCGGTACTGCGGCTGAACGAAGAGATGCCAGTAGCGGCCGACATGGTGCACGCCGTCGAGCATCCAATCGAGGCTTCCCGAGGACGAGCGGCGCAACGTCCGCGTCAGGAGCGGCTCAGGGTCGGGCGACGTCGCGGACGTGTGGAACAGCACCCGGCCCGCGCGGTCGCACGCAGCGAACTCGCAGCCCGGACCCGATAGCTCGACGGAGGTCCAGAACCAGGTCGGATCGACGACGACGACGAGTAGGTGGTCGACCGCGGGCGGGGCGACAGCCGCCATCATCGTGATCGCCGTCGCACCTTCACCGAAGCGAACCACGGCCTTGCCGCCGGCGAGATGCTGTTCGTCAGCAGCAGTCAGCTCGAGCGGGATCGCAACCGAGTCGCCGAAGAGTACGTGCGGCACGCCCTCGGTGAGGAGCTGCAGCGAGCGCGCGTGCTCGGCCAGGAACGGATAGACCGCGTCGATGGCCTGGGATTCGCCGGTCTCGACCTGATACTCCGCGACCGAGGCCGCAAGCCTGAGTTCGCCGCGAATGCGATCGAGACGGGCCGCGATCATCATTCCCGACGTTCGAGCGAGACCGTGGAGCTGGTCCTCGGTCTGCAGCTCGCTCTGCGTGCGGATGCTCATGGTCGCGACGATCTGGAACGCAACCAGCGGAACCAGGGCGCAACCGGCGAACAGCAGGGCAATGTGGCGCCCGATCCGGGTGCGCATCGGGCTCACGACGGCGGTCATGAGTGCAGCACCTGGCTAGGCATCATCGACCACGAGGAACGGCCGGCTCGCCTGCCGTGCGTCGTACGAACCTGCCGCCGCTGAGCGTTCCGACAATCGAAACGCCCGAACTGCCACGCCGAGTTCCGCAACTGCGTTCGCCAAAGCCTCGTCGGGGGCAGGGCAGTGGGCCAACTCGAGATCCGCGTACGCCTGCTCAACCGCGTGATGCGCGCGCTGGATCGCCTCAATCCGCTGCCCGACACCTGCCACCGCGAAGTTGAGGCATTCGACCTCGACCTTGAGGAAGTCGCGCCTCCTGGAGCGCAGCTGCGGCGAGATCTCGCCGTCCCCGAGCTGGCGCAAGTGGCGCCGAACGCGCACGAGCGGACCAGCGATCCGGTGCGAGTAGTGCAACGCGAACGCGCCGGCAATCAGTGCCCCGGCGAACGCGAGCGGCCAGAAACGTTCGTGAAGGTAGAGCATCACGATCGCGGCCGCCTCGTGGTCCTGGCTGCGGCCGTCACTGAGCTGCCACACGAGCGGCGCGATCGAGCCGGCGATCGCGATCACGAGGATCAACACCACGGCCACGAGGGCGTGGAAGACCATGCTCAACTGGAGCTGGCGGTCGACGAGCAGTCGGCGGCGCTTGTACGTCGACATGCTTCAGTACTCCGAGACCGAACCGAAGAAGCCACCGTTGTTGGCGCGGATGACGTCGTCCTGCGCGAGCGCCTCGCCGAGCGACACCGAGGTTGCACCGTCGGGCCCGAGCGTGAACAGGTCGTAGTCCGTGTTCAGGGGAAAGAGGAATTGGTCACGACGACGCGTCGTCTCGGCCACCACCCCGGTGAACATCTTGAAGTCGGACTTCTTGGCCATCACCTCGATCAGGCGATCGTTCTGACTCTTGCTGAGTGCGTTGGCGAGCCCCTTCAGTGCGTTGCCCGGACCTTGGCCTTGACCCTGACCCTGACCCTGACCCTGACCCTGACCCTGGCCCTGACCCTGGCCCTGACCTTGCACCCTGGAGGCTGCGTACGCCGGGGCACCCAGCAGACCGTCGATCACTCCAGCCACCCGAGCACCATGACGCTGCTCGGCTTCCGCCCGGGCCACGATGGAACTCGGGTCCACCAGCCCCACCTTGACGGCCCAGTCCAAGCCATCTCCCGTCCCCGAGGCATAGTTGAAGTAGCAGTACGGAACGCCCCACGGGTCATTCTTGCCGCCGAAGTCGACCTCGTAGAGCGTCAGGGGCAAGCTGCCGTTGACGGCCAGATAACTGTCAATGGCATTCGCGATCGTGCGGAGATCGGCACGCGCTTTTCCGACCCGCGCGGTTCGCAGCGCGGCGACGTATTGTGGAACGGCAATCCCGGCGATGACCGCGAGGATCGCCACCGCGATCATGAGTTCCAGCAGGGTAAAGCCGGCCTCGGTCCGTCGAGACGTGGACATGTGAGCCCTATCGGCAGCGCAACCGCCCAGTCTGGACGCCAGCTCGAATCGCGTGCCAGGACGCAATCATGCCCATGGCACCTCCGGTTGGCGTCACGGGTCGCTCGTTCGCACCCCGCAGCCGATCGTCTCTCGGCCTGCGGCAGTCCGCACTGCACCCGCGGCAAGGGCCAGGACGTCAGCGCACGCGCTCGGCCATCCGCTCCACGAACAGGCCGCGCAGAGTCTCGCCAGCCTCGGGATCGACGCGACACTTGATGGTCAGCGCGTGCACGTGAAGCGCCATGCTGCAGTGCGTCATCAACGCCGGGTAGCCGCTCGCGAGGTTACCGATCCGCGTCGCTCGCGCGACCTGGCGATCGTTCAGGAAGCTCGTCGCCACGCCGTTCTCATCGATGTTCAACCGCACCCGATAGGGCTCGCCAATCGTCAGCACAGTGGCCTTGCCGAGTGAGTCCACGATCCGGGTCGCCGGATCCCTGAGATCCATCACACCGGACATCGTGACTCGCAACATGGCACCATTGTTTGCAGTACCCGCGAGCAACCCCCATTGGCCACTCCCGGCGATGGCCATCTCGAGCTCCATCGTCAACGGCCCGGCGACGGGCAGCCGCCAGCGATACAGACCATCTCCGATCAGTTCCGCAACGTCACCGCACGCTTCGAATCGTCGCTCCTCCGTCGCGAGCCGCCCCCAACCCTTCATACACGTCTGCCGAAAGCGTTCGTCGTGACGAAAGTCCTCGAACAGCGCGGGATCGGCCCCGCGATACTTCACGGTGACGCCACCATCCGCCGCTACCTCGCACTGCCCCGCCAATGGCAGGCACCGCGCTGACCCCGGGGTGAACGCTCGATACGCCAGCGCCCGCACACAGTCCCTGAGACCACGAACGCGGGCAGCGATCAGATCATCGCCGCGATGCGCCGCGATCGCCCCGATGAGGCGCTCCATCTGTTGGAACGCGACCTCCGGCTGGGCCGCCGGTTCGAGGGCGAGAACACGCGCGAGCGCAACTGCGGCCTCGCGCGGGGACACGACGATCTTCACTGCGCAATCGCGGACCAGCCCTTTCGCGAACGGAACGGTCGCAGGCAACGCCGGCAACCGGTCACTCACGTCGCGGCCCTCGAGCCACCGCAGCCAGGTCGTGATGGGAGCGTTCGTCGCAACGATCTCGTGTTTGACCAGCTCGTTGCGCAGCTCTGCTGGCCGCAAAGCCGACATCGGCAGCACGACATCACCACCGCGACCCCGCAGCGTCAGGGTGCCGGCGTCATGGCGAACGAGCCGCCCGCCGCGTCGGCGCCCGTCGTATCTCGGCGCCAGCCGCAGCCCACGAGCCTCGGCCTTCGCCAGCAGCTGCGCTCGCAATCGCACGACCTCGGCCGCGCGATCGCGAACCCGCCGGGCCAGCGCCTGAACGGAATCATCCGCCGGGCTCGCATCGCCGCCCCCGGTCGCGGCCGGCTGCAACAACGCAACGGCCAGGTCGTACTCACCGCGCTGACAGAGATTCCGCGCGGTATCGATGCGCAACGGCAGCTCGTCGGCACGCCACGCAATGGCCGCACGGGGATACTCGGGGCCAGACTCGGCAGACCCCTGGCCCGCGGCTGCCGAATCGCCCGCCGCCGAACCCGCGTCCTGCGCCGACGCCGCAGCGCCCACCGCGACGGCCAAGGCCAACGCGACCCATCGCACCCGACACGACCACCGTACGGGCGAGCCCGAACCGACCGTCACCACACCGCGGAGATCGCTCACTTGTCCGCTGTCGTCGCCTCGACGAACAGTTTCGCCCAACGTGTTCCCCCGAGTTCTTTTGCAAATCGCGCACGGAGATCCTTCGCGGCGCTGCCACGGGCCTCGACCGCACGGACGCGGTTGAGCTGCGAGAGTGCCTTCACCCCGGCTGCTGCTTCCGTGGCCTCGGCCTCACCGCGGAACGCCCGACTCACGGCCTTGAGTCGCTTGATCTCGGGAGCGGTATGGCCACCCGACCGGGTTCTCTCGACTACGCCCTCGAACTGTCCCTGCGCCCAGTCCCTGGCCCGCTGCATCGCGGCTCGGATCCGCGTGCGCCCCTCGCAACGACCGAAGCTCTTACCCGCCACGCGCGCCGCTTTCAGCACCGCGGACCACTTGCCGGCGCTCACCGACTTCTCGGCCGCGTCCGCCAGTACGTTCAACTGCTTCTGCACCGCGGGCGACGCATCGAGCTTGCCGAGTTTCTCGACCCTGTCGAGCATCGCCACGAAGTCCTTCGTGGCCCGACCGCCCGAGTAGCCGGCGAGCCACTCGCCTTCATGCGTCAAAACCGCGACGAACGGTAGCGAGCTCGCGTTCGGCAGGTTCGCGAGCATGAGCTGTTCGACCGCGGGCTCCCCGGCGTCACAGTTCGCTGCCAAACCGACCGCCAGCTTTCCGATGCGCGTCTTGACCGGCTCCGCCCCGAGGATGCGCTGCACGAGCGCACGACACATGCCTCAAGCCTGTCTGCCGTACTCGACGAACACGAGTTTCTGCTGCTGCCGTGCCGCGGCTTTCGCGGCAGCCAGCCCGGTATGCCACTCGAGCGCACCACGGTCATCGAAGTGCGGGTGCTTCTGAGCCTCGACGTTCGCGGCGGCAAGACCGAGCACGAGGACGGAGATTCCTACTCTTCCAACCATTCGGGCACGATACCCGGTAGCGGGGCGCGAGGCCTGATCGCCCGGTGTTCGTCGGAATAATCACCTCGCACATCCCCTGCCGGATGACCGCACGAGCGCGAGCCGCTCGGCTAGAGTCGCGGTCGTGACGAGGATCCGTATGTCGACTTTTGCGGTCACGACGGCCACTGCCGTTCTCGGCGGGATCGCGCCCGCCCAGGACGAACCGTCCGAACAGCCGCCGGCGCAACCGACCATCACGCAACGCGCGGCGGTCGACACCGGCCACGGCGTCGCGACGTGCGTCCGGATCCATCCGAAGGGTCAGCTGACTGCTACGACCGGTCACGACGGCGCCGTGCGGATCTGGAACGTCGCGGACCTTGCGAAGGTCCAGGAGCTGGAGAAGCCACCCGGGCAACACTGGGCGCTGGCGTTCTCACCCGACGGCAAGCACCTCGCCGCCGGCAGTGACAACGAGCTGTTCGTCTACAAGGTCGGCAAACCGGGCAAACAGTGGAAGCACACGACCATCTCGCTGCGCGGCGGCAAGTACCCGCAGTCGATCTACGCGATCGAGTTCACGCCCAACGGCAAGTATCTGGCGGTCGGCTCACAGTTCGCCATGGACGAAAAGGCGACGTCGGTCTTCTTCTTCGACGCCAAGAAGTGGCGCCCCGTCGACACCGGAGTCACCGGCCACTCCGCCATCGGCCAGCCCGCGATCATCGAGTTCCTGGCGTTCGCCGATCACGGCAAAGCACTCGCGACCGGGGGCTTCACACGCGCCCTCCGGATCTGGCAACCGGGCCGCGGCAAGAAGCAGGCAGCGTGGCGCGAGGCCGCGATGCACCTCGACCCGACCAAGAACGGGCAACCGCTCGCCCACACGATGTGTGCGGCGTTCTCGCCCGATGGCAAGCGCCTGATCGTCGGCAGCACCTCGGGCGACGCGTGCGTCTACGAAGGCAAGAGCTGGTCCGAGACGAAGCGCTTCCGCGCGCAACCCGGAGCGCACGTCACCGCACTGTGGTGGTCCGGCGACGGCAGACACGTCTTGACCGGCGGTCGCGATCTCCGGGTCTTCGATACCGCGGATTGGTCCACCGTGAGCGAGACCCCGATCGAGTGGGGCCCGGCCGACAGCAAGGTGATGACCCTGGACATGGCGCCTGGCGCCGAACGCCTGCTCGCCGTCGGTGCCGACGGCCGACTGCTCGCGTTCGACGTCAACGGGCTCGCCGACCGCAAGGCGCGGTAAAGCGGTCGCGCCCGATCCTTCCGCGGAATCAGTACGAGGTGACGATCCATAGCAGGCTGCCCTGGATCACTGCGTTCGTCAGGGAGTGCGCGAGGAACACGACCGCCAAACTACCGGAGCGCCCGCGCAGCCACCCGAGCAGGATCCCGACGAGCAAGATGTACGGGTAGGAGAAGATGCGGTCCGGGCCGTGCGCGAGAGTGAAACAGACGGCCGTAATCAGCACGGTAACCCGAACCGAGCAGAACCGTCGCACGGCGACCCAGAGCATGCCGCGAAAGACGACCTCTTCGTAGAACGGACCCACGATGGTGGAAAAGACCCAATCGGACAGCCAGCCACTCGTCCTGCCGGGATTCTCCGGCCAGGGGTCGGGCATACTGAGCAGCTTGCCGTAGGCGAAACTCAGGCCGGCACACGCGAGGCCGCACGCGACGGCAATCAGAACGTCTTGCGGTCTGCGATTGCCGCCAAGCACCGCCCGCCACGACCTCGGTCCGAGCAGAAGCAGGCCGGCCGATAGCAGCACCCCGTGCAACGCCAGTGCCACGGGTGGCCCCCAGTCGCCGAGCCCGTCGGCCAGTTGCCAGACGATCCCGAGACTGCCGTCGTTCCAGGCATCGGCCCCGACCATGACGAACAACACGGCCGCCAGCGCGCCTCGCCGCAGCTGTGCGTCGGACCAATGCCCCGGCGCCGTCATCGCGCTCGGATCCAGAAGTGGATCGGTTCGTCCGACGACTCGGAAGAACGGAGCCGGAGACACGCATAGCGTTGCTCGGCCTCTTCCGGATCGAATGTCATGCCGAGGGTCGACCAGTCCGGCAACGTCGCCACGGTTCGGCCTGCGTCAACGCGCGAGTCCAGGATCCGGGCGAGCTCGGGGTAGGCGGTCCGATCCAGTGTTTGCCCGTTGCAGAGCATCCACTCGTCTCCCGGCGCCAGCGCCCCGCGCATCAAGATCACCGAACCGATCGCCACGCGAGGCACCCTCGTCAGGGGCCCGTCGGGCTCGACCGGCCCGTACAATCGCAGGTAGTGGCGGGGCTGACGCTCCCAACCCTCGCCGAGCCCCGCCCACTTCCGCCACGGCCCCATCCAGAAGATGAAGGCCAACAGCAGACTCAGGTACACCGGCCAGAACGACCAGTGGACGAGCCAGGCACCGAGCCGGTCCCACCCGACGCCGCCTCGCCGCGATCGACCGGAACTGTCTTCGTCCTTCTGCATGGCGCGACCTCCGCGCCGATCATAGCCGCTCGCCGGGTGACGAGCGGCCGGCGAGCCACGATCACTTCACGATCGGAACCGCGAGGCGTTGCGATGCCTCGAGCACGTTGCCGTCGAACAGCCAGTCCTGGAAGTAGAGCGTCATCGGGTCGAGCCACTCGGGCAGCGCCACCGTGTAGGTCGCCTGCGTGCCAAACTGGAACGGCAGGGTCGCGAGGTAGCTGGGACCGAAGGCATCGACGAGCAGGCGGCAGCCCGGCGTCACGTCGGGGTGCACGATCGGCAGATCGTGCGGCGCCAGCGCGACGACGACGAAGTGACCAACGGGCGTCGCGTTCTGGATCGACAGGTAGTTGAACTCCGACCCGATCTGCTGGTTGCCGATCCAGCTGATGCTCGCGTTGCTGCAGCCCTGACCCGAAGTCGAGTCCGAGGCTACCGCCGCGTATTCGAGCGTGCGACCGAACAGCGGTGCGGTCGGCGCGCTCGAGCCGTAGGCCATGAGGAAGTCCTGGTGATCGTTGTCGTAGACGCAGGCGATGACGCTGGCGTACTCCGACTGAGAAGTGAACACCGACACGTTCGGCTCCGTCGGCGCGCCGTTGAAGCCGACCCGCGTGCAGTAGGCCCAGCCGAGGCCCTGGTTGACATCCGACCGGTAGGTCGCGACCCAGTGCGAGTCGTCCCGCGTGTCGTAGCCGAGACCGGTCGCCTGCCAGCGGCGGTTCGCGTTCGTGGCAATCAGCTGCGGCGCGCGGTTGCCACCGATCGCGGGAACCGCCGCCCCCTGGTTCCACTTGAAGCGTTCGAGCCAGAGTTCGTGCCCGAGCGGCGACGCCGTCTTGCCCGGCGTGAGGGCGAGCGGGGTAGCCGCAAACAAGACCGCATAGCGGCCGTCGTTGCCTTCAACGACCGGCTGCAGCTGGTGACGGTCGTTCTGCACGTGGAAGTCGCTGTAGAACGAACCGAGCGCGACGGTGCCGTCACTGCCGACACGCTTACCGTAGACGTCCCAGTCATCGCCGTTGATCGTGTTGTTGTACGCCTGCATCACGCAGACCCACGACGAACCGGCGCCGCCCTCGGCAACCTGGTTGACCGACGGCCGCTCGCAATCGAGCGCCGGGTCCTCACGGATGACGAACGGCGCCCCGAACGCGCCGTCCGGCCCGAGCGCTGGCGTGAAGAGCACGCCGCGTACCTTGCTGGTGCTCGTGTTGGCGAACGGCGCGCCGCCGTTGTCATCGCTCTGGAACACGACGAGCGCATCGTCGCCGCTGCGGTAGGACTCGATGCCGCCGACGTCCGGCCGCCAGTCACTGACGCCGGCCGGGCGCGGCAGGACTTCGTAGTTGGAGCTCTGCACGAGATCACCCGAAGCGCGGGCATGGCAGCGGACACCCGCGTACGGCGTCGCCGCGTTGCCGAAGTAGCGCGCCATCGCGATGACCCAGCTCGCCGACCCCCCGACGAATGCGCACGAAACATGGCTCGTGCTCCAGGTGCTCGAGTTGTCGACGAAGACGAGGGTCGAACCAGAGTAGTCGTCGTTCGCCAACCGACCAAAAGCATCGCCATCGATCCGCGACGCATAGCGCACGTAGGCGAACAGCACGTTGTTGGCGACGGCCACGTCGTCACGCGCGATGTCGACGACGCCGAGATCACCACCGGTCGCGACCTGGACGTTGGCCAGCAACGGGTCGACGACAACCGGGAGCATCGCGTCCGCGAGCCACGCGCCCGGCACCCGCAGCGTGATCTGCCCGGCCTCGAAACCCGTCGTCAGCGGAATCCGCCGACCGGCCGCATCGAAAGCGAACGCCGCACCGTAGCTCGTGATCGCGTCGCCGCGATCGTCGTAGAAGGTCAGTTCCTGGTGCGCGGGCAGCACCGCGTTCGTCCACAGATCGGTGTCGATTGCGCCCGTCACGACGAGATCACCCGCGGCCGGCAATCGCGTAACGACGAACGTCTGCTCGACGCCGTCCGAGTGCACGTCATAGGCCTCGGTGATGTCGCCGAACCGATACTCGAAGCGGTAGTCCGAGTGACTGCGCGCGGCCGGACCATCGAGCAGCTCCACACCGCCGACCGTCGCCGAGGTCGTGCGCCATGTGAGCGGCTGGTTCTGCGGGTAGTCCGCACCGAGATACGGCACGAACGTCATGTCGCCGTGAAACGACACCTTGTATCGAGAGCCGCCGGCCCACGTGCCGTACTCCTGGTCGCCATCGGCCGGACCGGAGTGGATCGGCAGACGGTGGTGACCGAGCGACGCCGGCAGAGCGCTGGCGGAAGCTGCCTGGATCGGGTTCGCAAAGGGCGCTTCGGTCATGACCGAAGCGGGTTGGGCCGGTCCGGTTTGGACCGGCGCGGCCTGGGCCAGAACGGCCGGCAGCAGCACGCTGCCGAGCGTCACGAGAGTCGAGATCGATTGAATGGTGTTCATTGGTCGGTTCCTGATCGGGTGCGCCATCGATTGGGCTGTCTCTCCAGACCTCGATGCCCGGCCGGAAACCGCACCGGCAATCGCAAAAAAAGCCGCCGCCGACCGACCTCCCGGGCGTTTCGTCCGTTCTCATGGGACGCCATGAACGAAGGCCACGCCGCAGCGTTCGCGCAGCGCGCGCGCGCCTACTGGACCGAGGCCGAACTGCGCCGGGTTACGGAGGGCAAGGACCTCCTGGTTCTGCCCACTACCGCACCGGTCTTGCTGCGAACCCTCGGCCTCCTGCACCGCGACGCGTCGATGCCGCCGCCGCAGGTGCGCAAGTTCCTCCAGCTCAATCACATGCTCCGGCTCCTGCGACCGCCGCTGCTCGAGCTGATGGAACGTGGTGAACCGCTGCACATCGTCGATGCCGGCTGCGGCCTCTCGTATCTGACACTGTCGCTCGCGTGGTGCCTGCGGCACGTGTTCGGCCACGCAGCCACGCTGCTCGGGCTCGATCGCCGGGCCGACCTGGTCGACTCTTGTCGCACTGCCGCCGAACGCGTCGGCCTCGCCGACTGCATGACGTTCTGCACGGGCGATGTCGACGAGTTCGAGTCGGATCGCCCCATCGATGTCGTGCTCGCGCTGCACGCGTGTGACGTCGCGACCGATCACGCCATCGCGCTCGGCCTGCGGCACGAGGCCTCACTGATCGCGGTGGCGCCGTGCTGCCAGGCGGAGCTCGCGAACGCGTGGGCCGAACTCGCAGGCGCAGGTTCACGAACCGCCGACGCGGATCGGGCGCCGCTGCACCCGCTCTGGAACACTCCTCACCTGCGGCGCGAGGCAGCCGCGACGGTCACCGACACGATGCGAATGCTGCTGTTGCAGGCCTGCGGCTACGACACGCGGGTGGTCGAGTTCGTGCCTTCGCGCCACACGCCGAAGAACACGTTGATCCGTGCGATGCGACGCGGCCACACCGATCCCGCGGCGGCCATCGCATACCGCGATCTGCGAACGGCAACGGGTGGTGCGGGAATCGCCCTCGAAGAATGCCCGCGGGCCTCGGAAGCAATCGACCCGACGTGAGAGCGAACGTCGCGGCTCGAACCGGCGGACCAGCCGTCAGAAGTAACGGAACTCGATCACCGGCACGTAGTCGACGGGTCCGATCGACGTGCTCAGGTCGACGCCGACCTGGTTGTTGCCACGGGCCCACAGGGTCCGGCCCCAGTCCGATGTCTGGGCGGGCGGCAAGCCGATCGTGACCTCGAGTCCATTGGTGACATTGAGCGGGATCGCGGCGGGCAACCCGAGATCCAACGCCGCCCACTGCATGGCGAACGTCGTCCCGGAGAGTGCCGGGGTGCTCGGCAAGGACAGGGCGGTCAGCGCCCGCGAGAAGTTCGCCGAGCGATCCGACGAGAAGAGGGAGAGGTTCAGATAGGGCAGGACGTGGAGTTCCGTGCCGACGGGAAAGCCAAAGCCCTGCAACGGGAACGGATTGGACTTCTGCCCCAGATACTGCACCACGAGCTGCCCTGCCGGCGTGGGCAGCCCTTCGACCCGGCTGATCAGCGCCCCGCCCGGGTAGAAGCTGCCCGCCTCGATGGACGCGCTCGGAGCCACGCCGTTCGAGCCGAGGACTCCCGCGCCCAGCGTGGCGATCCGGCCCTCGGTCCCGGGATCGACCCACACCGCGTCGCGGCGCCAGGTCGCCGGCGTGCTCGTCGTGAACAGAATGTCGATGCCGAGATCACCGCCGGTGTACGTGTAGGGTTCGTCGAAAGGGATGACGAGAGTGAACGGTGAAACCCCAGCCGTGTACTGGGCCGGCGGCACGGTGAGGTTGCCCTTCACCACCCTCGTCGGCGGCGAGGAGAACACATCGCGATGAGGTCGCCTGGTCTGCAGACCGGAGGGCACGGGCCCCATGTGCACCTCGACGGCTCCCGCAATCGCCGGGTAGTTGCCGGTATTCTGGCGATCGCGCCGGAACGCGATGCTCGTGATCGTCCGATTGACGAGCGGCACCAGCGATTGCGCGGTCATCAGCACCGTCGATCGCGACCCGAGCGGGGCGTGATTGGCGGACACCGAGAACGGCATCTCCTGCGCGGAGTTGCCCGCGGCATTGGCGTAGCCAGCGGGCCAGACGAAGGACTGCGCCGCCGAACCGACTGCGAGGATTGCGACGAGTGCGACGCCGCGCCCCCACGACCCGACTTCGGGACCGGCCAGAGACGAGGGACGGACCACAGACGCGTGATCGGAGAGATTCGAACGCATGGCGGGAAACATCACTGGAAGGTCACCGTCACATCGTCGACGAGCAGGCGATCGCCGACCGTGCCGCCGGCAATCGCGAAGGTAGTGAAGCCCTGGAACGCCGACGGCGCCGGGACGGTGTATGTCAGGCTGAACTGCGTCCACTGACCCGGGGCCAGGAGTTGCTGTCTCTGCGCATTGGGTAACGTGAGGTCCCAGTATCGCTTGCCCGTGTTGAGGTAGATATCGACAGGGAAGCTGCCGCCACCGGATCGAATGGTCTTCACCCAACCGCTCACGACCATCGTCTGACCCGGCACCGGGAAGTAGAGC
Organism: bacterium; assembly: GCA_024743115.1. Classification (GTDB taxonomy): domain Bacteria; phylum Planctomycetota; class UBA1135; order UBA1135; family UBA2386; genus JAGQRA01. Next base: position 55,537 of record JANSXC010000020.1, on the reverse strand, counting down.
TCCTTGTCGAGCACGCCCTTGGGCCCATCGATATCAAGCTGCGCGGCGCGGCCAGTGGCACCTGCTCGCAGCCCCGTCGTGATCGACGTCGCCGCGGCGTGCAGCGTGGCCCAGTAGTCGGGACCGAGCGTCGTGCCCGAGGTCGACCGGCTCGTTCGGCGCCGGGGCTCCTCGAACCCGAGGTTCAGCAGGTTGTCGGTTTCCCAGTATCCCGGCGTGCGCACGATCACATCATCGATGCGCATCGACACCGGGCCAGCCGCACCGCTATGGACGACCTCGAGGATTACCTGATTGATCGCAGACCCGACCGTGAACGGTGGCAACCGAACGAACTGCCAGCCGCCACTCGTCGGCAGATCGGCGGACACCTGACTCGCGGCATCACGCAGCCTGAGCCGGAATTGGCCACCCGAGGTGGTCACCGGCGCCACCCAGGCAAAGACTTCGACGGGCGTGCGCTCCGGCAGGACCACGCTGCGCTGAAGCCCCCCCCACGCCGTATTCGACTGATAGAGCACCGACCGGCTGCCCGGCGAGTGCGGCCGGGTGTTCGTCGACTGAGAGCACGTCACGTTCGACGTCGACCAGTTGCTCGGCACGCCACCGACGACCGCGCCCTCGAAGTCGTTGTTGGCGAACTCGTCGTCGGAGAACGTGATCGTTCCACCCGGCGACCCCGAGGTCGTGAACACCTCGCCGGGAGCCGGTGAACGCACGTGACGCCCGAGTACGATCGCACCGTTGTCGACGCCGTTGAGCCGCCCGGCCACGGTTTGCGGCCCGGTCCGCAGCTGCAGTCGGCGCAGCCGCACGCGATCCAGATCCACGACGGCGTTGCCCGTGGCTCGCAACGAGCCGAACTGCGCGGCCTCGCTGCCGACGGTCGCATCACGCATCGTGAGACGCGAGTTGCCCCAAAGCCACCCGGTCACACAACGCAGGCCCGTGTCGAAGCCCTCGACGCCTTCGAGAATCACGTGCACGTCGTCGCCGATGACCATCTCGCCGATTCGCGCCGGCCCGGTGACGGAGAATGCTCCCGTGCCGTTGAGATAGAGGGCCCAGCTGGAGATCGTGGACCACGCGTTCGGCGCACTGATGATCGTGACCGACCCGATCCGCACCCCGCACCCCGGCGGCATCGAGTGGTAACCCGGCGCGGTGACCGTCGGCAGCCCCGGCAGCTCGTACGGCGGGGGATAGTAGTTCGTCCATGGGCCGATGAGCACCGGCGAACCCGTCAGGTCGCGACCCTGGATGCCGATCGGAACCGTCTCCGCGTTCTGCAGCTCGTAGACGCGGGGGCTGCCGCTCGGGTCGGCATCGAAGAACTGCACCGCCCACTCGGCTACGGTGGAATTGACCAGTTCGAGACGCCACGGCGAGTCCCGCACCGGATTGGTCACTGCCGGCCGGTTGGTTCCGTCGTGCACATTCGGATCACCGAACACCAACGGGCCGGGGATCAACTCGCCCTCGTTGAGGTTCAACTGCACCGGGCTCGTGGTCGGACCGGTATCGAAGAACCGCAGCGCGATCCGGAACGCGCTGTTGTGCAGCGTGACCCCGCCGTTGGCCCCCAGCGTGACGTAGTCGGCGGACTCACCCGCGAGCAGCCCGTCCGCGAGCAGCGTGCCGCCGGTCCTCGCCTGATCGCCCAGACGGCCCCGCGGATTGCCGACCAGGATGCCGCCCGAGTAGTTGACGACGGTGTTGCGCGCGTGCCAGAGCCCCTTGTCCAACAGGAAGTTGGCGACGCCCCCGGTCGCGGGGTTGCCACCGATCGAGGTGCGCAACGTGTCGAGCTGGCCACCCTCGAAGTGGTAGAAGAACTGCTGGGGTACCTGGTTGCCGAGCGTGAAGTCCGCGTCGCGAACACGCAGCAACCCACCGGGTCGCAGCACGACATCACCGAACACGCGCATTTGCGAATCAGTAACCTCGAGCGTTCCACCGGCTTCGACGACCAGGTCACATGGCGACGAGAGCGAACCGACGGTATGCCGCCCACCCGTCCAGGAGATCAGACTCCGGACGTAGAGGGCGTTGCGCACGCCGCTCCCGGGAACATTGCGCGTCCCGTTGGGCGCGGGGTTGTTACCGGCAGGAAGGAGCCCTCGATCGCGGTCGGGCGCCACCTGCGAAGCGAGCGAGCCGGTGGCCAACGCGACCGACGTCAGAAAGCACAGCCAGTATCGTGACACTAGCGCACCCTACGCAGGATTCTGCCAGAAGGCTCGCCGTTCTGCCCAGTTCACAACGCGTGCTGAGCAACACGCACGCGCTTCATGAAGCACGCTCCTGAGCGAACCCGCTGCTACGGCAACCGCACGCGCAACCCGTTCGTGAACGACATGTTGCCGGGCACGGGTTCGAAGCAGGCCTGCTGCGTGAAGAACGCGGTGCCGGTCCAGTTGCCGCCCGGGATGGCGATGTTGGCCGCGAGAGTGGCCGGCGTGGCCGCGGTCGTCACGCCATAGCTCGCGACGACGACGTCGGTGTAGAGGCTGCAGCCGCTGGTTCCGAACAGGGGATCGAGCAGCAGCGGTAGCGCGTTGCCACTGTAGGTCGTCGTGTCGAAGCCGAAGATCGTGACCCCGAGCGAGTTCGCGGCGTGGTTGCCCGACTCGAGCACGAGCGTCGTGCCGGTCTGGATCGGCCCATTCGCGACGAGCTCGCTGGGACCGCTCACGCCGCTGCACGCGGTACCGAACGGCACTGCGTAGCCGGCACGCCCGATATCGATGTTGTCGAGCTCGTAGGTCGCCCCTTCGAAGTGCAGCCACACCGCATCCCAGAGCGAGGGATTCGTCGCGTCGGTCGCCGTCGGATCGAGCGCCAACGGCACATCCTGCAGCCCCGGCACCGCCGTGAACCCGGGTGCACCCGTCGTCAGGTTCTGCACGAACACCGAACCGGCACCGACGCCGCCGCCGGCCGCAAGGTCCATGACCACGCGCACGCGGATCCAGTTGCCGCCACCAATTCCGAGCCCGCCGAGCGGCACCCGCACGAACGTCTGATCCGCCGCATAGAGCCGCAGCTGCACGTTCGACTGCGTGCCGAGCGTGAAGCGTACGCCGAGTTCGCCGGCCTGATTGCCGCGAACGATCGTGTCCCCGTTGGTGTCATGGGCCAGACCGAACGAGCCGCCCCAGAAGCCGACCCGCATGTCGACCTGGAACGACGCGTTGCGCTCGTTACCCGAGAACGGCGGGTACAGCCACGACGTATCGTTGATCCGCGAGGCGTCACAGCCGTAACCCGGTCCAGACTCCTGGAACCGCAAGGCCGGCGTGCCGTCGTGTGACAACGACGCCGTCACGCCGCAACGATTGGCGGCGTTGAACGTCTGCTCGGACCAGTTGTCCTGGCCATCGAGCAACGTGTACGGGTGCTGGTTCGAACCAGCGAGCCGATTGAAGTCGTAGACGAACTGCGCACTCGCCCCGGACGCGAGCAGCAGCGGGACGAGGCATCGGAAGATCAGCATTGGCAACCCCGTTCAATGAGCGGCGGTGTTTGGTGAGCTGCGATCATACAACTGACTCACCTACCCGCGACAAGGTCGGCCGCAGTACCGCGTCCTTCGGTGTCGACCAGCGCGCCTCAGGCGTACAGCCAGAGGAAGAACAGCGGGATCGCGAAGCCCGTGGCCGTCAGCCAGGCACCGCGACCCGTGATGCCCTTCTTGCCCTTCAGCAGGAACATGCCGGTGATCGCCAGCACGATCAGGGCGACGGCGAACGCATCCGCGATCCAGGTCCACAACCGCTTGGCATGGTTGAGGTGCAGGGCGTTGAAACCTCGCAGCATGAACCGCGGGGTCACGCGCTCCTGCCGCACATCGCCACTGCCGAGTTCGATGTCGACCGTGTGGTTGGTGCGAATGATCCGCAGGTCGCCGGGCTCGGGGACGAAGACGGTGCGGAAGTCGGTCGGGCTGTGCAGTCGCTCGAGAACGTCACGCGCGATCGCTTCGTCATCCCGGCCATCGGCCGCAATCGGGCCGATGTTCGATCGCGTCACCTCGATCGAGTAGCTCGGGTTCCAGTCCTCGACATGGTTCACCGCGATGCCGGAGATCGAGTAGATCAACACCAGCCCGACGCAGAGATAGCCGACGTCGCGGTGGATCGTGCGAAACCACCAACGCCAACCGCGACCTCGACGCGCCAAGGCTCCGGATCCCCCGCTCAGATCTCCCAGCGCGCGCCGAGCCCACGGAGCTGCCAGCTGATGCGCGGCGCGGTGACGGTCGACGGATCGAACTCTTCGCCCTTCTCGGCAGCACGCGCGGCGTAGATCTCACGCAGCTTCTCGACCGGCGTCACGATCTTCTGCAGGATGCCCTCGGCCGTGATCTCGTGCCCCATGGCCTCCATCGGGAAGACGATCTCACCATCCATGACCTTGACGAACAGCGACTTGCTGTTGTCCTCGTCGCTCTTGAGCCGGGCCCAGCAGCCGGCCTTCGCGCACACGCCGACGGCATCACCCTTGACCAGCACGCGCTTACCCTCGAAGTCGGCGGGCGAAGCGAGGATCTTCGAGATCGGCGTGACCTCGGTCAGCGTGAAGCCCTTGCCCGCGCCAGGCGTCGGCGTCGCCTCGACCACGCCAGCGTCGGCACAGTCGCTGCACTGCCCGCCCGCGTGATCGCCATGGCCAGCATCGTCGTGGCTCGCAACATGCTCGCCGGCGTCCGCATCACCCGCGCAGGAAGCGCAGGAGGTGCACTCGCCATCGCCGGTCGCTTCCGCGTCCTTGGTGCAGCCGAGGGGAAGGGCGCAGAGCGCCATGACGAACAGTGTGATCGGGGCCTTCATCGCTGGGATTCGTATCGCTGGGATTCGTATCGTTGGGATCCGGATGTCTGACAGGAGTACGCGGGGCGAACAGGTTAGCGCAGCGCGCAACCGCTGCGAGTGAATCTGGCACCTGATCCGTGTCGAGCCGTCCGACGCGTACCGCGAACTCTGCGATCCTGGGGCACGAACCGCGCCGCACAATTGGGCTCGAGTGCGTAGGCCGGTAGCACTGCGCTCCGCACCTTTGCGACCGCTCGAGATCGGCCGCACCGACCGTGCCGGCGACTGCAATCAACACCAAGACTCCGGGCCCATGGGGATGCCGGCGACAGGGGCCGCATTGCCGCCCCGGAGTAAGACGCCGTCCGTGCACGAACGGCTGCTCGCATCCCACCGTGCTATCATTCCGCGCCAACTTGCCTCCTCGCTCAATGATGCTTACTGGCGCCATCCGGTGCGGCGCAGCGTGCGCCGTCGTGTTCTCCGCCTCCGTCTCCCTCGCCCAGAACGCCGGCCAGCAAGCTGGCGGAACGGGAACCGATGCGTTCGTCGTCGGAGTCCACGAGGGTCCCGTGACATCGCGCAATCGCGACCGCGACATCTACGGCACCTGGGCCGCGGGCGCGACCTACAAGGCGTCGTTCCACGACGGCTTCACGTTCTACCCGCTGCTCGGCACCGCATATCCGCACAACCTGCCGCTGCACTGGGCCACAACCGCGGTCTCCGTCGGCGGCGAGACCGTGGCGCACGGCAGCTCGCCTCGACCGCGGCGGGTGAACGCGCAGCGGGTGGAGTTCGATCACGGTCACTTTCTCGAGGCCTACGACGTGCGCCCGGCGGGAATCGAGCAGTCGTTCGTGTTCGAACGAAGTCCCGGCGGCACGGGCGATCTCGTGGTGACCGGTCGCATTGCAACCGAACTCGTCGCCGCGCCGATCGCAGCAGGACACCAGGAACTGCTGTTTCGCGACCTCACTGGTGCGGCAATCCTGCGCTACGGTCGCGCGTTCGCGATCGACGCAGCCGGCCGGCGCACGGACGTGACCACGGCCTGGAACGGGCAGCAAGTCGAACTCCGAATCGACCACGGGTTCCTCGCCGAGGCAACCTACCCCGTCACACTCGATCCGCTGATCGCACGTGTCAACCTCGACACGTCGACCGCGCCCGTGCAGGACGTCGATGTCATCCGAGCCCCTGCCGCCGGCTCGTCCAAACTCATGACCGTCTACAGCCGCGTGTTCGCGGGCAACGACGTCGACAGCTATGCCCGCGTGACCGACGCAGCGTTCGGCAGCGCGGTCATGGTGTTCTCGGACGTCAACGCCAGCTGGAGCACGAAGGGCGGACGCTGCACCTGGGTCGGCGATGCGCAACGGTTTGCGGCGGTGTTCGAACGTGAGTCGTTCGCTCCAACGACGTCCTCGATCCTCACCTACTTCCACCTGCGCGACGACACCGGACTCAATACCGGCTCTTCGAGCATCCTTGCGAAACCGGCCGGCACGACCGCGCGCAACCCCGACATCGGCGGCCGTCGCGCCGGCGGCGGACAGAACGCCTTCGTCGTCTATCAGACCGATCCGACCACGACCCAGCAGAACACCGTCAACACCGAGGTGTGGGGCGTGCTCGTCGACGCGCCGACCGCGGGCGCGGCCTCGACCCCAACCACACTCGACTGGTTCGCGGCCGGCACGACCTACGACCGCGAGCACCCGACCGTGGTCAAGCTCTCCGACGGCCAGCCCGGCTTCTGGATCGTGGCGTGGCACGAGCTGTTCCGGCCGTCGACGCCCGACGACTGGGACGTCAACGTCACGCGCGTTCGATTCGACGGCCAGAAGATGGCGCAGCGCTATCGCCTCGGCCTCGGCGCCCACCCGTGGAACAAGCGCTTCCCCAAACTCGCCGGCGGCAACGATCGCTTCATGCTCACGCTGACCTTCGGTCCGAACTCGGCGGATCCGACGGCCCAGGAAGTTCACGTGCAGCGCTTCGACTGGCCCGATTCGGAGTGGGACCCGATCCTGCAGCCGCCGCAGATCCTCGCTGCGGATGCCCAGACCCCGGACTTCGCGTTCCCGAAGATCGCGTTCGACAGCACCACGCGATCGCACTGGGCCGTGACCTATCAGCGCGGCCTCGGCACCAACGGCCCCGGCGATCTGTTCGTCGCACGTCTCGGCCCGGCCGGCGGCATCCTCGAATCGGGAGCGTTGTTCACGTCGCCCACCGCCATCGGCGGCGCGACGGCGATCACGTTCGCGCCCGAGAACGGCGGCAGCTTCCCGATCGTCTACGGCACCGACGAACCGGGCGAACCGCTGTTCGGCACCGCCCTGCTGTACCCACCCGGCGCGCAGAATTCGCTCTACGGGACCAGTTGCGGCGGCCAGATCGATGCAACCTCGCCCTATGCGGGCTCCTCGTTCTTCACGGTGTCACTGACCGGCGCGCAGCCGAACCTGCCGGCCGCGCTCGCCGTATCGGGCTCCCCCTGGAACTTGAGCCTCGGGCCGGCAGCGCCGGGCTGCTTCGTGAACGTGGCTCTCCCTGCGATCACGGTCAACGCCCCGACCGGTTCACTCGGAACTGCCGATGTGACGATAGCCATCCCGGAGTCGCTCCCGACCGGCTTCCAGTTCTACTTCCAGTGGTTCTACATCGACCCGACCGCCAACGCGGCCGGTGTGTCGGCAACGTCAGGCTTGCGGTCCCAATACCAGTAGGCATCCTTCGCTCATGATCTCGTCCACGCCGGCCTGGCCGCAAACCCCCGCCCCGGAGGGCGCCGGAACCGCGGTCGCCGCGCCGGTGGAGCCGCTCGACTTCGTCATCAATCTCGCGATCGCGGGCGCGCTGGCATGGCTGCTGGGCCGGGTCTACGTGCGCTGCGGCACGTCGCTCTCGAACCGGTCCGCGTTCGCGACGAACTTCGTGCTGCTGGCGATGACGACGATGCTGATCATCAGCGTCGTGAAGTCGTCGCTCGCGCTGTCCCTCGGCCTCGTCGGCGCGCTGTCGGTCGTGCGTTTTCGTGCCGCGATCAAGGAACCCGAAGAACTCGCCTACCTGTTTCTCACGATCGCGATCGGGCTCGGCATGGGCGCGAATCAACGCGTGATCACACCGATCGCGTTCGTCGTGATCGTCGGCGTGCTCCTCGCGCGCGGTCGATTCCGTGCTGACGCGGGCAACAACGACTTCTGTCTCACGGTCACGAGCAGCGGCCCCGACCGCGCCAAGCTCGAGGATGTCGTCGGCGTGCTGCGGCAATCCACTCAGGCACTCGACCTGAAACGCTGCGACGAGAGCCAGGAAGCGCTCGAAGCGTGCTTCCTCGCCGAGTTCGAAAACCTCGAGGCGCTCGAACGCACGAAGACCGAGCTGCGCAAACACGACCCGGCCATCGCGGTCGCGCTCCTCGACAACCGCGGGATCTTCTGACATGCGGCTCAAAGCCCGGCGCCGGACCGGATTCTTCGAGGGCCGCCGGAGCATCGGCATCCGACTCGTCAGGTGGTCGGTCCTGGCCGCCACGGCGTTGATGCTGATCGCGCTCGGCGCGTGGTTGCGCGGTTCGGGCTGGCTCGGAACGGCAAGATCACAGCTCGACGCCAGCCTGCGCGGCGCACCCAACGTGATCACGGCGCTGCTCGCGCACGCCCCACGCATCACGATCGACATCAAGCACAAGCACCTGCAGAAGCTCGCCGACAAACGCGCGGAGTCGCTGCGACTCGGCCATCTGTTCGCGGCCGACGACGACCTCGTGCCGGCGAGCCTGCACCTCGCGGATGGCGATCGGAGCGAGGGGCCGCTCGCGGCCAAACTGCGACTCAAGGGCGACATCGTCGATCCGACGGTCGGCGCGAAGTGGCCCATGCGACTGCGCATCCGCGGCGGCGAGACCCTGCGCGGCATGAAGCGCTTCTCGCTGCACGATCCGAGTGCGCGGAACTTCGCCGGCGAGTGGGTCTACCACCGAGCGCTCGCGCGCGAGGGTGTGATCGCGCTGCGCTACGAGTTCGTGGGCGTCACGATCAACGGCAAGGACATGGGCATCTACGCCCTCGAAGAACATTTCGACCGCCGACTCGTCGAACACAACGAGCGCCGGGCGGGGCCGATCGTGCGCTTCAACGAGAACACGTTCTGGCAGGAGAAGGTGCATCAGGAGCTGCCGTTCCCGGGGGCCATCCGGAGCGGCAGCGGCACGTACTCTTCGGCCGAGGTCGATGGCTTCCAGACCACGAGCGCCCTCTCCGACCCCGCACTGCGCGCACAGTTCCTGCAGGCGGCGGGCAGGCTCGAGCGGTTCCGCAGCGGTGAGCTGTCGACGAGCGACGTGTTCGACGTAGCCGTGCTCGCGCGCTACTACGCCGTGACCGACCTGCTCGGCGCCGAGCACGGCGCGCGATGGCACAACGCGCGGTTCTACTTCGATCCGGTCACGGCACGACTGCAACCGATCGGCTTCGACGGCAACGCCGGACGCGAGAGTGCAGGCATCTGCGCACTGCTCGAGGGCACATGGGTCGGTCGGGACGACGTGCCGAACGACCGCTACTACGCTCGCCTGTTCGCGGACCCGACGTTCCTGCGCGCCTACGTCACCGAACTCGCGCGAGTCAGCCAGCAAGACTACGTCTCTGGCCTCCTGACCGAGCTCGCCGACGATCTACAGAGCAGCGTTGCGATCCTGTTCAAGGAGTTCCCCGCCTACGACTTCGACCCGCAGGTCCTGACCCGGAACGCCGCGTACATCCGGTCGGTGCTCGAACCCGTGCGGGCAATGCACGCCTACGCGCGGCGAATCGGCCGGACGATCGAACTCGAGGTCGGTGCGATCCAGAAGCTGCCGGTCGAACTGACCGGTATCCGCTTCGGCGATGTGCTGGTCGACCTCGGAGAGTCCTGCGTGCTGCCGGGCCGAGTCGAGGGTCGGCCCGTGCGCTACCGGCGCGTCACGGTCGAGGTGCCAGCGGAAGTCCCGGAGACCCCGGACCCGATCCTGGCGATGCAGTGCCGCCACTCAATCCTCGGGCTTGCGCGTGATCGCAGCGAACCCGTCCTGCCGTGGCCGCGCACGCCACCGTGGGCGCTCACGACAACTGCGCTGCCGGCACCGAGCGCGCTCGCCGAGTGGCCGTTTCTCGCCGTCGACCAGGCAACCGGCCGCATTCACGTGCGGCCGGGCAATCATGTGCTCGATCGCGACCTCGTGATCCCGCCCGGACACGTGCTCGTCTGCGGCGAGGCGACCGCGATCGATCTCACGAGCGGCGCGATGATCCTGTCGCGATCACCCGTCGAGTTCACGGGCACGCGCGACAACCCGATCACGGTTCGATCGAGCGACGGTACGGGGCAGGGCTTCGCGGTGATCGGCGCAATCGGTCGCTCGACGCTCGGTCATGTGCACTTCGCCGGATTGGCGGCCGCCGAACGTCCCGGCTGGACGCTCACGGGTGCGGTGACGTTCTACGAATCCGCCGTCGATCTCGATTCGTGTCGCTTCGAACAGATGCAATCCGAGGACGCGCTCAACCTCGTGCGCACCGAGTTCCGGCTCGACCGCTCCGAGTTTCGCGGCGTTCGCTCCGACGCGCTCGATGTCGACTTCTGCGGTCCCGGGCACGTCGCAGAGTGCACATTCCTCGATTGTGGCAACGATGCGATCGACACGTCGGGCAGCCACGTCGAGGTCGAAGACGTCGAGATCGAGAGGGTCGGCGACAAGGCCGTCAGCGCGGGCGAGAGCAGCCACGTCGTCGTCCGCGGCCTGCGCGTCGCGGATACCGAAATCGCGATCACGAGCAAGGACCTGTCCCACCTCGAACTCTTCGGCCCACGAATCGCACGTTCGAAGATCGGCTTCTGTGTCTACCAGAAGAAGCCCGAGTTCGGACCGAGCACGATCGTGACCCATGGCGAGGTGCTCGAGACGGTCGAGATGCCGTTCCTCGTCGAGCACGGCTCGAAGATGATGCGCGGCAGCAGGTCGGTACCGTCTTCGCGTGCGAACGTTGCCGAAATCCTCTACGGAGTCGAGTTTGGCAAATCGAGCAAGTAGCCCGACCGAGCCGACGTACCGCTTCGAACGGAAGTTCTACGTCGAGGATCTCGACACGCGAGAGATCGAGATGCTGGTGCGCCTGCATCCGGCGTTCTTCTCGCCGCTCCATCCGCCGCGCTACGTGAACAGCGTCTACTTCGATACGCCGGATCACCGCGCGCTCGTCGACAACGTCGACGGTACCGCAGACCGCTGCAAGATGCGTATCCGGTGGTATGGCGGGCTGACCGGAGAATCCCGCGCGACGCTCGAGTTCAAGATCAAGCGCGGCCTCGTTGGCCGCAAGGAAACCGTCGATCTCGGCTCGATCCGAGTCGACCGCGATCGGGGCCTCGCTCGGGAAGAACTCGCGGTGCTGCTGCGATCCGTCGTCGTACCGCCTGCGTTTCGCGAACTCGTCAACACGACCGCACCAACGCTCGCCAACCGCTATCGCCGGCGCTATTACCAGACCGCCGACGGTCGCTACCGCCTGACGCTCGATGACGAACTGCACTACTTCCCGTTCGTCGCGGGGCGGGCCACGCTGCTGCACCCGAGTCGAGATCGTCGCGGCTCGGTCGTCGAGCTCAAGTACGGCCCCGAGCACGACGCCGACCGGATCACGGGGGCGTTTCCATTCCGTCTGACGAAGAACTCGAAGTACGTGTCGGGACTTCAGCGACTGCAGTGGTGAGTCGCGTCTCGGCTGTGACGCGACAGGCGAGGACGAGCACCGCGACGGGCACCAGCCCAACCGCCCATTGCCAGACCTGATGGTCGAAACCGAGGCTGCGGGTGGTCGCGAACACGAGATACGATGCGGACCCGAGCACAGCCAGCCAGCTCACCGCGCGAGCGGACGCCGGCAGTGTGATCAGCAGCGGCAGCCACCACAGGTGGTACCACGGCGAGAACATCGGCATTGCGACCAAGATGAACAGCATCATCAGCTTCGCGCCGTGCAACGCGAAGTCGTCCGGCGTCCGCGTACGCGGGGCCAGATACGCCAGGTAGAGGATCACGCCCCCTATCCCGGCGAGCGTCAAGGCCCGCCCGTCCTCGATGCCGAGGAGACTCGCGACGAGGAACTGCAAGCTCGTGCGCTGATGCTCGGCTTGCGCAAGCAGTGCTTCGATCGCGCCCGGCTCGAGAAAGTAGTGATAGACGAACCAGGCTGTCAGAACGGCGATGATCGCCACGCCACCGACGAACTGTTTCAGCTGCCGTTGTCGCCACGCAAGCGCGAGCAGCAACGGCCCGAGCGGCCCGACCCCGTGTTTGGCGAGCACCGCAAGACCGAACGCAACGGTCGCGAGCGCCATCTTGCGAGCAGTGAGCGCCCACATCATGCCGGCGAGCCCGACCGCCGTAAGAGCATCATTGTGGGCGTGCCCGACGGTCTCGAGCAGGATCCATGGATTCCAAAGATAAAGCAGCAGCGCTGTCCCGGCGAACTCGGGGCGCACGCGACGGGCAGCCTGGAACAGGAACCACCCGGTAAGAATGTGACACGCGGCAAACAGCAGCTTGAACACCGCAACGCCGAGCCACACTCGATCCAGGGACAGGAAGCACACCGCGGTCTGCACGACCGTGAACAGCGGGCCGTAGGGATTGCCGAACCCCGTCCATTGCGCCGCCCGCGTGAAATCGTCTTCCGGGAACTCGGCCGGCGCAGCGACGTACGGATTCAGGCCGTGGACCGCCTCCACCCGGCCGCGGGCAAGGTTGTCGTAGACGTCCGTGGACAAGAACGGCGGAACCACCATCGCGACGATCGCGAGCAGGACCCCGCCGAGCATGACCTGGCGGACCGTGAGCAGCTCCGTCCCGCGAACCGTCCGCGCGAACGCGGCCCCCCCAACCAGTGCATAGACCAGCAGGCACACGCCCTCGGCAATCCCGAGCAGGTGTGGTAGGTGGAGCCCCATGACCTCCCCCGTGCCCCAGTAGAGATTGTGCCGCAGGGCACCCAGCAGGAGGATCAGGTTGGCCCCGAGCAGGAGGTAGAGCGAGCGAGGCACTCTGGAACTCGGTCCGGTAGGTATCGTGATGGCCGGCGTGGACCGTCAGGCAAGTGCGCCCTCCGGCCGTGCCGCGCTCCGCGACCGTAGCGGTGTCGCGATTCCAAAGCGAGCAGAGCGCTCTTATCGGCCGGCGTATCCCACCGATACAGATCGGCGAAACCCCCATGACACCTGCGCTTCTCCGCCCCGACGACCGCAGGCTGACCGAAGCCTGACCCGCGGGCAACGCGACGTGTCGCACCATGAACGCCGTGCCAACCTGCGCAGCACATTCGTTCGTTGGGCCGCGACAAGCGCGCGCCTCGGCATCCGCTGGCACGCCTCAGCGGCCGCGGGCGCGTCTCAGCAGCAGGATCCGCCGCCGTTCGGGTTGCTGCCGGCCTCGCCCGCGAGCGCGCTGCGCTCGCCCGCGCCGCTCCCCCCGAACGGCAACGCCACGCCACAGCCCTCGAAGATCCCGAAGTGCTTCGAGAAGTCACCGACGAACTCGAAGTGCTCGCGGAACCGCGTGTCGTGCAGCATGCGCCAGGTGTTGCCGCAGACCGGGAACACCTTGCCGGCTTCGATCACGTGATGACCGTCGAGCAGGAAGCGCTGTTCGGCGTTCGCAATCGTGCCCTTGTAGATCACCGCCTGGCCGTAGTCCTCACACGCCGGCTCGAGGTCGTCGAGCTTGAACAGGCGGTAGGTCGCGGAGAAGAAACGCAGCGGCCCGACCTTGCGCTGCACCTCCTGGTTCTTGATCTCGAGTTCGCGGTCGGTGACGAGCCGCGGATCGGCGAAGCCACAACGCCTGGCGAGGCTGAGAAAGTCGTTCCAGTAGAGCGCACCGCTCAGACACTCGCCGTAGAGCTGCTGATCCTGCATGAGCTCAGGCGGCACGCGACGGTCGGCGTAGACGTCCGAGAAGTAGAGCTCGCCGCCCGGCTTCAGCAGGCGGTGTGCCTGCCGCAGCACGGCAGCCTTGTCGGGCGACAGGTTGATCACGCAATTGCTGACGATCACGTCGAAGCTCGCGTCCTGCAACTCGAGCTCATCGAGGCGTTCGATGTAGCCCTCGAGGAAGCGCACGTTGGTCGTCCCGAAGCCGAACTGTTCCCGGTGGTAGTCGACGTGCGCACGGGCAAACTCGAGCTGCTCGGTTGTCATGTCGACGCCGGTGACCGAGCCGCGCTCACCAACGAGCGCAGAGAGGACATAGCAGTCCTGCCCGGTGCCGCAGCCGAGATCGAGCACGTCGGCGCCTTCGAGCAGGTCGGGGGCAACGAGGCCGCATCCGTAGTAGCGACCGCTGACCTCGGGGTGCACCTTCGCGAGGATCGGCTTGAGGTGATCCGGGACGCTGTCGACCGTGCAGCACGCATCGGTCTCGAGATCCTGCGAGCCCTGCAGCTTCTTGTAGTAGTCCTGAACGGATTCGTAGGTGCTGGTCGGCGCGGTCATGTGTGCCCCCAAGTCTAGCGCCGGTGACTGGTCGAGAATCGCCGATTTGCCGGCAACCATCGCGCAACCCTCCGACACGAAACAGGTCCTCGCCGGGCAACCGGCCAAACCTCAATCCAGGACCGAATCATGACGCAACTCGCTCTTCGCACACTCTTCACCCTCCTGTTCTCGACGCTTCTCGCAGCCCAGGTCACCATCACGAGCGCCTCCCGCTCGGGCGACAACGGCACGGTCGACGTCAAGGCCAGGATCGAGGCCGAGGGTAATCGCGTCACCTTGCGCAAGATCGAGTTCCTCGGTCGCGACGGCACGGTCTACCTCTGCCGCGACATGGGTTCGGAATGGACGAGCAACACGACCACGTCCTGGACCTACTCCGGCGTCGCCAAGAAGGCCGTCAAGGTCCGCATCACACACAGCAACGGCGTCAGCAACACGTTCACGATCTCGACGCCGTGACCGCGATGCCGCGCATCGACCGCGGCGATAGCCGCTAGTCCCGCAGCACCTCGAGCAGAACTCGGACCGCGAGCTGCTCGGTCCCGGCGGCCGGGACGACGAAACTCGCCTCGCCGCGGCGATACGCAGTGTTGGGAGAAGTCGCGACGACGGAATACGCGCCGGGCGCCAGGCCGATCGTGAACGTCGCGGTCGGTGTGCCGGCGACCATCTGGGTCTTCTTCAGCAGGAGCCCGCCGCTCGCATCGAAGATCTTGACGCTCACGCCATCGTGCCACGCCGTGCCTTCGAGATGCTGCGGGACGAACTCGATCGCGACCGGCGCCACGGGTGCGACCGTGACGTCGACCTCGGCGGCGTCGCCAGCAGGGATCACGATCTCCCGTGCGACCCACGCGAAGTTCGTGCCGCGCACCGTCAGCCGGTAGCGACCCGGCGGCAGTTCCGGCGAACGCCAGCCGGTCGCGGTAACCTCGAACTCACGCGACTTGTTGTCGCCACCTGCGAGTTGCTCGAGCCCGAGTGCCACGTCCGCGGGGTCGAGTTTCCCCGCCACGACCCGAACGTCGACGCGCCCTCTTGCCGGCAGGCGATGCGTGCCGAGATCCAACACGGCATTCGGCATCACTCGGTGCTCGCCAAGACCGAACGATCCGTAACCCTTCAGCCGACCGGTCAACTGCCACGTGCCGGGCAACACGCGGTCGATCTCGAACGCCCCCGCCGCATCGGCCGCGCCAGAACGCGTGACGCCGTTCGCCTTGGCGCGATACTTCGCTGCCGTGACGGGCTCGCCGTCCGGCCCGAGCACGACGCCCCGGAACGTCCCGCTCTGCTCCGGCAGACCGGGCATCCGCCAGACGAACTCGGAAGGCCCAGGCATCACCGCCACGCGTTTGGCGATGACCGCGCTCGACTCCGGTGACTTCGCGGTCAACGCGTGAGGTTTCGGGCGCAATCGACTGACCTCGAATCGCCCCTCGTCGTCCGTAGTGGCCTCTTGGCCCTCGGCTCGCATGGCGACGAGATCGACGCGCGACGCCGCGACCTTCCAACCAGTGAGCGGCGCTCCACCAGGCCCCACGAGGCGGCCACGGATCTTCCCGGGCGGCACGGCCATGTCGGGATTCCACTCGTGCTCGTCGCCTGCCCGCAGCAGAACGTTGAGGTAGACGGCCTCGGTCGACTTCTGCGCCATCGCAACGACCCACACTCGACCGGGTGGGATCCCGCGAACGCGATAGCGCCCGACTTCGTCGGTACGCGTCTCGAAGCGTGTGAGTCGATCCGAACAGGCCTGCAGCAACCCCGGCTGATCACGCTGGCGATGCACCATGATCGCCAGATCGGCGACGGGCTCATCACCGTTCTCACCACCGAGCGCCACGCCGTGCACACTCGCCGCTCGACGTAGTTTCACGACGACCGGATCACTGGCGGAGCCATATGCGTCCGTCACGCCGAACGCGAAGTCTGCGGCCACGGCGTAGACGCGAAGCTTGTCGCGCGGGACCTCGTCGGTGACGAACTCCCCGCGGCTGTCGGCTTGCAAGTGCACGGGCGGCCGCTTCGCCCGCTGGTCGATCGCCAAATCGAGCCCCACCCGAACCTCGGCGCCGGGCACCGGCCTGCCGTCCGGATCGACCACGACGCCACGCACGCTGCCGCCAGCTGGCACGAGCCGGATCACCAGGTCGTTGGTATCCCGCGTGACCTTCTGCATCGGGCTCGGCTCGAACCCCGAACTAGTCGCCCACAACCGACTGTTCTTCGCCAGTCGAACCCGAAACCGTCCAGTCGCGTCCGTCGTCGCGACATCTGATCGCCCGTAGTTGATCAGTGCGCATACGGAGGCACCAGCAAGCGGCGCATCGTGATCATCGACGACGGTGCCAGTGACGGTCGGGCCGACCGGGATCTCCAACCGGACTTCGGTGAGCCTGTCGGCGACCACCGCGGCGCGTTCGTAGACCCGACCGGTACGGAACACGTACTCGGCCGGCTCGAGATCGGCGAGGCCCAGGACGCCGTCGACACCGGTTACGCCCCGCGCCACCCGCCGCCGGAACGAACGGCTCTCGACCCGATAGACGTCGATCGGGATCCCTACCGCCGGTTCGCCTTCTCCCTGCCAGATCGTGACGACGCGGGCCCCCTGATCCGCAGCTGCCACGGCTGCATCGGAAACCGCCTCGCGCTGGAGCTCGGGAGCCGGCACGTCGGATCGTCGACCGTCACCGAAATCGTCGACCGTCGGCCCGAAATCGGACAGTGGCGCAGCGGCGCCAGCAGACTCCACCGGCACGGGTAATGAAGCTGCCGGCGGCCAGCAGCACCAGACGACGATCACGAGGGCGACGACGAGCGCGCCCAGCCAGGCGTTCTTCATTCGGGGCACCGGGGGCTTTCGCCGAGGGCATGGAACGACAGGAGGATTCTGCCGGAACGGCCGAATCGCCCCCGGGTTCACTTCGATTCCGAGGATCCCCGCTCGGTGTCGCGTTGTGCGATCAGAATGCCGTGCACACCACGGCAGCGGGCGCGCCACCTGCCATCGCGCTCCCCGACGCGTCTTCCCCGGCCTACAGCTCTACAGCCAGGCCGGCCGCCTGACGCCGACGCCCGACCTACGGCGGTCGACGCTTGGACGTGGTGCTCGGCGATCACTAGCCGGCGCCGTCAGCCGTTGGCAGAACGCTCCCCTTCCGGCGACGGCAGCGGCTGATTCAACGCCCGCCGCAACGGACAGTTCACGACCTCGTCCGCGCGACCCTGGCGATAGGCATCGAGCAGCTCGCGCGAACGTTCGGCGAGCATTCGGCGAACCTCGCGGCGACGGCCTTTGACACGCGCAATGGCCATGTGGTCGTAGGCCGTCGTGTGGTGGCGCAGCCACGCGATGACGGCCGATTCGGCGCGACGATGCACGGGGATGCGTTCGGTGCGTGCCACGGTGCCGCTACCGACCGGCGTCGCGTGGGCGGTCACACGCTGTACCAGCTGCTCCGCGATATCGTGATACTGCAGCGGGAAGTCCAGAAAGCGCCGCACGGCCGTCGCGAACTCGTCAACGTAGGCGACCTGCTTCTGGTCGCGGCGCTTGGCGGCGGCCGCCTGCTTGCGCGCGTACCCGGGGTGCGCGCGCTCCGCCTCGAGGGCCTGCCGAATGGCCTCGACACGGTCACGCTCGACCCAGATGCCGCGCGAGAACGTGCGACGGCCGCGCTTCTCCTGCACGACCCAACACGGCCCACCCGCCTTGATCCGTCGCGTCAGCGCCGGGTCGCCAGGCGGCACGAGGATCCAGCCGTCGGGGACCTGGCGCTGTCCGCCGCCGGGCACGCGAACGGAACGCTCGTTGATTCCAGGTGAGACGATCAGCGGGGTATCCAAAGGCGTTCCGATGGTTGCCGCGGCACCATACGGACTTCCATACGCGGAGTCCGCAACCGCGTCGCGACTCTCTGCCAGCGCGCAACAGCTGCAAGACGGGGCTCCGCGAGACGGATTTCTGCAAAAACGGGGAAACGCGACCGCCATCCCGATCCATTCCCTGTGAATGCGCGACCGAGCGACCAGATTGTTCCTGCGTTGGCGTGACCGTGGCCAGGTCGACGCGCTCGCGAAACTGTTCGATCGCGTCGCGCCCGAGCTGCTGAGGCTCGGCTCGCACCTGGCCGGGGATGTCGCCGCTGCCGAAGATCTGCTGCAGGAAGCGTTCCTGACGGCCATCGAGCAGGCCGAACGGTTCGACGGCTCCCGCCCGGTCACACCCTGGCTCGCAGGCATCCTGACGAACCGCGCCCGCAGCGAACGACGCCGTAGCGAGCGCGCACCTCGCCTCGACGCCGACGGCGACCGGATCCCCGTTCAGGGCGCCGAACCCGCGGCCGCCGCCGCCGATCGCGAGCTGTCGGACGTCGCCCGCCGAGCCATCGAACAGCTGCGCGAACCGTTCCGCGAACCGACCATGCTCCGACTGGTTCACGGCATGGAGCCCGCCGAGATCGCGCTCGTGCTCGACCGGAGTCCGGCGACGGTCCGGTCGCAGATTCATCGCGGCCTCGAACTCGCCCGGCGCGCGCTCCCGACCGGGATCGCGACCGCCCTGCTCGCGACCGCGATGACTGCGACCCGCGGACTCGCCGCAATCCGAGGCGAAATCATCGCGGCAGGCGCAAAGGCCACGGTCGCCAAGTTCGCCGCTGGCACGACGACCGCGACCGCCGCCACAGCCGCGGCCGCTGGCACCGGTCTCAACGCACCGACCTTCACCCTCTGGGGACTCGCCATGAGCAAACAGACTGCAATCCTCACTGCCGTCGCCGCAGTGTGCGCCACGATCCTCGGTGTTTCGTTCTGGCCGGGGGACGACGCACCGCCAGTCGATTCGAGGCCCGACGACCCGGTCGCCCCCGCGATGGCGAACAGCGCTACCGGTACGACGCCGCCCGCCACGACGCCCGACTCCGCACCGGAACGCGTCGACCGCGTCGCCGCCGCCACACCGAACCCCGCAGCAATCGATCCGGCCTGGACCCTGCGGATCCGCGTGCTCGACGGCCCGACGAATCGACCCCTGGCCGACACCGAACTCTCGATGTATGGCCCCCGGACGCTCACGCTGCTCGAACTGCAACGTGAACTCGCGCGCGTCGCGCGCGCCGGGCCGACCGGTATCCCGCACAGCCAGTTCGAGTCCGTTCGCATTCCGGACCAACTGCCGCTCGAGGTCACGGTGCACGGCAACCCCCACCCGTTCCTACTCCCGCCGGGGTCGGCGGACACCGCGCTCGCGAGCCAGATCACCGACGAGAACGGTTGCTGCACGCTGCCCATCCCGGCGAGTGGAATCGTTCTGGCCGCGCGGCAGAACGGCTACGCCGACCGCCATCTCGCCATCGATGGCTCGCTGATCGATTCGCAGACCGGCAACGGCGCGCTCGACGTGCAGCTCTGGCCCATGCGCGAGCTCGTCGGGTTCGTGCAGACGGACCGCTGCGAGACTCCAACCGAGCCACTCGACCTGCTGCTCGAGGGGAATGGCGGCCGTTGGCGAGTGACGACCGATCATCGCGGACGCTTCACGGCCCAGGTCGGGGCAGAACGGGTCCACGTGCGCTGCCTGACGCCGGGCTGGACCATCACCCAACGGATCACGAAACCGAACGGGCAGCAGTGGATCGCCTTGACGTCGCTCAAGGTAGGAGAACCGGGCATGGTACACGTGACACGCTACGGCGGCGCGCGGATCCGCGTCACCGATGCCATGACGCGCGACCCGATCGAATCGGTGCACGTCATGTCACTCGACGACAACGAGACGCCGCGCCACGCCGGCAGGTTCTTCGCGCCAGACGGCTGGCTCGAGATCGCACCGTTCGATCCGCGCAGCGTCCTCGAGATGCCGAAGAAGCATCGCGGCGTGTTTCCGAGCTACATGACCGTGACCATCTGGGCCAAGGGCTACCTGCCGCGCAAGTTGGATCGCATCGAACTGTTCGGCGCGGAGCTGGAGCCGCACGAAGTCGCACTCGAACGCGGAGGAATCGCGCGTTACGCGGGCCGCGTGACCCGCGGCGAAGACGCCGTCGCCGGCGCGGACGTGCGACTGCGGCCGTTCAGCAGGTTGAACTGGCAGCTCAACTCGGAGTGCGTGATCGCTGCGGCCCGCACGGCCAAGAACGGCGCGTTCGACCTGGCACCACCGCCCGGCGTCTATCTTTGCGAGGTCTTCGTCGATGGCACACGGCAGACGCAATTCGCCGTCACGGTGAATCCCGACGAGCAGCTCGATCGGTCGATCGATCTCGGAGCCGCGGTCTATGTCGACGTGCTCGTGGTCGACGCCCAGGGACGACCGCAGTCGAACCACAACGTCGCCGCCACGGGCCCGGGTTTCCAACGCCACGTCGGCCGCACGGATGCCAACGGCCGTGTCCGACTCGGGCCGTTCGACGCCGGGGAGCTGCGGGTCGTCGCGCCGCGACAGCCAACCTACGGCTCGTGGGCCGGCGCCATCGAAGAACGAACCGAAGCCGCGCGCGGCGAACGGCCGAGCGTCGTGCTCCGACTGCCGTCCGAACAACGCATCCGCTGCTTCGTCGCATTCGTCGACTCGCCGCCCCCCGATGGCTTTGCGGGCTTTCGCGCCGAGGCCTCCGGGCTGCACGGCTCGTCGACCGACCCCGTCGACCTCGAGGCCGACGGCGGCGTGCCGATCGACCTCGTGCCCGGCACCAACCTCTGTGTCAGCGCACCCGATGGCCGGAGGTGGGACCTCGACCTGCCGAAGGACGCCCAACCGGGTCACGTGTTCACGCTGCGCTGGGGTGGACTCGCGCTCGCCGGCACGGTCACGGTCGCCGGCGAGCCACTCGCGAACGGGCGCGTGCTCCTGAACTCACGCAGTGGCCAGAACGGGAGCGTCAGTGTCCTGACCGACGGCGCGGGCAACTTCCGCGCCGCGGGGCTCGAAGCGCGAGTTCATTGGCTGTCCTTCCACCCCGATGCCGGGGCCCGCTTCGTTCACAGCGGCAACAATCCGCTTCGGGGACAACGATTCCGGACCGACGTGGTGCCGAGCGCTGCGCCGAACCCGATCGCAATCGACCTGCAGCCGTGGCAAGACGGGCGCTACGTCGGGCGGGACGAGATCACGATCCACGGACGCGTCACCGACGCCGCGGGCCAACCGGTCATCGGCGCAATCGTCAGCGGACAGACGCTGTTGCCGATGACTGGGGGCTCGATGGAACTGCGCCCCATGAACGGCCTGCAGACGACCGGACCCGATGGCGCCTATCGCCTCGCCGTGCCGCGTGGCCCGCAGTACCGGGTCCGGGTGTCGCCGGGCATCGGCAAGCCGTTCCAGGGGGAGCCGCGCGTGATCGCGTCGAACCAGAACGAGATCGAGCATCATCTCGTCCTCCGCTGACTCGCCCGCTACTGGATCCCGACGATCAGTTCGAGACCGTTGCCCGTGATCACACCGACCGGGTTGTGACCACCACTCGGGTTGAACGCGGCCCCCTGACAGAAGATCGTCGTGCCGGCGAGCGCCGCGACGCCAGGCACCGTCCACGGCACCTGCGTCGAAGATGCACCGCCGGGCACCATCAGGACCACAGCATCCTGCGTGACGTGCGCAAAACAGCCAGGCATGCCGATCGTCGCCAGGTCAGTGCCCGGCACGATCGCACGGCTGCCAAAGACCATCGCGGACAGACCCGCGGTCGGCGGGATCCGATCAACGGTCAGTTGGATCGTCGTGCCCGTCACCGGCCGACCGATGCTGTCCGTAGCGAGCGGCATCGGCTGGTTACCGCAACCCTGACCGAAGACGAGCTTCTGGGCGGTCGCGCCCCCAACACCGTTGACCCAGACGTCGATGCGCCCCATCAGTCCGTTGAGACCGCCCGCAGCAGAGAACGTACCGCCGAACAAGCTGTTGGGATTGCGCGCGCCATGGAGCGTCACGGGGATGCCGCCGATGTTCGTCACGTAGGACCCGCCGCCCAAGGCGAGTGAACTCGCCCACGCGTTCCAGTAGGGCGCCGTACCGCAGCCGCCGAGAATCACGATCTCGTCGTTCTGGTTGACCTGGATATTGGCCGGGATCGGCGCGTTCGCCGGCTGCCGCAAGAACGAACCGAGCTGCTGAAAGCCCCACACGGCACCGGTCGGCGGCGCCGGAAACCGGCCTACGACCACGAACTGGTCTGCGTAGCTGTTCTCGTTCGGCACGTTGAGCTGCGTGATCGTGAAGCTCGTCGGGGCGCGGAACGAGAAGCCGTAGCACTGCCCAGCGTTGGTGTTCGAGAGCACGTAGGACGGGATCGGGATCTGAGCCGTGGCGGCGGTCACGGTCAGCACAGCGGTGAGCAGGAGAAATCGCATGGTGGACGGGATCGAGCGCGGGCGGAGCATGTCTGACGAGCGCTGGGGAGCCCCTCGACCCGCAGGAAACACATGCGACCGTTCTTCGGCATCTTCGGGCCGGCGTCCGAGCCGCCGTTCTTCACGGGCAGGCGCCCCGACTATCGTGGCGCATGGAGCTTCTACGAAGCGCTTTACTTCCTCGTCGTGCCACCGCCCGGCGAGTGAGGGCAACACGATCACAACGCACCCGGATGTGACGGCGTCCCTGTGATCGGACCGACGTGCCAGGCGCGTTGGCTACCATGCGAGCCATCGAGCGCCGCCGCCAGGCGACCGCAGCCACCGGCCGGGCCACCCACCCGAACTGCACCCAATCACGACGATGACTCTCACCAACTTCACCGTGCCGCCGGCGCCCGCCGAACTGTTCCCGAACGGCATCGCGCACTATCTGATCGGCGGACTCCTGATCGGCGCCGGCATCAGCCTCCTGTTCGCAACCACCGGGCGCATCGGCGGCGCCAGCTCGGTGTTCACCACGACGTGGAGCTACGTCGATCGCAGCCCGTACTTCCAGCAACCGAACCACGTCGGCAGCCGCTCGTGGCGCCTCGTCTACGCGGTCGGCATGGTACTCGGTGCACTCCTCATCGGCCTCACCCTCACAGATGTCGGAGCTCTCGGCACCACATCGGTACCGTGGTGGCTGTTGCTCGTCGGCGGCTTCGTCGCAGGGTTCGGCGCGCGACTCGGCGGCGGCTGCACGTCCGGACACGGCGTGTGCGGCATGGCATCACTCAACCCCACATCGTTCGCGGCAGTCGGCACGTTCTTGCTGACCGCGATCCTGACGGCCCATGCCGTCGCCTGGCTCGGAGGTGCGCTGTGAACCGCGACACCCCGTTCGTGCTGCTCGCTGGCCTGCTGTTCGGCGCCGGTCTCGCGCTGTCGACGATGATCCAACCCGAGGTCGTGCTCAGCTTCCTGCGGTTCGAGGATCTCGGCCTGCTGCTCGTGCTCGGCGGCGCCGTGACCGTCACGTTCCTGACCTTCCGCGTCGCTCCAAAGCTGCTTGAGAAGCCGCTCGTCGGCGGCACGTTCGACCGGCACACGACGAGAATCGGAACCAATACCTTCCTCGGTGCGGCACTGTTCGGCATCGGCTGGGGCCTCTGCGGCGTCTGCCCAGCGCCGGCGTTCGCGGGACTCGGTGTCGGCAACTGGATGCTCGGCCTCGCGCTGATCGGCCTGCTTCTCGGCGCGTGGGTCCATGGTCGCTTCCTGACGAAGACCTGAACCGCGAACGCCTGACCGCGAGTCGAGGCGTGCGGCCCGGCCCGGCCCGGCCAGGCCAGGCCAGGCCGGCGTCGACCAACGCTGCCAGTATCACGACCGTGATCCCCCGACGTCGACCCGGGTTCACAAGGACGAGGTTCGCGTCGCCATTGCCATTACCGTCGAACCGCTAGCGATCGACGAGCACGTCCGCGCCTTCGAACAGCAAAGCCGTGCGAACCAGGTCGGCCGATTGCTGCCCGGAGTCGCGACTCAGCTCGAACCGCCACTCGACCGGGCGCATCGCGGTGAGCACGAGCGCGTCCTTGTTGGTGCCGTAGTTCCAACTGCCGCGCCATTCGGACGCTGGCGACGGCCGCCACGACGCCCGCACGTACCACGTCCCACGCCAGCCGTCGGGCTGCGTGATCCGCACCGCACCGCCACGCGGCAACGTCGCGAAGGCGAGCGCAGAGCGACCGGCCTCGCATCGCACCGCACCGGTCCACGGTGGGAGACTGCCCGCGGCGAAGCGTTCCGCCACTCGTAGCTCGACATCGCCGATGTCGACCTCGACGCGATACCGGCCCGGCCGGAGGCGCTGCGCACTCTCGACGTCGTCCTCGATCACGGATCCCTTCGCAACCGTGGCGCGCCAGTCGACCGACAGCTCGCCGTCGAACGGCGACCCGTCCGTATGGCGCACGTCGAGATCGAGCGTGGTCGTGACCCTTGGCGGGGCCTCCGGGCCACCAACGGGGGACGAATCGACCAGCACCTGCACGTCGGCGACCCCGGTCGCACCCCGCGCGTCGCGGATCGGCTCGGCCCGCCACGGCACCTTCACCTGACGCGTGCCGGCCTCACCATAGAACACCGCACTCGTGATCTTCCGCTCGTCCAAGCCGGGCAGGATCTCCGGCGTGAGCACGAACGTCGCGCCGCCACGACCGCGCCCGACCCATTGCCCATGCTCCTCGACCTCGCCATCGGCGAACGTCAGCTCCATTCGGAACGTCGCCCGCGCGGAGCGAATGGGTCGGCCGGTCCGCTCGTCGACGATCCTGAGCCGAACTCCGAGGCGGCGCTTCGCCCGCCAGGTGATGTAGCCCGCATCGTCGAACCCGAGCCGTGAGTTCGCGATCGCCCAGGCCGGGTCCAGCGACCGCACGACGAGGCCCTCCCGAACCGGCAAGCCGGTGAGCTCGATGATGCCGTTGCGATCCGTGCGACGCCGGCATTGCCCGTACGTCGACTTCGCGTTCCCAAACAACGCTCGCTCGCTGCGCAGCTCCACCTGACTCAGGCTCACGTGATCGATACCCGCATGGGCGGTGTGACAGAGCAGCTCGAGAGCCGGCACCGGTCGATCGAACTCGTCCACGACGACGCCTCGGACTCGACGGCCGCGTGCGAGCACGACGACGAGTTCTTCGTTGGTCCGATCGGGCCAGGCCTGCGGCACGGCCGCACGCACGTAGCCGTTGGCAGCAACGCCGAGGTCAAGCACCTCCTCGGAGTCGTGCCCCGCCAGCCGGAAGCCGCCACGGGTATCGGATTGCGTGCGCTGGACCGGGCCACGGTCGCCACCGGTCTCCGCGGCGACGAGATAGACCGTCGCGCCAGGGACGGGCTCACCGGCCTCGTCGACGACGCGCCCGAAGAGCGGCGCCCCGGCCGCCGCGGCCGGCGTAGTCGGCGCCATCGGGCCGGCCGCTACCGCCGTGCGATCGGGCTCGATCTCGGAACTGCTCGCGGTCGGCGGCTCGGCCGCGACCCGCTGAGCCGGCCGTGCGGCGACCGCCGCTCCGGCGGCCACGTTGGGCGGCCCGGCGGAATCGGTATCGGGTGTCCAGGTGATCCACACGAGCAGCCCGGCAGTGCCGAGCAATGTCGCGGCGAGCAGTGTCGTTGCTTTCATTGCAATCAGTGCGGCGACCGTGCCTCCCAATGTTGCCGTCACGCCAGCGGTCGCAGGACCGGCGACTTCACCCGTGCGGGCGAGCGGAACGAGCAGGACACTCCATGCCGCCCAATCGCGATCGCTGCCGCGCACGAGTTCGCGACGCAACAGCTCCAGGCCGCGCCGCACCCGCCAACGCACGGTATCGACCGGCTTGCCGTCTCGGCGCGCGATCTCGTCGGGGCTGAGCCCCTCCAGGAAGCGCAGCAGGATCGTGCGACGGAACGGCTCGGGCAGACGCTGCGCCGCGCCGGTCACCTGCTCGGCGACCTCGGCGCGCGCCACGAGTTCGCTGGTATCGGGCAGCAGGACCGGGGTGGTGCGTTCGCGATTGCGCTCCCGCCGCGCGCGACGAGCCTCCCCGCGAACGTGCCGTGCAGCCAGGCGCCGCGCGACCGCAGCGAGCCACGCCCGGCGTTGCACTGGCGGCAACTCACTCCGCAGGGCGGCGACTGCCGTCTCCTGCACGAGATCGTCCGCCGCATTCGCCTCGCCGAGCAAGGCCCGCGCGAGCCGGGCCAGCCAGGTCAGATCGGTGGAGTCGAGAACTTGGGGATTCATGGTGTCCGCATCCGAGTTCCCGCGGCGGCAACCGGCGCGAGTGAAACTTCGCGAGAATCTCGGGTTCGGTTGCTGCAACCCGGAAATCGCCGAGGACTGCCCCGAGCGAATCTCGAGAAACCGCCGTACGACGGACCGCGGCGGTCGTCCGCCATTGCAGATCACCCCAACCACGACCGGGAAATCAGCCCCGCAGCGCCGCATGACCCGTCGTTCGGGCATGATGGCCCGCGGGGTCGAGAGTTACCGGCCCATAGCCCCTTCGCCGGGGAACGACTCACGATGCGCCGACAGCATTTGCCATCCATCGAATCGCGTGCGGCGAAGCGCGCCCTCCTCGCCGCGACCGCAGCAGCCGTATGCAGCGCAGTCACGCCCCTCGCCGGGCAGGGCGCGCAGGAGGCCGCCGGCCCAGAAGCGTTCCGAACCGAGCTGCGAGCGATTGCTGAGGCGGCCGGTGCGGATTGGGGCAACGCGAAGTCGCGGCTGGCAGCGTTGCTCGACACCCACGAAGGGGCCGACTACGTGCGCTATGCCCGTAGTGAACTCATCGACCTCCACCGACGGATCACGTTCGAATCGACGTACGAGCCGCCGGAACCCGACGACCTCATCAGCGGCAAACTCGTCTCCTATGATCCGAAGAGCGGCAGGATCAAGCTGATCTACACGCGCGAGACGATGCAGGACTTCGCCGACCCGAACGGGCCCGGACCCGAGCCGAAGAAGCAGCGACCACGACGAGGCAGGAAACGTCCCGGCACCCTGCCGACGTTCGAGCTGCCCGAACTCAAAGCCCCGACCGGCTATCGCCCGCGGATCCACCCCGCGCTGTTTCGATCGTGCAAGATCGAGGTCACGGGAGCCCGCTACACCAGCACCGAACTGCTGACCGGAATCCAGGGCGACGAGCTGCATCGAACGGTAGCCGGCGAACCACTCCAGGACCTGGGGTTCGCCGGCTCGCGGTACGTGCCCACCGTGGTCGTGCATCAGGACGGCGGGCAGCGCACCGAGTTGTTCCGCAACAACTGGCTGCCCAAGAACGCGAAGAAGAAGGGGCGCTCCCGCTGGCCGATGAAACGCGGAGCGAAGTACAAGATCGTCCTAAGCGTGACGCCGAAGAGCCTGAACCTGCGTATCAACCGCAAGTCGGTCTGCAAGGAGCGCTGGCGCGAACCCGTCGTCGGCAAGATCGGCATCACCGACAAGTCGTTCGACCAGCTGACGCTCACGGGGCAGGTCGAGCCCGCGTGGATCCACGGGCTGCTCGACGGCCATCGGCAGACGGCCCGTAACGAGTTCGCGAGCCGCTACGAACCCGAGCAACAGCTGCCCGCGTGGGTCTTCACCACGCCAAAGGTCACCGCCGACACCTCCGCGGACTCGCGACAGCGATATTACCCCGGCAAAGAGCGCCCCAAGGATCTCGAAGCGGTTCGCGATGCGCTGAACGAACTCGGCAAGGGCAATAGCACGCGGGTGCTCTTCCGGATGATCGCATGGCAGAAGGGCGCCGTCCCCGCCCTGGTCCGGGAGTACCTGAAGAGCTACGCCTACATGGTCGCAGGCAGTTTCCAGAAGGCCATCCGGCTCGGGGAGCGCGTCGTGGCCGCGGACCCCGAGTTCGGCGATGGCCGCATCGTGCTCGGCAGGAGTTACCTGGCGTTGCGACGGCACGAAGACGCCGAGCGCCAGTTCCGTGAAGTGCTGCGACTGCGGCCGAACTCAGCCGGCGCGCACAGCGATCTGGCCATGGCGCTCGTACGGCAGCGCCAGGCCGCGGCTGCCCGTAAGGTGATCGGTGACGCGATCTCACGAGGGCTCTCGGACGAGCGTTTGCAGGAGATTCGACGGGTCGTCGACCGGATCATCGACGGGCCGGCATTCGGCAAGAGCTTCACCGTGACGACGAAGCATTATCGGATCACATCCGACATCGACGAAGCCGTCTGCAAGAACGCGGGCAAGGTGCTCGAGAACGCGCTGCCGTTCTACCGCCAGCTGCTCGGCGACGTCGAGTTCGAGCCGGAGCAGCGCTTCCAGGTCTACCTGTTCTCCGGTGAGCAGGGCTACAAGCGCTACCTCGACGGCCTGAAGCTCCGCATCCCCATCCACACGGCGGGCGTCTACAGCCCGGAACTGCAGCAACTGCTGATCTGGAACCTCGCGGCGCGCGAGGACATGCTGCGCACGATCCGCCACGAAGGCTTCCATCAGTACTTCGACATGCTGACGGGCGACGCACCGGTCTGGCTCAATGAAGGGCTCGCCGAGTACTTCGAGGTGTCGCGTTTCAAGCTCGGCCGTCCGTCCGCCGGCATCGTGCAGCCGCGGCACGTCCGGGCGCTGCGCCTGATTCGCCCGAGCTCGCGCGGCTCGATCGAGGAGTTCCTGAAGATCACACCGCGCCGGTTCTACGGCCCCAGGGCGGCACTCAACTATTCGAAGTCGTGGGCGATGGTGCGCTACCTGAGAAGCGGCACGCCCACGATCCGGGCAGTGTTCGATCGCCTGGTCCGCGCACTGATTGCCGGCAAGAGTCGAGACGAAGCCCTCGCCGAAGCACTCGAGAATATCGACATGGAGCGACTCTCGAAGGGGTTCTGGTCGTCGGTCGACCGATTGATCAAGTAGTCGCAGGCGAGCCCACGCCGCGATCCGCCATGGGGCCGCCAACCGTCGCAGGACCGCTCCGAACAACGCTGAGACCCCGCTCTTGATCTCAGCAGGCTGGCACGGACGGTATGGCCCACTCGGAACGAGCCATGAAGGATCGGTCGTACTATCCCCGCTACGCGCGCATCATCCTCGCGATGCGCTGGGTGGAAGAACGTCTGCGGCTCGGTCGGCGCAAACATCCTCGCCTCGTCACGGCAGTGGTACTGCTCCCGATCGTCTTGATCTCGGTCTGGCTGAAGTCGCTGCTCGAAAGTGTCAGCTTCGGCTTCGACCCCGAGTTCGAATGGTGGGCCCAGGTCGTAATGATCGTATTCGTGCTCTGGGCCGCGGAGCTCGTGGCAGAAGAAACCGTGCCCCACATGGTGTCGTGGGTTGCGGATCAGATCGCCAAATCGACGTCGGCGTTCGCGGGCCGGTACTTCCGCACCGAGTTCGTCTGGTCCGCGGTACTCGTCGTAGCACTCGTCGGCACCGCGGTAGCTGCACTCCTGTCCTGGGACTGGGGGCTCTGGCTTGCCATTCCGTTCTTCGCCCTCGCCGCCCTCATCGTGTGGCTGTTGATCTGGGCTCGGCTCGACATCGACCCTGGCTCGCTCAGAGCCGTCCGCGATGGCGAACGGATGACCTATACCGGCACGAGCCGCAACCAGAAGCGCGAGTTCAAATGGACTCTCGAGGCCCACGCCGTCGAGGAGCCGGACATTCCAGTCGTTTCACGGATCGCGGCGCTCGCGTTCGGTGTCGAGGGCCCGAACGGTGTCGGCCTGCTGCGCCGCGAGTACATGGAGCAGATCCACACCGCGTGCCCGGAGGCGTTCCGGCTCGTCAAGGCCACCCTGCACGTCAAGACCGGCAACCGAACTCGCAGGCTCTTCGCGAATCGGGCCATCGGCTACGTCTCCGTGATCCCTCTCACCGCCTCGGCAGTCGCCAACTACGTGTCCGACGACAACCAGCTCTCACAGTTCGAGTTCGACGCAGAACACATCCATCACGACCCCACCCCCGCACCCGCCGTCTACCTGCAGGCAATCGTCAACCTGAACCGCTACCGCTGGCACGCATACCGGGTTCCGCGGGCGACCGGGTTCTTCCTGCGGACCATGCTGTCTCGCATGTCGAGTTACGGTGAGTTCGGCACCGAGGTCAAGCTGGTGCTCGCCGAGGCCACGACCGACGACGGACGACGCATCATTACCCGCAATCTGCCGTTCCTGCGGGTCCGCCGACAACCCGGACGGCACGCCCTGGCCGGGTCCGTGACGAGGAGCAAAGAAGGGCACGACTTCTTCTTCTTCGACGGCGACGAAGCCCCGACCGAGTTCCTCGTCGAATGCCGCGACGGGGCATCGCGACCGTTCGAGATCTGAGGCCCGACTGATACAGATCTGCTTCAGGCCAAGAGTTCGTGAACGACCCGCGCGGGCTCCACGCCGGTGAGCCGGACGTCGAGCCCTTGATGGGCAACCGTCAGCCGCTCGTGATCGATGCCGAGACAGTGGAGGATCGTGGCGTTGAGATCGCGCACGTGCACGGGCTTGTCGACGACGTTGTAGCTGAAGTCGTCGGTCTCGCCGTACACCTGACCACCGCGAATACCACCGCCAGCCAGCCACATCGTGAAGCAGCGCGGGTGATGATCGCGGCCGTAGTTGGCCCGACTCAGCTTGCCCTGGCAGTAGACCGTGCGCCCGAACTCACCGCCCCAGATCACGAGTGTGTCGTCGAGCAGGCCGCGCTGCTCGAGGTCCTGGACCAGCGCCCACGAAGCCCGATCGACGTCACCGCACTGGCGCGGCAGATCACCGGTGAGATTGCCGTGCTGATCCCACCCGCGATGGAACAGCTGCACGAAGCGGACACCGCGTTCGATCATGCGACGGGCGAGCACACACGACGCCGCGAACGTGCCTGGCTGCGACGCCTCGGGGCCATACATCGCCGCAGTACTCGCGGGTTCGTCGTTCAGGTCGGTCAGCTCCGGAACCGAGGTCTGCATGCGGAACGCCAGCTCGTACTGCGCGATCCGGTCACGAGTGCCCGGATCCCCGACCTGCTGTGCGATGCGTTCGTTCATGCGACCGAGAGCATCGAGCATCGCCCGGCGCGACTTGCCGTCGACGCCCGCCGGATTGTCGAGGAACAGTACGGGGTCGCCGTCCGGTCGCAGAGCGACACCGGCGTGCTCGTTCGGCAGCATGCCGGCACCCCAGAGTCGGTTGTACAGTGCCTGCGCATCGCGGCGCCCGCTCCACCGCGGCGTCATTACGACGAAGCCCGGCAGATCGGCGTTCTCAGAGCCGAGTCCGTAGTTGAGCCAGGCGCCGAGCGACGGCCGCCCGGGGAGCTCACGCCCCGTCGTGATGAACGTGATCGCGGGATCGTGATTGATCGCCTCGGTGTAGACCGAGCGCACGATGGCCAGATCCTTGACCATCCGCGCGGTGTAGGGCAGCAGCTCGGAGATCCAGGCCCCGTCGTCACCGTTGTCATACTTGCGGAAGCGATAGCGTGACGGCGCGACGGGAAACCGGCTCTGCCCCGACGTCATCGTCGTGAGGCGCTGCCCCATGCGGATCGACTCCGGCAGGTCGGCATCGAACAGCGGCTCCATCTTGGGCTTGTAGTCGAACAGATCGATCTGCGACGGCGCCCCGGCCATGAAGAGCCAGATCGCGCGTTTGGCTCGCGGCGCGAAGTGCGGCAGACCAGGCAATCCAGGGCCGCCACCCGGCCCGGTGTGCACCGCACCGAGTCCCGGCAAGGACGCGAGTGCGGCACTGCCGAGACCGAGGGCCGAACCACCGAAGAAGTGCCGCCGGGTCATCTGGCGGGCGAAGTCGAGTCTCGGGTCCATGGCTCAGCCGTTGGTCAGCACGGTGTCGAGGTTGAGGATCAGGTTCGCGACCATCGTCCAGGCGGCGAGTTCCGCGGGCGGGAACTCGCCGCTCGGGGGCTCGGCGCCGACGTTGATCAATCGGCGGGCCGCATCGACGTGACGCGAGAACTCGGCCCGCTGCCGCGCGAGCAACGCGTGCACTTCCTTGACGTCGACCGCCACGGGGACTCGGCACGTCGCGCGCTCGAGCGCCCACTCGATGCGCGCAGTGTCGCTCGCAAGTTCTCGACGCAGGATCCGCTCGGCAAACGCGCGGGCACACTCGACGAACTGCGGATCGTTCATGAGGAGCAGCGCCTGCATTGGCGTGTCGGTGCGCTCACGGCGAACGCGGCACTCCTCACGACTCGGCGCTCCGAACGTCGTGAACTGCGGCGGCGGCGCGGTGCGCTTCCAGAACGTGTAGAGGCTGCGACGATGCACTTTGTCGCGCCCCTCGTCGGCGACGAACTTCGCGGTGTTGGACGAGGAGTAGCCGACCGCTCGCCACAGCCCGGCCGGCTGCGGCGGTTTCACCGGCGCCCCGCCGACCGTTCGCACCAGCAGGCCGCCGAGCATCAACGCCTGATCGCGGAGTGTCTCGCCGTCGAGGCGGAACCGCGGCCCGCGGGCGAGCAATCGATTGTCGGGATCGCGCGCCAGCACCTCGGGGCGAACTCGCGCGCTCTGTCGATAGGTCGCCGAGGTAACGAGCTCGCGCATGAGCGCCTTCACGTCCCAGCCGCTCGCGACGAACTGCACCGCCAGCCAGTCGAGCAGCCGGGGATGGCTCGGGCGCTCCCCCTGATTGCCGAAGTCTTCACTGGTTCGCACGAGGCCGGTTCCGAAGACCTGCTGCCAGAACCGATTGACCGCGACACGCGCGGTCAGTGGGTGGCCGGGATCGACGAGCCAGCGCGCCAGTCCGAGTCGGTCGCGCGGCAGATCGGGCGCCATCGGCGGCAGCGCGGCGGGCGTCCGACGCTCGACAGGGTCACCCTTCTGGTCGTAGGCCCCGCGCATGAGGTCGAACGCCGGACGCGGCTCCATTCGCTCCACCATGACGAGGGTCGTCGGGGTCTCGCGTTGGATCGCTTCGCGACGCGCCGCGATCGCGTCGACCGCGCGATGCAATTCGGCGAAGGTCTCACGCGAACCGATCCACACGTGCCGCAACCAGTGATCGCGAATGACCCGCCGCTGGCGCGTGGTGCGCGCGGTCGCCTCGACGGCCAACGCCGCTCGCACGTCTGCCGGAACGTCGGCGCTGCCCCGACCGATCGGCTCCCACACCCGCAGCGATCGACGGTGGCTGTCGTCGGGCGGCCCGAAAGTGTGAACGCCGGCGCGATCCCAGCAAACGGTGCCATCCACCTTGGTGAACGCCCAGCCTGCGATCGCATCACCCGGCCGGATGCCGACTTCCGCGAGTCCGACCTCCAACCGCACCCACTCACCGGTCGGCGGCAGCTTGCCCGCGACGAAGTCGGCACCGTTCTTCCGCCCGGCGCCATGCGCCGGCACGCCCCAGCGCACGCGGTGTTCCCAGCGACCGTTGACGTGGAACTGGAGCTGCACCGATCGCGGCGGATCCTTCGGGTCGAGCCACGCGTACGCAAAGAGCCGATCGCCGTGCTGGGTTCGCAGCGGCGCCATCGCTCCCGTGAAGAAGTCCTGGTTGAGTCCACGCCCCGCGCGCCGCAGGAGCCGCGTGCCGCTGACCGGCGCCGGCAGTCCCTCCGCGCCGCCCGTCCGCCATTGCCAGATGCGACCGTTGCCCTGCAGGTTCGCTCCCGCCGGCGCTTCGTCGTCGATCCAGACCCAATCCTCGCTGACCTGTGGCGCGCTGCTCTCGATGCCGATCGCGTCCCAGTACGACGTGCCGCCCTTCTGCGTGAACGCGATGCCGTGCACCGCCATGCCGGGCTGCAGGCCGACCTGGGCCGCGGGGATCTCGAGCCGCACCCATTCCCCCGCGGCCGGCACGTCGCCCATGCGAACCCGCTGCGACGTGCCGTCCTGGCCGTAAGGAATCGCGTTCTCACCCCAGTAGGCCCCGTGCAACCAGCCATCGCGACCATCGCTGTTCCACTGCAGCATCAATTCGGTGGGCGCATCATCGGGGTCGATGCGAACCCATGCGAACAGCACGTCGCCGGCCGCGACGCGCAGCTTGGTGTCCGCACGCCGGAAGAACTCCTGCTGCACACCGTCGGTCCGGCGCCGGATCGCGCGCGCACCGCGATGGACGAGCGCCGGATCGTCGACCCAGGTGAACCCCGTCGCGCCATCCTCGGTGCCGGCTGGCAGCGCATCCTCGATCCAGACGATCTCGCGGCGTCGCGTAGCTCCATCGACGCTCTCACCGAGATCGCCCCCCGCGGTCTCGGCCGCAGCCGGATCTTCGTAGTCGAACACGGCCAGCCGGTCGGCGAATCGGGCGTCGACCGCCTGCCGCTCTTCGACGAGTCGCGCGAGTTCGTCACGCTGCGCCTGCGTCTGCACCTTCATCACCGGCGCCGGCGCCTTGTTGTTGCCGTCCATCGCGTCGCCGTCGAGGTTGTTGAAGAACGCAAACAGCTGATAGACCTCGCGTTTGCTGATCGGATCGAACTTGTGGTCGTGGCACACGGCACAGCCGAGCGTGAGCCCGAGGAACACGGTGCCCGTCGTGCTGACCCGGTCGATGACGTTGCGGACGTAAACCTCCTCCTTGATCGATCCGCCCTCGTTCGTCGAGATATGACACCGGTTGAAACCCGAGGCGATTCTCTGGTCCAGGGTCGGTTCGGGCAGCAGATCACCAGCGAGCTGCTCGGTGACGAAGCGGTCGTACGGCAGGTTGTCGTTGAACGCGCGCACGACCCAGTCGCGAAACGGCCACATCTCCCGGTAGTTGTCGAGATGCAGACCGTGCGTGTCGCCATAGCGCGACGCATCGAGCCAAAAGCGCGCCATGTGCTCGCCGAAGGCCGACGAGGTCAGCAGCCGATCGACGACCCGGCCATAGGCATCTTTCGACTCGTCGGCGAGGAACGCGCGCAATTCGTCGGCCGTTGGCGGCAGCCCCGTGAGATCGAGCGTCACGCGCCGCAGCAGCGCTCGCCGGTCGGCCTGCCCATTCGGCGTGAGCCCCTCGCCCTCGAGGCGCCCGAGCACGAAACGGTCCAAGGGGCGCAATGGCCAAGCGGTATCGCGCACCTCGGGCAGCTCGGGCTGCACCGGCGGCACGAACGACCAGTGCTCCGCCCACTGCGCTCCCGATTCGACCCAGCGCTCGAGCAGCAACTTCTCGGCTGCCCCGAGCGGCTTGCCCGTCGCCGGTGGCGGCATCACGACATCTGCATCCGCATGCCGGATCCGCCGGAGCAGCTCACTGCCCGGCACGTCCCCGGGCACGATGACCGCCAACGCATCGTCACGCCGGTCGAGCCGTAGCCCGGCCTTGCGATCCTGCTCGTCGGGCCCGTGACACTGGAAACAGTGGTTCGAGAGGATCGGTCGGATCTCTCGATCGAAGTCGACCGCCGGCATCGCCTGAGCGACGGTGGAACCACCGACGATGGCCAGCAACGCGAGCACGGAGAGCACGGGACGAAGCAGCATGGACGCTTCGACTGTAGCGCCAGGCGAGCCGCATTGCGGCCTGGGCCAACCGATTCAGGATCACGCACGGCCGACCGAGCACGGCCCGATCCACTGTCATTGGTTCGAGGGCGCGGTCATGCATCGTTCTGGCTAGGATCGCAACATGAGCTACTTCCACGCCGAAGCCGACGATCATGTGACCACGATCGAAGCGCCCGTCGACCCGCGCGACGAAGTCGCCGATGGCGTCACGATCGACCGCCGGCGGGTGTTCTGGTTGTCCGCGGCGGGAGTGTCCGCGCTGTTGCTCGGACGCCATCCCAATGCCCAGGAGCCGGGCAAGCTGGCGCCCGCAACCCGGCAGGAACCGCAGCCCCTCGACTACCCGACGTTCCTGGCAGAGCTCTACCCTCAGGCGCGACGCCTCATCGACAGCAAAGGCGCGGACGAGGAGGCCTACCTCATGACGTTGGCCGCGGCAATGACACGGATCGCGGACCCCAAGGCGCCTTTGCGCGCCGCGATGCGCGCGTTCCGCGAAGCGCACCAACGCTCCGGCGAACGCTTCCCGCTCGCCGCGGTGTCGATGAAACTAAAGCCGGGCAAGGGGTTCCCCCACCACGATCACCTCGACTACAACGGCGTGATCCTGGGCATCGACGGCGAGGTGCGAATCCGCAACTACGACTTCCTCGGCAAGCCGCCGGCGCTCGACTCGGGTGAGACCTTCGAGATCCGCGAGACGCGTGACGATCTCATCCTGCCCGGCCGGGTCTCGACCCTCGGCCGCAACCGCGAGAACGTTCACGATCTCGTCGCGGGCAAGAACGGCGCCCACGTGCTCGACGTGTTCACTTTCTTCAGCAAGCGGGCGACGTCGCGCTACCTCGAGGTCGACGACAAGCCGCGCGACGCCGAGGCCCGCATCCACGAAGCGACCTGGCGTCAACGCCGCCGCCGCTGAACCGATGCGGCTGCTCTGCTTCCAGGCCAGACGCTTCTCCTGGCGCAGCTTCGAACGCACGCTCGACACCGTCGGTGGCGAGCCGCTCGCGACCGTCGACGTCACCGATGAAATGGCGGATTGCGTCGTCGTGTTTGCCCATGCCGAGGTCGCGGACGAGCCCCCGGATGCCAGGAAGCGCGCGTTCCAGCATTCACTCAAACACGTGAAGTGGCTCTGCAACAAACGGTCGCTCCGCCACGTCGTACTGCATTCGTTCACCCACCTCGGCGCCGAGAGCGCCGAGCCGGCCTTCGCCCGCCAGTTCCTCGACGATCTCGCCGAGCGCTTGCGCGGCAGCGACTACGAAGTTCGCTGCACGCCGTTCGGCCATCTCTGCGAATGGCATCTCGACGTGTTCGGCGAGAGCCTCGCGAAGGTCTTCAAACAGATCTGAGCAGGGTTACTCGCTTCGCGAGCAAACCTGCTCCGGACCACGCCGAGCGCCTTCGGCACTCCGCTCAGGTTCTGAGGGGCACCGGCTGATCGGCGAAAAACCGGAGCACTGCGGCCCCTTTCGCGCGGCCGCGGCATCCGTTCCACGTGCTCCTCCTCAACCCAACCAGCCAACCCGCCACCGTGACGGACCCATCTCGCCCGCCGGCAGCCAATGAATCGACCCGCTGGGTCATAGACCACCAGGAACCGCTCTGGCGCTGGGTATGTGGGCTCGGCGCACCCCGCGATACCGCGGAAGACATCGTCCAGGACGCCCTGCTGGCCGCTCTGGCCCAGCCAGATCAGCGCCGGTGGACTGCCGATCACAGCAACCGGTGGCTGCGCGTCACCGCGCGAAACCTCTGGCGCATGCACCTGCGCTCCGAGTCCCGCCGCACCGTTCGTGAACGCGCCTGGGGCGGCACACCGCCCCCCGGGATCGCAAACGTCGACGAACCCCCGGACGTCTACCTGACGGCCCTGCGGGCCTGTCAGGACGAGCTACCCGAGCGCTCACGAACCGCTATCGAGCTGCGCTACCGCGACAACGCCGGACGCGACGCAATCAGCGCCGCACTCGACATCCAACCCGAAGGCGTGAAGAGCCTCCTTCAACGCCTGCGCAAGGCGCTGCGCGCCTGCATCGAACAACGCCTGAACCGACAGCCATGACCGACCGCGACCTCGATATCCCGATCTCACCCGACGACACGCTGCTGCAACACGCATTGCGCATGAACCTCGCCGACGACTGCCCCGACTTCGTTGCTCGCACCGCGAACGCCAACGTGTTCGAGCGCAAGGCCGCAGCGACGCGCGCGCTGCGAGCGGCGACAGCCGTCCGCCCACTCGGGCCACGGCTGGCCATGGCTGCGGTGGTCCTGCTGGGCCTCGGCGTGACGACGTACCTCGCCGCCGATGATACGCCCGCCCCCCACGAGCAAGTGCGACCGGGCTTCCAGCCTTCGCCCCTGGACCTCGAACCGCGGGACTACCTCGAGTTCTCGACCTGGCAGGAACTCGTCGACCGCCTCGAAGACGTCAGCGCGTGTGAGTTTCGAACAAGGCCGTGCTACCGCGATCTGGCTTCGAGCTCGCACGCCTTTCGCACGTCGTCGCAGGTGCTCGCCGAGGCCACGCTGGACCAGGCGACGCTCGAGGAACTCGTGCAGTCCCTGCGGACCGCACGCCCGATCGACGCCGGCTTCCAGAGCTCCGAGGTGACGGAGCTCCGAACATTCGAGCTGCAGTTCCAGGACGGCCGCTGGTCCCGCCTCACCGCCTGGCCGGCAAAGAAGCGCGGCAACCTGTTGCTGGCGACCCAGGGCCAATCGGCCGAGATGACCATCGCGGACCGCGTGGCGAACGTAAGCAGCGACATGACCGCCCAACTGGAACGAGACTGGGTTCACGTGTTGTCTCTCGCGGACCTGGTCAACGCCGAACCGTCGACACCTGCGGTGCTCACAGAGTTCCTGTCCGCCGATCTTCTCGGCCAGGTGCTGGCACACTTCCCGCGACTCGAGCGACTCGAGTTTCGCGATGTCGCGATGACCACCGACCTCACCACTGCGATCGCCGCGCGCGGCCGCCTGCGCAACCTGTCACTCGGAGTCACGGCACCCAATCCAGCGCGGGTCGTACTGCAGCCGCTGGCCCGACTGCGGGCGCTCGAGACGCTGACCGTCGACGGCGGGATCGTCGACACGAGCGAGCTCGCACGACTCTCGCAACTGCGCGACCTCACGTTGGAGAACTGCGAACTGACGGGACCCGGTCTCGAACTGATCGCCGCACTACCGCTCACCCGGCTCGCGCTGCGACGCGTTCACGTGGGGCACTCCGACGAGATGGCCGCACTGCACGGCGCCGTACAGCTCGCTCGCCTCGAGATCTCCGTCAGGACCCAGGACCAACTCGACGCGTTGCCGGACCTTGCGGGCTCGATGCCCAGACTGCGACACCTCCGGGTGATGCACTCCGTGCGCCTGGCCCCCGAGGTCGTCGTCGAAGATCTGCGGCAGCGGGCAGATCTACGCGTCGACGTCACCGAACTCCGAAACTGGTAGCCGTCCTTCCGAACGCGTCCCAAGATTCGTGACGCCGGCCTCGCGCACCGTAACGTCTCGACATGCCGACGAAGATCGTCCAGGCCCGCCGGAACGAGGTCGGTGGCATGCCCGTCCTACGTCCGCTGCCGACCCGCGAACAGCGCTCGGTCGGGCCCTTCGTGTTTCTCGACGAACTCGGCCCCGTCAAGCTGCCCGCCGGACACGGCCTCGACGTACCACCACACCCCCACATCGGACTGTCGACACTGACCTATCGCCTGACCGGGGAGCTCGAACACCGTGACTCGCTCGGCTGCACGCAGACGGTTCGCCCCGGCGCGGTCAACTGGATGACGGCCGGACACGGCGTCACGCACTCCGAGCGCTCGACCGAACTCGAGCGCGACCCGGAGTTTCTCGTGCACGGCGTGCAACTGTGGGTCGCTCTGCCGCCGCCCCACGAGGATGTCGAGTCGAACTTCGAACATCATCCAGAGGACTCCATACCAGTCGTTCGACGCAACGGTGTCGAGCTGCGGGTCCTCGCCGGGCGAGCGTTCGGGCCGAGTCACCGGTCGGAGTCTACTCGCCGTTGTTCTGTGTCGAGGCGATCTGGCATGACGAGGCCGCGGTCGAACTCGATCCCGAACTGGGCGAACGCGCGGCATATCCGCTCGTTGGCGAGCTCCACCTGCCGACCGAAGAGCGCGCACTGCAACGCGGTGAGTTCGCAATCATCGCCGACGGCGTGCCTGGCAAGCTCCGCGGTCGAACCGGCGCGCGCGCGTTGTTGCTCGGTGGCCGAGCTCGCGACTGGGACCTGCACATGCACTGGAACTTCGTCGCCTCCAGTCCCGAACGCATTCTCGCGGCGCGGCAGCGCTGGGCCGACGGTGAGTTCCCGCGCGTCGTCGGCGATGATGATGCACCCGTTCCGGATCCAGCGGGCCGACCGCGCTGAGCCCCACCCGCCCAACGACCACAGCAACCGAACGGCGCCACTGCGTGGACCGCGGACCTCGCACAGCAGATCGGCAACTGGTAACACAGGCCATCGCCAGGGCCGCCGGTCCCTGCAAACGCACGAACAGAAACACACCCCATGCAACCCGCGGTAGAGGCCTTCTTCGACGGTGCGACCAACACGATCACCTATGTCGTCAGTGACCCTGCCAGCAAGCGGGCAGCCATCGTCGATCCCGTCCTGGACTTCGACCTTGCCTCCGGGCGCACGTCGACGAAGTCCGCGGATACCGTCATTGCATTCGTGCGAGAGCGCGGGCTCTCGATCGACTGGCTGCTCGAGAGTCACGTACACGCCGATCACCTGTCGTCCGCACCCTACCTCGAGGCAACACTCGGTGGCCGGACCGCGATCGGCGAACACGTAACGACCGTGCAGCAGACGTTCGGCAAGTTGTTCCACGCCGAAGCCGAGTTTCGTACCGACGGCAGCCAGTTCGACCACCTGTTCCGCGACGAGGAGGTGTTCGCGATCGGCGACCTCGAGGCCAAGGTCTTGCACACGCCGGGCCACACGCCGGCATGTGCCGCATACGTGGTCGGCGACTGCGCGTTCGTCGGCGACACGCTGTTCATGCCCGACTTCGGCAGCGCGCGCTGCGACTTCCCGGGCGGCGATGCCCGACAACTCTACCGCTCGATCCGCCGTCTGCTGGCGCTACCCGCGTCGACACGACTGTTCGTCGGTCACGACTACAAGGCGCCGGGGCGCAACGATTACGCCTGGGAGACGACGGTTGCCGACCAGCGGGCGCAAAACGTCCACGTCAAGGACGGGATCGACGAGGAGGCCTTCGTCAAGATGCGGACCGAGCGCGACGCGACCCTCGGGATGCCGCGTCTGCTGCTGCCTGCGGTGCAGGTCAACATGCGGGCCGGGCAACTGCCGCCGCCCGAAGCCAACGGCGTGCGCTATCTCAAGCTGCCGATCGACGCAGTGTAGCCGCGCGCGTCGGGCTACTTCGAACCCAACCGCGTCTCGTGCACGTGTAGCCACCGCAGCCCATTCGGGGCCGCCGGATCGCGACGAAACAGCACCGTGCTCGTTCGCCCGGAGTCCGCGTGGCCCTGCCCCTGCCACTCCTCGTAGGTCAGCACATGGCCACCGTCGAGGGAACTTCGCCACTGCACGTTGCGCACTTCGATGACGGACGGCGTCGCGGCTCCGGCAGAACGGCCATGGCCACGCCGCACGAACTCCAAGATCGCCGCACGATCGAGCACCTTGCCACTCGTGCCGACGATGTGGAACTCGGGATGCAAAACGTCGGCGAAGCGCGCGAAGGTCTCGTCGTTCGCGGGGATCCGGCCTGCGAACCAGTCCTCGAAGAACTGATGCAGCTCGACGATCTCACGCGCGCACCGCGTCGTCAGTTCGGGCTCCGCGTCCATCGCGACGCCGGCAGCAACCGCCGAAACCGATGCGCCGAGCCGCCGCACGGCGAGATCTCGGAATTCGACATGCATGTCCTGGCCGCCGTGAAGCTGCAGCCCGATGTGCCCCTCGAGCCGTCCCGGGTCGTCGCGTAGTGCCGCGGTGTGCTCGTCGTTGACGAACACGTCGATGTCGCGGCCGACCGCACGGATCCGCATCCGGGTCCACTCACCGGGCACGTAGAGTTCCCGCATGCGGTCGTGGTCGGGTTTGACGACCCAGGCCCGCCCACCGGTCTCGTAGAGCCCACCCGTGTCCAGCGTGCGATCGACCTCGGCTTGAAAGCCGTTCACGGCGACGTGACTGCCCGACTCGTCGACGCGGAAGTAGAGACCGCTGTCACCCGACAAGACGCGGAA
Organism: bacterium; assembly: GCA_024743115.1. Classification (GTDB taxonomy): domain Bacteria; phylum Planctomycetota; class UBA1135; order UBA1135; family UBA2386; genus JAGQRA01. The sequence goes on along the minus strand of JANSXC010000020.1, from coordinate 13,587 downwards.
CTCGACTCGCAGTTCGAAGTCGCGATACCGCGCATCGGTGAGCAGGATGCCATGCCGACGCTCGCTCTCAGGGCTCTTACCGACCAGAACGTGACCGCGCCACTCCCAGGTCCCGCCGGGCGCCGTGTGCCAACCCGCGAACGAACCCGGAACGAAGATCGGCTCGAAGCCCGGCGGGCCGACCGCGCATGCAGCCGACACCAGCGACACGACCAACAGGCAGAAGCAGCGCATGGTGCCGAGTAGACGCCAACATCGCCCTGATGCAACGCCCGCGCGTGGCGCCCGACCACGAACGCCCTACGCTCTTGCCGTGATCATTCGTGTCCTCTCCGGTGACGAGGTTCGCCAGGCCCTGCCGATGACCGAAGCCGTCACGGCGAGCCGCCGGGCCTTCGCCGCACTCGCCGCCGGTGAGGTGCTCGCACCACCACGCGTGCACCTGGTCGATGATGACCGGACCACGCTGCTGATGGGCGCGAGTGGCGCCGTCGGACGAATCGCGAAAGTCGTCAACATCTTCCCCGACAACCGCCGACGCGGCCTCACCACGACGACCGGCGTGGTGACGGTGCTCGACCCGGAGACCGGTCAGTTGCGCGGGATCTGCGACGGCGGCGTACTGACCGCGATTCGGACCGGGGCAGTCGCGGGGCTCGCAACCAACCTGCTCGCCCGCAGCGACGCGCGAACCGGCGCGATTCTCGGGGCCGGCGGGCAGGCGGAAACGCAGCTCCTGGCGATGGTCACGGTTCGCGATCTCGACGAAGTCCGCGTGTTCGCCCGCAATGCCGACCGCGTGCGGCAGTTCGTCAAACGCATACAGCCGCGAGTCAACGTTGCCGTGCGCGCGGTCGACAACGCCGCAGCGGCAATTTCGGGCGCCGACATCGTCAGCGCCGCGACGAGTTCGATGTCACCCGTTCTCGACGGCGACGGGCTGCAACCCGGCACGCACGTGAATGGTGTCGGCAGCTTTCGACTGGCGATGCGCGAGCTCGATCCGAGAACGATCGCGCGCGCCGCCCGGATCGTGGTCGACCTGCGCTCATCGGCGCTCGCGGAAGCTGGTGAACTCGTCGCCGCGGAGCGAGCCGGATTGACGAGCAGCGAGGAGTGGCTCGAACTCGGCGAATTACTGCTCGAGCCGAACCGCGGTCGCGGCGACCCCGAGCAGATCACCGTCTTCAAGTCGGTCGGCCACGCCGTGCAGGATCTGTTTGCGGCGCGCGCCGCGGTCGACCACGCCGAACGGCACGATATCGGGCGCAAGATCGAGTTCTGAACGGTTTCGAGCATGCAGAAGATCACGACCATCGAGGCGCACACGGCCGGCGAGCCGCTGCGCGTCGTCACGGCCGGCTATCCGGAGATCCCGGGCACCACGATCCTCGCGCGGCGGACGCATGCCCGTGAGCACCTCGATCATCTTCGCCGCATGCTCATGCTCGAGCCCCGCGGACACGCTGACATGTACGGCGCGATCCTGACGCCGCCCGCGACCACGGACGGCGACGTCGGCGTGCTGTTCCTGCACAACGAGGGTTACAGCACGATGTGCGGCCACGGCATCATCGCGGTGGTCAAGGTCGGCCTCGACCACGGACTGTTCGAGGCCGATCCCGATTCGATCCGAATCGACACTCCGGCCGGTCGCGTCGTCGCCCGCGCCGACGTGCGCGACGGCGAAGTTCGCGACGTGTCGTTCCGTAACGTGCCCGCGTTCGTGTACCGCGAGTTAACCGTTGCAGTCGACCGCTTCGGCGACGTCCCGTGCACGATTGCGTACGGTGGCGCGTTCTACGCCTACGTCGACGCCCCACCACTCGGACTTCGCCTCGACCCCGAGAACAGTCACGAACTCATCGCGGCCGGCATGGCGATCAAACGCGCGGTCGCCGCGGCCACGGAACTACGCCATCCGACCGGCGCCGCGGATCTCAACTTTCTCTACGGCACGATCTTCGTCGCACCTCAGCCCGGCAACCACAGCCGCAACGTCTGCATCTTCGCCGAGGGCGAGGTCGACCGTTCGCCGACGGGCACGGGCGTGAGCGGCCGCGCCGCGATCCACCACAGCAGGAACGAGCTCGGCAGCGAGTGGATCACGATCGAGAGCATCCTCGGCACGACCTTCGACGTCCGCGTCGTCGAGACGCTCGAGCTCGGCGATGTCCCCGCGATCGTGCCCGAAGTGCGCGGACGCGCCCACATCACGGGCCGGTCGGAGTTCTGGCTCGACCCCGAGGACCCGCTCGGCGACGGCTTCCTGATCCGGTAGCACGGCAAGCTCAGGTTTCGCGCCGCGAACCCGCCGGCCTACGATTCGGCCATGAGCTACGACCCCAAGAGCTACGCCCAGATCGTCGAGCTCGAACAGTTCGCGGCCCTGCGCGACTCAGCGGAACTCGGGACAGTGATCTGCACGTCCGGTGGCTTCGACCCGATCCACCCCGGTCACATCACGTGCATCGTCGAGTCGAAGAAGCTGGGCGACACACTCGTCGTCCTCGTCAACGACGACCGTTTCCTCCAACAGAAGAAGGGCAAGGCGTTCCAGGATCTCGCCACCCGCTGCGCGATCGTCGCGGGGATCCGCGGCGTCGACTACGTCGTCCCGTTCTCGGCGCCCGACGGCGACATGACGGTCGCGACGGGCCTGAGAGCCGTGCGCCCGAGGTACTTCACGAAGGGCGGCGATCGCGTCGCCGGCAAGTCACTCCCGGCCGCGGAAGAAGCCGCATGCCAGGAGTTCGGCATCGAGATCAAGGACGGCATCGGCCGCGACAAGGAATGGTCGAGCTCCGATTTCCTCGCCGAGTGGGGCGCCTTCTGGCAGCAGAAGCACTCCGGCTGACGCCGGCTACCTCGGCACGATCGTGCGACCAGGCAGCGCTATCGTCCGGACGTCGGGATCCTCGGCGTCAACGTCCGAACGGCGCGGCGCGAGCTGGAGGGACACCTGGTGGAAGCCACTGGCGTCCTCGTCAAACACTCGTTCGCGTCGACGGGCAGCGCGTTCGAGTCGAATCAGATGCCGGTGGGCCGGTACTCGCTCTACGAATCGCGGTCGACGAGCACGCGCGCCCGGGTTCGCCCACACACGACCCGGTGACGATCGAACGCCGCGGCCGGCGCCCCGAACCGGACCGTTGCGTTTTTCACCGATCGGAGACTTCCTGGGTCCGCCGCGCTTTCTACGGGCGCCTTTCTCATGCGCCCAGCCCGCAAATCCGACCCGGGTCCTCGCCACGAGCAAACCTGCCATGGCGCGATTCCCGGCTCTCCAAGACTGCCAATGACCTTCTTCGGCAACAAGACTCGTTCCCACGGCCTCCTCTGCGCCGGCGTGGCCCTGACCACATTGACCGCCACGGCCCAGGATTGGCGACTCGGCACAGCCCCGTCCAGCCCGTCCGCGGCCACCTTCGTTCGCCTGACCTACGACCTGCAACGCCGCGTCACCGTCGCGTTCGGCGGCTGGGACGCCCCGATCGGCAGCACGGTGTTCCAAGATACGTGGGAGTACGACGGCACCAACTGGGTGCAACGCCAGCCCGTTACGATCCCCGACGAACGCGACAGTCACGGCATGGTCTACGACCTTGCCCGCGGTCGCACGATCATGTTCGGCGGTTGGGACTTCAACTTCGCCCTGCTCGGGGAGACCTGGGAATGGGACGGCACCAACTGGGTCGATCGCATGCCCACCAACTCACCGTCGGCGCGCCTCTTCCCCGCGATGGCGTACGACACCACCCGCGGGCTCGTCGTGCTTTTCGGCGGCGAAGACGCCGGCGGCCTGCGTGATGACACGTGGGAATACGACGGCAACGACTGGCGGCAGGCCACGCCGGCCACTGCGCCTTCACCGCGCGCGGGGCACGTCGTCGCCTTCGACAGCGCACGCAGCCGCACCGTGCTCTTCGGCGGCACGGACAACAACCAGCCGCTCGGCGACACGTGGGAGTTCGACGGCACCAACTGGTCTGCGATCACGACCGACGGCGCTCCCGCCGCACGAGTGGACGCGCAGATGGTCTTCGACGACGGCCGTCGTCGCTGCGTGCTCTTCGGCGGCGCCGATGCCGCCATCGACCGCGACGACACGTGGGAGTTCGACGGCCGCTACTGGCGCGAACTGATCACGCAGAACCGCCCTCAGGGCAACTCCGCGATGGGGATGGCGTATGACACGGTGCGCGCCCGCACGGTCGTCTTCGGCGGCTTCGACGGCACCGCGGCGATCGGCGATACCTGGGAACTCGGCGGCGACGATGCTACCTACCGTCTGTTCGGGACCGGTTGCGACGGCAGCAACAACCTGCCACCGCGCATCGCGCCGAATGCCCTGCCCGCAGTCGGAACGACCGCCGACCTGGACATCGTCGACCTGCCCGCCGGTGGCGGCACCGCGATCGTCACGATCGGGCTGTTCGACACGGTCTGGAACGGGCAGACACTGCCGCTCGACCTCGGCCCGTTCGGCCTCAGCGGCTGTCGCGCCTATGCCTCCGCCGATGCGAGCGCGGTCTACTCGCACGCCAATGGCACCGTGAACTGGGCGCTGGTGATCCCCAACGACCCCGGCCTGCGCGGCGTCCGACTGTTCCTGCAGGCGCTGTCGCTCGACCCAGCCGTGACGTCACGCCCATTCCCCGGTGCGACTTCGGCGGCGATCGAGATCAATATCGGCTGACCCCACCTGCATGGCGGCGACGGCGATCCGTCCAGATCGCTATTCTGACCGTTCTTGCGGAAACAGGTTTCGAAGCCGGAGCGGCTCGCGTCTCCCCCTTGACGGGGCGGCGGGCCGCCCGCGCTCCCCGAAGCCCACTCCGCATTCCCGGTCTCATGAACGGCGGCGGCCTGCGCGCCAACCTGACGAAGTGGGTGCGGCGCAATCGCGCCATCGCAATCACGATCGCCGCCGCCACCCTCACCCTGCTCGGCGCGGGAGCGTGGTTCGTCAACGAAGTAACCGAGGCTCGTGATGCGGCCACCGCGAACCTGCGGGCAGTCCTGGATCTCGCTGTCATCGAGCAGGTGCGCGACCTTCGTCGCCGGACAGCCGCCATTTCGCCCTCGGAGTGCGCCCGGCGCGCGCCCTGGAGCTTTGATCGTTCAGATCGCGGGGGCAAAGGCCGCGCCTGGGACGTAGTTCGGACGACCGCGGCACCAGCCCCCGCCGCGCCGGCACAACGACCAGCGAAGAACGACATGAGCCCATCTCCCGAATTGCCCGACCCCGCCCCATCGCGCCGGCTCTGGACCCTGCTTTGCCTGGGTGCGGGCCTGCTGCTGCACACTCCCGCCAGCGCCCAGGCCAGCGGCGGAACCACGCCGGCCAAGGCCAACGCCGCCGCGCGGGCGTCTGCCACCGCCCGCGCGAACGGCCCGCAGACATCGCGCTCCAGCCACTCCGTGACCCATCGGGTCGTCGTCCGAAATGGTAGGACCATCGTCGACGAACGCACCGAGAACGGCCGCCCCACGCGCGGCGGCAAGGGCCGCGGCAAGCCGGGAGCCGCGCTGCCGTTCGGCGACCCGCACGCCGAGGTGGAGAAGATGATGGAACGGATGCGGCGGGAAATGCCGCGCGGCACGATCGACCTGCCGCGGCTCGATCCCCGCAAGGCCCGAGGCGGAGCCGAACGCGCGCGCGACTCGGCCAAGGCATCAGACGCGGCGCGGACCGGCGACTCTTCGCGGGTGAGCCGCACGGCTCGAACCGTGACCCGACGGCCGTCGACCGACGCTGCGAAGTCCGCCCAGCGCCGCCATCCAACGGTCCAGAACAGCACCGGCAAGCGTCGTACGTCGGCGCCACGAATCCACCGAACCAGTCCGACGAACCGCACTGGTACGACCCGGACCAGTGGCAAGATCACTCCCCGTCGGCGATGAATCCTCCTACGTCGACGACCACTCCTGACCGGCATCCGATCACCTCACGATGACGGCCGAGCACTGGACCACCGGATCCCGAATGGCCTGGCGCGACGTCGAGGACGAGGCGTTACTCGACCGCGCAGCCAGCGGCGAGCCTGCCGCTGTCGATGCGTTCGTCGAACGCTTCGGCGAGCGGCTCTGCGGCTTTCTGGTGCGACTCGTGCGCGATCGCGCCTGGGCAGAGGACCTCGTTCAGGAAGTGCTCGTGCGGGCTCTGCACGAGGCACACCGGTACGATCCCGAGTGGCCGGTGCCGGTGTGGCTCTTCGCCATCGCGCGCAACCTCGGCCTCGACCTGCTGCGCCGCGAGGGCCGGCGCCGCAAGCGGGCGAGCCAGATCACCCGTCCCGACGTCGCCCCGGCGGCCGTGACGACCGCGGAACATCGCGAGTTCCAGATCGCGCTCGAGGATGCTCTGCAGCAACTACCCGAACCGTATCGCACGGTCTTCCTGCTGCGCGACGGCGAGAGCATGAGCTACGAGGCGATCGGTGAGGTGCTGGGCATCTCGCCGAAGACCGTATCCAGCCGATTGCACCGTGCCCGCTCGGCACTGCGCGTTGCGCTGAAGGAGCACCTGCCACGATGAACGCCGACCGATCACCACGCGGCCACCGGGACACGCCACCGAGGTGCCCCCGCGTCCGCAGCCGGATCAACGACTTCGTCGACGGCCGACTGACCGCGAAGGAACGCGGCCTGGTGCAGGGCCACCTCAAGAGTTGCGTGACCTGCATGCAGGAAGCGCGGGACCTCGCCCGGCTGTCGCGGGCCACCCACAATCTGCCGCCCCACCGGGCTGGCACCGATCTCGCGGACCGTGTGCGCCGCGGCCTGGCCGAGCGCCGGTCGCGCGCACTGGCCGACCTCGGCACGCAGGATGCCGCTCCCCGATGGGCCTGGCATCGCGCCCCCGGCGTTCGACCCGCGCTCGCGGCAGCCACCATCGCCGCGGTCTGGATCGCGGGCTTCTTCGCCGGCCGCGGCGTCGAACGTCTCGGCGTCACGGCGAACGAGCCCGAGTCCCGACTCCCGGCGGCGGGCGGCCTCTCGCCGCGACGCGCGCACGCCGCCGCTCTGCCGCCGACGACGATCGAACCGGAGTTCGTGAATGCCGGTCACGAGATCCTCACCGACCTCGAGTGGGCCACACACCTGCCGCAACACGTGCGGCGCCCGATGCTCGCGAGCCAGTTCGAGCTCTTCGATCTTCGCCACCGTGCCGAACTCGCGCTCGCCCGCACGACAACCACGGATCCGCGCCGCTCTCTGGCGCAGCTCGTGCACGACTTCGGAAACACGCTCCGCGACCCTCGCGCGATCGACTGGCACGCGTGGTCCAGCGCGGCGCGCTCTCTGCGACTGGCACTCCCCGCGCCCGCCGCACGATCGGCGAACGATCGCGGTGCCGCGGCTGCCGTGGTCGAAGCGCCGCGGCCGGGACGACTCGCGGAATCGAACGTCGCGGCGATCACGGACGTCATGCTGCGCGTCGGCGTGGAACTGTCACCCCCCGAACGCCGCGACCTCGCCGAACTGCTGCACTTCAAACAGCTCCTCGTCCACGGCGAAGAGCGTCATCCGATGGCGACGCACCCGGGCGTCATGGCGACGTTCTTGAGCGAGTGGCAGAGCCGGGCCAGGAGCAGTCATCGCAGCGGCCACAGCCGCGCGCCGGGCGAGCATGTCATGACGACCTCGCTGCGGTTCGCAACGGGCGTCCACGCGGTCCGCACGCTGCGCGCCGCCGGGCGCACCACCGCAGCGGCCGAGTTCGCCGACATGGTCGAACACATGGCGCGAGAGCTCGGCATCGAGCCCCCGGTCGAGTTCGCCGGCTGGCGTTGAATCACTCCGCCGCGGTTCAGCCTGCGCGACGGCGGAACACCAACCCGATCGCCAGCACGAGCAACACCACTGGTACCGCGATCCAGAGCCACGGGCCGGGCGCCGACTCCGCGGGGCGCATCTCGAACGTGAGCGTCGCCCAGTTCGACTCGTAGTCGACGTCCTGCTCCTCCGGACACGGGACCATCCGGATGAGGCGGACGTACCACGGCCCGGCAGCCTCGAGCGGGATGGCGACCTGCCCCGACTCGTCGGTCCGCCCACGAAACGCCTCGACGTGGTTGCCGCTCTCGTCGTGCACGTGATGCGCGCCATGACTCGCGTAGACCAGCTGCCCCGCGAGCGGCTGTCCGCGTTCTTCAACCCGAATGGGCAGGAAGTCGCCGACCTGCAACTCGTATGGATTCGACAACGGCACGATCTCGATCGGGTAGCCGAGCGCTTCGAGTGCCGCCCCGGTCGTCACGGGGCCCACCTGCGCAATCGCCTTGACGTGCTTGGAATACCGCTCGCGCGCCGCGGTGCCGAGCGTGCCGGCTCCGCGCCGGGCCTCGAGCACGTCGAGCACGCCATCATGCTCGAGATAGCCATCGAACTCCTCACCGGTCATCTCGATCATGCGCGCCTTCGTCGACACCCCCAGGAGATAGGTGCCGCTCCCACCGGTGCGAAACCCGAGACGCGTGCGCTGCCCGACGTCGCGCCACTGCGATTCGTCCGGGTGCTCGCGCTGCCCGTCGGCCCTCACGATCGAGACATCGAGCATGCGATCGCGGGTAATGACGTTGTCACTGCGACCGAACGTGCCGTTGAACAGGTCGACCTCGGCCTCGCTGTCCGGCGACAGGAACCAGGAATCGAACTTGAGGAACAGATCGTGCGCCCCGGCGGTACCCGCCAACAGGACGCCGCACAGCAACACGCGAGCCCACGACATGGCGAGAATCTGATGGGCTGCGGCCATCCCGAACAAGTGGATCCCAGCAGCAGGCCCGGATCAGTCGAGTTCGAGCGGCAGCACCCAGACGTTCCGGAACCGCACTTCGTTGTGGTGGCCCTGCAGCTTGATGGGTCGCGGCTCGGGCCCCTCGGGCTTGCCGGCGCCCGTCTTCCGCGGCAGCTCGACATCGTCGTGGAGCAGCTGCCGGTTCTGGTAGACCGTGATCCGCGCGTTCTGGACCTTCTGATCGCCATCGTAGCGCGCCGCGCGGAACACGATGTCGAACGTCTGCCACTCACCCGCCGGCAGGCACGCGATGCGATCTGGCTGGCGCAGCCGATAGAGGCTGCCGCAGTAGCTGGCTTTGTAGTCCGCGGCGGCGACGCCATGGGAGTCGAGGATCTGCACCTCGTAGCGCTGCTGGATGTAGATCCCCGAGTTGCCGTTCGCCTCCGGGTTGTCGCTATCGCCGGCGTTGACGTTGAACTCCACGTGCAGCCGGAAGTCCGCATACGGTGTCGGCGTGATCACACTGTCCCACTGCGGCGAAGCCGTCAGCACGCCATCCGCGAATCGCCATCGACACGGCACCTCCGCCTTCTCCGGCACCAGGATCGAACGTTCGGGGCCCACCAACCGCACCGCCCCACGCGGTGGCCCCGCCGCGGCGAAGTCGATCCGGCCCGCAGTCCGACCGTTGCGGCCGCGGGCATGCTCGATCACGAAGTCCGTGAGCGCCGCGCTCTGAAACCAACCCCGCCACATGTCGTGCCCGCGTCCCGCGACCGTCTCGAGCCGCATGGCACCACCGAGCCGCAGGTAGCGCTCGTGAACCAAGGCCGAGTTGGGAGCGAGCGGCACGATGTGATCGCGATCCCCGTGGAGATGGAAGATCGGTACGGCGGCGTGCGCGAGCGGCGCGAGCCGTTCGATGGGATTGTGGTCGGACAGCGCACCGCGCAGCTCGCCCGGTGTCATCCCGAACGCTCCACAAGCCCGCTCGATCCCGGGGTAGCTCACGAGATTGCAGACCGGATAGATCCCCGCAATGCCGGCGACGGCATCGGGGTGCTCAGCGGCCCAGCCGTAGAGCATCAGTCCGCCGCGACTGCGGGCCAGCAGGCAGGCCCGGCGCGCGAACCCACGTCGCTTCGTCAGCTCGTCGTACAGCGCCTGATACAGCGCCCGTCCCGCCGGGCTGCCGTACGACTCGCCGACGTCGATCCCCGCGATCGCGACGCCCGCGGCGAGCAGGCGGCCGAACATCCAGGTCTCGGCCTTCGACGGCAGCCCTTTCAGCGTCGGCGCATAGAACACCCACGGCGTGCCGCCGGACGATTCCGCGTTGCGGGCGTCGGCTGGGCGGATGAGGAACGCCGCGCAACCGCGAACTTCGAACACCTCGCCCGGAACCGGCAGCGTCTTCGCAGGCACCGATTCCTGAGCGAGCAACCCGGGCAGTGATGCCAACGCTGCAAGGAGCAGCCGGACCGCGCCACCGGGGCCGACGTCGAGAATGGTGCGCTTCACGCCCGCACGATAGCGCACTCAGCGAGTTCGAACGCCTCGGTTCGCCATCACCGGGGGCCGGCCTGATCGAAAAAGAACGAGAATCGTGATCCCTCACGAACCCACGCGGCCGCATGGCGCCAGGAACTCACCGAGCAAGGACTTCCCATGCGACCGATCGAACCCCGCCAGCCCGGCGGCACTCTTCTTCTCTCCGCTTTTTTGTGCGCCCTGCTGACCGCTCCCGCGGTACGCAGCCAATCGGCGCCGCAGATCCTCTTCGACCTCGAGAACACCGCAGCACCGCGGGGCTCGAATCCGGCAGCCGGCGTCGAACTGCCGAACGGCACCTGCGTCTTCGTCGCAACCGATCCGACGATCGGCCGCGAGCTTTGGGTAACCACTCCCACGGGTCCGGCCCCGCTCGTCGATCTGTTCCCGGGCCGGACGGGCTCGCAGCCGCGGGATCTCGTGCTGTTCCAGGGCGAGGTCTACTTCCGGGCGAGCACTCCGGTGAGCGGCTCGGAGCTGTTCAAGACGAACGGCACGGCTGCCGGTACGGTACTCGTCGCCGACATCGACCCGGGCGCGCCCGGCTCGGCGCCCGAGAACCTGACGGTGTGCGGCAACCTGCTCTTCTTCACGGCGTTCGTCAACGGCAGCGGCCGCGAGCCTCACGTCAGCGACGGCACCGCCAACGGCACGTTCCTGCTCCGCGACATCCTCACCGGCGACGCGAGCTCCGCCCCCGACAGCGACACGGCCCACCCGTTCGTGTGCTGCGGCAACTTCGTATTCTTCGCGGCCGACGACGGCACCAACGGCGTCGAACTCTGGCGCAGCAACGGCACGCCCGCGGGCACGATCCCGGTCGCTGACATCAACCCGAACGGGGACGGCGTGGACGCTTCGGAGCCGATGGTCTGCCACAACGGCCGGATCTACTTCCGCGGTGAGGACGGCGCGACCGGGCTGGAGCTATTCACCTCGAACGGCACCGCCGCAGGAACGTTCCGCCTCACCGACCTGCGCGCAGGAGCAGCTTCCAGCATCCCACGCTCGCTCTGCAGCCACGGGAGCGAGCTGTTCTTCTCGGGGGTCTCGGATGCGAACGGCCGCGAGCTGTTCAAGACCGACGGCACTCCGGCCGGCACCACACTTGTCGCCGATCTGCTCCCCGGCACCTCTTCGTCGAATCCGCTCGAGCTCGCGAGCTGCGGCAACCTGCTCTACTTCGCAGCGAACTCCGACATCAGCGCCCAGACCGAGCCGCATGTCTCCGACGGCACCGCAGCTGGCACCCGGCAGCTGCTGGACCTCAACCCTGGGTTCCGGCCGTCGCTGCCTGACCAGTTCACGTGCTGCGGCAACCTCGTGTTCTTCGCGGCCCGCACGCTCGCCGAAGGCGAAGAACTCTTCGTGACGAACGGCACGGCCGCGGGCACGACCCGCCTCACGGACCTGCTACCCGGCGCCGATTTCTCCGAGCCAGCCGAGCTGTTCTGCTGCGGCAGCAACCTGCTCTTCCGCGCGAACAGCACGGTCGGCATCGAACTGCACGAGACCGACGGCACGGTAGCCGGCACGGTCACGCACGATCTCGATCCGCGTATCTCGAGCGGCAACAGCAGCCCGCGCTTCTTCCGCGGCGTCGGCGTGCAGTCCTTCTTCTTCATCGCGACGACCGCAGCGACGGGCACCGAGGTCTTCTTCTACGACGGCCAGACCGCGACCGCGATCGAAGTCGTTGCGGGACCCGATGGCAGCACGCCGCGCGAACTGACCGTCGTAGACGACACCGCCTACTGGACCGCCGTCGATCCCGTCGTCGGGCGCGAACTCTTCCGCTCAACGGCGGGCGGCCCGGCCCAACTCGTCGCCGACATCCGGTCGGGTTTCACGGGCTCGAACCCGATCCAGCTCACCCGGTTCGACCACCAGACGATCGTAATGATCGCGCGTTCGAACGCCGAAGGCGAAGAGATCGTCGTGGCGACCAACGGCATCCCGGGCGTTCAGATCTTCGACGTCCGCCCCGGCACGTCCTCCAGCTTCCCCAACAACCTGACGAAGATGATCGACCCCGTCACGGGCGCCAACTTCATCATCTTCTCGGCCAACGACGGCGTCACGGGCACCGAGCTGCACTCGTTCGACGGCACCTCGACGGTACTGATCCGGGACCTCGAAGCCGGCTCGTTCGGTAGCGGCCCGCGCCGCTTCGCCGCCGATCGCGACGGCCTCGAACTGCTCTTCGAGGCGCAGCAGGGTGGCAACCGCAAGATCTTCCGCCTGACCATCGACGAGCTCAGCGACACGACCTACGAGATCGAAGAACTGGCGGACCTCGTGAACAGCTTCCTCGTCCGCTTCCTCCTGTCGCCGAGCGAGTTCTTCCGACTGCTCGTGAACTTGCCACTGATCCTGCTCATGGACCAGTCGTTCCCCAACCCCTTCGGCGAGGAGCCCTACACGCTCGACGCCCAGGGTAACCCGACACTCATCGCGGATCTGAACACCGGAACGGCGGGCTCCAACGCGAGCGAGGAGAACGTCGGCATCGTGCGCGATGCCTGGCTCCTGGAGATCGAAACCTTGCTCGAAGGCAACGAACTCGGCGCCGTCGACGCCACCCAGGGGCTGGTCATCGACATTCTAGAAGGCCACGAATCGGCCAGCCCGCATCAGTTCGTGCAGGTCGGTGAGACGACCTACTTCCACGCCGAGGGTCAGGTCGAAGGCGAGCCGGTGGTCTACGAACTCGATGCGGAGACCTTGTTCCCCGAGCGGCAGTTCGCGGGCGAATGGGAGGACCCGACGCTCATCGGACTCGACCTCGTGTTCGGCTTCGACGCCCCCGCCGGGGGCTGGGAACCCCATCGGTTCCGCCCGAGCACGGCAATCGCATCCGTGGTCGGCACGAGCTGCGACGGCCGTGCCCGCACGCGCACGACGCCGCCGATCCCGGGCCAGAACACCGCGTGGCACTCGTTTGGCGGACCGGACAACGGCCTGGGCTTCGTGGTCTGGGGCGAGCCAGTGGGCAACGACCCGGTGCCGTTCTTCGGCTGCAAGGCCTGGATCAACCCCAACACCGCAATCACGGCGGCGGCCTTCGCGGGTTCGACCAACTCGTCTGTGTTCGCCATTCCGGCCAGCCAAGCATTCAATGGGGTGATCTACGGCGTGCAGACCGTGTTCGTCGACATCCAGGGCAACGTGATCGCGACCGACGCGGTGATCAACCAAGTCGGACAGTGAGCGCGCCCCGCGGGCTCTGGCGCGCTGGCCGCCTGCCACGATATCCCGTAGGGTCGTGGGGGGGGGGGGGGGGGGGG
>JANSXC010000027.1 GCA_024743115.1 bacterium | reverse complement strand
GTCGTCGGGCGAGGTTGCGCTGCAGCCAACGGCAGCTGCGCGCCATCTTGCGCATCTTGTGCTGCACCGAGCTCGGTGCGAGGCCGAGCACTCGCCCGGCCTGTCGTAGCCCGGCCCCGCTGGTCAGCAACTTGAAGAGGGTCGCGTTGCTGTCCGGGCGGCGGTCGCAGTAATCCTGTCGGAAGGTCTGGCGAGAGAAGCTCCTACGGCAAGTGCGACACTTGAATCGGGGCTGCGGCTCCGCGCGGCAGTCCGGGGTGTAACTGCCGTTGCGCCAATAGAAGCGGCGGTGCGGCATGGCGTGCACTGGACAGGAACGGTTGGGGCAACGCGGTGGGGTGAACGACATCGGGACTCCTCGGAGGTCGCCGACGCGGGCTGCGCCTCCGATGTCCCCGTGCCCCGATTCGGGCGGGCGTTACACCGCGACTATCGATTCCCACTCATTCGATCAGTTCCAACGAAGAAGGGCCGCGACTCGATGAGTCGCGGCCCTTTCGCCCCCAACCGGACGACATCCGGCGGGAGAAGCTCAGCTAGCTGAGATTACGTGCCGATCTTCGCGCAGATGGCGTTGGTCACGAGGATGCCGGCGGCGTTGAAGCCAGGCGTGATCGTGCCCATCTGCATCTGGACCTGCGTGCCGTTGAAGCCCGTCGGGACGTTCCAGGTCCAGCGGAGCTCGTTGTTGGCGGCGAACAGGAACACGCTCGTGACGACCGTGCCGATGTTCAGGTTGGCCGTGCAGCCCGGGAGGCCGAACTGGGTCAGGTCGAAACCCGGCTCCGGCAGACCCTGCAGCGCGATCGAGACGAAGCCCGCGGCCGTGCCCGGCGACAGGTTGTCACCGACGATGTCGACCGTGGTGCCGGCGACCGGACGGCCGTCGACGAAGAGGTTCGGCGGGAAGGCGCCGTCGCCCGTCTGCAGACCGGCGACGCCGGCGAGGTTCTGCGGGTCACCGAGCTTGTCGCCGTTGCCGTTCGAGTAGCCGATGATGGCGCTGTTGCCGCTGGCGATGGCCGAGTTGTAGAGGTTCGAGCCGTAGGCCAGGTCAACCTGACCGCTGTCGTAGAGCGTGATCTGGAGGTCCATCACCTCGTTGGCGACGGCCGGCCAGTTCGGAACCTGCTCCCAGGTGATGCGAGCCGACGTCGGGGTCGGGTTCTCGAAGTAGAGCGCCCCACCGCCGACGGTCTGGTCGAGGTCGAGGTCGGTGTTGGCGACGCAGATCTGCGCGAGAGGACCGCTCGGCGGGCCGTCACGGAAAGTGGCGGTGCTGCCGTAGTTCGAGCCACAGCCGGCGAACGAGGCGTCCGTCGTCAGACCCAGGTAGATCTTGCCGTTGCTGTTGATCGTGATGTCCGTCGTGCTACCGCCCGGGAACGGGAAGGTGAAGCCGAGGGCCTGCGTCAGGTTCGCATCGTCCCACGACGTCGAGGAGCTCGAGGTGAACGCGCCGGCCGCGAGGTTGGTCGTCGAGGTCGGAGCCTGGTAGCCGGGGCCCGGGACGACGATGTAGCTGTCCTGCGGCGAACCGTTGGCGAGCCAGGTCTGGCCGGTGCCTTCGTAGGCGCTGCCGGCGAGAACGTTCTCAGGCACGATGTCGTAGGTGGCCTGCGGGCGATCGTAGCAGCCCAGACCGTACTGCACCGACACGGCGGCGCTGGCGTCCGGGGTGTAGTTGATCTCGATGTTGCTGCTGTCGACCTTGACGGTCGGGGCAGCGTTCGGGACCAGCGTGCCCGTCGCGTCGACGGTCTGCCAGCCGTTGGTCATGATGCCGTCGTTGCTCAGCGTGATGAACTGGTCGCTCCAGGTCATGTTCGGGTTCGGCGAAACACCGATCGTGTGCAGCGCACCCGGGTTCGCGATCGTCTGCGTCTGCGGCAGGCTGGCCGTGCCGGTCCAGGACGTCGGGATGGCCTCGATGCACATACCGAAGTCACCGGCCGGGATGTCGAACGACGTGGGCAGGCCAGTGGCCGGGTCCTTGAAGTTGACGATCGGGCTGTCGCCGTTCCAGGCGACGATCGTCAGCTCGGCGATGACCTCGGGCAGGCCGTCCGCGGTGCCGTTGCCGGCCGCGTCGATGCCCCAGCCAGCGATCGAACCTTCGTTGCCGACGTTCGTCACCGGGATCAGGTAGATGCGAACCTCGGCGACGTTGCCGGTCTGGTCCGGGACGACCGGGTTACCAGCACCCTGGTCGTACGTCGTGACGTTCATGCTCGTGATCGTGATCGGCGACGCGCACGAAATGTCGATGAACTGGTTGAGCGTGTTGTTGGCCGTGTTGCCGTAGTAGAAGCTCGCAGCCCACGGATCGTAGGTGCGGATGCTCGAGGCGGGCGGCGAAGTGTTGCAGGTTTGCGCGAAAAGCGACAGCGAGGTGCCGGCGACCGCGAGGGCCAAGGAGACCTTGTGCATGATTTGTCTTGTCTTCGGAAAGGGAGAAAGAAGGCCCTGCGGGAACAGGACCGGGGTCGGTCATGGTTCCGTGCCCGGGCCGCGTCGTCAACCGGGTCTCATGACCCGGGTGAATCGCAGCTTGCGGCCAAGCAGATATGCCGCACGAAACCACGCCGAAGGGTAGCTCACCGCCGCCCGACGGGGCAGCGGCTGGACATGGACGCGAGCGACCGCGGCAATGTTCACTTCAAGTGCAGATTTCCCGGCCTGGATGCGCCCGAGCGGATCACGCCCCCCGTCGATTGCCGTTCGGACCGCCGCCGATCGCCAGGGCCAGAACCCGCGGGGATCCCGTAGAGTCAGGCGAATGACCGAACTCTGGATCGCAACGGGCAATGCCAAGAAGCGCGCCGAACTCGAACGGCTGCTGGGGCCGCTGGGCATCACCATTCGAACGCCGCACGATCTAAGAGAACGGTCCAGCGAATATGACCCAATCGAGGACCAACCAGATTTTGCCGGCAATGCGCGCGTCAAGGCCACCGCGCTGGCACGACTTTGTGACGGAACCACGCTCGCGGACGACAGCGGCCTCTGCGTCGACGCGCTCGATGGCCGCCCGGGAGTCCACTCGGCACGCTACGGCGGTCCCGGCCTGGACGATGCCGGCCGGGTTGATCGCCTGCTGGCCGAACTCGCCGAGCAGCCGGATCGGCCGCGGACCGCGCGGTTCGTCTGCAGCCTCTGCGTCTGCGACGCCCGCGGCGACGTCCTCGCCGCGATCGAAGAGACCTGTGAAGGCACGCTGCTGACCGCGCCGAGCGGCGCCGGTGGCTTCGGCTACGACCCGATCTTCGTCGCCCACGACCTGCGCGACGAGCCCGTGCGCTCGTTCGCCGAACTCCCTGCCGCCGAGAAGGACCGCATCAGCCACCGCGGCAAAGCGTTGCGGCGGCTCGCAGCCGAACTCCCAGCCCTGCTGGCGCGCGACGCGGGGCGATAGCGGGCAGCGTGGGCCGCCGCCCGTCAGGTACTCGCCACCCACCAGTGATCGCCGACAGCCGATCCGCTATGACGTTTGCCCCATGACCGCGCCGAACGCCCCCGAACCCGACGCAGCAGTGCTTGCCGAACGCCTGACGTTCGCCACCCAGATCGCCACGGCGGCCGGCGAACGGCTCGCGGGCCTGCGGCAGAGTGGCCGCTGGACCGACGAGAAGATCCTCGGCGACATCGGCGACCAGGCCGCGGACGGCTATCTGCAAGGCTGCCTGCTGGGCCGCTACCCCGACGACGGCATCCTGTCCGAGGAGACCAAGGACTCGCCGGCGCGCCGCGATCGCCGCTACACCTGGATCGTCGATCCGCTGGACGGCACCAAGGAATATCGCACCAACCGTCACGACTGGGCGGTGCACGTCGGCCTCTGCTACGACGGCCAGCCCGTGCTCGGTGCGGTTGCGCTACCCGGCATCGGCCGCGTGATCAGCGGCATCTGTGCGGCCGGACACGAACGCGCCGAGATCGCGGTCACGGACCCGAACGGTGACACGGCACGCGAGTTCTCGAACACCGAACCCGCGTCCCCCCTCCGGGTGGCCGTCAGCCGCAGCCACACGCCCGACTGGGTCGAAGGCTTCGCCGACCACACGGGCGGCGCGGAGCTCGTGCGTGCCGGCAGTGTCGGGTTCAAGGTCTCGCTGCTCCTGCTCGGACAGGCCGACGTCTACGTCCACAAGATCGGCCTCAAGGAGTGGGACACCTGCGCCCCCGAAGCGATCGCCCGCGCACTCGGCTGGGCCGTGTGCCGGCTCGACGGCAGCACGCAGATGTACAATCAGGAGAACCCGCGCAACGACGAGATCGCCGTCTGCCGCCCGGCGATCAAGGACCGCGTCATGGCCGGGATCCGAGCCTCGCTGTAGCCGCGGACGCGATCTGTCGATGACATCGCTGCGAGCCCGACCGCCCGCCCATCCCGCCAGCCGAACCGAACTGCCGCAACGCTCCGCCCGATGAGTTTCGTCCGCACCTACGACACGGCCACCGCGCCGCGCGGCTTCCTGCGCCACGTGCTGCCGCTGTTGGGCTACCCGGCCCTGGTCTGGCGCTACCGCTACATGATCCACAACTTCTTCTGGCGGGAGCTGCTCAACCGCTGGCATGGATCATTGCTGGGAGCAGGCTGGATGCTGGCGCAGCCGCTGTTCCTGTTCTGCATCTACTACTTCATCTTCGGCACGTTGTTCGGCGAACGTGGCACGGGCAAGAACCCGGAGGCCTCGTTCGCGCTCTACCTGTTCGCCGGCGTGATCGTGTTCCACGCCCTGGTCGAGGCGGTCTCGACGTGTGTCAGCGTGATCTCCGCGAACGGCAACCTCGTGAAGAAGGTCGCGTTCCCCTCGGAAACGCTGGTCGTACCGACCACGATGATCTCACTCGTGATCTACGCGGTCGGTGGGCTCGTCTGCCTGATTCTCGGCACCTCCCTCGGCGTGCTGCAGCCGGGATGGATGCTGCTCACGCTGCCGCTGATCCTGATCGTCCAGGCGATCTTCACGGCCGGGTTCGGACTCTTCCTCGCCAACCTCAACGTGTTCATGCCCGACATCGGCCAGCTGTGGCGCGTAATCTCGATGGCGTGGATGTTCCTGACGCCGATCTTCTGGATGCCGGATCGCCTGATCGCGCTCGAGGAGAAGGGCATCGGGTGGGTCGGCGACGTCGCGCAGTACGGCAACCCGGCTTATTCGCTGGTGATGTGCCACCGCCTCGCGCTCGGTGGCCAGAACGACTACGCCAGGGACGCTGAGGGCAACGTCACCGATATGCTGATCCTCGGCGAGTTCTGGCCGCAGTTCGGGGTGCTGAGCGCCTGGGCCGTGTTCTTCCTCGTGCTCGGCTACGCCAGCTTCACGGCCAACAAGCACAAGTACGCCGACCTCATCTGAGCCGGGTTGTCCGACTCAAACGGACTTGGTCTCGACTGCATCGATCGACCAGCGGTGATCCTGCAAGAACAGGCCGAGGTCCTTCGTGCGGTTCTGGATCACCAGATTCTCGGTCGCGGGGCGCTCGTGGAAACGATGCACGCCGTTCTCGTCGAACAGCCAGATCGGCACCGTGAACTCCCCCGACAGCAAGCGCACGCTGTCGAGATAAAGCGTGATGTGCCCTTCGGCGAAGTCGAAGACGAGGTTCTGGAACTGCGTCGTGTGCGCGAAGCACAGCGTGCCGTCCGAACGCATCGCACCGACCGCGAGCGACAGCTTCTCGCGGGCCGGGTTCTTGACGTGCACCTTGATGGCGACTGACTCACCGGGGCTGAACGTGTTACGCGGTTCACCCGTGTCGGCATCGAGGATCTGGGAGCCGAGGATCATCGGCTGATCTTCCCCGGACCGCTCGGCCTCGGGCACGTTGTCGTAGGCGACCTCGTCGCCGTGACCCGCGACCTTGTTCTCGTAGGTCGCGTACTCGTTCGTCACCGTGACCGAGTCGGCAAGCATCTGGATCTGGCCCTGCTTCATCCAGATCGCGCGATCGCAGATCTGCCGCACGTCGTAGAGCGAGTGCGAACAGAAGAACATCGAGCGGCCCTTGCGCTTGTAGTCCCAGATCTTCTCGACGCACTTGCGTTTGAAGTTCATGTCACCGACCGAGAGGATCTCGTCGATGATGAGCAGATCGGGTTCGGTCGCCATCGCGACGGAGAACCCGAGGCGCGCCGCCATGCCCGACGAATAAGTCCGCAGCGGCGCGTTGATGAACTCGCCGAGCTCGCTGAACTCGATGATCTCGTCGACCTTCTTCTTCGCCTCGCGCTGGGAGAACCCCATCATCGCGGCGTTCATGAAGATGTTCGCGCGACCCGTGAACGACTGGTGGAAGCCCGCGCCGAGTTCGAGCAGGCTCGTGACCCGACCGCGCACCGCGTAGCGCCCCGCACTCGGGAACGTGGTGCCGCTGAGAACCTTGAGCAGCGTCGACTTGCCCGCGCCGTTCGTCCCAACGAGTCCCATGCACTCGCCCGGCGCCACGTCGAAGGTGATATCGCGCAACGCGTGGACGGGCCGGTGCCGCACCTTTTTGTTCCAGGGCAGCTTCTCGAGCAGGCGGTTGTACGGGTTGTTGTACAGCCGATAAGTCTTGCTCAGACCTTCCGCTTCGATGACCGGCTGCTGTGACAACTTCGTGCCTCTTGGTGATTCGACGGCCGGTCAGTCCAGCAGCTTGCGGTCCCGAAGGAACGCCACGATTTTCTCGACGTTGTCGGTAACCGAGTCACCGACGGTATCGAGCACGATGTCGGGCGACTTGCTGCGCTCGTACGGCGCGTCGACCCCGGTGACGTTCGCGATCTCACCGGCGCGGGCGCGCTCGTAGAGGCCATCGGTGTCGCGCTCCTCGCACGCCTCGAGCGGCGCGTCGCACAACACTTCGAAGAAGTTCTCGTCCGCGACGATGTCGCGAGCGCGCTTGCGTTCGAACTCCATCGGCGACACGAGGGCAACGACGGTGCTGATGCCGAAGCCGAGATTGAGTCGCGCCAGCTCGGCCGCACGCCGCTGGTTCTCCCAGCGGTCAGCACCGCTGAACCCGAGATCCTCGTTGACCCCGAGCCGCAGCAGCTCGCCGTCGAGCACGTGCAGGTGCTTCTGCTCGTCGAACAGCCGTTGCTCGAGCGCATAGGCGATCGATGACTTGCCCGAACGCGGCAGGCCCGTGATCCAGAGGACGAACGGGGTCTGGCCGAGCCGCTGGCGACGCGCCTCCGGCGACACGAGGCGCTTCTTCTGCAGCCGCACGTTCGAGCCCGCGTCCACGGCGGCACCCTGACGGCGTTTCATCGCCTCGTCCGCGATCTTGCGCTCGACGATCATGCCGGCACCGACGGTCGCGTTCGTCATGCGGTCGATGAGGATGAACGAACCCATGCTGCGGTTCTTCGTGTACGAGTCCGCGGCGATCGGCCGGCTGCACTCGACGCGCACGCGGCCGATCTCGTTCATCGCCAGCGACTCGACGCTCTCGCGCCGCAGGTCGCCGACGTTGACGCGATAGCGCAGATCCGTCACTGCGGCCGGCGTCTGGGCCGACGAATGCTTGACGAGATACTGCTTGCCGACGTCGAGCTGCTGCTCGTCGAACCACACCACCATCGCCTCGACGGTGTTGGTGAGCGACGGCGCGTTCTGCGGCGACACGATCACGTCCCCGCGACTCGCATCGATCTCGTCGTCGAGCGTAACCGTCACGGCCATGCCCGCGAACGCCTCCTCGAGATCGCCGTCGAACGTGACGATCGACTTGACCTTGCTCTGCTTGCCCGAAGGCACGACGGCGACCGGATCACCGACCCGCAGCACGCCTGAAGCGAGCGTGCCCGCAAACCCACGAAAGTCGAGGTTGGGCCGCACGACGCGCTGCACCGGCAGGCGCAGGTCGACCAGGTTGCGGTCGCTCGCGACGTGCACGGTCTCGAGGTGATCGAGCAACGGCGAACCCTGGAACCACGGCATGCTCTCGCCGCGCTTGACGACGTTCTCGCCCTCGAGCGCCGACATCGGGATGAAGTGGATGTCGCGCACCTGCAAGCGCGCAGCGAACTCGCTGTATTCGTCGCGGATCTCGCGGAAGCGCTCTTCGCTCCAGTCGACGAGGTCCATCTTGTTGACCGCGATCACGAAGTGCTGGATGCCGAGCAGCGCGCAGATGAACGAGTGCCGCCGCGTCTGCTCGAGCACGCCGTGACGGGCATCGATCAGGATGACCGCGAGATCGCAGTTGCTCGCGCCCGTCGCCATGTTGCGCGTGTACTGCACGTGCCCCGGGCAATCGGCGATGATGAACTTGCGCGAGTCGGTCGCGAAGTAACGGTACGCCACATCGATCGTGATGCCCTGCTCGCGCTCGGCCTGCAGGCCGTCGACGAGCAGCGCGAGATCAACCTTGCCGCCCGTCGTCCCGAACTTCTCCGACGCCTTTTCGGTCGCGGCGAGCACGTCATCGAAGACGAGCTGGGAGTCGTAGAGCAACCGGCCGATCAAGGTCGATTTGCCGTCGTCGACGCTGCCACAGGTCAGCAGCCGCAGCATCTCGCGGTTGCCGTAGCGGTCGAGGTAGTTCTCGATGCCGTACTCGTCGATCTGTTTCGCGTAGGTCATTAGAAGTAGCCCTCGCGCTTCTTGTCTTCCATCGAGCCGGATTCGTCGTAGTCGATCACGCGGCCTTGCCGCTCGGAGTCACGACTGCGCAGCATCTCTTCGATGATCTTCGGCAGCGTGTCGGCGTCCGACTCGATCGCACCCGTGAGCGGGTAACAGCCGAGCGTCCGAAACCGCACCATCTTCATCTCCGGCGTCTCGCCGGGTTCGAGCGGCATGCGGTCGTCGTCGACCATGATCATCGCGCCGTTGCGCTCCACGATCGGGCGCTCCTTCGCGAAGTAGAGCGGCACCATCGGCAGCTGCTCCTGGTAGATGTAGAGCCAGACGTCGAGCTCCGTCCAGTTGCTGAGCGGGAAGACGCGGATCGACTCGCCCTTGTTCACCCGGCAGTTGAAGATGTTCCAGAGTTCTGGGCGCTGGTTCTTCGGGTCCCATTGGTGGAACCGGTCGCGGAAGCTGAACACTCGCTCCTTGGCACGGCTCTTCTCCTCGTCGCGGCGTGCGCCACCGAAAGCGGCATCGTACTGACCAGCCTCGAGCGCCTGCTTCAGCGCCTCGGTCTTCATGATGTGCGTGTGCCGCTGGGTGCCATGCTCGAACGGGTTGATGTTGTTCTTGGCGCCCTCGGGATTGATCCACTCGACGAAGTCGAGGTCGAGCTCCTTCACGAGCTTGTCGCGGAACTCGATCATCTCACGGAACTTCCACCTCGTGTTGACGTGGAGCACCTTGAACGGAATACGAGCGGGTGCGAACGCCTTCTGCGCGAGCCGCAGCATCACGCCGGAGTCCTTGCCGATCGAATAGAGCATCACCGGGTTGTCGAACTCGGCGACGACCTCCCGAATGATGTGAATGCTCTCCTGCTCGAGTTGCTGCAGGTGGCTGAGCGCGTACTTCGTCATGTGCGTTCTATTGATTCGGCTTCGAGAGCAGCCCGCGCTGCTCCAGCAGTTGCTGCACCGTGGTCACGGAGTCCGCGAGGGACAACGCGCCCGTGTCGAGCTTGAGTTCGGGGTTCTCCGGCGCTTCGTAGGGCGAGTCGATGCCCGTGAACTTCGGGATCTCGCCGGCTCGCGCCTTCTTGTAGAGCCCCTTGGGATCCCGCGATTCGCAGACGTCGAGCGCGGCGTCGACGTGCACCTCGACGAAGTCGTCGCCGACGAGTTCGCGAACCGTTGCGCGATCCTGACGGAACGGCGAGATGAACGCGGTCAGCACGATGGCGCCCGCATCTGCGAACAGCGCCGCGACATGGCCGATCCGCCGGATGTTCTCGACGCGGCCGGCATCGGAGAAATCGAGGTCCGCACACAGTCCGTGGCGAACGTTGTCGCCGTCGAGGACGTAGACCAGCCGGCCCGCCGCGGTCAACCGCTCCTCGAGCGCGCGGGCGACGGTCGACTTACCCGATCCCGACAGGCCGGTGAACCAGACGACGGCGCCGCGCTGGCCCAGCAAACGCTCGCGATCGGCGCGCGTCACGACGCCGTCATGGCGCTGGATATGGCGCTGGATATGGCGTGGCGGGGTCGTCATGGGAGGTTCCGAGCGAGTTCGGGGCGAAGAAGGTTCGGCGTGGTCACCGGACTTGTCAACCGCCATTTCATCGGTCGCGCACGCGCGTGGGCTACGCCGGGGCACGGAGATCCCCGCCGTATGGGCCACTCGGTCCACGACCGCGCTGACGGGCCCGTCCGCCCACTTGCCGTCTGCGGTGACGACGGGAGAATCAGCGGCAGGATGGACCCGTCTGCAGAACCCACCCACGACGTAACCCGGTTGCTCGCCGCCGCGCGGGCTGGTGACCGGTCGGCGTTCGAGGCGGCCTTCACCATCGTTTTGCGAGAACTGCGCGGCATCGCGGCGCACCTGCTCGACCGGGAACGGCTCGACCACACGCTGCAGCCGACAGCGCTCGTCAACGAGGCATGGTTCAAGCTCTGCCAGCAGCGCTCGGTCGCGATCGAGGACCGCACGCAGTTCCTCGCGGTCGCCGCGCAGGCCATGCGCCGGATCCTCGTCGATCACGCGCGGACCAAGGGGCGGCAGAAGCGCGACGGCGGTCAGCGACACGCGCTCGACGAGACCGTTCTGCGCTTCGAGAACAACGCGATCGACCTGCTCGCGCTCGACGAAGCCCTCGACCGCCTGTCCGAGCGCGACGAGCGCATGGCCCGTATCGTCGAACTGCGGTTCTTCGCGGGGCTCGACCCACAGGAAACGTCGAACGCGCTGGGCATCGGACTGCGCACGTGCGAACGCGATTGGTCCCTCGCCCGCGCGTGGCTGCGACGCGAACTGACGGCCTGAGTCCTGACGGCCATGGCGATGAATCCACCCGACGGTCCCGCCCGTCAGCCGGCGGACGCTCAATCTCGGCCAGCCGCCGAACCGTGGCGCGAGCTCAAGCGGCTCTTCGCCGCAGTCAGCGAACTCCCGGCCGGCGAACGGCTCGCCTTCCTCGAAGCGGAGTGTGGCGACCCGGAGCTGCGCGCCGAAGTCGACGACCTGCTGGCTCACGCCGACAACACCGCCGCTCACGACGCAGTCACCGGCGGCGAGTCGTTCCTGCAATCGCCGATCGGGCAACATGGCGCTCCTGAGCGCATCGACGAGTATCGCGTCGGCCGGCGACTCGGCGCCGGCGGCATGGGCACGGTCTACGAAGCGCGCCAGGAATCCCCACACCGCACGGTCGCACTCAAAGTCCTGCACTCGCTCGCGATGCCGGATTCCACCGCGCAACGCTTCCGCGCCGAAGCCGAGATCCTCGCGCGCTTGCAGCATCCGGGCATCGCGCAGGTCTACGCCGCCGGCACGCATGTCGAAGCCGGCAGCACGCTGCCGTGGTTCGCGATGGAACTCGTGCCGGGTGCCCTGCCGCTGACCTCCTGGTGCCAGCGCGAACGTCGTACGCAGCAAGAACGCCTGGAACTCTTCCGCACGATCTGCGATGCCGTGCAGCACGGTCACGACAAGGGCGTGGTGCACCGCGACCTCAAGCCCGGCAACGTGCTGGTCTCCGAATCCGGCCAGCCCAAGTTCATCGACTACGGCGTCGCCCACGTAGCGGCCGCGGACGACGCGGTCATGAAGACGACGGCAGGCGAGCTCATCGGCACGCTCGCCTACATGAGCCCTGAGCAGTGCCGCGGCGAACCGGGTGCCGTCGACGCCCGTACCGACACCTACGCGCTCGGAGTGATGCTCTACGAACTGATGACGGGTCGCCTGCCATACGCGACCGCCGGGCTGCCGATTCCCGCGGCCCTGCGCGTGGTGATCGACGCGGCACCGCGCCGCGCCCCCGAACTGCCCGCCGACCTCGAAGCGATCACGCTGAAGGCGCTGGAGAAAGAACCGCAGCGCCGTTACCCGAGCGCCGCGGCCCTCGCCGCGGACATCGACCGCTTTCTGCGGAGCGAGCCCGTGACCGCACGGCCGCCGAGCCTGAGCTATCACCTACGGCTCTTCGCACGCCGCCACCGGACGCTGTTCGTCGCAGCCTCGGTGATCGCGATCGTGCTCGCAGGCGCCGCCGCCGTGAGCTCGATGTTCGCAGTCGAGGCGTCGCATCGTGCCGACGAGGCCACCGGCGAACGCGACGCGGCGAACGAGACCCTGGCGATCCTGGAGCACGCGCTGCGCGCGGCAAACCCGTTCGTCGAGCAGCGCGACGTCACCGTCAGCGAGATCATGGACGGCGTCGCGACGCGACTCGAGAGCGGCGAAGTCGTGCGCGCCGACGTCCGCATGCGACTGCATCGTCAGGTCGGCGCGACCTACCGCGGACTCGGCCGTTCGGCCGATGCCGAGCATCAGCTCGAGCAGGCCCTCGCGATCCTGCCCCAACTCGCGGGCGACCGCCGCCGTGACCGCGCAGATCTCGAGCTGTTGCTCGGCGCTGCGCACGGCGATCGCGGGGATGCCGCCGGCGCGATCGATCATGTCGAGAAAGCCATCGCGATCCTGACCGCGATCGGCGCGATCGAGTCCGGTGAGGGCGTCGCCGCGTGGGCTCGTCACGGCAGCTATCTGCTCCAGCAGAAGCAGTTCGACGCGGCCGAGCAGAGCCTCGTGCGCGCGGTCGAACTCGGCGCCCGCATCCCGACGAAGAAGCTCGCGCTGGCCGAGGCCAACGCAGCACTCGGCACGTTGAGCTGGCAGCGCGGCGAGAGCGACGCGGCCGGGAAGTACTGGCGCAGCGCGATTGCGGTGTTCGACCGGCAACTGACGAGCGCGCATCCGCTCGCGGCCCGCACCCGCAACAACTACGGGCTGTGGCTGCAGGCCGAGAAACGGTTCGACGAAGCGGAAGCGATGTTCCGCGGCGCCCGCGACCAGCTCGCCGAACTGCGTGGCGCGCGCTCCCCCGACGTCAGCAACGCCGAGCTCAAGCTCGGGTTCTTCTATGTCGAACTCGGCAAACACGAAGCCGCCGAACGGGCATTCGAGACCGGCATCGCGATCCGGCGCGAGAACTTCGGTGACGACGCGGTTCAGGTCGCGCAGGCGCTCCAAGGCCTGGCATACCTGCGCCTGCAGCAGGAGCGCTGGAGTGCCGCCATCGCGCCGCTCCAGGATGCACTGAAGATCCTCGCGGCCAAACTGCCCGCGGGCCACCCCGAGATCGCCGGCTCGCAGGTCCTGCTCGGGCGAGCGCTGACAGGCAACGGCGACGCCGCCACGGCAGAGGGCCACCTGCGGGCGGCGCTCGCGAGTCGCAAGAAGATCTACGGCGCGACCAACGCTCGGGTCGCAACGACCGAGAGCGCTTTGGGTCACTGCCTCCTGCGCCTCGACCGGCTCGAGGACGCGGCGCCACTGCTACGCCAATCGCTGCCCCGGATCCGCAGCGCGCTCGGGGACGATCACCCCGAGACTCGCGCGGCCGTCGCCCGGGTCGCGGAACTCGACGCGGCAGCCACGAAGCGATGAGGTGACTACTCGATGCGGAGCGGCGTGAAGATCGTCTCCGCGTTGCCGGCGCCGTAGCCGTAGGCCGTCAGCTCCTGCCAGTTCGGCGGCAACGGCACCCGCAGTTGCTTGCCCGCGGCCGAGGCGACGACCTGGCGCTCCTCGAGATCCACGTGCATCGTGATCTCGACCGGCCCACCGTCCCATTCGATCGGCACGCTCTTGCGTTTCCGGAACCCACCCGGACCGATGATCGTCAGCTGCTTGTTCTGGAACTCCACTCCAGCTCGCACGAGGTCGCGGCGTGGATCACCACCGCTCGCGATCACGAACCCGTTGGTGCGTTGCCGACCCCGAACGGGCGTCATCGTCGTCGAGAACTTCGTGCCGGCCGGCTTGCCGGCTTCGAGCAGATAGCCCCCCGCGGTGTTGGCCCACACCCGCAGCCCCTGGCCCTCGTGGACCACGCGCGCGATCCCGGCGGTCACGTCGAAATCGCCGAGCGTGCCGGTGTCGTCACCGTATTGCTCACGCAGCTCCGCCAGTCGCCGCTTCAGATCGACGACGACGCTCGCGTACGCCGGGTCTTCGTAGGCATTGCGCAGTTCGTCGGGATCCTTCTCGAGGTCGAACAACTCGTACTCGTCCCATTGCGGCTCGTAATACCGAATCAACTTGTAGCGCGCGGTGCGGACCCCGTAGTGCGCAGGCACCATGTGCACCGCGTGCGATTCGTAATAGTGGTAGTAGAGCGCGTCACGCCAATCGGTCGGCGCCTCCTCACCCAGGAGTGGCACGAGGCTCGTGCCGTGCATGTCGCCGGGCGTATCCAGGCCCGCGAGATCGAGGAACGTCGGCGCAAAGTCGATGTTCTGCGCCAGCTCACCGACCTCCTTGCCGGCGGGCAGCCGACCGGGCCACTGCATCACGAGCGGCATCCGGAAGCTCTCTTCGTACATCCAGCGCTTGTCGTACCAGCCGTGGTCGCCGAGGTAGAAGCCCTGATCGGAGCTGTAGATGACGATCGTATTGCGCTTGACCTCGGGATGCCGGTCGAGCCAGTCGAGCAACCGACCGACGCTGCGGTCGACGCCGTTGATGCAGCGCAGGTAGTTCTTGATGTAGCGCTGGTAGTACCACAGCAGCCGGTCACGGCCCTGCGGCTCGTTGGCCAGGAACGCGCGGTTCTCGGCACCGAATGCGGCATCCCACTTCTTGCGCTGCTCGGGAGTCAGCCGCTTCATCATGTTGTCCCAGCTACGGTCGGGCCCCTTCAGCCCCGCCGCGCGCGCCGCTTCGGTCGGCGGCACCACGAGGTCGTAGTGCAGGTACATGTGACGCACGAGGGTCATCTCCTGCGCCTGGGCCGCAGCCGTGCGACCCTCGTAGTCGTCGAACAACGTCGGCGGCACGGGCAAGTCTTCACCCGCGAACAGCTCGAGATCCTCGGGCGCCGGCATCCAGTTGCGATGCGGCGCCTTGTGCTGGCACATCAGCAGGAACGGCTTGTCGGGATTGCGCCCATCGAGCCACTCGACCGCGAGATCCGTCGTGATGTTCGTCGCATGCCCCTCGATGCGCTTGCGACCCTCGGGCGTCTTGAAGTCGGGGTTGTAGTACTGCCCCTGCCCGGGCAGCACGATCCAGTGATCGAAGCCACGCGGCGCCGACTGGAGGTGCCACTTGCCGATCATCGCGGTCTGGTAGCCCGCCGCCTGCAGCATCTTCGGCATCGTCGGCTGCGCCGGATCGAACGTGTTGCCGTTCCGCATGAAGCCGTTGCTGTGGCTGTGCTTGCCCGTCGGGATCGTGGCACGCGACGGACCACAGATCGAGTTGCCGCAGAAATTGTTGCGGAACAACACGCCGCCCGCCGCGATCCGGTCGATGTTCGGCGTCTTGTTGATCTTCGAGCCGTAGGCGCTGATCGCGTGCGCCGCATGATCGTCGCTGAAGATGAACAGGATGTTCGGGCGAGTACCGGACAGCTCGCTCTGCGCCAGGACGGACGCGGCGAGCAACGGCAACGTGAGGGCGATGCGCATGCGGACCATCGGGGCAGGTTACGGTCCGTCCCCCGCCGTGCGATGGCCGTTTCGGGCTACTTCACCACTGGTACCGTCAAACGTCGTGAGCTGCGGAACGTCGTGCCGTCGAGCAGCCAGTCCTGGAAGTGCAACGTCAGGGGCGGCAGCCATTCCGGCAGTGGCAGCTGCCACGACACGTCGGCCCCGATCCGGAACGCCATCGTCCCGAGCAGTCCCGCACCGTTGTCGACGAGCAGGTTGCAGCCCGCCGCCACCGCGGGATCGACGATGGGCTGGCTCGAGGTCCCGAGCGATACGAGCAGAAAGTGTCCGGTGGTCGACTGCGCGTTGTAGACGAACGGCCCACTCAGCTCGGAGCCGATCTGCTGACGGCCGACCCAGCTCATGCCGACGTTGGAGCAGCTCGTGCCCGCCCGACTCCAGAGGGTCGGCGTCCGATACTCGAGCGTCTGGCCGTAGATCGGATCCGTCGTCGACCGCCCCACGCCGTAGGCGCAGAGGAAGTCGTCGTGATCGTCGTCGAACGTGACGGCAACACTGCCGGGGACATCACCGGTCACCGAGTACATCACGTAGGAACCCTCCGTCCGGGCGCCCGTGTAACCGACGCGCGCAATCCGCGCCTGCGCTGGCGCCGGGTAGTGCTGGCGATAGCCGACCGCCCAGTGTGACTTCGAACGATGATCGTACGCGATCCCCGTAGCCTCGTAGATGACCTGCGAGTTCGAGGTCAGCTGTTGCGGTGGATGCCCCGCGGTCGGTCCGCTCACACCGTTGAGCCAATCGAAGCGCTCGACCCAGACCTCGTCGCCAGAGGTCGTCGAGGGCTTGTTGGCGACCGTCGACGCCACGGCGGCAGTCGAGAACGTGACGGCATATCGGCCGCCGCGCCCGGCGATCTTCGGAGCGAACTGATGACGCAGGCCGTTGCCACCGAGCGCCGACGTCCAAAGGCCGTTCGCCACTGTGCCAGTGCTGTCGATCCGCCGCCCGAGCACGTCCCAATCGTCGCCGTTCGAGTTGTCGTGCGCCTGAAAGACCGTGATCCACGAGAACCCGGCACCATCACCTTCCTGATTGACGCTGGGTCGCTCGAAGTCCACCGTCGATCCGGCGATCTGGAATGGCGCCAGGAACGTCCCCGCCGTCGTCGAGACGTCGAGCAACACACCGTAGACGTCCGTCGAATCCGTGCCACGCCAGTTGCCGTTCTGCGCCGAGTTGTCCTCGCGCTCGAACACCACCAGCGCCGCGCTGCCGGTGCTGCCGAGGCGAGTGCCGCCAACATCCGGCCGCAGATCGTTGTAGGGCTGCGCTCCGGTCAGGTGGGTGACCTGCGTCGAGTTCGTGAGGTTGCCGCTTTGATGCACGCGCGCACGCAGCCGACTCGTGCGGATACCCGAGCCGTAGAAATAGCGGCGAAACACGATCGCCCATTTCGTGCCACCAGCGACGTAGGCACAACAGGCACCATCGGCATCCCAGCTCGTCGTGATGTCCTGGAACACCTGCGCGCGCGAGGTGTAGTCGTCGTCGCAGAGCCGCGCGCTGACGTCGTCGTCGAACTGCGACGCCGCGGCGACACTCACGATCATCACGTTCGCGGTCGACGCCCGATCGTCCCGGCCGATGTCCACCGAACGAATGTTCCAACCGCTCCACGCGGTCACCTGCCGACGCGTGAGCAGCGGATCGACCGTCACAGGCAACGTCGCTTCCGCGAGCCACGCCGCAGGCACACGCAGCTCGATCTCCTCGCCGCGACGGGCCGTAGTGATCGGCAAACGACGACCAGTCGCATCGAACACGAACGCCGCGCCGTAGCCGATGATCGGATCGCCCGCAGCATCGATGAACGTGAGATCACCGTGCCGCGCCGCCTGATCGGGCGATTGCAACGCCGTGGTAACGCGGCCACGAACGACGAGGTCGCCATCGCCTGGCAACGCACCGACGATGAACGTTTGTTCGAGGCCATCGGTTCGAACGTCATACGCCTCGGTCACCGTGCCCAGCCGATACTCGTAGCGATAGTCGTCGTGCCAGCGCCCGACCTGACGCGCCGGCTCGAGCAACTCGACCCCGCCCACCGCGACCGAAACGGTGCGCCACGACCACGGCTGATTGTGTGGATAGTCCGCGCCGAGGTACGGCACGAACGTCATGCCGTCGTGGAACGACACCTTGTAGTCGTGGCCCGCGGCCCACGTTCCGTAAGCCACGCCCGAGTCGGCCGCAGCCGTATGGATCGGGACGTGCGGCGGTGGCAGCGCCACGCGTTCGCGCACGGGGTCGGGGTCGACACCACCCGTTCCGACCGCGACCTGAGCCGCGAGGTTCGAGATCAGGCCGAGCCCAGTGACGAAGAACGGCAGCCAGGAACCCGGAAACGCGGGGAGAAGACGGCGAGGATCACGACTCATGACCCTTGCCCTTGTCGGCACGACCAGCTGTCGGACAGAGAATCCGTTAGGATCGGCCGGCGTGATCCCCCGACCTGGCAGCGCGTTGCTCTCGACTTGCGGCTTGCCGCACCCGCTGCTGGCCTTCGCCGTGACGTTCGCCATCGCCGCCGGCGCCGGCGCGCAATCGGTCTGGCTGCCGATCCCGACGTCGACGAGCCCGACCCCACGATCCGGCCACGCAATGGCCTACGACCCGATTCGTGACGAGATCGTGCTCTTCGGCGGCGCGACCCAATTCGTCGTCGACGACACCTGGATCTTCGACGGCGCCAGCTGGACGCAGCGCTCGCCGGCGACCGTACCGCTCGCCCGCACCGAACACGCGCTCGTGTTCGTTCCCAACACGGGCACGACTCTGATGTATGGCGGCCGCGACACCAACTCGCCCGTCGGCTTTCTCGACGACACGTGGGAGTGGAACGGCACGGACTGGAGTCGCCGGATGCCGGCCAACACGCCGCCGGCGCGCGCCGGCCACGGCCTCGCATGGTCGAGCAATCGCAACCGCGCCGTGCTGTTCGGCGGCTACTTCATGCCGCCGTTCCAACCGCCCACCGCCCGCCCGCTGACGTGGGAGTGGGATCACGTGTCAGCCGACTGGGAGCTGCGATCCCCCGCGGGCTTCGCGAGTGCGAGCCACGAGGTCACGCTGACCGAGGATCCCGTAACGGGTCACGCAACGCTCTACGGCGGACAGCAGCATCCTTCCGAGATGTGGGGTTACGACGGCCTCTCGTGGTATCGGCTGCTGCCCCAGAACCATCCGGGTCCACGCATCGGCAGTGCCAGCGTCGCCGATCACGCGCGCGATCGGATGATCCTGTTCGGCGGTAGCGGCAGCGGCCAGACGACCTGGGAATGGAACGGTCAGGACTGGTCCCAGAATCTCGCACCAGGCACCAGCCCAACTTCGCGTAGCGGCCACGCGATGGTTTGGGACAGCCTGCGCGAACGTGCCATGCTGTTCGGCGGCATCGACCCGAGCGGCACGACCAACAACGAGACCTGGACCTACCTCATGACGAACCCGGCCACGATCTCGCAGTTCGGCAACGGTTGTTTCGGGCCGCGCGGCCAGCTCCGGTTCGTGGCAACCAACCGACCTTGGACCGGCGACACGTTCCGTGCGGAGGTCGCGGCGCTCGCAACGAACGGCATCACGTTCGGGCTCGCGGGCTTTTCGAACTTCATGTGGGCCGGTGGCGCGCTACCGCAGGCACTCGCGACGATCCATCCGGCGGGTGCCCCCAATTGCTTCCTCGCGGTGCGGCCCGACGCAACGCTCGTGCTGCCATCGAACCCGAACGGCACCGCAAGCTTCGCGCTGCCGATCCCCAACTCCGCGGCACTCGCCGGGGTGCTGATGTACCTGCAGGCGATCGACGGCGAGCTCGACGCCACCGGCAATCTGACCGTGATCCGTTCCACGGGCGGCCTCGCGATCACCGTCGGGGTGCGCTGACCGGCGACCGGCCAACGAAACGAAGGGCGGTGACGCGAAACGCCACCGCCCCGAAAGGATCGCCACCCGATCGACGCCGCGATCACCTCGATCGCGGCTGACAGTCCCTGCGTCACCAAGAAAGAAACGCCGACCGAGCGACAGGAGCGAGCGCGACACGCGGTTTGCGCGCCGCACTCACCCCCGAAGAACCGACCCGCGCCAGACGCACGGCGGTTGTCCCTTTTTTCTGAGCGCGGGGCCCCTGCTACGGGCTCACCGTGCGCTCGACGGCGACCGGTCCCGCCGAACGGCGGCGCAGGATCAGCCAGCCGGTCTGCACCAGGCCCGCGATCGTGAACGCCAAGAGCGTCGCATAGGCCCCCGTCCAGTCCGGAGCCGCATGCACGGCGGTCAGCAGCAACGCCGAACAGACCAGCAGATAGACGACGACGGCCTCCGTGATCGCGCGGGTCCGCCGTTCGTGAACGAGCACGCCCTGGTGGTAGTTTTGCGCCACCGCGTAGGCCGGCATCAGCAGGCCTACGAGTACCGCCGACGCGGCGAGCGCGGTCAGTTCGTCGGAAAGCCCGGTGATCGCACCGAACCAGATTCCTCCGAGTGGCGTCACGGCAAGCGCAAGCAGGACGGCTGTCGCAAACGCCCCGATCCGGAAACCGAACCGCCGCAGTTCGCGGAGCCCGCCAGGTCGGCCCGCGAGCGTGACGACGACCTCGTTGAACGCGAACCCGGCGCTGCGCGAAAGGAACAACAGGCCGTAGACCGCCGGCCACACAGCGAGCGATGCGAGCGGTCGCCCGAGCTGACTCATCGCCCACGCGCCGATCGGCTGGATCACGATCGTGATGAACGGCGTGAACGCGAGCGGCAGGTAGAAGGTACGGAACGCGCGCCATGTCAGCCGGTCCGACGGATCAGCGGGGGCCGGCGCGAGACAGGGCAGCGCGGCGGTGCGGTAGCAGTAGCCCGCCCAGACCGCTTCGGCGACGACTCCACACGCCACGCCCGTGCAGCCGACGACGATCGCCGGCCAGGTTCCGATCGCGAGCCCGACCGACAGCACGGCGACGTTGGCGATCAGACGGATCAGCGTGCCCTTGGCGACGAGTCGCGAGCGCTCGCAACGGATGAGCACCCCCTGCTGGAACCGGCGATACGCGATCGCCCAGGTCCACGGCAGCATGATCTGCATGCCGACCCGGCCCGGCTCGACGATTTCCTGCGGCACGCCGATCACGTCGAGCGCGAGCCAGTCGAATACGCCAGTGAACGCCACGAGACCGTGGATCACGGTCAGGATCGCGCCGGCAACGTGCGTGAACGAGCGAATCAGCGCATGGGCGTGACGATCCTTCGCGAGCGCCGTCGACGCGGACAGCAACATGATGATCGGCGCCTCGATCAGGAGCGACAGCGGATAGACCAGCGCCCCGAGCGCCGCGAGGTGCGCATCGCCACCGGGCATGCGCGTCATCGCGATCGCGAGCGCGGGCATCTCGACGCCCATGAGCAGCCAGCTGCCGGCGAGCGGCCACCACAGCGCGAAGACGCGGCGCTGCGTGACGGCGGCCGGCGCGTTCGGCTCGACGCCATCATTCGACATCGCGGTGTCCAGAGTCGCTGAGTTGACGTCGCGGCCGGAGGCGTTCGATCACTTCAGCAGACCGGCATCGACCGGCAGGCTCGTGCGGATCTTGAACCGAGTCGCCGGATCGCGCTGCCCGATGAACCCGATCTGCCAGATGCCGGCGCGCATGAACGCATGCAACAGCGGCTCGACGACCCGGAACGGCGTCGGGCCATCGAGCAGGATCACGACTTCGCCGTCGCAGATCGGTTGCGGGCCGCCGGGCAACCCTTCGCCGTAGTGGCGCACAGGCCATTCGAACTGCTCGGCGAGGCCCGCGATCGCGTCGGCCGCCTGCTGCGGCAACCGCCGCGGCCCGCGCATGACGAGACCGCCGAGCAGCGGCGCCTCGAAACCCACCTCCCGTCCGACGGCCCACGCCGCCAGCACGTCGTCCATCGGTGTTTCGGCGCCGACTTGGAGGAAGAGCTGCCGCTGGCCCGGTCGCCCCTTCCGGGCGTCGAACTGCCGCTTCAAGAACGGCCGCAGCGCGGCAGGATCGACCGCCTTGCCACGGAACACCGGTTCCCCGGCCTTGGCACCGAACTCGAGCCGTTCACCGCGCCGCCAGATCACGAGCGATGCCGGAGTCGCAGGCCCGGGGGCCGCGGGCGCGAGTCCCTTCGCGGGCCGTTCTTTCGCCAACGGCTTCGGCTGCTTCGCCGGCTCCGCGGGTTGTTCGACCGGCCCTTCTTCGACCGACTCTTCTTCGACCAGTTCTTCTTCGACGGGCGTCTCGGTCAGCACGACCTTCTTCGCCGCCGGACCGTGATCCCCGCGCCCACGGAACAGTTCCTGCAGGATGATTCGGCCATCGGCCCGCCGGACGAGCAACACGAGCGGCCCCTTGCCCTCGCCGATGTCGAGACCCGTCGCGATCTTCGGCGGCACGAAGCCCTCGCGCTCGATGACCTGGCGCACGAGCCCGTCCGCGAGCGATCGCCGCGGTCGCTCACCCGCTGCCTGGCCGATCGCCGGCACGGCGAGAAGAATCGTCGCGGCGCAGCTCGCGAGACGTCGCGAACGGTTGGAAGCGGCGCGGCGGCCGTGCGCAGACGAACCACGAAGCGGAAGCGGCATATCAGCCGATGTTCGCGCACCGAGCGCACGCCGTCCACCTCCGCCCGCGGCTACTTGACGACCTCGACCCGCAGCCGTTCGGACGCAGCGAAAAAGCTGCCATCGAAGTACCAATCCTGGAAGTGGAACGCCATCGGCGGCAGCCACTCGGGTAACGCGAGGGGCCAGGTGGCGCTGCTGCCGTAGACGAACGGCATCGTCCCGAGGTATCCCGGCCCCGTTACGTCGACGAGCAGCCGACATCCGGGCAACACGGCCGGGTCGATGATCGGCAGGTTGGCCGGAGCCAGCGACACCGCCAGGAAGTGGCCGACGGGGCCCGAGGGGTGATCGACGGCGATCCGGCCGAATTCACTGCCGATCTGCTGACTGCCGAGCCACTGGATCGTTGCACTGCCGCAAGCCGGCCCCGCGGTCGTGGGGGCCGCCGGCGTGACGTATTCGAGCGTCTGTCCGTAGACGGGATTGTTGGGTGCCCCGTTGACGCCGTAGGCCAACCGGAAGCTCTGCGATCTCGTATCGTAGGCGCAACCGATCGGCGACGCGTCTTGACCTGGGGCGAAGTACACCGTCGCCGCCGAGTTGTTGCCTCCCTCGGTGAGCTCACCGCGGTAGCCGATTCGACCGTAGTAGGCCGCGGAGGATCCGGTCGTAATCGTGCGAAACGCCATGACCCAGTGCGAGCGGGTGTCGAAGTCGAAACCGAGGCCGGTGACTTCCCAGATGGGCGCCCCGTTCGAGCGAATCACCACCGCAGGATAGTCCGCCGTGGGGGCCGAGGCGCCGGGCGCCCAATCGAAGCGCTCGACCTGGACCTCCATACCGGTCGCACGAGTCGGCTTCGGTGGTGCGTTCGGCAACGACGTCGTCGAGAACAACACGGCGTAGCGACCACGTGCACCCGCGACCTGGGGCTCCTGTTGATGTCGGTAGTTGAGCGCGCCGACATCGGAGCGGAACGGCGTCGCGCCGTGGACCACGCCGCTGTCGTCCACCCGCACCGCGAGCAGGTCCCAATCGTCGTTGGCGACGCCATTCTCGTATTCCTGCATGGCAACGACCCAACCCCGATCTGCCTGACCGGCCGCTGCGCTGTTGATCGCCGGCCGCTCGAAATCGTGAGCCGGGCTCGAACGAATGGGGAACGAGGCCCCAAACGTGCCGTTCGTGCTGGTCGGGTCGAGGAACGCACCGTGAACCGCACTCGTCGCGGTGTTCGTGAACGAGAACGGTCCGACATCCTCACTCTGGAACACAACGAGCGCGACGTTGCCAGTTGCGGTTGACACGACCCCGCCGATGTCCGGGCGCCACTCGTAGAGCCCCGCAGGCGTGAACAGGTCGCCGTAGTTCGTGGCGAAGGTCAGGTCGCCAGCCGGCCGGACATGGCAACGCACTCGACTGGTTACGAGCGGCAACGTCAGGAACAACCGCCGCATCACGATCGTCCACCGGTCGACGCCCCCCACGAACGCACATGCCACATCATCGGTCGACCATGCGGACGAGATGTCCGAGTACACGGTCTGGCTGGTGTAGTTGGTTCGCGCCAGTCGCACGAAGAGGTCGCCATCCCCGGCCGACGCGAAGCGCACGTAGGCGAACAACACCCGGTCCGCACGGCTGACTTCTTCGACCGCGATATCCATCGCGTCGACCTCGGCCCCCGTCGCCACCTGGACTCGCGTCAGCAGCGGGTCCACGACTACGGGTAGGGTCGCCGCTGCGAGCCACTCTCCCGGCACAATCAGCTCGACGACCCCGTTGCTGTGCGCGGTCAGGACATCGACCCGCTGTCCCGTCGCGTCGAACGCGATCGCCTCCCCATACTCGACGATCGGGCGCCCCTTCTCGTCAACGAACGTCAACGGCCCATGGACCGCGTCAGTCGACGGCGCGATGAGGCGCGATGCCACTCGCCCCCGGATGACGAGATCGCCCGCGGCCGGCAGCGACGTGATCCGAAACGACTGTTCCAGCCCCTCGGTTCGCACGTCGTAGATCTCCGTGACGGCGCCGAAGCGGTACTCGTAACGGTAATCCTCCTGCGCGGTCTCGGGCTCGCGCCCAGGCCGCAGCAGTTGGACTTCTCCGGCCGTTACCGCCGCGGTCGTCCACGCAAACGACTGATTGCTCGGATAGTCACGGCCGAGGTAGGGCACGAACGACATGCCGTCGTGGAACGACACCTTGTAACTCCCACCCGCCGCCCAGGTGCCGTAGGCGAGGCCTTCGTCGGCCGAGGCCGTGTGAATGGGCGTGCGTTGTGGGGCGAGCTGTGCGCCGGGGTCCAGGGACCCGCCCTGGGCGAGCGCCGGCACAACGAGAAGAGCGGCGGCTGCGAGGCCCCCGAGACAACAGGAATGCGATTTGGTCATGGCTTCATCGATCTCGAAAGATCGCTCCGCGCAGCCAGCGAGACGGCCCCCGATTCCGTTCTCGGCTTTTTGCGGAAACTGCACGTTTCCGCCTCTCTCGACCCTGCGTAGCATCCGCGCTGCCCGATGCCGACGTTCCAACAGCTCATCCTCGACCTGCAGTCCTACTGGAACGAGCAGGGTTGCGCGCTGCTCCAGCCCTACGACATGGAGGTCGGGGCGGGCACGAGCCACACCGCCACGTTCTTGCGCGCCATCGGCCCCGAGCCGTGGCGCGCCGCCTACGTACAGCCGAGTCGCCGCCCGAAGGACGGCCGCTATGGCGACAACCCGAACCGTCTGCAGCACTACTATCAGTATCAAGTGGTGCTCAAGCCGTCGCCGGCGAACATCATGGACCTCTACCTCGGTTCGCTGCGCGCGATCGGGCTCGATCTCGAGCAGAACGACGTGCGCTTCGTCGAGGACGACTGGGAGAACCCGACGCTCGGCTGCTGGGGCCTGGGTTGGGAGGTCTGGCTCAACGGCATGGAGGTGACGCAGTTCACCTACTTCCAGCAGGTCGGCGGCATCGACTGCAAGCCGATCACGGGTGAGATCACCTACGGCCTCGAACGCCTCTGCATGTATCTGCAGAACGTCGAGAACGTCTACGACCTCGAGTTCGCCAAGGGCATCAAGTACGGCGACGTGTTCCACCAGAACGAGGTCGAACAGAGCACCTACAACTTCGAACACAGCGACGTCGACTTTCTGCTGTCGGCGTTCGACGCCTACGAACGGCAATCGCAGCACCTCATGGCGCAGCAGCTCGCGCTGCCCGCCTACGAACGCCTGCTCGAGGCCGGCCACACGTTCAACCTGCTCGATGCCCGCGGCGCGATCAGCGTGACCGAACGCGCGGCCTACATCGGGCGCATCCGTAACCTCGCGCGCGCCGTCGCCCAGAGCTACCTCGAGAGCCGCGCTCGACTCGGCTTCCCGATGGCTCCCGAGGACTGGGCCAAGGAGACGGAGGCGAAGCTGCAGGCCGCGCAGGAGAAGGCCGCGAAGAAGGCCAAGAAGGACGCCGCGAAGAAGCAGAAGCAGAAGAGCGGCGCGTGACCCGGAGCCGCGGCGAGCCCACCGGTTTGACGCCGGAACAGCCACCACCTACCCTCGCCTTTGCCGACCGACCACAACCGAACGGCCCCTGCCTTTCCACCGCCCGCTCGAAGTCCCTCGAACAGGAAGAAGGCAGACATGCGTATCCTCGCTGGCGCACTCAGCGCTCCGTTGCTCATTGGCGCGCTCGTCGCGCAGAACCCGGCGCTGACCCCGACCGCCGACCTCACGCTCGACACCGACCCGGTCCAGGGTCGTTTCGCATACTCCCGCATTGCGATCCCTGCGGGGGTGCGCGTGACTTTCATCGGCAGCTACGCGGTCCAACTGCGCTGCGACGGCGACGCCGACATCGACGGCATCCTGGACGTCAGCGCGCGCGGCCCCGCCATCAACGGGCCGGGGGCAGTCAGCACGGGCCTCGGCTATGGCGGTCAAACGGTCAACAACTACCCCAACAGCTTCTGGTGCGGCCAGAGCTCGGCGTCGGGCGGCGGCCGGCACGCGGGTGTCTACGGCGCCGCCCTGCCGTTCGACCTCGCGGGCGGTAGCCCGGGCGGCTCCCACATGTTCTGGGACGAACCGTTCCTCGGCACATGCGTCCTCACGAGCTTTGCCAACGGCGGCGGCGGCGGCGGCACGCTCGTGCTCGAAGCGAACGGCAGCCTGACCGTGCGCGGCCAGGTGCTCGCCAACGGCGCACTCGGCGAGTTCGGTGCCGGCCCCGGCTCCGGCGGCTCGATCCTGCTGCGCGGGATCGGCGGGCTCACGATCGCCGCGTCCGGCAATGTCGAGGCGCGCGCTCCCCAATCGAACAACCCGATCAACCAGGGCATCATCCGGCTCGACGCGTACGCTGCGGTGCCGACCGTGCTCGGCACCGTGAGCCCGGCGCCGTTCTCGCTCGAGCAACCGGCGCTGCGAGAGACGATCTCGGCGACCCTCGGCGGCGCGTGGCAGCTCGAGATCGCCGCCCCGCGCGGTGATGGCGTCTTCCTCGCGGCCTCGTTCCAGCCGGGCAGCTACACCGGCCCGTTCGGCACGGTCGGCATCGACGTCTTCAACGCGATCAGCTTCGCCGTCGTCACGACGTCCCAGTCGCACGATCCGCTCGGATACTTCCAACTGGCAATCCCGTTCGTCCCGAGCCTGCTCGGACTCGAACTGTGGACCGCAGGGCTCAACTTCTACACCGTGCACCCGCCGCGCTACACCAACACGACCTATTCGATCGTGCGGTAGCGCCGCGAGGCGAACCTGCAACATCGCGACAGGATCGCGCTCGGATCGGCCACTAATTGCCGACCGCCCCTCGCCCGGACCAATCCGCTGACGGGGTGGCATTCGCGGATTGGTTGGCATTGGGGCTCTCGCCCGCCTTCAATGCCGCGGCTACGTCCCTGCTCAACGTCCCCTCAGCGAAGGACCACTCATGTCAGAAGGAAAACGCCCCGGTGGGCTCACGGCTCTCGCCGTTCTCAATTTCGTGTTCGGCGGCTTTGGTGTCCTCGCCCTGCTCGCCCTCGTTGCACTGATGGCTTTCATTGGCGTCATGGCGGACTCCGGCGAGGAAGGGCAGGAAGCTGCCCGCGAAGTCGCCAAGGCCTGGGAAGAAGCGGGTCTCGGAGTCTTCTACGCCATGATCGCAGTCAGCGCGATCAGCACGATCCTTCAGATCGCGTCCGGCGTCGGCTACCTGAAGCAGAAGAAGTTCCTCGGCCGCACGCTGGGTAACGCCTATGCCGTGACCGCGGTTATCGGTTCGCTCATTCCCGCGCTGATGCTTGCCAGCCCCGAGGTCGGCGGCGGCTTTCAGATCGGCACGCTCGTCGGCCTGATCTACCCCATCCTGACGCTGATCCTGCTGAACACGACGTTCAAGCACGACTTCATCAACTGACCCGCGACCGCGAGCCCGCATGAATCGTCGCCAGACGCTACTGATCGCGAAATACTCGACGCGCTACTCCGTGCGCGGCGGCATCGGGCTGATCTTCCTGCTGCTGTCGCTCACGTTCGGCCTCGTCGTCGCGCACACGATGCTCCAACCCGTCGAGATGGCGGTGAAGGAGATCACGAAGGACAACCCCGAGGCCGACAAGCAGGAGATCACCGAACTCGTCCTCGACGAGATGGTGACGTTCGCGAAGCCCGTCGTGAGCTGGATGGTCTCGGACAGCAACGACGCCGACGACGTCGATGCGAAGCGCTCGGCCGACGATTGGGCCGGCTATCTGCTCGAAGAACAGCCGGCCGTGCTGTCTGCGATCTTCCTGATCCTGCTGTTCGGGTGGCCGTTCCTCATCGCATTCGGTGCATTCGACATCTATGCGGGCGATATCGGGTCACGACAACTGAGGTATCAGCTGCTACGCGTCGATCGCGGCAGCATCTTCATGGGGCGATTGCTCGGCATCCTCACGACGTTCGCGCTCGTATTGATGCTGCTCGGGCTCACCGTCGTCGTCTACATGGGCGCCAAGCTGCCGATGTACACGTGGGGCTCACTGTTCTCGTGGGCAGCGCAAGGCGTCGCGGCGATCCTCTGGGTGTCGCTGCCCTACGTCGCGCTCTGCGCGTGGGTCTCGGCGTCGTTCGGCAGCTCGTTCGGCTCGCTGACGATCTGTTCGTTGATCATCGGCGGCGTGCCGCTGTTCGCGACGATCGGCAAGCTCACACACGACGCCGCGGGCTACCTGCTCTATGTGCTGCCCTGGGGCTTCCAGACCAAACTGCTGCACCACGACTGGTCGCAGGTCGCGCTCGCCGGCGGCCTGTGCCTCGGGCAGGCGGCGCTCTTCACCTGGCTCGGCTACCGCAAGTTCACGAGGCGCGACCTGTGACCGCTACTCCTCCCCTGCCGTCGGACCCGTCCACGCCGCCGCCACCGCCCGCGAGCGCCGGCAGCGCCGCGATCCGCGTCCAGAACATCAGCAAGTCGTTCGGCGACAACAAGGCGCTCGACGACGTCAGCTTCGACGTGCCGACCGGGTCGATCTTCGGCCTCCTCGGTCCCAACGGCGCCGGCAAGACCACGCTGTTCTCGATCGCCGCAGGCTTCCTGCGCGCCGACGCAGGCCAGCTGCGCGTGCTCGACATCGACATCGATCACGTCTACCAGCTGCAGGGTCGGATGACGATCCTGCCGCAGGACGCGTCGTTCCAGAAGAACGTGCCGCTGCTCGAGCAGCTGATGTTCTTCCGTCGCCTCGAGGGCAGCGACCCGGCGAAGGCCAAACAGGAAGTGCTCGAAGCGCTCGAGAAGGTCGGCCTCGCCGAGTACCAACAGCGCGGCGTGCACGCGCTGTCGCACGGCATGCTGAAGCGCCTCGGCATCGCGCAGGCGTTTCTCGGCGACCCCGAGGTCATCCTGCTCGACGAACCGACTGCCGGCCTCGACCCGCAGAACGCGCGCCAGATCCGCGACCTCGTGCTGGACCTGCAGAAGTCCAAGAACGTCACGACCGTCGTCAGCTCGCACAACCTCGCCGAGATCCAGGAGCTCTGCGACCACGTCGCGATCCTCGACCACGGCAAGGTCCGGGCCTGCGGGCCGGTCGAGGAGATCACGCGTAGCAGTCTGATGATCGAACTGACCACGTCCCGGCCGCTGCTGCCGGCCGATTGCGCCGCGATCATGGACATCGCCGGGATCACGGCCATCGACGACCGCGGTCCGACGCGCTACACGACGCGGCTGTCGCTGCCCGAGAACCGTTCGGCCGACGAGGTGCTCAACGAGGTGCTCCGCACCCTCATGGACCGCGACGTCACGCCGCGCGGGGTCTCACAGGGCAACAGTCTCGAAGAGTTCTTCCTGTCGGTGACTGGCAGCAACTCGACGGATAGCGTGGTCGACGAATGACCCCGCCGGCCACGACTGCCGGCCTCGCACCGACCGCCAGCCAGCCGTGACCACGCCGAACCTGCTCGTCGAACTCTTCGTCGAAGAACTGCCGCCCAAAGCCCTCGAGAAGCTCGGCGCCGCGTTCGCGCGCGGCATCGCCGACCACCTGCAGGGCGCCGACCTCGTCACGACGGACAGTGCCGTCACGTCGTTCGCGACCCCGCGCCGACTCGCGGTCCACATCACGAACGTCGCCAGGCAGGCGCCGGACCGCGCCGTCGAGCAGAAGCTCGTGCCCGTCGCGATCGGCCTCGATGCCGGCGGCAACGCGACGCCGGTGCTGAAGAAGAAGCTCGCGGCAATCGGCGCCGACGAATCCGTGGTGCCGAGTCTCCGCCAGGCCAGCGACGGCAAGAAGGACACGCTCTGGCTCGATCGCACGGAGCCCGGTGCGACGCTGCCGGTCGGTCTGCAGGCGGCGCTCGACGAGGCCATCGGCAAGCTGCCGATCCCCAAGGTCATGACCTACCAGCAGGACGACGGCTGGACCGACGTCAAGTTCGTGCGTCCCGCGCACCGACTCATCGCGCTGCACGGTGACGCGATCGTCGAGGTCACAGCCCTCGGGATGACCGCTGGCCGCACAACGCAGGGCCACCGCTTCG
Source organism: bacterium (assembly GCA_024743115.1). Taxonomy (GTDB): domain Bacteria; phylum Planctomycetota; class UBA1135; order UBA1135; family UBA2386; genus JAGQRA01. The sequence continues at coordinate 43,985 of JANSXC010000027.1, read as the reverse complement.
AGGCGGGCAACAGGGCGATCGAACTACGCACCGCCGACACCTACGCCGAGCAGCTGAGCGCCGAAGGTAAGGTGCTCGCGTCGTTCGACGAACGCCGCGACGAGATTCGCCGCCAGCTCGAGGCGAGTGCGAAAGCGGCGGGACTCGAGGCGGTCGCCGACGATGCGCTGCTCGCCGAGGTCACCGCGCTCGTCGAACTGCCGAACGTGCTGACGTGCAGCTTCGAGGACGAGTTCCTCGCGGTGCCGCAGGAGTGCCTCATCCTGACGATGAAGCAGAACCAGAAGTACTTCCCGCTGCTCGATGGCAACGGCAAGCTCGCGAACCGCTTCCTGATCGTGAGCAACATCCGCCCCGCGGATCCATCCGCCGTGATCGGCGGCAACGAACGCGTCGTGCGCCCGCGTCTCGCGGACGCGAAGTTCTTCTTCGACACGGACAAGAAGCACACGCTCGAATCCCGCCTGCCGCGCCTCGCCAAGGTCGTCTACCACAACCGCCTCGGCTCACAGCTCGAACGCGTCGAGCGCGTGCGCAAGATCGCGAGCGCGATCGGCGAGCGCCTCGGTGGCGCGGATCTCGCGAAAGCAGCCGACCGCACCGCGGAACTCAGCAAGGGCGACCTGCTCACCGAGATGGTCGGCGAGTTCCCTGAGCTGCAGGGCATCATGGGCGGTTACTACGCGCGCAACGACGGCGAGCCCGTGGCCGTCGCCGAGGCGGTCGAAGACCACTACAAGCCGCGGTTCGCGGGCGACGAGCTGCCGCGCTCGGACGTCGGCATCGCCGCCGCACTCGCGGACAAGCTGGAAACCCTGGTCGGCATGTTCGGCATCGGCCAGAAGCCGACGGGCGACAAGGATCCGTTCGCGCTGCGCCGCCACGCGCTCGGCGTGATTCGCATGCTCGTCGAGACCGAGTCGCGGCTGACGTTGTCCGAGCTCATCGCGGCCGCCAAGACCGCGTTCCCGACCACGGGCGAGCACGCCATCGAAGATCCGACGGTTGCGCTCACGGACTTCGTGTTCGAGCGCCTCGCCAACTGGTCGCGCGACCAGGGCTTCTCCGCCCAGGAAGTCGCGGCCGTCGCGTCATTGCGCCCCGATCGACTGGCCGAAGTCCCACGACGACTCGCCGCGGTGCGCGCGTTCGCCGCCCTCCCTGAAGCCGAAGCGCTCGCCGCTGCAAACAAGCGCATCGGCAACATCCTCAAGAAGGGCCGAGCACCCGCGGGCACCGAGGTTCGGGGCGAGCTGCTCCAGGAAGCCGCGGAACGCGATCTCATGCAGGCGCTCACGGACACCCGCGCAGCGATCCAACCGCGCCTGCACGACGGCGACTACGAAGGCGCGTTGACCGCGTGCGCGGCCCTGCGCACACCCGTCGACGCGTTCTTCGAAGCGGTGATGGTCAACGCCGAGGACGACTCACTGCGCCACAATCGTCTCGCGCTGCTCGCGGACCTGCACGCGCTGATGAACCGCGTCGCGGACCTCGCCCAGCTCGCGTAGGAACGCGCGCTCGCCCGCGCTATCCCAGGCGCAGGAAGCCGACGGGATCACCGACGACCGCGGTCGCGATCAGCTGCTCGTCCGCGTCGTACGGCACACCCGCGACGGTCGCCGATTCGAGAAACCACGTCGCTTCTTCAGCCGAGGTCGTCACCAGACCGGGGCGGGCGAGCGCTTCGAACAACCGGTTGGCGAGCGACCTGGCATTCTCCCGTTCGGCCGCGAACGCCTCGACGTCGAGCTGCACCGGCGCGATGCGACCATAGGTGACGTCGCTCAGCAGCGGCCAGGTCTCGGGATCGGTGAACAGGCTGATGCAACCGACGTGATCGAACGCGCCGGGTATGCACTCGTCGCGTGCGTCCACGGGCAAGAACTCGAGCCCATCGCCGACCCGCGCCCGCCGCAGCGCGGAGTTGAGCAACTCGCACTCGGCCACCCGGAGGTTCGTGGCAACGACCCCGCGACCGGCGTTCATGGTCTCGGCCAGCAGAACGGGAAGCTCGGCGAGCCCCGCGCCGACCCAGAGGGATCGACCACCACGCGGCACGCGACGCAACAGCGCCTTGCCGAGCTCGAGCCCGAGGTCCTTGATCGCTTCGCGCCGCCCGCGAAGCTCCGCCTCACCGTCCTCATGGAAGTAGATCGCTCCCAACGCGGTCCAATCGAGCGCATCGAGGACCGCGTCTACCGCGTCCGCCGGAGTTGGAGCCATGTCGCGGGTCTCGGTCAGGGGACGAGCTTGCCGAGCTCGTAGAGCGTCGGCCAGGTGAAGATCCCGGTCTTGTGGCCATCGCTCCACATGAAGCTCAGCCCATAGCGACCGACGAGTTCGGAGCCGAGCAGCAGCACGTTCTGCGGCACGGTGGACGGATCGAGGATCGCGCGCCCCGTGCCCTCTTCGATGCAGCTGGCACAGGGGCACGCGAGCCGGAGATCGCGCGCCGCATACTCGTGAACAACGCCGTCCTTCCACTCGATGCGATACGAGAACGGCGAGAACAGGTCGGCTTTGCGCGGCTGCGGCTGGTCCATCGGTTACGTTGCCCCGGTGCGACTGGGTGCACTGATTCTGGCGGGTGGTCGCAGCGAACGCATGGGGCGACCCAAGGAGTCGCTGCCGTTCGGCGATACGCCGCTGCTGTGCCGTATCGCTACGACTCTGCTCGCCGCGACGCAACCCGTGATCGTGATCCGGCGCGAAGCGGATCAAGAACTGCCCGCGCTGCCCGCCGGGGTCGCGACGATCCACGACGAACAACCGGCCACGGGGCCACTCGCGGCGATCGCGACCGGACTGCGCCACGTGCAGGCGAATCACGGTTTCGGCGCTGACGATGCCGCACTGGTGTGCGCGTGCGACAACCCGTTCCTGCGCACCGCAGATGTCGAATGGCTCGTGCACCAGCTCGGCCACCACGACCTCGTGATGCCCGCCCCCGAGGGCATCATGCAGCCGCTCTGCGCGATCTATCGCGTCAAGGCACTAGCACACGCCGACGCGCTGCTCGCCGCTGGCACTCGCACCCCGCGCACGCTCGCGACCGACTCGACGGCCGCGCGCGTGCTCGACGACGCGGAACTGCGGGCTCACGATCCCGAACTACGTTTCCTGCGCAACGTCAACACGCCCGCGGACTATCGGCGCGCGCTCGCCGACGATGCATACTGACGCCGTGCCGACGAGCGCTGAGCCCCGACCACGATGCTACCGCTGCATGCGGCCCGAGGCGCATTGCATCTGCGACCTGCTGCCGACGGTCACGACGACGACCCAGGTCGTCGTGATCCAGCACCCGAACGAGCGAACCCACCCGTTCGGCACCGCGAAGATCCTCGGCCTCGCGCTGCCCAATGCGACGGTGCACACCGTCTACGGCGGCCTGAGCCAGAGCCTGCACCTGCCGCTCGAGGTCCCAGCCGACTCAGCGCTGCTCTATCCGCACCCGGACGCGATCGAGGTCGAGGACATCCCGCTGGCCGAACGACCGTCGACGCTCGTCGTGCTCGACGGCACCTGGTCGCACAGCCGCCGGCTCTATCACGAGAACCCGTGGCTGCAGGATCTGCGTCACGTTCGCATCACGCCGGCGACCCCTTCGAACTATCGCATTCGCAAGGAGCCGCGCCCCGAATGCCTGTCAACGCTCGAGGCGACGGTGTGCGCGTTGCGCGCGTTCGAGTCGCAGGACACGCACGCGGGCCTCGACGCGTTGCTCCGCGCGTTCGACGGCATGATCGACCGCCAGATCGATCACACGTCCACCGCGCCGCGACAGCTGCGTTACCGCCGACCGCGCCAGCGCGAGCGGCGCGATCTGTCGCCGCTGCTCAACGACCCCGGTTTCGTCGTGCTCTACGCCGAGTCCGCACTGCCTGGCGGCCAGGCCGGTGCCGAACGCGAACTCGTCCAGATCGCGGCGGCGCATCTCGGCACCGGTGCGACGCTCGAACTGCTGCTGCGACCGCGCGGCGCCCCGCCACCGCCGGGCCACATGCTGCACATGGGCATCACGCTCGCGGACCTCGAGGCCGGCGTAACGGTGGACGAGGCCCGCGCGCGACTCGCCGAGTTCGCGGGCTCGGGACCGTTCGGCGCGTGGACGAAGAGTTCGCTCGACTGGAGCGCGCCGCTCCTGCCCGCGGGCGCGGCGACGACCCAGCTCAAGACCAACTACTGCAACGTGCAAAACCGCGGCTCCGGGTACCTCGAAGACGTCGTCGCGCGCGAAGGCCTCACGCCGAAGCCGGTCGATTGCCACGGCCGCGCGGCCGTCCGTCTCGCCAACGCGATCGCCATCGGTCGCTGGCTCCGCGATCGCCAGGCAGCGCGCTCGGGAGACCCATCGTGACGCCAGCCATGAAACTCACGGTCCTCGGCTCCGGCACGGCCATCCCGGTGCCGGACCGTTTTCCCGCGGGCTATCACCTCGCAACCGGCGACACGTCCGTGCTCGTCGACTGCGGCCCCGGAACACTGCGCCGCCTCGCGCAGACCGGTCACGGCATCCGCGACCTCGATGCGGTGCTGCTGACGCACTACCACACCGACCACTGCGCGGACCTCGCGGCCCTGTTCTTCGCGCTACGCTCCCCGACGTTCGCCGGCCGCCCACCGCTCGATCTCTACGGCGCCCCGGGCCTCGAGCGCCTCGTCGCCCGCTTGCGCGACGCGTGGCCGTGGCTCGAACCCCGCGGCTACGAGCTCCGGCTCCACGAACTGCCGCCCGGCGAACGCGAAATACACGACCTGCGAGTCACCGCGGTGCCGATCCGACACACGGCCCAGAGCCTCGGCTACCGCATCGCGACCGCGACCGGCACGGCAGCCTTCTCGGGCGACGCCGATGAATGCGAAGAACTCGTCGAACTCGCGCGCGGCACCGACATTTTCGTCTGCGACTGCGCGGCGCCCGACGGCGCCAAGATGGACGGGCATCTCACGCCGGGCCTCGCCGCGGACTACGCCGAACGCGCCGGCGCAAGGACGTTGGTGCTGACGCACTTCTATCCCGAGTGTGACGGCCACGACCTTCGGGCGATGGCTGCGCGCCGTTACCATGGTGAGATCGTGCTCGCGACGGATCTGCTGTGTCTCGACGTTGGACAGGCGGCCACAGGAGATCCGGCGCCCGGGCGATAGTCGCCCACGATGACCGCACCGACGCTAGCCGCCTGTTATGCCGTTCCAGAAGTGCTGAAGACCCTCGCTGTCGACATCGGAGGATCCGGGCTCAAGGCCGCCGTTCTCGAGGCCCACGGCGCCATGGCGACCGACCGCGTCCGGATCGAGTCCCCGGTCGGCGCGCCACCCGCGGAGTTCGTGTCCGCGATCGTCGAACTCGTGCGCGGCCTGCCCGCCTACGACCGGGTCGCGGTGGGATTCCCCGGCATGGTGCGCGACGGCGTGGTTCGCACGGCACCGAACCTCGGCCACACCGGCTGGGCCAACTACCCGCTCGCACAGGAACTCGAGGACGCACTCGGTCGCCCGGTGCGTATCGCCAACGACGCGGACGTCCAGGGCCTCGCCGTGATCAGCGGCAAGGGCCTGGAAATGGTCGTGACTCTCGGCACCGGTTTCGGCACCGCGCTCTACGACAACGGCAATCTCTGCCCGCACCTCGAGCTCTCGCAGCACCGCTTCCGCAAGGGCGAGACCTACGACCAGCAGCTCGGCGACGCCACCCGCCGAGCGATCGGCAATGGCAAGTGGGAACGCCGCGTGCACCGTGCGATCGAACAACTGCGTGTCCTCACGCACTTCGACCACCTCTACCTCGGTGGCGGCAACAGCAAGAAGCTCTCCGCCGAGCTGCCGTCCGATGTCACGGTCGTCGACAACACCGCCGGCGTGCGCGGTGGTGCGTGGCTGTTCGGCGACCTGCCGCGCGAGTAATCGCGACGAACTGCGGCAGTTACTCCGGCAGCAGCCCCTCGGCCTGCAGGAACTCGAAGATCCGATTACCCATGATCTCGTGCCCGACGTGGTTGGGGTGCTGGTCCGTCGGATGGACCCAGAGCTCGAGTTCGTCGGTCCGCCCGATGAACTCCGGACCGAGGTCGAGGCAACGGATGCCTGCGTCGGCGCAGAACTCGCGCACCATCGTGATCAGCCCGGCGTAGGGGTACGGCTCGATGTCTAGCTGGCTCAGCATCGGGAAGATCGCGAGCACGAGCGCGATCCCGTTGTCGTCGCACGTCCGCTTGAGATCTCGGAGTGCCTGCTGCACCGCGTTCCAAACCGTGGGGTCGTTGGCAACCACCGGCGTGAAGTCGTGCGGCCGTTGCCGCGCCGCCCGCACCGCCTGCGTCCACATCGCATACGCGAGAATCGCGCTGAAGCTCGGCTCGGGCTTGGGCGGTTCGTAGCTCAGCATCGGGACGGCGTTGCTCTTCGGTTCCATGTCGTTGAGACAGAAGCCGACGATCACCATGTCGGGTGACAGCAGCAGGCCGTCGCTTCGGAGCCACGCGTCGTAGCCCGTCGGGTTGTAGGTGCCGCAGGCGAAGCCGCAGTTCACCACCTGCGCGGAACCGCCCTGCCGCAGGCGGCCCTCGACGATGTGCGGCCAGGCATCTTCGGCAAGCACCCCGCTGCCCCACGTGAACGAATCACCGAACGCAAGCACCCGAAACTCCCCCGCCGGCTTCTCGACGGGAAACTCCTCGTCGCGAAAGCCACGCGAGTTGTGCCGCACTTCGATGCCGAGGGGTGCATCGAAGTAGTCCCAGCGCGGACGGTCGTAGCCCTGCTTGACGCGCAGCGACGGCGTCAGGCGCCCGGCTGGCGGCTCGAGATCACCTCCGCCGAGATGACCGCCACCACTGAGATAGTTCGCGATCTCCGCAACCGGAATGGCAATGCCGTTCGGCGTGTAGAACGCGCCGGGGCCATAGCCGCCGGTTCCTGGGCCGAACCACCGGAAGCCCAGCTCCGCACCGACCAGCGCGACGCCGGTCGAGCCAGCGAGCAACAGCAGTCGGAAACTCCATGAGCGGCGGGCCATCGGCGCGGGATGATAGCGGTTGAGCGCGGCGCGGACAGTGGCATGATCGCGGCACGCATGCTCCCGCAACGGTTGATCGCGATCCGACGGCTAACGCCGTGTGCCGGCGCCGTGCTGCTCGTCGTCCTCGCGGCCTGCGGCGACGATACCGCTCCGCCAGCCCCGGCGCCGAAACCGGTCACCGCCGAGGCGAAAGCACAACTCGCGGAGTTCGCCAGCCCCGCGACGTGGGAGGATCTCGATCCCGAGCACCCGGGCCGGCGGTTGCGCGATCCGCGCACCGGCCTCGTGTTCGTGCGGATCGCAGCCGGCAGCTTCGACATGGGCGGCGGCAAGCTCCCGACCGAGCAGCCGCGCCATGAGGTCACGCTCACACGCGATTACCTGATCGCCGAGACCGAGTTCTCCGTAGCGGCGTGGCAGCAGTGCGTCGACCGCTTCGGCGCCGACCCGGCACCCGCCGTGCCGGAGCCGGGAGACGGCGAGCAGGCCGGCGAGCTGCCGATGCCACTCAGCTTCGAAGACGCAATGAAGCTCGCGCAGACGCTGTCGTATCGGCTGCCGACGGAGGCCGAATGGGAGTTCGCCTGCACGGCTGGCCGAGCCGACGAAGAACTACCGTGGCGCGACGAAACCGGCATGCGCGCGCACGCCTGGTTTCACCGCAACGCGGACTTCCGCATCCACCCCGTCGGTAAGAAGGCGGCGAACGCACTCGGCCTGCACGACATGCTCGGCAACCTCTGGGAGTGGTGCATCGACGACTTCTCGCCGGCAGCGTACGGGATCCGCGTCAAGCAGGGCGAGGCGGCCCGGCGCGATCCAGTCGGCACGACGAAGGGCCGACATCGCGTCATCCGCGGCGGCTCCTGGTTCTCGACCCCGCCCGCGACGCCACGCACGCGCTCCAGCGCGGAGGTCAACGAGCGCAATGCGTTCTTCGGCGTCCGGTTTGCATGTGACGCGCCCCCGCGTTGAGCGGTACCCGGCCGTAGCGAGCAACACGCACTCAGGGTCAGTAACCGAGGTCGACGCCGAGCACGGCGAAGACCGGCAACGTGAATACCTTGGCTTCGATGCGCGGATCCGACGTCGCGAGTCGAACGTCGACCGCGTCGAACTCGCGCGCGTTCTCGGGCAGCTCGATTCCGATCCAGCGCGCACCGCCGAGAAAGCGGTCGGCAACCACCAACGGTGCACGCGCTACCTCCTCGCCATCGCGGCGAAAGATCACGTGGCCCGATCCACCGCCATCGACGAGCAGACGCAGGCGTTTCGCGGGCGCCGCGTTCGGGTCGCCAGAACCGGACCGTCCTGCGCCACGATGCAGCCGCAGCCCCCCCTCACGTACGACGACGCAATCGGCATCGAACCATGGCGTGCCGAGCTTCACGGTCGCCGACAGCTCATCGAAGCGCCGCTCGATCAGCGGCGGCGGCAGGTAACCATCAGCGACATACCGCGCGAGCAGCCCGTCGTACTCTCCCGCCCAGAACCCGAAGAGCGTGCGCCAACGTTGGCCGGAGAACACCGGCTCGCGCAGCACGATCCGCAACGCATCCCAGTACTTCGCCAGTGCCGGGTGGACGATCCGATTCTCACCGGACGCCAAGGTTTCGAGATAGCCCTCGGGAATCCGGCGTTTGAAGTGACCGATGCGCCAGTCGTTCGGATCGTGCAGCGGCAGGCGCATGAGCAGTGGGTCGCAGAGGAACGGCTCGACGACGTGCACATGGCGACCACCGAGAAAACCGTACGCGCCGGCTGTCGTCGCGATCAGGACCGCCGGGCGCTCGCGCGCGGCGAAGACCGCGCCGTGCTCACCGTGTTTTGGCGCCGCGAGCGTCGGGCTGTGCCACGCCAGCGTCGCCGCGTAGTAGGCGCGTTCGTTGCCGATGCCGTGCTCGATCCGCGCCTCGGAGGGCTGCGGGATGTCGCGCGCCCATGGCGGCAGACCCGGCGCAAACGTGGTCGCGACGAGCAACACGATGACGGGCCACGTGAAGACGCCACGCACCCTCGTGCCGAGCACGAAAACGGCCACGACGAACGCGGCGGTGAAGAAGCGCCCGGACATGAAGTCGCCCCCGACCTTCAGGGCGTAGAGCACCTGCAGCAGCACACCGATCGCGAGCGGCGTGTGATCGCCGCTCGGCCGCCAGAAGCCGGCGACGATCGCGAGCACGAGCACTGTGATCGTGAGCGGATCCCGGGCGAGAACATCGGCGAAGTAGCGCAGCCCCTGCGTGAACAACGCCATCGAGTCGACATCGGCCGCGACGACCTTGCCGTAGGCCGGCGTCGGCATCAGCGTGCCGAAGTAGATCAGCGCGAATCCGCACCACATGAGCACGAGCAGCAGCCCCGGCCAGATCGCGGCGACGATCTCGCGCCACGACAGTCCCCGCATGGCCCAGAATCCGCTCGGGAAGATCAGCAGGCCGACGTCCTGACGCGCCAGCCCGAGGAGCGCGCCAACCAACGCCAGACGCCGGAGTCGCCGCGCCCCTTTCGACACGGTCCAAACGTGGAGGTAGCCGGCCAGCAGCGCGTAGACGAACGGGTTCTCGAGCCCACCCGTGCCGAACTCGACGAACGCGCGCGAGCCGAGCAAAGCTACACCGACGATGCCCACCGCCGCGACCGGGCCGCCGGCATGCCGCGCGAGCAGCAACGCGCCGAAGGTCGTGAACACGACGCCGACGACCATCGTCGTGAAGAACGGTTCGCCGCTGAAACACCGGACCCCTGCGAGCAGCAGGATCCAGAGCGGGTGTGTCGCGGTCTGCGCGCGATCGGCGACGTTCCAGCAGAAGCCGTCGCCAGCGGCGAGGTTCTCGACGTGCCGCAGCGTGACGAGCGCGTCGTCGCAGATCCACGCAACGGCGAACGTCGCCGCGCCGACCAGCGCGGCGATCAGCAGGCCGAGCGGCCAGGCCAGGGTCGGTCGCACGGCGAGGCGAAGAGGTCGCAGCGCGGGATCAGTCCCGCGCGCGCATCAACAGCAGCAGGATGTGCTTGAACAGCAGCACGACCTCGGTGAACAGCAGGATCGCACCGGTCATCGCCATCGTCGTCGGCAGATGGTGCAGGATGTGGCTCGTGTAGTAGAGGATATAGCCCGCACACAGCGCGACGATGCCCGCCGAGATCGCAACGTGGAGCCACGGCGCGTGGAAGAAGAACCCGGCGATGAACGCGCCGAACACTACGAGGCCGCCGAGAAGCAACGCACCGCGGATGAAGCTGAAGTCCTTGCCCGTCCAGAGCACATAAGCGGTCAGGCTGCCGAAGATCCCCGCGGTGAGCGCACTCGCGAGCGTCACGGTCTCGGGCCCGGCGATCAAAACGAGCGGCGCAACGAGCAAGCCGAGCAGGAACGCCCAGCTCGCGTACGCAATCGCGTTGATCGGCCGCGTCTCGGCGAGACGGTTCACTAGCCACGAGCCGCCCCAGAACAGCCCCATGTAGATCAAGATTCCGAACTTCGTGCCCGCGATGAGGCCCCAGAGGTCCAGCATCAGATCCCGCACTGGCGCGACGTTCCCCGCCGCCCAGAGCGTCGCGGCGAAGCCGAGGATGCCGAGGAACAGGTAGCTGTAGACGCGCTTCAGGAACGCGGCGCGCTCGCTCGCGGCCGCGAACGCCGCCACGGGCGCCGCCATCTCGGCGTAGGGATTACGTTCTTCCATCGAATCGACTCTCTGGTTGGTTGGGAGGTCTGCGGCCTCGAAGTGTAACCCCGTCCCTATCGGCGTCGAGCCTCAGCAGGCCTGATCGCCACCCGTCGAATCGCCACCGCTCGAACCCCCACCGACCGACTCGGCAGTGACGCGGCCCCGCAGACAATCGAGCAATTCCGGGTAGTCGAACGGCTTGGTGAAGATCGGCGCCTGCGTGCGCTCGGCGAACTGCGCCGCCTCTTCCGAGGCGAGGTCGCCGGTGATGAACACCATGCGCCGCAACAGGTCCGGCGCATCCGTTGCCAGCCGCTCGTAGAGATCGAAGCCCGACAGCCCCGGCATCCGCAGGTCGCAGGCCACGGCGTCGAAACGTTCGTTCTGTTCGAGCAGGCGCCGCAGGGCGCCCTCCGCCGAATCCGACTCATCGACCTGCCAACCCGCGGCGAGCGCGTGGCGCCGGATCGATTCGCGAACGAGCGGCTCGTCGTCGATGACCAGCATCCGGGCGCCACGAACCCGCAGACGCTCGTCGGTTTCGAGCACCGGATCCGAGTCGTGAGCATCGGGGCCGTGCTCACCGCGCGGCAGCATGACAACGAACCGGGCGCCGACGACACCGTCCACGACGCGGATCGTGCCACCGTGCGCCCGCACGAGCGTGCTCGCCACCGCGAGCCCGAGACCCGACCCGGTTCCAACCTTCGTCGTGAACAGCGGTTCGAAGACCCGCGCGCGGTCGGCCTCCGGCACCCCGAGCCCTTCGTCCTCGACCACGAGCGTGATGCTCTCCTCCGCGGCCACGACGTCGACCCAGATCGTCGTGTCGGGCGGCGCAGCTTGCAGCGCGTTGACCAGGAGCACGGTCAGGATCTGATCGAGGGCCGCAGGCTCGGCCCGCACGACACAGTCGCTCGCGATCTCGGCGACGTGGAGGCGAACGTTCGCGGCCTCGAACTGCGGCGCGAGCCCTCGGACGACGCGCTGCACGAACTCCCGCATCTCAACGCGACGCGGCCGGGGCTCGCGCGCGTGAGTCAGCACCGACATGCGCTTGACGATGTGCCGACAGCGCACGGCTTGCTCCTGGATGACCCGGGCCGCGTGGCGACGCGCCTCCGGATCCTCCATCATGAGCTGGTCCGAGAACCCGAGGATCGACGTCAGTGGGTTGTTGATCTCGTGTGCGGCGCCCGCCACGAGCGTGCTGAGCGCGCGCAGCTTCTCGTCCTGCTCCACGCGTTCCTGCAGCAGATCTCGTTCGTGCTGCGCGCGCCCGAGCTCGGCATTGGCGCCATCCATCATCATGGTCACGATCCCGATCGCGAAGACGACCTGCAGCAGGAAGTCCCACACCGAGTTGTTCCGCAACACGACGACCCAGAGAGAAGACTGCGCGATGCCAAAGGCCTGGCAGACAACCGCCACCGCATAGAGCAACCACAAGCAGGCCATTGCCGCGAGCACCACGGCCACGACGCGATGGCCTACATCCGCCCGACCAGGGCGGACGGGCCACAACATCGCGGCGCCGTAGAATCCGGCCATCACGACGGCAGGGACCTGCGCCAACACCAGCTGATCGACCACGTTTACGCAGCCCGCGACCACACCACACCCGAACAACAGGACAGCGCCCAACCACCCGAACCGCGGCCAGAGCCGACCCCGAATGCTGGCGATCGCCCCGAGCAGGAACCACCAGAAGCCCAGCTTGGCGGTGACATAGACCCCGTAGAGCACCCCCGGGATCAACTGCCCGTCACGCAACGCCCCCGAATCGGGGCCATCCTGGAACAGGAGCGTGAATCGCGTCGCAATTGCGAAGAAGCCGAGCGCCAGGACTCCGATCGCGAGCCGGAGACGGATCAGCCACGGCATCCGGTCTGCCGTCACCACGAACAGGAACGCCAGCAGACAGCCCGCTAGCGCCGCCTGCATCCAAAGGCAGACAAACGCGAAAAAGCCGACGGTGTCGACGAAGACCATGGCGGGGTCGGTAGAGGCCGCCGCATCTTACCCTTGAACCTGCCCGCACCCGTCGCAATCCTCTTTGCCCCTGGAATTCGACAGGGACCATTACAAACCCAATACAAGCCATGGCCGCAACCTCCGAGAAGCACGTCTTTCAAGCAGAGGTCAACGAAGTCCTCTCGCTCGTCGTCAACTCGCTCTACTCGCATCGCGAAGTCTTCCTCCGCGAGCTGATCAGCAACGCCGCGGATGCGATCGATCAGCTGAGCTTTCGCGCGCTGACCGATCACGGCCTCATGGGCCAGGACGAAGAACTGCAGATCGAACTCGTCCGCGACAAGGATGCGGGCACGCTCACGATCCGCGACAACGGCATCGGCATGAGCCACGACGAGCTGATCGGCAACCTCGGCACGATCGCGCGCTCGGGCAGCCGGAAGCTCGCCGAATCGCTGAGCGCGGATCAGAAGAAGGACATCTCGCTGATCGGTCAGTTCGGCGTCGGCTTCTATTCAGCGTTCCTCGTCGCCGATTCGGTTCGCGTGATCTCGCGCAAGGCCGGCAGCGATGAGACCTGGGAATGGGAAAGCGCCGCGAAGGGTGATTTCGAGATTCGTCGCGGCGAACGCGAGACGCGCGGCACCGAGCTCGTGCTGAAGCTCAAGGACGACGCGAAGGAGTATCTCGAGGAATGGCCCGTGCGCGAGACGGTGCGCAAGTACAGCGACTACGTGCGCTGGCCGATCCGCATGGAGATCGAGAAGACCACCGGCGAAGGCGACGAGAAGGAGACGACGACCGAGTGGGTCGCGCTCAACGCCGCCAGCGCACTCTGGACCCGCAACAAGGGCGAGATCGAGGACGCGCAGTATCAGGAGTTCTACAAGTCACTGTCGCACGACTGGCAGGACCCGCTCGGGTGGACGCACTTTCGGATCGAAGGCACGCACGAACTTACGGGCCTGCTCTACATCCCGACGAAGGCGCCGTTCGACCTCGGGGATCGCAAGAAGTCCGGTGTCCGCCTGTTCGTCAAGCGCGTCTTCATCATGGACGACGCGCAGGAGATCGTGCCCGAATGGCTGCGCTTCATGCGCGGCGTCGTCGATAGCGAGGACCTGCCTCTGAACGTGTCGCGCGAGATCCTGCAGAAGGACGCAACGACGCGCTTCATCCGCAAACAGGTCGTCGGCAAGTCGCTCACGTTGCTCGAAGAACTCGCGAACGAGGGCGAAACCGAGCGCGACGTCGACGGCGAGAAGCAGAAGGTCAACCGCTTCGAGCAGTTCTGGAGCGAGTTCGGCCGCTCACTCAAGGAAGGCGTCTACCACGAGTTCGACTCGCGTGAGCGCCTCGCGGGCCTGCTGCGCTTCCGCAGCACCCACGACGACGAACTGCACGGACTCGCGGACTACGTCGGCCGCATGACCGAGGACCAGAAGTCGATCTACTACGTCACGGGTGACTCGCTCGCGACCGCGAAGTCGAGCCCGCACATCGAGGCACTCGCCAAACGCGGCTACGAGGTGCTCCTGATGACCGACCCGATCGACGAGTGGGTCGTCGACGCGTTGCGTGAGTTCGACGGCAAGCAGTTCGTCTCCGCCGCGAAGGGCGCCCTCGATCTCCCCGAGAGCGAGGAAGAGAAGAAGGCCAAGGAAGAGAAAGAGAAGGCCCTCGCCCCCGTGCTCGAACGGCTCGGCAAGTCGCTCGAGAGCAACGTCAAGAGCGTGCGCGTCACGGACCGCCTCACCGACTCGCCGGCGTGCCTCGTCAGCGATGGCGGGGGCATGAGCGCACACCAAGAGCGGATGCTACGGGAAGCCGGGCACGACGTTCCCGAGCAGCAGCGCATCCTCGAGGTCAATCCGGACCACCCCGTGATCCAGAAGCTCGAGTCCATGACCGACGACGACCAGTTCGGCGAGTGGTCGGCCCTGCTGCACGATCAGGCCCTGATCGCCGAGGGCGCGCTGCCGACTGACCCCGGCGCGTTCGCCCGCCGGGTCGCGCAGCTCATGACCAAGGCCTGAGAAGACTCCGAGTCGCCCAACCACGATGATGACCCCCACAGACGTCACCCAGCAGCTCGGCTGGCGCTACGCCACCAAACAATTCGACCCGGCGCGCGCGATCCCCGACGAGCACTGGACCGCACTCGAGAACGCGCTCGTCACGAGCCCGTCGTCGTTCGGGCTGCAGCCCTGGAAGTTCGTGGTCGTCGACGATCCCGAGCTTCGCGGCCAGCTCCGCACGGCGTCCTGGAATCAGTCGCAGATCACCGATGCGGCGCGGCTCGTCGTCTTTCTCGGCAAGCGAACGATCGAGACGACCGACATCGACCGATTCCTGAACCGCACGGCCGAAGTCCGCGGCACACCGATCGAATCACTCGACGGCTACCGCAAGATGCTGGTCGGGTTCGTCAAGAACGGCTGGGCCGCCAAGGACCTCGCGGGTTGGAACGCGCGCCAGGTCTACATCGCGCTTGGCCAGTTCATGACCACCGCAGCGATGCTCGGCGTCGACACCTGCCCGATGGAAGGCATCGACATGGCACGCTACGACGAACTGCTGGGCCTCGAGGGCAGCGACTACACGACGCTCGTCGCCTGCACCGCGGGCTATCGCCACGCGGACGACAAATACGGGAACGCCCCCAAGGTCCGGTATGCAGCGGACGAGCTGATCGAACGTCGCTGAGCAGGTTCGGGCCCCTGTCGCGGCCCCGAACGCCCGTTCGCACGGCCGGGTCGAACAACCGGGCCAAGCCCGGAACGTGCACGGCCGATAGCAGCCGTGCACCAGTGAAGATCCGTAGTCAGATCCTCGCCACTCTGGGCCTTGTCACGCTGTTGCCAACCGCAGCGGTGGCATTCCTCTCTCACGACCGCACGGCCGAGGCCACGCTCGAACGCGCCGACCTCGAACTCGCCGCAGTCGCCGAGCGCGCCGCCTCGAAGATCGACAGCCACGTCGCCCACAAGCTGACCGAGGTCGCGGGAATGGCCGACATGCCCGCGCTGCGCGAACTGCTGAGCGGATCGGCAGCGGCGACGAGCGACGCGACGCAGGTGCTGCAGAACCTCGCCGCTCGCAACGCCGCCTCGACGATCGCGTGCGGCCTGCTCGACCGCTTCGGCAACTGCGTGCTCGACACCCGCGAGTCAGCAATCGGCAGTACCGAAGAACCGCAGACCTATTTCCGAACCGTACTCGCGACGGGCAAGCCCGTGACCGGCAAAGCCGAGTGGGTCGACGTAGCGTGGCCGTTGCTCGTGCATGCTGCTGCCGTTCGCGGCCGCGACAACCGCGTCATCGGCGTGCTACGGACCGCCGTCGAGAGCCGCGAGATGATGAACATCGTGGCCGAAGCAGCCGAGAACGCGGCGTCAGCGACGGTCGTGATCGTCGACGCCGAAGGCCGCCTGCTCATCGATTCCGGATCGCCGGCGCGCAACTTCGGCGCCGACCGAGCAGACCTCGGCGCGGAATCGCCGGGTCGACGGGTACGGGAGCAGTCGTGGTTCCTGCCCGGAGCCCAACTGCGATCCGCCGGTTTCGCTGCGCTGGAACCGATCGGCGACACCGGCTGGAGCGTGATGGCATGGCAACCGCGATCGCTCCACGAAGCGCCCCTCGCTCGCCTGAGCCAGCGCACCTTGCTCGAGGCCATGCTATTGATGGCGTTCTTGCTGATCGCGGCCTGCATCGCCGCCCGCATCGTGGCCCGGCCGGTGCAACGCCTCGAACGCGCAGCTCACGCAATCGCCGACGGCCAGACCGATGTCACGATCCCGAACGGCAACAGTGAGATCGGCAGCCTGGGACGGACGATGCAGCTGATGCGCGACCGGCTGCTGGCCGCGATGCACGACCTTCAGGATTCGGCCGTGAGCGCACGCGTCGCGTCGAGCGTCAAGTCGCAGTTCCTCGCCAACATGAGCCACGAACTGCGCACGCCACTGACGGCAATCATCGGCTATACGGAGCTCGTCAGCGAAGACCGTGAACTGCCTCGGGAGAGTCGCGACACCGTGGCGACGATCCTGCGTAACGCGCGCCATTTGCTCGATCTGGTCAACGAGATCCTCGACCTCGCGCAGGTGGAATCGGGCACGATGCGCGTCGACCTAACGGAGTTCGATCCGGCACAAACGCTGCAGGAAGTCGTGGAACTGCTGCAGATCAAGGCCCGGGACCGGCAACTGGAGCTGCGCGTCGAAACCGATCGGCTGCCCGCGACGCTGCGTTCGGACTCGCGCCGGCTGCGTCAGATCCTGCTCAACCTGATGGGCAACGCCCTCAAGTTCACGACGTCGGGCAGCGTGGTCGTGCGGGCACGATTCCGTAGGAGTTCGAGCGAGCTGATCTGCGAGGTCGAAGACACGGGCTGCGGCATCGCGAGGGAGGCGATGGCGGAGCTGTTCCGTCCGTTCGCGCAGGTCGACGACAGCATGTCACGGCAGCACGGCGGGACCGGGCTCGGCCTGTCGATCAGCCAGCATCTCGCGCACCTGCTCGGCGGCGAGATCACCTGTACGAGCACGCTCGGCGAAGGCAGCACCTTCCGGCTGCGCATTCCGGCCGAAGTCGTCGCGCCGCGCGTTGCCCGCAAGGCCGCCAAACAGCCAGTCGATCGACCGACGTTGACCGGCCGCATCCTGCTGGTCGAGGACGGCCGCGACAACCAGCGCCTGTTCAGCCACATCCTGCGCAAGGCCGGCGCCGATGTGACCATCGCGAACGACGGCCTCGAAGGCGTCAAGCAGTTCGCAGTCGATGGCAACCCCGAACTGGGGTTGCGCGAGCCCCCGCCGTTCGACCTCGTCATCATGGACATGCAGATGCCCGTGCTCGACGGCTATGAGGCGACGCGCATGCTGCGGGCAATGGGACTGCAACTGCCGATCGTCGCGCTGACCGCGCACGCGATGGGTGACGCGCAGACCGAGTGCCTCGACGCCGGATGTGATCATTGCGCGACGAAGCCGATCCAGGGTAAGGCACTGGTCGCGCTGTGCGCGGAGTGGCTCGCGAAGGGCGCGACTCCGAACTGGCAGGCCAAGGCGCCCGTCAGCTGAGCGCGCCGGTAGCCCGCTTCGCTCGCGGTCAGACCAGGAGCGGCGCGAGCACCCGCCGCCACGCGGCGAGCTTCGCGGTGCGAGTGGCGCCAGCGTTCGCGGGGCTCGTCGAAGGCAGCCGGTGCACCCGCAACACGAATCCCTTCGTGACGAGATCCGGCGCGACCAGCCGCTCGAACTTCTGGTGCGCCGTCGCGCCATTGCAGAGAACGTCACGGACCTGCCGATGCGTGGCGAGGAATCCCGCGAAGTCGTTGGGCTCGATCGAGGCCGCCACGATGTCCGCATCGAGACTGCCTTCACGTTCACAGCTCTGCATCACGTCCCAGAGCGCGATGCCGGCACCGCGCAGTGCCCGGGTGCGCGCGGCGTAGGCCGCGTTGGCATCGAAACCGCAGATCGCAGCCATGATCGGCCAGAACGCGTTCTGCGGGTGGGCGTAGTACTCGACGGCCTGCAACGAACGGACGCCCGGCATACTGCCGAGAATCAGAACGCGCGCCGACCGGTTGGCGATCGGCACGAAGCTTCGAACCCGCGCCGCCATCCAGTCAGCGAGCGCGCCCGGCCGCGAGAATGGCGTTGAACACCAGGCGGAACGTGGCGATCGGCTGACCACGGTAGGTGACATCGGCGCCGTAGAGCACGATGCGCCCCCGGCCGCTTCTCGCCGACAACACGACCGCCTTGCCGACGAGCCGTTCGACACCGATCCCCCAACCGGAGAGCAACGTGTCGCCGCCGCGATAGGCCGCAACGACGTCGATCGGCGCCGACTCGTCGGTCACCTCGAGGATCTTGGACCGCCGCCGCACCATCATCGCGAGCTCCGCCGGACAACCAGCCGCGAGCGGGTGCTCGGTGTCGACCGTCGCGGCGAGCAGAGAACCGGGGCAGTAGAACTCCTCACGCGTCGCTCGCCGCTCGCCGTCGCCCTCTTCACCAGCCGGATCGTCGGACGGCACGTAGACCCCGACCTTGACCGGCAGGTCGAAGTGCCGGATGACCTTCTCGCATTCCTCACCCAATGCGAGCAGCGTGCCGCCGCCTTCGACGAACTCACGAATCGCCGGCAGCGACTTGTCGCCCGTGAGCTTCGTCGCGCGCGCCTTCAGGTTGCTCCAGTCCTCGAAGGGCGGCAGCACCTCGGCGAGCTTGTCGAAGTCGGGTGGATTGCGACGACGCATCGCGCGCTCCAGATCGCGCGGCCCGGGCAAGCCCGTGTGGAAGATCAGCACGTCGAAGTCGCGCCCGAGATCACCGGCCTCGATGCGGTCACCGAAGACCTGCGCTACGGAGAATCCATACTCTTCGAGAACCCACTGGTCCCAGCCCGTCGGCATGTGACCGCCGAAGACATCGAACAGGCCAACGCGCGGCGCGAGGACGGGCTGCTCGCCAGCACGCGCATCGCCGTTCGCCGCACTCGCCCGCAGCCCATGGGACGTCGCCAACGTCGCGAGCACCCGGGCCGCCGCGGCCGACCGCGCCACGCGATAGTCCCCCGCCGCCGTGCGCGCGACCTCGCAACCCGCAGCGAGCAGTCGATTGACCGCGATCGGTGTATGGCTGTCGGCAACGGCGAGCAACCAGCCGTTCGCGGAGGCATCGGGCAGGCTCGTGCCAGGCAACCGCTCGGCATCAACGACCTCGACGGCCTCGGGCACCGCCTCGAAGCCGCGCACGACCTCGACGCCACACTGCATCGCGAGCGTCCAGCCCGCGGCGTCGTAGGGCGGCACGGGCTTGCCGTTCTGCGTGTCGTCCGGATGCCACTGCGGCTCGAACATGTCCATCACGTGCGGGCGATAGGCCTGCGCCGCACTCACCAGGAACGAGCCGACGGGGATCGCACGCCCGGCGAGCTCGAACGGCTTCCGCGTGCGGTGCACCTCGACGCCGCAGCGAGCGAGCGCGCGCACGAATCGGCAGGCCGCTGCCCAATCGCGCTGATCCCGCGGCATCACGAAAAAACGCGGATCGCGGAGCGCCGGGTCCGCAAACACGCTGTCCGGCTCTTCACGCTCCTTGGCAAGCTCGAGCAGTCGCGGTGTCGGCGTCCAATGATCGCGACTGCCACGCTCGATCGATCGTGTCGCCATCCGCCACATGCCATGCAGCAACTCCCGCCGATACCGCGCCGCGTAGTCGAGGATCGCGAAGTTCGCGGTCTGCATGTACTCGATCGTCTGGCGCGCGTGCCAGATCTGACCCTTGACGGGGTCGGGATAGTCGCCGTACGGCAATCGCCGCCGCAGCGTCTGCTTGATCTCCGTCGGCTCCGGACGCCCGAACGACTCGGTCAGGATACCGATCACGTTGTGGAAGTAGTTGATCGTGCGCAGGCCACCGTTCCACCACGCAGAGTACGACGCGCCACTCTCGCTGATGATCCCCGGCTTGCCCTCGTAGGCGAACCGCGAGTTCATGTGCGCGCTGACCAATTCGATGCCGCGCGCAACCATCGGATCCATGTGGTAGTTGAGCGGATCCCGGAACGGCGGCGTGTACATGATCGTGCCACGCGGCGCCGACTGGTGATGGTTGTAGACGATCTGCGGACACCACGTGTCGTAGAACACCCGCGTCACGTTCTGCGTCTCGACCTGATTGCAGGCGTAGAAGTCGCGGTTGTTGTCGTGCCCGACGAAGCGCTGATAGAGCACGGGGATGGTCATGCTGCGGGTCGCGCGATACGCGTTCGCGATGAGCTCGTAACCATCCGGATTGACCGGGCAGGCCAACAACACGACCTCGTCGAGAATCTGCTTCACCTCGCGATCGTTTCGCGACGTCATCTGCCAGACGAGTTCGAGGATATTCTGACCCGCAATGGCCTCGGTCGCGTGCAACCCCGCATCGATCCAGATGAATGCCCGCCCCTCCTCCGCGAACGCGGTCGCCGTCAGCTCGTCGACGCCGCGACCCTTGCTGAGCTTCTGGCAGATCTCGCGCAGACGCTCGATGCGCGCCAGGTTCTGCGGCGAACTGATCACGGCCATGAGCATCCGCTGGCCATAGCTCGATTCGCCGATGTCGACGAGTCGACAGCGATCCGAGGCCTGTTCGACCGCCCGGAAGTACCGCACCATGTCGGTGTAGTTACACAGCCGGTAGTCGGCCCCGACGACGTGCCCGAGGAACTGTTCCGGGCTCGGAACCTGCGGCGACGCGGCGCCGACACATGTCACGACGGCAACCAGGAGGGCAAGGAGCGGGCGAACCATCGCCGGGAACTCTAATCGCTGCCACGGGACCCGGCCTGTTGCCGAATCGCCGGAATCGAACTAACCTCCTCAGGCCGGGGCCACCGCGCCTTCGATACAGCCAACGATGCAGCGTTCACGCCGACGAACCCTCAGACTGCCGCTCCAGCGCCCGTGCTGGCAGCTGGCGTTCTGCGTGTTGATGCTCGTCGCGCTGCTCGCGCCCCACTCGAGCTGGTCCGTCTGCCTGAGCGGGGCCTGCAATCCCGTCTCGGTCAATCCAGTCTCGGTGGCCGCGGCACCGGCAGAGTCCTGCTGCTGCTGCAGTGGCGCCGAGGCAGACGAACGCGACGACTCGATCCCGGCACTTCACGGTGACTCGTGCAACGGCTGTTGCGTCGACTTCGCACTCGCGATCGACGACGGCCCGCTGCCGAAACCCGTGACGGCACCGGAGAGCTGCGAACAGCTCGTCGCGGTGCTCCCGCCCACGATTCGCCTCGAGGGCTCGGCGCACCGCGCACGATTCGATGGCTTCGACACCGGGCCACCACGCGTCGACCGGACGACGGCGCTGCTCTCGACGACGATCCTGCGCGAATAGGACGACCTGCGGTTTCGCAGGACGCGGGCCCATGGGCTCGCACGTTCCATTTTCGCAGGATTCGTCATGTCTCGATTTTTCTGTCTGGCCGGCCTCGCGCTCGGCTCCAGCTGTGTCTCCTACGTCGCCGATGCCGCCAACCCGGCCGCGATGGCGACTGGTTTGCGGGAACGCTCCGGCGGCAGCTTCACGTTCGAAGCCGCGGTCGAACTGGCGTATCGCCAGAACCCCGAACTCCGCGCCCTGGCTGCGGAGGCTCGGGCCAACGCAGCCGACCGGACGCCGTTCGAGGTGCTCGGCCAACTGCGCACCAACAGCGACTACCTCGCGGTGATGGTGGACCCGCTCGCACTGCTCGACCTCGGTCCCCGCGGCGCCGCCAACGCCGCGCTCGCGGAACGCGCCAGCGTGGCCGCGGTCGATCTGGTCCGCGCCCGCTGGCGAGTTGCCGCGGACATCGCCGAGACCTTCGCGATCGAGGCTGTGCTCGCGAGCCTGCCGAAGCTGCCCGACGTCAACGTGGATCCGACGGCCTTCGAGAGCGCCGGCCTCGCGGCCACGGTTGACGTCGCGCGGCTGCGCGCGGCCAACGCCCGGCTCGCAGCCGAGGACGCCGCCATCGAATCCGCCCGCTCCCGAAACCGCGCCCGCTTCTGCGCTCTGGTCGGTCTGCCGCCGACCGCCGAGGTGCTCCTGCTCGTGGGAATGTTCCACCGTGCCCCGCTGCGCGAGGAGCGGGCGTTGCTCGCGCGCCCGGACGTCGTACTCGCGCTGGCGAAGTTCGACCGGGCCGACGCCGAGTTCCGCGCAGCGGTGGCCGCACAATACCCCGCGATCGCCCTGGGTCCCGACATCCCGCTCGCCGGCAATCCGCTCGAGTGGATGGCCATGCTGCGTGTGCCGATCGGCGCAGCGGGCCGTGCCGAAGCATCGCGCGAACGCCGCGAGGCCTCGCGCGCCCGCCTCGAGACCGCCCTGCTCATGGCCATGCGGGAGCTGCACGACGAGCAGCGCAACGTCACGGCGGAGCTCGCACGCGCTCAGGCCGCACGGGCCGCCGCGAACGCCAGCCGATCGCGGCTCGACGCCGCGAGCGCGGCGGTCGCCGTGGAGGTCGACGCTTTCGCCGAGCTGGCTCGCGCGGCAGAACAAGCGTCGCGGGACGCAGTCGCGCTGCGCGAGGCCGAACTCGCCCGCCGCCTCGCCCTGCACCGCGTCGACGTCGCCTACGGCTGGCCCGCCGTCGTGAGGGAAGAATCATGACCGGCGTCGACCTACGCGAACTGCGGATCGACGAGACCGCAACGAAGACCCGCGCCCCGCTGGGTCCTCGAATCCTCGCATGGGGAGTTGTCGCCCTGCTCGTGACCGTCGCGCTGACGTTCTTGTGGCCGCTGCTGCGACCGACGCGACTCGTCACGACCGCCGCGATCCGCCCCGCCGATGTCGCCAGCCCGACTTCGACGGTCGCGACGGCGGAAGCCGTCGGCTGGGTCGAGCCTGAACCGTTCGCGACGGAGATCAAACCGCTCGTCACCGGCCGGATCCGGTCGCTCGACGTGCTCGAAGGCACCGAGATCGTCGCGGGCGAAACCGTCCTGGCGACGCTCGAGAGCGCTGCGCTCGCCGCAGCGCACGATCGGGCAAAGGCCAGAATCGGCGAACGCGAGCACGAGATCGCGACCGCGGCTGCGCGACTGAAGCGCGCCCGCGATCACCGTGCACAGCACGCGGTCCATCGCAGCGAACTGGCTCGCGCCCGCGTCACGTTGGCCGACAAGACGGCGAAGCACGTCGAGGCCGAGAACCGGGTTCGCGAACTCGAAGCCACGGCCCGCGCCACTGCGGCAGCCGAACGCGCCCAGCAACGCCTCGCCGAGACGGGCAACAGCAACGCGGTCGCTCTCGAGCGGGCACAGGCCGAGGCCGCGTCGGCGCGTGCCGCAATCATCACCGCCGAAGCGCTGACCGCCGCACTCGCGCGCGAGTGCGACGCGGCGCGCGCCGCGATCGCGCTCCAGGAGGAGTTCATCGAGAACCCAGTCGACCTCGACAACGACGTCGCGATCGCGGAGTCCGAGCTCGCAGCCGCCAGGCAACGCCTCGCCACCGCGCGCACCGAACTCGCGATCGCCGAACGCGAACTCGGCTGGGCCGAGCGCGTGGTGTCGCCGATCAGCGGCAAGGTCATGCGCCTGACTTCGGCCCCCGGCAACACCGCCGGACCAGGCAATCCCGCGATCGTCGCGATCTACGACCCCACACGGTTGCAGGCCCGCATCGACGTGCCGCTAGATTCCGTCGCGGGAGTACACCCCGGACAACGCGTGGAACTGCGCAGCGAGATCACGGGCAACCAGGTCGTCGCCGGCACGGTGCTGCGTGTGCAGCACGAGACCGATCTGCTCAAGAACACGTTGCAGGTGAAGATCCGCCTGCACGAACCGCCGGCCGTGTGGCGACCGGAAACCCTTTGCCGGGCCCGCTTCCTCGGGCGCGAAGCCGGCACCGAATCCGCAGAATCCACGCCTACCGCCTTCCTCGTGCCGACCGGCGCCGTCCGCGGCAACCGGGTGTTCGTGGTTGACCCAGCGGCCGGCACCGCCCGCGCGGTCCCAGTCGAAACGCTTGGCCAGGACGGCGGCGCAACGATCGTTCGCGGTGCACTTTCCGTAACCCAACGAGTGATCCTCGAGCCGGTCGACGACGGCGAAACCGTCGAGGAGAAGCCATGAGCCTCATCGAACTTCACGGCGTCACAAAGACGTTCGCTTCCGGTTCCGAGACCGTCACCCCGATCTCCGAACTCGACTTCACGGTCGAACAAGGCGAGTTCGTGTGTCTCATGGGACCGTCGGGCAGCGGCAAGACGACGTTGCTGCACATGCTCGCGGGCATCGATCGACCGACCACGGGCCGCGTCATCGTCGCGGGCGAAGAGGTCTCGACGCTCAGCCCGACCGAACTCGCGCGCTGGCGGACACGCGCAGTCGGGTACGTCTTCCAGCAGTACAACCTGATCCCGGTGCTCACGGCGTTCGAGAACGTCGAGGTGCCGCTCCTGCTGCTGAAGTTGTCGAAAGCCGAACGCCAGCGCCGCATCGCGCTCGCGCTCGCCGCAGTCGAGCTCACGGACCGCAGCCACCATCTGCCGCGCCAGATGTCGGGTGGACAGCAGCAGCGCGTCGCGATCGCACGCGCGATCGCGACCGATCCCGCGGTCGTGCTCGCGGACGAACCGACGGGCAACCTCGACCGAGAGACCGCGACCCGCACGATGACGCTACTCCGCCGGCTCGTCGACGAGCTCGGCAAGACGCTCGTGATGGTCACGCACGATCCCCAGGCCGCGAAGTCCGCTTCGCGCCTGGTGCATCTCGACAAGGGCCAGATCGTCGACACCAACGGCGCACCAGCCGCCCACGCGGCGGGGGAGGGAACGAGCCATGCGTGAGGTCTTCGCGTTCATTCCCTACGTCTTCCGCACGACCATGCGCGCGCGCATGCGGTCACTCTTGACGCTCCTCGGCGCATCGCTGGCAATGATGTTGTTCGCGTTCGTGCGCACAGTCGACGACGGCGTCGCGACCCTGGCCGACCGCGCCGACCAACCCGTGCTCGTCGTGTTCCAGGACAGTCGCTTCTGTCCTCTGACGTCCGACCTGCCGATGCGCTACGAACGCGACATCCTCGCGGTCGACGGCGTCGAAGCCGTCCTGCCGACACTCGTTTTCATCAACTCGTGCCGCAGCAACCTCGACCTCGTGACGCTCCACGGGGTCACGAAGAACGATCTCGACCGACTCTACGAACTCGACATTGTCGGCGGCACGGTTCAGGACTGGCAGAACCGCAACGACGGCGCGCTCGTCGGCGAACGTCTCGCGGCGCGTCGCAATCTCAAACCCGGCGATCCGTTCCGCATCAGTGAGATCGGCATGGACGTGCACGTTTCAGGCATCGTGCGCAGCACGTTCGCCGGCGTCGCCAACCTCGCGTTCGTTCACCTCGACCAGCTCAGCCTCGCGCGGGACAAACAGGGCGCCGCGACCCAGTTCCTTGTCAAGGTCAAGGACGGACTCGATCCCGAAGCCGTCGCCGAAGCAATCGACGCGCGCTTCCGCACGGACGAGGCGCGCACGGACACCAAGAACATGCAGGCGTTCGTGGCCGCCGCGGTCGGCGAAATCACGGAGGTCGTCGAGTTCGCCCGCTGGCTCGGCTACCTCGCAGTGCTGGTAGTCGCACTCGTGCTGGCCAACACCGTGTTCATCTCCGCGGAGTCGCGCATCGGCGAAATGGCAGTCCTCGAAACGGTCGGCATGACCAAATCGCGACTCATGGGCCTCATCGCGCTCGAAGGCACCGGACTGGGCCTCGCGGGCGGCGTGATTGGCACCGGACTCGTCGTCGGGCTGTTGATGATCTGGCCGTTGACCCTCGGCGTGGAGGGCTACGGCATCGACATGGAACCGACCGTGACCGTCGTCCTGCAGTCGCTGCTCGCGGCGTTCGGCATCGGCGTCTGCGCGTCGATCGTTCCCGCGTTCGCGGTTGCGCGGCGACCACTGGCCCTCGGCGTCAAGGCGGACTGACCATGCTGCCTTTCGGATACGTCCTGCGGAACATCACGCGGCGCGGCGCCCGGTCGGCTGCAACGATTGGCGGCATCATGGCAACGACGCTGCTCGTGGTCGCGATGACGGCGTTCGCTGACGGCATGGCGGGCGCCGCGGACAACAGTGCCGACGACCACCGAGTCTTCGTGCTCGGAGTCTCGGCCGAAACCGATCTCGTCCGCTCGGTCATCCCGCGCGGCAACGCCGAGACCGCCGCAGCGACCGCGCCCGCGGTAGCAACCGTCGACGGTCGGCGGGCCGCCTCCGTCGAGCTGCACATCGCGACCCGCATGGGTCACCAGGTCGGACTGATCCGCGGCGTGACCCAGGCCGCCTACCTCGTGCACGACGAAGTCACGGTCACCGCCGGCCGCGAACCGCGGGCGCCGTTCGAGATCATGCTCGGTGCACTCGCCGCATCGCGAATGGATCTCGATCCCGCAGATGCCCGAGTCGGCAGCACACTGCGACTCGAGCACCAGGACTTCACCGTCGTCGGGCACTTCGTCGCGCCGGGCACGATCTACGAAGCAGAGATCTGGGGACGGCTCCCCGACGTCATGCTGACGACCAAGCGTGAGGACGTGTCGTGTGTCGTGCTGCGCATCGCGGATCCGAGCGCACTCGGCGAAGTGCAGGCGTTCACCGCGAGCCGCACCGACCTCGAGATCTCGGCGCAACCAGAACGAACGCTCATGGCCGCGCTCGCGAGCAGCCTCACCCCGATCGCGGCGCTCGCCCGCTGGATGGCGCTGCTCGCGGTCGTCGCCGGTGCGTTCGCCTGTGCCAACACCATGTTCGCGGCGGTGCTCGCGCGGACTCGAGAACTCGCGACCCTGCGCGCACTCGGCTACTCACCCGCAGCCGTCGCGCTGTCGCTGATCCAGGAATCGGCGCTGCTCGCGCTGCTCGGCGGCGCCCTCGGCACGCTGTTGGCACTCGCGATCGGCAGCGTGAGCCTGCGCTACCCCATGGGCGCCCTCGCGCTCCAACCCGACCTCATGAGCCGCGCCATCGGCCTCGGTGCCGCGGTCGTTTCCGGACTCCTCGGCGGCATCGTTCCCGCGCTGCGCGCCGTTCGCCTACCATTGATCGACGCCCTCGGAGGCAAAGCATGATCCGCAAGACAGTCGCACTCCTCACCACACTCGCCGCGTTCGCCGCGTTCGCCGCGCTCACTGCCTGCGGCGACACCGGCAACGGCAAGACCGGCATTCCGACCGCGCCCCCGTCTGGCGCCGCGAAGGCGCTCGTTCTTACAGCCGATCCCGGCGACGCCATGTCGGTGGTCGACGCCAAGGTCGACGGCCCCAAGGATGCCGCGATCGTCACGGGCCGAATCCGGGAGATCTCGGCGGGCGTGTTCGCGTTCACCCTCATCGACGATGAACTCGCCTACTGCGGTGAAGTAAACCCCGAGGACTGCAAGACGCCCTGGGACTTCTGCTGTGACAGCCCGAAGACGATCACCGCGAACCTCATGGCCGTCGTCGCGCACGACGAGAACGGCAAACTGCTGAAGACGCCGGCACTGCCCGACCTGCGCAACCTCGACGTCGTCAAGATCACGGGCAAGCTCACGCAGGACGAGCACGGCAACTTCAAGCTGATCGCCAACGGCATCTACCGCGTCGAGCGACCGCAACTGCCCGACGGCCTGCTCTGGCCGCAGTAAGGCGGATCGCGGCGCCACGAAGATCCAAACCAAAGTGCGATACGACCGACGCCATCACACGGCGCGACGCACCGAAGCGTTCGTCTTTCACCAGCTCATCCCCTACCTCGGCAACAAGCGGCACCTGCTCGATGTGATCTCGGCCGCGGTCGCCGCAACGGGAGTGCAGGCGGAGCAGGCAACGTTCTTCGACGCGTTCGCCGGCAGTGGGGTCGTCTCGCGTCACGCCAAACAGCTCGGGTTCCGCGTGCTGTGCAACGACTGGGAGCCCTACGCCCGGGCGCTCAACACCGCTGCGATTGCGACCGATCGCGCCCCGGAGTTTGCGAAGCTCGGCGGCTACGAACACGCACTCGATGCGCTCAACGAACTTCCCGGAGTCGACGGCTGGGTGACGAACAACCTCTGCCCGCGCAACGACGCGGCGCCGGATCCGGCCAGCGAACGGTTGTTCTACCGTCGCGCAACGGGGCGCCGCATCGACGCCATCCGCGAACGCATCGCGACGTGGCAGCAGGGCGGCACGATCGACGACTCCGAGGCCTGCTGCCTGCTCGCGCCACTGCTCTACCAGGCCTGCTGGCTGTCGAACACGAGCGGCGTCTTCAAGGGCTTCCACGCCGGATGGGGCGGCAGGAACGGCACCGCGTTGCACCGCATCCTCGCCGATCTCCACCTCGAGCCCTCACGCTTCCTCGCGAACGAACGGGAGCACGAGGTCACCTGTCGCGACGCGCTCACCCTCGCCCGCGAACTCGGGCAGGTCGACGTCGCCTATCTCGATCCGCCGTACAACCAGCACCCGTACGCGAGCAACTACCACGTGCTCAACTCGCTGACGCTCTGGGATCGACCCGATCTCCCGCCGGCCAGCACCCGCGGCGCAAAGGCCGCGATCCGACCGGATTGGAAGGAGCGCCGCAGCCCGTTCAACCACCGGTCCACCGCCGGCGCCGCCTACTCCGAGCTGCTCGCCGCGCTTGACGCGAAGTTCGTCCTCACGAGTTACAGCACCGACGGCATGATCCCACTGCGCGAGCTCGTTGAACGAACCGCGGCCCACGGGCGTCTGACAGTGCAGTGCCGCCCCTACAAGCGCTATCGCGTGAGCCCGACCCGGCCGTCGCCGCGGCCGACCACGGTCGAGTTCGTGCTCACCTGCGACCCGACGAGCGGGCGGGATTCACGCGACGTCGTGCGCGTCCTGGACGCGATCTCGACCGGCGCCGCCAGCGCGACTGCCTGACGCGGCGATTCGAGCGGCCCGGCTACTCCTTCTTGGGCGCCGGATCCTTCGGGGCAGGCTTCTTCGGAGCCGGCAAGAAGTGAATGCCGTTTTCGCTGCGCGTCGTATCGAGCGCGAACGCATCGCGGTTCTGCAGGAAGTCCTTCACGTACTTCGACTGGATCGCAAAGTTGAGCCCCTGGAAGCCGGTGTAGCCCGAGCTGTTCACGCCGACGACCTCGCCGCGCAGATTGAACAGCGGGCCGCCCGAGTTGCCGGGGTTGATGGGCACCGTGATCTGAAAGTGGCAGCGCCCCTCGAACACGCGGTTCGTGACGCTGATGATCCCGCTGCTCACCGTGCGGTCGAGACCGATCGGCGTGCCGATCGCGTAGACCTTGTCACCCGTCTGCATCGTGTTGCTGTCGCCGAGGTAGACGGTCTTGAGCTCGAGGTCCTTCGGCGGCTCCATCTTGACGAGCGCGAGATCCATCGCGGGGTTGATCGCATCCACGCGGCACTTCTTGATCGTACGCGGTTCGAAACCGTTCTTGCCGACATGAAACACGACGACGTCGACCTCGACCTCGCGCGCCACGACGTGGAAGTTGGTGACGATCCAACCGTCGGCATGGGTCACGAAACCGGACCCTTGCCCACCGGCCGCCTCGATCTTGACCACCGCTTCGCCGAACAGCTTGCTGCCCTCGGCCACCGAACGCTCGGGCAGGTCGGCCTCCGAGAACAGCGTCTCGCGCACGACGTTGCCCGTCGAGCGACCGTCGACGCCTTCACGCCGGATCACCGCGGCAAGCGGCACTTTGAGCACGTCGTAGCCGACATCGAGGAAGATCGACTGCTCCGTCTGGCGCAGCACCCGCCCCTGAAGCTTGCAGCCGTTGCCGAGATCGAGGCGCTCGACCTCCGTACTAACGACCTTGGCCGCACTGACGATCTTGGCCGGCGACGGCGAAGGCGACGACTTGGCCTTGGCCGCGACAGGCGGCGGCGGTGGCGACACCTCCTGGCCGGGGTCCTGGCAGACGAACAACAGACTGAGACTGGCGAGCAACATCGGGCACGACCATAGGATCCCCGCGCCCAGACATCGAGCCCCGGCATCGCGCCCCGCGGCCCCACCCCTTGCAATCTGCGCCCGGCGTGCAAGATTGCGGGCGCAATGCACGCTTCGAAGACGCTGATCCTGCCGCTCCTGACGACCTGCCTCACGGCAACCCTCGCGGCCCAGAACGCTCCGCCGATCCCCGTCGAGATCCGCGCGCGCTTCGGCTTCGAAGGGCCGTTCATCACCAAGATCGGCGACGGCATCTCGCAGCTCAGCGTCGCCGATACGGACGGCAACGGCGCGATGGACGTGGTCGTATCGGACTCGCGCCGCGCCCGGCTCGCGATCGTGCGTATCGACGAGCACGGCAAGACGTCGACGGATGCGATCCCGACGCGCGGTCAGATCGGCGGCTACACGTGGGGCGACTTCGACGGCGACGGGCAGAAGGACCTGCTCATGACGGACAGCCGCGGCCGCCTGCAGCTGTATCGCACAACGACCAAAAAGACGGAGCAGCTCCTCGATCTCGGACTCGGTGGCCGCGGCATCGGCATGTATGCGGGCGACCTCGACGGCGACGGCAAGGACGACCTCGTCGCCATCAGCCGCGCCGGAATGCGGAATGTCACGAAGCTCACTGAGAAGCCCGTGCTGTCGCGCATCGAACCGTGGGAGGACAAAGCCCACAGCTTCCACCTCGTCGACTACGACGCGGACGCCAAGCTCGACATGCTCTACGTCGTCTCATCCCCGACGATGAACCTGCGGCTGCGTCGCGGCCGAGGCGACGGCACGTTCGGCCCGTGGCAACTCGCGAGCATCGATTCGCTGCGTCATGTGTTCCCGGCGAAACTCGCCGACGGCAAGAACGGCCTCGCGACGATCGACGGCCCCAACCGCCGGATCACGCTGCAGCGCTTCGTCCCGAGCGGCGGCCGGGCCGCGCTCGAGTGGTGGTCGCTGCCCGACAGCAAGACCAACAAGGGCCTGCCGTTCGCCGTTGGCGATCTCGACGGCGACGGCGACGAAGACCTCGTGATGGCGCAGCCCGCGCAGGCGCAGCTGCTGTTCTTCGAATGGCAGAACGGCACGTTCGCGATGCGCACGGTGCCGACGCTCGCCGACGTCAGCTCGCTCGACATCGGCGATGTCAACGGCGACGGCAAGCTCGATCTCGTGCTCGCGAGCAGCGAAGAGGAGACGGTCGCCTGGAAGTGCGGCACGAAGCCGCTCGATTCGTTCCCCGAACCCATCGACTGCCTGCACAAGCCGAGCGCGGTCGCGGTCGAGCCGGGTGGCGGTATCATCGTCATCTCGCGCAGTGACAAGCGCGTCGGGTACATCTCGAGCGCCGCGCCCGGCGTCGAGCCGAAGGAACTCGCGAACCTCGGCCGCATGTCGGGCGTGCCGACGCGTCTCGTGCTCGCGGACGTCGGCGACGCCCGCGGCATGGAGGCCGCGTTCGTCGTGCCGAACGAAGGCCTCCGCATCGTGACTCTGCCGACGGAGAACGGCAAGAGCGTCAAGGTCGACAAGAAGGCGAGCGCAGCCGGCTTCACCAAGAAGATGGACGACGGCGCGCTCCTGCTCTGCGAGGAGGACGGCAAGCCAGCTCTCATGGCCGTGCGCGGGCGCTTCGTGCGCCGCTTCCGCGTCGGCGAGACCGGCCGCCTCCATGTAATGGCGCAGGACAACGGGCCTGCGGGCATCACCGAGCTCAGCCTCGCAACCGAACTCGCGGACGGCAGCCGCATCTATCTCGACCGCAAGGCCAACAAGCTGATCCGCGTCGTCGCCGGCGGCACCCCGACCTCCATCGATACGCCGCCGATGCCGTTCACGAACATCGCCGCACACGGCAACGCGGTTCTCCTGCTCGGCCCGCGTGGCGTGCTCCGCGTCCCGTTCGGCCCCGGCCCCTCGCTGCAAACGATCGCGATCCACGAGCCGCCGACCGTGCGCACGCACTATTGGCACGGCTTCAGCGGGGACTTCGATCACGATGGGATCGACGACATCGTCGTGATCGACGGCCACCTTCCCGGCCTGCAGGTCCTCGCGGGCGGTGAGGACTCGCTGCAGCGAGCGCTCGCGATGCCGGTCTACGAGGCGCCGCCGAGCGACGATTCGCACAACGAGCCGCGCGACCTCGAGGTCGGCGACTTCAACGGCGACGGGCTTGCGGACCTCGCCGTGCTGGCCTTCGACCGCGTGCTGATCTACCTGCAGGAGAAGTAGACCACAGCAAGAGTCACGACAGTCTCGCGGGGATTTCGGCCACTCTGGCAGGGTCCGCCCTACGCTTTGCGGCCCCGAATCCCCCGAGAATCCATGATCCTGAACCGTCCCACCCTGCTCACGGCCCTCGCCGTCAGCACCTTCCTCGCTCCGGCCACGGCCCAGAGCAACCGCTTCATCCCGCAGGACGCCCAGGTCGTCCTGCGCCTCGCCGCCCCCGCTCGCTGGAAGACCGAGTTCGCCGGCACCAAGATCGCGGAAGTTTTCGGCGGCCAGGCGTTCGCGCCGATGCTCGCGGGGATCAAGCAGGGCTTCATGGGCGGCCGCAACCCCGACGAAGGCGTCGACCCCGAACTCATGGAGTCGATGTGGGACAACTACGAAGGCGAGATCACCGTCGCACTCCACGTCGACGCCGAGGACATCGGCGACTCGATCATGGAGGATCGCGCGCCCGCCATGGCGATCGCGTTCGCGCTCAGCCCGCACGATTCCTTCGACCTCAACGAGCTCGCGGTTCAGCTGCGGCAGATGATCGAGAACAAGGAGGGCGACACGCTCAACGAGATCGAGGTCGGTGAGCAGTCCTTGCTGTGCAAGCAAGAGGACGGCATCCACCTGACCGTCCCGACGATGATCGACGACCACCTCGTCATGCTGTTCTCCACGGACATGGAGACGTTCGGCGAGCGCATGATCACGAGCGAAAACCGTCACCCGGGCGCCGGCGCCGGCAAGGCGATGTTCTGCCACATCGATGCCAAGCAAGGTATCGACGCGCTCATGGACTTCGTCGCGTGGCAGATGGAGAACGACCTCAACGCCCCGCCGATCGACGTCGTCCAACTGCTCACCGACCTCGGCCTCGGCTGCGTTCGCAGCATCGAGCTGTCCGTTGCCGCAGATGGCGAACAACTCGTCGTCGAGAGCAACCTGGCGACGACCGCCGAGGAGCGCGGCCTGCTCGGCGCACTGCTCGTCGACAAGCCGACCCTCGACACCCTGCGCTACGTGCCGCCGGCCGCCACCGCGTTCTCGGTCCAGGCGTTCGACGTGTCCGCGATCTACAAGACGATCTCCAACATCTGGAACGGCGCCGCCGAAGTGCTGCCGATCGGCTTCGAGGACGTCGAGATCATGTTCGAGGAAGCGACGAAGGTTCGCCTGCACGACGACCTGATCGCGCACTTCGGCAAGGAGATGCTGTCGCTCACGGACTACGAGGCCCAGGCGGACGCGGATCCCGAAGACATGACCGCGATGTTCGCGGGCAGCTGCTTCGGCATCGCGCTGACGGACGGCGTCGCGTTCGGTGAGTCGCTCGAGAAGGCTCTGCGTTCGCGTGGCCTCCACGCCGCGCGCAAGACCGAAGAGTACGAGAGCATCAAGGTCTACCGCCTCCGCCTCGCCGGCGCTTTCGAGATCGAGTATGCGATCACTGACGACCTCCTGCTGCTCGCGCTCGGCGGCGACGAATCCTCGCGCGCGCAGCTCCGGTCTGTCCTCGACACCCGCGCCAACCCGTCGGCGGGCCTGCCCAAGGCCGTGGCCCAGTTCGCCGACAGTGCCCCCACGGGCTGGAACGGCGTCGCCGTGACCCCGATGGCCACCGTGATGTCGCAGATGGGCAACATCATGGATCAGTTGCCGCCGGGAGGAGCGCCGCCGGAGGTCGCCCAGATGCTGTCGATGATCAGCATGCTCGGCAAGGAGATGAAGGCCGTGGGCCTCGACGATGCGGTGGGCTTCTCGTACGTGAGCCCGACCGGTTTCCGGTCGATCATGCGGCTGTAGGGGTCGGCCCCGCACGCGGGGCCAAGCCGCCGCGAAAAATCCGCGTGCGCGCTGCGGAGTCTGGTTCTTCCGCTGTACGGCGCCGGCGTCCCTGTCAGCCGGTGTCCTTGCAACACCATGAATCAGAAGACCTTCCGCACCGCGCTGCTAGCCAGCGCGTTCGTCTCCGCGTCCGCCATCGCGCAGACGCCCGATCACCTGGTCGGCCTGACCCGGAACGCCCCGGCGCTGCTGCACCACGACCACTGGAACTGCCAGACCCTCAACGCCTGCCCGGTCGGGATCCCGCCGACCGGCGCCGGGCCGCAATCCGCTGGTGGTACCGGCTGGGACCCGGTGCGCCCCGGCGCCTGGATCAGCAACGGTCTGGTGCTCGCCAAGGTGTCCGACAACTGCCAGATGCTGTGTCCGCCGATGCCGATTCCCGGCCTCGCGACGAACGCATTCATCACCGGCATCGACGTCGTCGAGAGCCTCAACCAACTCCTGCTCATCGACAACCAGGGCTTCCTGCACACGTTCTCGAACACGTGTCCGCCGCAGCCGATCAGCATCTGCCAGACCGGCCTCGTGCCGCAGCAGGGTGCCTCGACATCCGGTCTCGCGACCGATGAAGGCAACGGCCTCATCTTCGTCGCGTACTCCAACTTCAACACCGGCGCCAACAACATCGCGATCATCCCGCTCGCGAATCAATGCCAGCCGATCTGCCGAGTACCCGTCCAACCGCCCTGCAACCCCGCGTTCCGCCCGATCACGGGGCTCGCGGTCGACTGGGGCCAGCAAGCGCTGTACGCCACCGACGGCTTTCAGACGATCGCGATCAACTACTCGACGGCGACGCCATGCCCGCAGTTCGTCAACTACAACTGCTGCACTCCGCCCATCATCAATCTCGATCCGATGATCGGACTCGCCGTCCGCCCCGGCGGCGCGACCTCGACCGGCCAGTCCTGCGCCAACGGCGCCTGCGCCAACTGCAACAGCGTGCTGAGCCTCGGCAACGATCCCAACCTCGGGAACGCGCTCTTCCGGGTCAACCTCGACCAGGCCCCCGTCGGCAGCCTCGCCTGGTGCATCTTCGGGACCGCGCCCTGCCAGCAGCCCGGCGTGAGCGTGCCGGGCCTCTGCGGTCCGGTCTACACCCCGCAGCCGCTGCTCGGCGTCCTCGGTCCGAACGTCGTCGGCGGTGGACTGCCGTGCTCGGGCTCGACGAGCTTCGGCTTCCCGCTGCCGCCGTGGCCGAGCCTCGCGGGCTGGACGATCAGCGCCCAGAGCGTGTCGCTGTGCACCGCGGCCGCGGGCGTCGGCACCGCGATCAGCAACTGCCTGAGCTTCACGTTGCAGGGCAGCTAGCCGCTGAGCGGCTGACCGACCCGCGGCCGACGAACTGCGCCCGACTCGCTGGCAACGCTCGCGAGTCGGGCGCGAATCTGGTTCGCTGACAGTCCCATGCTGCGATGCCGCGGACTAGAGAAGCGATTCGGTGACCTGACCGCCGTCGCGGGGCTCGACCTCGACGTCGAGCCCGGCGAAACGTTCGGTCTGCTCGGGCCCAACGGCGCGGGCAAGTCGACGACCATCGGGATGGCGCTCGGCGTCACGACGCCCGACGCCGGCACGGTCGAGATCGCGGACCGCGGCAGCCCGACGGACCCGAGCGTGCGCCGGGGGATCGGCTTCGCGCCGCAGGAACTCGCGCTCTACGAAGAGCTCACCGCGCTCGAGAACCTGCGCTTCTTCGGACAACTGCACGGACTGCACGGCCGGCGCCTCGGTGAACGCGTCGACTGGGCGCTCGAGTTCGCCGCCCTGACCGATCGCAAGAGTGACCGCGTCGACACGTACTCGGGCGGCATGAAGCGGCGGTTGAATCTCGCGTGCGCGGCGCTGCACGACCCCGAACTCATGCTCCTCGACGAGCCCACGGTCGGCGTCGACCCGCAATCGCGGAACCATCTGTTCGAAACCGTCGAACGCCTTGCCGAAGCCGGCAAGACGATCGTCTACACGACGCACTACATGGAAGAAGCCGAGCGGCTCTGCCGGCGCGTCGCCATCGTCGATCACGGCCGTGTACTCGCATGCGACACCGTCGCGAGCCTGATCGCATCCCACGGCGGGCGCTCGGTCGTCGAAGCCGAGCTGTCCGGCCCGCCCACGGGCGCCGCTCGGCAACTCGGCACGATCCTCGAGGACGGCAGCCTGCGTTTCGAAGCCGACGACGCCAGCACTGCGGTCGCGGACCTCGCCGCAGCCGGGGTCGAGTATCGCGCGCTGCACGTTCGGCGACCGGATCTCGAATCGGTGTTTCTCGAACTCACAGGCCGGAGGCTACGCGACGCATGAGCACGATCTGGACGCTCGCCACGAAGGACCTGCTGCTGCTCTGGCGCGACAAGGTTTCGCTGTTCTGGATGTTTGGGATGCCGCTGATCTTCGCGGCGTTCTTCGGTGCCGTCTTCGGCGGTGGCGGCGGCCCGTCCAAATCCAACCCGCTACGGGTCGCGGTGATCGAAGAGGGCCTCACCGACGGCGGCCGAGAGTTCGCCGAACGACTCGACGCATCGGACGCAATCGCGGTCGAGTTCTTGCCGCGCGACGAGGCCCGCGACGCGGTCCGCCGCGGTCGCAAGCTCGCGTTCCTCGAGATCGTCAACGCACCGGACCCCGAGCTCGGCATGTTCTCCGGGGAGACTCCGGAAGTGGTGATCGGCATCGACCCGTCCCGCCAGGCCGCGAAGGGGCTGCTGCAGGGTCTCGTTACCGAAGCCGTCTTCGCGGGCTTCCGCGACCTGATGACCAGCCCGGAGAAGACGCAAGAGCAACTGAAGAAGGCCAAACAGCGCATCGCGGCGGCCGATGACATCGGCACCGTGCAGAAGCTCGCGCTGACGGGTTTCTTCACCGCGTTCGAAACGTTCCTGGCCACGCCGGATCTCACGAACAGTAGCGGTAACGGCGGCGCCGGGATCATGGAGCCGCAGGTCAGCACGGTCGACGTGGCACGCGTTCGCACGGGCCCACCGAACGCCTACGCGATCTCGTTCCCGCAATCGATCCTGTGGGGCATCCTCGGCGCGGCGGCGGGTTTCGCGATGGCACTCGTGCGGGAACGCACCAGCGGCACGATGGTGCGGCTGCTCACGGCCCCGATCGGCAAGGGCCATCTCATCGCAGGTAAAACGCTGGCTTGCGCTCTGAGTTGCTGCCTCGTTGCGGTCACGATGACGACGATCGGCGCGTTCGTGTTCGGCGTCACCGTCAACAGCATCCCGCTGTTCGCGCTCGCGGTCGCCGCGTCCGCGGTGTGCTTCGCCGGGATCACGATGCTCCTCGGCTCGCTCGCCCGCACCGAGCAGGCGGTCAGCGGAATCACCTGGGGCATCCTGCTCGTCTGCGCGATGCTCGGCGGCGGCATGATGCCGCAGATCGCGATGCCTGGCTGGATGCTCGACGTCGGTGCCGTCAGCCCCGCGCGCTGGACCATCACGGCGCTCGAAGGCGCGATCTGGCGCGGCTTCTCCGCCAGCGAGATGCTGATGCCGTGCGGGATCCTGTTCGCGATCGGGATCGTCGCGCTCGCCCTCGGCACCGCCCGACTCCGCCGCACCGACTGAAGGCGGAACGGATCCGACGGCGCGACCGAGAGCCGGCGCCCTGTTGTCGATTGCGACGACGCAATGCTCAGTTCTGCGCCGTTCCGTAGATCGGCCCGCGTCCGCCCCCCCTACATCTTGTGGTTTGGCACCTGGCACGTCCGGTGCTCCCAGGGGGACGGACACTCTCATGAAGCCGATCCCCAAGTGGTTGATGATTCCCCCGGCCGTCGGGCTCCTGCTCGTTCTCGGCCCGCTGACGATGCAAGGCCAGAGCCAGGACGCCAACGCGGCGATCCGGCAGCCGGCGCTGCGGACGAGTCCGATGGCCGTGCCGAACGCATCGCCGCAAGAACGCGAGGCACTCGGCGCCAAGACCGGCACGGGCTCGATGCTGCCGGCGACACCGGACATGTGGCAGATTACGAGCGCGCTCGCCGGGGTGCTGCTGCTCGGTGGCCTCGGCGTCTACGGGCTACGGCGACTGCGGGCGGGCGGCCGGCCGTTGCGGAATCCGAAGACCCGTCTGATCACGCTGCGCCAGAGCCTGCGCCTCGGACAGCGGCAGGCGGTGCACGCAATCGAGTTCGACGACCGCATCCTGCTGATCGGGGACGGTGAACGCGGCCTCACGCTGCTCGAGAGCAGCGCGCTACCCGATGTCACCAGCGACGAACAGGACGCCACGGCGCGTGCGGCGGCGATGCTGCAGAGCGCGCTCGTCCAGAACGGCCAGAACGGTCAGGGGGTCGAGGGCGACCAGGAAGACGGTGCGACGCCGCGCAACCTGATCATTCCGCGACCCGACCAGCCGACGACGACGCTACCGAAGCGCCCGGTCAGCCCATCCGGCGGCGCAGCCAGGGGCGCGACGGGCAGCCAGGCGAACTCCGCGCTCGAAAGCTTCCGGGCGCTGTTGCAGAAGGCCGGGCGATGAGACACTTCCTCGCTCTGATCCTGGTGCTGTTCGGCACGTTCGCGGCGCCCGCAGCGGCTCAGGGACAGGGACCCGCGATCGGTCCGCCGTCCCCCATCGTCACCGATCCGGCAGGCACCGGCTCGAGCCAAGGCTCGGGATTCAACCTGTCGTTCAACACGAGTGACGAACGGGAATCACTCGGCACCGCGATCGAGATCGCGCTGCTCATGACGCTGCTTGCAATGGCGCCGGCGATCGTGATGACGATGACGTCGTTCACGCGCATCGTCGTCGTGCTGTCGTTCTTGAAGCGCGCGATGTCGATGCAGGATCTGCCGCCCGCGCTGATCACGACGGGGTTCGCGGTGTTCATGACGATCTTCATCATGAAGCCGGTCGTGAGCGACATCCACGACCAGGCCTACCAGCCCTACATCACGAGTCAGATCGAATGGCAGGAGGCCGCGAGCCGCGCAACGCTGCGCATGAATCAGTTCATGCTGTCGCAGACTCGCGAAGAAGACGTCGCGTTGATCCTCGAGCTGTCGCGCACGCCACGCCCGCAAACGGCACTCGAAACGCCGATCCACGTCACGATCCCCGCGTTCGTGCTGTCGGAGATCAAGACCGCGTTCCAGATGGGCTTCGTGCTCTTCCTGCCGTTCGTCGTGATCGACCTCGTGATCAGCTCGATTCTCGTCTCGATGGGCATGTTCACGCTGCCCCCGGTCGTGGTGTCGACGCCACTCAAACTGTTGTTGTTCATTCTGGTCGGCGGCTGGGACCTCGTGGTCACGTCACTGGCCCAGAGCTTTGCGGCCTGAGGAGAGAACGATGGGATACGAAGCACTTCTCGATCTCGCCAAGACGACGCTCATCACCGCGCTGGTGATCGTCGCCCCGGCACTGCTCGTCGGCATGTGTACGGGTTTGTTCATCAGCTTCTTCCAGACGATCACGTCGCTGCAGGAACAGACCTTGACGATCGTGCCGAAGATGCTCGCGGTCGTAACGACGATCCTGCTGCTGATGCCGTGGATCCTCGGCACGCTGCGAACGTTCACGGCGGCGCTGTTCAGCAACCTCGACGCCTACGGGCACGCGGGCTGACCCCGGCACCGAAAGCGCCACCCGCGACCGACCATGGAACTCGGCACGATCGCACCGTTCGCGGTATCGCTCCTCCTGCACTTCTCGCGGGTCGGAGCGTTCTTCGCGGTCGTACCGATCTTCGGGCGCAACAAGGACTCCCGCATCCTGCGACTCGTCCTCGCGATCGCTCTCGGCACGATGCTCTGGTGGGTCGGTGACATGTACGTCGACCCGCCGCAGACCGCGTTCGAACTCGGCGTGATGGCGATTCGCGAAGCCGTGATCGGTTTCGCGCTCGGGTTCTGCTTCGCCACAATCTACGCGATGCTCACGATCGCGGGAGAGGTCATCAGCATGGAGATGGGCTTCTCCATGGCCCGCACGATCAACCCCGACACGGGCACCAACGCAACCGTGATCTCGCAGCTGCTGCAGGTCCTCGGCGCGCTCGCCGTGTTCATGCTCGACCTGCATCACGAAGCACTCGTGATCGCGAAGCAGACGTTCGACGGCCTGCCCGTCGGTAAGCCGTTCGACTACCTGCCGATCTGGGCCGGCATCCAGGAGATCCTGTCCAGCGTGATCCAGCTCGCGCTGCGGCTGGCGATGCCGATCATCGGGATCATGCTGCTCGTCTCGAGCGGCACGGTGCTGATCGGCCGCGCGGTGCCGTCGATCAACATGATGGAGTTCGCGTTCGGCCTGCGAATCCTGATGGCCCTCGGGATGCTCGGCTTCTTCATCGTCGAAGGCATGCCGTTCGTCGTCGCCAGCTTCGAGACCCTTTTCAGCCGCGTCGCGGTGACGTTCGGAGGCTGATCCATGCCGCTCTTCGGCGACGACCAAGGGAAAACCGAGAAGCCAACCCCGGCCCGACTGGCGCAATCCCGGCAGAAGGGCGACACGCCGCTGTCACGCGAACTCGTGCAGGGCGCCGTGATGCTCTCGGCGGCACTGATGGTGTGGGCGATCGGCGACTGGCTCGTCGACTCGTTCTCGCACGTGATGCGCATGGGTTTCACGCTCGGCGTCGGCCGGCGGATCGACGACATCCCCTACATCCAGCGGGAGATCCTCGCGGTCGCCACCACGGTGCTCTGGCCGTTCGTGACGCTCGTCCTCACGGTCGTGTTGGTGACACTCGCCGTCGGCTACTCGCAGATCGGCGTCAAGGTCTCGAACCAGGTCATCGGGTTCAAACTCGAGAAGATCAACCCCACGTCGAACTTCAAGAAGGTCTTCAACGCGCAAGCGCTGGTCAAGACGGCGTTCGCCGCGGTCAAGCTGCTGGTGCTCGGCGGGATCATGTATCTCGTGATGGGCCACCGCTGGCACTCGCTGCTGCGGCTGCACGAGCAGCCGATCGCGGCAGCCGCCAGTGAAGTTGCCGACCTCGCGCTCCTGCTGCTGCTGCTCGTCAGCTCGTTCGCCGTCGCGATCGCGGTCATCGATGTCTTCTGGCAGCGCTACAGC
The DNA here is from genome assembly GCA_024743115.1 of bacterium. Lineage (GTDB taxonomy): Bacteria > Planctomycetota > UBA1135 > UBA1135 > UBA2386 > JAGQRA01. The sequence goes on along the minus strand of JANSXC010000027.1, from coordinate 2,713 downwards.
CACGAAGAACGCAACAAGATGACCAAGCAGGAGGTCGAGGACGAACGCAAGCGCGCCGAGGGTGATCCGCACATCAAGCAACGGCAGAAGCGCGCCCGCACCGACCTGCTGCGCCATCGCATGATGGAAGCCGTGCCGCAGGCGGACGTGATCGTCGTCAACCCTACTCACTACTCCGTTGCGCTGCGCTACGACCGCAAGATCGACCCGGCCCCGACCGTCGTCGCCAAAGGTGTCGACGAGGTCGCGCTGCGCATTCGCGAGATCGCGCGCGAAAACGATGTGCCGCTCATGGAAGACCCGCCGCTGGCCCGCGCGATGTTCCGCGGCGTGAAGGTCGGCCAGACGATCCCCGAGAAGTTCTACCAGGCCGTGGCCGTGATCCTCAGTCACGTCTATCGGCTCAAGCAGATCGCGTGAGGCAGAAGAGAGCTAGATGACTTCAGAATCGGCAAGCTACGGCAGACAGCGAAACAGCCTCCTGGCGCTGTTCTTCCTCGGCGTGCTGGCGGTGATGCTGATCCCGCTGCCGCCGCTGCTGCTCGACGCGATGCTGTGCCTCAACATCACGACGAGCCTGATGATCGTGATGGCGGTGCTCAACGCCAACCGTCCGATCGAGTTCAGCACGTTCCCGAGCGTCCTGCTGTTCACAGCGCTGTTCCGCCTCGCCCTCAACGTCTCGTCGACGCGACTCATCCTGCTCGAGGGTGAAGCCGGCGACGTCATCAAGACGTTCGGAAGCTTCGTCGTCGGCGGCCAGCCCGTCGTCGGCATCATCGTGTTCCTCGTCCTCGTGATCATCCAGTTCATCGTGATCACCAAGGGCCAGAACCGCATCAGTGAGGTCACCGCGCGGTTCACCCTCGATGCGATGCCGGGCAAGCAGATGTCGATCGACGCCGACCTGAGCGCAGGTCTGCTGACGAACGAGGAGGCCAAAAAGAAGCGCAAAGAGCTCACGACCGAGATGGAGTTCTACGGCGCGATGGACGGTGCGGGCAAGTTCGTCCGCGGTGACGCCGTGGCCGGCCTGATCATCACGGCGATCAACATCGCGGGTGGTCTCATCATCGCGATGGTCTACCGCGGCCTGACCTTCGAGTCCGCGTTCCTCCAGTACACGGTGCTCACGATCGGCGACGGCCTAGTCGCACAGATCCCGGGCCTGCTCGTCTCCACCGCAGCCGGCATCCTGGTCACCAAGGGCGCGTCCGAGGAGGGGCTCGGCCAGGAGATGAGCAACCAGCTCCTCGGCAGCGGCCGCACGATGCGACTCGTCGCGGGGATCCTGCTGCTCATGGCGCTGCTGCCGGGCATGCCGACGCTGCTGTTCGTCACGATCGCTGCCACGATCTTCATGTTCTCGTCGAACGTGGAACGCAAGCAGGCCGAAGCAATCGAAGCCGAACAACAGGCCGAGCAGGAAGAGGCCAGCGCCAACGAAGAGGAACAGCCGCTCGAGGACCTGCTCGCGGTCGATCGCCTCGGCATCGAGATCGGCTATCGCCTGATCGGCCTCGTCGACCCCGGCAAACACGGCGGACTGCTGGATCACATCCGCTCACTGCGAAGGCAGTTCGCGCAGAGTCTCGGCTTCCTGCTGCCGCCCATCCGAGTGCGCGACAACGTGCAGCTCGACCCCAACGCCTACCGCGTGCTGCTGGCTGGCGAGGAGATCGCCCGCGGCGATCTGCGGGCCGGTCAATACCTCGCGATGGATCCCAGCGGCACGGCCCAACCGATCGCGGGTGTCGAGACGATCGAACCCGCGTTCGGCCTGCCCGCCCGCTGGATCGCCGAATCGGACAAGGACCGCGCTGAGCTGCTCGGTTACACGGTCATCGACGCCGCGTCCGTGCTCATCACGCATCTCACCGAGATCCTCAAGAAGGTCTCGAGCGAGTTGCTGACGCGCGACGACGTGAAGTCGCTCGTGGACAATCTCAAGAAGGGGGCGCCCGCCGTCGTCGACGAGCTCATCCCCAACCAGATGACACTCGGGCAGGTACAGCGCATCCTCTCGGGGCTCCTCAAGGAAGGCGTTCCGATCCGCAACCTCCAGACGATCCTCGAAGGGCTCGCCGACGCGAGCGCCGACACGAAGGATCAGAAGCAACTCACCGAGCACGTGCGCAGCCGCCTCGCTCGCACGATCGTCGAACCGCACCTCGATCCGGGCGGCATATTGCACGCTGCGTTCCTCGACCCGGACCTCGAACGCAACCTCGCGGAGGCGCTCGCAGGCAACGAGGGGGCGACGAATCTGCCGCCGGGCTTCCTCGGGCGCTTCGTCGACAGCACCGCGGAAGCACTCACTGAAATGGCCAAGACCGGCCGCGATCCCGTGCTCGTCACGCGCGCGAGCCTGCGACCGTTCCTCGCCGAAGCGATCAACGGCGTGATCCCCAACGCCGCGGTCCTGAGCTACCAGGAAACCACTCCGGCCAAGAAGGTCGAGACCACGCAGCGCATCGCGGTCGCCAGCTGAACTCTCCCTCGCCAACTGACCAATGCTCCTCAAACGTATCGAAGGCAAGACCCTCCCCGACGCGCTCGCTCGCGTTCGCTCGGAATGCGGCGACGACGCACTCGTAGTCGAGACCCGGGCCACACGCGATGGTTACCTCGTCGTCGCGGCGCGCCGCGACGACGAGGTAACCATCGCGTGTGGCCCGGGTCTCGACTACGAGTGCGTCGTCGCCGCATTCCG
>JANSXC010000032.1 GCA_024743115.1 bacterium | reverse complement strand
CGCGCCTCCCCCCTGGGCGTGGCCGCCGGTTGCGCCACTCGCCGATACCGTGAAACGGCAGCCCTGGAGGACAACGGCGTTCGAGGCCTTCGGTGGCTGTGATGCGGCGCGCGCAGCGCCGTGACGCCCCGCGGTCAGCCGGTCACCGCGCCCTTCCGCGCGTCACAAACGCGCCTCCCTCCTGGGCGTGGCCGCCGGTTGCGCCACTCGCCGACACCGTGAAACGGCAGCCCTGGAGGACAACGGCGTTCGAGACCTTCGGTGGCTGCGATGCGGCGCGCGTAGCGCCGTGACGCCCCGGGGTCAGCCGGTCACCGCGCCCTTCCGCGCGTCGCAAACGCGCCCCCCTCCTGGGCGTGGCCGCCGGTTGCGCCACTCGCCGATACCGTGAAACGGCAGCCCTGGAGGACAACGGCGTTCGAGGCCTTCGATGGCTGTGATGCGGCGCGCGTAGCGCCGCGGCTCATCCACCGAAGTCATCGAACGCGATCATTTCTTTCTCGACGCCGAGGTCGTCGAGCATCTTGAAGACCGCGTTGTTCATCATCGGCGGACCACAGAGGTAGAACTCGATCTCATCGACGTTCTCGTGGTCCTTGAGGTGGTTCTCCATGACCACCTGGTGGATGAAGCCGGTGAAGCCCGTCCAGTTGTCCTCCGGCAGCGCGTCGCTGAGCGCGACGTGGTAGCTGAAGTTGGGGAACTCCTTTTCGATCTTCTCGAAGTGGTCGGTGTAGAACATCTCGCGCTTGCTGCGCGCACCGTACCAGTAGCTGACCTTGCGGTCGGTCTTGAGCGTGTGGAACAGGTGGAAGATGTGGCTACGCAGCGGCGCCATGCCGGCACCACCACCGATGTAGACCATCTCGCGCTTGGTGTCCTTGATGAAGAACTCACCGTAGGGACCCGAGATCGTGACCTTGTCCCCCGGCTTGAGCGAGAAGACGTAGCTGCTGCAGATGCCCGGCGGCAGATCCATCTGGCGCGGCGGCGGCGTCGCGATGCGGATGTTCAGCATCACCATGTTGCCCTCGGCCGGGTGGTTCGCCATCGAGTAGGCGCGGAAGCACGGCTCGTCGTTGTTCGCGACGAGATCCCACAGCTTGAACTTGTCCCAGTCCTCGCGGAACTGCTCCTGGACGTCGAAGTCGGAGAACTTGAGGTTGTGGTACTCCGGGACGTCGATCTGAATGTAGCCGCCCGACTCGAAGTTGATCGTCTCGCCTTCCGGCAGGTCGACCACGAACTCCTTGATGAACGTCGCGACGTTGTCGTTGCTGCGGACGGTGCACTCCCACTTGCGGATGCCGAACACCTCGTCGGGCACCTTCACCTTCATGGGGCCGCGCACCTTGACCTGGCACGCGAGCCGCCAGTGGTCCTTGGCCTGCGAGCGACTGATCGCGGCCTCGGACGGCAGCAGGTCGCCGCCGCCCTCGAAGACCTGGCAGAGGCACATCGCGCACGAACCCTTCCCGCCACACGCAGACGGCAGGAAGATCTTCTCGTTGGTCAGCGCCGACAGCAGGTTGGTGCCAACGGCAACCTCGGGCGACTTGTCCGGATCGTCGTTGATCAGCAGCTTGACGTTGCCCTTCTGCACGAGCCCGTTCTCACAGAACATGAGCACGAGCACGAACAGCACGACCACGCCCGTGAGCGCGACGACGCCGATGAGGATCGAAGTGAACATTGGTAGGGGTGCGAGCTAGATGCCGCTGAACGTCATGAAGGCCATCGCGATGAGGCCCGTGGTGATGAACGTGATACCGAGACCGCGCAGCGGCGCCGGCACGTGCGCCGTCCGGATCTTCCAGCGAATCGCGGCCATGCTCACGATCGCGAGCAGGAAGCCGATGCCGGAGCCGAAACCGAAGACGACGGACTGCCCGAAGTCGTAGGTGCGCTCGACCATGAACAGCGAGCTGCCGAGGATCGCGCAGTTCACGGCGATGAGCGGCAGGAAGATGCCGAGCGCCGCGTAGAGCTTGGGGCTGAACTTGTCGACCGCCATCTCGACGATCTGCACCGCGGTCGCGATCGACGCAATGAAGGTGAGGAACTGCAGGTAGCTCAGGTCCGAGTCCGGGAAGCCGGCCCAGGCGAGCGCGCCCGGATTGAGCACGTAGGACTGGATGGCCCAGTTGATCGGCACGGTGAGCGCGAGCACGAACACGACGGCGAGGCCGAGGCCCACCGAGCTGTCGACGCGCTTGCTGACCGCGAGGTAGCTGCACATGCCGAGGAAGAACGCGAGCAGGATGTTCTCGACGAAGATCGCGCGCAGCACGATCGACACGTAGTTCGCGAACGTGCTCTGCTCGGCAACCGTTTCGGCTTCCTGAATCAGTGCGAGTGTTTCGAGGATTGGGGTGTCTGCAATCATCTGTCCGTCCTCCTACTTCTCGATGTAGCCGGAGATCGCGCGCTGCACCCAAACGAGCACACCGAGCAGGATGAACGCCCCGGGCGCCAGCACCATGAGGCCGTTGTTGACGTAGCCGGCCTCGTAGAGCGCCTGCGGCACCACCTCGTAGCCGAGCAACTTGCCGGAGCCGAGCAGCTCACGGATCGCGGCGACGACGGCGATGATCCAGGCGTAGCCCAGGCCGTTGCCGATGCCGTCGAGCAGGCTGCGCCACGGCGGGTTCGCCATCGCGTAGGCCTCGAGCCGGCCCATCACCATGCAGTTGGTGATGATCAGGCCGACGAAGACCGACAGCGACTTGCTGAGGTCATACATGTAGGCCTTGAGCAGCTGGTCGAAGATGATCACCACGCTCGAGACGACGACGAGCTGGACGATGATGCGGACCTTGCTCGGGATCAGGTTGCGCAGCAGTGAGATGATCACGTTCGCGAGCGCGGTAACCATGATCACGCCGGCGCCGAGCACGAGCGCCTTGTCGAGGCGGGTCGTCACGGCGAGCGCCGAGCAGATGCCGAGCACCTGTAGCGCGATCGGATTGTTGTCCCAGAGCGGATCGAGGATCGCCCGCTTCTCTTCTTTGCCGAAGAGCGGCTTGCTGGTTGCTGGAGCGGTTGTCGTTGTCACTTCAGTCACCTATTCGTAGAGATACTTCGAGAACGCCTGCAGGTCGGCCTTGACGAACGTCTGCACGCCCTTGGCCGTGATCGTCGCGCCAGCGAGACCATCGACCGCGTGCGCCTTCTCCAGAGCAACGGCCGGGTTGACCTGCCCCTTCTTGACCGTGATGGAGATCAACTTGCCGTCCTCGTCGAGCACGGTCTTGCCCTTCCATTGGGCCTGCCACGACGGGTTGTCAACCTCACCGCCAAGGCCCGGAGTTTCCTTGTGCTCGTAGAACGTGATGCCGCGCACGTGGTTCTTGTCGCCGTCCAGCGCCAGATACCCGCGTAGCGTGCTCCAGAGCCCGCGGCCCGAGATCGGCAGCACGTAGGCCTCGACGGCCCCGCCATCGCCCTTGGTCGTCGCGACCACGCGGTAGCGCTTGCCGTCCGCGTCCGCGGGCTTCATTTCGGCATCGGGCTTGCCGCTCTCGGTGTCGATCACGAACTCGGACACGCGGTCCTTGTAGAGCTGCTCGAGTTCTTCGCGCGAACGCTCGTCACTTGCCGTGCAAAGCCCGGCGGCGATCATCACGTTCTTCTTGCGGTCGAACTCGGCGGCCGCGGCCTGGGTCTCCTTGAGCGCGTTCGCCGTCAGCGCGAGCGTCAGGCTCGTGCCGATGCAGACCGCGACCACGAAGCCGAGGACGTAGGAGTTGCTGTTGAGGTTCATGAGCGCTTGAGCCTCCGCTTGATGTTGGCGGCGACCACGAAGTGATCGATCGTCGGCGCGAATGCATTGAGCAGCAGGATCGCCAGCATCGTGCCTTCGGGGTAGGCCGGGTTGATCGTGCGGACGGTGACGGTGAACAGGCCGATCAGGAAGCCGTAGATCCACTTGCCGAGCGCCGTCTCTGGCGAGCTCACCGGATCGGTCGCCATGAAGACGAGCCCGAACAGGAAGCCACCGACGAGCAGGTGATCGGTCGCCTGCATGGTGACCTGGCCGCCGTAGTCGGCGGGCAGGACCCCCTGCATGAGGAACGCCGAGCCGACGAGGCCGACGACACCGGCCACCATGACCTGCCAGCTGGCGACGCCCATGACGATCATGAACCCCGCGCCGAGCAGGACGCACAGCTTGCTGGTCTCACCCGCGCTGCCGGGGATGTTGCCGATGAACATGTCCCAACGGCTCCAGGTCTCGGTGAGCATCTGCGAGGCGTTCTCGGTCGCGACCTTGGCGGCAGCGAGCGCGGTCGGCGACGAGTAGCCGTCGACCAGGCCCCAGTCGTTGTTGCCCGCGACCCACACCGCGTCACCCGACATCTGCGCGGCGAACGCGAAGAACAGGAACGCGCGCACCATCATCGCCGGGTTGAAGATGTTCATCCCCGTGCCGCCGAAGACCTCCTTGCCGAGGATCACGGAGAACGCGACGCCCGTGGCGAGCTGCCAGAGCGGGATCGACGCGGGCACGATCAGCGCGATCAGCATGCCGGAGACGAGGTAACCCTCGCTGACCTCCTCCTTGCGGATCACGGCGAAGAACATCTCGATCCCGAGACCGACGCCGTAGCTGCAGATCAGGATCGGCAGCATCTTCTGCAGCCCGAACACGATGTTGTCCATCGCGGACACGTTCGCGAGATCCGGGCCACCGAGGATGCCCTGGAGCCAGCCGAGGCCGTAGTCGGCCTGGGCCACGCCCATCGTCGCGATCGCGCCGAAGTGCTGGGCACCGGCGTTCCAGATCGACCAGAGCAGACACGGGACCATCGCGAGGATGACCGTGTTCATGACCCGCTTCAGGTCGACGTAGTCACGGACGTGCACGCCGGACCGCTTGGTGCGGTGATCCGGGGCGAACAAGAACGTCTCGAACGCATCGAACAGCGGCCACAGCTTGTGGAACTTGGCGTCCGGGGCGTGGTAGAGCTTCTTCTGCTTCTCGACCAGGTTGCGTAGGAATCGCATCGCTAGGCCTCCTTCTCGTACATGTCGAGTCCGGCGCGAACGACCTCACCGACGTCGATCTTGCACGGATCGACGAACGTGCAGAGCGCGACGTCCTCTTCGGTGACTTCGAGCAGGCCGAGCTTGATCGCTTCTTCGATGTCGTTGGCCTGAATCGCGCGGCAAAGGAACGTCGGATAGATGTCCAGCGGCGTCACCTGCTCCCAGGAGCCGAGGTTGACGATCGGCCGCACGCCACCATTGATGCGCGCGTCGACCACGTAGTCCTTCTTGGGCTTGAGCCAGCTCATCACACTGCGGTGAAAGCTCAGCTTGCCCGGCTGCGGCAGCGCCCAACCGAACAGGTCGCGCTGGTCCGTCCCCTCCGGGATCACGGAGATCGTCGCCGTGCGGAAACCGAGCGCGCCGTCGGCGTCGATCGCGCGGCCGTGCAGCACATTGCCGTCGATGACCCGCACGTCGCCGGCGATCGCCTGCCCACCGTTGAGCACGGCGACCGGCGCACCGTGGCGAGTCTTGAAATAGCCCTTGCTCGGCGCCGCGCTGCCACCGAGCCCGACGACGATGTGCGCTGGGTAGCGCCCCGTCTCGGCCCATTCGCCGAGGCGGGCGACGTCCTGCACGCGCAGGGTCAGCGCCGTCTCACCGGTCTTGAGCGGGCGGATGCTGTTGATGTGCGTGCCGACGAGGCCCGACGGGTGCGGGCCATCGAAGTCATGCACCTCGACCCCGTTGAGGTCGCGCAGATCACTCTGATCGGAGCCGGCCGCAGCCAGCGCCAGATAGACCGACCCGTCCGTGAGCTGCTTCAGCACGTCGATGCCGCGCTGCACGTGCGACTTGCGACCCGCAACGAGGAACGCCGGATCCGCCGCGAGCGGCGCCGAGTCCATGCCGTTGATGAAGATCGCCGCCGGCGCATCGTCACCGCGCGCCAGCTTGCCCACCGGACGCTCGACGAACAAGTGCCACAGGCCAGCGTTCTTCAGCGATTTCCGCAGCGCTTCGCGATCGCTGCCGGGCTGGATCGCCGCGGCGAACTCCTCGCTGCCACCGTTCGCCGCCGCGTTCTCCACGACGACCCGCTGCAGGAACCGCCGCGCGCCGTAGACGACCTCCTTGACGGTCCCGGTCACCGGCGAGCAGAACACCACTTCGCGGTCGACCTTGTCGAGGAAGAGCGGCTGGCCGGTCGTGACCTTGTCGCCCTCCTTGACGAGGACCTTCGGTTTGATGCCAGCGAACTCGGCCGTCTCGACCGCCACGAGGGCAGGTTCGGCAGCGTCCACGAGCGTGCGCTCTGGCCCACCGGCCAGGCGAAGATCGAAGCCTTTCGTGATTCTGTGGGTTGTCATCCCGGGCCCAAAATGTGGGGTCGAGCTTGCAGGGGTTTGGTCGTCCGATCAGCCGTTCGGTTTAGCGATCTGTGCTGGGCAATCGGTCCATGCTGTCTGGTCGTTCCGCAGTCGTTCGAGTCTGGGGTCGTAGTCGATTTCGACACGTCACCGGCAGGCGTGCGCCCCGGGTTCACCCGAACCCGGTTCACGCCCGCAAGTGTTGCAGGAACCGTCATTCGCGAGGCCACCGCAGGAGCCGGACAGCCGTCGACCGCCAAGCGCGAGGAAGGCGATCGCGAGGACCGGAACCGTGAAAACCAGGACTGGGAGAAGGACCGAAGACACCGAACGCTCTGGAAAAAGTCGCGAGCAGGTTAGCGAACGAACCCGTGGAGTCGAGTCTTCGCGAAGCGAAGGACGTGAGATTCCTGCGGATCGGAATTTCGCCGGCGAGCCCGCCGCCTCAGCGACGCGCCACCACGAGGTCCGCCAACGCCTGGAGCGTGTTGCAATTGCGCAGGGACACGTCCTGATCGGCCACCTGGACGCCGAATTGGCGCTCCAGGAACTCGACGACCTCGAGCACGCCCGCCGAATCGACGATCCCCGACGTCACGAGCGGGGTATCCGGCATCAGCCCGTCCTCCCGGCCATCGCGGAACCATTTCGCGATGAAGACGCGGATCTGGTCGAGGATCGTCTGATGGGTTGGCAGCGGCTCGGCGGTCATTTTGGGGCGGAGATCATGCCAGACGCCCCCCGGTGGGGAAAACCCCGGGTCCCGCCGAAGCCCAGGAACCGCTTCGCCCCGAGCCTGCGCCTCATTGCACGGCCGGGTCGCCCGCCTCACGACGAATCCGCTGCGACCAGATCTCTGGGCAACTGCGGCTCCGGTCCGCCGCGCCACGATTGCGCCGGAGGAGTATCTCGCTCCAGGGTCGAACTCGCGACCCGGGCCAGAACCGGCGGCTGGACCAGGCCCCAGCATCGTGCGCACCGGTTCACAGGCGTCGCGCAGCCTAGGCGCTCCAGCCCGCCGCGGCCGGGCCGCAAGTCGCGGCCCGGAGCGGCGAACAGCTTCAGATCCCGATCACGAACCCGGCGGCATCGGACATGACGCCACCAAGCTGATTCGCCGCGCCGTCGAGCGCGAAGCCCTGGGAGAAGAACTTCGTGCCGATGAACGCCGGACCCGCCGGAATCGACAGGTTGAACGCCGCGGTGTTGTTCGTGCCGAGCAGGAACAGCGTGCTGTCGGGCGAGACGTGGCCCGTGCAACCCGGTGCGCCGAACGGCGTCAGGTCGAGCGGCAGCGCGCCGAACACCGAGTTGGTGCGGCTGAGCCCCAGGAAGAACAGCACGGCGTTGTTCGGCAGGTTGTCGATCTCCACCGTGAGCGTGCCACCCGTCGTGGGCTGACTCGTCGCGACGTTGCCCGGCACGCCCAGCGCGCCGGCGCAGCCCTCGCCGATGTAGCCGTAGCCCGCCGCACTCGCGACGCTGTTGGTCGAGTAGTAGACCGCGCCGTTCCAGATCCGCGGGTTGAACAGCGTGCCCGAGAACAGCGGCTCACCCATCGTCGATCCCGCCGTGATCGTCAGGTCGCTGTTGGTGTAGGTCTGGACGCCACCGAGGTTCGTGTAGGACGGCGACGAACCGACCTGCTGCACGCCGATGCCGTGCATGCCCGGCGCGAGGTAGATCGGCGTGCTGAACGTCACGAAGGTGCGCGTGCCCGGACCGCCGGCGCTGACCTGCTCGGTCGCGACCTGACGCCACGGACCCGGTGTCGTCTCGGCGCCGACGTAGCTGCCCGGCTTCTGCCAGATGTTGACCGTGAGCGGCGCGCCCATCGCGGCGTTGCTGCGGATGTGCATGCCGCAGATCGAGATGCCGTCCGGGTTGGCCACGTCCGCGTCGAAGAAGTTGGTCCCGCCCGTCGCCGTCGCGCTGATGATCAAACCACCCTGGAAGGTCGTCTCGAGCGCCGAGGCGATCGCCACGGTGCGGGTCAACGTCGCGGCCGGCTGGCACGCGAGCGACGCCGTCAGGGTCACCGCGACTTCGTCACACGCGTTGCTGTAGGCGAACGTCGGGTTCTGGAGCGTAGAGTCGGTCGTGCCGTCGCCGTCCAGGTCCCAGTCCCATGACGTCGGCGTCGGCGAACTCGTATCGGTGAACTGCAGCGTGTTCGGCGCGATCAACTGCGTCGTGAAATCGGGCTCCACGACGTCGGTCTGCACGTAGTCGGTCTTCGTCGCGCTGTAGGTGCCCATCGAATCGACGATCGTCAACGACACCGTGTAGTTACCGCACTGGGTGTAGGTGTGCATCGGGTTCTGCGCGGTCGAGTCGACGGAGCCGTCGTTGTCGAAGTCCCACGCGTAGGCCAGGATGCCGCCCTGATTACCCGACACGGCGAAGCTCGTGAACTGCACCGGCAGCGGCGAGGCTCCGCGCGTCGGCGTGCCCTCGAAATCGACGGCGACGGCCCCGCTCATGTAGTGGATCGCGAGGTTGGGATGGCGCGGTGAGAAACCGTTCGACGTGCCGCCGAACGGATCCTGTGCCGTCGATGCCCGCACGCGCGCAGCCGACATGTCGACGGTGATCTCGTTCGTCGAGTAGGTCGGCAGCAGGGGCGGCGTCTGGTTGCCCGGATTGGTGTAGACCGGGTTGGCGCCCTGGTAGTGCAGCGCCATGCCGTACTGCCCCTGCGCCAGGAAGAAGGGCGTCGACAGCACGAACGACACCCGCCCGCCGGTGTGATTGATCGTGTCGGTCGAGACCTGGGTCCAGACCGAGGCGTTGTTCTGGCTGCCGACGTGCGTCCCGCCGAGCCCGGTGACGTACACGCCGAGCGTGCCGACGTTACCGGCGCTGAGGTTCACGTTGCATTCGATGCGCGTGACGGTCAGGCCCGCGGGATCGAGCACGTCGATGTCGAACAGCTGCGTGACCGGCGGTGGGTTCGTATTGGTGACGACGAGGCCGCCGATGAAGTTGGTCGTGTTCGGTTGCACACCGGTGACGACCGGGGACTGGGCGAAGGCCGAAGACAGCAGGGTCGCGGTGGACACGGCCCAGGGAAGAAGGGCACCGAGGATGGTTCTGGTCATGCTGCGTTGTGAGTCAGGGTCAGCTCGCCGTCGACGCGACGGCGAACATTTCGGGGGCGAGACGTGCCATCGTAGCGCCGGCCGACCGCACGGGGCGAGGAACATGGCCTTGGCGAGATGACACGACACCGGCCAGCGGGTATCACCGCCTGAAGTGATGACGGAGGCTGCTGCACCGAAAAAACCGAGACGGCTGCGCCCGACGACCGTCGCCGCGCAGCTCTGCGCCGTCGGGTTCCCGAGCGCGATCGCGGGCCTGCTGCCGAGCCGCCACTGGCTCGTCGATCTGCCCGCGAGCTTCGTCGTCCACGGCGGCGCGACGTTGCTGGTCGGCGCGCTCGTCATGCTGCTTGCCCGCCGCTGGTGGCTCGCGGGACTGTTCGGCACCGGCATCGCGGCCGCGGCAACCGTCGTCTTGCCAGGGCAATTCTTCGCAGGCGGAGGACCGTCGGCCCCGCCGAACGCCACCGCGATCGAGGTCCTGACGATGAACCTCGCCCGCGGCGGAGAACACAACGCGGATCGCGCAATCCGCCAGATCGAGCGCACGGCCGCCGACATCGTGTTTCTGAGCGAGCTCACGCCGGCGTGGCTCCGGCGCCTGGACCGGCACCTCGACCGGTACCCCTTCCGCGAAGTCCATGCGGATCGCGGCTACTTCGGCGTCGGCCTCTTCAGCCGACTGCCGATCGCCGCCGAACGCATCCCGCTGGGATTCGACTTCGCCCCTGCGATCCGAGCGCGAGTCCATACGCCAGCCGGGGACATCGGCCTGCTCGGAATCCACCCCCCGCGACCCGGCCGCGGCAAACGCTGCGCCCAGCGCGACCGCGCACTCGCCGCGATTCCCGGTGCGATCACGGACCTGCCGAGTCGACGCATCGTCTTCGGCGACTTCAACGCGACGCCGTGGAACCGCGCGTTCCGCGCGCTGCTCGCGGAAACGGGCCTGCGCCACGCCAACGGCCTCGGCTTCGCCCCGACGTGGCCGATGAGTCTGCCCTGGCCGTTCCGCGTGCCGATCGACCATGTGCTCGTCGGCGGCAGGATCCGCGTGCGTGAGACCGCCGTAGAACGCTCGTTCGGCAGCGACCACGCCCCGCTCCGGGCCCGCCTGGCACTGCCGGACTGACGCAGAACGCGAATGCTCGCCATGGGGCGGTTAGCCTGAGCCGATGCTGTCGCTGCAAGGCCTCACCAAGACGTTCGGCGGTCACGACGCCGTCGCCGATCTATCGCTCGATGTGCCCCCCGGCACGATCCTCGGGCTGCTCGGCCCCAACGGCGCCGGCAAGACCACGACGTTGCGCATGGTCTGCGGCATGCTCGCGCCGACCTCGGGCACCGCCACGATCTGCGGCATCGACATCCGTACGGACCCGCTCGCCGCGAAGCGTAAGCTCGGTTTCGTCCCCGACTCCGGCAGCGTCTACGAGGCGCTGACAGGGCTGGAGTTCCTGCTGCTAATCGCCGCGCTCTACGGCATCGACGAAGCGACGGCGCGACCGCGCATCACGCAGTTCCTCGAGTTCTTCGAGCTGCACGAGAAGATCCTCGAGAACAAGCTGCTCGGCTACTACAGCAAGGGCATGCGCCGCAAGATCGCGATCACGGCGGCGCTGCTCCACAACCCGAGCGTCGTGCTGCTCGACGAACCGCTCGACGGCCTCGATGCGAATGCGGCGGTCGGCTTCAAGAAGCTGCTCGAGACGCTCGCGCGTGAGGGCAAGACGATCGTCTACAGCTCGCACGTGCTCGACGTCGTCGAACGCGTCTGCCACCGCGTCGCGATCATCGTCGGCGGCAAACTCGCGGTCGACGATGCCCCGGACGAGCTCGTGCGAAGGAGCGGCGCGGACAGCCTCGAGCAACTCTTCACCCAGCTCACGGGCTCGACCGGAGTCGACGATCGCGTCGCGGACTTCGCCAAGAACCTGCTGCCGTAACGCGACGTCATGGCACACGACACGAGCGCGGACGCCGCCCGACTCGCGGCGGCGACACCCCCCAACGTCGAACGCGCGTTGCGCCAGCTGTTCTGGCGCTTGCTGCTGCGCGGTCGCACCGCCACGAACGCGCAGGCGGACCGCCGCAAGTTCAAGATGGGCCTCAAGCTCACCTTGTTCATCTACGCGTTGCTCGGGCTGATTCCCGGGGTCTCGGCGTTCGGCGCGAGCCCTATCGCGTTCGCGAGCTTCCTGCACGGCATGACGCTCATGTTCGCGTCCCTGACGCTCGCGGCGGGTGTGGGCAACATGCTGTTCGCCCGCGAGGAAGCGGAGATCCTGCTGCATCGCCCCGTCCGCCCCGAGCAACTGCTGCGCGCGAAGGCCGCGGTCATCGCCGGCTATGCGCTGCTGCTCGCGCTCGCACTGAACTTCATCGGCCTCATCACGGGTTGCTTCGCCGCGCCGCTCGACTGGCGGTGGCTGCCCGCCCACCTGCTGAGCACGACTCTGCTCATGGTGTTCTCGGTCGGACTGACGATCCTGATCTACAGCCTCTGCCTGCGCTGGTTCGGCCGCGAGAAGCTCGACAACGTGCTCACGATGACCCAGGCGTTGCTGGCGGTCGTGATGGTCCTCGGCGGCCAGCTCGCGCCGCAGATGCTGCGGTCCGGCCTGCTCGAGCAGTTCGACCACACGAACCCGTGGCTCCTCGCACTGCCGCCGGTCTGGTTCGCGGCGCTCGATTGCTGGCTGGTCGGAGTGTTGTCGTGGCAGGAGTCCTGGCTGCCGACGATCCTGGGGCTCGGCACCACGGTGCTCGTGTCGTGGCTCGCGTTCGTGCGCTTCGCGCGCGGCTACGACGCCGCGCTGCAGTCGATTGGCGAAGGCGGCGAAACCGCCAAGGAGAGCAACCGACCCCGCCGCCTCAGCCGCGTCATGCGCTGGCCGCTGCTCCGCGCCTGGTTGCGCGACCCGGTCGAACGCCACGCGTTCGTGCTCGCGACGGGCTATCTGTTTCGCGACCGCGAAACCAAGCTGAAGATCTTCCCCGGCATCGCTCCGATCGTTGCACTGCCGATCCTGCTCGGCGTGATCTCGATGAAGGGAGCCGGCGGCTTCGGTGACTTCACGCAGTTCATCGCCGTCGCCTACATCACGCTGGTGCCGCTGCAGCCGCTGACCCTGCTGCGTCACTCGGAACACTTTCGCACCGCGGACCTGCTGCGTGCCGCTCCATTGCCACACTGGGCGCCGCTCTTCCACGGCGCCCGCAAAGCCGTGCTGCTGTGGCTGGCGTTCCCCGCCATGGTTCTGATGGTCGGCATCATGATCGCATTCGCCGGTTCCTTGCGGCCGCTCGCCATCGCGGTGCCGGTCGCCGTGCTGATGCCCGTCTGCGCGCTGCTGCCGGCCATCCGCCAACCGTGGCTGCCGCTCTCCGAGAGCCCGGCCGACATGCAGGCGCACTCGCTCGGCTGCGCGATCTTCGCGATCGCCGTCGGCGCGGCCATCGTCGTGGCCGGCATCGCGGCGTGGCTCGCCAGCCTCGGCTACCTCGTCCCGTTCATCGCGGGCATGGTCGTCCTGTCGTTGTTGCTGCAACGCTGGCTGACTCGCGGCATGCTGGCACGCGAATGGACTCCGACGCGCAAGGCCACCCGCTCGTAGACGACCCGATCATCGTGCTCGGCGCGCCGCGGTCGGGCACGACCTACCTGCAGAGCATTCTCGATCGCCACCCCGCGATCGCGATGACCAACGAGGTCCGGCTCTTCGAGTGGCTGCATCGCGCGCTCGAGCTCACGCACGAAGCCGAGGCCGTGCTGTTCGAACGCGACGAGTTCCGCGCCCACCTCGAACGCGAACTGCCGGCACTCGTGCGCCGCTACTTCGCGGGCAAGAAACCCGGCGCCCGCTGGTGGGGTGACAAGAACCCGCACTACGCCGCGAGCACAGCAACGCTCGCGACGATCGCCCGCGCGTTTCCCGGCGCCCGCTTCGTGCACATCGTGCGGGACGCGCGCGCCGTGCTCGCGTCGCTGCTCAACAAGCGGCACGCGGACGGCACGCCGTGGATCTCGCATCCCGAGTACGCGCACACGATGATCGCCAACCACCTCGATTTCGCGCGCGAGCACGGCGAGGCATTGGCTGCAGAGCAGTTCTACGAACTGCGCTACGAGGATCTCGTCGCGAACGACGAGCAGGTCGCGCGAGAGCTGTTCGACTGGCTCGGCATTCCGTTCGTCGAGGAGGTCGCGGCGTTCTGTCGGGACCAGGCATCGGAGCGCACGTCGTTCAGCGGGCCGACCTCGGACCTGCAGGCCGCCGGCAACCGCGAGGCAGCACAGACGGCGTGGTCGCAGGTCGCGCCACCGCCACAGCAGCGCGAGAGCCTGCGGTTCCTGGCGCCGTATCTGCTGCGCTACGGCTACGAGACCGAGACCAGCGTCGAAGCACTCATCGATACGCTGCCCCCGGCCGGATAACCGCCGCGGCCAGGTCGCCGCGGCGGCCGGATTGCGGAGCGTTCAGTAGCCGAACGTGCCGCCGACGCCGTTGCTGACGGCGATCCCGCCGGTCGCGCCAGCGTCGATCGACGCGGCCTGGAAGAACACTTCGAAGCCGAGGAAGCCGGCGCCCGTCGGCACGCCGAACTGGTAGGTGCCGGTGCCACCCGAGACCGCGAACAGCTGCGTTGCGTCCGCACTGGTCCAGAGATCACAGGTTGCACCGAGCCCGAACGGCGCGAGGGCCGCAGGCAGCGGGCCGAGCGACGACGTCGTGTTGCTGAAGCCGATCGACATGAACGCGAGCGTCGCGGCCGGATCGAGGTTGCTCGCATCGAGCGCGAAGTTGGTCCCGAGCACCGGCTCGTTGCTCGGCGCGAGCGCCGGCGTGCCGTTGCTGCCGGGGCAGCCGGCGCCGTAGGTGCTCGATTCCGCCGAGCAGCCCTGGATCCAGGTCTCGTCCGTGAACGGGCCGAAGAACGCGCTGCCGCCACCGAAGTAGACGTCACAGCCGCCCGGCGCGTCAGCCGTGGCGAAGCGCACGCGCGGCGCCGTCGGCGCCCCGTAGGTCGCCGTCACGTCCGTCCACGACGTGCCATCGAAGATCCACGTGTCACTGAGCGGCGTGGTGCCGGTCGGCGTGCTGTCGTAGCCACCGTGCATGACATAGACCTGGGCGGCCGCGTCGAAGCGGAGGCTGGCCCCCGCGCGGGCTGGCGGCAGCGGGCCGGTCGGGTTGAGCTGCGTCCAGGTGTCGTTCTGGGCGCTGTAGACCCAGAGGTCGTTCCAGACGATCTCACCGTTCGGACCCGGCGGGTTGTTGAAGTTCGTGCCGCCGAACAGCAACACACCACCGAGCAACGGCGCACTGCACATGCTGGCCTGCGACCGGCGCGGCGGCGACACCGCCGGCGCGGTCTGGGTCCAGTTGGTGCCGTCGTATTCGAGCGTCACGGCCGGCATCGGCACGATGCCCTGGAACAGCTCGCCACCGAACAGCACGGTCGCGCCGCCGATGACGTCATAGGCCATCGAGACTTCGCCGAGGCCGGGGTTGCCGACGAGGCCACCGGGAGTGTTGGTCGTCGTGACCTGCGACCAGTTGGCGCCGTCCCACTCCCACGTATCATCGAGGTAGTTCGCGCCGAAGAACGTCGCGACCAGGCCGCCGTAGAGCACGGTGCGATCGCGGAGCTGGTCGTAGACCATGCCACCGAAGTAGCGCCCGGGCGGACTCACCGCCGGCGACAGCTGACTCCAGTCGGTGCCGTCCCAGGCCCAGGTGTCCCCGAACGTGGTCGGCGGAAAGCCGCCAACGTCGGCGCCACCGAACAGCAGCGTGTAGTCGCCGCTCTGGTGCAGGGCCATCTGGGGCTCCATGCGAGCCGACGGCTGATTGGCGGGATTGGCCTGGACCCATTGCGCAGTTGCGGCGGAGGCCAGGGCGAGGACGACGAACGTGGTGTGGATTCTCATGACGATATGGACCGGGACACAAGGCGGCCGCGGACACCGCGGCCAGGGGGTCTTCGGATGCCGCCGCCAGCCACGCTTCGGCTGACGGGCTCCAGGCTGGAACCGGCCATCGGCAGGGCGACGTTCTCGCGCCGGAGGCCGGCGAAAACCGTCCCGGCCGCGCTTGCCGGTCGGACCACGCACCGCTGCGTTTCGCTCATGCGCAATGCGCGCGAGCGAGGCCAGCCGGGATGAACGGGCAAATCGGCAGCGAATGGCGGGAGTGCATGGGAATCGAACCCACCGAGAGCCGCGCCAGGCGACCCCCCACAGGTTTTGAAGACCAGGCCGAACACCAGCTCGGATGCACTCCCGTGGGGTGCCGAGAGCATGCCATCTCCCTGGCTTGCGTCAATCCGCGAGACCGTCGATTACCACCGATCGGCCGTCGGATGGCGGCGCCAGGCGGAAGTCGGCACCACACACAGTGCACGGCAGCGCCTCGACGAGTGCTGGCGAACACGACCGCAACCCCCACCGCACCTGGCTCGACGAACTTTCGAGACTTTCCCGTCAAGTCGGATCGCGCCCAGGTACTGGCCGAGCATGTTGACCAAGATGTCACTCGTCTTGGCAGTGACCACCGCGCTGCCACTCTTCGCTCAATCCCCCACGCCTTGGTCCGATGGCGTCCCCGACCCGGAACGGTTCACGATCGGCCGGGTCCCGATCCACGCAGCCGATCCCGTCGACGGCAAGTCATACGGCCTGCGCGCAGCCGCGGACTCGTACAAGGCCCGCTTCGACCAGGGCGCGACGTTCACGCCCTACCTGGGCCGCGACTACCCGCGCGCGCAGTCCTGGAAGTGGCGCACCGAGTCGGTCCGAATCGGGGGCCACTCACTGATCGAGACCGCAGCCGCCCCAGCCCACTGGCATAGCGACTACCGCTACGAGTATCGCTTCGGCGCGGTAACCGAAGCCTATGACGTGCGCGACGACGGCCTCGAGCAGACCTTCGTCGTCCATCAGCGCCCCGCGACAGCCGGCGATCTGGTCGTCGTTGGCTCGGTCACAACCGATCTGTCCGCCCCAAGGACCGCCGCCGCTCATACGGGCCTCACGTTCCACGACGCGGACGGCGCGGCCATCGTGCGCTATGGCGCCGCGATCGCGATCGACGCCAACGGCCAGCAGCTGCCGATCACGACGGCTCACCGCGATGCCGAGATCACGCTGACCGTACCCGGCCACTGGCTCGAGACAGCACGGTACCCGATCACGATCGACCCCTTGCTCACCCGCGTCAGCGTCATCTCGAGCAGCGTGCTCATCGACGAGGTCGACGTCTGCCACAGCCAGACCTCGGACACGACCCTGATCTCGTTCGCACGCCTGGCAGCCGCCACGCTCTACGACCTGTACGTGCTCGAGACCGACAGCAACTACTCGGCGCCGACCGTCGTCCACACCGACCTCGGCAGCTACAACACGCCGTACGCGCGGATCTCTGCCACCGGCAGCACGTTCGCAGTCGTCATGCAGCGCAACCTCACGGCCGGCCGGCGGCTCGCGATGTACGTCCACCAGGCGGGGTCGTTCACCGACTCGACCGTCGTGCATACGCTGTCGACGCCCGCCGGCTTCGACGACTGGCGGCCGGACGTCAGCGGCAACGCGACGGGCTCGCGATACTTCGTCGTCTTCCAGCGAGACGATCAAGCCAACACGTCCTCGAGTGACGTGATGGGGCGCTACGTCACGCCGGGCGGGACGGTGACCACACCGTTCGCGATTGCAGCGGGCTGTTCCGATGTCGAATGGCCGTCCGTCAGCCAGTACGAGTTCGCCAACGTCATCGCGCTCAACGACATCCGGATGGTCGTCTGGCAACGCCAACCCTGTGCGCTCGTGCCGCGATGGGTCGAGGGCAAGCTCGTCGACTTCAACGGCAACGTCTCGACGGCCACGTGGGCATCGGCCAACAACGTCAACACGTTCTCGAGCACCCACGTCGCCCATCCGCTCGTGGCCGGCCGCAACGGTCGCTACCTGGTCGCCACGACGATCGGCACCACGTTCCCCGAACGCCGCGGTCGGTCGATCGAACTCGAACGCGTCGACTGGGCCACGCTCAACAGCAGCCCGACCGCCAAGCCGTCCGTCACGCTCGCGGGCCCGTTCTCGACCCAGCGAGTCCGCACCGGCGGCATCGCCTTCGACGACGACACCCGGTCGCATTGGGCCGTGACGACCGATCACAACCACGACGGCACCGCCACCGGCTTCAACAACGGCTATGGCTACATCGACCGTGTCGGGTTCAACGGCGCCTCCACTCGACGCCACGCGATCCAGAGCGCCGGCAACCCGGATGTGCAGGCGCAAGCCGGCGGCATCAGCTACAGCCAGCAGGAGGAAGCGTTCCGCTTCGGCTGGAGCGTCGCCGACAGCGGCACGACGCCGATCAACACGTTCGCCTGGATCAACCGCATGACCCGCCCAGCGGTTGCAGCGCCGGCCGTGTCGGGCATGTCCTGCACGACCGCGTTGCCGTCATGGACGGGCTCCCAGTTGATCGGCGCGGAACTGCCGATGGTCCGCTTGACCGGCGCACTGCCGACGACGCCCGCCCTGCTGGTGATCGCGTTCAGCACCGACAACACCGATCTCACGCAGTTCGGCATGCCTGGCTGCCGGCTGCTCGTCACCGCCTCGGGCGCCGGTCACCTCGCCACCCTCTTCACGCTCACCAACAGCCTGTCGGAGGCCAGCTTCGATTTCCCGCTGCCGGAGTTCCTGGGCAACGGGTCCCTGTTCTACCAGTGGTTCTTCGTGGAGCCCGGGGTCAACGCGACCGACTTCGTCAGCACGCAGCGTCTGCAGGTCGACATCGTCAAGTAGCGGATTCGTGGCCGGCCAGCTCATCGAAGACCGAGCCCGGGAGCCGCGCGCGCAGCTTTTGCAGCGCGCGCCGGTAACGCTGCGCGACGGCCTCGGGCGTCAGACCGACCACCGCGGCCGTCGCCCGCAGCGACGACTGCTCGATCCCGCGCAGGAACACGACGTCCCGGTCGACGCTCTCGAGACTCGCGAGCGCGGCATGCACCTGACTGCGCCGCTCCGAACGGATCGCACCCGTGATGACGCCGCTCCGATCGGCCGGCAAGGTGTCGAGGACGCCGCCGGCGAACTCGTCGTCGTCGCCTCCGAGCTCGCCGCCGGCAACGGCAACGCTCTCCTTGGCGAACTTGCGCACGAGCTTCTGGACGCGGAACAGAATGGTGTTACTCAGGTAGCGCAACAGCGTCGGCGTATACCGGCCATCCCGCTCGCTCAGGGTCGCAAGCTTTGGCAACGCCGCGACCCACGCATCCTGCACGAGATCCTCGGGCGAACAACGCTTCCGCAAGACGGCTCCCAACCGATAGTCGGCATAGCTCCGCAGCAGCGGAGTCAAGCGAGTCACGACCCACTCCAGCGCGACCAGATCCCCGGCAATCGCGCGGCGAACGTGCAGAGTCGTCTCGGGGTCGTTGTTCGGCGCCTCGGACATCGTCGTCGCTGGCTATCGTATCACGAACCGGTCACGGTGGATCACCGAGCCATACCGGACCATCGCAGAGTGCCTACGGCAGTTTCATGAGATCGTCGCACAACACCGACAGTATGGCCGTCATCGTCGCGTTCCTGCAGCGCTTCCTGGCGGACGCCGACACGACCGGAAGTCGCAGCCTCGCGGAGTATCAGGCGCTGTACCCGGGCTTCGAGATGTTGATCGAGACGGAGTTTCGACGGCTCCACGGCGAGCTGGACCCGAGCCCGGCTCCCTGCGAGGCGGCGGCGGCCGACGCCCCTGAAGACAACGAGTCGCGCGCCTCGGTCTACGATCGGCTGCACGACCGACTGGCCCGCGACGTCGACCCCGCCGTGTCGATCGGCGCGGAGCGAGCCGTCGTCGATGTCAGCCCCGGCCGCTACTCATCGCTCGAAGAACTGGCCCAAGGCGGCATGGGCACGATTCGTCGAGTCTGGGACCGCGACCTACGCCGCCCCCTGGCCATGAAGATGCTGCGGCAACGGTGCGGCGACGGCACGGACGCTGCGGACCTGATCTCGCGGTTCCTCGAAGAAGCCCAGATCACGAGCCAGCTGGCCCACCCTGGCATCGTTCCCGTGCACGAACTCGGCCTGACCGCGGCCGGCAACCCGTACTTCACGATGACGCTGGTGCGCGGGCGTAACCTGAAGGAGATCATCGACTCGACGCGCGGCCAGCGCGCCAGCCGTCACATCGGCCGCCTGCTCGGCATCCTGGCGAAAGCGTGCGATGCCGTCGCCTACGCCCACAGCGAGGGCGTGATTCATCGCGACCTCAAGCCCTCCAACGTCATGGTCGGGAAGTTCGGCGAAGTGTTCGTCATGGACTGGGGGCTCGCCCGCGTCAGTGGCACCCCCGATCGGCACGACATTCGACTGCGCACCCGACCCGACGACAACAGCTCGATCCGGTCACCGCGCCGGGACCTCGCGGAGCACGATCCGGACGGCGCGCTGGTGACCATGGACGGCGACGTCATCGGCACCCCGGCCTACATGGCGCCGGAGCAGGCTCGCGGCGAGGTCAACGAACTCGGCCCGCGATCGGACGTCTACTCGCTCGGCGCGATCCTCTACCACATGCTGACCGGCCGCCCGCCCTACGCGCGTTCGGCCGATGCCATGACGACGGACTCGGTGCTGGAGAGGGTTCTCGCCGGACCGCCCGCCGCCGTCGCGCGGAACTGCACGGACGTCCCACCCGAACTCGCAGCGATCTGCGAGAAGGCGATGGCCCGCGCCCCCGAGCACCGCTATCGCAGCGCACTCGAGTTCGGCAACGACCTGCACGCGTTCCTGGAAGGCCGGGTCGTCGAGGCTTACGAGGCCGGGTCGCTGGCCCAGGCCCGCAAGTGGGTCCAGCGCAACCGCGGACTCGCGATCGCGAGCTGCACCGCGCTCACCGCGCTGATCGTCGGGCTCGTCCTCAGCCTCGTGTTCATGCAACAGGCGGACGACCAGGCCGCACTGGCACAGCGCAACGCGACCCGCGCCGAGGCGAGCTTCGAGACCGCGTTCGAAGCCGTACGACGCATGCTCACGCGGGTCGGATTGAACACGCTGGTCGACGTCCCGCAGATGGATCTCGCGCGGCGGGAACTGCTCCAGGATGCACTCCAGCTCGACCGCAGGCTGCTCGAGATGCGTCCGGACGACCCTGCGGTGCAACGTGAGATCGCGCTCGCCCACGTCCGCATCGGCACCAACGAACGACGGCTCGGCGACTACGTCGCCGCCGAACTCGCGCTGCAACAAGGCGAGCGCGACCTGGCGCGCCTGGCCACCGAGTCACCCGGCGACTTCGCGGTCGTCATGGCGACCGGCCTGGTCAGAATCGAGCTCGGCAACCTCGCGGCTGCCCGCGGCAACCAGACTGAGGCGATCGGCTCGATCCAGGACGGTCTGCAGCGCCTGGCGAGCGCAAGCTCGACCCACCCCGACCACCCGGATCTGCAGGCCCTGCAAGCCGACGCACTCGGCCGGCTGGCCGCCTGCCTGCACGAGCGTGACAGCGAGGAGGACGCCGAGGCCGCGACCGCGGCCATGCGCCGTGCGGTCGCCATTCGCGGGCGGCTCGCCAACCGCGATCCGTCACCTCTGCGCGAGCGCGAGCACGCCTCGGCGATGGTGATGCTCGCCACCACATTGCCACACGCCACAGCAGAGAAGGAACCCCTGCTGCGCGAAGCGCGGCGTCAGTTCGAGCGATTGCTGCACCGCGACAGTCACGACCGCCATCTGCGATTCGCTTTGGCCGATGCCTGCAACCGCCTCGGCCTTCAGCAGAAGCGAAAGCAGCAGCACGAAGCCGCGGAACACAACTTCGAACGCGCCATCGAGATCCGACGCACCCTGGCTCGCGACTGGCCGCTGAATCCGTTGTACGAGAGTGAACTCGCCGGCGCCCTCAGCAACTACGGCGACCTGCTGCGCATCAACGGTTCGTTGCCCACCGCTCGGGAGTTACTCGAGGAGGCGATCGACCACACCCAGAACGCCATCGCCATCGAACCCGAGCGCGCCGGCCTGCGACGGTACCTCTACAACCAGCACCACAAGCTATGCCGTGTGCTCGCGCTACAGCACGACTATCACGAACTCGCGAAGCGCTCCAAGCACTTCGCAGCCATCCCGATCGGCTGGCGGGCTTACGAACGCGTCGCCACGTTCCTGACCGTTGCTTCCGACCTCGCCCGCCAGGACGCGCAAGCCGACGGCCGCGACACCGCCGCGATCACGGACACCTGGCTGACCAGCGCCGTCGCGCATCTCGGCCTCGCCGTCGACCGCGGCTTCGCCGAAGCCGCCTACTTCGACGACAACGACCTCTACCCAGACCTCGGCGCGTGGCTGGCCAAGAAGGCTGAACTGGCAAGCTTGCGTGGTCGGCCGGACTTCGTTGCGCTACAGGCCCGCGTGCAAACGATCCTGGATCAGCGCTGACGAACCCCTGGAGGAGCCGACGGGCACGGGCGTAGTCTACGATTCGCGCGCCCGCTGTGCGGCCCACCGCATTCGAGAACGAGCCGCATGCCTCTGCCAGACCTGCCGACGCCCGGCCAGCTGCGCGCTTGGCAAAAAAGTAAGGCGACAGGCTCGCCGCTTGCCTCAACGGCGAGCAAGGACTCTCGGGAGAAAGGGAAAGAAGGAGGAGTCGAGTCCCAACGCCCTAAGGCGTTCTGTCGCAGTGTTTCGTGTGATCGGGTGGACCGGGGGCAGAGCCCCCGCTTGCGATACGACGGGGCCTTAAGTGCGAGGGGCCGGATTCTCGCCCTACCGAACCGATTCGCCGCAGGCCCCGAGCCGCGGTGGCATCGCGGCTCCGGAGCGGCCCCGACCTCCCGTGTCGCAATCAGATACGACCCGATCAAGGGCGATCCCGGATGCGCCGACGAAAGGGCGGAAGCACACGGGACCAGCAAGGAAACATGACCGAATCAGCCAACGACTCCACGGGCACGAACCCGAAACCACGCCGCCGTTCGACCGGTTCCGGCAAGTCCAAGGCCACGTCGAGGACCGGCACGAGCCGCAAGAAGACGGGCGGCACGAAGACCAGCCGCAAGAGCGCGAGCGAGGCCGCGGCGAGCAGCAAGCCAAAGGCGACCCGAGCGGCAGCGGCAGGTGCACCGAAGAAGGCTCGCGCAACCAAGTCGGATGCAGAGAAGAAGAGCTCCGCAAAGAAGAGCCCCGCAAAGAAGAGCACTGCGAAGCGGGGCACCGCGAAGAGGAGCGCTGCGAAGAAGGGCACCGGCCGCACCGACGGCGAGTCGATGCGCGACGCCCTCTCCCACGTCGCGGAGCGCCCCTCCCGCCGCCGGCCCCGGACGACCCAGGCGAGTCGATCGGCTGCGCCGCCTGGCAACACGCCGACAATGAGCAGTGCGAGCACGCAGTCGCAAACGGCGCCGGCCAACGACGCGGTCGCCGTCGCGGCGAGCCTGATCGAAACGAACCCGATCGAGACGAGTTCGATCGCGACGGGCGCGCTCGAAACCATCGACGTCGAGGCGACCGCAACGGCCGTGGCCGAGCCGCCGGTCGACACGGCATCCGGGACCGACGAAGCGCTCGAGGTCACGATCGAAGCGGTGGAACCGGCACCGGCGGCCCCGTCCGAAGTCACTTCCGCCAACGAGGTCGAAGCGATCGACAAGCTCGCGACCGAAACCCAGGCGATCATGGAGCGGCTGCTCGCGGCCGTCGACGAGCAGCACGGCAAAGCGGGTTCGACGAACGGTGAGAGCATGGTCGAGGCCGTCGCCGACGCCGCGAGCGACTTCGAGGTCGAGCTGATCGAGGACGAAGCCGTGACGATCGCGGCAGTGGATGTCGATTCCGAGCCGGCCGCCACGGAGACCACGGAGACCACGACGCCGCCGCCCGAGGCAGGCGACGCGATCCCGGCTTTCGAGAGCTCGGAAACGGGTTCGTGGCTGATGGACCCGGAACCAACCGACCAGCCCACGAACTCGGAGGCCACGACCACGACGGTCGAAACCCCAGCCGCCGACGCGACCGTCGCCGTCGACTACGCCGAGCCGACAACGGAATCCGTGGAAACCACGACAGTGACCGTCCAGGAGCCCGCCGGCACCCTCACGGTCGCCGCACCCGTGATCGCCACCTCGGCCGCGAGCCCGAGTCCCGACGACACGCTGCTGTTCGTCAAGATCGTCGCGCCGTTCCTGCTCGGCGTCGGCGCGGGGCTGTTGATCGGCCTCTTGGGCTGAACCCGAACCCGGTCAATCGCCGCGCGAACTCAGCGGCCGCTTCCTAGGAGGCGGCCGCGAGTTCGCGATCGAGCTGCCGCGTGCGCTGCAGCGGCGAGCCGGTGAACCGGGCAACCAGGCCGTACGTCCCGGGCACCACGAGCAGCGTCGTCAATGTCGCGATCGTGACCCCGAACAAGACGACGAGGCCGATCGCCGCGCGCCCTTCGGCCCCCGCCCCGCTCGCGAGAACGAGCGGCAACGCCCCGAGCGACGTCGACAAGCCGGTCATGAGGATCGGGCGCAGCCGCAACACCGACGCATCGAGGATCGCGGTGCGCCAGTCACGCCCCTCGTCGCGCAGCTGATTCGCGAACTCGACGATGAGGATACCGTTCTTCGTCGCGAGGCCGATGAGGATCACCATCCCGACCTTGCTGTAGATGTTGATCGTGCCGCCGCCGAGCTCGAGCCCTAGCAGGCCGCCGAACAGGCCGAGCGGCACGGTCAGCAGGATCACGAGCGGCTGCAGGAAGTTCTCGAACTGCGCGGCGAGCACGAGATACACGAGCAGCAGCGCGAGCAGGAACGTGAACATCAGCGCCGCGGACGACTCGACGAACTCGCGACTCTCGCCCGCGTAGGCGATGCCAGGCCGGTTGTCGAGCCGATCGCGCACGACCCCGCGTAGGAACTCGAGCGCCTCACCGAGCGTGTATTCCTCCGCCAGGTTCGCGCTGATCGTGATCGCCCGCAATCGTTCGAACCGACTCAACGTCGCCGAGTCGGCGAACTCGCGCACACTCACGAGGTTCGCCAACGGCACGAGTTCGCCCGAGGCCTGCGAGCGCACGTAGATCTGCTCGAGGTCGGTCGGCGAGCGTTTGTCCGCGTCCTCGCATTCGAGGATCACGTCGTATTCCTCGCCGCGATCGACGAACGACGTCACCCGACGCGAACCCATCAGCGTCTCGAGCGTGCGGCCGACCTCAACGGACGACACCCCGAGGTCACCCGCCCGATCCTCGTCGACGAGCACCTCGAGCTGCGGCTTCGTCTCCTGGTAGTCCGAAGTCACCGCGAGCAGTCCCGGGTTCTTCCGCGCCTCGTCGATCACGATGTCACGCCACTCGGCGAGTTCTCCGTAGGACGACCCCGTGAGCACGAACTGCACAGGCTGCCCCGACCGCCGCAGCAGACCCGACTGCGCAATCGAGAACGCACGGTAGCCGACCATCTCGGCGAACTGCCGATCGACGTCGGCCATGACCTCCTTGGTCGTGCGCTCGCGCTCGTCCCAGTGCACGAGCAGGACCGTGCCGAACGCCGAGTTCACGCTGCCGCCAGAGCGGAACGAGCCCGGCACACGAACGAGCACGCGCTGCGCCTCGCCCGATTCGATCAATCCCAGCAGCACGTTCTCGACTCGATTCGCAGCGGCGACCGCGTGCTCGAACGACGCGCCTTCGGGACCGCGCGCGCTGACGCGGAACGACCCACGATCCTCCTGCGGCGCATACTCCGATGGCAACCCGAAGAACAAGCCGGCGAGTGACGCACCGAGGCCGGCGACGATGCCGATCGCGGCGAGCGGCTGCGAGACGATGCCTTCGAGCAACCAGCGGTAACCACGCTGCACCGGCCCGAACGCGCCGTCGACGGTCCGCACGAGGAACGATGGCGGCCCCGAACGCAGGAGCGCCGAACACATCACGGGCGACAGCGTCAGCGCGACGATCGTCGACAGCACGACCGCTCCGGCAAGCGCCATCGCGAACTCCGTGAACAGCCGCCCCGTGTTGCCCTCGAGGAACGTGACCGCAACGAGCGCCGCGACGAGCACGACCGTCGTCGCGACGACGGCGAACCCGACCTGCCGTGCGCCGGCGAATGCCGCCTTGAGCCGCGGTTCTCCGGCGCGGATCCGCCGCGCGATGTTCTCGAGCACGACGATCGCGTCGTCGACGACGAGCCCGATCGCGAGCACGAGCCCGAGCAACGTGAGCAGGTTGATGGAGTAGCCGAGCACGTACAATACGAAGAACGAACCGACCAGCGACACCGGCACGGTGACGGCCGGCACCAGGGTCGCCCGCCCGCTGCCGAGAAACACGAAGATGACGAGCACGACGACCCCGGCCGTGATCAGCAGCGTCAGCCAGACCTCCTCGATCGCCGCCTTGATGTACAGCGACGAGTCCGCGCTCGGGTAGAGCCGCATGTCATCGGGCAACGTCGCGTTGACCTCGGTCATCCGCGCCTTGACGCCCTCGGTAACGGCCAGCACGTTCGCCTTGGCCTGCGCGACGACGCCGAGCCCGACCATGTCCTCGCCGTTGCGGCGGAACATCGTGCGATCGTCGCTCGGTCCGACCGCAATCCGCGCGACATCGCGCAACCGCAGCAGGTGACCATCCTCGCCGCGGCGGACCACGAGCCCGCCGAACTGTTTGGCCGTCTCGTAGCGGCGCTGCACCCGCACCGTGAACTCGCGGGTCGTGGATTCGATCCGACCAGCGGGCAGTTCGACGTTCTCGCGGCGCAAGCTGTCTTCGACGTCGCCGACGGTCGCCCCCATCGCGGCGAGCGCGTCGCGATCGAGCCAGATGCGCATCGCAGCCCGGCTGCCACCGCCGTAGCGGATCTGTGCGACGCCGGGGATGTTCGAGAACTGGTCGACCAGGTAACGCTCGGCGTAGTCCGTCAGCTCGAGCGCGTCGCGAACCGGCGACGCGAGGTTCATCCAGAACACCGTGTCCGAACCCGACTGCACCTTGGCGACCTGGGGCGGATCGACCTCGTCGGGCAGCCGCGAGAGCACGCGGGAAACGCGATCGCGCACGTCGTTCGCGGCCGCGTCGAGATCGCGTTCGAGCACGAACTCGATGTCGATCGACGACCGGCCATCGGAAGTCTGCGACGACACGGAACGAATGCCGTCGATGCCGCTCACGCCATCCTCGATGACCTGCGTGACACGCGTCTCGACGACCGCCGCAGCGGCACCGGGATACTGCGTGCTGATGCTGACGGATGGCGCGTCGATGTCGGGCAGCTCACGGATACCGAGCCGCGCGAGACCGACGACGCCGAGCGTGACGATGACGAAGCTCGCGACCATTGCGAGCACGGGCCGCCGCACCGCGAGATCGGAGACGATCACGCGCTCAGTCCCCGGCCCCGCGAACCTCGACGACGTTCACCGCGGAGCCATCGCGCACGCGCGCCAGCCCTTCGACGACGACCCGCTGTCCGACGGCCAGACCGGAGAGGATCTCGACCCGCCCCACCCGTCGACGACCGACCCGCACCTCGGTCTCGCGGCAGATGTAGGCACCTGGTTCGCCAGCGCCCTCATCACCGCTCTCAGCGCGACCCTCAGTACTGTCTCCGGTACCGGCGACGACAAAAACGAAGTGGCGATCCGCTCTCTGGACGAGGGCCTCCTCGGGCACCTGCAGGGACGGGGATTCGCCGCGATCGACGCGCACCTTCACGAGCATCCCGGGTCGCAGCCGGCGATCGGGGTTAGGCACCTCGGCACGGACGGTCGCTGACCGCGTGATGCGATCGAGCCGCGTCGCGATCGCTGCGACCCTGCCCGGGAACACCGCCTCGGGCCAGGCGTCGGTACGAGCTGCAATCGCCATCCCCTCGCGAACGGCCGCGAGCCAGGTCTCCGGAATCGTGAAGTCGACCTTGATGACCGACAGATCGTCGAGCGTCGCGATCTCGGTCGACGCCTGGAGCAGCGAGCCGACGCTGATGCCGCGCAGCCCGAGCCGACCCGCGAACGGCGCCCGCACCTGGTGATCGGCGACGAGCACTTCGAGGGTCGCGACCCGCGCACGGGCGGCCTCGAGTTCCGCGAGCGCGGCATCGACGGTGCTACCCGCGGTGATCTCCTGTTCCGACAATTCGACCGCCCGGCGATGCGCGGCTT
The DNA here is from genome assembly GCA_024743115.1 of bacterium. Lineage (GTDB taxonomy): Bacteria > Planctomycetota > UBA1135 > UBA1135 > UBA2386 > JAGQRA01. The sequence continues at coordinate 30,232 of JANSXC010000032.1, read as the reverse complement.
CGCGCCCTTGCAGCAGCGCCTTCGCCTCCGCAAGCCGCGCCGCCTCCTCACTGGCCTCGAGTTCGACGAGCAGCGCACCGGCCTCGACCTCCTGACCATCGGTGAAGTGCACCGCGCGCACGAGGTCGGAGCGGTTCGCCGTGAGTTGCACCCGCTCGTTCGCCACCGCGGTGCCGAGCGCATCGAGTGTCTCGGCGAACGGGGCCTCGACGACCGGTGCCAGGATCACCGGCGTCGCCCGCGAGCGGCGCGGACCATCGGCCTTCGCGTCCTGCTCCCCACGCAGGAAGCCGAACCAGGCGCCCGCGAGGATCGCGAGCAGCGCGAGGGTGTAGGCCAGCAGGGAGCGCATCGGGTCAGCAGCCTACCCGGTGGGGCGCTACTGCGTGTGCATGAGCAGCGGGTTGCTCACGACGAAGTTGCCGCCGTCGAGCGAACCGGTCTGGATGTAGAGGTCCAGCGGCGCAAACGGCGATGGTAACGGAATTGTCCAATTCGCTTCGCCGGCGGCCGACGCGAAGAACCCCGTCGACGAGATCACCGGGTTGATCTGCACCTGACATGTGGGCGATGGCACCGGCAGCGTGCCGGATCCGAAGCCGAACGCGAGCAAACCGAACGAGCTCACCGGCGCGAGCCGCAAGTGGATCCCGATGGACTGGCCGGCTACCGGTGTGCCGCTGCCGAACAGCATCGAGATCTGCCCGCCCGCCTGCGCACAGCCCGTGCCGTACTGACGGAAGTAGCCCTGGCTCTGCGGGCTCGGCTCGTAGACGAGGCCGCGAACGGTGCCGTGGTCGAAGACCCCGATGGCCTCCACGTGACCGGTCGTCGTGATCGCGATGATATTGTCCCCGAGATCGGCGGCCAGCAACTGACCACCGGCGAACGAGGTGATCGCGCTGAACTCCTCGGGATCGAATCCCGAGAGCGGGATGTTGGTCAGGGTGTTGCCACTGAACGTGTCGATGCGTTCGAAGATCTGCTCGACGTTGGGAATGTCCCAGCCCGACGCGTGGTAAAGGAACAGGTCGTCACCGAAACCGATGGCCTCGCCGAAGTCGCCGTTGCCGAGCGGTCGCACGAGCGTCGCGACGGCCGTCGACTGATCGATCGTGTAGAGCGTCTCGGGCGTGTTGGCGCCATCGCCCGTCACGCCGTACAGCGTGCCGTCGACCCGGCACGCGAGCGACGAGAAGTTGTCCGACATCGTCCCGATGACCGTCGCCGCGCCGGTGCCCAGATCAACCGAGCAGAGCCGCCGCGCGTTGCTGCCGGGGAACACGGCGAGCACGTAGGTGACGCCGGTCACCGGATTGCGCGCCATGCCGTTGCACTGGACAGCCTGCCGGCCGCTCGAGGTGATCGTGACACTGCTGATCGTCTGCTCGGACTCGAGATCGAACGCCCGGATCTCACCGTCGCTGTTGTTGATGGTGTAGAGCAGGTCACCCTGTGCAGGCAGGGCGAGAACGGTGAGGGCACCCGCGGCGAGGGCGCTGACGAGATGGCGCATGATGTGGGATCCAACAAGGGACAGAACGAACCACCACCATAGCGCGTGGCGAGGTCGATCGTCGCGCAGTCTGGGCCGGTCGCGCAGGCTCAACTGACCGCACGCGGCGCCCGCAGCGTCGCCGCGATGGCGAATCCGGCGAGCAACAACGCAGCACCGAACACCCGCCACTCGAGCAGAACCGCGACGAGCCCTGGCGCGGGTTCCGCAGCGAGGGCCGCGCGGTACTCCGGCATGGCCTCGAGCCGCGCCAGAGCGCAAACGGCATCGGCGTTGTAGCGCGACGGCCCGCGCCGCGCCCAACGATAGCGCTCGTGATCGAGGTAGCGCCCGAGCGCAACGAGGTCGACGACCTCCGGCACACCGAACCGCGCCATCAGATCGACGGCGAGACTCGTGCTGTCGAGCCAGACGAACGACGCCCGCTCGATCCGGCGCCCCGGAGCCTCCTCGTCGTCCTGCCGAAACGAGCTGAAGACCCCGCGCTGCCCCTCGTCGGCGAGGAGCCAACGATCGATCAACAGCCGCCGCCCCCGCGCGGCGAACCCGGGCACGAGTTCGGCGTGGCCGAGCGCCTCGACGAACCGGATCTCGTCGGACAACTCCGCGAACCGGTCGACCCCGTGCACCGGCCCGTCGCGGTCGACGATCTCACGCGCGATCGCCAGCCGCTGCGGTGCATCGAGCCTGCCGGCCGCGAGCAGCGACAGCGCGGTGCGCTGCCCGCGACTGCCGTCGACCGGCTCGCCCGCCAGCACCTGCTTTTCGCGATACTCGTTACGCCAGTACGCGTAATCCCACGGCATCGCGAACCCGAGCTCGAGGATCGCCAACGAGTCGTGGTCGAAGCGCTGCCCCGCCAGGTTGACCCGTCGATGCTCCTGCACGTGCTCGCGCAGTGGCTCCAGCGACGGCACGGCCACGGCGGCACCACGCAGGTTGCGAACGCAACGCGCGACGGTCGGCAAACCCCATTCGACGGCGGTCGATGGTCGCGCTAGCCCTGCCCGCACGTCGGCCACGACAACGGGCACCTTGCCGAACGATCCGAACGCATCGGTTACGAGGACCGCCGGCAGCGCGACACCGACGAACAGCCCGGCGACGACGAGCCGACGCGCCGACTTCCCGGCCAACCCGAGGCACACGAACATCGCCACGAACAACAGTGATGGGATCCACGCCACGCCGGCCTGCTCGTCCCGCAGATGAAACACGATACCGATGCTGTTGGCCGCGACGATCGACAGGACGCCCGCCGCGCGCCGCCCCACTTCCGCCCGCGTCAAGAACCCGAACGCGGAGAGCCTGGACCAGATCAGGAACAGGGTCGCGGTCGAGCCCACGAGCAAGAGCGCCACGGCTTCGGCTTGCGCATAGATGAAGAGCAGGAACAGCCCGATGCACACCGCGACCACACCGAACAGATGCTCGCGCCACCATTCGCGCAGCTGCCGATCGACCTCTTTGGTGTCGACCGCGCCATCCGGCGCGCCGACCACCGGTCGGAACATGACGCGCAGCGACGCAAACAGCGTCAGGAGCAGAACGACGAGGATCGCCACTGGAAAGGCCGCGACCCCGGGCACCAGCTTGGCGATGCCCTTGCCCGCGACGGCCCCACCGATTCCTGCAGTCAGCGGCTTGGGCAACAGGAACGGCGGCAGCATCGCGGCCGCGGCGCGCAGGTAGCCCGGCATCGGCTTCACCTGCGCCGTCGGCTGCTCGACCTTGGCCCGGACACCGGCAGCGAACTCCTCCGGGTCCGGACGGTCGGCTGCGAACTCCTCGAAGAGCGCCGCCGTGAGCTCACGATCCTCGCGCTCGTCCGCGGTCTCGTCGATCAACTCGTAGGGCTGGGTCATCGGTCGTTCTCCTGATCCGCGACCGACCGCGCGCTCGCGCCGCGCACGCCGGTCATGAGCTTCTCCAGTTCCTGCCGCGCGCGGCGTAGCCGGCCTTCGACGGCCCGTTCGCTGATGCCGAGCACCGCGCCGATCTCGGCGAGCGAGTTGCCTTCGAGGTACCGCATCCGCAACACCGTGCGCCAGGGGCCACGCAACCGGCCGAGGGCAGCCCGGATCTCGGTCGCGCGCTCGTCAACTGGCGACCCACCCGAGGTAGCCGTCGCGGCCGCAGCCCGATCGTCCGACGCCGCGGCCGGCAGCTCCTCGGGCGCCACCGGCACCGGCGCCCGCGGCCCGCGATCCTTGCGCCAGCGCGCGAGGTGAATGTTGTGCGCGATCCCCCGCAACCAGCCACCGACGGTGGCGAGCTCGTCCCAGCTGCCACGGAACTGCTCCCGGCTCAGGTAGGCCTCCGCGAACGTGTCCTGCGCCAGTTCCGTCGCGCGCTGCGGATCGTTGCCCAGACCGGCGAGGAAGCCGATCAGGGGGCCGCGAAACCGTGGTATGAGCGCGTCGAGATCCATCGGGGGTATGAGCAGTGTCTAGATCACCGCCCCACCCCACGATCTTTCCCGAAAAACCCGGGCGACTACCATTGCGGCATGCAGCATGCCCGATTCCCGCGGCCGAGCGCCGCCTTGAAGGCGCTCCTGCCGACACTCTTGCTCGCGTTCACTACGCTGGCGCAGAGCCGCCCAGGAGAGTTCGAGAACGGCCTGCCCACGGACCCCGAGTTCTTCCCGATCGGCGTCTGGTTGCAGTCGCCGCACAACGCATCGCGCTACGCGGAGCTCGGGATCAATCTCTACGTCGGCCTTTGGGAAGGACCGACCACAGCCCAGCTCGCGGCGCTCGAGGCCGCGAAGATGCGCGTGATCTGTCCGCAGAACGAAGTCGGCCTGCAGCATGATGGCAAGGTCATCGTCGGCTGGATGCACGGCGACGAACCCGACAACGCGCAGCGGGCCGCACTCGGCTACGGGCCGCCGGTCGAACCGTGGAAGATCGTCGCGGGCTACGAAGCGATGCGGAAGCGCGACGCAACGCGGCCGGTCCTGCTGAATCTGGGCCAGGGCGCAGCGTGGGACGCGTGGCACGGCCGCGGTACGCGAACGAACCACCCCGAGGACTACCCCGAGTATCTGAAGGGCTGTGACGTCGGCTCGTTCGACATCTACCCCGTCACCCACGACCACGCCGCCGTCGCCGGCAAGCTCGAGTTCGTCGGCAACGGCGTGCGACGCATGCGCCGCTGGAGCGGCAACAAGCCGATCTTCGCGTGCATCGAAACGGGCCATGTCAGCCACGCCGAGAAGCGACCGACGCCAGCAGAGATCCGCAGCGAAGTCTGGATGGCGGTGACGTGCGGCGCGCGCGGGGTGATCTACTTCGCGCACGAGTTCGCGCCGAAGTTCGTCGAGGCCGGGATCTTTCAATACCCCGAAGTCGTGAACGGGCTGCGTGAGACGAACGCGGAGCTCCGGGGCTTCGCGAAGGTGCTCAATGGTCCGACGATCGACGACGCGGTGACGGTGCGAGCCGAGCCGGAGTCGGCGGACATCGCAGTGCTGTGCAAGCGCGACGGCAAGTCCCTGGTCGTCTTCACGACCTCCCTGACGAACCAGCCGACGGCGGTCACGTTCGAACTCGCGCGCCGGGCGAAGCGCCAGACAATCGAAGTGGTCGGCGAGCGCCGCAAGCTGCGGCTCGCGGGTCGCCGATTCAACGACACGTTCGAGCCCTACGCCGTCCATCACTATCGCGTGCCGTCGTGGTGACGGCATCGCGCCCGGAACGCCCGCAGCGGCGACGGCGACGACTACTGCTGCTCGCGACCGCATCGTTCGGCGCCCTCGTCGCCGCCGAGATCGTCGCCCGCTTCGCGATCGCCCGCCTGAACGCGACGCCGAAGCCGCCGCCGTCCGTAGCAACCGAGGCCAAGCTCATCGACCTGCTCCGCCCCGCCGAGAGCCCGGACGTCATCTACTCGCTGCGGCCAAACCTCGACTGCCGCTTTCTCGGTAAGCGCGTCACCACCGACGCACACGGCCGCCGGGTCGCTGCGGCGCCGAAGCCTGCTGACAGCGATCGACCGGCCGGAACCCTGCGGATTCTCGGCCTCGGCGACTCGGTGCTGTTCGGCTGGGGCGTCGAGCACTCCGAAACGGGCCTCGCCCGGCTCGAGCGCCAGCTGCAGCTCGCGCTCGGCGATCGCCCGGTACGGACGCTCAACACCGGCGTCCCGGGACACAACACCGCGATGGAAATCGCCGCCTTCGCAAACGACCACATCGAGAGCTGCGCCGCATCCGACATCGTATTGCTCCACTTCGTCGGCAACGACCTCGAGCTGCCGACGTTCCTGCTCGCCGAGGCCGACTACTGGCGACTCGATCACTGCTTCCTCTACGACCTCGCGCTGCGCGCCTGGCGATCCGACTGGCTCGATCCCAGGACCGCGCTGGTCTGGACCGAGGGCAACCACGGCACGTTCGAGTCCGACCCGGACCGCGTGCCGGCGCAGTACCGCCACCTCGTCGGTCTGCCCGCGTTCCGCCGAGCGATCGAACGGCTCGCGACCCTCGTTCGCGAGCGCGACCTCCGCCTGCTCGTCACGAGCCAACACGACCTGCCCACCGAGATCGGCGCAATCCTCGACGACCACGGCATCGCGCAAGTGTCCCTCGCAGGCCGTATCCGCTCCTGGCTGCAAGAACAGGGCACGAACCGCCTTCTCGGTTCGGCGCTCACGATCTCCGCGACGGACCCGCATCCGACACCGATGGTCCACGCGTGGTGGGCGGAGGCCGTGGCGGCGAAGTTGGCGGAGTTGGGGTGGCTGGCCCGGTAGCGCCGACTTCCTGCGACGCTACCATGGTGGCACCAAGAGCAGGAACTCGACCCGCGAGGTTCACCCCCCCTTGCTCTTGGCAACCCTCGCTTTCCAGGCCTGAAGTCCAGGCCCGAGAGCCCAGGCCCGAGTCATGCCAAAACCCGTCCTTGTGCTGCTCCTCGCCTCCTCTGCCTTCGCGCAGTCGTTCGACGACGACGCGCGGCGTGGATTCCTCGCGAGCAACGACTTCTTGTTCGCGACGCCCGCCGACATCGACGGCGACGGTGACACCGATCTGTTCTTCGGTCGGTCCGTCGGCAATTGGACCCTTCTGCGCAATGGCGGCGGCGGCCGCTTCGACGACGCCATGCCGCTCTCCTCCGGCAGAGGCCTGAGCGTCGGCGACTTCGACGGCGATGGCGATCTCGACTTCGTGACCGACCGGCAGTCGATCCTGGAGCTGCATCGGCAGCAGAACGGTCGTTTCTCGATCACGGCGCTACCGATGCTCACCCACTTCTTCGTGACGGCACGAAAGGCCGTCGACCTCGACGGCGACGGCGACCTCGACCTCGCCTTCGTCTTCGGCGACACCACCAGCCTGCGGCGCTGCCAGCTACTGCGCAATCAGGGCAGCGGCACGTTCACCGACGACGCCACAGCACTTGCAAGCATGCCCGCCGCTCGGCGGAACTCGATCGCCGTCCTCGACCTGCAAGGCGATGGTCGACCGGATCTGGTCTTCGACGGCAACCCGGCCGTCGTCATGTTGCAGAACCCAGCCGGCGACTTCACCTACACCCCGACCTTCTTCCCGTTCCCGTTCTTCGTGGATCACGTCGACACGCTCGACATCGACGCGGACGGCGACGAGGACCTGATCGGCACGTACTCGCAGGGCCTGATCGTACTCCGCAACGACGGTGCCGGATCATTCACCCGCCTACTGCGACCGATCGGTGTGGTTGGGCGCTGGACGGCCGCGGACATCGACGGCAACGGCGACCCGGAGTTGCTGACGCTCGCTTCTTCGCCGCCACGCGCGCGACTGTGGCGCATCGATCCAGGGCTCGCGTTCGTCGACATCTCGGCGACCCGGCTGCCGGTTGGCGACGCTCGAGCATCGCGCGCCGTCTTCCTGGACAGCGACGGGGATGGCGATCAGGATCTCGTACTCGACGGAGTCCGCGACATCCTCCACAACGACGGCACCGGCCACTTCAGGCTGCTGGGCAACGAACCGCCGCCGGCCGGGCTCTTCGGCCCCGCTGTCGCCGACCTCGACGGCGACCGCCTACCCGACCTCGTCGGCTTCCTTCCGACCGCTGGCCCCGCCGGATCTGGCGATATCACGTGGTGGGCCAACGACGGCGCGGCCGGCTTTTCACGCCAGCCCGCACTCGGCACGCTGCCGCTCTGCAGCGACAGCTTCGTGCGCCTCGCCGACCTCGACGGCGACGGCCGCGACGACATCTGGGCCCTGACCTGTGGCCCCGATCGGGTCTGGCACAACCAAGGCAACGGCGTCTTCGTCGACATCACGAACTCCGTTCTGCCTCAGGACTCCCGAGAAGACCGGGCCGTCGTGATCGCGGACTTCGACTCCGATGGCGACCTGGACGCATTCGTGCCTCGGGACTACCTGTTCGATTCGTTCTACGTCAATCAGGGCAACCTCACGTTCGTCGACGAGGGGCAGACGCGACTCACCGACAATGAGGCGACGCGCGGAGCGACCGCGATCGACTACGACGGTGACGGCGACCTCGACCTGGCACTCGTCAACGAATCGACTCCACTGCGGCTGTTCGAGAATGACGGCAACGGTCAGTTCTCGGAGGAAACCTCCGACCGCGTGCCAGACCTCTCCAGCAAGTACCACTTCGTGCTGAGCGGCGACATCGACGGCGATCACGCCACCGACCTCGTGCTCTTGAACAGCGGTGGCCTGCTGACCATCCTGAAGAACATCGGCGGACGATTAGCCGTCGCAGACCCCGATCAAGCTCCCGCCCTCCAACCCCGGGTTCACTGGCCGCAACTCGTGGATTTCGATCGCGACGGCGATCTCGATTTGATGACCGGCGACGACTGGCTGAGGAACGACGGCCGTGGGTGGTTCTCGACCGTGGCGAACGCGCCGCGGATCTCGAATCCCGGGCTCCGACGCAGTGAGACCCTCGTCGACATCGACCGGGATCGCGACGTCGACCTGCTCACCCACAGGATCCGTTTCAACCTCGATCGCCAGCTGACCGAGCGCAGCCCGGCACGGACTGGCCTCTACGGTGAAGTCGAGCTGCACGCGCGCCCGTCGGCACCGGGCTGGAACCCGTTCGCCCTGCTGTACACCGCTCGGGTCGGGGTCAGCCCGATCGACCTCGGTCCGCTCGGCGACCTTCGGCTCGATCCGGCGTCGCTGACGTCGCTCGGCTTCTTCTCGATTCCCTCGAGCGCGGGCTCGCGGGTCCTGCGCTACCCGGTGCCCGCGGGCAGCGGCCTGATCGGCACACGGATCCCGCTCCAGGCACTCGTGAGCAACTCGACGACCGAGCTGCACACGACGAACGCAATCGAACTCCGAATCGATATCTGACCGACGCGCCTACTTGATGTAGGGAATCGCGAGTTCGAGCGCGAGCTTGTTGAACGCCGCCACCCCGGCTTCGCGGGCGCGGCCAAACTTGTTGAGCTCCGACTCGATCGACTCCATGAGCTGGTTGGCGACGTCACGCTGGCCCTGGGTCGGCGGGAACTCGGCGCGGTTCATGCCGCGCATCACGTTGAGCAGCTTGTCCGTGAGGCGGATCGGGAAGTTGAGAACGTCCTGGCTGCTCTTCGCCTTGGTCTGGTAGAGCGCCTCTTCGATCGCGGTCAGCTCGTCGTCGACCTTCGTGCGGGCCTCTTCGAGGCGCTTCTTCGCGTCGCCGTCGGCGCGCTTCACGACCGCTTCCATCTGCGTGCGAACCGACCGGATCGTCTCGATCGCCTCGTGCGCCCGCGTCACGGTGTCACGACACCGCCGCGCCAGCCGATAACGCGCCTGCAGCTGACCGACCGTCGCGGTCGTTCGCGGGTCGGGTCGCACGTTCGCGAGCACGGTCTCCTTGTGATCGCCGAGCGACACCGTGATCTCGAACTCGCCGGGCGGCAGCTTCGGCCCGCTCCGCCCACGGCCCGACCAGAGGATCATGCCGTCGAGCACCTTCGCCCCCTCTTCCTTCCAGCTCACGGTTACCGCGTTCATGCCGCGCTCGACCTCGAGCATCTCGGCCTTCTTCTCCGCGTCCGTCGCCCGCTCGAACACGACCTTGCCGTCGATGTCTTTTGCGGTGATCGCGACGCGTTCCGTGATCTCGTCGTCCGCACGTCCGCCGATCCAGAATCGCACGATGATGTCGTCCTCGGGGTTCTGGCCGAGCCCCTTGCGCTCGGTCCGACGGCCCGGGAACTGCACGACGGTGCACGGCTTGAAGACGTAGAGCGGCGCCTGCGCCTGCTCGGCTTTCAGCTGTCGCACGTGTTCGAGACCGTCGAACGACCAGAACGACCGCCCCTGGGTCGCGCAGATCAGCGCGTCGTCCTTCACAACGAGATCGGTGATCGGCACGAGCGGCAGGTTTCGTTGCATTCTCTGCCAACGCCGGCCGTCGTCGAAGCTGACCCAGATCGTGCGCTCGGTGCCGCAGTAGAGCAGACCCTGCACCTGCGGATCAGGCCGGATCGCGCGCGTGAACCAGCGCGGATCGAGACCGCCCGTGATCTGCCGCCACGTCTTGCCGTAGTCCGTCGTGGCGTAGAGGTAGGGCCGGAAGTCGTCGAGCTTGTAGCGCGTCGCCGCGAGGTAGGCGCCACCGTCACGATGCGGATCGTGCACGAGGCAGTTGATCTGCGCCCACTCCGGCAGCGCAGGCGGTGTCACGTTCTGCCAGGTCTTGCCGTCGTCCTGTGACACGTGCACGAGGCCGTCGTCACTGCCGCACCACAGCGTGCCCGGCTGCCGGCCTTCATCGAACGCGAAGATCGTGCAGTAGTACTCGACACCCGTGTTGTCCTTGGTGATCGGCCCACCGGACGGGCCGAGCCGGCTCGGGTCGTTGCGTGTCAGGTCTTCGCTGATCGGCTGCCAGCTCTGGCCCTCGTCGGTGCTCTGGAACAGCACCTGCGCTGCGGTGTAGAGCCGACCCTCGTGATGGCGCGACCACTGGATCGGGAAGTTCCACTGGAAGCGGTAGCGCTGTTCGCCCGCGCCGGCGCCGAGCGGGTTGTCGGGCCAGACGTTGACGCTGCGACGCAGCCCCGTGCGATGGTCGCGGCGCTGGAGATAGCCGCCGTAGCTGCCCCCGAAGACGATGTCACTGTTGCCCGGCTTCGGTGCGATCCAGCCGCTCTCCCCGCCGGCCGTCGAAGTCCAGTCGTCCTTGCTGATACCGGGCCCGGCACTGCGATGCGGGATCCGCACGGTGCTGTTGTCCTGCTGCGCTCCGTAGATCCGGTAGGGCGCGTCGTCATCGACCGTGACGCGATAGAACTGCGACGTCGGCTGGTTGTCGATCGGCGACCAACTCTTGCCGCCATCGAACGTGATGCACGCGCCGCCATCGTTGGCCTCGATCATGCGCTGCGGATCCTTCGGATCGATCCACAGGTCGTGGTTGTCACCGTGCGGCACGCGGATGCGCGAGAACGTCTCGCCACCGTCCGTCGACTTGTGAATCCCGACGTTGAGGCCCCACACCGTCTCGGGATCCGTCGGATCGACGAAGACGCGCGTGTAGTACCACGCGCGCTGTCGCAAGAACCGTTCGTCGTTGACGAGCCGCCAGGTCTCACCGGCGTCGTCGCTGCGGAACAAGCCGCCATCCTCGGCCTCGATCTGCGCGTAGACCGTGTCGGGCTGACTCGGCGCGGCACAGATGCCGCTGATCCCGCGCATGCCCTGTGGCATGCCCTTCTTGTCGTGCAGCGCGGTCCAGTTGTCGCCGCCATCCGACGACTTCCAGAGCCCCGAACCCTCGCCGCCCGACTCGAGCGAGTGCGGCGTCCGCTGGGCCCGCCACGTCGTGGCGTAGAGCACGTCGGGGTCGCTCGCCACGAGCCAAAGATCGACGGCGCCGGCGTGCTCGTTCACGAAGAGCACACGCTCCCAGTTCTTGCCGCCGTCCTTCGTGCGGTAGACGCCACGCTCGGGGTTCGGTCCCGACAGGTGCCCCATCACCGCCGCAAACGCGACATCGGGATTCTTCGGATGGATCCGGATGCGGCTGATGTGGCGCGACTCGGGCAGACCGCAGAACTCCCACGTCTCGCCGGCATCGGTCGACTTGTAGACGCCGTCACCCGAACTCACGTTGCCGCGCCAGGTCTTCTCGCCACCGCCAACGTAGATCACATCAGAGTCGCTCGGTGCGACCGCGACCGCACCGATCGAACCACCGAACGTGCCGTCACTGACGTTCTGCCACGACTTGCCGGCATCGGTCGTCTTCCAGACGCCGCCGCCACACGAGCCGAAGTAGTAGGTGTCGCGGTCGCCGACGATGCCCGTCACGGTGCACGACCGGCCGCCGCGGAACGGTCCGACCAGCCGCCACTCGAGCGTGTCGAACAGTTCTGCGGGCACGACGGCGGCACCCTGCGCGAGCAGCGCAGCGCCGCTGCAGACGACGAAAGCTAACGAACCGAGAGCTGCGCGCATCGACATGGCCGGCAGCATGCAGCAACACGGCGCGCGTGCAAACACCTCCCGATCCCCGACGGCACTGCGGGCGACGTACCAATCGTGTATGCCGCCGACCTTGGGTCCAGCTCAGCGCGGCGTGCGCCGCGCCGTGCGCTCGTAGCCCTGCTCGGCGCTCGCGAACGTCGCCGTATCACCGGCCACGGTCACCCGAATCGGCGCGCCGCCGAGCGGATCCGACATCTCCGGCACCGCCGCTCCGGCGTGAAACGCGACGGCTTGGCGCAACATCGCCAGCGCCGCTGCAGCTTGCCTGCGGGTCTTCTCGAAGTCGGCGAACGATCGCCGCATCATGTAGGTCATCGGCTGCTTCTCGACCTCGGCCTGTATCCAGGCGAGCGCCTGTTGCCGCTCGGGCCAGGTCGCCGTCTTCGGATCCGCGCGCTCGCGAGCCCCGTTCAGCAAGTCGAGCTCCAGGCAGACCTGGCTGATCACGAAGGAACGCATCGAGAACCCGTGTCGCCAGGTCTCCCAACGCGGCACGCCGAGGTCGGCCGAGTCGAGCGCGCCACCGTCTTGCACGTAGGCCACCTTGAACGCGATCTCGCGTTCGAAGAAGTCGTCCACCGGCGGCAGGACGGCGGCGATGTCCTCGAGCGCGCGCCCCAGCTTCTGCAGAGCCGGCACCTCGAGCGCGCGCAGGGTGGCATCGTCGAAGTCACGCGCGAGCAGGTCGACCGCGTTGATGCCGATGAGTCGTTCGAGACCGGTTCCCGCGGTCGCGAAGTCCATCGCCACGGTGATCCCATCGCGCAGCAGTTCTGCCGCGGCCGCCTGGTCCTCACGGGCCGTCGAACGGGCGGTGACGCGCAGCGCCAGCAGCGCGTTGTGCATCGAGATGCAGTCGACCATCGCGTCCACGGCGAGCGGCCCGAACCTCGCCCGATGTTCGTCGACGTCGTCGATCCGCGCCGCACCCTGACGCAGCACCGCGATCACGGGCGCAACCGCGGCCCGGTCCTCCGCCGTGAGTTCGCCCTCGCCCTCGATCGCCGAGAGACGGATGACAAGGTCGTCGCTCATCGCATCGGCCAGCTTGGACGCCGCCAGGTAGTCAGCGCGAGAGCAACCGTTCTTGGGCCAGCCGCTGACGACCGGACAGCCGTCCTGCTGCCAGGCCAGCCGCCGCTCCGCATACCAACGCTGCGCCTCGTCCCAGCCCGGTGTATCGGCGAGCAAGCTGGCCCAGACCATTCCGCAGATCGTCAACCCGCCCAACGCGACCCACAGCCACTTGCTCATGGGTCCTGGGACGGAACGGGGGCAAGATTCTTACGCGTCAATTCGCAGGCGCGAGATACCGACCACAGCTGGCCTTCGGGAACGCCACCGCCAGAACGGTGAGGTTCCACATCACCACCCGGAAGATCAGGTCGACCACGTCGTGACTCGGCTCGAACAGCCTCAGCCAGCACAGGGTGCCGAACCCGAGCACGGCGAGCTGCACACCGAAGTAGAGCATCAAACACCGGCCGCCAGCGGTGCGAACCACGGCAGGCCAGTGCAGCCACCCGAACAGGAACGCGACGGGCCCGGCAAGTTGACCGAAGGGCAGGAACACCAGGACCGGGACGATCCAGCGCGGCATGCCGCCGCTCCAGACCCCGGCGGGGAGTTGCGCTGCAAGCCACCAGACTGCCTGCGGCAACGGTGCGCAGATCCACGCCAGAACGAGCGCGCGCCGCGCGACCGTCTCCGGGCCGTTTCTCACCGCCGCGCTGGCCGCCATGCACGGAATCCTACCACCCTTCGCGTGTTCAACGACCGCCGCCGCGGGCGCCGCGGCCCCCGGCCCTTCATGGCTGTTGGTGCGGGGCCGGGTCCGGATTCTCGCGTGCCGAGACACCCTGACGAGCAGAAGCCGGCCAGTTGGCAAACGGAAACGACACGGCCAACGCGGTGATGAACCACATCGCGGGCAGGAAGACGAAGCCCGCCCCGTGCCCGACTCGGAAGAGCACCGACCCGAACAAACAGCCCATCACCAGGAAGTAGGTCATCAGGATGCCCCCTCTGCCGGAACGAACCCCGGCAGGCCAAAGCAGCCACGCCACGAAGAACGCGACGGCGGCCGCGAGCTGGCCGAACAACGCCAGCGTCCCGACGAAGAAGAACCACTCGCCAAAGGTGCCGACCAGGAACTCGACTGGCAGATGGAGGGCGACCCAGCAGATCCCGACCGGCAGCGGCCCCATCACCCACGCCGCGACGAGGAAGCGGCGCGCATCGATCTCCGGACGGTCCGCCATCGGGAGAACGATACCGCAGCGCTACCGCCGCCGCGTTCGCCGCTGCGCCCGGTCCAGCGCGTCCAGGACTCCGGGGTCACCCGCGGACTCCGCCTTCGCCTCGGCCTTCGCTGCAGCCTTGGCCTGCTTCTTCGCAGCCTTCGCTGCGGCGCGCTCGGCGCTGCGCCGGGTCGGCGCCGCCGGTTCGGCCGCGGGATCGGCGATCGGCCGCTCGCGGCGGCGCGGAGTCGGCAGATAAAGCCCGAACCGCCGGACGATGATCTCGCCGAACAACAGCACGAACGCGGCCACCGCGCACCACCACGTGAAGTCACGGCGTCCGCGGCTCTCGCGCGAACCAAGCAGAACCTGATCGGCGGTCGGCATGAGCCGTCCGCCGGTCGCGGTCGCGAGCCGTCGCATGACGCGTTCGCCCGCGCGATCATCGGTCGCCGGCGCGAACTCCGAGGAGTACGGCAGCGCCAACGGCGGCACGCGCACGGTCGCCCCCGCGACCTGCAGCGCCGCGCGATAGACCCCGTCGTTCGTGAGCGGCACGCGCGCCATCAGCCGTGACTCGTCGAGCCGTTCGAACACGAGCTCGCTCGTGCGGCCGTCCGGCGCGGTGAGAACGCCGCGCGCCTCGTCGAGCTGCGGCGCCAGCTCGCGTTCGACCTCGAGCGTGAGGAAGCCGACGTCGGCTTCACGCCGCGCCTCGACGTGAATGCCCGGCGACTGGCCGCCGCAGAGCCAACGCACCAGCGTCGCGAAGAAGTTGCCGTAGTCGTCCCAGCCGGCGAGCCCACCGGAGAGCTCGCCGTCGGCCTCGCCGAGGAACGCCGCCGCGCGACCGAGGCCAATCTGCCAGTGGCTGAGCATCGCGGTCTTCTGCTCGTCGATCGTCTCGAGATCGAGCTCCGCACGTTCCCGTCGCCAGGCCAGCGAGTAGCCATCGATCACGGGAATTGCGGTCGGCATCTCACCGATCGTCGTGAGCGCGGGGAACACGGCGACCTGGGTCGGTTCTTCGATCATCGACGAACGCGCGACCTGGATCGTCTCCTGCGCGAAGACACGGGGCAGCTCGGACGCGTCGTTCACGAACGTGCAGCGGCCGTTGCCGAGCTGCGCGATCTCCTCGAGCAACGCCGCGTCGCTGTCCGAATCCGAACCGAGCCCGATCACGGACACCGTGACCCCTGCGGCCACGAGCTCGGGCACGAACGTCTTGTAGTCCTCCGGCTCTTCGGCGTCGGCGGCGTCCGCGAAGAGCACGATGTGACGGTTGTCCTGCGACGCCGCGGCCAGCTGCTCGGCGCAGGCGTGCAACGCGGCACCGACGTAGATGCCGCCGCCCCCGGAAGTGATCGAGCGTACCTGCGCGCTGAGACCCTCGCGATCCGCGACCGGCTGCATCTCGACGATGATGTGTGGGGCGGAGTCGACGGCGATCACCGACACCGCGTCCATCGCGGACAGCAGCTCGACCGCGGTCGCCGCGCCGCGATTGGCCAGATCCATCTTGGTCACACCACCCGCGTCCTGCCCCATCGATCCCGATCGATCGAGCGCGATCGCCATCGCCAGCCCGAAGCGCCGATGCTCCTCGCGCATCTCCATCGTCACCGGCAGCACGTCCTCGACGGCCGTCTTGTGGTAGCCGCCGACGCCAAAGCTCGCCTTGCCGCCGGTCATGAGCAGACCGCCGCCGAGGTCGCGCACCCAGCTGCCGAGCACGCGCAGCGCGCCGCCGGGCAGATCGCCGGCCGCGACGTCCTCGAGCACGACACATCGCACGGCGTCCAACGCATCGAGCGTGAGCGGCGCACCCTCCGGCGGGCTGACCACGACCTCGAGTCCCGCCTGCCGCAGCGATTGGCTCAGGCGATCCTCGCGACCACCCGGGGTGATCACGAGCACGCGGGCCGGCGCGACCCCACGTACGACCGCGAGACCACGATCGTTCTGCGGCAGCGGGTCGCCCGGGCGGCGCACCTCGATCGCGAACGTCGACAGTCCGGGTTCCCGCGGCGCGCGACGAAACTGCAGAACGTTGCGACCGGCAACGAGTTCGAGATCGCCCTCGCGCGCAACCTCGCCATCGACGAGCAGGCGGTAGCGCGCCGACCCGGCCTCGGCCGCCGAGACGATCGCGGACAGCACGAACGGCTCACCGACGGCAACGGCAGTCGGCGCGAGCACGTCGGCGACCGCGACATCGGGCCCAGGGAGGCGCGCGATGAACTCCGAGTCGATCCGCACGCCGGCGCGGAGCGCGGAGCGCACCGCGGCATCGAGGTCAGAACCGGTGTGTACGCCGTCACTGACGACGAGCAGCGACCCGCGTCGCCCAGGGGGAATCAGCGCGAGGCCGGCCGCCACACCGGCGGCGAGATCACTGCCGTCGGCATCGATTTCACGTCCGGCCTCCGGCCACTCGAACGGAGCGGTCGGCACGAGTTCGACCGCGGGCTTGCGACCGAACGACACGACCCCGACGCGATCGCCCGCCCGCAGCCGTTCGCCGACCTGCTCCGCGAGTTCGATCGTGCGCTGACGCGCTTCGGGCGGCATCGACCGCGACTGGTCGAGCACGATCACGACGTCGCGCCCGTCCTCGGCGCCAGGGATCCAGGGCTGCGCGAGCAGCGCGCAGCAGGCGACGACGAACAGCACACGCAGGGTGCCAACGAACGGTCGCGGCCAGAGCCGCCCGCGCAGCACGAGCACGGCGATCGGCAACAGCAACCAGGCTTCGGGCAACGCGAACCGGATCATTGGCGCCTCCGTCCCAGCATCGTGGATCCCAGAGCCGGGGCCAGCACCCACCAATCAGCGAGCGCGCAGAGCAAGAGCAGCAGGCCGAGCAGCCGCCGCTCGATCGTGGTGTCTCGCAGGGGCCCGTCACCCGCCTGGTCGTCGGCCGCCGCGACCGTGCGCGTTACGAGACCGCGCAGATCAGACTCCGAAGGATCGTGGAACCGTGCGGCGATCGCCGCACGCTCGAGCCCGTCGCGATCGAGCACGCGGTGCAGTCCGGGCTGCGCGGCGATCCAACCGACGATGCGATCGCCGCGACCGAGCTCGCGCGTGCCGTCGGGCAGTTCGAGTTCGAGCTCGGCATCCGCACTCTCGGCGACGAGCGTGCGACGAAACCGCATCTCTTCACCGAGTACGACGTTGGCCTGCACCGGTCCCGGAACCTCGGACCGACAGCTGTCGAGCAGGTTGGCGAACAGCAGCGGCCAGTCCGGCGAACGCACGAGGTTGCCCGCCGCGGCGTCGAGGTTGACCCAGAGTCGCCGACCGGCCGCGACGAACTCCTCGGTCATCAAGGCGCGGTTGCCCGCGGCCGCGAGGATCCGTCCTGGCGGCGCCGCGCTGCCCGCGAGCCACACGACGCCCGCGAGCTGCAGCCCCACGAGCCAGGGGTGACCGCGATCGACCACGAACGGTCCACGCCAGCCATCGCGTTCGCCGTCACCCGCCGTGATGACCACTTCGGTCTGCCCCGCGAGCGGATGTCCGGCGCGTTCGGCGAGCACGAGCTGCGCGGTCAGCGCATCGGGCTCGAGCACGTGGCCATCGAGCGCGGCGAAGACGCGATCGAGCTCGAGGCGCCGTCGCGACTCGGCCGACAGCAGGTCGCAGACGCGCACCGTTCGCAGCGGCTCCGGCGCGAGCCAGGCCTCATTGTCGATCGCGAGCGCATCGTCGGGCAGCTCGACGACGATCGGGCCGGTGCCCTCCGGCAGTGGCACGGTGAGGTCGGCCGCACCGTCGGTGATCTGGATCGCACCACGCACGAGTTCGGCGCCCTGGGCGTTTCGGATCGTGATTGCCGACGGCGCCGTCCGGCCGTAGGCCGCGACCCGCACGCGCAGCTCTTCGCCGCCCGCCGCGCGCCGGAACCGCTGCGCGCTCAGGATCGCGGCGTTGCCCTGCGCCTCGCCCATCGCAACGACGTGGATCTCGCCGATGCCGAACGGCGTCGGCTCGTCGGTGAAGTAGACGACATCGGCAGCGCTCGTCGCGAGTTCGCGCGCGAGGTCGAGGGCCGGCAGCGGATCGTGACGCGGTCGCGCGGGCCGCCAGTCGGCAAGGGCGGGCTCGACCTCGGACGGCAACGCACGCGGCCCAACGAGGATCTCGCCGCGGGGCCCCGTTCGCAGCACCGTGACTCGGTCCTGACTGCGCAGGTCATCGAGCCGTTCGCGCACGGCAGCTCGCGCGGGTTCGGCGTCAGCCACGCTCATCGACGCCGAATCGTCGAGCACGAACACGACGTGGCGCGCGGCGATGCCACCGAACGAAGGTCCTGCGAGCCAGAGCGCGAGCAACGCGGCCATCAGGCACTCGAGCCACAGGGACGGCGTGCGCAACAGCCGCGTGCGCGTGCGACCCGCGTCGGTGACCAGCCGTTCGCCGACGAACAAGAACACCGCAGCAACGCGACGTTCCTGCAGGCGGCGACGATAGAGATGCAGCGCGACGACTGCGGGCACGGCCAGCAGGGCAAGCAATCCGAACGGCGCCGTGAACGTCATTGCGGCTCGATTGCTCCACTCGGCAGCAGATCGTGCTCGCACATCGCGGCGAGCGGTGCCGCGGTGACCCGCGCGTAGAGTCCACCGTGGCCGACGACCTCGGTGCGCAGGGTATCGCACAGGCGATCGAGCCGCCCCTGGTAGGCCGCGACCGTGCGCGCATCGAGGTGCACCTCACGGCGGATGCCGGTCTCGCAATCGACGAGCGTCATCGCGCCGGCGGCATCGGGTTCGAGTTCCCACGGATCGAGCACCTGCAGCGCGAAGAACCGCGCCGCCGACGACAGCACGCGCCGCAGGAACGTGCCGGCCGCGTCCGGCCACAACCCATCGGTGACGAGGATCCGCACGCCACCCGTGCGCAACGGCAGGGCCGGCACCGCCGGCGCCGTCGCGGCACCATCGAAGGCCACGCGCGAAGGATCCAAAGGCCCGCCTGCAAGGGCGAGAACGCGAGCGCGCGAACCCTGACGTTCGGACCAACCGACCAGCGCACCGACGAGATCGTGTACGGCCTGCTCTTTCGCCGGCGTCGACGCCATCGACACCGACGTGTCCAGCAGTACGTCAACGTGCGGGGCGACCTCTTCCTGGTGCAACCGGATCCGCAGCTGCTCGGTGCGCGCGTAGCCGCGCCAATCGAGGTGCCGCAGATCGTCACCCGGCACGTAGTCGCGAAAGTCGAAGAACTCCTGCGAGCTGCCGACGCCGTGCCCGCGCCGGTCGCCGGCACGACCACGGAAGCGTTGCGCGCCGAGGCCGAGCCGATAGCGCGCGACCGCCTCGGCTACCGCGGCCACATCAGTCGCCATCGCGGGCGCTCTCGCTCGTCCCATCGACCGGCCCAGTCGCGTTGGGCGACGCTGTCGCGTCGACCGGGGCCGTCGCACTGGCTGATGCCGCAACCGTTGTGGGGGCCAGGTCGCGACGCCGCGCCGACGCACCGAGCACTTCCCGGATCCCGCCGAAAATGCCGCGCAGCTGCAGCAGCAGGAACCCGGCAGCGATGAGGATCACGACCATGCGCGTGTCGCCGTGCGAGTTGCGGAACGCAAAGCGCTCGATCGTCCAGAACGGGTTCATGATGTGCCCGGGGTGCCAGCTGCGCACCTCGCCCTTGACGAACACGTCGATCAGTACGGGCACGATGCAGAACAGGAACAACAGGAACGGCAGCGCAAACCGCGCGAGGTGATTGCCCTGCAGCGTCGACGGCAGTCGGCCGCGCAGCCAGCAGCCGATCGACAGATAGATCACCGTGTAGGCGACGAGCAACTCGGCGAACCCTCGCGGCTCCCGGGCGAATCCGGTCGCGGGCCAGGTCAGCCAGGCGAGTCCGGCGAGCAACCCGACCGCGACGAGGTAGCAGAGCAACCCGCGGTGCCGCCCGGGCAGGAACGGCGCCGACAGCAGCGCCAGGATCGGCTGACGCGAGACGTGCGCGCGCACCCGCGGCGACAGCGCGCCCTGCTCCGTAACCATGAATACGCCGAACGCCGCGGTGCCGAGCATCATCGCGATCGTCGCGACCACGAAGACCTGATCGCGGCCGCCAACCGGCACGAAAAAGGCGACCCAGAGTGTCGTGACCACGATGAACGCGAGCAGGAACGCGCGGAAACCCGAGGACTTGTTCTCGTAGGCGTGCGCCAGGAAGCTCGCGGCGGTCAGGCCGGACATCGTGCACGACGCGGCCCCAGCGAGCGCGAGCCCGCTGAGCACCATCCCCAGCTCTGCGCTGCCGAGCAGCCAGCCGATATCGCGCGCGTATTCGCCCGAACCGACGTAGCCGATGAGGCCCATGCACGCGAGCGCGAGCGCCACGGCGACCGCCAGGTTCGCGACACCCTGCATCGACGGGTTCATGCCCTGCGCGGCCGAACTGACGGCGAACGCGGTGGCCGCGACGCAGAACAACAGCGCAAGGAGCAGGCTGACGCCGATCGTCGGCATGTCGACACCGCGCAGCAGGTAGCTCGTCGCAAGCAGCGGCGACAGCACCGACACGTAGAGCACGAACTGCACCATCGCGGCGCTGAGCTTGCCGGTGATGATCCGTCGCGGTCGCAGCTCGGAAAGCAGCAACTGCTCGACCATGCCGGCCTTGAGCTCGTGACGCATGGATTGATATGCCTGCATCGGCACGACGAAGATCAAGAGCGGCACGAGCGTCGCGAGGCCGGCGTCGAACGCGTTACGCCCGCTGCTGCCGGGATCGAAGTCCGACGCCACGACGAGCGCGATCGTCACGACCACGATGCACGCGGCGATCACGGACAAGACGAAGACCTTGCCCTTGAGCGCCTGCTGCACCTCGCGCACGACGATCGGGTTGAGCCAGTCTGACAACCGGCTCCAACGTTCGGTCTTCGACTCGGCGATGGCCGCCGGTTGCGGGGCCGCTACTGCGGGATCGGCGGTCATTGCAGGTTCCCCTTCGTGGTGCGGAGGAAGATGTCCTCGAGATCTGCTTCGGTGCGCGCGAACTCGACGATCCGGAGATCGGCATGGAACGCGCGCTTGACGAGTTCGCTCATCGCCTCGTCGTCGCCCGCGAAGTCGAACTGCAACCGACTGCCGTCGATCGCGATATCCGAGACGTTGGGCTGGGTGAGCAGGAATCGCTCCGCAGCCTCGGGCTCCCCGAGCACACGCAAGAAGACGGTCTGCTCCTGCTGCACGCTCTTCTGGATTTCGGCGATCGAACCGGACACGACCCGGCGACCCTTCTCGAGCACGACGACCGAGTCACAGGTCTCGCCGAGCTCGGGCAGGATGTGCGAACTGATGAGGATGCCCTTGCCCGCCGCTGCGAGTTCCTTGAGCAACGCGCGGAACTCGATGCGCGCCCGCGGATCGAGCCCCGAGGCCGGCTCGTCGAGGATCAGCAGCAACGGATCGTGCAAGAGCGTCTTCGCGAGGTGCAACCGCTGCCCCATGCCCTTCGACAACCCGGTCGCCGGGCGATCGCGGAACGTGTCGAGGCCACAGAAGCTCGCGACCCGCCGCACCGTCTCCGTGCGCCGTCGACCGCGCAGGCCGTGGGCGCGCGCGAAGAAGTCGAGATACTCGACGATGTCGAGGTTGGGATACGGATGAAACTGATCGGACATGTAGCCGATCCGCCGCCGCACCTCGCGCGGTTCGACCAGCACCGAAACGCCGTCGACGCGCGCGTCACCCGAATCCGGGATGTCGAGCGTCGCGACGATGCGCATCGTCGTGGTCTTGCCGGCGCCGTTGGGACCGACGAAACCGGTGACCTGACCGCGCGCCATCGCGAACGACAGCTCCGCCACGGCGCGCACCTTGCCGTAGTTGCGATTGAGGCGATCGACCTCGAGGAGTGGCGCGGTCATTGGACGAAATCCTCCGGGCCGAGCTGACCGATCACGAAGTGCTCGCGCATCTCGTAGTCGACGGCGAGCCCGTGATCGGGCACCCAGGGCGCCGCAGCGACCCGCGTGATGTAGCCGCCGCGCGGCAAACCCGTGCCCGAGTCGAGCAGGTCCGTGAGCGGCTCGACGAGGAACGCCGATGGCCGGGGCCGGGCCACCGCCTCGTGGCGCCGCATGGACCCGCGCAGCCGTTCGAGCTGATCGAGCGCTGCGGTGCCGCCGAGCCGCGACAGCCGTGGCGCCGTGCCGAACCAGTAGCCGCCGTCGCGATCGCGCAGCAGCACGTCGCCGACCGGCTCGACACCACCATCCGTGAGCAGATCGAGGTCGCCATCCGCGCGGACCTGCACGCGCAGCCGATCACGACACACGCCCTGCCGCGCGCTCGCGAGCGGCGTCGGGGTCCGGGCCGGCAGAACGCCGCCACGCACGTGACCGGTACTGCCGTCGTAACTCCAGCGATGCCGGCTGCGTCGGTCGGGCAAATCGAACGCTGCCGGCGCCAGCAGCAGGCTGTCCTCGCCCAGCGTGAAATCGCCCGGTCCGAGTCCGGCGAACAAGGTGCGCGTCGCGATCGTCGCGGCCTCCCGCCGGACCTGGTCGAGCACGGTCCAGGAACGTTCGACACCGCGGACGCCGAAACCGTCGTGAACGATCGCGTAGCCAAACATCAGCAACGTCGTCCCGAGGCCGATCGCCGGCACGGTCACGAGCGCGAGCATCGGTCGCTTCGCCTTCCGCAGCATCAGCAGGTTGACCGGACCGATCAGGATCGCGAACAGCAGGATCACGAGCAGGAACGCGAGCACCGGCGCGCGCTCGAGCCCGGGGATCTGCTGCTCGGCGAACACGCCAGGCGGCGCTGGCAGGACGGTGCCCGACGGGCTGTGCTCTTCGAGAAAGCTCGCGAGCCGCGGCGATTCGAGTCGATGCTGCGCGCTGACCGTGAAAGTACCGAAGCCATGCCGCACGGTCTCCCCGGCCGAGAAGGCTTCGAGGCGTTCGCGCAGAGCGCCAGGCGGCAACCGATCTGGCGACAGCACGAGCAGCCGACCACCCGCGTGCACGAACCGACGCAGCGCCTCCTGCAGGTCCCGATCGATGCGACTCTGCTGACTCAGGGAATCGAGCACGACGAGCGGGAAGCCGGTGTAGAGCCGCCAGTCGCGCGGCGCGTTCCGCGGCTCGCACTTCGTGACGCCAGGCTTGCGGCGACCGGACGTCGGCCACAGGTTCTGGGCGAGCGCGAGCGCTTTCGGCTCGACCTTCGGGTTGTCGCCAAGCAGCAGCAACGACGGCCCCATCCGCGAGCTCATCGGCAGGCTGTCCTCGTACGGCTTGCCATCGACGCGGATGTTCAACGCGAAGCGGTAGCGCTCGACGGTCGGCAGCGGCAGGTGGAAGCGGCCGAGTTCTTGCGGCCCGAGCGTGATCGTGCGATCGACGTCGACGTTGCAGCCGGCCCACTGGCGACTCGCGAGCTCGATCTGCACGACGTGCGGATCGCCGTCCTGGTTCTGGGCCTCGACATAAAGGAAGCCGAGACCGCCAGGTTGGCCCATACCGGTGTGCGGCGTGACGCGCACGGAAACGAGCGCGCGATCGCCGTCACGATGATGCACGACGTGTTCCTGGGCCATGACGGCGCTGGCGCACCACACCCAACCCAGACAGATCGCGAGCCACGCCGCGCAGCGGCCCGACGTCACTGCACGGCCTCCGGCAACGAGCGCGCGATCTCGGGCACGGCATCGAGCAACGCTGCGACGACCGCCGCCGGGGTCGTGCCCGCGACGATCGCCGAGTGCTGTAGCACGATGCGGTGCACGAGCGCGGGGGTCGCCGTCCGGCGCACGTCCGCAAAGTCGACGTTGGGCCGACCCGCGATCAATGCCGCCGCACGCGCCGCCTCGCCGATCGCGATCGCGGCCCGCGGCGAGGCGCCGAAGCGCACGCTGTCCTCGATGAGCTGCGGCGCGTCCGCACCACCCGCATGCGAGGCCGCGACGAGCCGCGCAATGTAGTTGGCGACCGCGTCCGGCAGGAAAATGCCGTCGACGAGTCCGAACAACTCGTCGAGCTCGGCCGCCGTCAGCACCGGCTCCAGCGCCGGCGCCTGACCCCGACGCCGTTCACCGAGAATGCGCGTCATCACGTCGGCGTCGACACCGGGCACCTCGACCTTGAACAGGAAGCGATCGAGCTGCGCCTCGGGCAGCGGATACGTGCCTTCTAGTTCGATCGGGTTCTGCGTCGCGAGCACGAAGAACGGCTGCGGCAACTGATGGGTCTCACCGATCACGGTCACACTGCGCTCCTGCATCGCCTCGAGCAGCGCCGACTGCGTCTTCGGCGACGCGCGGTTGATCTCATCGGCGAGCACCACGTTCGCGAACAACGGCCCGGGCTGGAACACGAACGCGCGCTCACCGCCCTTCTCCTGCAGGATCGGGCCACCCGTGATGTCGCCGGGTAGCAGGTCGGGCGTGAACTGCACGCGCCGGAACGGCAAATCGAGCAGCCGACCGAGCCCCTTCACGAGCTCGGTCTTGCCGAGGCCCGGCAGGCCTTCGAGCAGCAGGTGGCCCCGCGCGAGCAACGCGACGACGGCCAGGTCGACGAGCTCCTCCTGCCCGAGGAGAACCGAGTTGCAGCCCTGCCGGATCCGATCGAGAAGCTCCTGGCCGCGTCGGACCTCGGCTTCGCTCAACACCTTCGTCATTTGTTCTCCTTGCCCCCGCGGCCCGTGCCGAAGAAGCGCCGCAACACCGCGCGATGACGCGGTGCGTAGTCGAGTTGCCACGTCGCGCCGCCGCGCCCCGCGGCCCCGGCGCGGCCAGCGCCCCCACTCGTGGTCGGCGCAACGATCGGCGTGATGCGTTCGCTGCGCACGGGAATCCAGTCCTTGGGCAGTCCACGGCCAGGCGGCAGCGGCAGCGCCTGATCGGCACCGCCCTGCGAGTCACCGGTCATCGCCAGCGCCGTATGACCCGGCCCGCGATTGACCCCACCGCGACCGCCAGCGCCCTGCCCCGGACCTTGGCCCTGGCCCTGCCCCTGGCCAGCGCCGCCATTGCCGCTGCCGTTGCCGCGCCGAAACCGCTCCGCGAGTTCGCGCAGGTCCGCGAGCTGCCCCTGGTCGAGACCGAGCCGGGCCGGATCGAACTCGCCGAACGCGTCAGCGAACGCGCGACCGAGCGCTTCGAGTTCTGCGGGATCGAACGGCAGCTTGTCGAGATCGAACGAACCATCCGCGTTCTGCACCGCGCGCAACGCCGCCGCGAACTGCGCGGGCAAATTGTCGAGCATGCCGAGGTCCGCGAGCATCTTCGCCGCTGCGGCGAGTGCCTCGGGCGAACGCGCGCTGCTCGAACCCTCCGCGCCGGACGCCGCCGCGCGCTCCTCGGCCGCCGCCGCCAGCTGCATCATCTGCTCGCGCGAGATGCGCTGGTCGAGTTCGTCGATGTCGCGCCACTCCGGCACCTCACCGTTGCCGACCTGCTGTTCGAGCTCATCCAACCGTTCGCGCAGTTCGCGCTCGACCGGCTCGGGCACGTGACCGCGTTCGAACAGATCGCGCAGCTCGCCGCCGATTCGACCGATCTCGGCCTGGAACGTCGGCAACGGCGTACGCGGCCCGACGGTCGGCGGCGCCGGCAAGAACGCGGTCAGGGTCGCGAGCACTGCCGCGGCGAGCGGCCACGGCAAGAGCCGCCGCCACCGCGGTCGGGGCAACGCGGCCGGCAACCCCGCGAGACCGCGCTCGACCCGACCCAGCCAGGTGGGCTCGAGTTCGGCCGTGGCGCCAACGAGCAAGAGGCCGTTGAGCTCGAGCCGCCGATCCAGGTGCGCCACCGCCGCGGCCTCGGGCATGCGGGCCCGCGACGCCCGCCACCAACCCGTGAGCCCGACGGGCAACACGAGCGTCGCCCACCACCAACTCGGTGCCAGATACCCGCCACAGAGCCGCACCCCGACGAGCGTCACGGCGAAACCGATCGCGACGACCAGCAGGCCCTGCAGCAGCCCGGCGACGAACGCGCCAGTGGCCACCCGACGTCGGAACGTCACGATCGCCGCGCGGATGGCGGGATGGCTGTCGGCGCGGTCTGGGGAATCGGGCATGCAGTGCGAATCAGGTCGACGGGGGCTGAGGGGTTTTATTCGCAGAAAGCGGGTCAGGCCAAGGAGCCCGAACCCGTGGAATGCGATTCCTCGTCGGGCTGCACGGCCTCTTCGACGGTCAAGGGCTCGAGCGCGGTAAACGACGCCCGCCGCACACTACAGGCCTCGAGATCGCACATCCGACAATAGCTGCGCTCACACGGGTCGGTATGGAACGTCACGTCCCCCTCGCCGGGCATTTCCCGCACGACGTGACCAGCCAGTTCTTCCGCGAGGTCGTGCGCGCGCTCGACGGTCCAGAACTCCGGCACGACGAGGTGCGCGCTGAGGTGTCGGAAGTGGCCCGCCCGGATCGCGCGCAGGTGATGAACCCGGATCACGCCGCCACCGACCCGCGTGGCGAGCACACCGACGACCTCACGCAACAGCTCGGGATCCTCTTCGTCGAGCAGCCCGCCCGCCGCCCGCCGCACCACCCGCCAGCCCGTCGACAACAACAGCACCGCGGTGAGGATCGCGGCGACCGGGTCGATCCACGGCCAACCGGTGAGCCACACCAGACCGAGCCCGACGACCGCGCCCGCACTGGTCCAGAAGTCCGACAACACGTGCTGCCCATCGGCCTCGATCGCGGCCGACCGATGGCGCCGCCCGAACCGCACGAGCCACCAGCCGAGCACGCCGTTGCCGAGCCCCGCCGCGAACGTCAACACGATGCCGACACCCAAACGCTCGACCTCGGGCCCGAGGACCAACGCTTTGATCGCCTGCCACAGGATCGCGAGCGCGGCGAAGAAGATCAGCCCGCCCTCGAACGCGGCGGCGAAGAACTCGAGCTTGCCGTGCCCGAACGGATGGTCACGGTCCGCCGGCCGCGCCGCGTAGGTCAGGCCGACGATCAACAGCGCCGCCGCGACGATGTTGACGATCGACTCGAGCGCGTCACTGAAGACCGCCTGCGAGCCCGTGAGGAACCAGGCCTGGAACTTCACGGCCGTCAGGCCGACGGCGGCCGCGAGCGACACACAGGCCGCGCGCACCGCGAGTCGGGCGGGCGCGCCGCTCACACAGCCGTTCCACGAAAAAGGCCCATGGTCACATCGTCGCGACCATGGGCCAGAGTGCAATCGTCTGCGGCTTCGCGACCGCTGCGGCGCCCCGATCCCGCTCCGGATCAGGACCCCGCACTGCGATTGAATATCAGTACGTACGAGTCAGTACGACAGCGTGGGCGGCAGTTCCTTGGCCTGCGCAACCCACTCGCTGACCATCGACTCGGTCGGCGTCGCTTTGCAGAGCTTCTTCTCGGCGTTGACCTCCGCCATCTTCGCCGCGAGGTTGTCCGCGCGCCGCATCTTCAGCTCCTTGACGGTGTCGACGCCGGCGCCTTCGAGCAGCTCCGAGAACTGCTTGCCGACGCCCTTGACGCGCATGAGGTCGACCATGTTGGCCCACTTCAGGATCTGCTTCTCCGGGATGTCGGCCTTCGTGGCCGTGTCCTTGCGGCCGGCCGGCGTCGCGCAGGCCGTCAGGAACGCTGCGGTGTCGGCGATGCCGAGATCCACGAGCTTCTGACCGTAGGTCGGGCCGATGCCCTCGACTTCGGTGATGGGTTTCGTCACTGGTTGCTCCTTGCGATGAGTATTCGAACTTGGCGAGAGCGCACCAGGAAACCGATCGAGCGGACCGCGCACCATCCGGAGAACTACTGCATCTCGCCAGGAATCGGCCGAATCCCGGTATTTGACCCGCTCGACGGAGCCGGCGTGCCGGCTCCTGCCACGAAGTTTTCGGGAAGAAGAAGTACCCCGCAGCCGACTCCAGGCACTGGAGCAGCGTTCATGACCGCGACCGCCCCCAGACTTGCCGGGTCTCCGGCCCACCCCGCCGACGCGGTCGCCGAGACGTTCGTTCGGCAGCACCAGCGCGGGCTCTGGCGCTGGCTGCGCGCGCTCGGTTGTGAGGCCGACCACGCCGAAGAACACTGCCAGGACGCGCTGCTCGCCGGCCTCGCTGCAGGTGCGGCCGACTGGCCCCGTCGGACCGCGGCATCGTGGCTCCGCACCGCGGCGAGGAACCTGTTCCTCATGCGTCTGCGCCAGCAGCGTCGCCGCCCGGACCGCGCTTCGCTCGATGCGATCGCGGCCGAGTGGCAGGCACTCGATGCCGACGCCGACGGCTGCGAGTCGGCCCTGCAGGCCCTGCGTGCCTGCGTGCGCCACCTGCCGGCCCGCGGCCGCGAACTACTCGAACACCGCTACGGCCGCGACGAGTCGCGCGCCGCCATGGCCAAGGCGTTCGGCCTGCGCGAAGCCGGCGTCAAGCAGGCGCTGCGGCGCCTGCGCGACCGGCTGCGCGATTGCCTGAACCGCCGCCTCGGCACCGATCCGGACGCGCCCCCGCGCAATGGAGACGAACTGCGATGACCACGCCAGACCGACTGCTCACCTCTTCGCCCCCCACCCCCGAGAGCCGCCCCGTCGACGAGCTGTTCGACGCGCTGCTGCGGGAAGAGTTCGGATCGGACACGCCACCGGACCTCGCCGACACCGTCCGCGCCGCATGGCACCGCGACCGCGGGCAGGCCGCGGCGAACCGGGTGCTCACCGCGAAGAACGCCACGGGTCCGCAGCGCGCCCAGCGCTGGCTCGCGGCGGCGCTGGTGCTGCTCGGTCTCGGGGTCGTGACGGCGACGTTCTTCGGGCACAGCGACTCGGGCCCGCGCGAACCCGGACGGGCACCCGCGGCCGCGACGGTCACCGCCGCTCCCACGGATGCCCCGGCTCAGGACCCGCAGAAGAACCAGGTTCAGCAAGAGCAGCCGAAGGACCGAGGGGCCCAGGAGCCACAGCCTGCGAATGCAACCCCAGCGGACGCCCAGGGCGCCATCCACCTCCGCGTCGTCGACCGTCACGGCGGCCCGGTACAGGATTTCGAGTTGCGCGTCGTGCGGGTCGTGAACGACGGCAAGGCCGCCAATCAGTTCCCCGCCCTGCGCCTTCCCGACCAGGACCGCCGCGTCAAACCCCGCGACTTCGTCGACGATCACGTCCGGATCGCCGGCCTCGCGCCAGCGTCCTACCGCGTCATCATCACGGCCCCGCCGCACGCCCGCACGGTCTCACCGGCGTTCCGCGTAACCGCCGCGAAAGCGGCCCAGCAGTTGACCGTCACGCTCGCCCGGGGCGCGACCGTCACGGGTATCATCCACGACGCCACCGGCAAACCCGTCGCCGACGCGGAAGTCCGGACCGGGCCCGACTACGTG
This sequence comes from bacterium, assembly GCA_024743115.1. Lineage (GTDB taxonomy): Bacteria > Planctomycetota > UBA1135 > UBA1135 > UBA2386 > JAGQRA01. The sequence continues at coordinate 670 of JANSXC010000032.1, read as the reverse complement.
CAACCGCGCGGCCCGACGCCGTTCCAGCAGATGCTGCGCGACAGGTTCGAACCACTGCACACCCCGGCTACGGTCAAGACCGACGCCAAGGGGCAGTTTCGGCTGACGCCGCTCGCGCCCGGTCGGTACTCGCTGGTGATCGCGCACCCCGAGCACTGCGAACACGAACAGCGCGGGCTGTTCTTCGTCGACGGCCCGCAGGAGCTGCCCACCGTTCGCCTGTCACGCGGCACGATCGTTCACGGCCAGGCCACGTTCGACGGCAAAGCCAAGGCGGGCATCCGCGTTCGCATCGCGCCCGTCGGGCTCAGCGTCGCCGACAAGCTGCAGATGCAGGGGCGCGAGGTGCAGACCAATGCGGACGGCAAGTTCCGCTTCGCCCCGCTGCGCCCCGGCTCCTACAAGATCCAGGCCTCGCACCAGACCGAGCGCAAGAACCCGTTCGAGGTGCTGCTCCAGCTCCGTGACACCGAGCAGACGATCGTACTCGAGGCCGACCAGCGGCAGCTGCGCTGCGACGTCGATGTTCCCGGTCCGCGGAACTGATCGAATGAGTGGGAACCGATAGTTGCGACGTAACGCCCGCGGATCGCGGGGCACGGGACCATCGGAGGCTCCGGTCGCATCGGCCGCCTCCGAGGAGGCCCGATGTCGTTCACCCCACCGCGCT
>JANSXC010000024.1 GCA_024743115.1 bacterium | reverse complement strand
GTTGGGCTGCAACCTCCGGGGGGGGGGGGCGGTGCACTGGCTTTTGCGAACCCTGCCCCTCCCCCGGTTGCTGCCGCTAGTCCCGGCTTGTGGCAGGGGGGCCTCGCTGTTCGCCGGGCGCGCCCGGCCGCGACTCTTTTTCTTTCGCCCGCAGTCCCGGCGCTGGTCGCCCACCGTCCAGCCCCTGAGCGCCTGACCAACCCTGGTTTGGCCAGCGTTTCCAAGCTCATCCACCACCACGACACGAGCGGCGCCGATGCGAGTTGCGGCGTCCGCTCGGGCGACCCGCCGGGATGCGAGGCCTTCATGCGCAAAGCGAAATCGGGAAGACCGCGAGTCACCGACGCCCAGAGCGGCAGGAGGTGGCAGGCGTAGACCCTGACAACTGCAAACGGAGTCCGCACCGCGATCGGCCAGTCGCCTACGTCCAGGGGGCAGGGGCCGACGCCGACGTGCAGCGGGCATCGACTGGGCGTGGATGCCGGATTACGGCGCGACTAGCCTGCTCGGATGCCCTGCAGAACGCTGCCGGTGTTGCTGTTGACCGCGTGCGCAGCGCAGCCGCGTGATCGCGACTGGCAGCTGGCCGTGCCGAGATCGGCGCCGGCGGTGTGGGCTGCACGCGAGCCGTGGCTGCCGCCGCTCGACGAGAACCGTATCGCTGCCGTTGGCGACCGGGCTTCGTACGAGGTCGTGCAGCACACCGGCGACGAACCGCGACGCTGGGTGTTCGATCTCGAACTCGTCGAGCTGCCGCCCGTGCTGACGTTGCCGATTCCGGCGGATCCGATGTCGGGGCGCGTACGAACCGACCGCGGCCACTGGCAGTCGATCGGGGGGAGCGACGAGCCCGTTGGCTGCTCGTATCGCGGTGCAGGCAAGGTTCGAATCGCGATGCACGACCCGGATCGACACGCGCGCGTGCGCACCGTCGCGACCACGGTGCAACTGCACGTCGCGCAGAGCGATGTCGACCAGTGGGTCGAGCTCGGGCTGGTCGAACTGTTGAACCTCGTGCTGCGCGTCGACTTCGCGCACGAACGGCTGCTCGACGTCGTACGCCGGCCCAGCCTCGCGTCGGTTCTGACTCGATTGGGCCGCGTCGATATCACCGTTGGGTTCCCGGAAGCCGGGCGCGAACGCCTGACCGTGCGGTCACCGTTCGGTGACGTGCCGGCCGTCTGGATCCCCATGGCGCTCGAAGCCAACGGCGAACCGGCGCTCGATTGCCGCGTGTTGCTGACGTGGAAGCGCTGGCCGCTGCAGTTGTCCGGGGGTGTGCTTTGCCTCGAAGGGTGTCATCCCGACGCCCCGGAGCGCCGCGTCACCGTGCGGCTGCGAGACGCCGGTGGCGCCCCGGGCCGAACTCCGAGCTCGCGTCGCCGCGACGTCTCCGGGGACCGCCCCGCCGTCGACGGGCACTCGCGTCCGAGCCGGCCACGACGCTGACGCGCGCATCCGCGTCGTGCCCACGAAAGCGCAGGCCGGCTCGAGTCGATCACCCCGCCCTACTGCACGATCACGGTCGCCGCGACGACCGTGTCGCCACCGACGGTCACGAGCAGATTGTGCGGCCCGGCCGGCAGAGCCGGGTCGACTCGCATCGTGAGCTGGCCCGGGGTCGCGCAACCAATCGGCAGGGCGCGGCCGCCGAGCACGGCTTCGACCGTCGCGTTGCGCGGGAAGACGCCGCCGAGCGCGAGCCATTCTCCGCGGGTCGCCGCGCCCGGCACGGACGTGACGGTCGCTCGCCCGAGAACGACTTCTCGCGTGGCGTCGACATCGGCAAGCGAGATCACCTGATCGCCGTCCGTGTCGACGAGGCCTGCCGTGGTTCCGAGGCGTGAGCACATCGACCGCAGGTCGAGCACGGTATGGCGCCCGTCGCCGTCGTCGTCGCCAGGCAGCGCGCCGGCGTAGACCACCGGCCCCGCCGTTCGGCCGTTGCCGACAACCCCGACGGCGGGACCTGTGCCCGCACCGAACGCGCGCAGCGTCCACGCCGCGCGATCGACGACCGCGCAGGCCAGTTCGGCCGTTCCGCCCACGGTGTCGCCGACGAAGTCGACGGTGACCCGCAGCGTCACGGTCGCGCCTGCGGGCACCCAGAGGTCCGCGAGCTGAACGTCGAACTCGGCGTCGTCGACGACGACCGGCAGCGGCCCGGCCACCAGGCGGTCGCGCGGCTCCGCCGTGCTGGGGTCGTCGAACCAGACCCGCAGATCGCGCGCCTGCTGCATCGCGTTGCCACGCCCCGCGAGGAACAGCCGGACGCTCTCGATCGCGATCTGACGCCCGGCGGTATTGGTCACCTCGGCCGCGAGCACCTCGGCGTCGCCGCCTTCGGACGCCTGCCATTCGATCGGCGGCGGTGCCGTCACGGCGAGCCCGCCCGGCAGATCCGTGAGCAGATCGAGCACGGTCACAACGCCGTCCTCGGCGCCGAGCAACTGCCCCTGCAGTGCCCCGTTCGAAACCGGGAAGTCGGCGCTGAACGACCAGCCGCCGAGAATGCCGAGGCCGTTCGCGAACGCGACGTCGCCAAAGGAATCCTGCAAACTGCCGCCGGCATACGACGCGTAGTTACGGTTGGCACCGCCCGCCGTGTAGTGCACGACGAACGCATCGAGCGAGCCGCCGGCGTAGTTCGGCTGGATCGCATCGTTCGTCAACGGCAGCCCGGGCCCGGCCTCACCGACGACGAGCACTTCGGAACCATCGACCGCGACCGCGCGCGCCTGGTCGAAGTCACTGCCGCCGATCAACGTCGAGAACAGCAACGTCGAACCGTCCGCCGAGAGCTGACTCAGCGCGCCGTCCTCTTCGCCGCCCGGCGTCGACTGCGGCGCGTTGGCCGTGAGCGGGTAGTTGGTCGAATCAGTCCAGCCGGCGAGCCAGAGTGTGCCGTCGGCCGCGAGCGCGATGCCGTTGCACATCTCCTCGTTGATCCCGCCGAGGAACGTCGAGAACACCGGTGTGCTGCCACTCGCATTGAGCCGCAGCGCGATCATCTCGACCGAACCCGCGCTGCCGGTGCGATAGGCGAGCCCGGTTGTTGGATAGTCAGCCGAGACCGACCAACCACCGGCGACGATCTCACCCGTTGCCGCATCGAGTTCGACGTCGAGCAGCTGATCGTTCAGCGTGCCACCGACGTAGGTCGAGTAGCTCGCCGTCGTGCCATCGGCCGACAGACACGCGACGAAGGCATCGGTCTGCCCGGTCAGCGGGCCGCCGATCGCGGGCTGCCACGAGCCAGCCGTGGTCGGGAAGTTCGGCGACGCGGTCGAACCGACGGCGTAGGCCCGCCCCTGCGCATCGACGGCAACCGCCTCGCCGACCTCGTCGAACAGCCCGCCGAGATAGGTCGACGCGAGCAGACTGTCGCCAGCGGCCGAGAGCCGGGTGACGAACGCATCGCCGAGCGGTGCGATCGGTCCCGCGCCACCATAGGTCGCCTGATAGGCGTTGGGCGTCGTCGGCAGGTCCGTCGAGTCGGTGAACCCGATGATCGTCGGCGTCAGCCCCGGTCCGATCGCGACGCCGCGTGCTTCGTCGCCGCCCGCGCCACCGAAGTAGGTCGCGAACTGCAACGCCGCGCCGTTCTGATCGAGCCGCGCGACGAAACCATCGCGTTGGCCCGTGGTGCGATACGCGCCGACCGTCGTCGGGAAGTCCATCGAGCCGGCCCACCCCGTCAGCCAGATGCCGACCCCCGGCACCCAGGCGAGATCGTTGACGCTGTCGGTTGCGCCGCCGCCGAGGTAGGTGCTCCACGCGATACCCGGATCGACGACCGTGGCGAGTTCGGGATCGAGCGCGGCCGCGACGAAGCCGTAGCGGCAGTCGCCGAGTGCACGGAACGCGACCTCCACGGGCCGGCGACCGGCGGCGGTCTCCTGCCACGCGACGGGCGGCTCCTGCGTCAGTTCGATCGCACCCGCGGGCGTCGGCACGACGATGTGCAGTCGACCGGTCGGCGCGACGTAGAGCCGTTCGGCCCCTTCGCACATCGCTGCGAACGCATCGAGGTCGGCGCCGGGTGCGAGCACGAGATCGTACGCGAATGCGCAGCCATGCTCGGGCCGGAAGACCACGTCGATGCCGGGGTGCACCTGGGGCAACGTCACGCGTTCGAAGACCGGCACGTTCGTACGCCAAGCCGACTCATCGGCGCCGCGCAGGAAGTTCAAGCGGCCCGGCAACTGCGTGTCGGCGACCGGCGCCGATCCCGTGCCGGAGAAGCGCGTGCGCACCACGCTACCGAGCGTCACCGCCCGACCGCTGGAGAGCAGTTCCCGCGCCGAAGCACGATGTTCGTGCCGCGCGAACCGCACCGTGAAGCCATCGTCGTGCAGCCAGCCCGCAGTCGAACCGAGCACGCCGAAGCGCACGTCGGCATGCCATTGCCCGCGGTTGGGTACGAAGCGGGCGGCGTCGAGGTTCTGTTGGGCCGCGTTGGCGACAACTGGAACCGGACTCGCTGCCGTCGCCTCGGGCGGCGTCGATACCAAAGTCTCCGCCGGAATCGGGAACAGGACCAGGGCGACGGCGCCGGCCAGGAGACCACTGGCCAGATAGGTGGTGGAGGCGCGCATGGACGGCGAAGAGCATAACAAGCGCCCCCCCCGGAAGGCGCCCCCCTCGCATCATCCGACTACCAGCGGAGCGAACGACGGCCGTGCCAGCCGGCACGCGGAAGCCCCCGTGACACCGGGCCACGCGGATTGGGCCCACGGACCGGCCTGCGATGCGGAGGCGTGCGCTCTTGCCCTGGCAAGCCCCAAATGCGGAAGAAGAGCCAACCGGAACGGGGGCATCCAACACGAACATCGACGACACTTCGTTAGGAACCGCCACAATCGAAACGATCCCGCCCCCGATGCCCCTCCTTCGCACCCTCTCGACCGTCAGCAGCATCACGGCTTCGCTGGCCACGCAACTCCAGCCGGGAGACGTTGCGGTCGCGACCAATTCGACCAGCGACTTCGCGGTCGTCGCCACGACCGGCATCGTGACGACCTACTCCACGCCACTCTTCGGCGGCAGCTCCAACAGCAAGGGGGACGCGGTGCTCTGGGATCCGGCCAATCCCAATGACCTCCTGCTGGGCGGCTATCGCTTCATCGGTCGCGCAACGATCCACGGACCGGGCGTGGTGTCATACACGCGGCTGCCGCTGGGTTCGTACTATGTCCACGTCGCGCAGATGAGCTGGGCCGGGCCAGGCAAGGTTCTGTTCGCGGATCCCGGGGTTGACCAGATGCGATTGCTCGACCTCACCACGAACACGATCACCGACCTCACGAGCGGACCGCAACCGTGGGGCAGGACGCTGATCAGTGGATTCTTCGACCCGAACAGCGGCGACATCCTGGTCGGCAATCAAGGTGGCGTCTTCCGGCTGCCGAGTGGACAGTCGACGGTCGCAACCGTTGCCTCGGGCCTCGGCGGCTACATCCGCGGCCTGACCATCGATCGGGCGACGGGCGACGTCATCGCGTGCCTCGCGAGCCAGAATCGCGTGGTCCGCATCACGACCGCCGGAACCGTGACGGACCTGCTGACGCCATCCCCAGCGACCGGCTACCCGAACAGCATCGAACAGGACATCAACGGCGATTGGATCCTGGGAGCGGTCAACGGCGTATTCCGACTACCATATGCCGGGGGATCCCCGCCGACGCCAGTCGGCCCGGCGTTGGCCAAGTACAGCGTCTCCGTCGTCCGTGGCAACGGCTGGGCGACTCCGTTCGGCGTGGGCTGTCAGGGCCAAGGCGCACCCGTGACTCTGGGCATCGACGGGCCCCTCGTGCCGACGCAGCGCACCGTTCATCGCTCCGACAACCACGCACCGAATCAACTCGGCGTGGCGTTGTTCGGACTCAGCAACACGGCATACGCCAACAACACGTTGCCGCTCGCTCTCGACCCGTTGCTCGGTACGACCGGTTGCTCACTACACGTCGCGATCGACGCGGCTCTTGTCGGCGTCAGCAACGGGGCCTCGCCTGCGACCCTGTCCTTCCCGTTCTCGATCCCCGCGGGCCCCACGGGCGCCCGCTTCTTCATGCAGCACGCATGCCTGGAGAACGCGAGCGGCCTGACGTCGTGGTCGAACGCCCTCGAGGTGCAGTTTCCCTAACGCCCCTGTGATCGGCTCCGCGGGGGGACGACCAAGCGCACGGATCGCGCTCTGGCGGCGATCTCCCGAGCGCGCGTAGCGTCGTCGCGCCGGTCAGTCGTCGGCGTCGCCGAGCCCGGCCGCGTTGCAGCCGGACACGCCCATGCTGCGCAGGATGTTGCGCTCGAGCCGGCGCTCGAGGCGCTTGAGTGCGCGCGAGTCGCCGTCGCCGAGGTGGATCGTGCCGCCGGCAACCGAACCGTGGCCGCCGCACGAACCGTCCTCGTCGCCCATGACGTCGCGCAGCAGGCTCCAGGCGTCGCTGCCGACCTCGGTGCGCACGGAGACGTAGTAGCTGTCACCGGCCTGGCCGCCGCAGAAGACGGCGCGGACGCCCTCCATGCGCTTCAGCAGGTCTGCGATCTCGGCGACCATCTCGGGGCTCGGCGTGCGGCCGAGCGAGCAGAGGGTGACGCCGTCGTAGAGCCGCACCTTGGACAGGGCATCCTTGAGCTGCTGGAAGTAGGCCGCCGGCAGCCGCGGCGACTGGATCGCAACGAGGCGCTTCCGGTCGACGTGTGGGAACAGGTATTCGTACGCCCGCAGATCCAGGTCGCTGACGTTGCGCGAGAGATCCGCGGTGTCCGTCTTGATGCCGTAGCAGAGCGCGGTCGCGACGTCGGCACTCGGACGCACGCCGGCGTTCTGCAGGTGTGCCGCGACGATGGAGCTGGTCGCCCCCATGTCCGTCAGCACCTCGTGGAACCCGACGTCGCGGCCGCCCGTCGCCTCGGCACAGACGTGGTGGTCGATCACGATGTCGACCTCGACGCCCTCGGGCACGAACGTATGGCCGAACCCGGGCTGCGTATCGACGACCGCGAAGCAGTCGTAGTCGTCGAGCTTCACCGACTCGAGCGGCGTCGTCTCGATCCCGAGCTCACGAACCATCGCCTGGTTCTCGGCACGCAAGATGCGGCCGGTGATCGCGAAGTCGGCCTCGATCCCCGCCACCTGCCGCGCGAACTCGGCGAGCCCCATCGCCCCACCCAGGGAATCCGGGTCGGGGTTGTTGTGGGTCATGATCAGCAGCCGCTTACGGCTGGCCAACAGCGTACGCAGCACCTCCGTGCGCGCGGCGTCGCACGCGGGAGGCACGGGGTTGTTGGCCAACGGCGGAGGGTTCATGTTCAGATGCCTACGCACGACTCGGCGGCGGCGGCTCGTCGACCTGGACCATCGACGGAAAGCCCGGTCGTGCTGGAGGCCCCAGGAACCACGAAGGCCCAGGCGCGCCCTACAAACCGTACTTGTCGAGGCAGGATCGCACCCCGGCAAAATCACCGGGGGCCACCGACGGGTCGAGTTCGATTGCTACAGGGAAGCTGTTCGTCCGCGGTACATAGGTGGCAAGCAGGGCGTAGTCTACCCCTCCCGAACCGGGTGGCAGCTGCATCCCGTCCGGGGATGCATCACCCAAACTCATACCTGTCAGTCGGTTACCGAGATCTTCGAGAAGTTCGCCTTGCGCTTCTCCGAATATCTGCTCGCGTCGCGCGCCGACGGCGGCGTCGTGCCAATAGCCGAGCGGCAACTGGTGGAGATCCTCGAAGAGGTCGAGCAAACCCTGATGATCGGCGATCGACCTTATATTTCGCCCAGCCGTAACGGAGAATCGGAACTCGGGGAACCCGCGCACCAGCTGGTGCACCGCGCGGCACGCGTGATCCAGCGCCTCGTTGCGACCCACGCTACGACGCGCGACCATCGCAACACCTCGCTCGGCCGACCACTGGTAGCTCGGGTCGCCGAGGTCGTCCGACTCGATCTCACCCATCACCGGCACCAGCCCGGGCTCGAGAACGATCTGTCGACAACCGAGCGCCGCTGCGGTCTCGACCGCGCGCCGGACCGCGGCCATCGCGGTGGCCTGCTGGCCCTCGCGCGAACTCGCGAGCCCCGCCGTCACCGAGTCCGCCGCCAGCACGCTGCCGACCCGGACCACGGGGAGCTCGAGCGGCAGATCGACGGCGGCACTCCGCATCGCGGACCAATCGATCGGCCGCGGCGCGGGGGCCGCGAGCACGCCAGCGAAGCCGGCGTCGAGCACCCAGACGAGCAACTGCCGCGGATCCCTCGGTCCGTGGACACTCACCCATTCCGAGCCCAGGAATCTTTGCACAGTCATGTGAAGAACTTTTCCACCAGTCGCGGTTCTCGTAACGTGTTCCGCGGGTGTCTGACATAGCCACTTCTTCCGCGGAGGACCACAGATGAGCAAAGGTCTTGCTGTCGCGCTGAGCGCGACTGCGTTGTTCTTGGGCAGCCTCACGAGCTGCCGAGCCCAGGACGAGCGCAAGCAGCTCGAGGGCTCGATCTCGCGCCTCGAGTCCCGACTCGAGCGCATGGACGCATACGTCAAGTCGCTGCAGAACGGCCAGGCCAAGAAGGAGCGCGATCAAACGCGCGCCCGGGCCCAGCTCGATGAGGAGAGCCGCCGACTGCGCGACATCCTCGCCGCCAAGGACAAGCAGCTCGTGGCCCTCCAGCATCAGCAGGCCGAAGCCCGGGGCCAACTCGCGCGCGCTCAGCGCAAGTTGGCGAGCCGACTGCAAGCGGATCGCGGTGAGCAGGAGGAACTACGCCGCGCGCTCGAGCAGTCCCAAAAGCAACTCGCCGACCTCCGCGCCGCGATGAACGACCAACGCGCGCAGGCCGAGCACCAGCTCGCCAACGCGATGCAGTCGGCCGCGCGCCGCCAGCAGGACGCCGAACGCAGCACGAACCGGCAGCGCCAGGAGTTCGAAGTCGCGATGCAGCGCGCCCGGGACGATCTCGAGCGCAAGCTGCGGGATTCGAACAAGGCGCAACTGGAATCCGAACGGAAGTACGAGCAGCGCATGGCACGCGCCGAGAAGCGCATGGCCGACCAGCTCGCGAAAGCGGAGCAGCAGATGAAACGCCGCGCCGCCGGGCTCGAGCAGCGCCTCGCCAAGGCCGCCGCCGAGAAGACCGACATGGCCGACGCCATGGCGCAGATGGAGCGCGCACTCGCCGCGGCGCGCGCCGGCCGCGACACGGATGCCCAGCGCACTGCGAAGCGCAAACACGAGGTCGAGTCCATGCGCAAGGAGATGCGTAACCTCGCCGAACTCGCGACGAGCCTGCGCAGCCGCGTCGAGCGCAACAACAAGGACCGCGACCAGATGGCCCGCGGTCGCCGCGAACTCGAGACGCGCGTGCGGCGCGCCGAGGAGGCCATGCAGGAACTCGCGGCGATGAACGACCAACTGCGCCAGCGGCTCGCCGACACCGAGAACCGCGCCCGCCGCGCTGCGAGTCAGAACTCGACGAAGGCCGCCGCGCGCGTCGCGGAACTCGAGACCGAGAACAAAGCCCTGCGACGCCGCATGGAGACGATGACCGCGCGACTGCGCTCGCGCGCCGCCTCGGCGCGGACGCCGACCTCGCGGACGCCGACCTCGCGGACGCGCACGGTAGCCACCCCGCCGAAACCGAAGAAGCCGGCAGCCCCCGCCCCGGCACACGGTGGCGGCTCGTCCTCTGCGAACAACAGCGGCGACATCCACTTCGAGGACGTGCACGGTGACGTGCACTTCCACTTCCACGGTTCGGCGCCCCAGGTATCCACGCCGCCGCGTGCAACCGCACCGAAGTCGACCCCGGTGCGCTGGAACACGAACCGAGCACCGCAGCCGGCGAAGAACACGCCGCCGACCCGCCGCCGCACGATCGGCCGTGACGCGCTGGCGCCGACGACCCGCACGCGGCGCGGCGCCAACACCGCCGGCCCGTCGGCGCCGACCGGCAAGGGCGCCTCCTCCGGCGGCCGCTCGAAGGATCGCAAGATCAACGCGCCGCAGAACGCTCCCGACCAGGCCGAACTCGAAGCCGAGTTCGACCAGTTGTTCGAGAAGCTGTTCGGCCGCTACTCCGCATAGCGGAGTCCGGCGAACGAGCCAGCTGTTCGGCCGCTAATCCGCGTAGCGGGTCACGACGCCCGCGCCATCTCAGCTCGCGTAACCGGCGAGCAGTTCCTGCAGCCGCTGCATCGCGCGCATGTGCAGGGAACGCACCGTGACCTCTTTGTCATAGCCGAGCATCGGCATGATCTCCGCGTACGACTTGCCCTGGAACAGGCGCAGCTCGAGCACGCGCTTGTGGCGATCACTGAGTTCGGTCAGCGCCTGCTGCAGACCTTCCTGCAGTTCTTTGTAGCGCACGATCATGCTCTGGCGCTCGACCCGTTCGTCCTCGAACCGCTCGCGCCCACCAGACTCGTCGAGGTCGCCGAGATGGCGCGTGTTGCCGCCGCCGCGCTTCTGCGCGCGCGCCCGCCGCCAGTAGTCGTTGAGCTTGCGCTGTGTGATCGTGCGCACCCATCCGGAGAACGACGCACCCGGTTCGACCTGGAAGTCGCCGATGTCGCGGAAGACCTGCATCATGACCTCCTGCGTGAGGTCCTCGAGGCTCTTGTCGGACGGCAGGTTCTGCCCATGCGCGGCCTCACCGACCCAACGCACGCACTTGTCGTGAAGATTCGCCCAGGAGACGTCGCTGTCGTCCACGGCGTCGTCACCCCCCTGCACCGACCGCACGTAGCGCAGGGTGCTCGACAGCGGCGGCTTCTCGGGCCGCTCGCCCGGCGGCTGGGGTTCCTTCGGATCGCTCATGGGCAGAGCCGCAGTCTACCGCAGCCACCGACCCGGAACACACCCGACACCTGTGCTCGAGGCCTTGGTCCGCTACTTTCCATGCCATGGCTACGCCGCCACGCTTCGGGATCGTCGATATGGGTTCCAACGCGATCCGATTCCTGATCGCCGAAGTCGGTGACGGCCGCCGCGTGAACGTAATCGAGAGCCACCGCACCCCGGTCCGACTCGGCCGCGTCGTGTTCGAGACGGGGCGACTCCCCGACACCGCGATCGCGGCCACGGTCGATGCATTCCGTAGCTTCCGCGCCCGGTGCGAACGGGTCGGCGTCGCTCACACGCGCGCGATCGCGACCTCGGCGATGCGCGATGCCAACAACCGCCACATGCTCTCCGACCGCGTCTTCGACGCCTGCGGCATCGAGATCGAAGTGATCTCGGGAACGCAGGAGGCCTACCTGCTGAAACTCGGCATCGAGACGCGCGTCGACCTGCAACAGGGCCGGTCGATGCTCGTCGACGTCGGCGGCGGCTCCGTCGAGGTCGTCATCGTCGATCAGGGCAACGTCGTCAGCGCGGACTCCTATCGACTCGGAGCGCTGCGCATGCTCGCCGCGCTCGCGGAAGCCGAGACGTCGGGCGAATCGTTCACCGATCTGATGCATCGCCATCTGCACAGCCTCGAGCGGCGCATCGCGGATCGGTTCAACCGCGCGCCGATCGATCGCTACTGCGCGGTCGGCGGCAATATCGAAACGCTCACGGATCTCGTCGCGAAACGCGTCGGCCGCAAACGCCAACCGGCGGTCGACGGCAAGGACGTCGACAGCATCGACCTGAAGGCGGCCATCGAGGAGGTCGAGAACCTGGCCACGCTGACGGTCGAGCAGCGCATGGCGACCCACGGCCTGCGACCGGATCGCGCGGATACGATCGTCGCCGCCGGGATCGTCTACACCCGCCTCGGCCAGATCGCGAACACGCCGCACATCGTCGTGCCACGGGCCGGCATCAAGGACGGCCTGCTCGCCGAAGTCGTCGGCGGCCACCTGCGATCGTTCCAGGCCGAAGACCACCTCGACGTCGTGCTCGCAGCGTGCCGTGCGATGGGCCAGCGCTTTCGGTTCGAAGCCGAGCACGCCGAGACGGTGCTGCACCTCGCGCGCCGGATCTTCGACCAGACCACCGACCTGCACGGCCTCGATTCCCGCGCCCGCGCCCTGCTCGCAGCCGCAGCGCTGCTGCACGACGTCGGCATCGCGGTTAACAACGACGGGCACCACAAGCACACGCAGTACCTGATCCAGGCCAGCGACCTCGTCGGCCTCAACGGGGAAGAACGCCACCTCGTCGCCCTGATCGCACGCTACCACCGCAAGGCGCCGCCATCGCGCGATCACGCCGAGTTCGCCGCGCTGCGCCGCCGCGATCGGTCGGTCGTCGAACGCCTCGCCGCGATCCTGCGACTCGCGGACGCGCTCGATCGACAGCACGCCAGCATCGTTCGCGACGTCACCGTGACGATCCACGACGACGAGATCCAACTGCATCCGACCCTCAACGACCACAGCGAGAGCCGACTGTTCCTCGAAGCCCGCGCCATCGCCCAGAAGGGCGCCCTGTTCGCACGGCTGTTCGACCGCACCGTCAAACTCGTCACGCCCTGACTCGCCGATGGCTAGCCACGTCGAAACCGAATTCAAGCTGCGCACGACCAGGAGCCTCGAGGTTGCCCGGGTCGATGCCGCCGTGCGCGAATCGACGTTCACCTGCGATCACGCCAGCTCCCGCCGCCACAACGACATCTACCTCGACGACTCGCGGCGTTCGCTGGCACACAGCGGGCTCGGCCTGAGGGTCCGCATCGACAACGGCAGATCCACGATCTGCTGCAAGGAGCGCGGCAGCCGCGAGGGCGCGAAGTTCGTCCGCGAAGAACACGAGGCCAACTGGCCATCGCCGACGACGCCCCCCACCGCGGCGGCCCTGCCAGCGGACCTGCGCGACGCGATCGAGCCCATCACGTTGCGCCGGCCACTGATCCCCGTGCTGCGCCTTGACGTCACGCGCGAGCTGCGCGCGCTGTCACTCGACGGCGAAGCCGTCTGCGAACTCGCCGTCGACCGCGTCGATGCCCATGGCGCGGGCCGCAGCGTACGGTTCTCGGAGATCGAACTCGAAGTCCTCGACGACCTGCCGAGCTGCGAAGAACTCGCCGACCGCCTCGGGCGGGCGCTCGACGTCAACGCCGCGAGCAACGACAAGCCGACCCACGCCGCCCGCCTGCTCGGACTTCCGCACCCCGCGCCAAACGCGCTCGATCCGGAGACCCCGACGAGCGCGGCGGTGCAGGCGCTCTGCGAGTGCGGCATCGCGGGCATGCAGCTCGCGGAAAGTCGGGTGCGCCAGGACAGCAGCCCGCGCAACGTGCATCGGATGAGGGTCGCGGCGCGACGCCTGCGCACCCTCGCGAGCGCGTTCGCTTCGGTCTGGCCGGCGGAGCAGGCCCGGTGGATGCGCGCCCACCTGCGGGCGCTGACGGCGGAGCTCGGCCGGGTGCGCGATCTCGACGTCATGCTGGCCACGCTGCACCGTGAACCGCCCCACCTCCCGGAGGCTCTCCACCCGGCCATCGAACACCTGATCGGCTGGCTCGAGCGCACCGCGAACGAAGCGCGCAACGAACTCGGCGAGTGGTTGCGAAGCTCCGGTCGACTCGACGACACCCAGCGCTTCGTCGAACTCGTGCCGCACTTCGACAGCGAACACGAGATCGGAGAACCGCCGATCGGTGAATTCGCACGCAACCGACTCGCCAAGTACGCCACGAAACTGCGACGCCGAACCCGCAACCTGAACACCGCCACGCCGACCCGCGCGTTCCATCGCGCACGGGTGGCCACCAAGCGCCTGCGCTATCTCGCCGACGAACTCGCGGACCTCGCCGTGCTCGACCTCGGCAAGCTGAACAAGCGCCTGCGCCGACTCCAGCGAACCCTCGGCGAACTCTGCGACGCCGATACGGCGCTCGCACGGCTGCAGCTCTGGACGCCGCGCATCCTCGCGGAGGTAACGGACGAGCCGATGATCGGCCCGGCGCTGGGCGCGGTCATGCAGCGACGCTGGCAAGAGATCGCAAAGCACCGCCAGTCCGCGCTCGACGCCGCACGCCGCGAGCGCCGCAGGCTGCGCCTGCCGGGCTGACAGTCGACAAGGTGCCATGTCGGCACTGTGGTGCCAAAGTGGCATCCCCACTGACTCCAACAGTCCTTTAGGACCTTTCTAGTTAACTGAAAAATAACTACTTACGGGTACTCCGCCTTGTTGGCACAGCGCTTGCTTCTTACTCAGCAACCTTCCAACAGGAGCGAAAAACAATGCTGACTACCCTTCGTCGTAACCCGCGCGCGCTGGTCGCGCGCGATCCATTCCAGAGCCTGTTCGATTCGCTGTTCGGCGACGCCACGACGTGGCCGCCGACGTCGAACAACCACGCCCCGCGGGTGAACGTCAGCGAGACCGACGCGGGCTACGAGCTCGCGTTCGAGCTGCCGGGCCTCGCCGAGTCGGACATCCAGGTCGACCTGCACGAGCACACGCTGACCGTCAGCGCCGAGCGCAAGGACACCCGAGAAAGCCAGGACCAGGACACCGACGCGTCACGCAAGTGGCACCGCGTCGAACACCAGTATGGCCGCTACGTGCGCGCCCTCTCGCTGCCCCGCGACGCCGGTGAAGAAGCCGACGCGGTCTACGAGAACGGCGTCCTCACCGTAACGGTCAAGAAGGCCCCCGAGGCCCAGACGCGCCGGATCGAGGTTCGCAAGGCCAACGGCTGAGCGGATCGATCGGGTGGTGAAGATCCGGTGGCGGACGTAGCGTCTGCCCCGTGATCACCCTGGTCCAGCGAGTCCGACACGCCCGCGTCCTCGTCGACAGCGAGGTCGTGGGCGCAATCGAGCGCGGCCTGCTCGCGTTCGTCGGCGTCGAGGCCGGCGACACGGCCGCCGATGCAATCGCGACCGCGAAGAAGCTCGCCGCGCTGCGCGTGTTCCCAGGCGACAAGCCGATGGACCACGACGTCCGCACGATCGCGGGCAGCTGCCTCGTCGTGAGCCAGTTCACGCTCGCGGCGGAACTGCGCCGCGGCAACCGCCCCGATTTCACGGCCGCCGCCGCACCCGAGATCGCCGCACCGCTCTACGAGCGCGTGGCCGCGGAACTCGAGGCGCTCGGCATCCCCGTCGCAACCGGACGCTTCGGCGCCGCGATGCAGGTGGAGTCGCAGAACGACGGCCCGATCAGCCTCGTGCTCACGGTTCGGGACGGCCGGGTCGTGCCTCGCTCGTAACCCGAGCGAGCCTGCTGCATGATGAACGGCCCGCCGATGCACGTCCTCTTCCTCGCCCCCGACACCCACGTCTACAACCACGGCTTCCTGCGCGGCCTCAACGAGCTCGGCGCGCGGGTCTCCGCCATCGGCATCCAGGCCAGGAACGCGCTGACCCCGGGCGCCCGGCAACTGCTCGCCGACTACCGTCAGTGCAAGAACCCGCTGGCGATCGACGAGCTTCTGCGCTGCGCCAAGGAGCTCGGCAAGCCGGGCTTCGATCGCATCGAGACGATCGACGAGCCGCTCGTCGAACAGGCTGCCGCCCTGCGCGAACGCCTCGATGTGCCGGGCCTGTCACTTCAGACCGCGCGCCTGTGCCGGGACAAGGTGGCGATGAAAGCGTTCTTGCGCGAGCACGACATCCCGTGCGCGCAGTCCGCCGCCGTGCACTCAACCGACGATGCGCTCGCGTTCGCCGAACGTGAGGGCTACCCGCTGATCCTCAAACCGCTCGCGGGCTTCGGCTCGCTCGGGACCTATCGCGTCACGAACCAGCAGGAACTCGAGGCTGCGCTCGGCAAGCTGAAACCGAGCCAGCAACGGCCGGCCGCGATCGAAGAGTTCATCGCAGGTCACGAGGGCTTCTACGACACCATCTGCGACGGCGACGGCGTGCGCCACGATTTCGCGGCGCACTACTACCCGGGCTGCCTCGAGGCCACGCACGATCGCAGCGTCGCACCTCAGATCGCCGTGACCAATCGATTGAACGGCGACGGCTACACCGAGCTCCGCGACGTCGGCCGACGCGTTGTCGACGCGCTCGGCATCCGACACGCAGCCACGCACATGGAGTGGTTCTTCGGCCCCAAGGGCCTGAAGTTCTCCGAGATCGGCGCCCGCCCGGCCGGCGAGATGATCTGGGACATGTATCGCGTCGCGAACGAGTTCGACGTCTATCGCGAATGGGCCCTCGCGATCCTCGGCCGCCCGGCAGCGGCAACCCCGAGCCGCCGCTACGCCGCCGGCTCCGTTCAGATCCGCCCCGACCGCGACGGTCGCTACGTCCGCCACCACGGCCTGCCGGCCGCGCTCAAACAGTGCGGTCGCTTCATCTACGACCGCAGCGTCCCCACCCCCGGAACACCGACGAAGAGCCTCGACAAGGGCTGGCTCGTCAACACGTGGTTCCGCCTGCGCCACGACGACTACGACGCCGTGCGCGAGATGATGACGTTCCTGGGTAAGACCGTGCGGGCGGAGGCGCGGTAAAGCCGGCCCCCTCCGCCCACACCTGCCCTGACGGACTTCCGTTAGCACCGGAGCGCCCAGCGCATCGCTCCCCCACTGACCAGCGGTCGCGAATCCGCTCATACCTCTATTGCGACTGCGTCTCAATTGCATTAGAAACGGAAGGATGCCCGAGATCGAACGCGTGGCCCAGCAAGGCTGCTTTGCCCTCGACGTCTGCAGCTGCGACCGAGCGACGTTGTCCGTTGGCCCGGTTTCGCTACGTCTCGAGCGCTCCACGGTCGACGAACTGGCCAAGTTCCTGAAGCTGGCCAGCCGTCGACTCGTCGTGCGCGACGAACACGGGAAACACTGGCGCGAGATCGTTCGCGCACCCGACCTGGAATCGGGGCACGAGAGCGACCAGTGAGATCGGCTCACAGCATGGCAAACAGCGACACCGCCCCCGCTGGTTGCGCCACCGAGCGCGGGCAATTCGAACGAATCGCGCCGCACCACCTGGCGAGTCACCACCCGCATGCCCACACGCCTACGCAGGAAACGACAATCCAACGCCGCAAGGTTGCCAGCCCGCTCCAACGACGGCTGCTGAAGCTGGTGCGCCGGACACATCTCTACAGCGGCCTGGCCCTGGTCCCGTTCGTGGTGCTCTATGGCATCACGGGATTCCTGTTCAATCACCCGACTGCCTGGTCGGAGAGCGACGTGCGCACCATTCCAGCCGCCACACTCGCCGCCCACGGACGTCAGGAAATCGCACCCCCCATCGAACTCGCGACCGGCGTGCTGGCAGAACTTGACGACTCCGGCTGGCAACTCGACGACGCCGTCGAGCCGAGCTATCGCGGTCGGTCACTCCTGACGGCCAACACGAACGACAAACGCGTGAGCTTCGTCATCGACGAGGTCAACGGTGACGCGCGCGTGTTCGAGCGGCCATCGACAATCCGGCCGAAGCGCACGGACCGCACCGTCGGCAAGGGGCTCGAAGCAGGGCAGGACGCGCTCACGACGATCACCGCGAGCGCGTTGGCACTGCTCGCGGCGGGCCGGCCGGCGCGCGCCAACGCCGACGCCGCAGGCAACCAGGACTCCGCACCCACGAGCCCGATCCAATGGCGGGTCCGATCCCAGCCGCGACTTCACTTCGGAGTGATCGACGCGGACGGCGAAGCCCACCGCGCGGTCTACGACTTGCGGACGCGCGAGCTCGAGGTCACGCCCGAAACCGAACCGCGGCAAACCCGCAGCCTGCGCTCGTTCTTGCTCCGACTGCACACGGCCCACGGCTATCCGGCACATCACGGCGCAGCGTTCTGGTGGGCGCTCATCGTCGACGTCATGGCGATCGCAATGACGACGTGGGCCATCTCGGGCCTGCTGATGTGGTGGCAGATGAAGAACCTGCGCTGGCTTGGCCTGCTCGCACTGACGGCTTGTGCAGTCGGCACGACCTGGCTCGTCGCGGCCCAGTGGCAACTGCTGCGCTGATGCCCCGGCCGAGCGATGGCCCGGGCTACTCGAGCCCGAGGTCGCCCATGTCCTCTTCCTCGAAGCCGAGGTAGTGGCCGAGCTCGTGCCACAGCGTGATGCGGATCTGATCGGCGAGGTCCTCGCGATCCAACGCAACACGTTCGAGGTTGCGCTGGAACAGGAAGATCCGATTCGGCTTCCAGTCGTCGCCACCGAGGCCGCTGGTCTCCGGCAAGGGCGTGCCGTCGAACAGACCCAGCATGTCCGGCGCGAGTTCTTCGCGATCGGGGCCGTCGAGCAGCGAGTCCTCCGGAATGTTCTCGATCACGACCGCCACGCGGTCGAGCGCCTGGCGGAACTGGCGCGGCAGGCGGTTCGCCGCCCGGCTGACCTCCCGGTCGAACTCCTCGCGCGACAACCGCACCGGCAACGGGTGCTTGGCCGGGGACTGCTCGTGGGCGCGGGTGAAACACGACTCGGCGGCCTCGAGCTTGCCATGGCGCTCGAGCAGCGCCCCTTTGACGACGTGGATGTCCGCGACCGTTTCGGGCAATTCGAGCGCCGCCTGAACCGCCGCTTCGGCCTCGTCGAACCGCCACTGCAGAAAGAGCGCGAGGGCCAGCCAGCAGCGCGAGGCGGGGCAGTCGGGATCGATCGCGAGCACCGCCCGGAAACGCTCCTCGGCCTCCCGCGGCCGGCCGAGCCCGAGCCAGGCATCACCGGCCAGATAGGTCAGATCCAGCTCGTTGCCGGCTCCCTCGGCCAGGGCGGTGTTGATCGCGGCCAGGGCCTCGTCGAAACGCTCCTCGTCGAGTAGCCCCTCGATGGCCAGCAGGGCCGGGCTGCGGCCGGCCTGCGGATCACCGGCGACGGGGGCGATGCCTTCGGGTTCGAGTTCCATGGTCGGGGCGAGAGACGATTGGGCCGAAGAGCCTACTTGCCATCGCGGCCAACGCGAGGTCCGCTTTAGGGGTCATGTTTCGCCGCATCGTTTGTCCGACCGATTTCTCGTCCGCAGCGGGCAAGGCTACGGAGTACGCCGCCGGCCTCGCCAAGTCCTGCGGAGCCGAACTCATCCTGCTTCACGTGGTCGCCGAGATGACCTACCCGATGCGCAGCATCGGAACGATCTCGGCGTTCCCCAATCTGCAGGACGAACTGCAGAAGCGCGCTGCGGACGAACTCGAGGAGGCCAGCCAGAAGATCGCCAGCGGCATCACGATCCGCACCGAGATGCGCAACGGCGAGATCCACGAAGAGGTCCTCGACTCCGCGCAAGCCAACGAGTGCGACCTCATCGTGATCGGCACGCACGGCCACACGGGACTCAAGCACATGCTGCTGGGAAGCACCGCCGAGAAGGTCGTGCGGATGTCCGAGGTGCCGGTCCTGACCGTGCGCGCACCCGAGTAGCCCGCCGGGACTCGAGGGCCACGCCGGCTGCCCCATGAGGGGCTGTGCGTCAGACGCTCAGCAGCCCCTCGCGGATCGCGAGCCGCGCGAGCTCGGCAGCGGAGTGGCAATCCAGCTTGCGCTGCAGGTTCTCACGGTGCTTCTTCACGGTCCCGAGGGACAGCTCGAGCGTGGCCGCGACTTCCTTGTTGGCCTTGCCCAGCGCCAGCAGCTGAAACACCTCACGCTCGCGTGGCGTCAGAACGCTCAGGGCGCTGCCGTCGTCCGTGGCAAGTGGCTCACCCCGCGCTGCCTGACTCATCAGCGTGCCGGCGACCTTCGGCGACAGGTAGGAGTCACCGCGCTGGATCGATTCGATCGCCAGCGCCAGCTCCTCGGGCTCACTGTCCTTCGACAGGTAGCCATCGGCGCCCGCGAGCAGCGCCTGCCGCACGAACTTCTGGCCTTCGTGCTGCGACGCCATCAGAACGCGCGTGCGTGGCGACGCCTTCTTGATGGGGCCGACCGCGTCGATCCCCGACAACCCAGGCATCGTGATGTCGAGCACGACGATGTCCGGTCGCAGCTCGGTGATGACCGCAAGCGCCTGGCGGGCATCGCCGGCGTCGCCGATCACCTTGAAATGCGCGGTCCGTTCGAGCAGTGACTTGAACGCCGCACGAACGATCGCCTGGTCGTCGACCAGCACGATCGTGATCTCGGCCTTGTCACTCATTTCCAGTCTCCACTTTGGTTACGCACGAGCCGGAGCGTCGCTGTCGTCCGACATCGTGATCCGGAAGCATGCCCCGAACCCGGGCTTGTCGATCAAGCTGATCTCCCCACCGTGGGATTCGACCACCTTGCGCGACAGGGCGAGCCCGATGCCCGTCCCATGTTCTTTGAAACTGCGGAACGGTTGGAAGATTTCTTCGCGCAAGTGCCCAGGAACCCCTGGGCCATCGTCCGTAATCTCGAGGAACCAGCCACTGGGATGCGCGCTGGCGGCAATCTCGATGTGCCCCGTGCCACCGCACGCTTCGGCCGCATTCCGCAGCAGATTGACCAGCACTTCACCGAAGAGCGTGGGATCGACCTCGACCTCGAGGTCGTCCTCGATTCCGACCTCGATGGACAGTCCATCCATCCCGTCCAGCGCCGTGACGGCGCGCGCACTCTCCCGCACGAGCTTCGCCAGCGGCATCGGCCGGGCCTCCACCGCGAGCGGCCGCACGAGGGAGAGCGACTTGCCGAGGATGCGCTCGATCTTCTGCAGATTGACCAGCAGCTCCTCGACCAGGACCTTGTCGTCGACCCCGAGTTTGTCGCCCACCGCGCGCAGCGCATGCCGCAAGCTCGTGACCGGCGTGCGGATCTCGTGACTGAGAACCGAGGCGCTCTCGCCGAGCCGCGCGAGGTTGCGGAGAATCTCGATCTCGCTGCGCCGGGCGCTGTCGCGCTCGCGGAGCAGCTGCACGTGTCGCAGCCCACGCGACACCGCATCGATGATCTTGTCCTTGGTGACCGGCTTGCTGATGTAGTCGAACGCGCCACGGCGCACCGCCTCGGACGCCGTCTCGACATTGGGCTCGCCCGTGATCAGGATCACCGGCTCCTGACAGTCCCGCACCTCGACGACCTCGCGCAGGATACTGATGCCGTCGAACTCCGGCATCACGATGTCGGTCACGAGCACGTCGAACAGCCCCGGGAACAGGTGGCTCTCGACCGCCCGGAACGACTCCCCGACCCGAACCTCGTGTCCTTGCTGCTCCAGGAAGCGCTGCAGCGTTCGCAGCAGCCGCTCCTCGTCGTCGATCAGCACAATACGAGCCATGTCGGTATCTTCGAGTTCGCCCCCCGGCTGCCCACGGGCCGATGTGCGTAGCTGGCTATCACCTTTGTCGTAGACGGTATCTGCGCGACAAGGTGTAGTTTTTGGTCATGATCCGGACTCGGAGCCTGGCGGCGGGTTGCGCCCTGATCGGTTTCGCCCTCGTCCTGCTGGCGACACGGCTGACGAATCCGTCGCTGTCGATCCTCGCGGCAACGCTCGGTGGCGCCAGCATGGCCGCCGGCCTCCTGGCGCTGCTGCAACGCCGGATCTCGGGCCAACGCATCGCCGCCTCGGCCGCCCGCGGCGACGCCGTGATCGAAACCGCAACCGAGGGCATCGTGACCACCAGCGCGACCGGCACGATCGAGACGTTCAACGCCGCCGCGGAGAAGATGTTCGGCTGGGACGCAGGTGAGGCGATCGGTCAGAACGTCCGCATCCTGATGCCCAATCCGTTTCGCGACGAGCACGACGGCTACCTCAGGCGCTACCGCGAAACGGGTGAACGCCGGATCATCGGGATCGGCCGGGAAGTCGTCGGCCGCCACCGAGATGGCTCCACGTTCCCGATCGCGCTCTCGGTCGGCGAGGGCGAGGTCGACGGCCAGACCTTCTTCACGGCGATCCTGAGCGATCTCTCCGAGCGCAACGAGATGCAGCGCAAGCTGACCCAGGCGGAACGCCTCGCGGCGGTCGGCGAGCTCGCAGCCGGTGTCGCCCACGAGGTCAACAACCCGATCAACACGATGATCAACTGCGCGCAGTTGATCCAGGACGGCGACGACCCGGAGCTCAACAGCCGCGACATCATCGAAGAAGGCCAGCGAATCGCGGAGATCGTGCGCGACCTGCTGCAGTTCGCCCGCGACGACCAGGACACGCCGCAGGAAACGTCACTGCAGGAAGTCGTCCAACGCACACTCCGCCTCGTCGGCGAGAACCTCAAACGGCACGGCATCCGACTGCGGGTGGAGGTGCCCGACGACCTGCCGCAAGTCCTCGCCCGACCCCAGCAGATCCAGCAGGTCCTGCTCAACTTGATCATGAACGCCAAGGACGCCGTGCAACCGCAGTCGGAGCCGCGCGAGGTGACGCTTCGCGCCGACGCCACGAAGGACGAAGCGCAAATGAGCGTCTCGGACAACGGCCCCGGCCTCCCGGAAGGCCTCGGCGACCGCATCTTCGAGCCGTTCGTAACGACGAAGCGGGCACGCGGCGGCACCGGCCTCGGGTTGTCGATCAGCAAGAGCATCATCGAGGGCTACGGTGGTCGGCTCGAAGTCGAGACCGCACCTAACGTCGGGACGACGTTTCGCTTCTTCCTGCCGCGGGTCAAGGAGACTGGCGGAGGCTAGCAGGCTGTTCAACGACCTGCGTATGCGGCTAGCGCTTGATTGCCGGCGTCCCGTGCTGCGGCACGGCCAGACGCACCATGGCGTCCTTCCGACCGAGATCTGATCGCCACTTCATCTCGGTCGTCGAGCGCGTGCCATCGGCGTGCACGTACCAATCGACACCACGGTCCGAGCGCTCGACGCCGACGATCGGGCTCCAGGGCCGGTTGCCCCAGTGACCCGTCAGCGACAGCCGACCGGAAACGCCGTTCAGCGGCTCGACATGACTGCCGTCCGGGAGTTCGAGCCGTGCCGTGGCCGTCGCGGCACGGGGACGCTGGATCGGCTCGACGGCAACAGCCGGCTCGACCGGCTCACGCTGATCCGCCTCACCCCGGTCCCGAGCCTCGGCCCTGACCGGAGCCGCGCCGCCAGACGCACCGTCGTCGCTCGCCCATCGGCCGACCGCGACGATCACCGCACCGGCCGCGATCGCGAGCAGCAGCGCGACCGCCAGCCGCATCAGAGCTCCGTCGCCTGGGCGTTGGTGAACTGCGCCCCACCGGTCGCCGGATCGAGCACGACCGCCTGGAAGCGCAACGTCGTGCCGGCAAAGCCCGGCGCGATCGACCCCGGCGCGAACACCGCGAACTCGACGGCACCCCCCGCCATCGGCGCGAACCCGAGCGTTACCGAGCTGACGATGTCGAGGTGCAATTGACCGAAGCTGCCGAACGGAATCGGCGAAGCGCCGTAGAACGGAGTCGCCGCGAAGAACGCCAGACCGGCGGGCACGGCGTTGTCCTGGACCCGCAGTGTGATGCCGTCGGACCGCGGGGCACCACTGACATCGGGGAACAGTCCGTTGAGCCCGATGTTGGCCTGCATCAACGGCAGCGCTTGTCCCTGCCGGGAGTTGTTGGGATCGAGACCGCCGACGTGCAGCGACGGAGTCTCGGTCAGCACGCCGAGGATGTACGACCAGCCGTTGCTGAACACGTTGCCGCCGGGAGTGACGGTCCAGTTGGCATCGGGCGCGCCAGCGCGCGGGTTCTCGCCGACGGCCGCAGTGCTCGCCGACGGCGTGTCGGCCCGCCACAACGCATGGCCATCGGTAGTCGGCCAGGCCGGGTTGGCCGGGCAGTCGACGCCCATGAACCAGGTGTCGGTGCACGGCAACGCCGCGGGCGTGGTGAAGATATCGGTCATGATCCACGAGCCGCGGCCACCGGCCGGGCTCGACGGCGTCGTCAGACCCGAAATCCGCACGATCTCACCGGCCGCGGTCGGATCGATCAGGCCAGTGACCGGGTCAGCGTTGCGCAACACGACTCCGTAGGTCTCCGAGGTCGAGACGTCCTCGTCGGCCGCCCAATGGTAGAAGCCGTAGGCAAGGCACGAACCGCCTTCGTCACCGATGCCGCGGAACCAATCGCTGTTGAGCTCCTGAAAGCCCTCGGCGGCGTTGTTCCAGTCCGGGCGACCGACGAACGACGCCGACGTGATGGCCTGCCGTTCGGGATCCTGCGGGAAGAAGACGAACGGGTTCCGCTGAGCGGCGAGGCTACTCGCGATGGTAGCTGCGGCGAACAGACACGAGACCGAGATGCGAGACTGCATGAGGCTCCTTGGGTTGGCTCGATGTGAGATCGACACGGTAACGGCCGCCGACCCGCGATCGGAAGTCGGAACTTGCAAGCACGGGCTCCAGGCAGTCCGGAGATCGTATTCCACGATCCCGAGGTTGCGATCCGCCGTCAACCCTACCCCATCGACCGGGGTGACCCGCGTGTTGCATCTCCTGCGCTGCCGCGGGGATGGGGCGTACTTGGTTTTGCGGCTCGGCCTGCAGTGACCATGCCAATGACCGCCAAGTCAGCAACGCTGATAGGCGCCGACTGGGGCGAGATTCGATACGCGGGTGCAGGTGCGGTGATTGATCTCGGAGCACGAAGCCCCGTGGCAACTTGCCGCCAATCACCACTTGCAGACCTCCCCCCCCCCAACGTCGCCGCTTCGGCTTCGCTCTCAGCGGCGACGCGGACCCAACAACGGTGCCGTAGCCGGTCGCTCGACGTCGAGCTGGCCGTCCGCATCGAGGCAGCGAACGCGCAGCTCGAGCTTCATGCCGCGCTGAAACTTGTCCTCGGCAATGAAAACGTGGATCGGGACGCGCAGGTCTGCGAGAGTTGCGAGGGTCACTTCGCGCATGCCGAGCGTCACCTCGACCCCGGCGACCGCGACGGGTTCGATGACGAACTGGCGCTCTTCGGGTCGTTTGTTGACCAGGTGCAGCTCGAAGACGTTGTGGATGCGATCCTGGTCGATCGTGTAGGAGCTGCCGCGCGCGCGGCTGAGTTCAGCGTCGAACGGGCGGCGCGTCGTTGCCGCGAGAGAGAACGCTCCGACCCCGAGCAGCAAGAGCACGACGTAGAGCACGACACGCCCGCGGAAGAACTTGCGAACGCCGGTTTCGAGGCCACGCTGGCTGTCATAGCGCACGAGCCCCTTGGGTCGCCCGAGCTTGTCCATCACCGCATCGCACGCGTCGATGCAGTTGGCGCAGCCGACACATTCGAGCTGGGTACCGTTGCGGATATCGATGCCCGTCGGGCACACCGCGACACAGCGGAAGCAGTCGACGCAGTCACCGGCCCCCGCCGTGGTAGCAGAACCGCGCGGCTCGCCCCTGCGGGCGTCGTAACCGACGATCACGGTGTCGGCGTCGTAGAGCGCCCCCTGCAAACGGCCGTAGGGACACACGACGATGCACAGCTGCTCACGGAACCACGTGAAGTTGACGAACAGGACCAGCGTGGAGATCGCGATGAACGTGAACGCGACCGGGTTCGCGGCCGGTGACGAGGTCATCGCCTCGACGACGTCTGCGACCGGCACGAAGTAACCGAGGAACGAGTGCGTGATGATCGCCGCGAGCGCGAAGAACACGACCATCTTGAGGCCGCGCCGCATCAGCTTGGACGCGGTCATCGGCGCCTTGTCGAGCCGTGCCCGACTGGCAGCCGGCCCCTCGATCCAGCGTTCGATCCGGCGGAACACGCCCTCGAGAAACACGGTCTGCGGACACGCGTAGCCACACCACACGCGACCGAACAGCGCCGCGACGACGAACAGGGTGAACCCCAGGCCGGTGACGAAGAAGAACGCGAACCAGAAGTCCTGCGCGTTGAACGTGAAACCGAACAGGTAGAAGTGCCGGTGCTCGATATCGATCAGCAGCGCGGGATGCCCACCGATCGTGACCCAGGGCATCGCCACGTAGATCGCGAGCATCAGGTACCAGAGCAGATGCTTGCGCACCTGGAACCGCCCCTTCACATCCGCCGGGTGGATCGCGTTGCGCGACCCGTCGGCGTTGATGCTGAACAGGGTGTCGACGTCAGGGCGCTGCGTCGGCGCGCGCCCCTTGACGACCTTCGGGCGTTGTACGGAGTCGTTCGTCACGCTCTCTTCTTCGGTCGAAGCCGGACCAGTGCTCATCGTTCAGAAACCCGATCGTTCAGAAACTCTTGGGCAGCTTCTTCGCGTTCGCCTCCGGCGCCTTGCCGGACACGTTCGTGTGCATGATCGACAACACATAGGCCGTCACTGTCTGCACGAACTCCGGGCCTTTCGCCTCCCACGCCTGCATCCCACCGACGTAGCCCTTCTCGGGGTCGGTCGCCCGCCCCTTGAGGATCGTTTCGTAGATGTCCATCGGGGAATTGCCGTAGACCCAGTGCTCGTCAGTCAGGTTCGGGCCGATGTTGCCATTGCCGCTCGCGTTGTGGCACTGCGCACAGAGCTGCGGGTTCTCGAAGATCTTGCGCCCCTCCTTGATGATCTCAGGGTTCTTCGACAGCTCGATCAGGCTCTCGTTGGTGACGGGGTTCTCCCGCGCGCGCTTCAACGACAACGCGGCAGCCTCGGCCTGCGCGATGTTGTACTCGTCGGTCGGCGAGTCACCGGTACCCAGCGTGTGGTAGTGCACCCAGTAACCGACCGAGAAGATGCAGGCGAGGTAGAACGTCCACAGCCACCAATTGGGCAGCCGGTTGTCGAACTCCTCGATCCCATCGAACGTGTGGGCGCGAACATCTGCTGCCCGGACGTCTTCGACGCTCATCGTGCTACTCCTTCGCCCGCGTCGTCATCGAGCGGCAAGGTGGACATGTGGTCGTACTGCGGTTTGCGAGACCGCTGCATCACGCGCACCAGCACCGCGAGGAAGATCGCGATGAAGATGCACATCCCGACGATGGGCAGCGTGAACAGCGACCCATCTGCAAATAACGCTTTCCACATCTCACTTACCTCCCTGGATGCTGGCCTGCTGGGCACCAACCGCTGGCTCGAGGTTCTTGCCGAGCCGGAGCAAGTAGGCGATCAGCGCGATGATCTCGGTGTCACCCGGAGCATCGACCTTGCCGGTCGTCTTGAGTTCGGCCACGACCTCGGCCGCCTGGCGGTCGTAGTCGGCCTTGGCGTTCTGGATCTGCTCGTCGGTGTAGGGCACCCCGAGCCTCTTGAGCACGCCCATCTTGTCCGCCGCGATGCCGGCTTCGGCCTGGTTGTCGTAGAGCCACGGGTAGGACGGCATGATCGACTGCTCGACCACGTCACGAGGGTTGAGCATGTGATCCCAGTGCCACAGCGCGCCGTATTTGAGGCCGATGCGCGCGAGGTCCGGCCCCGTGCGCTTGCTGCCCCACTGGAACGGGTGATCCCACATCGACTCCTCGATGCGGCTCGGCGCGCCGTAGCGCAGGAACTCGCTGCGGAACGGTCGGATCATCTGCGAGTGGCAGACGTAGCAGCCCTCGCGAACGTAGATGTCGCGCCCCGTGAGCTCGAGCGCCGTGTAGGGCTCGACCGTGCGTTCGCCGTTGGCCGCGAGCGGCACCTCCTTGTCGGTGACGAGACCCGGCAGCAGCTCATAGACACCACCAACGAGCACCGCGACCAAAGTCAGTACCGAGAACGCCAGCGGGCGTCGCTCGAGCTGCTCGTGCCACGAGTGTTTGCCCTTGCCGGTCGTGTTGAACAGCATGCCGGCGACGAACATCACGATCGCGGCCAGCATGATGAACCCGACCACCGCGAGACCGATGCTCGGCATCGCGAAGAACGTCGCCGCGATCATGCCGATCGCGGTGAGGATCACGGGGCGGCTCTTGAGGAAGGCCCAGGTGCCCGGCGCCTCTTCGAGCGTCACGGGCTTCATCACCGTGACCTCGACCTCCACGTTCGTCCTCTTGCCCGACATCGCGGTGAACACGAGGTTGATCACCATCATCAACCAGCCCACGACGAACATCCCGCCGCCGATGCTGCGGGCGTAATACATCATCTGCTGGCTGTTGAGGATCTGGCTCCAGTCCAGATACTGCAGGCCGCCGTCCGGCGTCTCGGCGCGCCACATGAGGCCCTGGCTGATGCCCGAGACCCACATCGCGGCGACGTAGAGCAGGATGCCGAACATGCCGATCCAGAAGTGGTAGTCGGCGAGCTTCGTGCTGTAGAGCTTGGTCCCGAACAGTCTGGGAACGAGCCAGTAGAACATGCCCGCGGCCATGAAGCCGTTCCAACCGAGCGCCCCGCTGTGCACGTGACCGATGATCCAGTCCGTGTAGTGCCCCAGCGCGCTGACGGCCTTGATCGACAGCAGCGGGCCTTCGAACGTCGCCATGCCGTAGAACGTCACGCCGGCGACGAAGAACTTGAGCACCGGGTCCGTTCTGACCTTGTGCCACGCACCGCGCAGCGTCAGCAGGCCGTTGAGCATGCCGCCCCAGGACGGCGCCCAGAGCATGAGACTGAACAGCATGCCCAGCGACTGCGCCCAGTCGGGCAGCGCCGTGTTCAGCAGGTGGTGTGGCCCGGCCCAGATGTAGATGAACACGAGCGCCCAGAAGTGGACGATCGACAGCCGGTACGAGAACACCGGCCGTCCTGCCGCCTTCGGCAGGAAGTAGTACATGATTCCCAAGATCGGCGTCGTCAGGAAGAACGCCACCGCGTTGTGGCCGTACCACCACTGCGTCAACGCGTCCTGCGCACCGCTGAAGATGCCGTAGCTCTTCGTGCCGGTGACGGGCAGCGCGAGGTTGTTGACGATGTAGAGCACTGCGATCGTCAGGATCGTCGAGATGTAGAACCAGATCGCGACGTAGAGGTTCTTCTCGTTCCGGATCGCGAGCGTCCAGAAGAAGTTGATCGCGAACGCGACCCACACCACCGCAACAAGGATGTCGAGGAACCACTCGAGCTCCGCGTATTCCTTCGACTGCGTGATCCCGAGCGGCAGTGTGATCGCCGCGCCGAGGATGATGATCTGCCAACCCCACAGATGTACCTGGGTCAGCAGGTCCGAAGCCATGCGGGTCTTGAGCAGACGTTGCGAGCTGTAGTAGATGCCCGCAAACATCATGTTGCCGACCAGCGCGAAGATCACCGCGTTGGTGTGCAGAGGACGCAGGCGACCGAAGGTCAGCCACGAGGTGTCGAAGTTGAGCGAAGGAAAGCTCAACTGCAGGGCGATCACGAGCCCAACGAGCAGGCCGATGAGGCCCCAGATCACGCTGGCCCAGACGAAGGCGCGAACCGCGCCATCGTCGTAGACGATGCGCCGTGTCTCGCTCACGGTCATGTCAGTCATTGGTGGTTCTCTCCTGAGAACTGAGAGGGTTTGGCTGAGTGGAGTCCGACACCGCATCCGCGGGCGACGTCACTTCGTCGTCCTCGAGCGGCATTAGGCAGAGGCGTTCGGCTTCGTGGCAGTCGCCCTGGCGGGCGGAGAACACGAAGAGCAGGATCGAGCCACCGACGAGCACGAGACTGCAGAACAGGAGCAACAGGATCGTCGTCACGCGGCACCTCGGGTGGACGGCCGGCGCACGTCCTCAGTGCGTATGCCCCCAGAACGTTGGCAACGCAGGCTCGTGTGCAACACGAGCGCAATCGAACTGACGGGCATGAGCACGGCGCAGAGCGCCGGCGTCATCAGGCCCGCGAAACAGAGTGTCAGCGCCGTCACGTTGTAGACGAGCGCCAGCGTGAGGTTGGTGGCGACGACCCGCGAGTGCAGGTCCGCGGCTTCGAGCACGGACCGCACGGCGCCGCCGTGTTCACCGCGGAAACAGAAGTCCGCGCGGGCTGGCAACACGGGGCGGTCCATCGCCGGCGTGCCAGCGCAGAACGCGGCCGCGAACGCCGGCGAGTCGTTGAGCCCGTCGCCGACCATCAGCGTATCGGCATCATCGAGCGCGCTGACGGCGTCCGCCTTGGCCACTGCGCTCATCGCGCCGCGTGCTAGCTCCGGGTCGATTCCGAGCTGCT
Organism: bacterium; assembly: GCA_024743115.1. Taxonomy (GTDB): domain Bacteria; phylum Planctomycetota; class UBA1135; order UBA1135; family UBA2386; genus JAGQRA01. The sequence goes on along the minus strand of JANSXC010000024.1, from coordinate 75,106 downwards.
CCGCCGCGGCGCGGGTACGCTCCTCGCGATCACCGGACAACAGATGGACGGTCGCACCACGGCTCTTCAGCCACGCGATCTCGACGCGGGCGCCACCGCGATAGTCCTCGCTGAGCTCGAAACGACCGATGGATTCGCCGTCGCGCGTGAACTCGCCGCCGGCGAGCACGTAGTGGTGCCCGTCGGCGTCGCACTGCAGGCACCGGCCGATGACCTCACGAACGTTCAGGTCACCGCGGAACGGCCGTGCGGGCAGCGCCGCGAGCACGGCCGCGCTGACCGGGTGGTTGCTCGAGGCGGTCATCGTCGCGAGCACTGCGAGATCCGCGCCGGCGGGCAGCACGAGTGCCTGCGCGCGCAGGCCACCGTGCGTGAGAGTGCCGGTCTTATCGAACACGACCTTGCGGACGCGGCGCAGCTTGTCGAGCAGGCTGCGCGTCCGGACGAAGACAGCGCGCCGCCGCAGCCCCGCGATCACGAGATGGAACGCGAGCGGCGTCGCGATGCCGAGCGCGCACGGGCAGGTCACGACGAGCACCGAAACGACGACGGGCAGGACGTTGGCCGGTTCGATCGCCAGCCAGAGCACCGCCGCGAGCGCCGCCATGACCAGAACACCGACGGCGTAGAAGCGGTTGAGCCGTTCCCAGAAGCGCACGCGACCGCGCGTGTCCTCCCGATCAACGGGCCCCTGCCCGAGCAGTTCGGCGAGGCCCGACTCGACATAGGACGCAGTCGCAACGGCGCGCACCGCGCTGCGCCCGGCCTGGAACGCCCCGGCCGGCACCTCGTCCTGCTGGGTGAAGCCGCGCGGCTCGCTCTCACCATTGATCCAATCGAGCGAGAAGCTGCCTTCCTCGGCGGCCAGGCGAACCCGCACGGGCACGAGATCGCCGGGCGCCAGCACGAGCTCGTCGCCACTCCGCACTTCGGCAACGGGTACGAGCGCGAGTTCGCCGTCGCGCACGACCCGGGCCCGCAGGTGTTCGGCGCCGTCATCGGCGAGCACGAGATCCCGGCTGCGCGCGAGTGTGCGCTGCTGCAGGAACCGACCGCCGAGCATCAGCGCGACGAAGATCGCGACCGCATCGAAGTACGCCGCTCCGCCCCCAAAGCCTACTACTCCACTGAAGTGGCCGACGGTCGAACCGGCAAACGCGAGCACGATGCCGAGCGAGATCGGCAGGTCCATGTGCACGACACCAGCGCGCACGCCCGCCCACGCGCCGCGGAAGAACACGGGGCCACCGACGAGCACGCTAAGGGCCGCGAGACCGAACAGCACGTGCCCGAACACCTCGCGCAGCGTGACTTCCTCGGCCGTCGCCGCAGAGTCGAGCCCGAAGTAGAGGCTGACCGCGAGGATCATCGCGTTCATCGCGATCGCGGCGCAGATGCCGAGGCGCATCATCAGGCCGCTGTCGCGCTCCAGGCGGCGACTCGCCGGCGCGAACAGATATCCGAAGCGCGCCGCGAGCTGCAGGAACGCCGCCGCCGCGCCCGAGCCCGCCTCGTAAGCGAGCACCGCGCGACCGAGCGACGGATCGAGCCGCAGGTGCTGCGCACCGACCTGCCGCTGCCACAGCGCACGCAACAACCACACGCACGCAGCGCAGCGAATGCCCTGAACGTCGAGCGTCAGGTGCACGCTGCGGCCGTGGGTGCCGCGCTGTTCGAGTTCGGCCAGCCAATCGAACACCGGCGCACGCGGAATCTCCCCGACCGCACCGCTGCGATCGCCGCCGAGTTCGTAGAACTTCTCGAGCCCCTCGTCGAGCAGTAGCGCGTGCACGGCCTCACACCCCGAACAACAGAACGACGAACTACGCCGATCATCGGGAACGGGTAAGCCACAGTGCGTACATCCCGTCGATTCACCCCCGCGGTTCGTCGCGCCGCCCGAAACTCGGACGCGCGACGGTTGTTCCGTCGCAGAGACTTCCGCGGGTAGTCTCACAGGTGATCGAATGAACCTCTGGTTGGATAGTTTCGTTTTCGGCTTCGTCAATTCCGTGCATTGCGCCTGCATGTGCGGACCGTTGGCGCTGCTGTTGCACGGCACTACGCAGAGTTCGTTCTCGTATCACCTCGGCAGGGTCCTTGCGTATGGGGTAGTGGGCGTAGTACTCGGCGGGATCGGTGCCGCCCTCGGCACAAGTGAACTCTCGGCCCCAACGAGCATCGCGGCGTTCGTCCTCGCCGGTGGCCTCATCGTGCTCGTGCTCTTCGGGGAGCGCGGCGCAATCAAGATTCCCGGCATGCAGCAGCTCGTACCGCGCGTGCATCGCGCGGGCCGCTCGTTGCCGCCCACGATGCGCGCCGGACTGCTCGGAATCGCGACACCGCTGCTGCCCTGCGGCCTCTTGTGGTCCGTCTTCGCCGGCGCCGGGGTCGCCGGCTCGGCAAGCGGCGGCGCGTCGGTGATGACCGGCTTCGCGCTGGGTTCGCTGCCCCTGTTGTTCTTTGCCCAAAGCCAGGCCGGACGCTTCGCAGAACGGTTCGGCCCGCGCGCGGTGCGCTGGCTGCAGACCGGCGCGATGCTGCTCGCCGCGGCGGCGCTCATCTGGCGCGGAATCGCCAACCTCAACGGAGGTTCATGTTGCGCCGGCGCCTGACCGTCGTCAGCTGGAACATCCACAAGTGCATCGGCGGCCTCGACCGCCGCTACGATCCGGATCGCACTGCCGCCGTCATCGCGCACGCCGAACCCGATCTCGTGCTGTTGCAGGAGGTCGCCCAGAACGGCAGCCACTATCGCTTCGAGCGGCAGGTCGACGAACTCTGTGACCGGCTCGCCCTGCCCCACCACAGCTACGCGGTCAACGTGCACTTCGGCAAGCGCCGCGGCGAGTACGGCAACGCGGTACTGAGCAAGCTGCCGATCACGGCGACCGAGAACGTCGACCTCACGCTGCCGCGCAAGAAAGCGCGCTCCGCCCTGCACGTCGAACTTCGCGTTCCGCTCGGTGAGCATTCCCGCACCCTGCACGCGTTCGACCTGCATCTCGGCCTGTCCGAGCGCGAACGCCGCGAACAGCTCCGCCGCCTGCTCATCTCCCGGCCGATGCTCGCGATCCGCGCGCGCACGCCGACGCTCGTCGCCGGCGACTTCAACGACGTTTACGGCACGCTCGGCAAACGCCTGCTCGCCCCCGAGGGCTTTCGCGGCCCACGCCGCGCCCCGCGCACGTTCCCGTCATGGGCACCGGTGCGCGCGCTGGACTCACTGTGGCTGCGCGGCGACGCCGAACTCATCGAGTTGCACCGGCCACGCACGCGCGATGCGCGCGCGGCGTCCGACCATCTGCCGCTCGTGGCGCAGATCGACGTGGGCGGCCAGGCGACTCACGGACCGTAGGCCGCCCTAGCCGCGCCCGATCTACCCCAGGAAGGGGTAGCGCCAGTCGGTGGGCGGCACGAACGTCTCCTTGATCGTGCGCGCGGAGCACCAGCGGAGCAGGTTGAGCTTACTGCCGGCCTTGTCGTTCGTACCCGACGCGCGGCCGCCGCCGAACGGCTGCTGACCGACGACGGCGCCGGTCGGTTTGTCGTTGATGTAGAAGTTGCCGGCCGCGTGCTCGAGCGCCTTCGCCATATGAACTGCGGCGTAGCGATCCTGTGCGAAGATCGCGCCGGTCAGCGCGTACGCGGACGCGGTGTCGCACTGCGCGAGCGTCTCGTCCAGCTTGCTGTCGTCATAGACGTGCATCGTGACGACCGGTCCGAAGATCTCCTCGACCATCGTCTTGAAGCGCGGGTTGCTGGTCGCGACGACCGTGGGCTGGATGAAGTAGCCGGCGCTCTTGTCGCAGACCCCACCACAGAGGATCTCGGCATCGGATGCACTCCGCGCATGCTCGACATAGCCGCTGATCTTGTCGAACGCGCGTTCGTCGATGACGGCGTTCATGAAGTTCGAGAAGTCGCGCGGGTCGCCCATCTTGATCTGCGCGATCTCGGCGAGTAGTCGATCCTGGAACTCGCCCGCGATCGACTTCGGGATGTAGAGCCGGCTCGCGGCGGAGCACTTCTGGCCCTGGTACTCGAACGCACCGCGCAGGGTCGCGGTGACGAGCGCGGCCACATCAGCGGACGCGTGCGCGAAGATGAAGTCCTTGCCGCCAGTCTCGCCGACGATGCGCGGGTAGCACTTGTAGTTCTTGATGTTGTTGCCAATCGCGCCCCACATGTGCTGGAACACACCCGTCGAACCCGTGAAGTGCAGGCCCGCCAGATCCGGGTGCGCAAACGCGGGATCCCCGATGGTCGGCCCGTGGCCCGGGATGAAGTTGACGACGCCCGGCGGCAGCCCGGCTTCTTCGAGCAGCTTCATGAGCCAGTAGTTCGACAGCGCCGCGGTCGACGACGGCTTCCAGATCGCCGTGGTTCCCATCAGCGCCGGCGCGGTCGGCAGGTTCGCCGCGATCGACGTGAAGTTGAACGGCGTGACGGCAAACACGAAGCCTTCGAGGCCGCGCTGCTCCATGCGGTTCCACATGCCGGGCGCGCTCTCGGGCTGCTCGCAGTAGATCTCGCGCATGTAGTCGACGTTGAAACGCCAGAAGTCGGCGAGCTCGCACGCCGCATCGATCTCGGACTGGAACGCATTCTTGCTCTGCCCGAGCATCGTCGACGCATTGATTCGATCGCGCCATGGTCCGGCCAGCAGGTCCGCGGCCTTCAGAAAGATCGAAGCCCGATGCTCCCACGGCGTGTCCTGCCACTCCCGCTCGGCGGCCTTGCAGGCCTTCGCCGCAGCATTGACGGCATCCGCGTCGCCGTGATGGCACGTCGCGAGCACGTGACCGTGATCGTGCGGCATCACGATCTTCTCGGTCTGCTCGGAGCGGATCTCCTTGCCGCCGATGATGACGGGGATGTCGATCTGCTCGCCGGCCATGCGTTCGAGTTCGGCCTCGAGTGCGACGCGGGAGGCCGTGCCCGGGGCGTACGGGTCGATCGGCTCGTTCTGCGGGACAGGAACTTCGAAGAAGGCGTTGGTCACTGGTAGTTCTCGCTGATTGGCGGCGGACGATCCTACGACCCGCGCCGGCCTCATCTCCACAGCTGCACCGCCGGCAGTCACGCATTTTTGTGATCCACCCCGCCGCTATGCTGGCGCCATGCGACGTTGCCCGTGGATCTTGTGGCTCTCGGCCCTGTCCCCACTCGCAGCGTGTGCTGGAGCCCCGCCAGCTGCGTTCGACCCGGAACCGCTCGACGCGCTACACGACGGGCCCGACCTCGCTTGGCCAGCGGCGCTGGCATTCGACCGCTCGACGACCACTGAGGCGACGATCGCCGTCGGTGACTGCGCCGTCTATTCGGTGACGATTATCACCCCCGACGGTGCGGAGTCGTGGTTCGTCCGGACCTCGATCGCCGAACACCGCCCCAACGCGCAGGGCAGCGCAACCTTCTCGTTCGAAGAGTACGGTACGGGCCCGATCGAGTTCGATCTCGACGGCACAGTGCGCTTCCACCTCCAGGTCTTCGACACGACGGGCCGGACGATCGGCGAGTCGATAACCAAGCGGATGCCCGCCGACGTGCTCACCGCCGGCTTCGCACCGCTCTGCAAGTTCGCAGTGGAACATGGCACGGGCACGGAGCGCGAGCGCCATCTCGCCGTGCGTAACCTGCCGCCGGCCGAACGGCGCGCGGTTCTGACCGCGACGTTCGCGGTCGAGTTGATGATCGAGCTGGTGCTCGGCGCCGAGGCACTCGCGCCGTTGCTCGAACGTGCCGTGCGGCGACCGAGCCTGCTGACCGTCGCGCTCAACTTCGCCAAGGGCATCCAGGTTGCCTTCCAGAGCAAGGGCACGCGGCGCTGGCACGGCAAATCGCCGACCGACCTCGCCGGCGCCTTCGTGTTGCCGGTCGAGGTCCGGGCATTCGGTGAGCGGGCGCTGATCGCCAGCCTGTTGATCGCGAACGGCACCGACATTCCGCCGGCAACCGTCGGCGTCGCGAGCGTCGCAGCGACGCATCCCGACGACGAACGGATCCAGGTGCGAGTGCGACTACAAGCAATCGGTCAGTTGCAACCGCCGGAGCGCGCCCGCATTGCTGCGAAGGCGGTAGCAGAACGCTGACCCGCCTTACCGTGCGCCCGCCTCGTCACCCGCGCCGTTCACCGCTTCGGCCACCGCGTCGATCACGATCTGGCCGTCCTTGACATCGACCTGCACGACGCTGCCATCGGCCACGCTGCCCGCGATCAGCTCGCGGCCGAGGCGAGTCTCGAGTTCCTTCTGAAGGAAGCGCTTCAGCGGCCGCGCGCCGTAGACCGGGTCGTAGCCGTGGTAGCCGAAGAACGCCTTCGCCTCCGCGGTCACATCGAGCGTGATCCGGCGATCGGCGAGCCGGGCGCGCAGGTCCACGAGCAGCAAGTCGACGATCTTGCGGATCTCCTCCGACTGCAGCGGCTTGAACATCACCGTATCGTCGATGCGGTTGAGCAGCTCCGGCCGGAAGTGCCGGCGCAACTCGACCAGGACCTGATCCCGCGCCGCATCGCGAATCGAGCCGTCGTCGGTGATGCCTTCGAGCAGCAGCGGCGCCCCAATGTTCGACGTCATGATCACGACGGTGTTCTTGAAGTCGACCGTGCGACCCTGGCTGTCCGTGACGCGCCCGTCGTCGAGCACCTGCAGCAGCACGTGGAAAACGTCGGGGTGCGCCTTCTCGATCTCGTCGAACAGCACGACGGAGTACGGCTTGCGCCGCACGGCCTCCGTGAGCTGCCCACCCTCGTCGTAGCCGACGTAGCCAGGCGGTGCGCCGATGAGGCGGCTGACCGCGTGCTTCTCCATGTATTCCGACATGTCGATGCGCACGAGGTTCTCCTCGCTGTCGAACAACGACTCCGCGAGCGTCTTCGCGAGCTCGGTCTTGCCGACGCCCGTCGGCCCGAGGAACAGGAAACTGCCGATCGGTCGCCGCGGATCCTTGATGCCACTGCGCGCGCGAATCACCGCGTCGGCGACCGCCTGCACCGCTTCGTCCTGACCGATCACACGTTCGTGCAGCACGGTGTCGAGCTTGAGCAGCTTCTCGCGCTCGCCCTCGACCAGGCGCATCACGGGGATCCCGGTCCACTTCGCGACGATCTGGGCGATCTCGTCACCCGTGACCTCTTCACGCAGCAACCGTTCACCCGCATCGCCCGTCTCCGAACTGGCGAGCCGATCCTCTTCGGCGAGCAGCGCCTTCTCCGCGGCCGGGATCGTGCCGTACTTGAGCTCCGCGGCCTTCTCCATGTCGTAGCCGCGCTCCGCCGCCTCCTGCTCCTTGCGCAGCGCCTCGAGCTGCTCGCGCAACTCGCGCACCTTGCCGATCGACTGCTTCTCGTGCTCGTACTGCGCCCGCATGGCGTCGGCCTTGGTGCGCAGATCCTGGATCTGCTTCTCGAGCTCCGCGAGCCGCTGCTTGCTCGCCGCGTCCTTCTCCTTGCGCAATGCGGCTTCTTCGATCTCGAGCTGCATGAGCCGGCGCGACACGGTGTCGAGCTCCGTCGGCAGCGAATCGATCTCGGTGCGGATCATCGCACACGCCTCGTCGACGAGATCGATCGCCTTGTCCGGCAGAAACCGATCGGTGATGTAGCGGTGTGACAGCGTTGCGGCGTTCACGAGGGCGGCGTCCTGAATCTTGACGCCGTGGTGCACCTCGAAGCGCTCGCGCAGGCCGCGCAGGATCGAAACGGTGTCCTCGACGGTCGGCTGATCGACGAGCACCGGCTGAAAGCGCCGCTCGAGCGCCGCGTCTTTCTCGATGTGCTGACGATACTCGTCGAGCGTCGTCGCACCGATGCAGTGCAGCTCACCACGCGCGAGCATCGGCTTGAGCATGTTGCCCGCATCCATTGCCCCGTCCGCCTTGCCCGCGCCGACGATCGTGTGCAGCTCGTCGATGAACAGCAGGATCCGCCCCTCGCTGCTGGTCACTTCGTTCAACACGGCCTTGAGCCGCTCCTCGAACTCGCCGCGATACTTCGCACCAGCCACGAGACTGCCCATGTCGAGCGCAAAGACGGTCCGATCCTTGAGCCCTTCGGGTACGTCCCCGCGCACGATGCGCTGGGCCAGCCCCTCCGCGATCGCGGTCTTGCCGACGCCCGGCTCACCGATGAGCACCGGGTTGTTCTTGGTCTTGCGCGACAGGATCCGGATCACGCGCCGGATCTCCTCGTCGCGCCCGATCACCGGATCCATCTTGCCCGCGCGACACATCTCGACCAGATCGCGACCGTAGCGCTCGAGCGCTTCGTAGGTCGCCTCGGGATTGCTGCTCTCGACGCGCTGATTGCCCCGCACCTCCTTCAGCGCGTTGAGGAACCGCGCCTCGTCGAGCGCGAACGACTGGAACACCTCCGCGATCCCATTCTTCGCCGCCGCGAGGATCGCGAGGAACAGGTGCTCGACCGAGACGTAGGCGTCCTTCATCTGCCCGGCCTGTTGCTCGGCGGCCGCGAGTACCGCGGCGAGGTCCTGGGTCAGGTAGATCTTGTCGGCCTCGAATCCGGGCCCGGACACCTTGGGGGCCTTGCGTAGCTCGGCCTCGACCGCCCCCTGCAGAACGTCCGCAGGCACCTGCATCCGCTGTAGCAGCTTCGCGACGAGGCCGTCGCTCGGCTCGACCAACGCCACGAGCAGGTGACCAACGTCGACCTGCTGGTGGCCGAAGGTCACGGCCTTGGTCTGGGCGAGTTGCAGGGCCTCCTGCGACTTCTGGGTCAGTTTCTCCATGGCTACCATGAGAAGCTCTGGTGCGAGGACCGTGCCACACTGGGGAGTATCTCTAAGACACTTCATTTCAGATGTTTATGATCCATTCGGAGGGGCAGCCATCGAAGGCCGATTGCGCCATGATGGCAGACTTCATCAGCTCCATGTCATGATGGCACCCCCACGCGAACTCGTCGCCGCTGGCCTCCACCCCACCGACTCGGGCTGGGGACCCACCGCCCGAGCCCGCGACCTCCCGCCGCACATCGACATGAACCGAGTCATTGACCAGGAACCAGTCGTGCGGCCGCAGCCGCGGCGCGAGGGCGTAGGCGCAGCCAAGAACAAGGGAGAACGCCGCCAATGAAGATGCCGCCGATCGAGAGGAGGCCCTCAGGTAGCGCAATCCGCCGCGCAAGAAGGAACACATGGCGTCACGACAACAACAGCGGCGGACGTCGTTCGCTCGGCGAGGTCTCCCAATCCTCGAACCCGCCCCAAGGAAACTCGAGGACCACTTCCGGTTGCGCTTGGAGCCCCGCCTGGATCGAGGGAGCGCACGTCGCGCTCATTGAACCAGGAAACCAAAATGCAACATCCCCACGTTCGCCCAGACCCCTCGGCCTGGCATCGCTTGATCCCGACGATCCTCTGCGCGGCGACGCTCGCAGCCCAGGGACAACCCGTTTCGCCGAACTCCCGGAGCGCAGGGTTGGCCGTACGCGAGATCGTCGCGGGTTCGACAACCGCCCAAGGTGGCGGCCCGCTCATGACCGTGTGGGGGCCGCCGGGCTCCACGTACACGCTGCACTACCAGTTCGGCCCGAACAGCACGGGCTTCTATGACACCAGCACGACCCTGCCCGGATTCCTCGGGCCAATCGGCCTGCAGGGCGCGACAACCCTCGCCCTGTCTCTGCTCGTGGATCCGACAGCCAATCCGGTCGGAGTCATCGGAGCCTCGGGTCGACAGGACCTCAACCTCGTCGCGCCATTCCAGTCGGCGCTCCCGATCACGTTCGAGTTCCAGGCCGTGGTCACCCCCCCCGGCGGCCCGAACCTCGTGACCAATTCGCAGATCCGCCAGATCCAGATCGGTGTCATGGTGGGCGTTGGGCCTGGCACGTTCACCGACGATGGCGACTATCGCCTGCCGCTGAGCGAAGGCGACGCGTGGGACGACATCGAGCAAGGGGACGTCGACGGCGATGGCGATCTCGACCTGCTCGGCGTCAGCCAGGACGCGTCCGCTGGACCGGGCGTCGTCGTACTCTGGCCGATGCTCGGTGGCGACTACGCCGCTCCGATCACGATCTCGGACGCAGGTACGCCGACGTCCGCTGAGTTCGCCGACCTCGACAACGACGGCTTTCTCGATCTCGTGGTCTCGTTCATCGGCACCGGGGACTACGTCCAGGTCTGGCTCAACGGCGGCCTGGACGCAACTGGCACCTGGCTCGGCTTTACGGCAGTCGACGACGCCCGCATCCTGAAACTCGGGGTTCCGGGTGGGACGAACCCCACGGACATCGAGACTGCGGACGTCGACGGGGATGGCGACCTCGATGTCTTCATCACGAGCGCATCGGATCCGCTCTTCGGCGAGCAGAACCGCCTGTTCCTCAACACGACGAACGATCCGGCCAACGTTTTCGAGCTGCTCGTCGACGCGACTCCGACGAACCTGCCCGTCATCTTCGACGACTCGGAGGACGGTGAGTTCTTCGACTTCGACGGCGACGGCGACCAAGACCTCGTGATCGCCAACGTGGACGGCCCAGCCCCGATCACTGGCGTCGACTACGTCATGATCAACCAGGGTGGACTGCAGGGCGGCGTTCCCGGCGAATTCCAGCTGCCCGAGGTTCCCCCGATTCCGCCGGTCGACGACGAGTCGAGCGACGTGGTGATCGGCGACTTCGACGGCAATGGCTTCCCCGATCTCTACATCACCAACTGGCGCGAGAGCACGATCGATCCGTTCGGCAACATCACTTGGGGAGCGCCGCTGCCGGACCGGCTGCTGCTCCACGACACGATTGCCGGCTACATCGACGCCTCCGCGGCGCTGCCCGAAGGAGACGGCAGCGGCACCGATGCGGAAGTCGCGGACTTCGATCTCGATGGCTCCGACGACATCATCGTGGCGGAGGGATCTTTCCGCACCGACCCGATCGGAGCGACGTTCGGTGGGTTCGTCCTCGTCAATCTCGGCGGCATGGCCGCCGGATTCGCCAGCATCGAGATCCCTGACCTGGACGGGATGGACATTCGCGACTTCGAGGTCGGCGACTGGTCACAGTTCCTCCCCGCGCTCGGGGTCCAGGGACGGTGGTTCGACAAGGAGGTCGGCGTAGCTCCCCTTGGCGCCATGACGGGCGCCCCCGTCGGCCTGCTGCGTCTGCGCCGCAACTGATCCGACCGCCCGTCGGGGCGTCCGGCGCGGCGTCCGGCACCGCACACGCCCGAATCGCGCCGGCGTCCCACCACCATGACGCCGGCGGGCGCCAGGAGTACGATCGGGCGCCGGCCACAGGAGGACGGCCCACCGCCGCCCTCACCAGTCGACCCGATCTCGCCCGCTCCTCGCCGTCCGGAAAAAGGTCAAAACCGACTTCCGGATCCTCGCGCCCCACCGCCTGAACGTCCGAGGCGACATGACCGACCCTTCGACCCCTCAAGACGGCCCCGCGGCGAAGCCCGTGGCCGAGACACCGGAAAGCGCAGCGATCGACGCGCTGATCGCGCGCGCTCGCACCGGCCACGCGCCCGCCCTCGCGGAACTCTGCCGCCTCTTCTATCCCGAGGTTCGCGCCCAGGTGCACAACTCCCTCGCGCACGACTACCGGGGGCAACGACCTTGGCTCAGCTCGTTGCTGAGTACAGGTGACGTCGTCCACGACATCTTCCTCAGCGTCGTACGCGGAATCGACCGGTTTCGCGGCGGCTCAAAACTCGAGTTCGTCGGCTACCTCGCAGCTCTGACACGCAACCGACTCATCGACATGGTGCGGTTCCACGAGGCTTCGCGACGCGACGCGCGGCGGGTCGAGCCCGTTCAAGACGGGTTCGAGCCAACGAACGGACCAGCGCCCGAGGCGATCGCGGAATCGGCCGAAGAGATCGCGCGAGCCCATGAGTTGATCAAGGCACTGCCGCCCCGAGATCGCGCCCTGCTTCGGGGCCGCCTCGAGGACGACACGCCCTTCGAACAACTCGCCCGCACCCTCGGCTACGCGTCGGCCGACTCGGCACGCAAGTCGTACCACCTCGTCCAAGCAAAGCTACTGACCCGCCTTCAGCAGGGGGACCAGTGAACTCGCGAGACCATCAGATCGAACAACTGGTCGCGAGGGCACTCACGCTCATCGAACGCGGCCAATCCGTCGACCTCGAAAAACTGTGCGCCGATGATCCGGGCCTGGCCCCGATCGTCGACGCCGCACTGGCGCGGCAATCGGATCTGAAGTCCATCCACCGCGCCGCGGCTGCGTTCGATCCACTGCTCGGGAAGACGGTGAACGGCCGCTACATGATCGCAGAACGCATCGGCGCCGGGGCAATGGGCGTTGTCTACCGCGCGCTGGACAAAGAACTCTCACGACCAGTGGCGATCAAGCTTCTCCGCGCGGACTTCGTGGCTGATCGGCGCATCGAGGACCGATTCGCACGCGAGGCGGAAGCCCTGGCCCGGATTCGGCATGGCGCGGTGGTCACGGTGCACGACCGTGGTCGCAGTGAAGACGGCCGGGCGTTCCTGGTCCTAGAACTCCTTGCGGGCCAAACCGGTGCGGCCTTGCTCGCGGCGGCCGAAACAGGCAACGCTCGGATGGACGTCTGGCGGCACGAGTTTCGCGACGCGGCACTCGCCGACAATGACGTCCGCCAATGCGTGCGCTGGATCGCCCGCGCCGCCGAGGGACTGATCGCGGCCCACGCTGCGGGCGTGATCCACCGCGACATCAAGCCGTCCAACCTGTTCATCGAACGTGATGGCAACGCTGTCCTGCTCGACTTCGGCATCGTGTCTCTCACGCAAGCCGAGGAGACGCTGACCGCCACGGGCAGCTCAGTGGGCACCCCTGCTTACATGGCTCCCGAACAGCTCGACTCGCGCGAGCACGCAGGGCCAGCGGCCGACGTCTACGGCCTCGGCGCAACGCTGTATCACTTGCTGACCGGCGAGCCACCGTTCCGCGGCACGGCGCAGCAAGTCCTGACGGCAATCGCGCGCACAGAACCGGCTCCCGCGGACCGCTGCCGACCCGGCCTGCCGGACGACCTTGTCGCCGTGCTCGAAAAGGCCATGGTCAAGAACCCCAACCAGCGATACGGGCAGGCCACGGAACTTCGCGAAGACCTGCTGGCGTGGCTCGATCTGCAACCGGTCAGTGCGCGGCGCATCTCGATGGCCGGGCGGGTATGGCGCAGAGTACGGCGTTCACCGGCGATCCAGGGGATCGCCATCACATTGCTCGCGGTGGCCGTCATCCTGATCGGCCAGCACCTGATTGCTGTGCGGGCTTCGGCGCGCAGCGAAGCGAACGTCGCGGCAATGGCAAGCATCCCTCCGACCGCCCTGATGTCGCCCATTCAGTATCGGGAGACCAGCTCGGTCACGCGCAGCGCACGCGTACACGCACTGTTCGACAAGCTCGTTGCCACGGCAGATGCGCCTGGCCCGGCATATGCCATGCGCGCCGTTCACCGCCTCGACCGTGGTGAGCTCAGGCTCGCAGCCGAGGATTTCGCAGCCATCGCGGCGGAGTCGGAACGTGCACCAACAGCCGCCTGGCTTGCCAGCGAGTGCCGCGCGGGCCGTGTTCCGGACCTCGGTGCGGACCCGTCGATCGCCCCGGATCCCGTCGGCGCCGCGGACCGTTACACCGCGGCGCTGTTCGCGCTACGGAGCGATCGGCCGAACGGTCGGTTCGCGTGGCAGACCCTCCGCGAAGTCGCGGGTGTAGAGCAACGCCTCGGGTACGCCGAGCTTCTGCTGATCGCAGAGATGATCGGCTATGACCCGGAGCAACACGGCTCGTTGCCCGAGCACTACCACGCACTCGAACGCCGCTGCAAGCGGCTGAATGCGATACGTGGCCGGCCCATTGCGACAATCCTTCACGTGGAAAGCGTCGCGTTGCTGGTTCAGACCAAACTCCGAGAAGCGCGCGAAACGGTCGACACCGCGATCGAGCTTGCCCCCGAAGATTCGGCTCTCCAGATTCATCGCGGCTCGATTGCGCTCATGGCTAGCGAGTATGGCAAGGGAACCGCCGTACTCCGCCGCGCGATCGAGCTACAACCGCGATCGGTGAAGGCACACGAACTGCTCGCGCAGTGCCTGCTCTACAGCGGTGACCCGGACGGAGCAGAACAGCTGATCGAAGCGATTCCGTTCCACCATGGCAGCCGCCCGGAGTCCCGCCGCGCCATCCTCGAAGGAAGAGTCGCCTACTACCGAGCCGTCGCGCCGAGACTGGCGAATCCGGCGGCTCCCATCGACGAGGCCTTCGCCCGCCTGGCGCTGGCGTCGTATCGCCGCGCAGCGGAGCGCGACCGTCGGCGCGAGCTCGAGATCTACGCCTGCCAACTCCTGATCGAGCAGGATCCACAGCTGCTCACGCAACTACTTCAGGCCGCCAGCCGACGTCCGCTCGACCCGCCATGGCTCTCCAGCCTGGCCATCCTGATCGAGGACGACCTGGACGGAGAGCAGACCAGAGCCATCAAGCACCTGCTGCGCACTCAGGCAACGAAACTTCGCTCCCGCGATCAGTAGCACGAAACGACAACCCATGAAGACCCTCTCGATCGGTGTCCTTCTCACTCTCTGTCCGACTGTCACAGGTCAAATCCCGAGCGCACCAGCCCGCGGTTGGGCATCGGCCTTTCCAGCTGGACTCGTGTTCGAGGCCAGCAACCCCGCGACGACGAGTCAGCTCGTCCACAAACCGGGCGGGACTGGCGCCCTCGGCACCTTCGCGACCTGGCCGTTGGGCGTAGCGAAGTACGGCTTCCAGGCGGTGCAAGTCTACCTGGAGAACCACCACGGCATCGTCTCGGCACTCGTTGCCAACGGCGTGTCGTCAGGCAACGACGCCACACCACTCGCATACAACCACATGGCTGGACAGTTCTGGGTCATGCCCGATGCCGCCAACGCCTGGGCGGCAATCTTCCTGAGCGTTCAGTCCGACGCCGTTGGCACCGTGGGGGGATGGATCAACTACCGTAGCTCACAGCCAACTCCGGAGTCCACAGGAGCGGAGATCCTCGGGCTGTACTACGACGGCTCGATCATGCCGGACCACATGCCGGGCAACGTCTTCCTGGAAGCCAGCGCCGACGACATGTTCAACGGATCGGTGACGTTGCCGACAAACCCGAACATCGTGGCCTTCGACTGGCCGATCGGGTTGCTGAACGGCGGCGAAGGCGAGCCGCCGCCGGGCATCGAACACATCAACCGGATGTACTTCACGGTCACCCACGCCTGCGCCCAGGCGTGGAACGCCGAGATCAGCCAGCCCACGGGCACCCCGATTCCGCTCTCGGACCAGAGCCGCAATGGCATGATCACGGGCGCGACGATCTTCGCGGTTGAGTACGACGCCAACGGCGACATCACGACGGTCGAAGTCCTCGCCGATCACGTCAGCCTCGGGCTCTCGAGCACTGAGGATGTCGATGCGCTCGCCGTCGGTCAGCCGACGCAAGTGAACAGCCTACCGCTCGAAACGTACCACCCGGTGGATACGGCCAAGCTGGCGATCTTCTTCTCGCTCCAGCCCGGACTCTCCGCGGTCTCGGAGGAACCACTTCACGTCTCAGCCGTGGTCCAGGATCCACAGGGCCCGGTCCGGGTCCGCAAACCGCTGCGCCGCAAAGAAGGTGCCTCCATCACCGACGGCTCCAAGGTCCTCGGCTCCGACAACATCGACGCCATCTGCCACTTCGACCCCGAGCTCGGCCAGGGTCGCTCGAGCCTGTTCGGGATGCCGGGCTTGAGCGAGCCCCTGCCACCGATCGGATTCAGCATGAGCCGCAACGAGGTGGTCGTGCCGAACACCGTCGTCGTCGTCGCCTCGGGCTGGCCAGCTACCGGCGAAGCCAACAGCGCAATGTTCCTCATGACGACGATCGAACCGGCTCACTTCACGCAGCTGCCTTCTGAATGGGAGCTGTGCAGCCCAGGAAACGGCGAGACCCAATGCGTATCACCGGTCGTCGAGTTCCTTGGTGTGCGAGTACCCGGTCAGGCGACGATCGAGTTCACCCGCAGCATGCCTGCAGGAATCGGCCCCCTGTCGGCCGTCATCGTCCAGATCCCGGTTGGCTCCATGACGAAGCACTACTCCATGACCCTGGAGATCGATCCCTGAGGCAGAGGCACCGCGCCCTCGGGACGACCAACCGAAGCGCTCAGACCCGAATGTCGGTGCTCAGCCCCGCCGCATCGACCCCCGCCAGCCGCGGCTCGACTTCGCCCTTCACGAACGCGTCAACCTGCTCGGGCGCGCGCCCGATGAACCGGGTCGGATCGAGCAGACTCGGCAGCTCGTCCTTGATGGCCGCGAATGCGGGGTCGTCGCCCAGCAGTTCCATGAGCGGGTTGTCGCGGCCTTCGGCCTTGATCGCGTGCGCCGCGGTGCGACTGTGGACGCGCACGCGTTCGTGCAGGTCCTGGCGATCGCCGCCGTGCTGCACGCCGGCCATGAGAATCTCTTCGGTCGCGAGGAACGGCAGCTGCGCGCGCAGCTTCTTCTCGATGACCTTGGGGTAGACGACGAGGCCCTTGGCAACGTTCTCGACGAGCATGAGGATGCCGTCGATCGCGAGGAAGCTCTCGGGGATCGCGATGCGTCGGACGGCCGAGTCGTCGAGCGTGCGCTCGAGCCACTGCGTCGCCGCGGTGTGCGCGCTCGTACTCGCGGCCTCGATCACGTAGCGCGCGAGGGCGCAGACACGCTCGCAGCGCATCGGATTCTTCTTGTAGGCCATCGCCGAGCTGCCGATCTGCTGCTTCTCGCTCGGCTCCTCGACTTCGCCCTCGTGCGACAGCAGCCGCAGGTCGTTGGCGAACTTGCTCGCGGTCTGCGCGATGCCCGACAGCGCCTGGTGGATCGTCCAGTCGATCTTGCGCGTGTAGGTCTGGCCGCTGACGGCGATCGTGCGCTCGAAGCCCATCGCGTCGCGCACGCTGTCGTCGACCGCGGCGACCCGCGAGTGATCGTCCCCGGCGAGCTTGAGGAACGTGGCCTGCGTGCCGGTCGTGCCCTTGACGCCGCGGAACGGCAACCACGCGATGATGCGCCGCACCTCGTCGAGGTCGAGCGCGATGTCCTGCGCCCAGAGGCACGCACGCTTGCCGACCGTCACCGGCTGCGCAACCTGGAAGTGCGTGTAGCCGAGGCACGGCTCGTTGCGCCACTCCTCCGCGAACTCGGCGAACGCGCGCAGTGCCGCCGCGAGCCGCTGTTCCACCAGCCGCAACGCCTCGCGATACAGCACGAGGTCGCCGTTATCCGTCACGAAGCAGCTCGTCGCACCGAGGTGGATGATCGGCTTCGCGGTAGGCGCGAGCTCGCCGTAGTGCGTGACGTGCGCCATCACATCGTGACGCAGCTCCTTCTCGATCTCGGCGACGCGATCGAAATCGAACTCCTCGCGATGCGCTTCGAGCTCGGCTATCTGCTCGGCCGTGACCGGAAAGCCGGCGGCATGCTGCGCCTTGGCCAGCGCGATCCAGAGGTCGCGCCACGCGAGATGCCGCGAGCGCGGCGAGAACAGCGCCGCCATCTCGCGGCTGCTGTAGCGTTCGATCAGGGGGTGGTCGAAGCGATCGCCTTGGCCGGTCATTGGCCCTTGTCTAACCAATGACCGGCGAGGGCGCCACGCTCGGCAGTCACGCCGGCGAGGCGAGCGCCGCGGAGACGGCGCAGTCGGCCGAGCCGACCGCTCTCAGCGGCCGACCCAGATCCGCCGGTTACGGTTCTCGTAGCGCGGCGGGCACCAGACCCGTTCGTAACACGCGGGCGTGACGATGCCCCAGTAGCGGTGGCCGCAGTCGTCGTAGAGCCAGCCGTAGACCGCGGGCACGTACTGCCGGTGCCAGCGCCCCGGCTCCACGAGCACGCGCTCGCAGACGGTGCGCCAGTAGCCGTGCCGGTGCACACGCCGGACCGGTTCACAGATCGGGTCCACGAACACGCCGCCGCGAACGTGGCCACGCCCGAACCGGTTGCCGACGCCGACGCGCGAACTCACGCGCGAGCCGACCCGGTTCGCACCGGCCCGGTTCGCACCGACCCGATTCGAGACGACGCGGCCAGAACCGCCGCGCCGCACGTTGTGCTGGCGGCCACCGGTCCGTTGGCCAGCAACCTGGCGCGAGGCCCGCGCCTTGGCGACGTGACGCGAACCGGAGCGCTCTCCGGCCACGTGCCGCTGCGAAGACACGATCCCCGTGCGCCCGCCACGTTCGCCGCGAACATCGCGCTGCGCCGGAGCAGAGACGGCGACCATCAGGAGGGTCGCCACGAGAGTCATCGGGAGTCGTTTCATGACATCCCCCTCAGCGCGAATCGCGTGCCAACGTTGCACTGCGACTACAGAACGCTCCCGGCCGGCGAACGCGAGAATCCATGTCTCGTTCGCACGTCGTTTTCGCCGCCGCGATCGCGGCAGCTGTCTCGTTGCGAGGACACAGCGCAATCGCTCCGCTGGCGTTGCAGGGCGGTTCGAAAAACTTCGCAGCCCGAAGTAGGCCGCAGCACGAACGCTCAGCGGCCAGTCTCGCCCGGCTTGATGCGAATCATGTCATGGAACAGCTTCGCTTCCGCCGCCGTGATGACGTCGTCGTGGTTGCGATCCACGTGATTGATGATCAACTGCGCCCGTTTCGCCGGCAGCTCGGCGCGCGTCACGCGCCCGTCCTCGTTCTTGTCGAACTGCATCGGGTCGCCGCAGAGCTCCGTCATCCAATCGCCAGCGCGCGAGCCGGCGTGAGGATCGCGCTCGAGTGTGATCGTGTAACTCTGCTCGACCGGCATGCAGAACGTCTCGGCATCGTCGCACACCGTGTAGCGCACGGTGAGCCGAAGTTCGGCGCCCTTCGCCGCCGCGATGTCGGCGAAGAACTCGCGCGGGTCGATGTCGATATCGTGTTCATAGTTCGGTGTCTGCCCCGTCACGTCCTCGAACTCGGCATCACCCGGACGCTCGATCCGAAAGCTCAGACCACCGGCCGGGTTGTTCCAATGCACCTCGTAGAGCGGATCGAGGTAGAACCCGAGGTAGAGTCGCCCCTCACCGGTGCGCAGCAGTTGGCGACAGCCTTCGGCGACGAGCTTGGCAAAGAACGGCGGCGCCGAATCGGCCGCCTCGTCATCGCCACCGGCCGCCGCCGCTTTCGGCAGCACGGGCGCCACGCGCAACCCACGCATCCGTTCGGTCATCGCGAGCGGCTTCACGACGCCCCGCGGCGCCTTGCGCTCGGGGAACACGAGCTGCATGTCGAGATCGGCGACCTGCGTCGGACGTTCGACGGCACCGACCTGCTCGGCGAGGAACGCGCGCAGCTCGGCCGGGTCGTGCCAGAAGCGCTTGCGCAGCACCTTGCCCTCGGCGTCCACGACGAACTCGGCGTTCGGCGCCGCCTTCAGCGCCGCCTTGATCGCGTTGTCCATCGAATCACAGATCCACGGCACGGTCGTCCGCAGTCGCTGACGCGCGACCTTCACGTGCCGCAACCGTTCTGCGAGCGTGTAGGGCTCGGTGTAGCCGTTGGTGCCGGGGTGCACGATCGACTTGTAGATCATGCGGAATCGCACGCCCTTGGGCGCGTAGTCGCGGTAGACCGCCTCCAGACCGGGGACGTTGCGCAGGAACGGCACTCAAGTCAGGCAGCCGAACACGAGCACCGTGAGATGGCCGCGATCGCCGCGCAGCGCATACGGCTCACCCGTGAGCTCGAAGCCCTTGGCATCCGGCAGTTCGTCGCCGACCTGCGGTGCACGCTTCTCGAAACCGGCGTTCATGCGTTCGGTCATGGTCTGCTGCGCGAACGCGGCGCCCGCCGACAGGACCGTTGCGAGGACGACGCCGAGACGAAGGCATGTCATGCCGAATACGGTAGCGGAAGCACGGCGCGAGCACGCCGCCCCGCACCGAATCGGGAGCCGCACCCGCGCGTTTCAGCCCGGCAGAAACGTCGCCGCGAGCACGGTGAGGACCGCCAAGCCGACGAGCGCCGCACAACGCCAGCCGCGCCGCGCCTCGCCGCTCGTCAGCCACGCGACGAACGCGACGCCGAGCACCGCCCCCACCGCGTCGGAGGCCATGTCCCAGAACGAGCTGTGGCGCCCGGGTACATAGGCCTGGTGCACCTCGTCGACGACGCCGTAGAGCACGGCGAGCGCGATGGTCGCAGCTACCAGGCGAGTCGTCCACGCCGCGAACACCTCGCCACCGCGCCCGAGCAGCGTGAGCAGCCACGCGCCACCGAGCGCGAAGTAGGCGACGACGTGGGCGCCATTGTGCAGCAACGCGCGCACGACGCTCGGCGGCTTCGAGGTCGGCGTTTTCGACGACGACACCCAAAGAAAGACCATGATCGCGAGCGGGGCGAGCACTCGCACGATCCGTGGCAGACGCAGCCACCACGCGAGCAGCCACAGCAGGCCCGCGCGGACACGGCTCATTCGCCGACGATGACGCCGCGCAACGACAGGCCGCCCTTGCTGTCGAGTCCGACTCGCAGGTCCTCGAGGTAGATCGACAGCAGGAACAGGCCGCGACCGCGCTCGTTCTCGAGCGACGGCGCTTCGTTGGCGTTGCCGAGCGCCGCACCGAGCTGCGTGACCTCGTCGTCGGGCATCTCCGGGTCGCAGAACTCGAGCTCGAGACCGGCCGCGGTCGTGCCGACCCGCACCGCGAGTTCGTGGCCGTGTTGCCGGTAGGCCGCACCGTGCTCGATCGCGTTGTTGACCAGCTCGTCGACGACGAGCGCCGCCGTATCGCAGATCCGCTCGGTCGCGCCGAGCTTCGCGGCCGCCTCGCGCACCTCGTTGCGCACGCGCCGCAGCTCACCCGGCTCGGGCTGGAACAGCAGTTCGTGGGTCATGCCGCAACCCCCTCGACCAGCAGGGACAGATCGAGCGCCGGCGCCGAGTGCGTCACCGCGCCCACCGAGATGCGGTCGACACCACACTCCGCGAACGCCCGCACGGTCTGCAGGTCGATGCCGCCGGAAGCCTCGGTCTCGACCTGGCGCGACAGCTCGTGCGCGGTGGCCTGGACGGCGGCGACCGCCGCGCGCAGGGGCTTACCGGCCGCGAAGTTGTCGAGCAGCACGACGTCCGCGCCACCACGAACGGCGGCCACGGCCTCGTCGACCGTCCGCGCCTCCGCGATGACCGGCGCGGTGCGATCCGGGTTGTCGACACAGCGCCGCACGACCTCTTCGTATCCGACGGGACGCGCCAGTGCGAAGTGGTTCTCCTTGAGCAACACCTGATCGAACAGACCGATCCTATGGTTGTGGCCGCCACCGGCCACGACCGCCGCCTTCTCGAGCAGCCGCAAACCCGGCGTCGTCTTGCGGGTATCGAGGATCCGGGCGCCCGTGCCAGCGACCGCGTCGACGAACTGCCGGGTCAGCGTCGCGACGCCGGAGAGCCGCTGCACGAAGTTGAGCGCCGTGCGCTCCGCGGCCAGCAGCGCCGGCATCGCGGCCTCGACGCGCAGGACCTCGACGCCGGGCTCGACCGCATCGCCGTCCCGCCGAGCCAGGTCGACGCGACTGCCGGAATCGAGGAGTCGGAACGCCGCGGTCGCGCAATCGAGTCCCGCGAGCACGCCACTGGCCTTGCTGACCATCCGGGCCCGGCCGCGAGCATCGGCTGGCACGGCGAGGTGCGACGTGACGTCGCTCTCGAGCCTCAGCCCGCCGGCAGCCCCCAAACCCAGGGCAGTCGAACCCAGGGCAGTCGAACCAGGAGGAGCCATCTGGCCGGAAGAGCCGCCATCGGCGCACCCGAGATCTTCTGCGAGGGCGCGGCGCACCCGGTCGATCGTCGCATCGGCAGCGCCATCCATGGTGGCCGAGAAGCCTAACCCGAACGGGCAACGGCGCCTAGCCCGCTTCGCTCACCAGCGTCGTGGGCCGGCCGCCGGACGCAGGATCCGGGCGATTGCGGCGTGCTGGCGCGTGATGCTGGCGAGCGAAGCGGGTTAGAACTCCAGTCGAGAACTGGCGCCGGCCAGATACGGCAGGAACCGTCGCGCGCAGGAATCGGTGGTTTCGACGCCAAGCGGCTTCAGTCGACCTTCACGAACGGCGCGAGCGCCTGGACCACCCGCGCGCCGAAACCGTCGACGGCATCAAGCCCTGCGACCGCCTCGAACGGGCCGTGGCGCAGCCGATGAAGGATGATTGCCTCGGCCTTGGCGCGGCCGATTCCTGGCAGCGCCTGCAGCTCGAAGAGGCGGGCCGAGTTGAGGTCGATCGTGACCGGCTCGATCACGAGCGCGTGGCGCGGATCGGGTCCGAGCAGCCCGAACGCGAACGCCCGGACCGCCAACCCGAGCGTGACGACGAGCCAGATGCGCAGCACGACCTCACGGCGCCCCGGCCACGGCCCGAGGGAACCGCTCGCGGCCGCGGCCGTTACCAGCGGGCCAGCTGCGCCGTCATCCGCTGATCGATCCCGCCCCCCGTGCAGACGATCGGCTCGAGGCCGGCCATCTGCTGCTGCATCGTCGCGAGCATGCGCTGAATCGCGAGGGAGGTTCGACATGTCGGATGGGATACGAGCAAGGGCTCCTGCCCGAGCCGGCGATGCGTCACCGCCGGGTCCTCGGCAATCTCGCCAACGTAGTGGAGCGAGCAACCCGAGAACTGCTTCGAAACCGCTGCGAGTCGTTCGTACGTCAGCAACCCGAGGCCGGGCTCGAGCACGCGGTTGACCGCGAGGTGGAGCTCCGGACAACCGGGCTGCCTCGACAGGCACTTGATCAACGCGTAGGCATCCGTGAGCGCGGCGATCTCGGGGTTCGTCACCACGACGACGTGCGTGGCCGCGAGCGCCATCAGCAACGCCTGCGGCGCCAGCCCGGCCGGCGAATCGATCAGCACGACGTCGAAGCTGCGCGCGAGCCACTGCATCGAACGCGCGACCAGCGCCATGTGACCCGCGTCGAGCTCGCACAGACTGGCGATCCCCGAACCACCCGCGAGCAGCATCGGACCATGGGGCGTTGCCGTCAGGGACTGCTCGGTCGTGACTCCGCCATCGAGCACGTTCCGCATCGTGTAGACCGGTTTGACACCGAACAGCAGATGCGCGTTCGCGAGCCCGAAGTCACAGTCGACCACGACGACGCGACGGCCCCGACGATGCAGTGCGATCGCGAGGCTCGTCGTCAGGAAAGACTTACCGGTACCGCCTTTCCCGCTCGCGAACGCCACGACAGCGGCTTCGCGATGGGGCAAGGGCGGCCCCCCTCCACCGCGGCGAAACAGCCGCTGGAGAAAGCCGCGTCGGGTGTTGCTGGCAAGCCGGTTGCGTTCCACATGCACCTCGAAACGCCACCATCTGCGCCGAGGTCGGTCTAGCCGGGCGGTTCCTCGGGCATGGCAGCATTCTGGGATTCGGCCAAAGCGGCGAACTCCTCGGGGGAGAGCATCGCTTCGACCATCGCCGACCGCAGCGTGTCGCGTGCGGGCGGCTGACTACGACTCACAGCGGCATTCCGCACCTGGACGCGCGGAGTCGAGCCGTTGCCATCGAAGGAAGAGGGAACGGGGGGAGCTCCGGCCGAAGAACCGCGCGCGGCTGCCACGCCGTTGGTTGGCGCTGCGACCGAGCAGTGCGACCGGAGACCGGCGAGTTCGGCATAACGCCGGACGAGCTGATCGCCGAATACGCGCACGTCGCTCTTCGACAGAAGGGTGTGTTCTTGGCCCGAAGCCGCGGTCGCCCGCAGCCCGCCATCGCGGCAGACAACCTGTCCGAGGGGACGGCCCTGCCAGGTGATCCGGCGCCGCAGACCTTCGCGCTCGATCCGCACCGCGGGGTCGAGGCGGTCGCAGAGCACTTCGACCAGTTGCCAGAGCTCGCTGCGACCGTGGTCCAGCAGCTCTTCGAAACGTCCATCGTCGGCGGCGCCGTCAGACTTCGCTTGCCGCACATCGCCGGCGACGCGACCGTCCGACGGATCGTCGGTCGCAGCAGCCGGCATGGGACTGGCCAACGACTTCGCCGACGGAGCCGCCGGCTCCTGGATCGGCGCGCCGGTCACGCCGACTGCGGGCCCCGCCACGTCGATCCAACTGACGGCGAACCGCTCGGTGCCAGCCAGCCGAAACGGCTCGAGGCGACAGAGCTCGAGCCCGGGTAGACCACGCTCGCGCAGACCGAGGCGCTGCAGCGCGGCGAGCTCCGCGTTCGCGGCCTCGGTGCCGATCACGAGGATGCGAGCGACCGCGCCGCGGCAGTAGTTGCCCTCGGGAACGGCATGAACGAGCGCCTGCTCGTTGCGGGCGAGGAACTCCGCCGCGGACATGACGCGCGGCAGCAATAGTGGGTCGCCCTCGACGGCCAACAGGACGAGGACCGGAGCGCCGGCACCATCGCGCGCGAGTCCATCGACGAAACCGTGCTGCCCGTGCGAACAGTCGAGGCCATCGAGCACCAGCTCGAGGCCGAGCTCGATCGCATCGAGTCGTTCACGGACCACGGGCCACAGCCGCTCTCGCGACTGCAGCAGGATCGGAGCACGCATCATCTAGTCATCTCCCCAACCATGTCGCTCGCCAGCGACCACATTCCGGATCCGCGCCACCCGAACTCGTGACGGAAGCCAAAATCGGAACTGTCCCCGGACTGGGCATCCGGGAAACCACACAGCGAGAACGGCAGCGTTCGGCGACCCAGGGGGACGCCGATTGCGATGGACGGATGGCGCTGGGCCTCCGCCGCCAACTTACGTTGGTGCAATCGTGGGAGCCTCACTAACCGCAATACGATTATTGCCCACCGAACAGGACCTGGCAACGGGCCGATCACCCGAGAACCACGGTTTTGCGATTTCATGCAACGGAAACGCCCATAACAGGGGGGAGTCCGTCCGACAGCGCCGGATCACCGGCCCGTTCCCACTCAATCGACCAGTTCGGGCGAGCGGCGCTGCTCAATACGGGTGAGCGCAATTCCTACGGCATCCGTGGCGTCCCGCGGCAGCGCGCCAACCCCGACCGGCAGTCGAACCAGCCGCGCAACCATCGCCGCGACAACCTCTTTCGACGCGTCGCCGCGGCCGGTCACGCAGCGCTTGATACGGGCCGGCGCAAACTGGTGCACGGCGAGCCCCGCGCGCGCGGACTCCGCCAGGATGACGCCTCGCGCCTCGCCGATGCGCAACGCGGCCTGCACGCTCTTGCCGTAGAACGCTTCCTCGAGCGCGATCTCATGCGGTCGATGCGCGGCGACGAGCTGCTGGAACTCGCCGGTCAACGCGAGCAGGCGCGATGGCAGCGGCGAGTTGCGCTTGCCGAGCCGAACGACCCCGCAGTCGACAACGCGTGCATCACCGGCCCCCGAGTCCGCCGCGCGCACGTTGCTCGCGCGCATCGCGAGCGGGGCGTCGGCGCCGACCGCTCGCGCACCCGCGAGCGTGATTTCGAGACACGCGTAACCCACGCACTGAGTCCCCGGGTCGATACCCAGAATCCGCACCACCGCCACGACGGGCAGTGTAGTGTCTCGCGGCGTGAAGGTCGCCTGCTTGCTGCTCGCCGCCGGCCGCGGAACGCGCTTCGGCGGGCCGGTGCCGAAGCCGTATCTCCAGCTCGGCGACCGCCCCGTGCTCGTGCACTCGGCCGAGCGACTGGCCCGAGCGATAGGGATGCCGACGACCGGCAACCAGCTGGTGATCGTAGCCGGCGCGGCCGACGAAGAACATCTCGCACCCTGGCGCCAACACCTCGGCGAACTCGGCGACGTGCGGTTCTGCCACGGTGGCGACTCCCGCCAGGAATCGATGCGCCTGGGCCTCGCCGCGGCCGACGACGATGTGACCGTCGTCGCGATCCACGATGCGGCCCGCGCACTGCTGCCGATCGCGGCGATGCAGGCCTGCGTCGAGGCCGCGACGATTACGGGCGCCGCGCTGCTGGCCATGCCCGCCGCCGACACGATCAAACGCGTCGACGACGACCTGATCGTGCACACGGTCGATCGGTCGCAGCTCTGGCTGGCGCAAACGCCACAGGTCATCCGACGCGAGCTGCTGCAGCGCGCGCTCGATCACGCCGCGGCGACGAACTTCATCGGCACCGACGACGTCTCGCTCGTCGAACATCTCGGTGAGCCGGTGGCCGTCGTCCCCGGCTCACCGACGAACCTCAAGATCACACGCCCGGAAGACTTGCCGCTCGCGGCGGCGATCCTCGCGGCCGACCTCGCCTGAACCTGCCCCCCCAGCACGCGATGAACGACCTCCCCCGAATCGGCCTCGGCATCGACGTGCATCGCCTCGAAGCGGGCCGCCCGTGCGTGCTCGCGGGTGTCGCGATCGACTCTCCCGTCGGCCCGGTCGGCCACAGCGACGGCGACGCGGTCCTCCACGCCGCCTGCGACGCCGTGCTCTCGGCGGCCGGACTCGACGACCTCGGCAGCCTGTTCTCGGATCAGGCCGCAGAGAACAAGGACCGCGCGAGTTCGGAGTTCTGCACCGAGACGATGCGGCTCGTGAGCGATCGGCAGCTGCAGGTCTGGTCGCTCGACATCGTGCTCGAGACCGACGCACCCAAGCTCGCTCCGCACCGCGCCGCGATGCGCGCACGGCTCGCCGAGCTGTTCGCGCTGCCCGCGGATCGCGTCAACCTCAAGGGCAAGACCGGGGAGCGCGTCGGTCCGATCGGCCGTGGGGAAGCGATGCGTGCCACGGCAGTCGCACTCGTCGGGCCCGCGTAGCGGTAGCGCTTACTGCGGGCCAGCTACTTCGGCGCCGCCCCCGGCTCGAACAGCTCGCTCGGGTTCTTGAACGCCTTGAACTCGAGCGCGTTCCCCGAGGGATCGAGGAAAAACATCGTCGCCTGCTCCGCGTGCTCTCCCTCGAAGCGGATCGTCGGCTCGATCACGAACGCGACCTGGTGCTCGCGCAATCGCGCGGCGAGCCGCTCCCAGTCTTCCCACGCGAGCACGACACCGAAGTGCGGCACCGGCACCTGCTCGCCATCGACGGCATTCGTGGGCGGCGGCGCCGTGCGTTCGCCGACGTGATGCGCGACGATCTGGTGGCCGAAGAGATCGAAGTCGATCCAACGCTCGCTCGAACGTCCCTCCGGACACCCGAGG
Organism: bacterium; assembly: GCA_024743115.1. Taxonomy (GTDB): domain Bacteria; phylum Planctomycetota; class UBA1135; order UBA1135; family UBA2386; genus JAGQRA01. Next base: position 48,012 of record JANSXC010000024.1, on the reverse strand, counting down.
ACTCGACCGTAGAAATCGCGCGACTTCGCGAGGTCGGCGACGGGAAACGCGAAATGGAACGGCTGGAGCATGGTGTCACCTTCGAGGGTCGGAACGTCAGTCGATCGCGCGCTGATAGACCGAGACGAACGGCTTGTTCTTGGTCTTGGCCGGATCGAACTCGATCGTCTGCACGAGCTCGTTCGGACCACGCAGCTCGTAGATCACGGCCGAGACACCCTCGGCGTCGCCGGTACCCGTGAACTCGACGCGACGATCGGTGAGTTCCTTCAGGCGAAACACGTTGGCGGCCTTGCGCTTCTCGGGCACGACGAGATTGCGATGCATGTGGCGCAGGCGCAGGATGATCTCGTCGTTGTCATCGAGCGTGATCTCACTGAGCTCGACGAACGAACACTTGCCGTCGAGGCGCACCTGACGAAACGCGCCGAGCAGGAAGCGACCGCGCGGTGGCATCCAGTGCTCTTCGTTGACGGTCTTGTTCGGATTGACGCTGAGCCAGCGACCGGACAAGAACGATAGCGGCGCCACGCGCTCGTCGGCCATCGCGTTGGCGGGCAGCTCGGGCCCGATGCGATCGGTCGCGACGCACGCGCTGAGCGACAGCAACGGCAGGAGGAATGGCAGTGCGGAGAGCCTCATCGTGCCGGGAGCTTAGCCGACAGGCGACGGCCAGATCGACCGACAGTTGCCAGTCAGTCCGGCACGCCGGGATGGTCGGCGGGCGCTGGCGACCTGGGCTTGGGCGGCGACACCAGCAGGTTACGCGCCCCGACGATCACGAGCAGCCCGGCAAGCAGGGCGATTACGGAAGGCCCCGCATTCTCCGATCCCGAGAGAGTGAACTCGCGTCCGCTGGCGAAGAAGTTGACGAGCAGTTGGGTTCCCAACGCGAGTTCGATCAAGCCGAGCAGACGGCGCCCGGGCCGCACGCAGTAATCGAGGCCGGCACCGACCAGGACGACGCCACCCAGCACGAGGAACCACGGCCCTTCGTTCATACCCCGCCACGCCGCATCACCGCCGAGCAACACGGAGAGCAAACCGATGATGAACTGCCGCAACGACTTCATGTCGCGCATGAGCGTGCAGCAAGAAGTGTTGGTTGTCAGCCCCCGGGGATCGCACGTCGCCGCAATTTGTGCGCGCCGTCCCCGGCGACCGAACGCGCCCGACCTACCGGTACGGCGGGAACACCACCGGCCACATCGCCATGACAACCCCGATGACAACGGCCAGAAGGAACAGTGCGCCGAACCACTCCTGGAATCGGAAGTGGCCGCCGTGCCGCCCGCGCATCGGGCCCTTCGGCGGCAGGTTGTAGCCCTGGGATCGCTGCGGTCGGTTGAACTTCCGCGCCGGGCGGGCGGCGGTTCGCATTGCGTGCCTGAGGTTTTGCATCGTTTCCTCAATCATCCCGTAGCCACAACGCAAGCGTCCCCTGTCGCGCCAGGCCGGCTTTCCGACACGGGTTTGCCGGACCGGTTCCAGGTGAATCGCCAACCCGGCCGCGCCGACTTGACGCCCGATCCACGACTGCTGCAATCCGATGACCATGCGACGCTTTTGCCTTCCGCTCACGATGGCCGCCCTCGTCCTGGCTGGCTCGTGCGGCAACGCCCCGTCCCCCTCGGAACTGTCACTCACGCCGGTCGAGCTCGGCGGCGAACACGGCACCCTGCTCGAAACCGGACTCGGTCCGCTGCTCGGGTACGAGCTGCAGGTCGGCAGCCGCTTCCAAGGCTACAACCTTGCGGTCGAGACGTGGAGCAAGGGCGAGCTCGTCAAACGCCAGGGGCTCGGCGGCGGCGGCTGCGACCCGACGCTCGAGATGCGGCTCGGCCTGATCATGGTCACGCCCCGCCGTGACGGCGACAACACGGAGCTCACGTTCGTGCTGCAACAGGGCGGGTCGCTCTATCACAGCGACGCGGTGCTCGCCGATTGGGATCAGCTGCGGAACGGTGACGAGGGCACGAGCTTCGTCGCGATGAACAAGCCGACCCGACTCACGGTCGAACCCGGCAAATCGATCGTGCTCTGGCGCCTCAACCGCAGCAAGGCAGTGCCGATGCAATCGCTGCCGAGCGAAGTCCGCAAGGACGTCGACGACGTGCTACAGGTCACGATCACGCTCCGCGAGTAGCGCGCGGCGCTTCTCGAGGAGCCGCAGCAGGGCTTCGTCCCTTGCCCGCACCCGCGCGAGCTCCGCTGCGCTCCTGCGAACCATCTCGTGGCCGCACGCGCGACAGACATGATTCGGCCCCCCGATGGAGCAACCACCATGCACGGCGCGACCCGCGAGAACCATCGCCTCGCCCTCGGGGCCGAGGTAGCCGTGCAGCACGGGCACGACTTGCGACGCATCACATTCCGGACAGGTCGTCCCCACGGCCGGCGCGGGATCGGCAGCGAAGACCCGATCGGTCGGATCCGGCTGACTGCGGCACGCACTGAGCCAAAACGCGGCGAGGATCAGTAACGGCGTCAGCGAACGCGAACTCCTCATCAGCGAGACTCCTCGGTCAGGTCGTGTTGAATCGCAGCAATCACACCGGGCACACGGTAGCCCCGGTCGCACAACATCTGCTCGAGCGACACTCCCTGCGCACGCGCTGCGTCGGCGGCCCGCCCGAGTTCGCTCCACTCCGCACGGGCGCGGTGCCACTCGCTGTCGAACGCGTCGAGGTGCCGGTCTTCGCGGATCCACCGCGGAACCACACGCCATGCGATCACCGAGCATGCGCCCCCCAACAACACTAGGAACCAGCAATCAGGCCAGCTCGATACCTGGAACGCCAACAGGATCAACGCCGGCCCGAGGGCGGAAAGCAGCGCCACACGCAAAGGCCCCCGCGACGGCTGGCCTGCAACCAGTGGCGTCGAAGAATCCGAGTCGGCGCGCGCGGGCACCGATGCTGCACAGCCTCGTTCCATGCTTCGAGATAGCCGTATCGGATATCGACCGGCAGGGGCTGCATGGTACTGCACCGAGCCGCCACCGTCACACGGCACCCGGATCGAGCCCATCGGTTGTCAAAACTGGTTGAATACCCCGGGGCCCTGGCGTCCGACCTGGGATCGTGCCGCATTCTCCAGTCCAACCTGCCGACAGCGGCCCCGAAACCGCAACGACACCGATCGTCGTGCTCGACGCGGCGATGCGGGAAGAGGCGCTGCGCTACGCGGAGGCGCTCGCGCGTGATGCGCAGCTCGCCGACGAACTGACGCAACGCGCCACCGTGAGCCTGTGGCGCCGCGGGCTGCTCCAGGATCGACCCGTGCCGCTCGTCCGCGCCGCGCTGCGGACGGCCGTCCGCTACCAGTTCCTGGAGCATCAACGCCAACGCGCCCGGCAACCGCGAACGGTCGACACGGACGAGCGCTGGGCCGACGCGGTCGATCGTGCGTGGCGGCATGCCGGACTCGCGAACGACCTCGATGGCGGCCTGGATGCACTTCGGCGGTGTCGCGAGACGCTGCGAGGCAACGCTGCAGCCGCGCTACGGCTGTTCTACGACGACGGTCTCCCGCGCGCCGAGGTCGCCCGGTCGCTTGGGATGAAAGAGACCGGGGTCAAAACGCTGCTGCAACGACTCCGGGCCAGGCTGCGGGAGTGTGTCGAACGGAGGTTGAACGGATGACGACGACAGATCACGAGATCGAGCAAGAGGCCACGGACCGCGTGATGCATGCGGGCCTGCAGCTACTCGCGGCGCGCGAGCGCCGCGACGGGGCAACCGCGTCGCGACCGAACACCGAGCACCGGCCGCCAACCCGCCGGCTGCTGGTCGCGCTCCTCGCCATCGGCATGACCGTCACCATCGCGGTCCTCACGGACCCGACGCCTGCCCGGCGGAAAACCCAGGACCCGGATGGCGTCCCGCCGTCATGGCGGGACGAGCTCGCCGAAGCGCCGGTCGTGGCAACGCGCCAGGCGGTCGATGCGCTCGCCGCGGATACGCCCACTGTCCGGCTGACGCCCCCGACCGTCCGGATGATTGCCGGCCTCGCGCGCCTACGGCACCTGCGTGCGGTCGCGATCACGGGGCCGGGCAACACGCCGGCGCTCACCCTGGCGCCGGAAATCGTCGACGCGCTGGTGCGCCACACCCGCATCGAAGCGCTCGAGCTCGATCTCGTCGCCGTCGACGCGGAACGACTCGCGCCGCTGGAACGACTGCCGCTACTCCGAGAGCTGCGCCTCCGTATTGGCTCGACTCCGATACCGCTGTCGATCCTCCCGACCCGCAGCCTGCTGCGCCTCGCAATCGACCTACGCGGCGCCGTCCCGCGCGACTGGCAACGATTCCTGGCGCGGTCGCACGGGCTGCGGGCACTGGAGCTCGACGGCGCGCAGGCCATCGACGCCTCCCGGGTGGCGGCGCTCGGCGAGCTACCAGCGCTCACCGAGCTCGCCCTGCGCCATCACACGTCGATCCGCGCGAACCTGGTTGCGGCCATCGCCGATCTCCCGCACCTGTCGGCCCTGGATCTGGCCAACGGCACGCTTCCCGATCGGGGGGCGCTGCGCCCACTGCGGCAGAACAAGCGGATCCGCCGCCTGTCGCTCGCTCGGGCAGTCAATCTCACCTCCGGGGATCTCGAAGACGTGGTCACCATCGCAAACCTCACGACCCTGGATCTCGAGCACTTCGGTAGAACGGTCCAGCTCGACGATCCGGGCAAGATGTTCGCCCTGCACGGCCACGACCCGCTGCCGGCGCTTCGTCGAGCCCGATCCCTGAAGCGTGTGAGCTTGCGCGACGTCCCCGATCTGAAGCTCGACGCCCTCCGCGCCGCCGCAGCGGGCTGGGAGCACCTCGACCTTCGGGACGCGACGTTCGTGCCGCCGAAGGGCACTCCGCAGGGCGCTGGCGACCTCGAAATCACCAACGCGGAAGCCTTCCGCAAGTTCCTCGCCGTCAAGGAGCTGATCCTGTGAACGCTCGGTGGCCCGCGCCGCCACGGGCTCGCGCATCGCGGTCACGCGAGTGCGCCCAACACTCGCGACGTGAAGTCGAGGCCGGACAACCGGTAGCCGACACCGGTCTCCCCACGAAGGCCCTCACGCAACGCCGCGCCGAGTTCGCCCAGCCGCGAGTCTCCCAGCCGTGAGTCTCCCAACCGCGGATCGTCCACGGTCAGCGGGCGCGTCGGCCGGGCCTGCAGCTCGTAGCGCCCACTCCCTCCGCCGAACGTGCGGCTCTGCCAGTCGAACGCGTAACAACCACGCAGTGCCGCCGCGAGATAGTCGTCGGGCCACGGCATGCGGACCAGCAGCTCGCAGCCGCAGAGCTTCGGCATCGCGAGCAACCGGTCACATAGAGCGCGATGGCGCGACCACGCGTCGAGCACGGCAGTCGGAATCGGACCATCGCCAGCGGTCGTGAAGATCGCGATCCGACCGGCGCCGTCGATCCCGAGCCACTCGACATCCATGCCGTGCGGGTAATCGGGGTGGGAGTGGCTGGTCGTGAGTTCGCCCATTTCGGCTGACGCGACGACACTGGTCGCTACGAGCCCGAACCTATCGTGTCGCAGCGTCGCCCGCGGCGGCCTCGGCCTCGCGACGCGCTTTCCTGAGATCACGCAATGGTCGCTCGGCACGCCACCACGGAGAAAGCTTCACGGCCAGCATCGGCGCGATCAGCGCGACCGGAATCGTCCATCGCAAGGCCTCCACGTCGTAGATCTTGCCCATGACGTAGAGCGCAACCGCGCTGCCCATGAGCAGCCCCAGCAGGAACAACTGCAGCAGCAGTCGCCGGGGCACGACGACCCACTCCCGACGCAGGGCCGCGGGCAGGCAACGCTCGGCGTGATCGAGCGCGAGATCGTCTTCGTCCTGGTTGTCGGTAGCAGTGGACATCGCACCGGGACAGTCGCCGAACATCCCCGGGAGAATGTCGCAGAAACTCCCGACACTCGGAGACCGGTGGCGGCAGTCAGCGGTCGCGCAGGCGCTTCAGGATGCCCGGCACGGTCGCGCTGTCAGGATCGAGCGCGAGCGCCTTCTCGTAGTTCTTGATCGCGAGATCCCGGTTCCCCGCCCGCATGTGCCCCTCGCCGAGGCTGTCCCACGTGTTGGCAGAGTCGGGATAGGCGGCCGTCAGGAACTCGAAGAGCTTGATCGCCTCGGCGAATCGGCGCTGTTCGAGCAGGCCGTAGCCGATCCGGTTGACGTCGCGTTCGATGTATCTCTCGCGCACGACTTCGGGCCACTTCGCGAGCTGCGCCAGCGCCGGCTCGATGCCCTCGGTGAGAACGCACCGAGATATCTCGAAGTCACCGCGCGGTCGCGGCTTCTTCGGTATCTGGCCACCGAGAATCTCGACGACGCCGCGCTGGATCGGACCGTGCGCGGTGCCACTCGTGTTGCCGAGCACGATCACGCAGCGGCCACGCGCGGGCTGCCGCCAGATAAGCGTCGAGACTCCCGGCATGCCGCCACTGTGTTCGATCGCGCGATCTTCCGAGTCACCCGGCGCGGTGACCGCTTCGGCGCCCTTGCCGGCCGGCGACCGGATCCACCAGCCGAAGCCGTAGTCCTCGAGCCCGGGAGTGAACATCTCGCGCTCCAGCTTGCCGCCGAGCAGGCGCTTACTGCGCAGGGCCTGATCCCAGCGCCACAGATCCCCCACGGTCGAATACATGCCCCCCGCCGCGTACGGCACCGACATGTCCATCCAGAGCGCGACGCGATGACCACCGAGGATCTCGTCGTAGCCCATCGCGCGCCGTTCGACGACCGCGTATTCGTCGTCGACGTCGGTGTCGTTCATACCAAGCGGCGCGAGAACATGCTCTCGCAGCGCATCGCGGTACGTCGTGCCCGTAACGGTCTCGACGATCGCTCCCAGCAGGAAGTAGGCCGAGTTGTTGTAGTGGAACTTCGCGCCCGGCTCGAACTCGAGCGGGTCCGAGCAGTACTTCGCGACGAACTCCGCGACCGGCAGCTCGGACTTGCCTTCGTTGCGCAGGAACCCCGGCCGATCGGTGTAGCTCGGTATCCCCGACGTGTGGTTCAACAGGTGCCGCAGCGTGACGCGGTCACCGCTCGCCGCGGGATAGTCGGGCAGGTACTTCGTAATCGGCGCGTCGAGTGCGAGCTGGCCGTCCTCGACGAGCAACAACACGAGCATCGCTGTGAACTGCTTGGTGATCGACGCGAGTCGGAACCGGGTGTCCGTGGTATTGGCGATGCTCCAGTCGGCGTTCGCGAGGCCGAACGCGCCCTGGTAGACGATCTCGCCGGCATCGGCCACGAGCACCGCGCCGGAAAGCTGGCCGATCTCATGATGGGTCTGCAGGTAGTTCCCGATCTGGTTACGAACATCCGAACCGGACTGTGATGTGACCGGGCCAGACAGGGCAACGAGAGTGAGACAAGCCAGAGGGGCGCAAACGCGGAAGCGCAACGGGTATCGCATGGTGGCGCACCGACCGGAGCCGGCGAAGGAGCGGGGTTGACTGCAGGAACGAACGGGGCGCAACGGACGAATGGCGATACAGCTTCCGGATTCTCGCGCCGGTTTGCTGCTCAGCTTCGACTCGCGCGAACGATCTCACGCACGCGCTGCCACGGTTCACGCACGACGGACCGGGGCAGGAGCCAACAGGGCCATCGCAGAAACCTTCGGGACCGCCGCAGGATCCGCCGCTGCAGCCAATCCTGATCGAACCCACCCCACTCCCCGGCCGGCGTCGACACATTGGTCCACAGAGCCGGCACGAGCTCGCGAAACAGGATGCTCTCGAGTTGCTCCACCGTGTACTTCGACCGCGCCACGACTTCCGCGATCCGTTCCAGATCACCGAGTTCGAGTTCGGTATCGAGGAAGAACTCGGACATTGCCGCCCAGACGGGCGCACGGTCGGTCAGTTCGTGGGCGGTGATCATCGCAATCGTGAGGCAAGGGTACGGCGAGGCAGCCGCCGCCTACCCCGCAAACCGGTCCGAAACCGCGCCAGGAAAACCGATCGCCCGGGTTCGCCGCGAGGGGAAGGCAGCCATCACCGCCCTACCCCTTCCGCCCGGGGTTCTTCAGCATGTGGTCCTGATCCCCCTCGGGAGCCCGGAGACCCCAGAGCTCGAGAACCACGTAGGCAATCACGCCGACAGCGACCCCTACGCCGACGAGCCAGCTCCGCGCCACGACACCGCCCAGAATACCGGCAGCGGCTGCGAAGCCAACCAACCACGCCCGCGCCCCGGCCTTGGTCATGACACCTCGCCGGTCGCCGCCGCGCCGAGTTGGTCCAACGCCTGCCTCACCCCAGTGAAGACCGGCTCCGCCAACGCCGCCGGGAAGCCCGCCGGCAACTGATCGGCGACCGTATCGAGCACGCCGGGACCGCGATCAACGAGGTCGGCCAATACCTGCTCCGCATCGACCTGCGGCAGCCCGACCGCAGCAGCGGTCGAGCGCCAATGCCGCGACAGGATCCCATCCCAGCGGTAGTGACGGTTCTTGCCGAGCGCCGCCATCGCCATTCGGACACGCTCCTTCTGCAACTGCCCGGCAGCGAGAAGCGGATGGACCGACAGCACGTCGTAGAGCGGCGCCATGCGGCAACGGCCGCCGGGCAGCAGCATCAAGCTGAAGTTCTTGGCGTGACCATCGATCGCCGCGAGCAGCCAGTAGACGACGAGCGCGCGAAAGAACGTCCGGCGATCGGGCTCAGGCTCTCGAGAACGCCGCAGCAGGTCGAAGGCCGCGGCCACGCCCGGCCCACCATCGCTCTCGCACTTGATGCCCGGCGATACGCCGAGGGCCTGGCAGAAGTCTTCTTGATGCAGCCGCATCAGCCAGGAACCATCCTTGGCCCAACGCCGATCGAAGCGCTCGACGACGAGCACCTTCTGGTCGACGAACGTCGCAACCTCCGCGCGCGCGACAGGTAGTCCGAACGCAGCGACAAGCTGCAGGCAGAGCCATTCGTTCTCGACGCTGTCGGTCAGATCGATGCCGTTGATGCCAGGGCCGATCGGAAGCTTCAGAATGTGACTCGTCGGCGTCGCTCCCCGCGGCCGCAACCAACTGTCACCCCGTCGCAACAGCGCCGTCTTCTCTTGAGCACCCGCAATCGAGATCCGGAACTCGCCGTGGCGGTCGATACCTAGCGGCCGGTCGCGGTAGTTCTTCAGCGTCTCGGCGATGGCAACGTCATCGAGCTCCTCGGCGTCGACGGTCCGAACGGACTGCGGCTGTTCCGCGGGTGGGTAGATCTGGAGCGCGCCGACACAGTCTCCCCCCATCCCCGCGAGCAGATCGAACGGTCGCGTCGAGGCCACGCCAAGGCGCGCCTGCAGTCGGCGACGGATGTCGGCGTTGTCCGGCAGCAGGTTGTCGAAGAAGTTCCAGACGACCTCGCCCTGGAACGGCTCGGTCGACAACGGCATGGACAGCGAGACCGGCAGGCTGGCCGGCAGCTGCAACCAGTCGTCGAGGTAGCGGAATCGGGTGCTACCGGCCGAGCTCGTCGTCCAACGACCGACCGCGAGGCCGTTCATCGCAACGATGAGCTCGCGCTGCTGGTTGCGGCGCCCCATCGATCAGGACTCCCAGGGCGACGGCGGATCTTCAACCGGCCGGCGATGCAACGACAGCTCGAGATCGAGGACGGCCAACAGCGATAGAACGGTCGCAAGCGGCGCCCGCTCCGCGGCGCGTTCGATCCTCGAGACGCCCACCTGGCTGAGACCCACGCGAGCCGCGAGGTCCGACTGGCTGAGCCCAGCCCCACGACGCGCGTCGCGGATCGCTCGGCCGAGGACGCCTGCTGAGGTGACAATCGTGGACATGGGTTCAGTCACCAGACGAATATATCGAGTTCAGCCTCCATATGCCTAAACTCAAATTATTCACTATGTGACTGAACGAGCTACCTGGGCCATGCTCGACATCGAGACCCCACCCGCCAGCTGCCGCACGGCGGCTCAGCCCTCGCCGCCGCCCCGCCCCGCAGCCGCGGTTCGCAACAACCCACGCACGAGGTCGCGGCTGGCTCGCTCAGACAGCGTCGCCAACGCCGCTGCGAGCCGATCGCCGTCGAGCACCTGGCGCGCATCGCGCAGCACCGCCAGTCCGTCCTCCGTCAACCAGACGAGGTGGCGCCGCCGATCACGCGTGTCGGGAAACCGGCGCAGCAGTCCACGACGCTCGAGCCGCATCACGAGTTCGCTCGTCGCCGACTGACTGCGACTCAGATGATGGGCCGCCTCACCGACCGTGAGCGGCCCCGTTCGTGCGAGATGCTCGAGCACTCCGAACGATTCGAACGTGAGTTCGGCTGCCCGATTCGGTTCACGGCGCTGGAACGTCAGGAACACGTCGTGAAAGGCATCGGCGAACTGCAACGCAATCTCGGAAGCGGTCATGGGCAACTGCGACGTTAGTTGAATGCGCGATATCGCAGAATCACGCGTTCATACGGCGCGTAATCTCGGGATGACCGCGCCACGCCGGCTGCTCCGCCATGAAGGCAATCGTCTGCCGTTCGGCTGCGGCGCGCTCGGGCGCATCAGGCTGGGACAACGTCCACTGCACCATCCGTTCGAACAGTTCGCCGAACGGCCGCAGCTTGCCGTGCTCGTCCCCGCAGTATTGGCAAAGGGGGCCGGACTCGATGGGCATCGTGCAACTCTGACAGGGTTGTTTGTCACTCATGCCGCGCGATCCTCGGTTCGACGAATGTATCGTCAACCCCGATAGAATCGTGAACGCGATGGCGAAGCAGTCAGCTCATACACGAGGTGGAAACTGGCGGATCCGCGATGCGACCGTCGACGACGTCGACGCATTGATGCGCATCCGGCTCGACGTGCGTGAGAATCGTCTGTCCGATCCCTCGCGCGTGCAGCCATCGGATGTGCACGACATGCTCACGGTCCGCGGCCGCGGTTGGGTCGCCGTCGATTCCGAGGATCGGCCCGTCGGCTTCGCGATCGCCGACCACTTGGCCCGCAACGTGTGGGCGCTGTTCCTCGAACCCGAGTTCGAACGGCGAGGCATCGGCCGTGCTTTGCACGACACAATGATGCGATGGCTGTTCGAGACGAGCACCGATTGCGTCTGGTTGTCCACCGACCCCGGCACGCGCGCCGAACGGTTCTATCGCGCCGCCGGCTGGCGCGCCGCCGGCTCAACGTCACATGGCGAAACACGGTTCGAGATGTCGGCCGACGAGTGGCGCGAGCGCGAGGGCTCGCGAATCACGCGCCGCTGAGAGTCCCAGCGAGTATCAAGGGCAGGAAGATGGCGCCGGTCACCGCGCCCTGCCCGGACGCAATCAACCAACCGAGGCCCGCTCCGAGTGCGCTCGCGCACAGGTGCAGCACCGTCAGTGGATCGTCGGCTTCAGTCCGCAACCCGGATCGTCTTGACCCCGTCGACCACCGTCGCCACCGCAGCCGAGGTCTTGAGCGAGAACAGCTCGGTTGTGCGCGGTGACCGCGGCACTTCACCGAACTCCGCACGAATTGCCGCCATTGCTACGAGCCGACCGTCCAACTCACCCATGCGCCGACCGTGTTCGTACTTCTCGTCGAGCATCTTGCTCACGCACAACCCGACGATCACACCGACCACCACCGCGCCCACGGCGACACCAGCCAAGAACTTTCGCATCACGACCTCCCAGTTCGTTCGTGCCTGAACCGACTCGTCGCCGCCCATACGAGGACCAATCGGTTCGAAACCCGCGCATGGTATCACCGAGCCGATCGACGCGACGTGTAGCACAGCGCACATCGACGCTCACTCGCGCTGCTCGCCCCCCGCCTCACCGCACGATCGTCGCGACCGGATTGGACGCTTGGAAGCCCGTATTCGGCCCCTGACACGCCGCACCCCAATGCAGCCGCAGACCGCGGAACGTGTTGCCGCCCGGCACGGTCACCTGGCCCATGAGTGAGGAACCGACCGGCTGCACACCGATCACGGCGAACAGGTGCACCACCGGATCGATCCAGAACGGGTCCTGCAATCCCGGCACCACGATGCTCGGGCCCGGCAGGCCGACGGCGAGGATCACGAGGTCGCCGACCTCGGTCGCAACGGTCGCGGTCAGGATGCCACCTGGCTGATCCGAGCCGCCGACGAGCGCGGGCATCGACTCGGTCGCGACCGTGCCCGCTGACAGCACAGGGATTCCCGAGGAACCGAAGACCGTGGCGCGCGGCTCGATCCGAGCGACACTCGTCGACTGGAACGACACGATGCCGTGGCCACCCATTGCCAACCCCGGGTCGTCGCCCGAACTCACGAGGCCATCGAGCACGCGGAGGTGGGCATCGAACGAAACCATGATCCCATTGCCGTCGGCGGCCTGGGTCGGCCCGCTCCGAAACCCGTCACCGCCACGGACGACCGATGCGCCCGCGATCTGCAGCGAACCACTCCAGAGCCTGATTGCCGCCCGAACAGCGGTCGACAACCCACCGAGGATGTCCTCGCTCTCGATCGTGCACGAGTCGACCACGGTGTTGCAGTCACGCAGCGCGGCAACGCATCCGATCGTGCAGTTCGACAGCATGAGCTGGGCGCAGTCACGGGCATTGACCCCGTCCACGGGATACCCCGGACCGATGCTCGATGGTTGGACGATCTCCTCGACGTGCACGGCTCCCGCGCACTGTCGCAACTCGAGCAGTGCCCCGTTCGTGTTGGGCATGGCACTCGACCAGCTCAGGCCAGCGAGTGTGACCGGCTGGTTGGCCTGCGTGTTCTTGATTTCGATCGTGCCGACGATGTCGACGGTGTCCCCGAGGATCGTCAACCCCTTCGCGTCGATGGTGAATCCGTCGTACGAGCCCGGCGCGACAATCAGGACCGCACCGCTCGGCGCCGCGTTCACGGCCTGCCGCAAGGCGAGGCCACCGCCACTGACGACAATCTGACTCGCGACGGAGGTCATCGGAGCAAGAGCGAGAACGAGGGAGAGCACGGGTCGCATCGGGGAGTCCTTTCCGTCTCGAGCCAGAGCAGGCCGGCGACGTTTCCTCCCACCGCCAGGCGATCGGCAATCTTAGCAGATTTCACCCCCAGCGAACCGAACCCGCCCGCCCCACACTCGCCCTGCCGGTCACCCGGCGCGAGAATCTCGACTTTCCCGACCCCGACGCCCCCGGGCCCGGTGCCCAGACCATGTGATCGCACTCTCCGAGCCGCCCCGATCGATGGCCGACGCGCTGACCCCAGAGCTGATTCGCCGCCACCAGAACGGCGTGTGGCGCTACCTGCGTCTGCTCGGGTGCGAGCCGGCCGCAGCCGACGACCTCACCCAGGAGGCGTTCCTCGCGCTCCTGCGCCACCCGCCATCGTCGACCGAGCCAGCGGTGATCGCGCGCTGGCTTCGCACGACGGCGCTCAACCTGTTCCGCAACACCGGGCGCCGCGCTCGGCAGGACCTGCCGCTCGACGAGACGGCGATCGAACTCGCCTGGGCGAGTCACGTGCGATCGACGCACGGCGATGAAGTCTTCGACGACCTCGAACACTGCATGGCGGGTTTGCCAGAACGCATGCGGCAAGCTCTGACTGTGCGCTACGAGGCCAACGGCAATCGACGTGCGGTCGCTGCGGCGCTCGATCTCAACGACGAAGGTGCCAAGTCGCTGCTGCGCCGCGCGCGCGAGCGACTCGCGCGCTGCCTGCAACACCAACGGGAGCAACGATGAGCTGGTCCGATGCGTTCTTGACCATGGCACTCGAGGAGCACTGCAATCGACAGTCGCCACCGGATCTGGCCGAGCAAATACTGCAGCGTGCTTCGCAGCAGGCCCCTGAACGAACGTCGCGGTTGGCCAGCGACGTGCGCGGGCCCCGACCAGGCGACGGGAACCACAAGGCCCTGCTCGCCGCCGCGGCGATGGTTACGGTCGCGATCGCGGCAGTCCTCGGCGTCTGGCACGCAGCCAGTGAACAAGAGGCACAAGGCCCCGAGTCGTGGCTGCCACTGCAGCGCGGGACGACGTGGGAGTACCGAGTTTCGGACGCAACGGGAACGTGGACCAATACCGAAACCGTGCTCGGCGAAGCCCGCTTCGGCGACCGCGACTACCACCTGGTCGTCAGTCACCGGCCAGAGCAGCCGCAAGCCATCGCGGCACGCCTGGTAGCCATCGACGCTGCCGGCATCTGGCAAGATCGCCGGTGGATCGAATGGGCTCCTGACCTGGGCACGCCCCCGGTCGGTCGTTGCCTGCTACCGCTACCCGCAGCGCCCGACAGGGAATGGGCCTGGACTGGCGAACAGAACGGTCAGCGCATCGAGTTCCATGGCGAGGTGCTCGCCATCGACGAGCGCTGCAAGGTCGCAGCCGGAACGTTCACGACGATTCGGCTGCGCGGCACGACCACGATTGCCGGCGAAACCACTGTCGAGGAGCAGTGGTTGGCCCGAGGCGTCGGACTGGTCCGCAAGCGCACGATGCGCGGCGAGGACGTCGTGTCGACCTCCGAACTCACGCGCACCCGACCGGGTACTGGCTCGTGGGATCCACGTATGCAGCTGCCGACGCTGCTGGCGAAGTCAGACCTGCATGAACTCGGCATGCCCGACGAGGTCCGCGAGATCGAACTCGGCGTCGATGCACTGCTCATCGACAGCGCGTTCCTGCGGGTGCGCCATGGTAAGGACTGGCAGTTCTGGTGGCTGACCAGGGACTGGCTCACCGCATTCGACCCGCAGGATCTCGCGGCCTGGAACGAACTGATCACGACGGAGCGTCTGTTTACGAGCCCTCGCGTCGACCCGACCCTCGGAGCGCTCGCGATCTGTGGCGTCGCGGGCCGCATTGAGGCCGCCGCGAGCGGCTATCGCGTCACGGGAGCCGCAATGCGCGAACAATGGACGGGCGCCGTGGGCCGCCCGACCATTCGAATCGACGGCCGCCTGCCGATGACGAAGAACGGCAAGAACGAGCTGCGCGCCGTTCACATCGACGTGCAGAACGGTCGGCTTCAGAGTTTGCGCGTGCGGTAGCGGCAACGATGCGACTCAGCGCTCGCGGGCCACGCATCACCAAGCTCAGAGATCCTTCCGAAAGCACTGCACGACACCGGCATCGGCGAAACCGAGAGCACGGTGCGCTGCAAGACTCACGGCGTTCGACGGATCCACGTCCGAAGCGAACTCGCGACAACCCTGGGCGCGCGCCCAGTCTTCGCCGGCGTTAAGCAACGCCGCCCCCACGCCACTGCCGCGCGCGCGCTCGGCCACGAACCAGCCCTCGAGATAGCCGACCCGATGCGACTCGCAGCCCTCGGCGTAGGGCCGCACGGACAACTCCACGAAGCCGAGCGGCTCGCAGGCTTCGTCGAACGCGAGCAACACGGCCCAGGGCCGGCGCGGAAACGTGCCGGCGAAGAACTGCCGGATCTCGCCCGCGTGTTCGGCGGCCGAACCATCGGGCCATAGAAGTTCGCGCATCCGGAGCCACGCCTCGGCGTCATCGGAGCGTGCTGGGCGGACTTCGATCATGGCCGATCTGCGCCGATCACCGCGGGCGGCGCGAGGGATCGAGATGGCGGCGAACCGGCCGTCCGAACCAGAAGGCGCCGACCAGACCGCCCAGAAAGGGCGCGGCAATCGCCGAAGCCAGCCACGTCCACTGCGGCTCGCCGACCGGCCCGTCCACCGGCTCCGCGAACCAGCACAGCAGGAGGAAAACCGCGAAGCCAACGATCCCGCCCAACACGAACCCCATCAATTGAGCCGAGAACACGGCGGCCCGGATCTGGTGAGCATTCTTCGATCTCGTCATCGCTATTGCAGTGTAGCCAACGGTCAGTGCACGCACGGGCAGAGCACGCACCGCGTCGCCCCGGGCGTCCGCAACGGCTTGCCGCACCGCCGGCAGGGCGGGCCGTGATCCGCACGGCGATGGTGCCAAACATCCTCCGGCCGCACGTTGGCATGACCAGCGATTCGGACATGCTCGGCCAGCAACTCGGCGTAGGGTCCGCGCATCGGGACCTCGGCCAGCGGCACCCCGTGCTCGGCGCGGTAGTCCTTGACGGCCCGTATCCCCGTGTCGAGGAGCGGCCGAATGCGCAACCACTCTCGCTCGTCGAACATCGCTACGTCACGATCGCACTTCCAGCAGTAGACGGTTGCCATCGCAGGACCCTTCGTGGCATTCAGATCATAGCACGGCCCCGATATCCGGCTGGCGCATCGATCGATCTCAACGCAACGACCGAATGCGCAAGCCGCGCAGCTCGATCGGCAGCGAGTGATCCTGGAAGCCGATGCCGCCGCGGCGCGGACGGTTCCGGATCTTGTCGTGGTCGAGCGACATCGTCTGGACCAGTTTGCCGTTGAGCGTGACGAACAGCGTGCCGTCCTCGCAGAGCACGTGCATGTGCTGCCACGCGCCGACCGGACGCGAGGCGTTTTCCGCGGGCGGGTCGCCGGGGATGATGCCGCCGGCGTCGTGGTCCGTGAGCCGCGCCTTCGGCTTGTCGTGCGGCGTGGCATAGAGCTGCACCTCGACGCCGGTCTTCACCGGCTGCGCGCGATCGCCGACGTGCAGATAGAAGCCGCTGTTGCTGCCCTCCTGCATGCAGTACTCGAACTCGGCCTCGAAGTCGCCCCACTCACCTTCGATCCAGAGGTAGTGGTCGAAGCGCCGCCAGCCGCGCTCGCCCTCGCGCGGCGTGAGCTTGGCGACGCCCTTCGCGAGACTCCAGTTGCCCTTGGTGTTGCAGAACTTCGTCAGCGCGTCGGCTGCGAGCGGCCGCAGCCACGGGCCGGGCTCCGCGAGCTCGCGAATCTCCACGCGGCGGAACTGCACCGGGTGGCTCTCCGACTGCAGCGAAATCGTGCCCTTGCGCAGCGCCTTGTCGCGACCGTCCGCGAGCAGCTTCTTGGCATCGCCATCGCGCGGATCGAGCTGCGGATCGTCGTAGGCCAGCACCGTGTGGCCGTCGATCAGATGCCGCATCGTGTCACCGCGCACGACGATCTCGACGCTGACCCATTGGTCGCCGCGATACGTCGCCGATTTCGAGTCGAGACAATGCCGCGTCCACAGTTTGCCGTCGCGCACGACGTTCGTGCCGGGCGTGCAGAGGTTGGCCGTCGCGCGCTTGCCCTGCCCCCGCCCACCGAGCAACTGCACCTCGATCGACGCCGGAAAGTCCTGGTCCTTGCCCATCGACGCCGCGGACTGCCCATGGAGCATCAAACCGCTGTTGCGGAACGCCCAGCCCGGGCCGCCCTTCAGCTGCTCCCCGACGAAGCGATACTCCGCACGCAAGCGATAGTTGGCAAACTCGTTCTCGTGGAACAGGTGCCCGAAGCGTCCGCCGAACTCCTCGTATTCCTCGTACGAAACGGTCAGCAATCCATCAACGACGCGGAACGTCGACCCGAAGTTCTCGCCCGCCGCATAACCGCGGATCTTCGGCGTCCAACCGGTCAGATCGCGGCCGTTGAACAGTTGGCGCCACTCACTGGCAGCGGCCTTGTCATCTTGCGCCGCGGGTGCGCTGACTAGGGTGGCGAGAGCGAAACCGGCGACCAGAGAAGCGCGCATGGCTCGATTGCAGGCCACACGGACATGGGAATCAACTGACACTCAAGAACAACAGGATCGGGACGAGCAGGCTCACCCCGATGGAGGTCACGTTGCCGATCGCCGACGCGCACACGGCGCGCCCCAATCCGATTGGCTGCCACTTCGTGCGGCGCGAACAGAACCGCCCGCGGGTCGAGAGCCACAGCAACGGAATCTCGACGAGAACGACACCGATCTCGAGCGCAACGAGAACGGGCACCGACGGCCCATCGACGAGCATCCCGAATCGATCGACCGCGATCAGAAACGGAACCCAGGTGCACAGGTTGATCGCAACCAGCGGCCCGGCGAAGTTCGGGTCCCTCAAGCCGCCGCCCCGCAGCACCAACTGCACCACGAAGATCTCGGCGCATAGCGAGACCATCGCGAGCATCCACAGCAATGGATCAGCGTAGGCCGGAAATACGACTGGATTCGCCAGCATCGGGATCGCCGCCACGAAGCTCGTTCAAGGTCTGCTCGACGGCCTCGTCGGCGTTCTCTCCTAGCGGGCTCAACAGATCGAGTAACGCGGCTCGATCTCGTCGCCGGACCGCAGCCTCGTAGCGCTCCGACCAGACCTCGAAACCGTCACCCTGCCCCGCAGCCCACCCCGCGGAGCGCACCTGCCAATTCTCGTCTCGCAGACAACGACTCGACAATAACCCACCGCGCCCGCTTCGAAGCCAACGGCGTACCATCGTAAGTAGTCCGCGCGTTCTCGTGGATCCGCGTCGAACGGAGTCGTCACCGTACTGCAGGATCCGAGAGCGATCAGGAGCGCTCCGACGACAGGTGGCAAGGCCATGGTGACCTTGAGACGGTTACACGGTGGCGATCTTCCGTCGGCGGCCGCCAAGCTCTGGCCCGACGCCAGTAGGCCCCTGCAGGATCAGGGAAATCGGCGCTCGCCAGGCTCCCGCACCGCGGGGCCCCGGATCACGCTGGACAGGGCAGACTCACGACGTCTGCACGCCCTTCGGGTCGGCGAGTTGCAGCTGATGCGCCCACCACACCAGGCGCCGGGTCACGTAACTCAGTGGCACGAGCACGACCGCCCACACCACGGCGTAGACCATGCCGTAGAACAGGGAGAACGCGAGGCTGCCGAAGAACTGCGGCGGCCAGTCGAGGCAGTTGCCCACGAACGCATAGACGGCCACTGCCGCGAAGTAGGTGAACGCGAGGTTCAGCCAGCTCTCGCGCCCGTCGCGACGCTTTCGCGAACGGATGGTGAGAGCGCCCGCAAACACACCGGCGGCAGCACCCGCGAGCAGATAGAAGTCCAGTGAGGACAGGCATTCGTAGAGCAGCAAGTTGACGATCACTTGCCACCCGACACCGCATGCCGCCGACAACAGGTAGTCACGAAAGGTCATGGCTCGCCTCGGAGGGAATAACACGCGACGCGACCGGTTGTTTCCCACACCCCGTTCTTTTCACCGCACCAGAACCCCAACCGGATTCGTCGCCTGAAACGCGGTCACCGGGCCGTAACACGCGGCCTGCCAATTGAGCCGCAACCCGACGAACGCGGGTCCCGCGGGG
This sequence comes from bacterium, assembly GCA_024743115.1. Taxonomy (GTDB): domain Bacteria; phylum Planctomycetota; class UBA1135; order UBA1135; family UBA2386; genus JAGQRA01. Next base: position 28,895 of record JANSXC010000024.1, on the reverse strand, counting down.
ACTGGAACCGCACTGCCGATCGATCCGCCGCTCTGCTGCACGCCGATCGCCGCGAACACGTGCGCGCCCGGATCGAGCCAGAACGAGTCCTGAATGCCGGCCAACAATGTCGGCGCTGCCGGGAAGCCGACGGCCAGCACGACGAGGTCACCGTCCTCCGTCGTGACCGTCGCCGACAACACCCCACCCGCCGCGGCGCTACTGCCGGCGAGCGCAGGCATGACATCGGTGCCGACCTGCGGGCCCTGGGTCGATGCGCCCATGGCCCCGGTGAGCCCGACGCGCGGCGCGATGCGAAGGTTCGCCGAGCCGGAGGCCTCGACCGTGAACGCAAGCTGCCCGACGCCCGAGCTGCCGGCGACGATCGTGCCGTCGAGCAACCGCAGCGAGCCGTTCTGCACGACGATGCCGCTGGCGCCGACGATGTGGTTGCCCTGGCCGAGGTTGCCGCCCGAACCGCTCTCGAATCGCGAAGCGCCGGCGACCTGCACATCGGAGTCGTTGAGCCGCAACGCCGGCCGTGGCCGGTTGCCCGAAGGCGGGTAGTTGGGAATGGTCTGGTAGATCGCGCCGAGATCTTCGCCACTCAGCTCACACGACTCGATCACGGCCGAGACCGCCGACAACTCGACCGCGCAGCGGATGTCGCAGTTACGCAGATAGACCTGCGAACACGTAGTGGCGCGAATGCCTGTCGCGATCCGGCACGGCCAGGGGCACACGCCGAGATACGGGTTCGCCGGCAGCGCGACGCCCTCGAGCATCACCGGACCCTGGCAGTTGTCGAGGGCGATGACGGGAGTCACGGGGACCACGTTCCTCGGCAACACCGACCAAGACAGGCCGCGCAAAGTGACCGGTTGGCTCGGTGCGGTACCGCCGATCGAGACCGCGCCCTGGACAACGGCCGCGCTGCCGAGCACGGTCAGCCCCTTGCTCGCGATCGCGAACCCCGTGTAGCTGCCCGGACGCACGAGCAAGACCGCGCCGTCCGGAACTGCTGCGACCGCAGCAGGCAAGTCGAGGTAGTTCGTCCCCGGGCCGTTGCCGGCGTCCACGACGTAGGTCTGCCCCGGCAGCTGGGGCAACAGCACCAAGATCCAGAGAGCCAGGCGTCGCACGGCTGCTGGCATCTAGTTGGTCGACTTGTCGGCCGGGAGGCCGCCGAGGTTGCGCACGAGGAACTCCTCGTACTTGCGAAAACGACGCACCGTCGTCACGTCGCCGCCGAGGCCATGACCGCCGGTCGGATCGAGGAACAGTTCGACGAGCGTCTCTTTGTCCGCTTTGAGCAGTTCGCGGTAGACCCTCACGGTGTCCTGGTAGAGCACGTTGCTGTCCTCCATCCCGTGGACCAGGAGCAGCTTGCCCTTCAGGTTCTTGGCGAGCGGCAGCAGCGAGTACTTGCCGAGGTCGGTCTTGCCCTCACGGCTCTTGCCGATCGTGCCGGTCGAATACCACGCGTTGTAGTTCTCCCACTCGGTCGGCCCGGCACCGGCGATCCCGACCTGGAACACATCAGGCTCCGAATACATGCACATCTGCGTCTGGAAACCACCGAAGCTCCAGCCGTGCATCGCGACCTTCTTCGAGTCGACGCCGAACTCGGCAACCAGGTGTTTCACGCCATCGGTGAGATCCTCGACCTGCGGCTTGCCGACCTGCTCGAAGTTGGCCTTCTCGAAGACCCCGCCGTAGCCGGACATCCCGCGCGGGTCGATCGTGCAGGTCACCCAACCGTGCTGGCGGGCCATGTACTGCCCAAAGAAGTATCCAGCGCTCTGGTAGCTGCCGTCGACGACCTGCTTACGTGTTCCGAGCGGGCCGCCGTAGACATAGAGCAGCAACGGTCGCTTGTCGTCCTTGCTCCAGCCCTCCGGCTTGAACAGGTAGCCGTGGATCTCGTGGCCGTGGCGGTTCTCGTAGGTGAAGAACTCCGGCGCAGCCTCGGTGAGCTTCGCCGTGCGCTTCGGGTGCGACTCGGTCAGCACCTCGTGGCGACCGCCGTGCGTAATCAGCGCAAGTTCGCGCAGTGAGCCGTACGTGCTGCGCGTCGCGAGCGCCGCACGGCCGTCCGGACTGATCGCTGCCCCCGAGTAGACGCCCGCAGCACGGTTGATGCGGACCATTTCGCCGCTCTCCAGATCCAACGTGTAGACATCCTGGCGCGTCGGATGCTCTTTGGTCGCCAGCACGTGCAGTCGACGATGTGCCTTGTCCATGTCGAACGGATAGACCTCGTAACGCCCGTGCGTCAGGGGACGCTGGCTCTGATAGAGCGGATCCAGGACGTGCACGTGCCGGAAGCCGGTCTGCTCCGACAAGAAGACGATGTGGCGACTGTCCGCGCTGTAGCGCGGCTGCATCATGCCCGGGGTGTTCGGGCCACCATCGTGCAGGAAGCGATAGACGACGTCGGCCCTGGCCTCGACGTAGGGCTTGTCGGCACCACTTTCCTTGGCGACCTTCCCCTTGCCGTCCGCGCCAGCGGATGGCATCTCGCCGTTCTTCGCGTCCTTGCCCTTGCCGTCCTTCGCGACCGGCGATGCCGGATCGACGTGCGCCTGGAGCAGCAGCACCTGCGAGCTCTTCTGCTCGAACGTGGCGAAGGTCACGCGACTGCTGTCGGGCGCCCACTGGGGCACGCGAAGAATGTCGCGGGGGCCCGTGTGCTTGTGCGTCCAGACGCGCCGCGGCTTGTTGCGCTCGCTGAGGTCATCCCCGAGTTCGTGCAGATAGACGAACGTCTCCCGCTCGGGGAGCTTGTCGTCCGAGACCGTACGCGGGACCTCACGCACCTCCATGAACCGTTCGCGGTAGCGGGCGATGTTGACCCGCCGGCTGCTGCCGCGCCACGACGCCCCCTTGCCGGCCATGAACACCAGCTTCTTCCCGTCCGGGCTGATCCGATACGAGGACATCGACTCGCCCGACGGCAACTTCGGATCGAGCTGCACGATCAGATGGCTGCCGAAGCGCACCTGCATCAGCGCGCCGTCCAGCAGGTAGGTGTAGCCGCTGCCGTCCGGCAGGTACTGCACGTCGCGCTCCCTCGCCTTGGTCTGAGTCAGACGCTCGGGAGCATCCGCGCCGACCACGAATCGATAGATATCGCCCGCGGACGTGAAGAGCAGCTCATCGGCAACAGGCGACCACTCGAACGAACTGACGCCGCCGTATCGCGGCGCCTTCTCGGCATTGGCGTCCTTGGCATCGACCACGTTGCCGAACTTCTTGCGCTCTTGCTGCCGCGCTTCCTCACGTTGCCTGGCGTCGCCACCAGTGCCGTCCTTGCCCGACTTCTTCTTGCCCGTCTTCTTCTTGCCCGACTGCTTGTCTTCGACCTTCTTCTGGGCCGCCTTCTTCTGGGCCGCCTTGGCCTTGCGAACGCGATCGTCGACGACCTTGCGCGCCGACGCCTGGAACTCGGAGAGCGTCAGGGCGCTGGTCAGGCGACGTTGCTTGCTTCTGGCGACATCGACCAACCACAGGTCACTGCCGTGCCGACGCTCGCGGTAGCCGCGGTGCAGGTAGGCAGCGTGGCGACCGTCGTGCGAGAAGGCCGCACTGCTTGCTCGGGGACCGAACAGGGGCTGCTTCTTGTCCGGGAAGATGTTTTCGAGCGTGAACTCGACGGCTTCCGCGGCTTCGGAGGTCGGGTCCTGGCGCGTGGACTCCCCCTTCTGGGCGAGCGCGGGCAGGGTCAGGGCGAACAGGGCGACGAACGGTACGAACGGGTTCCTGGGAAACATCAGCGGTGCGTGTCGGGACGAGGGGCGTGGCAAGGTAGCACGGCAACCGGACAGGCGCCGCGGACCGCGCCCGCGAAGGGAATCCGTTACGCGTTTGGTGAACCTCGTGGCGCTCGACCGCGCCGAACGACCGAGCCCCGCCGATCCGCGCGCTACGCGGTCTGCAGATCCCGCATGCGTTTGTAGACCCCGTCCTTCTCGATCAGCTCGGCGTGACTGCCGACCTCGACCACCTTGCCCTGGTCGAGCACGACGATGAGGTCCGCGTCGGCGATCGTCGAGAGGCGGTGCGCGATGACGAAAGACGTGCGCCCGGCGCGCAGGCCGTCGAGCGCGCGCTGGACGAGCTCTTCGCTCTCGGAATCGAGCGCGGACGTCGCCTCGTCGAGGAAGAGGATCGCGGGGTTGCGCAGGATCGCGCGGGCGATCGTGATACGCTGCATCTGGCCGCCCGAAAGGTTCCCGCCGCGTTCGCCCGCGAGCGTGTCGTAGCCGTCGGGGAGCGTGAGGATGAACTCGTGGATGTTCGCCGCGCGCGCGGCCGCCTCGATCTCTTCCTGGCTCGCGCCCATCCGGCCGTAGGCGATGTTGTCGCGGATCGAAGTATTGAACAGGAACGCCTGCTGACTCACGACCGCGGTCTGAGCGCGGAAGTCGGCGAGCCGGATCTCGCGCAGGTCCATGCCGTCGACGCGCACGATGCCGCGGCTCGGGTCGTGGAAGCGCATGAGCAGATCGAGCAGTGTCGACTTACCGGCGCCCGACGGGCCGACGAACGCGACGGTCTGCCCCGCCTGCACCGCGAGCGACACGCCGCGCAGCACGGACTCGTCGCCATAGCCGAACCACACGTCCTCGAGATCGACGCGCCCACGCACGGTGTCGATCGGCTTGCCGCCCTGCTGCGTCGGATCCGCGGCGGTCTGCAGGATCTCCTCGATGCCCTGCAAGGCGCCCGCCGACTCCATGAGCACGTGGTACGAACGCGTCATGCGCTTGACGTGCTGATACGTGGTCGACAACGGCACGAGCGCGACCCCGACGTCCGTGAAGTCGATGCTCTGCTCGACGAGCACGACGTAGCCGAGCAGTCCGAGCAGCACCGCGAACCCGATCTGGTAGCCGAAGAACGTCTGCGCGATCGACCGCCCCTTGGCCCGCAGCATGCGCCGCGTACGCTCGAGGAACGTGTCGGTGCTGCTCACGTAGTCCTGGTAGCGCTGGTCCTCGAGCTGGAACGCCTTGACCGTGCGAATGCCGGTGAGGATCTGGTTGAGCGACTCCGTCGCCTCGCCCATCGCGGCGAGACTGCGGGTGCTGCGCTTCTGCACCTTGCGGCCCTGGCGATACATCGGGATCGCCATGAGCGGCACCATGATCACGAGCACGATGATCGCCTGCGGCACGAAGTAGGCGAGGAGCACGACGTTGCCGAGGATCATGAGCGGATCGACGATGATGTGGTCCGCCGCGAGCTCGAACGACCGCTGCATGACCGCGGTGTCGTTCGTGATCTTGCTGATCATCTCACCCATGCGCTGCCGGCCGTAGAACCGCAGTGGCAGGCGCAGGAAGTGGTTGGCGAGCTCACAGCGCAGCCCCGCAACGACCCGCACGGCGAAGAACCGCGAGATCGTCTGTACGAAGTAGATCGTCACCGCGCCGAACGCACCGCAGAGGATCGCGACGAGACCGCACGCGATCACAACGTTCATGCTCGGGCTCTCGAACGCGATCCCGAGCCCCTGCGTCAGCCACTGGGCGAAATCACGAAACACGAGGTTGAAGTCCCGCGTGACCTCATCGATCAGGTCGGGCTCGGCCGGCAACGGGCGACCGAGCGGCGCGAGCCACGGATCCGGAATCAGCTTCGGCTCCTCCACTGCCCCGGCCAGCTCGCCCATGAGCGGCTTGACGAGCACGAGCGGCAGCTTCGTGAAGATCGTCTCGAGCACCGCGAAGACGACCATCGCGCCGACGAGCGCGCGGTACCGGACGATCGCGGCCCACAGTCGGCGGAGCAGCGCGCGTACGCTGCCGTCGTTCTGGCTCGGTTGCTGCGGTTGGCTCACGCGCGGAATGCTAACCGCGCGGCCACTGCGACCCCATCAACCGATCTGGCAACCGATCTGGCAACCGGGCGGGGTCGCGGACGTGGGCGAGCCGCTCGGGCCCGCCCCATCGCAGCGTTCAGGCTGGCGCCGAAGCGTTCAGGCTAGTTGAAAGCGGCCTTGCCGATCACGCCGTTGGCCCACTCGAAGAAGCGCTGCGTGATGTAGTCCTCGGTCACGAGCTCGCGCTCCTTCTCGACCTTGACGTCGATCTTGCGGCGCGGCGGCGTGCGCGAGTTGATGCGCGCGATGAAGTAGCCGTCGGCGCCCTGGATCGGACCGTGGGTCTTGCCGACCTCGGCGTCGAAGAACAGGAAGTGCGTCGCCGAGAAGCCGTCGAGCAGGCGCGTGTATTCACTCTCGCGCAGCTGCTGCTTGAGCTGGTTGAGCGGCAGGAAGCCGAGGCGACCGCGCTTCTCGTCGTTCGCGAAGAACTCACCGTGCTGGTTGAGCGCCTCGTCGAACGTAATCTCTTCGGCCGCGAGCTTCGCGAAGAGCGCTTCCGCGCGCTTCTTGGCCTGTGCCATGCCGTCCGGCTGCCACGCGCCCGTCCTGACGTCGCGCGCCTGGAACGGAATCACGTCGATGCTGCACTGGCCGTCGGCGAAGAAGGCGCCGTAGTTGTCGGCGTGCTTCTGCAGGTTCTCGTCGTTGACCTCGTCCTTGATCATGTCGCCGTAGGACGACATCAGGCGCCAGCGGGCGCGGAACGCCTCGAGGCAGGGGTAACCCTTGAAGCGCGTCGCGATGACCTCGACCGTGAACGGCGTCGTGTCGTAGGGCTGACGATACTCCTCGTAGCGGTTGTTGAACTCCTCGTCGCTGATGTAGAAGCCCTTGTCGACGAGCTCCTGGCGCAGCGCCTCGCGCACCGCAACTTCCTGCATCGCGCGCTCGAGATCCTGCACGAACAGGCCCTTCTTGACGAAGCGGAACGCCTCGTCGGTGGTCCACTCGAAGTCGTTGACGCGCAGCACGATGTCCGACGGCAGGCCGTGCGAGGCGTAGCGGATGTCACTCCAGTTGCGCAGACCCTTCTGCACGAACTGGCGCATCATGTTGACCCAGAACTCGGGCAGCTTCTTCGGGTTGCCGTTCTCGTCGACACCCTCCGTCGCCTTCTCGAGCTGGTCGATGAACTTCGGGCCCTGATCACTCTGCGTCTGCGACTTGATCGCTTCCTTCGTAATGTCCGGCCACTGGCTCGGCGAACCCGGGAAGAACACGCGATCGAACAGCATCGACTGCTTGCGCTGCTCGAGGAACGTCTCACGGTTGAGTCCGAACTGGGTACGGACGACGGTCCAGAAGTCGACACCCGGATTCTTGGTCTCGAACTCGGCCTGCATCGGCGCGAGCTCCTTGAGCACATCCTCGTTCTCGATGAAGAACTCCTCCGCCTGACGGCGACCCGAGTCGATCTGCTTGCGCATCTCCTCGAGGATGAAGAAGTCGGCGACCTTGGCCTCCACGAGCTTGCCACCCGTCAGATACACGGCCTCGCGCATCACTTCCTTGGGGTCGAGCGCGACCCCGTTGACCTTGACGTTGAGCAGCAGCTTGGCGCGCTCTTCGATCAGCTGATCCTGGAGGACGTTGACCTCTTTCTTCAGCGACTTGATGACGGCGTCAGGATCCTGCGCGCAGGCGACGGAGCCGAGCGCGAGCAGCGCGGACACAGTGATGGCGAAATGCATGTTCGTAACTACGAAAGGTTGGGAATGCTTGATTCGGCTGGAAAGCAGGGCCTGGGAGCGTATCCCAGCGGGTCTTTGAAACGAGGCTCTCGGGAGATTCCTCCCGATTCGTCGGGCCAGAACCAAAGAACCTGGCCACGGTCATCGGCGTGCGGTCGCCCGCAGCTGTTCCCGAGCCCCGTTCCCGACTGGGCGACGGCCCGATCGCGCCATACCATCACGAGTTCCTGCAATGACCTACGACCCCCGGACGATCGCGTTCTGCGCCGAGTTGCTCTACCCCCCGCAGCAGCTGCGAACCGATCTGGCGCAGAGCGTCCACAACGCGCTCTACCAGCAGCCCGAACTCGCCTACCAGAACTTCCAGGTCGCCCCCGACGGCATCCATCTCAGCAACCTGCCGCAAGCACCCGGTCAGATCTCCACGGCAACGTTCGCGCCCGACCGGCTGATCCTGCGGGAAGAGCTGCGCGCCACGACCGTCGAAGCGTTCGCGACCCGGCTCGTGAACGTGACGACGACGGCATTCCAGAAGCTCGGGATCCAGGCCACGGTCGCGCAGCAAATCATCGTGCGCTCACTGATCGCCCCGCGGCACTTCCGCGACGGCGCCGAGTTCCTGCGCCAGCGCCTGCTCGCGCCGGAGCCCGCCGCCTGGGAATCGCTCGCCCGCCCGCTGCAGTCGGTCGGCACCCGATTCGTCTTTCCGCCCCACGAAGGCGGCCAGGAGACCTATCATGTCAGAGTAGAGTCGTGGCCCCAGGACCCCCGCTCGGTCTGGATCGAGAACACGGGCAGCTTTGCCGCCCCGACCCAGGTCGCCGAAGTGCCGCGCCTCGCTGACAACCTCTACGCCACCTACCGCTTCCTGACGGGCCCGATCTGCGACTTCCTCTCGGGTCTCGACACCGCGTGATGCCGCTGAAGACCACCGCCAGCTCCCGATCGACCACGGTACTCGCCGCCCTCGCGATCCCGACGCTCGCCCTCTCGACGCTCGCCATCTGGGGCTGCAGTGAGAGCAACCCACCGGTGCCGCCGGCCGCGGGCGCGAGCCAGCTGGTGTCGATCGATGGCATCGACATCACGTTCGCCGACGTCGACCCGCTGCTCGAGTATCTGCGATCCACCAACCCCGATGCGGGGCACAAGACGATGGTTCGACTGATCCTCGAAACGCACCTGATCCCGCTGGCGCTCGCCGAGCGGTCGTTCGCAAAAGAACGCGCAGTCCTGCTCGAGCAGGCCAAGGGCGTGCGCCAGATCGCCTCGAACGTCTACGAGCTCGAACAGGCCCGCGGCAACGTCGAGGTCCAGGAACGCCGGGCCTACACCCGCCTGCAGCCGGACCTCCCCGTGGCCGCCTTCCTGTTCAACCGCCTCAACGAGGGCGGCGTGAGCCAGCCGATTCCGGTGCCGCGCGGCTTCGTGCTCGCGGGAACCCACGAGTACACCGAAGTCCCCGTCGCGGGCGAGGACATGGTCGAAGCCACGCAAGTCGGCTTCTTCACACACAAGGTCGTCGAATGGCAGGACTGGCTCGCCGCCGAACAGACCCGCATCGCCGACCAGTGCACCTACGTCCACCCCGAGTTCCGCGATGCACTGCCGACCTGGTGCAAACCTCCCCAACCAAAGAAGGGTCGATGAAAAGCCTTCAAGCCTCTCGCCACCTCGCTCACCGAATCACGGGCGTGGTCGCCCTCGGGCTCGTCCTCGCCAGCGTTACGACGCCGATCCGGACGCAGGATCCGACCGGAAAGGAGCCCGAACCAGGCCACCAGAAAACAGTCGTGGCGATCGAGAAGCTCGACGCGTGGCCCAAGCTCGGCAAGCAGGAAGCCAAGCGCGTGCTCGCGTGCATGAAGCAGTTCCGCAAGGACAAGCAGAAGCTGCGCGACGGCGCGCGCGACCGCATCGTCGCACTCGGCGCCGGCGCGGCCCCGCTCGTGCTGCGGCAGGTCAACGACCGCGCTGACAACATCAACGAGCAGCTATTCGCCGTGCTCGACGCGATCCTGAAGCCGGCACATGGCTCGCTGATGGCACGCGAGCTCAGGAAGCCAAGCTTCGAACTGCGGCACTATCTGGTGCGGCGACTTGCGAAGTTCCACGACCGGGATCTGATCCCGGTGCTGCAGCGCACGGCCAAGGACAAGGCGCCGGAGATCGCGTTCCATGCAGCGCTCGGGCTGCTCGGACTGCGGCAGCGCGATGCCCTCGACCCGGTCCTCGAATACAGCAAGGCCCACTGGCAGGACGTCGGCGACGACATTGCCACGGTGCTGCCGGCCGCGCGCTCCGGCCTCGCCGGCAACTGGGTTTTCGAAACGATCAACAAGCGCGGCGCCGCGGACCAGATGGCCGGCCTGCGACTCGTCCGCTATCTCGGCACGAAGGACCACAACGTGATCCTCAAGCGCTACCTGCAGGCCAGCCAGCACCCGGTCAAGAAGGCCGCGATCAACGCATTGCGCATGATCCATGGCGAGAAACCGCTCGAGAAACTGTCGGTGTTCCAGGTCATCGATCACGCCAAGAAGTGGATGGGAAAGATCTGACGTGCACGACCACCTACGCCAATCGGTCCGCGCTCTGCTCGCGCTCGGTACCGCGCTGCTGCTCGCCGAGTCCGGCGTCGCTCAGAAGCGCGGCAAGATCCCGAAGTGGAAGATCGACCCCTACACCAAGAACGATCCGAAGGCGCTGAAGCAGGCGGGCTACGTCTCGCTGGGCCCGTTCGACGTCGGCTGCATCGGTGACCAGAAGACACCGACGACCCAGATCGAAGAACGCCTGCCGCACGTCGAGATCCGCTGGATCGAGACCGCGCACTTCCGCCTCGGGTGCAACCTGCCGCAGTGGACGGTGCCGCAGGACATGACGACGCGGAAGAAGATCCGCGCCGAGCTCGAAGAACTGCAGAAGAAGCTGCCGAAGGTCAAACCCAAGTCTCGCCGCCTCGACCCGTGGCTGCGCGCGCACCTCTATGCCCATCGGCTCGAGAAACTCTACGGTGAGGTGCAGGACCTGTTCGGCACCAAGGACAGCGACTTCCCCAAGGACCAGTCCGAGGTCATCCGCAAGCCGGGCGCCCGCTACATGGGCGTCGGTCCGTTCCTCGGAATGCGGGACAAGTACAACGTCCTGATCTTCGAGAAGCTCGCGACGCATCAGCTCTACCTCAACACGTTCATCGGCCGCAATACGAAGTTCCCGCAGCGCTGGCACTTCAAGGAGGTCGGCTCGATGATGCTCTGCATCGCGACCGAGTGCGACGATGCCCGCCTCAAGCACGACACCGCGATGCACTGCTCGATCGCGTTCAACGTGTCACAGCTGCTGCTCGACGGCTTCCGCTACTACGCCTACGACCTGCCGGTCTGGATCCGCGAAGGCTTCGGTCACTACTGGTGCCGCCGCGTGAGCCCGAAGTGGCCGAGCTTCGATCAGCAGGAGGGCGGCGTCGCGGACATGAACAAGAAGTGGAACTGGCCGCCCTATGTGCGCGGACTGGTGGTGTCGGGAAAGAAGCTGTCGTCGATGGCAGACATCGTGAAGTGGCGCAACTTCGGCAAGATCAACTTCCCCGACCACACCGCGATCTGGTCGCGCATGGATTGGCTGATCTCGCAGGGTCCCGAGAAGTTCCAGACGTTCATCTTCGGTGTGAAGGGACGGGTCGACGACCAGTGGCTACCGGATCAGACCGACCTCGTCGGCGCGACCCGCAAGGCGCTCAAGGAGGCCTACGGCCTCACGACGCTCAACTTCGACGATCGCTGGTCGACCTGGGTCAAGGAGACCTATCCGTCGAAGTAGCCGATCGCGGCCGCGACGATTGGCGAGGCCGCACCGCGCCGGGTACGGTGGCGTGATGCCCCGCGGCCTCGCCCTGGCACTGCTGTCGTTCCTCGCTGCCCTCGGGCTGCCGATGGGGCGCGGCGCCTCGGCCCAGCAGCCCGAGGGCGCTGCCGCGATCGACGCCCGCCTAGACGAACTCGAACACCTCGCCCGCCCGCCGCAGGCATCGGAGTTCGAAACCGAGTTCGCAACGTTCCGGCGCAGCCTGCCTGCCAAAGCCACCATCACCCACGCCCGCGCCGACTCGATCGAAGCCCTGTGGCACCACTTCGCGGGCCGCTGGGACGAAGCCGTCAGCCGCTACGAGAAGGGACTCGCGCGCCTCGGCCAGCCCGACTCCGAACCCGCGCGCCATGTGCAAGGCACGTTGCTCGTGCGCCTCGCCACGGCGCGCATGCAACAAGGACGCTACGACGACGCGGTCGCGATCGCCCGCCGCGGCCTCGAGGCTCTCGGCGAAGGACCACCGATCGCGCGGCTGATCGGTCACAACACGATCGGCGCCTCGCTTCGACTACGCGGCGAGGCGGAGCTGGCAGCCTCGCACTACTTCGAGGCGATCGAACTCGCCGTCACCAACGACGCCAAGAAGTACCTGGCCCCGTTGTGGCTGAACATCGGCGACATCAAGAGCTTTCAAGGCGACTTCGAGGGCGCGCTCGAGGCCTACGGGAAGGCGCGCACGCAGAACGAGAGCCTCGGGCTCGCGGACCGCAACAGCCACCTGTGGAACTGCATCGGCGAGACGCTTCGCCGCCTCGACCGCCGCGACGACGCTGTCGCGGCGTTCGAGCGCGGGCTGGCGATCGCCGAACGCGTGACCGACCCGCGGTCCATCGCGACCCACTGCCGAAGCATGGCACGGCTCGCCACGAACGAAGATCGTGCCGAAGCGGCGTGGTCCTGGTCACGGCGCGCACTGGTGAACGATGAAGCCGCAAACAACGACCCTGGGATCGCCGAATCGCGCTGCCAGTTCGCCGCAGCCTGCCTCGCCCTCGAACGCTACACCGCCGCACGCACGGCGCTCGCGACGGCTCGACCGCTGGTCGAACGCATCGGCACCCCCGAGCTTGGTGCCGAGTTCCATCGACTGAGCGAAGCGCTCGCTCGCGCGCTCCACCTGACGACTGAAGCCGAGGAGCACGCGGCTCACCGTGCCGAGCTCACCGCGAGAATCGACGCGGCCTCGAGTTCACCCGGCCTCGTTCGCGCCGTAGCACGCGGCGAACTCCGCAGCGCGCGCCTCGAACACCGGCTCGCGACCGAGCGCGCAGCCATGTCGCGCGAGCTAGCGGACGCCGAGGCCCGGATCTTTCGCATTGGCGCGATCGGCACGACCGTGTTCCTGCTGATCCTCGCCGGCGTGTTCTTCCTTCACAGCCGTCAGCAGCGCGCCCGACGCCTCGAACTCGAGGGGCTCATCAAGGAGGTCAAGACGCTCCGGGGACTCCTGCCGATCTGCGCCTACTGCAAGGCCATCCGCGTCGAGAACGGTGAGTGGACCCGGATCGAGAACTACGTCCGCGAGCGCACCGAAGCGAACTTCACGCACGGCATCTGCCCCACCTGCGTCACCGAACAGCTCGGCGAAGAGATCGGCAGCTTGCGTTCGCTACCCGGTTCGGACGACTCAATCCGGCGACCAGAGGATCGAGCCGTAGACCGGCAGCAGCGCGAGCAGTGACGCGCGCACCCAGGACTCGGCCTCGGGCCCCATCTCGACCGCGTCCTCCTTCGGCAACTGGCGTTGCACATGAAGCCAGTGCTCACCCGGCGTGTAGTGCGTCATCAGCTCCTTGACCTCGTCGGGCTTGATGCTCGTGCACCAGTGGTCTTTGCGCCAATCGTGCAACTTGAGGTTGAAGCCGCCGGGCAGGGCCTTCAGCCGCTCGCAGAACGCCTGCAGCTCCCCGGCGTCACCGAGCAGCTTCTTCTTGAGATTCTCGCCGTCCCACCACGCCTGCGGATGGATGCGCAAAGCCGCCTCGACGATCTGGTCGTCGATGCAGGCCTCGAGCACGGTCTGGATGTAGTGGGTCTCGGCGTCCTTGCCGAGCGCCTCGCCGAAGAAAGACGCGAGCTTCTTGCGCTCCTTCGGCCCGCGACAGAGATACGCCCGCTGCTCCCGCACGCGATAGCTGTTGAACGTGTAGGGATGGTGCAGCCCCGCCTGCGCACTCAGCGTCACACCGGCCTTCTTGGCCTCTTTCAGCGTCGCGTCGACGATCGCCTTGAGCTTGCGCCGCACGCTCAGGCGCAGACCGTTGTACTCGGGGTCGTCCTGACGGTGACGTTCGTAGGCGAGGAAGTCGCGCTCGAGGAAGGCCTGGCTCATCGGCCTGAGCCTACGAAACCGGCCTTGCACGGGCTACCTTGTCGGCATGCGCGCCACTGCCATCTTCGCCACCGCAGCCCTGCTCTCGGGCTGCTCGTCGACGATGTTCCTCGAGCCGCGGGTAACGGTCTCACCCTACTACGCGGTCTACCAGTTGCGCGGCGACGCCTCGGTCCAGACCGACCCGGGCGGCGGCAACCCGATCCAGAACAATCCGCGCCAGCTCATGAGCGTGTTCGGCATGGACACCCACGAGGATGACGTCGGCTTCCGCGCGGAAGTCGGCGACGGGTTCGGCGGCCTGCGCGTCGACTACTACCGCCTCGACATGTCGACCTCGAAAGCGAACCCGCTGTCGGCCGACTGGGGCATGCTGCTCGAGGACGACCTCGTGCGCATGCGGGCGCAGATGGACGAGCTGCGGATCAGCTACATCGAGCCGCTGTTCGAGACGACGACGGAGTGGCGCGAGGAGGACCTGACATTGCGCTTCGGCGCGGGCGGCGAGTTCGCCTACCGCGACCTGACCCTGCGCGCGTTCACCGACGATCTCGCGCGCCGGCAGAACGTGCCGATCGCTGGACAGAACCTGGCGATCAACGTGCGATTCCGTGCCGAGTGGCAGGATCTCGCGTTCGACGTCGACTACGCCATCTCGCCACACCTGATCGTTCGCGGTGACTACAACGACGTGAATCAGAACCTCGAGATGCGCGCGAGCTACGCGATACCGCTGCGCGATGTGACGTTCTTTGCAGGCTTCCGCTACAACGAGCTCAACGGCAACGGCCGCACCGACATGGTCGACTACGACGCCGATCTGGTGATCGACGGGTTCCAGTTCGGCATGACGGTCTCGCTGTGAACGCAACCGACGCGTAGGGCGTCGCGCTACTCGGGCGCGACCGGCGCCGGCTCGCGCCAGCCAGCGATCGCCGCGAGCTCCTCGACGAACGTATCGACCGCGGCCTTCGCTGCCCGTGTCGGACAAGTGAAGTCGTTGACCATCACCACGAACGCGAGCGGCGGCGCAGCGGGATCCGGGCGCGGGACGTAACCCGACAGGCATACGACGCGAGAGATGAACCCGGTCTTCGCCCGGACCCGACCGCAAGCAAGGCTCTCGGCGCCCTGGAAACGATTGCGCAACGTGCCGGTCCGGCCAGCGATCGGCAGTGACTCGAAGAACGTGTCACGGAACTCGCAGCCGTTCACCCAACGCAGCAGCTCCGCAAGCTGGCGTGGCTGCACGAGATTGCGCCGCGACAGGCCCGAGCCGTCGGCCACGACCATGCCGGTCGTATCGACCCCCATGTGCTGAAGACACGCGACCGTGTGCCGGCGTGCACCGCCCGAGTCCTTGCCGCGACTGGCGGCAACCGCACTGGCCCGCCACGCCACCTCCGCGTAGAGGTTGTTGCTGTCGCGGAGCAGCGGCTCGACGATCTCGGCCCAGGTCGGAGAATCCCGAGACACCAGCACGCGGATGCCCACCGGGGTGTCCGCATCGCCGGGGCGCTCGTCAACGGCGATTCCGGCGTCGCGTAGCCGCTGGGTCAGTGCCGCGGCAGCAAAACGCGCCGGGTCGTGCACGGCCACCCGCACCGTCACGGGATCGGAATCCGCTGCAATGGTGCCGCGCACCACGATTCTTGGATCGCCAGGCGCCCGCGTCGCGACCACCGCAGTCTCCTGACCAGCCGACACCTGCTCGACGAGGACTTCGGGCGGCTCGGGCAGCCGCGGCACCACGAGCACGCGCGGCACGACGCGACCCGGGCTGATGGTCACGTTCACGCAGTTCTGATTGAGACACAGCCCGCCGAACGGCGCGGCATAACTCCGATCGAGATAGTCCCATTGCCAGCCGTGACCGCGCTGCTCCTTCCCGAGCCACGAACCGTCACCCCGAACGCGCCCTGTGACGCGGCGGACCCCGGCCTGCTCGACCGCGGCGGCGAACTCACCGAGCGCGGTCCAAGGCAGGGTCGGATCGCCGTGACCACTCAACACCAGATCACCGCGCCAGACGTCCCCGTCGAGCCGGCCATATCCGAACAGGTCCGTGTGCGTCCGCGCCTTCGGCCGCAACGTGTGCAACGCCACGGCGGCGCTGACGAGCTTCATGTTCGAAGCCGTCGCGAAACCGCGATCCGCCGCGTGCCGCGCGAGCACCTCACCGGTCGCGAGATCCTGCACGAACACGCCGACGCGGCCGCCAACGAGCTTCTCGTCACCGACGAGTTCGGCGAGCGCCTGCTGCGCTGCGCGGGAGCCGCCGCCCGTTGCGACGCAACCTCCGGCAATCGCGGCCACCGCCCCAGCCAGCAGACCGGAATGCCAGCCGCGCATCGACGAGCTCATTGCAGCAGCGTCACCGTGAGACCGCGCGAGCTCACGAGATCCGCGGTCGAAACGGTGCACGTCGTGGCCGCATCCGCGAGCCAGAGCGTCTGCGTGTAGATCGGCAGACCCGCAAGCCCGGGATCGTTCGGCACCGGGTCGTGCACGATCGCCGCACCGAGCTGGTCACTGATCACGAGCCGGGTCGACAGCAGATCGAAGCCGAGATGGATGAGCACACCATTCCCGAGCGCATTGCTGCCCGCGACGTCCGCCGGCCCGCCCTGCATGAAGACGCCGGGAGCGTCGGCCGGAGCGTTCGTCGTGAGGTAACGGAACTCGCTGTTGCCGATCGTCGGCGAGCCGTTTGCCCACATGCCGATGGTGCCGCGGCAGTCGGGCGTGCCCACGCCATAGGACTCGATGCCAACCGGGGCCGGCAACGGATTGGCGAGGCGTGCAAGGCGATCGCCGCCCACGACACAAACCACATCGACGATGCCCGTGCCGTTGAAGTCCGCGAGCGCTACGGAACTCACTCCCGCCGCGTCTTCCCACACCAACTCGACGCCGAGGAAACCCAGACCATCGTCGCCATAGGCCACTTCGATCCGATTGCCGGTCGCCGCGACAAGGTCGTGCAAACCGTCACCATCCAAATCTCCGAGCGCGAGACTCTCGATGGCACCCGCCGTGAAGCCGATCTGCGCACCGGCGGCGAAGCTGGCATCGGCCGCACCCTTGAACACCGTAACCGTCTGCAGGCTGCCGTCGACGGCCACGAGGTCCGGCACGAGGTCGCGATCGAGATCACAGCAGACGAACCGTCCACCGCGCGCCTCGGTCGCCGTTGTCGCGGCAGGCAGGAACCCACCCGCGCCATTGTTGCGCAGCACGTCGAGGCTCAGCGCCCCGAGCCCCGTCGCGATCAGGTCCGGCAAAGAATCGCGATTGATGTCCGCAATCGCGATAGTCGACGCGACGTAGGGCAGCGCGGCCGTGACCGCCGCGGCGAACGCACCACCACCGGTGCCCCGGAGCAGCGCGACCTCCGCGGCGAGTGAACTCGTCACAACGAGGTCTGCGATGCCGTCGCGGTTCCAGTCGACGATTGCGATATCAGCCGCCGGCCAGGGCAGCGTCATGCCGACCGGCGGGTCGAAGGCGCCGTTGCCCTGCCCCTTGGCGATGCCGAGATCCGCGGTCGCGCCGCTCGCGACCACGAGATCGACGATCCGGTCCCCGTCCACGTCACCGAAGGCGGCTGCTGCGACGAGCGGCGTCGCGGGCAATGCCGTGCCAGCCGCCAGGCTGCCGTCGTTCCGGCCGCGCAGGAGGGAGACGTTGCCGAGCGACTCGTTGGCCACGACCGCATCCGCAATGCCATCGCCGTCGACATCCGCAACCACGACTCCCCGACCACCCGCGCCACCCGTTGGCACGACCGTGGGGGCCCCGAAGGCCAGGGTCGGCGTCGGGGCGGGTGTGCTGTCACCGCCACCGCCGCCGCTGCAACCGACCGCGACTGCGGGGACTATCGCGAGGATCGCCAGAACAGCATGGTTACGAGTGCGAGTTCGAGGATGCATGGCCGCAGAGCCTAGCAATGGGCTACTACGACCGAACCGCATTTCCACGGGTTATCCACACGGGTCGTGGATTCAGTGGAACCACCGCAACCACCGCATACGGACACTCACCCGGCGACGCCCGGGATTACGACAGTATCGAACGTGACAGACCGGGGCGCTCCTCACAATGCACGGTTCACAGCCGACCCAGACGGGTCAGTAACGCGCCCGAATGGCTGGCGCCCGCCGGCACCCCGGGATCGGCGTAGAAGTATTGGTGATAGATCGGAAACCCCGTGAGGTACGGGCTCGCCGGAATCGGGAAGACATACTGCGTGTAGCCACTGCCGTTGAGCGTGCCGATCGAGAACTGGACCGGGCCCGACTGGGATTCGACCCACAGCTCCAGGCCAGCGAATGGCACGCCCGGCAGCGCCTGGGTGCTGCTGAGCAAGCCGACGAGCGCAAAGGGCACCCCACCCGTCAGATGGATACCGATCTGCCGCAGCCCCGAATGATCCTGCAACGGCAGGGTGTCGGTGTAGATCTCACAGCCCGTATGACTCCCGCGGCCGTAGGCCTCGACCTCCGGCACCGCAGTCGCCGGAGTATCAACGGCCAAGATGAGCGTGAACGAACGCTGCCCGCCGGGCGGCAGCGTCTGCGCGCTCCACTGGAACGCCCCAGTGTAGTCCCCCGTGAACGGCGGTTGGTTGTTACCGAGATCGTCGATATCGGTGTCCGTGAGCAGATCGAGAACCCCCGGATGGACCAGCACGTCGGACCGATCCGCGCCGACGCCGACGAGTTCGATCTGGACACCCGTCCAATCGGAAACGACATGCCGAACGCCGTTGCCAGTCGCAGTGTCATTGGCGTGAGTCCCCGCGATATCGAGATCCGTATAGGCAAACAGGTCGATCGTCAGGTTCGTGGCAGACGTATTGAGCACGGTCAATCGACTCGTCACGACACCGCTCGCCGGACCGGTGGCATAACCATCCAGATCCCACGCCGCGCGAAACAAACCACGATTGTCCACGTCGGCGAAGTCGCGATCGGCGTGGGTCAGGAAGGCCGTCACCCCGCCCGATGTCGGGCCGATATCACGCAGCGCGAACTCGCGCGTGTCGCCCGCGACCCGGTAGTACCAGCCGTGTTGGAACGCGTGATCGGTGGCGAGCGCGTCCGAACGCAGATCGGCGGTCGGCGGCGCGTGCGAGGTCATGGCAGGTGCGCCCGTCGTGAACGCGAGATTGCCTTCGCTGATGGTCAGACTCTGCGCAGCGAGGCTGGCGGCGAACGGGGCGAAGACGAAGAACGATCGGAGGTTGGTTCGAGACATGGTCATCCCAGAGTGGTTCTGGTCGGCCGGATTCCTGCCCGAGTGATCTGCGCGACGGCTGGCAGGGAACGCAGTCGCATTGACGAGCGGCGGAGCGGGCGGCATGGCCGCTCGCGCCGCGAGCCTCTATGGTGCGACACCGTGAAAGTTGCTCCCCTGCAACCTGGTCCGGCGGCCGACCTCATCTCGCTTCGCTCACCGGCCGCCTCCCCGACCAACCACTGCGGCGGCAATCCGGCGGCCGCGTCGAGCACCCGCCGAGGACATGCCTGATGCGACCGCTCGGCCGACTCGTTCTGACAGCGATGCTTACAGCAATCGCCACCGCGCAGGCGCCGGTCTCTGTAACGGGCCGGGTCGTGGATCCCGGCGGCAAACCGATAGCCAATGCCCGCATCGCAATCGCCGGACGGTACGATCTCGATACACCCGCGCTACTGACGAGTGGCAAGCAGCCTGACGCAGAGGGTAGCTTCGTGATTGCGGCAACGCCTTCCGACGACGAGCAGGGACCACGCTTCCTCTACGTCGCCGCGCCCGGCCGAGCCGCCATCCGCCAGCGCATCCGATGGCAGAAGCCGGCATTCGGGGAACTGATACTGCCCGTGGGCAAGCGCCTCGTGGGCCGCGTCCGCCAGCCGGATGGCACGGCGCTCGCCGAGGTCCGCGTGATCGCCACCGATCTGCTCGAGACCACGCGCGCGCTGCGTACCGACACCCGACACGGCTTCTTCTGCAGCGCCCCGACGGACGCCGCCGGCATCTTTCAACTGCCGTGCGCCCTGCCGAACGCGATGGCACTCGAGTTCGGCAAGCCGGGGTTCGCGCGCACGTGGCGTGAACCCGTGGCGATCGGCGCGCCGCTCGAAGTTGAACTGCAACCGACCGGTTGGATCGCCGGCCGCGTGCTCGACGACGAGGGCCGCAGCGTCGCGCTGGCCCGGGTCACCGTCGCCTACGAACTGCGCGCGACAGAACAGTCGGTCACGACCGACGAAGGCGGCAGCTTCCGCGTACCACTCGAGCGCGAGGGGCGCTGGCGGCTCACCGCCCGCCACGAGTCTGCGGCGGGCACGCGCAGCGCCCGCAGCAACGTGCTGCGCGGCCCGCGTGCCAACCTGGAGATCCTGCTGGCGCCCCCGGAGGCACCGACGACCCGCCACCTGCTCGTCCGCGCCGAGACCACGGCCGGAGAACCGGTCCGCGGCTTCCGAGCGACAGCCGTCTGGGACGACTTCGCGAATCGCAACATCGCGTTCCGCGAGTTCCGGCTGCGCCAACGGCTCGCCGGCGTCGAGCCGGCAACCGACGGCGTCGCGAAGATCGTGGGACCGCCCGCACGCGGCGCGAAAGCGGGCTGCATCCGAGTCGTCGCCCCGGGCTTCGCGCCCGCGACGGTTGCGGACCACGAATGGCACGACCCCGAACCGGGTGAGCCCGGTGAGCCGCTCGTCGTCACCCTGCAACCCGAAGCGCACGTGCGCGGCCAGGTCCGCGACTCAGAGACCGGCGCGCCGATCGCAGGCGCCCGGGTCCGTGCGAGATTCGCGCCGAAGACGGCCCGTTCGCAGTATCCGGACCGCAACCCGAAGGACGGCGTCACGACCGCCGCCGATGGCACGTTCGACCTCCGCGGCCTCGGCAGCGGCCGGTGGCGCCTCACGGTCGACCACGAGTCTCACGCGCCGGCACGCCCGGTCTACCTCGAACTCGAGAACGGCGAGGCGCGCGACGGAGTCACGCTCGAACTACCCCCCGGAGCCACGGTGCGCGGCAGCGTGACCGGCATCCAACTCGGCAGCGGCACACTCGCGTTGCTCGCGCCGCTGCCGCGCACGAGTTACTCGGCGGCCGGCCGCAACCGCTTCGGCACCCCGGAACCGACGCGCGAACGGCGACTCGACGCGAGCGCGGAGTTCGAGTTCACGGGTATTCCGCTCGGCAACTACCAGCTCGTGCTCCGGTTACCCTCGCGCCCACGCCTCGGCGGCGATCTGTTCCTCCCGATCGAGCCGTTCCGGGTTCGAGCCACCGGTATCGACCGCGAGTTCGACTGCAACGCGGATCGCCCGGGCAGGATCACGGGCCGACTGGCGTTCTCCCATGCCAGTGCGAGCCCCGAGAACCTGATCGTGATCGCCGAGCCAGCGCGGACCGAACAACCACCGGCGAGCACCAACATGCGATTCCGCGGCCCACGCTCGTTCGTGACCCGCGATCTCCGATTCGACGTGCGTGCCGGCCCGGGCGACTACTTCCTGTATGTCGCCGATCTCGAAACCGGGTTGACCCTGCACACGGAACCGGAACGCGTGGCACTCGGCGCGAGCAAATCCGTGACGCGCGACCTCACGGTCGAACTCGCGCGCATCGATCTCGCGCTCGCCGCAGCACCCGGCGTCGAGCGACCGGCCGACGTCGACCGAATCGAGATCCGGTTCGCACCAAGAGACCTGCCCAACATCGTCGCGAACCTCGGATCCAATCCGAACTACGACTCACAGCGTGGCCTGCATTGGCCCCGCGGCGCCGAGCGCCGCACTCTCGTGCTGCCCCCGGGCACCGCGCTGTTCTACGCCCGGAACGGCGTTCGCCACCTGCGGCACGATCGTCAGCGCCACACGAACCCACCATTGGGAATCGTCGACCTCGAAATCGAGGCAGGCCGCGAGCAACCGATCGAATGCCGACTCGAACTCGATGAGGCGCCCGAGATCCCCGATGCGGCGGAAGCGGAGCCGGAGATCGGCGACGCCGACGCGACCGGCCGCGTCAAGTAGCCCGCCGACAGCGAACCCGAGACGCAACCTCGCATTGCGGGGTCACAACCCCAGCTCTTTCAGTCGCCGGTAGAACGTGCTCCGCGACATCCCGAGCGCGGCCGCCGCCGCGATCTTGTCACCACCGGACCGACTCAGCGCCTGCAGGATCGCCTGCCGCTCGGCCGCCCGCCGCATGTTCTTGAGATCTGGAAGATCGCTCGCCGTCGCGCCGTCCTCGATCACCGGATCGGGCGCCGCCGCAAGGGACGAGCGACCGTCGATGATGTGCTGCGGCAGATCCTCGAGCTGCAGGACGTCTCCGACACCGAGCGCGAATGCGCGCTCGATCACGTTCTCGAGTTCGCGCACGTTGCCGGGCCAGTCGTACCGCACGAGCCGCTCCATCGCGCCGCGCGAGACACCCTGAACGGGCAGGTCCTTGCGACCGTGGCGCACGTTCGCGGCCTTGATGAAGTTATCGATCAAGAGCGGTAGGTCGACCGTGCGATCGCGTAGCGCGGGCAGCTCGAGACTCACGACCTGCAGGCGGTAGTAGAGATCCTCGCGGAACTTGCCCTCCTTCACGAGGGCCGCGAGATCCTGGTTCGTCGCAGCGATGATCCGCACGTCCACGATCCGCGGCTGATTGGCGCCGACGCGCCGGATCTCACCACGCTGCAGAACGCGCAGCAGCTTGATCTGCACCGGCACGGACATCTCCGCGATCTCGTCGAGGAAGATCGTGCCACCATCTGCAGCCCGGAACAGGCCATCACGACTCTGCTCGGCACCCGTGAACGCACCGCGCTCGTGACCGAACAGCTCGCTCTCGACGAGCTCCGGCGCGATCGCACCACAGTGCATCGGAATGAACGGCTCGTTGCGATTCGCGCCATCGAAGTGCAGCGCTCGCGCGACCAGCTCTTTGCCCGTGCCACTCTCGCCGTGGATCAACACCGTGCTGCGACTCTGACGCAGCCGATCGACGGTCTCGTTGAGTGCGAGCACCTCGGACGATCGGCCGACGTAATCGGTCATCGCGTAGCCATGCTCGATGCTCGGCCCATCGCCGGACTCACCATCACCAGTAGCGCCATCACCCTCGCTCTCCGCGAGCTCGCGTTCCCGCACGAGCCGCTCGGCTTCGGCGAGGCCCGTGACGTCGCGAATCAGCAGGAACGTGCCGCCACTGACGTTGGTCCGCACCGCGACGCGCGCCACACGTGCGGCGTCGCCGCCTCGCGGCAGTGTCAAGTCCGCGGAACGCGCACCGTCCGCGAGCAGTCGGGCGACCCGCGACGCGGCATGACCACACTCCGTGAGCGGCACGCCGACCTGAATATCGCCGAGCAGATCCCGAACGCTGGGATCGACCGCGACGACCTTCCCGTCGGCATCGAGTGCGAGCACGCCGGGTTCGGCCGTCGAATCGAACTCGTGCCGCAGCCGCTGGAGCTGCTCGATCTCGCGCGAAACGGCGTGCAGGGATCGCCCGAGCGCCTCGACCTCCTCGCGCAATGCCGCATTCTCGCGGTCGAGCTGCGAACGGGTCTGCTCCAGCCGCCGCATCACGCGGATGCGGGCGACGAGTTCCTCACGGTTGACCGGCTTCTGGATGTAGTCGACGGCCCCGAGCTTGTAGGCCGCGACCTTGTCCGACTCGTCGACGAGGCGGCCGGTCAGGAAGATGACCGGTACGAACGCCGTCCGGGGATCGTCCTTGAGCCGGCGACAGACCTCGAACCCATCGATCGTCGGCATCACGACGTCGAGCAGGATCAGCTCGAACGACTCGCGACTACAGAGTTCGAGGGCCTCCCGCCCGCCGCTCGCCGTCACGGGATCGAACTCCGTACCCCGCAAGAACAGCTCGATGAGCGTCAGGTTCTCGATCGAGTCGTCGACGACGAGAATGCGCGCCATGGCACCTCACTCTACGATGCCGCGATGGAACAGCAACCGCGGTTGCCGCTTTGGTTTCTGATAGTGAACTGCTCGCTGATCGCGATCGCGTTCGTCGCGGGCGTCATGCTCGGCGATCGCCGCATCGTCGAGCTCCCCCAACCGCAGTCCGATGCCCTCCAGCTCGTCTACCGTGAGATCTTGAAGTCGCACGTCGAGCCACAGGACGGCGCGGAGCTGATGGATCGCGCAATCGCGGCGATGGCCGGCGAGCTCGACGACTACAGCCGCTACGTGCCACCCGCTCGCGTGAAGGTCTACGAGGAATCCACGACCGGCCGCTACGAGGGTGTGGGAATGGTGATGCGACAGCACGGCGAAGACATCGTCGTGCACTTTCCGTTCACCGGCGGCCCGGCCGAACGCGCGGGCCTCCGGCCTGGGGACCGCGTCCTCGAGATCGACGGCAAGGCCGTCGCCGAACTGCCCGTCGCCGATCGCAGCGTGCAGGCGACCGAACTCGTGCGCGGGCCCGCGGAAACCACGGTCGAACTCGTGCTGGATCGCGACGGGGAACGGATCACGGCGACAGTCGAACGCGACGCGGTGCAACGACCCGCGGTCAAATGGAGCCACGTTGCCGATTCCCAACGCGGGTTGGGCTACGTGCACGTCACCGATTTCCACGAAGGCATCACGCGCGGCGTGCGGACGGCGATCACCGAACTGCAGCGGGAGTCGGAGACGGGCGGCGGCGCCCTGCGTGGCCTCATCATCGATCTGCGGTGGAACGGCGGCGGCAGCCTCGACGAATGCGTCGCCCTCTCACGCCTCTTCCAGCCGACCGGCGCGATCGTGTCGACCCGACGCCGCGGCCAGGAGATCGAACGCGTCGACGCGGAGGCGAGCGAATGCCTCTACCCCGACCTGCCGCTCGTGCTGCTCATGAATTCCGAATCCGCGAGCGCTTCCGAGGTCTTCGCCGGCTGCCTGCAGGATCACGGCCGGGCGACGGTCGTGGGCACGCGCACGTTCGGCAAGGGCGTCGTGAACACCATCTACAGCTGGCCGGACTTCAAGCTCAAGCTCACCACGGCGCACTACTACACGCCCAAGGGACGCAGCCTCGGCGGGTCGCATCGCCAACAGGCCACGGCCAACGGCAAGCCGCCGAGCGGCATCACCCCGGACGTGGAGTCGGCGGTCTCGGAGCAGCAGCTCCCACCGATCCAAATCGCACTCTTCCGTCACGAGGTCCCCGCGCGCTACCGTACGGCTTACGCCACCGTCGCCGAGCGCTACGGCTTCAAGGTGCCGCGACCGCCGCAACCGGATACCGATTCGCAGCTCGCCGCCGCACTGGCACAGCTCGGTGACCGCATCGACGGCGGCAAGTAGCCAATGACTGCGACCGAAATCAACGCGACCGATCTCATCCTGGGCATCGAGACGAGCTGCGACGAAACCGCTGCCGCCATCGTCGAGGACGGCCACGTCGTGCGCAGCAACGTCGTCCACTCGCAAATCGAGCTCCACAAGCGCTGGCGCGGCGTCGTGCCCGAGGTTGCGAGCCGTTCGCACACGGAACGCATCCTGCCCATCGTGGATCAGGCGCTGACCGACGCCGCGTTGACGCCGGACGACCTGACCGCGATCGCGGTGACGCAGCGACCGGGCATGGTCGGTTGCCTGCTCGTAGGACTCGCCGCGGCCAAGGCGCTCAGCTTCCGGTTCGCCAAGCCCATCGTCGGCGTCGACCACGTGCAGGCTCACGTCCACACCGGGTTCCTCGCTGATCCCGACATGCCGCTGCCCGCGCTCGCGCTCGTCGCTTCGGGCGGCCACACCGCGATCTACCTGGTTCGTGCCCGTGGTGACACCGAGCGGCTCGGAACGACGCGCGACGACGCTGCCGGCGAAGCGCTCGACAAGGGCGCCAACCTGCTCGGCCTGACCTACCCCGGTGGACCGGCGATCGAAAATGCGGCGAAGGGCGGCAACCCGCGCGCGTTCGATCTGCCGCGCACACTGCTCGGCCGGGACTCGCTCGACTTCTCGTTCTCGGGACTGAAGACCGCGTTGCTGTACACGCTGAAGCCGCAGGGCGATCGCGCGCCGATGCCGACGCCGACCGGCGACACGTTGCGCGATCTCGCGTGTGCCTATCAGGAAGCGACGGTCGACGTGCTCGTGACGAAACTGCGGCGCGCCGCGGAGCGCCACCCGGTCAAGGCGCTCTGCATCGGCGGCGGCGTCGCTCGCAACCAGCGACTGCGCGAACGCCTGCAGGACGACCGCGTTCTCGGGACACTCCGCCTCGTGCTCCCGCCGATGGAGTTCTGCGCCGACAACGGCGCGATGATCGCGAGCCTGGGCTCGCATCTCTATCGCACCGGTCAGATCGCGCCGCTCGAACTCGATGCGGTCGCGACCGCGCAGGCCGGCGGCAAGATCGATGCGCGGAGACGGCGCCGATGATGCCCGACGAGAACAACGAACTGCGCGCGCTGCTCGAACGCGTCCGACGCGGCGAGCAGGACATCGATGATGCACTCGCGCACCTGCAGTCCGATGCCCAACCGCTGCCACCGGCCGCCGAGCTCGGCTTCGCGACGGTCGACCACGAACGCGCGTCGCGCTGTGGCTTTCCGGAGGTCGTGTTCTGCTCGGGCAAGACCCCGCCCGACGCGGCGACAATCGCAGCCGAGATCCTCACCCGCGCTGACCGCGTGCTGCTGACACGGGCCTCGTCGGAGCACGCTGCCGCGGTCCGCGAGCGCGTTCCCGCGGCGACGTATCACGAACGGGCGCGATGCATCACCGTCGCACCGGCCATGACCGCGACCGAGCGCCACGGTCATGTCGCCGTGATCGCCGCGGGCACCTCGGACCTGGCGGTCGCCGACGAGGCCGCGGTCACGCTCGAGATCGCGGGCAACCGGATCGAGCGCTACCACGACATCGGGGTCGCGGGCCTGCACCGACTCACCGCGAAACTCGAGGCGATCCGCCGCGCCGACGTCGCAGTCGCCGTCGCGGGCATGGAGGGCGCGCTGCCGTCCGTGCTCGCCGGACTCGTCGATTTTCCGGTCATTGCGGTGCCGACCAGCGTGGGCTATGGCGCCTCCTACGGTGGATTGACGGCACTTCTGGCGATGCTCAACTCGTGCGCCGCCGGGGTGGCCGTGGTCAACATTGACAACGGCTTCGGCGCCGGCTATCTCGCTTCGCTAATCAACCGCAGAGCGGCCTCCGGGCCGCCCTCGCAGACCCCCTGACATCTAGATTTGACCACCTCTGACAGCAGCGCGAGCCCGCCGCGACCGGCCGCGCGGCTCGTATTGGAGGACGGCACGATCCTGGTCGGGCGCGGCTTCGGCGCCGCCGCCGATTCGTTCGGCGAGCTGGTCTTCAACACGTCGATGTCGGGCTACCAGGAGATCCTCACGGATCCCAGCTATCGCGGTCAGACCGTCCTGCTCACCCAACCCCACATCGGCAACTACGGCGTCAACAGCGAGGACGAGGAGTCGGCGAAGCTGTGGCTGTCGGGTCTCGTGGTTCGCGAAGCCTGCTCGCGCGCGAGCAATTTCCGCTCGGCAACCGAACTGTCCGACTATCTCGACCAACACGGCATCGCCGGTATCGAGGCCGTCGACACGCGCATGCTGACGCGCCGCGTGCGGGACCACGGCGAACAGCGCGTGCTGATCACACGCGACATGACGAGCAGTGACGAGCAACTGCTCGAGCGCGTTCGCAGCGCCCCACGCGTGGCAGACGTCGACCACGTGCTCGCGGTCACGACCAAAAAGCCGATCGCGTGGACCAAGGGTTACGAATCGGAGTTCAGCCCGCCGCCGCCGCACGCCCATAGTGGCGCGGCCAAGCACAAGATCGTCGCCTACGACCTCGGCGCCAAACGCAACATCCTGCGCTCGCTGGCGGCCTGCGGCCTCGACGTGACGGTCGTGCCGGCCGACACGCCCGCCGAAGCAGTGCTCGAGCAACAGCCCGACGGCGTCTTCCTCAGCAACGGTCCGGGCGACCCCGAGCTCACGCAGTATGCGATCACCGCCGCCAGGACGTTGGTCCAGAAGCTGCCGGTCTTCGGCATCTGCCTCGGCCACCAGGTCCTGAGCCATGTGTTCGGCGGCAAGACCTACAAGATGAAGTTCGGTCACCACGGCGGCAACCAGCCCGTGATCGACCTGCTCACCGACAAGGTCGAGATCACCTCGCAGAACCACAGCTACGCGGTCGATGGCGACTCGCTGCCCGACGGCGTCGAGATCACGCACAAGAACCTCAACGACGGCACCGTCGAGGGTCTGCGCCACAAGGAACTACCCGTGTTCTCGGTGCAGTACCACCCCGAGGCCGCGCCGGGGCCGCACGACGCGCTCTACTTGTTCGAGCGCTTCGTGAAGCTGCTCGACGGCCAGCGCTGAGTAGGCCGACGCGGGATCGCCGGCGCTGAGTGTCGCCAGCGCTGAATCTCCAGCGCTGAATCTCCAGCGCCGACCGTGTCGACTACTTCATCATCGCCTGCTTGACGAAGGCGGCACGCTCCTCGGCGCTCATCTTCTCGTTCCAGCCGCGGACGCACTTCTTGCAGCAGAACGCGATCGTGTGCCCCTCGTACTCGACGGTGACGTCGGGATCGACGCCGTGGTCGGGCATCAGCGGGCAGCTGTCGTTGATGGGCTTGACCGCCATGTCACCCGCCTTGGCGTCCATTCCCGCGCAGGCGGCGAGGGACAGGCAGACAACGGTCGTCAGGAACGTGTTCTTCAGGGCACGGATCATGGCCCGCGTTATACGCCGCGCCGTGGCGGGATCCCAGCCCGCTTCGTCGCCGGCCGGATCACTCCGGAGCGCCGCGACCATCTCCGCCACCACCCTCGCGCTCGTTCGGCCCCCACGGACTCGTCGAGCGCCGCTCGCCCCCGCGATGCACGGCGTCTTCACCATGGCGATCGCGGATCGCATCCATGGCTCGCAGCAGCTTGCCGCGCCGTTCGCGCGCTGCGGGCGCCGGCGCGTCCTCGGCCGCGAAGAGGCCGCCCTGGCGCGGCGTCACCGCGCCCTCGACCTGCAGATCCGCGACACCGACACCGAGCAACCGCACCCCGGGCCGGCCCGGGGTGCGGTTGCTCGGTGTCGGTGTCGCGGATCTGCAGGTCGAGGGCGCGGTGACGCCGCGCCAG
>JANSXC010000052.1 GCA_024743115.1 bacterium | reverse complement strand
CCTGCGAGACCGTGCCGAGCTGGTGGTAGGAGCTGGCGATGCCGGCGCGGTCGCCGAGCTGCTCGAGGATCTGCAGCGACTTCTGGTACCAGGCGAGCGCGGCGTCGTAGTCGCCGCGCAGCTGCGAGACCATGCCGAGCTGGTGGTAGGAGCTGGCGATGCCGGCGCGGTCGCCGAGCTGCTCGAGGATCTGCAGCGACTTCTGGTACCAGGCGAGCGCGGCGTCGTAGTCGCCGCGCGCCTGCGAGACCGTGCCGAGCTGGTGCTGGAACGCTGCCGCGTCGTGGCTCTCGGGATCGACGAGTCCAAGCGTCTCCGTACAGAGCTCGGATTCCTGCTCCCACGCGCCCCAGGTGTCGAGCTTCGAGCAGATCGTCGCCGTCGCCTGGACGCCCTCAGCGCTGTCGCCGGCGGCGAACCAGTGGTGGCGGGCTTCGAGCAGCTCATCGATGTCGATCGATTGCCAGCCGGGACGGGTGTTCACGCGCCAGGTCCAGTAGGCAGCCGCGCGGCGGTGGGCTTCCTGCCAGTCGGCAGCGTCGGCGCGGTCCGTCAGCGCCTCGGCCGTCCAACGATGCACCGCGAACGTGACCGCATTGCCGTCGGAGCGCAGTACCGGGTTCAGCAGACTCAGGACGAGCAGGTGCCGGAACGCTCCCGGTAGCGACTCCGGTGCTGTGATCGGGGGGCGGGTCCGTTCGGCTTCGGCTGCGGCGAACTCGGCCCGTTCCTCGTCGTTGATCAGCAGGTCCTCCAGGGTCGGGGATTCGCCCCTGCCGTGCGCCTCCTTCAGGCGCTCTGCGAGCCGCTGGAAGATCTCCGGCGTCGCGGACTCGTCGCGCGGCTCTTCGGTTCCGATCTGCCAGGCCAGGCCGAGCTCGTCGACGGGGCGCCGGTAGACCGAGGCGCCGCGCATCAGTGGCCAGGCCTGTGGAACTTGCTTGGCGATCTCGACCAGATCATCGAGCAGCACATCCTCGGCGGCGAGCGTGACGGCTTCGGCGAGTGACGCGTCGAGATCGTCCTCGCGTTCGCGCCACCACGCGTCGGGGTTGCCGATCCTGGGGCGCTTGGCGAGCGCCGCGTCGATGCGGCGGCGCACATCGTCGAAGCGCGCATCGCCGCAGCGCAGCAGCGCGTCGAGATACTCGAGCGTGCGAGGATGGCCCCCGATGCGGCCGTAGATCGAGAGGATCTCGGCCGGCGGCAGATCGGCCAGACCCTGGAGGCGGGTCATAAGGTTGCGCGTCTCTGCAGGTGACAGCGGGCCGAGGTGAAGCGGATGCAGGCTGCCGCCGTTCTGGCCTGAGAGCGCGACCGGGTAGCGACAGGTGACCAGCAGCCGGCTCCTGCCCGGCGCGTCGAGCCAGCTCGCGAGCAGCTCGCGCAGCAGCGGCTCGCGTACCTGCCGCTGCTCGTCGAGGTTGTCTTCGAAGTTGTCGAGCAGCAGCACGATCGCCCGCTTGGCGAGCACGTGCTCGGCGAGCAGGGCGAAGCGCTCCGAGAGTGGAATCTTCGGTTCGCCGAGCGCGGCGAGAACCCGCGCCTCCATGTCGTCTGTCGGTTCGCCAGCGGCGATGCGGTCATTGCGCAGCTTCGCGCCGAGTCGCGCGAGCAGCGTCTCTGCGGTCGTCGGCCCCGACAGTGTCGCGATCTGCCAACTCGCCGCCGCGAGCTCATTGAGCACGCTCGCTGCGAGGCTGCTCTTGCCGACGCCGCCGAGCCCACGCAGCACGACGCCCGGCGAACCGTCGGCCCGCATCGCCTCGAGCGCCAGGCGTTCTTCGCGGCGGCGGCCGACGAAGTCTTCGACACGGCGGACGACGACACCAGGGTCGAACACCGGCTCGGGCCGCAGCGCGACGCGTTCGACCTCACTGTCTGCCACGAACAGCGGCGCCGGTTCGCCGCGCACGTGCAGCGCCGGGGTCGCCCACTCGGCGAGCTCGCGCGCGGGATGCTGCTCGGCGAGCGCGCAGCGGTCGCGTTCGACGGCTTGCCGCGCGGCGTGGAGCGCGCGCAGCGGCGTCGCTTCGGCGGCCAGCGCCAGCTCACGATAGAACGCGCCGGCGAGCTCCATCGCGTAGTGGTCGCTGACCGGCGCGTGCATCGCGACGACCTGCGGCACGCCGCGCTCGAGCAGTGCGCGGGCGACGCTCGGCAGCGCTTCTTCGGCCGGGGTCCTCTTCTCTTCGTCGGCGGGCACCGCAGTTCGATCGAGTGCGGTCGAGCAGCCCGACAGCACGACGAGCGGCACGCCGCGGTCGAGCAGCAGGCCTTCCGTGCAGAGCCGTTCGGCCGTGGCGCGGTCCTCCTGGCCGCGCGCATCCTCGAGGATCAGCTCGCCGCGCGTCGCGTGACACGAAAGGTGCAGCACGTGGTAGCGGTTGCGCTGCAACGCCTGGCGGATCGCCGCGAGGCTGCCACGCCGCAGGATCTCGACGTGCGCGTCGCCGGCGCGGCGGGCGTCTTCGGTGGCGTCGAGCACGATCTCGAGCTCGCGTTCGATGTTGAGCAGCTCGCCGCGGTCGGTCTGGGTCTCGGGGCTGCCGATCGCGATCAGGATGCGCAGCGGCCGCGGGATCGGCACGGCGGGCGCGGGGCCCGGAGTGCTTGCGGTGCGCGACAGGAGCACGTTCGGGTGCAGCGCGAGCGGTTCGGCAGTTTCGCTGCCCGGCACACAGAGCGTCTCCCACGGCACGCCGGCGACCTCGTCGTCGGCGATCTCGAGCCGGAGGTCGAGCGTCGCGTTCTGGCTGCCCGCGAGCGTGATCGCGCCTTCGAGTGCCTTGCCGACCTCGCCGCCGAGGAACGCGGCGGTGAGTCGCCGGCCGACGTCGAGCGATTGCGCGTGCAGCGCGGCGTGGGCTGCGTCGGCGTCCGCACCGTCGGTTCGGCGGAGCGAGCCCGCCGGAACGCGCGCGCGCCGCACGTGCTCGAGCTGCCAGATCGCCTGCACGTCGCCGTGCGTCAGCCCTGCCGGTTGGCCGCGCACGATCTCCTTGCCCCCGGCGATCTCGACCGCGTCCTTGCCGAGCCGCAGGGTGCGCTGGATCGCGCCCTCGAAACGCACTCCCTCACCGGGCGGCAACGCGAGCTTGCCCGTTCGTGCCGGCGGGCCGCCCCCGACGCCCTGCAGCGCGTCGGCGAGTTTGCGCACGCGCGCCAGGTAGAGCTCACCGTCGACCTTGCGAAAGTCGACGCGCTGCCGGTTGCCGAGGAACGTCGGCACCTCGACGTCTTCGAGCAACACGGGAATCAGCCGGAACCCGCCCGCGTTCGCCCGCCGCAGCATCGCGTGGTACTCGTCCTCGACCCAGGAACTCGCGATCGAGCTCGGGCTCAGCACGAGCACGCCGTGTCGCGCCTCGCGCAGCCCCTGTTCGAGCTTGCCGACCCACTTTTCACCCGGACCGATGCTCCACTCGTCGAAGAACACCTCGAGCCCGAGCTCGTGCAGGTTCGTTGCGAGCGTGCGCACCCAGTCGCCGTCGACGTGGGAATACGACACGAAGACCTGGATCGGTTCCGGCATGTGACTCTCCGGCTGAAGCGACCGCTTCACCGGGGCGACAGTCTAGCCGTTTTTCGCCCCGCCCGCGCCTCGGTCCCCGCCACATTCGCCTGACCTTCCCCCGGTTTGGTGGACAGCCAACGAGAGGCGACTGATCCTGTTTGACCTGCCCCCTTTTGGTGGACACCTCGAACTACCATTCGTTGATGTCACCCTTGGCCTTCCGTAATCAAGTCGGCCAGGTACTGGCTCGGAGCGAGCCCAGCTAAAGCAGAATGCGGTCGCTCTTCGTTGTAGTCAAGCCGCCACGATTCGATCACCTGCTTGGCGTCTTCAAGTGACTCGAACCAGCTAGCGGACAAGCACTCGTCGCGCAGCTTGCCGTTGAAGCTCTCGATTAGCCCGTTCTGCGTGGGCTTCCCCGGCGTGATGAAGTCGAGCCGCACACGGCGCCGGTAGGCCCAAGCATCGAACAGGCTCGAAGTGAACTCGGGGCCGTTGTCGAGCCGGATCACCGCTGGCCGCCCGAACGTGGAAATCGCCTTGTCGAGCGCTTCTGTCACGCTCGAGGATGGCAACGAGTGAGCCACAGCGATCGCCGTGCACACTCGCGTGTGGTTGTCGATCACCGTGAGGGCGCGAAAGCGCCGGCCATCGCCGAGTGCGTCCGACACGAAATCGACGCTCCAGCATTCGTTAGGAGCAGTCGCCGGAGGCGGCGGGACACGTACTGCGGTAGCTCGCCGATTTCGACGTCGAATGCGCAGATTGAGGCCTTCCAGGCGGTACAGGCGATGCACCCGCTTGTGGCCGACGACCCAGCCTTCTCGCTGTAGCAGCACGTGGATACGCCGGTAGCCGAACCGCGGCCGGTCCTCCGCGAGCTCGCGAATCCGTTGACGGAGAGCAAGCTGCGGATCCGCAGTGCTCCGCTTGTAGAACGTGCTGCGCTGCAGGTCGAACAGCCCGCACGCGCGTTGAATGCTGATCACGAACCGCTCGCGCGTGTTGTGAACCAGCTCGCGCTTGCGTGCGGGCGTCAGGGCTTTTTTGACAGCGCGTCCTTCAGGATCTGCTTGTCCAGGCTCAGATCGGCAACGAGTCCCTTCAGCTTGCGATTCTCCTCGCGCAGCTGACGAAGCTCACGCAGCTCCTGCGAGCCGAGCCCGCCGAACTTCTTGCGCCATGTATAGAACGTCTTCGTGCTGATGCCGTACTTGCGGCACAGATCCTTCACCGGCACACCCGCATCCACCTGAGTGATCGCGTGCACGATCTGCTCCTCCGTGAACCTCGACCGCTTCATATCTGCCTCCTCGCGATTCTAGCGCGATTTGGAAGCTCCAGCCTGTCCACTTTCTTGGGGGCAGGTCAGCTACCTGGATGGTCTTCATGGGATGCAGTATCGCGACGGCCCGATGCTACAGGAAATGCGACGCCGTGATCCGACGTGATGCTCCGGGCGTCGGCGGTTCGACGGACGCTCTGACGACTTGCCGACGCCCTTCTTCGTCCGCAGCGTGTGATCGGCCACATGTGTCCGGTCGGC
Organism: bacterium; assembly: GCA_024743115.1. Taxonomy (GTDB): domain Bacteria; phylum Planctomycetota; class UBA1135; order UBA1135; family UBA2386; genus JAGQRA01. The sequence goes on along the minus strand of JANSXC010000052.1, from coordinate 2,585 downwards.
GTGCGATTCGTACGCGTATGGCATGAGACTTGTGTTCGACTGAGTTCCAGCAGGGCGGAGGGTTAAGAAGTAATCATGGTCGTCCAGCTTCGCGTGCAAGCCACTGACCCCTGGAGTCTTGCCGCGACGCAGGGGGCTGGCAGCGACCTTGCGAATGGTGCTATGTCGGGAAAGTGAGTTACCGGCATCGGGAGCGAGCGTAGGGGCTGGTCCACGGACACTCGCTGTCCGCAGAACGGAGAACCTCATGCATCGGACGCTCGCGGCCTCGCATTCCCGCCTTGTTTCCAGTCTCGCCACGACGGCATTCGTCGTGCTGCTCATCACGACGAGCTTGCTTGTTCGGCTGCCGGCTCAGAGCCAGATGCCCAACGAGAACTGCTCGGATCCTAAGATGAGCGGTGGTCTGTGCGAATGCGACGTGCCTGCGGGCTTTCCCGATGCCGGCGTCGCATCGACGTTGGTGACTGCCTGCGGCGCGGCCATTCGTGAAGCCCCGACGCCGAGAATCCAAAGTCGCCTCAGCGGCCGGCCAATCCTGCACCGGCGTCCGCTCCGGTTCGATGTCAGCTATTCGGCTTGGGATGCTGCGGATGTGTAGAGCAGCCGATGCCTCGTTGTCCGCCTCTTTCGACCGGAACGCGAACAAATCCCCGGATCTTACGCGATGTAGAGATGAGGCTTGTTCGGAAGGCGATCGGTGGAAACAAACGTGTTGTTCGCCGTTGACTGAGGCGTCGTGCGACGGTTTCTGGTCTGCGGACAGGCTGGTCTCATTCTGGCGGGAGCTAGCCCGCTACGCTGCCGCGCGTGGTGCTGCTTCTCACGATTCTGAAGACGTGGCTTCCGAGGCGTTTTTGAGCGCCCTGGCGAAGTTTGGGTTGGATGGATCTGAGATTGAGGTAAGGGCCTGGAGTTTCGCAGTTGTCCCAAAGATCGTTGCCAAGATTGGGTTCAAAGCGCGTCGCTTTGAGGTGGAGATGGCATCGCCGGAAAGTCGTGATAGCGCGATGCCGAAGCCGTCGGCTGTAGCTGCGGCCGACGACTTGCGCTGGGCCATCTTTCAGCGTCTTGGGGCTCGCGAACGGGTTGCGCTCAGGTTGCTTGAGCTGGGCCCGTGCTCGGTCGCGGAGATTGCTCTTCTCCAGGGAGTCGGCTTGCGCTCGGCCATGTCGTCGGTTCAGAAAGTGCGCGAGGCTGCTGCTGAGGTCTGGAGAAGTTCCTCGAACGTGCATTGTCGCGGCTCTGCGGGAATCTAGTTGTCGAACGCGGGCGCATCGTGAGCGTGCGCGAACTGCCTATGCTTGGTGTCAAACAACCAGAGGTCCAACGTGCTTATCGGACAGACGCTCGTCGCTGGGGCAGATCCTGGCGCCATCTACTACAGTCCCTGGATTCCACGTCAGGGTGACAAGGTCGAGGCGGCGGCTCAGTTCTTCCGGAAATCTGGGAGCTTGGGTACGTTCGCCTTCGCCTTTCAGACCAAGAATCGAGAAGACTCAGACTCTCCCTCGTCCTTGACCACCTTGATCGCCTCAAAGGCGATTGGTGTTGGATCTTATGGTGAAGTGACTTCCGAGGTCGCCGAAGGCTGCCTCGAGCTAGTTCGCTTCAAGTTTACGCTCGCAGTCGAATCGAGTGTTGAGTGGGTTCACTTCCGTGCAATGCCACTCATCTGGGCTGCAAACTAATCGTCAGAGGTAGCGCAATGGACATGCTTATTCTGGGTGAGTTGATGGCCCACGCATCGACTGGCGGTGGAACTACGGTGCTCGAAGGCTATTGGATGCCGGCGGGTGGCAACGATGGTGTCGCCGGGGCTGAGGTGTTTTTCGCAAGCGCCGCTTCCGCCTTCACCATCAAAATGGAGACGAAGAGTTCTGACGCCGCCGACTCGTCCGTCACTACCATTGGTTCTGCAACGGTGTCGAGTGTTACGCCTGGCGTTACCAAGTTCGACGTTGCGGATGCGCGCGATCTTGTCCGGTATGTTGTCGAGAGCAGTCACGAAAGCGACGCCTACCTACACTTTCAACTCTCCCAACCTCTTTGGGCTCCCAACTAGCGGTGTGACTCATGACTAATCAAGTGCAAGGAGAGATCCTCTTCGAAGGGTGGGGCGGTGGTGGAGACTCTGAATGGGTCTACACGCCCTGGATGCCGGTGGAGTCTGACTTCGCTTTGTTCGCTGTAGAAGTCTGCAGTATCGTGAGTGGAGTCACGCTGCAGTGGCAGGTCCAAACCAGGGTTCGTGAAAGCTCAACGGCGAGTCTTGGCATCACGACGCCTGAGACGGTGACCGTCTCAGGAATCGCGAGTGCTGTGAACGACGCTACGCTAAAAGAGTTGTTCAGGTATCGATTCGCGACGGCTACTGCCAGCCCAAGTAAGACGAAGTTTGTGGTCGTTCGTGCGTTGCCGCCTAGTTGGGAGATTGATCGGTAGCCCAGTTGGTTGACAGTGTTGCCTTCCTCGTGAAGAATAAATTTTGCGAAGTTCTTGACGAGATCCCTGCGCTAGGCAGAGATCTCCCGTTGCGAGCGTGTTCCAGTTTCTCAGGCCCATCATGAAGTGTCTCACGGCGG
>JANSXC010000049.1 GCA_024743115.1 bacterium | reverse complement strand
GGCCGGCGGTGACGTTTCGCGGGCCGGGGCCGCGGCCGCGGCGCCCGCCGGGCGGCGGCGCGCAGCCGGGCCGCGGGACGACATCGCGGCGGGTGCGGGCGCCGGCGCGGTGGCCCCCATGCCCGCGATCGCCGACGGGTCGTAGGCGCCACCAGTCGAGTTCGAAGCGACGTCGTCGCTACCGGCATCGAGCGGCCCGACATCGACCGCACCCGAATCGAGCTCGAGGCCGTCATCCATCGCACCGAGCGGACTCGGCGGCGCGTAGTCGTCCGCTTCCAGCTCGGCCGCCCCGGCACCGAGATCCATGCCGCCGGGGTCGCCCGCTCCCATTGCGCTCGCTGGCATGCCGCCACCGTGGCCGGCGGAACCGGTCTCGCCGAGCACGTCCGAGCCGAACTGCGTGAGCTCCTGCGCCGAGCCGGTCGGACCCGCCGCGTCGAAGTCCCCGTCCATCTCGGACCACTCCGAAGCGCTTGCCTCATCCCCGGCGTAACCGGGTCCGGCGTCCTCGAACAGGATGTCGTCGGGTGTCTCGCCAGGCTTCTTGGCCTGGTTCTCGAGCTTGATCTCCCCGTACGAAAGCGGGTCGTAGGTCATCTCTCTCCTCCGAACCGTCGGCGTCGGTAGCTCGACGGAATGTCCAGTTCCTTGCGGTACTTCGCGATCGTGCGCCGCGCGACGCGAACGCCGCGCTCCGCCAGCGCCCCGACGAGATCGTCGTCGGACAGTGGCGTCGACTTGTCCTCGGCCGCCACGAGGTCCGCGATCTGCTGCGCGACCCCCATGCGTCCCTGCCCCGCGCGACCGGCCTCGCCATTGAGGCGTCCGCCGTCGAAGAAGTCGCGCAGCCGGAACAGCCCGAACGTTGTCGCGACGTGCTTGCCCGCGATCGCGCGACTGACGGTCGACGTGTGCAGCTCGAGCCGCTCGGCGACCTCGCTCATCCGCAGCGGCACGATCGCTCGGCGACCGCGCTGCAAGAACTGCACCTGCTGCTCCATCACGCACTGCGCGACGCGCAGCAACGTCTCGCGACGCTGCTCGATCGCCGTGATGAGATCGCGCGCGGTCCGCAGCTTCGGCCGCAGATACTCCTTCACGTCGGCTGCAGTCGACGCGGCGCTCGCGAGAGCGGCGTATTCTGCGTCGATTCCGAGCCCGGGCAGCGCGGCATCGTCGAGCGAGACGCGAACCCGACCATCGACGTAGGCCACGTAGACGTCCGGCCGCACGGTCTGCGCCGGTGTATCCGTGAACTCGGCAGCGGGCCGCGGGTTGAGCTCCTTGATGCGCCCGAGCACCTCGTGCAGCTCGTCGATCGAAAGGTCGAGCGCCTTGGCGACATCGGGCAATCGATTCCGTTCGAGGGCCTCGAGGTGGTCTCGCAGCACGCTCTCGATGAGCGCGAGATCCGGGTCGTTCGCGGCCTGCAGCAGCATCGCGGCGATCGGGTCCATCGCGCCGATACCGCGCGGTTCGAGGCATTGCAGTTCGTCGTGCGCCTCCTCGAGCAGCTCGAGCGGCACATCGAACTCGCCTGCAAGTTCGACGAGCGAGAACGGCAGCAACCCGCGGTCATCGAGGTTCTCGACGAGCCGGACGACGACATCGGCCAGTTCGGTCGGCACAGCGCGGAACGCGAGCTGCTGGCGCACGAAGTCGATCAGCGACTCGGCTTCGTCAGCGACGCTCTCGAGGAACGCACGCTTGCCATCCGTGTCGTCGCTGCGGGGCGGCGTCCAGTTGTCGTTACCGTCGTCGGGGCTCGACGCCCGCTCTTGCTGCGCCACGTCGGGCAGCTCGGGCTGCTCGCGATCGGACAGCTCGAGCGTTTCGTTCCGCTCGGCCTCGAGTTCGAGGAACTGCAGCAGGTCCGTCGTCGCCATCTGCAGCACCTCGATCGACTGCAGCATCTGCGGCAGCAGAGCGAGTCGCTGTTCCTGGCGTTGGCCGAGTCGGACTTCGAGGCTCATCGGAATCGTGGCGCCGAACGGCGCTCCCAGGAGGGTTTTCGGCGCGGAGCGCCCAAATCTTGAGCGCTCGCGGGCCAAGCGTCCGATTTCTGGTCAGTCCGGTGCGGCTCAGCGTCGCGGCCGGCGCGGCGGGCGCGCCTCGGCGCGCGCTGCGATCGGGTCTTCGGGCCAGCTGTGTCGCGGATAACGCCGACTCAATTCGCGACGGATCTGCGGATAGATGTTCTGCCAGAAGCTGGGCAGGTCCGTCGTGACCTGCACGGCGCGGTGGTTCGGGGCGAGCAGCTCGAGCACGACCGGCACCCGCCCACCCGCGAGCGCATCGACTGCACGCAGACCGAAGAACTCCTGCAGCCGCGCCGCGATGGTCGGACCGGCCGCGGCCGAATAGTCGACCTTCGCCGCCCGCCCCGACGGCAACGCGATCTTGTCGGGCGCCGCCGTGCGCAGCGCACGCTGCTGCGGCGGCGTGAGCCGCGCCTCGAGATGACGCGCGATCATGTCCGGATCGAGCTCCCGGAGCGAGGTGCGGTCACCAAGCAGTTCCGCAGCGGTAGTGCCGACGAACTCGTCGTCGACCGGCGGCAGTTCGAGCTCGGGCATCCGCTCCGCGAGCCAACCCACCCGGGCGAGCAGCCGACGCAGATCCGCGGTGCGCTTCTTGTCGCCGAGCCAGCGCCAGGGATCGGCCGCGAGCACGGGTGCCAGGCGTTCGGCGGCGGCGCCAGGTGGCAGCTCACCACCCCGCGCGGAGCGCAACGGCAGGTCGCGATAGCGCAGTTGCCGCACCGCGAAGACCCGGCCGGCCGTCTCGTCGAGTTCGGCAATGACCTCTTCTGCCAATGCAGGCAACTCGTCGCGTTCGATCGCCGCCGCGAGCACGACGCGCGAACGCTGCTGGCGACCGGTCTCGAGCAACCGCAGCGCGATCACGAGTTCGTGACCGTCCATCGCGGGCGGCAGCTGCAGCCCGCGACCGCCGACCATCGTCGCATGGCGCGCATCCTGAGCGGTCGTCGAACGCAGCGCCACCCGATCGGGAAATCCCGCGAGCAGACAGTGCGCCAGGGACGAATCGCGAGCGCTCGTGGCCCGGCCAGAACGTTCGCCGCGCCCCCCCCCGCGGCCACGCCTGCTGCCCAGCAACCGATCCCGCGTCACCCTCAGCGCCCGCGCCGCACCCGGAGAACTCGCGAACTCGCGACACAGCGCAGCCGGAAACCCGCGTTCCTCCGCTGCGAGGAACGCACTCGCCGCGACCTCGAGATCGGCGCCCTCGTCGCCGCGGCCGAGGCCATCGACGTCGGACAGCAGAGTGGCAGCCGTCGCGGCGAGCGTGGCGACCTCGCCACCGGCCGCCTGCCCGGCAAGCACGACCGCGGCGAGGCGTGGATGCACGGGCAGCTCGAGCAGGCGTTCGCCGAGCGGCGTGAGCCGGTCCCCGGTCAGCGCGCCGAGGCCGCGCAGGAGCTCGTCGGCATTGGCGAGCGCACCGGCGTCGGGCGCTTCGAACCAGCCGAACGCGGCCGGGTCGCGTCCCGCGAACGCGCGGACGAGCAGCGCCGGCCCCGCGAGATCGACTCGACGCACGTCCGGCAAACCGTGCGCGGCCATCGCGCGTTCGTCGGCTGCACTCCAGAGCCGAAAGCAGATGCCAGGCCCCGTGCGCCCCGCCCGACCCGCGCGCTGCTCGGCAGACGCCCGACTGATTCGACCGAGCTCGAGCACGTCGACCCCGCGGCCGCGATCGAAGCGCAGCTCGCGTTGTTCGCCCGAGTCGACGACGGCCGTGACCCCAGGGATCGTCAACGAGCTCTCGGCGACGTTCGTCGAGAGCACGACGCGACGCGTATCGCCGGGTCGAATCGCGCGGTCCTGGTCGCGCGGGTCGAGGCGGCCGTGCAACGGCAGTACATCGACGCCGCGGTGGCGCGCGAAGTGTTCGAGCTCGTCAGCAGATCGGCGTATCTCACCAACGCCCGCGAGAAACACGAGCACGTCACCGGCCGTCGCATCGAGCGCGCGTTCGACGCCGTCACGAACCCGCTTCTCGAGCGGACGATCACGGGCGCCGCCGAGGTGCACGAGCTCGACCGGATGCAGCCGACCATCGGCAGCGATCGACCCCGCGCCCGGCAGGAACTGCCGCAACGGTTCGGTTGCGAGCGTGGCCGACATGACGACGAGCCGCAGGTCCGGCCGCACGGTCGAGCGCGCCTCGGCGAGCATCGCGAGCGCGAGGTCGCCCTCGAGGTTGCGTTCGTGGAACTCGTCGAGGCAGACCGCGCCGACGCCATCGAGGAACGGGTCGCGCACGAGCTGCCGCACGAGCACGCCCTCGGTCACGAACCGGATTCGCGTGGCCTTCGACGTGCGGGTGTCGCCCCGCACCTGATAGCCGACGACTTCTCCCACCTTCGTCGCGAGTTCGCTCGCGACGCGATTGGCGGCCGCGCGCGCAGCCAGGCGCCGCGGTTCGAGCACGACGATCTGCTGGTCCGCAGGCACGACGTCGAGCAGTGCCGCCGGCACACGCGTGGTCTTGCCCGAACCCGGTGGCGCGTGCAGCAGCAACGGCGCGGGTTCGTCGCCGGTCAACGCGTGCTGGACGTCGGCCAGCACGTCGTCGATCGGCAGGTCGACTCGCCGACTCACGACGACGCCCGAATCAGCCGGATCACCATGGCGACCGGATCACGAGAGGGACCGCCGCCCTTCGATCGCATCCGCGAGGATCGAACTGCTGACCTGCGCGATCGAACTACCGGCCGGCAGCCCCCGCGCGAGTCGCGTGATCTTGACGCCGAGCGGCTGCAGCCGTTCCGCGAGCACGCGCGCGGTGCCCTCGCCCTCGAGATCGGGATTGGTCGCGAGACAGACTTCTGCGGGGCGATCGCGTTCGACGCGCTTGATCAACGCGCCGACGGTCAGATCGTCGGGGCCGATGTTCTCGAGCTGCGACATCCGCCCCTGCAGCACATGGTAGAGCCCGCGGAAGCCAACGTCCTCGAAGCGCGTCAGCTCACGTGGATCTTCGACGACGAGGAATATCGAACGGTCGCGCGTCTCGTCGCTGCACACGCCGCAAGGGTCCGACGCGTCGAGATTGAAGCAGACGCTGCACGTGCGCACCGCGGCGCGCACGTTCTCGATCGCGCGGGCGAGTTGTAGCGCTTCGTCGCGATCGATCTTGAGCAGATGGAACGCGAGCCGCTCGGCGCTCTTCGGCCCGATCCCCGGCAGCCGGTTGAGCCGCTCGATCAGGTTCTCGATGCTGCGGTCGCGCGCGACCATCGACGCCCGCTCAGAACCCCAGGCCAGGCAGGTTCATGCCGCCCGTAACCTTGCTCATCTCGGAATCGCGTACGGTCTTGGCCTCGGCGAGCGCCGAGCGCACCGCGACGGACACGAGGTCCTCGAGCCCCTCGACGTCGTTCGGGTCGACGGCAGCGGGATCGATCTTGATGCTCGACAGCTGCATGTTGCCCGTGACGAGCACCTTGACGGCGCCGCCGCCGGCCGTGCCCTCGATGACGCGCTCGTCGAGCGCCTGCTGGGTCTCCTGCAGCCGACGCTGCATCTCCTGGGCCTGCTTCAGCAGGCTGCTCATGTCGCCGAATCCGGTGGCCATGCGACCATCATGCCCGGTTCCGGCCCCAGATCCACGCCCGGTCGCAGCCATCGCGCCGAAGACGGCGCACCAACGGCGCCACCGGCGTCAGGGCACGATCGTGAGCTCGACGCCGGGTGACGCGCTGATGCCCTGCGGCCCGCACGGATCGAGCCAGCCGATCTGGGAGTAGAGCTGGAGCCCGACGTACGCGGCCGCCGGCGGTATCGGCAGCGGCGCGACCGCACCACCGTGCGCGTCGGCGAGCGCGATGGTCGCGACCGCGGTCACGGGGTCGACCAGCAGATCGACTCCCAGCACGGTTTGCGCCGTCGACGCGAAACCGACGACCCGGAAGCCGACGCCCGCGGCCGGCGCATTGCTCGCGACCATCGCGAACGCGGCATTGCCGAGCCGCGGTTCGCCGACGCTGCGCCAGACCGGGTCCCCGCTGCACCCGGCCGTGGCCGAGCCATAGCTCACGACCGCGTCGTCGCCGTCGAGCCTGCTGTCGAGGTCGCGATCACGCGCGAGCCGTTCGCCGCTGCCCGGTGGTACGCCGAGCAACGTGAGCAGCGCCTGGCCCGCCGCGGCCTTCTGCTGCAGCTGCTGCGCCGTGAACGGACCGTCGCCCGTGCGATCGCTGACGAAGTGCTGGTTGGCGGAGTCGAACAGCAAGCCAGCGCGGCGTCCGTCGAGCACACCGCGCACCGCCAGGTCGATGTCGCCGGCCGCGGCACGGGCCTCGAGCAGGTTCCACGTCGCGAGCGTCGCCGCCGCGTTCGCATTCAGCGCATCGACCGTCACCTGGTGGCCGACGGTCGGTGCCGTGCCGGTGTCGAACACGCGCAGGAACTTGACGATGTCGTCCTTGGTCCCGTTCGGCCAGTTATTGAACTGCGACAGCTGGACGAACTGATCGAGCGTGTCGACCGCGCCGTCGTGCGTGAAGCCGAACCCGGCCTTGGTCGGCGCGAACGCGCGACGAAAGCCCTCGCGACGGTAGAGATTGCGCAGCTGTGCGACCTTGGTCTGCTGCGGCGAACTCAGCACGGGCGCCGCGACGACCATGCCGTTGGTGCCGCCACCGGCGACCGTGTGACAGGTCGCGCACGAGACCAGGCCCAATGGCGGAACGTTGGCCACCTGCGCCGTGAACGCCGCGAGACCCGCGGCTTCGTTGCTGCCCACCGGCACCGTGCGATAGCTGCGGTCGAGCTGCTGGTTGGGGTTCGGCGGCACGGCGATGTTCATGCCGAACGCCGCGAAGTCGTCCATGTCACCGGCCGACAGCTGCGCGCCGCCCATGAGCTTGTCGAACGCACCGTTGAAGGCCTGGAAGTCCGCGCGGTCGCCGCGCCAGTGCAGCGGCCCCGTGCCGGCAAGCCCGCGCAGCGTCTGCGTGAGCATCGGCCCCTTCATCGGATGGAACGGCACGAGCCCGAGCGAGAACGGGAACGGCTGGCTCGGCGGCGCCTCGAGGAGGCCGCCGCGGTCGCCAAGATCCCAAGCCAGGCCGTCGGTATCGCCGTCGATGTGGCACGAAGCGCACGACATCGTGCCGTTACCCGCCAGTTTGGCGTCGTAGAGGAAGTTGCGGCCTTCGCGCTCCAGCGCCGGCATCGGATCCCAGGTCGCGATCGGTTGCTCGCGCACGACCGTGTGAGACTGTGTGTCGATCACCGTGAGGGAGTCGCTGAGGCGATTCTGCACGTAGAGCACGCCAGCGGTCGGGTGCAGTGCGAGCGCGCGAGGACCGCGCTTCTGCCGCGTGGTCGGCGCGTTGCCGATCTCGATTCGCGTCAGCACGTTGCCAGAAAGATCGAGGACACCGACGCGATCGGTGCCGTGAGAGGTGACATAGAGCCGCCCCGCCGTCGCGTCGACCGCGACCCCGAACGGTTCGGCCAGTGCCGTCTGCAACGCGGCCGGGTTGGGCAGGGTCGAGTAGTCGATCCCGGGGTTGAGATCGTACGGCGTCACGGTTGGCGCCGGACCGGTCGTGATCTTCGTGACCCGACTGTCGATCGCGTGACCGCGCAGCGCCGGTTCGAACCGCACCAGGTTGCGCGCTTCGGTGTTCGCGACCCAGAGGTCGCCGTTCGGGTGAACCGCGATCGCCGTATTGGTGGTGCCAACCGCGTCGAAGTAGCGCGTGACGGACAGGGTGCCCGCGTCGATCTCGGCGACGTCGTGATCCGGCAGCGTGTAACCGAGCGCGGGCGCCCACATCGGATCGTCAGCACGCACGAGGATGCCCTGCGACGGCGCCACCGGCACGGCTGGATACTGCAGCGGCAGCGGCGGTGCGGGCGCGAAGAACTCGGGAACGAGCGTCGTACCGTTCCCCGAGCGTTGCACCACCGCGTAGACCTTCGACCCGTCGGGGCTGACCGCGAGCGCACGCGGATCCTTGCCGAACACCGCGACGTGACCGACCGCTGCCCGGGTCGCTGTGTCGAACACGGCGATCCGATCGCGCGTCGCCGCGCTGACGAACGCCCGCCCGTTCGCGAACACCACGTCGCTCGGTTCGTCGACCACGGACAGCGTCGCGACAACGGCGCCAGCGGAGACGCTCACGATGCTCACGCTGTCCGACATCAGGTTGCAGACCCAGACCTCGTCCCGCGTGCGCGGATGCACCGAGACCGGATCCAGTCCGACCGGAATCTCGTCGACGAGCACCGGCGTGGTCGGGTCGCGCAGATCGAACACGCAGAGGTTGTCACCGATCGTGTCGGCGACGAACAAGCGGCTGCCGTCCGCGGCCACGCGAACGGAGTGCACGGGGCCCGACTCGTAGTTCACGAAGGACTGGGCGGTGACGGGCACGAGCAGCAGAGCCGTGAGACACACGGGCGCGAGCCCGCGGCGCAAAGGGGATTCGAACATGGTGGAGTGGCGACGAAGTCGTGGCGGGCCGTGGCAGCGGAGAAGCAGCGTAGCGGCGGATCCCTCCGAGCGCAGGCCGCGGCGATGCGTTCGCGACCGCGGGGTATTTCCGACCGGCGAACGCCGCCTACTCGCCCAAATCCCTACTCGCCGGTTTCCTACTCACCGGGATCCGCGACCGGCGGTGGGTCGGGCAGTTCCTCGCCGCCCGTGTCCTTCGGCGGCTGCTTCTGCACCCGATCCTCGGGGTTGACGTCGACGACCCGGCCGCCGAACCGCCCCATCACGCGTTTGGCCGCCTGACCGGGCTCCTTCGCCGGGCCGCCACCGCCGCCGCCCGCACCGCCAGGTTTCGCAGCCGGCGCGCGGACCTCGACGCGCACATCGCCACCGACGACCTGGCGCACCCACGCCTGCAGTTGCTGCTGCATGTCCGGCGACTGCAGGCGATCCTGGTGCATCTTGCGCGGGCTCTTGGTGCTGACGACGACGCGCCCCTTGTTCGCGCCTTCCTGGCCCGGCCCCACGAACTCACAGGTCTCGAGCGTGGCGTGCATTAGCGACTTGTCGCGCGCCAGTTCGAGCACACGGGCCTTGAGGTCCGCCGCGTTCGCCGGTGGCGCCGCGGGTGCCGCCACGCCGCCGCCGGCCGCGGGCGCAGCCATGGCCGGCGCGACCCCGCCACCCGAACGCACCTCGTCGAGCAGATCGGCAATGGCCGGCAGCGTGCCGGCCTGTGCCATGCGGACGAGCGCGACTTCGAACACCACGCCACGATCTTCGAGTCGCCGCAACCGCTCACGGCCGAGCAGGCCCGCCGCGATCATCGCGTCGAGCTTGCTGACGTCGGCCTGATCGCGCAGCCCGAGCAGCTTCTCACGCAGATCGCCTTGCACCGGCACGAGCACACTCTCGGGACCGTCGACCTGGAGCAGCAGCAGCCAACGCAACGCCTCGACCAGTTCGCCGAGCGCCTCACGTTCGTCGATGCCCTGCTGCTGCAGGCTGCGCGCGAAGTGCAGCCCGGCCTTGACGTCACCCGTCACGAGTTCGGCAACGACGTCGACCACCGCGTCGGTGCCGACCCGCGCCACGAGCCCGCGGTAGGCCGCGAGATCGAACCCATCACCGAGGTCACGCGCGAGCGGGATCACGCGTTCGAGTGCGGTCTCGGCGTCGCGCACGCCCCCGCGAACGGCGCCGGCAATCTCGGCCAGCACCTCGGCAGGAACGGTCACACCTTCTTTCTCCGCGATCGTCGCAAGCCGCTGCTGCAGATCTTCCTCGCCGACGCGGCGGAACATCAGCACCTGGCAACGCGACCGGATCGTCTCGGGTACCTTGTGCAGTTCGGTCGTCGCGAGCACGAACACGACGCCGGCGGGCGGCTCCTCGAGCGTCTTGAGCAGGGCGTTGAACGCGCCCTTGCTTGCCGTGGGCGCCAGGGGCACCGATCGCACTCTGGCCTGCGCGGTTTGCCAGGCCCCGCCGCAGGAAGGGCGCATCTCCTCCGCGTCCTCCCTCCCCGATACTCTGTGACGCAGCAGCAGCCCCGCTGCACAGGGGCGATGGCGCCTGGTCGTGGCCGAGGGGGCGCGGGCGGGGAGATCACTGAGGACTCTGTGCTCAGAGGAGGCCAAGGGCGCCTGAGTGCTCCCCGGGCGGGGCTGGTTTCCTCGCCCAAGGAGGGTGGCAAACGGGGCGTCGGCAGAGTGGCACCTTTCCCCGTGCCGGGCCTGCCGCCGCTGGAGGGCCGACTTGCTCCCCGCGGGGCCTCTTGCCCAAGGGATCGAGATCACGTCACCCGTGATGACCACGTCCTCGGGCCAACGGAGGACGCACATGACCATGAGGTCACTTTCAAAAGCGGCGCCAAGGCCATCGCCACTTCGGGCGGGGCCAGAGTCGCGGGC
>JANSXC010000003.1 GCA_024743115.1 bacterium | reverse complement strand
GTCAACGGCGACGGCCTGGCGGACGCCGTCATCTACTTCGCTGCCACCGGCGACTGGTGGGTCGCGCTGTCCACCGGCGGCAGTTTCGCCTCACCGACGCGCTGGGCCGCCGGCCACGGGATCGGTTCCCACAACCAATTCCTCGGCGACTGCAACGGCGATGGCAAAGCCGACAGCGTCATCTTCCAAAACCAAACCGGCAACTGGTACGTTGCCTTGGCCAGGACCAACGGCTTCGGACCAGCGACACTATGGCGCAGCAACCACGGGATCGGCTCGACAGTGCAATGGCTCGAAGATACGACCGGTGACGGTAACACGGATGCGGTCGCCTACTTCGATACAACGGGCGACTGGTGGGTGGCACCGGCCACGAACGCCGGCACGAGGTTCATCGTGCCGATCCAATACGAGACCGGGTTCGGCACCGGGTTGAACCAACGCATGGGGCAGGTCGGACACACCACCGGCGCCGACATCGTCGGCATCGACGGCGCCACCGGCGACTGGCACGTCCGCGTGGCCCGGGGCTACTCGTTCCAGATTCAGGGCACAACCCAACCGTTCGGGTCGGGTTGTCTGGGGTCGGCCGGCGTCCCGACGCTCACCGCGAGCACGCTTCCGTCGCAGCGCCCGGTGCCGGGCAACACCTTCCGGGTCCGTCTGACCAACGTGCCGGCCGCGCTGCGCTTCGGAGCGATTGGCTTCTCTACGACGACCTACGCCGGAACGCCGCTACCGGCGGACCTCGGAACGCTCGGGGCGCCCGGCTGTCAACTGCGCGTCAGCATCGACATCGTGACGACCCTGTTCACGCCGGATTGGGACCTGCAGCTCACGAACTCGCCCGTGCTGTTGGGCTTCATCATCCACCAGCAAGTGTTTCAGCTCGATAACGGCTGGAACCCGCTCGGGATGACGCTGTCGAACGCGTTGCGGGTGCAGATCGGCGCGTTCTAGGAGTTTGCGCCGCGGGAGGTGAACCGGCCAGGCGCGCGAGTCTCTGGTCGAGGTGCTGACTGCTGGCGCTCGATGATCCCCGGGTGAGTCAGCGATCGCCCGGGATCACGGCCCGGGCCGGGCGCATTCCCAACGTCCGCTCCTCGAAGTTGGGCTCAGTGTGGTGCCGTCGTGAAACGCGCGCGTCTTGGAGCACCGACGCGAACTGGGCGCCGCGCGCCGCCTTCTCGCCAGAGCTCTTGGCTCGGTGCTCGCCCGTACCGGGCGCAACGTCCGCGAACCGGTAGTTCGTGTGCCAATCGCTACACCACTCCATCACGTTGCCCATCGTGTGATGCAGGCCGAAGGGGTTGGGTAGCATCGAATCGATCGGGGCTTCCGCGTCGAAACCGTCGCTCCAACCCTCGCTTCCGGCGCCCGGAATACGCGACCCGGGCGGGATCTCGCGCAGGTTCGCAGCTTGCTCTGTGATGCTCGAGTCGCCCTTCGTCCACATGGGGGTCGTCGTGCCCGCGCGCGCGGCGTACTCCCACTGAGCCTCGGTCGGCAGCGTGAGGCCCCATCGACGCAGCTGCCGGTCCGCGCGGTACCAACTGACTCCGGACATCGGCAGCTTCGAGTTCTTCGCGTCGTCACCTCCGACCAGCCGCTGCCATTGCCCACGGGAGAGCTCGTGCTTGGCGACGAAGAACGCAGCGAGCGTGACGGAGTGCACCGACGACTCGTTCTCGAGCGCGTCCGGATCGTAGTTGGCCGCATCCGGGTCTTCGGCCTGAGCCCCGATCGCGAACGAACCGCCGGGAATCAGCACGAACACAATGCTCGACTCGCCGTCGAGCTGCAGCTCGCCGGTGGTTGGTTCGCGCCGCGGAACCCGCCCCGACGCGAGATGGGCAAACTCCTGGAGGCCACTCCGCGGATCGGGCCCCAGCGGCACGAGGCCGACCTGGGGGCTGATATCGATGCCTGATTCAGCCAGCCGCGCGGTGACTTCCTGCCACTTCTCACGGTGATCCTCGATGGACCGCCTGGCAATGGTCGTCGCCCATTGCAATCGACGCTGCACTGCCGCGAGCTCGCCGTCGCTCGGATCCGTGAACGCGACCAGGTCAGCGATGATGTCGTTGAGCCTCTGCAACAAGAATCGGTCCGCCGTTCCGGCCGCCGGATCGGCGGCCGCGATGACCGCCTGGTGGCCGAGAAGCGGGTCGATCGCGCGCTGCAGTGGCAGAGCGCGCTCCTCGACATAGCGCCGCATCGCGCCGGCGTTCTCGGGCCATGGTGGGAACAGGGCGTCGGCGACCTGTCTCGCTTGTGCGACGCGGGTACTGATCGCCAGAGATTCGAAACGCTCGATACTGTCGTTCGTGTGACGGGTCTGCGCCCACAGGAAGACGACTGCAACGGTCAACGCAACCCCGACGCTCAAGATCGCGGTTGCCGCCACGCGATGTCGGGCGACGGAGCGGCGCAACTGCGCAATCGGTGAAGGCGGTCGAGCGGCCACGGGCCGTCCATCGAGCCAGCGATCGAGGTCCGCCGCCAGGTCCGCCGCCGTCGCGTATCGTTCTTCGCGCTGCTTCGCCATCGCGGTCTGCGCGATCGCCTCGAGGTCACCGCGCGCAGCCGGTTCGAGCGCGCCGAGCAGCGGTGGTTCGCGTTCACTTATCGCCTCCAGCGCAGCCAGCAATGGCATGCCGCTCAGATCATGCGGCGCGCGCCCGGAGACAACGCGGAACAACAGCGCGCCCAGCGCGTACACGTCCACGCGGGCATCGAGCTGCTCGCTCCGGAGCTGGATCTGATCCGGACTCATGTACGCCAGCGTCCCGGCGACCTCTTCGACCCCGGAATGCCGTGTCAACGCTTCGACTTCGATGTCAGCCGCCTGAGCGACACCGAAGTCGAGAATCTTCAGCCGCGGCCCTTCATCGGCACTCGCGGATAGCACGAGAATGTTGTCGGGCTTCAGGTCGCGATGAATGACGCCGCGTCGGTGCGCGTGCTCGATTGCGAGGCACGCGTCCCGCAACAGTTCGACACGATCTCGCACCGCGATCGCGTCGGTCGCCTCGTCGAGAGGCCGGCCATCGACGAACTCCATCGCGAAGAACGGCTGCGGGCCGAGGCCGAGATCGACGGTGCCGGACTCCAACACAGCCGCGATGGCAGGATGCTCGAGGCGTGCGAGCAACGCCGCTTCTGCGACATGGCCATCGTCGACCGTCTTGCCGAGGCCGTCCACGAGCACCTTCAGCGCGACGAGTCGTTCGGTGGCCGGCTGCTGCGCCAGATAGACGAGGCCCGACGCGCCGCGACCCAGAGTCCGAACGATGCGGTAGCCGCCAATCTCGGTCGACGTGCTCATGGACCGAACACCCTGCGAGCCGGGCGCAGGCCCCCCCGCCAGAGACCGGACCGCTCCGGCCGCCAACACCGCCGGGCAAGTCGCACCGCCCGCCACGATCCGTTCATCGAACCACCGCGCATGGCGCGGTGAAGGGTGCCGCGACCACCGGGCCGCAACCCGTCGCCATCGCGCGGCGCACCGTTGCCGCCATCGCGGCACCACTCCGAGACGTTGCCATGCACGTTGTGCAGGCCGAAGGGGTTCGGTCGCAACCCATCGATCGCGGCGTAGAGCACGTAGCCGTCGCGAAACTCGGGCCACTCGGCCTGGGCTTTCCACTGCATCCCGTCCTCCTTCGCCGTCAGGTCCGCGAGGTTTGCGGCCCCCACGAGCGTCTCCTTGCTCGTCCCGGTCCACCACGGCGTGACGCGACCGCCGCGGGCACCGTACTCCCATTGGGCTTCGGTCGGCAGCTCGAGGCCACAACGACCCAGCACGGCATCGCAGCGGGTCCACGACACCCACTCGACCGGGTGCGCCCACGTGATGCGAACTCCGCCGACGTATTCCCCGGGCCGCCAGTAGCTCGGGTCTTCACCGCTCGTGAGTCGCCGCCATTGGCCCTTCGACATCTCGAACTTGGACAAGAAGAACGGCGCCAGATCGACTTCGTGAACGGGTCCATCGATCTTGACCATGAACGGATCATGGAGGGGCTCTCCAGGCGCGTCCGTTTGCGCCCCCACGCGCGTGCTCCCACCGGGCAGGAGCACGAAGACGAGGCCGGTCTCACCGTCGACCTGCAGGGCGCCCGAGTCGGGATCCCGCGTCGGCAGCCGGCCGGATCGGACATGGCCGAACTCCCACAGCTGCGAACTCGGATCGACACCGAGCGGGACCAGGCCGACCTGCCGTTCGAGGCGAAGCCGACCGTAGCGATCACTGGCCGCGATCGCGCGGATCGCTTCGTCCCATGTTGCCCCGTGGCGATCGGATCCGGCGTGTCGTTCGGCGTGAGCCTGCTCTGCATCCGCCGCAGCCTCGGCGAGCACGCCGCGAGCCTCGGCGAACTCAGTCAGCCTCGCCGTGAGTCCGGTCAGCGCGTCGTAGACGTACGCGTCGGATCTGGACGCAAAACGAATGGCTCGACGATCCTCGATCGCCGCCTCGAGATCCGCGATACGGCGCTTCAGAGCCTCGATCTCTTCGGTCTGGCGTTGCCTGGCAGCCGCCAGAATCGCGTCTTCGGGCCCTTCGAGCCGAGTGAAGTCCTCGTTCCGCTTGGTGAGCTCGGCACGAAGGTCGCCGAGCTGTTGCTCGCCCGGTAGCCGGACCCAGTCGGGCGGCGCCTCGCCACGTGGCAACGCCGCGGCCCGGCGCACGGCCAGGTCAGCACGGATCGTCGGCAATACCGCGAGCAGCGGCTCCCCGTGCAAGGCGCGCCATTCGCTCAGCCGCGCATCGCCCGGCACGCTCGGCCGCAGCGCCAATGCGGCTTGTTCGGCGTCATCACAACGCATGATCCACGCCAGCAGATCGAAGTCACGCAGGTGGGCCTCTGCGGCGTCGGCCTCGACGAGCGACCAGATCAGGGTCACGGTCAAGATCGACAACAGCAGGCCCGCAGTCGCGACCAGCAGCCGGTGGCGCCGCGCGAACTTGCGGAAGTGATACGAGACGCCGAAAGATCGGGCATGGATCGGCTCATCGCGCAGGTGGCGGCGCACGTCAGCGGCCAGGTCGGCGGCCGAGGCGTAGCGGCGCTCACGCGATTTCTCCAGCGCGGTCGCGACGATGTGTTCCAGGTCACCGCGCAGACTCGCGTCGAACGTACCCAGACGGCGCGGTTCCTCGTCACGAACGCGCCGCATCGCCTCGAGCGCAGTCGTGCCGTCGAGATCGTGAGGCAAGGTGTCGGCCAGCAGTTCGAACAGGATCGCGCCGAGCGCGTAGACATCGACCCGAGCATCGAGCGCCGCCGGATCCCCGGCCAACTGCTCCGGACTCATGTATGGCAGCGTGCCGAAGACCTGACCGGTCTGCGTCAACCGCGTCATGGCGTCGAGGTCTTCGCCATCGGATCCCGCGATGCCGAAGTCGAGGATCTTTGCCAGCTGCGCACCACCGCTGTCGGTAACGACCAGGATGTTGTCCGGTTTGAGATCGCGATGGACGACGCCGCGCCGGTGCGCATACGCCACCGCCTCACAGATGCTCGCAAACAGCTCCAGCTTCGCGCGTCGCGGTGCGCCGTCGGTAGCACGGAGCAAGTCGCTGCCTGCGACGAACTCCATGACGAAGTAAGGGTTCGCGCCAAACCCTGCATCGATGGTGCCCGTCGAAAACACCCGCGCAATGCTCGGATGGTCGAGCCTCGCCAGGAACTGGGCCTCGCGCTGAAATCGCTGGGCCACCGACTCCGAGCAAGTCGTACGCAACAGCTTGATCGCCACCGTTCGTTGCGGCTCGCGTTGCCGGGCGCGAAACACCGAGCCCATCCCACCCGCACTGATGAACTCGAGGTCATCGAAACCTTCGATCGCCACTTCGACCGTCGAGCCCGACCCGAAATCGGCATGGCTGTCGGGCGCCGGGTCACTGACCAGGAACCCTCGCGTTCGATCGTAGCGCAGCAGACTCGCGACCTCCTCACGGACCGTGTCGTCCGCTTCACGCGCCAGGAGATCGCGCTGCTGCGCCGCGGTCTGGTCGCACAGCTCGTCGTACAGGCGCTTGATACGTTCGAGTTGCGAGTCGTTCACCAGACTGTCCTGCCCAGGGTCTCCACCGTTCCACCGGCAGATTGCAGCTGGAACACCGCCCCCAAGACTCGCGGGATCGCGGCGCGAAGCGACGCGATGCACCGAGCCCGCAGGGCATCCCACGAGCGCGCCGCCGGCGCGCAGGTGGTAGGCCCTGCAGGACTCGAACCTGCAACCAAGTGTGTATGAGACACCGGCTCTAACCAATTGAGCTAAGGGCCCGCGTGGGTCGTGGCCATAGAATCCGGTTCGGATTCGCATGGCAACTCTCGATCATTCTACGCTTCTCGGCCGCCTGCGAACGATCGGCGGGGCGATTCGCGATGCTCTGCGCGGGCACATGGTGGCGCAGTCGACGGAGGTGTTGGCGCGGACGGTGCGCGACGACATGGGCGACACGATCTTCGGGATCGATGCGCACGTGGAGGAGGTGTTGCTGCGGGAGTGTGAGCGGTGGGGTGAGACGCAGCACTTCGTTCTGCTCGCGGAAGGGTTGGATCCGGGTGGGGTCGAGTTCGGGCGTTCTGGTCGGGGCGGTGCGCCGTTTCGGTTGCTCGTGGATCCGATCGACGGGACGCGGGGGCTGATGTACGACAAGCGATCCGCCTGGTGCCTGCTCGGGGCGGCGCCGGATCGTGGCGCTGCGACACGCCTTTCGGAGGTCGAGGTCGCGGTGATGACAGAGCTGCCGACGACGCGGCAGGCGACCAGCGACACATTGTGGGCAACAGTCGGTGGCGGTGCGCATGGCGAGCGGCGCAACCTGATCGCGAACACGGCAGCAGAACTCGCGCCGCAACCGAGCCGCGCGAACACGTTGCTCCACGGCTTTGCGACGGTGGGCAACTTCTTTCAGGGCGGCAAGGAGCTGATCGCGCGACTCGAGGAGGCGATCCTCGAACGCGCGCTCGGGCCATGGAACCCCGAGAAGGCCGAGGTCTACACGGACCAGTACATCTGCTCGGGTGGGCAACTCGCGGAGGTCGCGCTCGGTCGCGATCGGTTCGTGCTCGACGTTCGGCCGCTGGTGCACCGCAAGCTCGGCGTGACGTCATCACTCGCGTGCCGACCGTATGACGTCGTAACATGGCTCGTCGCCAGCGAAGCCGGCTGCGTGGTGCGCGATCCGAAGGGCAACCCGCTCGATGCGCCCTTGGACCTGACAACCAACGTCGGGTTCGCGTGTTACGCCAACGAAGCGCTAGCGACTCTCATGGTGCCGATCGTTCGAGAAGAAATCGAAAGACACCTCGGACCCGTCTAACCGCGGTGACCTGGAAGCAGTCGGGGACTACGTCCCGTCCACCTTCACCGCCTGACTCCAACATGAGACCACACTCGATCCTCGCGGCCGCCGCGTCCCTCGCGGCTACGGTCGCCTCTCAGTCCGGCCCGTTCTCGATGACCCCGGCAACGCAGGTCTCGCCCTCGGGTGCCGCAGTCGCGTACGGCCTGTCGGCGCCATCCGGCACCGTCTACTCGATCCTCGCCAACCTCACGGGCGGCCCCACGGACTTCCTCGGCGAACGCTTCTATCTCGACGTCTCGCCGACGCTCGTCACGCTCGACGCCGGCGTGATGCCGACCCTCGGCAGGGTGAACCACCTGCTCAACATCCCGCCGTTCGCCGGCGCACTCGGCCTCGTGATCTACGGCCAGGGTGCGACCATCGACAGCACGGCACCGAACGGGCTGTTCCGCGTGACCAACGCGGAGAGTTCGGTGCTCTACACGACCCCCACGGCGCTCGTGGAGAGCTTCGACAACCCGCTGGGTAGCGGCTTCACCGGCAGTTTCTCGCAATCGATCCGCGGCCACATCTCCGGCGGTGCGATCACGCAGCGCACGCACGAAGTGCTGCCGAACGCAGCGTTCTTTCCGCACCCGCTCCAGAACCCGCTCAACCCGCTGGGCTGCCGCGAGCAGATGGTGTTTCGCGCGTCGGACATCGGCGCAACGGGCGAACGCGAAGTCGTAACGGCGATTCGCTGGTACTCGCTGACCCCGGTATCCACGGACAGCTTCGGCCAGATCACGCTGCTTGCCGGTCACACGCCGGTCGTTCCGGACTACTCGTTGGATCCGTGGACCGCCTTGCCCGTCGCGCCGGGTTCGGGTCTCGACCCCGTGTTCACGCAGAACTACGTGCCCAACGAGCCGCCGCAGATCGTCTTCAGCGGCCGCTACGATCTGTCACCGAGCTCGCGTCGGTTTGATGGCTACGTGCCACTGCCGGTCCTGCCGGCATTCGAGTACGACGGCTCGTCGAGCCTGCTGCTCGAGTTCCAGACCGACCCCGATGCGAACGCCACCGGCCTCAACGGCTTCTACGGCCACCTGATGGTCCAATCGAGCCCCAACCCGGCGGCGCGCAACACCAAGGGCGGCACTCCGACGGGGCCCGTCATCCCGTCGCAGGCTACGACCGGCGACGGTGACAACTGGCTCGCCCAGATGCAGTTCGAGTTTGCTCGCGTCACAACCGAAGCGGTGTCGCCGTTCCAGGACTCACAACACCTCAACCCCGACTACGATACGCCGCGCCTCGCGACTTCGCTGCCGTCGGGCACGAGCGTCGCCGTCGAATACCGCGGCTCCGCCAACAGTTCGGGCACCAACCCGACCGCGTGGTCAGCGAGCCCGGACATCGCAGACGGCCTGCGCTACCTGCAGTATCGCATTACGTTCCGCGCCGACCTCGCGACGGGTGAAGTGCCCGTGATCGACACGCTCGTCGTGCCGATTCGCTAGCCCGAACCGCGCACGCCCGGCACTCCGGGAACCTGCACGATGCGATCCTCCTCGGCGATCCACGCCGAAAGCTCGCCGCCGTAGCAGCAGCCCGTGTCGAGTCCGACGGCGTGCGGCGTCACAACGAGGCCGCGCCGCGCCCAGTGGCCGAACACCACGCGCCGCGCGCCGCGATACAGGTCGTCCCACGGCCGGAACGGCGGCCCCGGCGGCGGCCAGTCGAACTCGGGACGGACGCCGTGCTCGTCGCAATAGCGCACCGTCACCGCATACCAGGCGTCCGCGCTCGGTTCACCGGCGCACGTGTGACCCTTCGCGAGCTCGGTCAGGTGAGCGTCGTCCCATTGCGGGTGCAGCCCGGCGTGAACGACGATCAGATCGTCGAACAGCCGCACGATGGGTTGCCCCGCGAGCCAATCACGCTGGCGCGGATCCTCGACCTTGCCCTTCTTCAGCCAGCTCAGGTCGTGGTTGCCCAGCACGGGCTCGGCGTCGAGTTCCATCAGTCGCTGCAGCGTGCCCGCCGAATCGGGCCCCTTGTTGACGAGATCGCCAACGGGCAGCAGGCGGTCACGGCCGGGCGCGAAGTCGACCGCCGCGAGCAGTCGGTCGAGCGCTTCACGACAACCCTGGATGTCACCGACGAAGATGCGGCGCATTACGAGAGTGGGTCCGGCCCGTTCGACGCCAGGACGAGGGGAAGGGTACGCATGGAGGGGAGTGGAGCTTGCGGGGCTGCTGCCATTGTGCATTGTTCCGCATCAGGAGCCCGGCTCCCAGCCTTACCGCTCTCACTCGTTACGTGCTACGCCCGCATCCGACTCTCCCCGGGATCCGTGAATGACGCGGCTGCTGCGCGCCGCAGGATCGATCTCCGCGATGACCCTGGTCTCGCGGATACTGGGCCTGGTCCGCGATCGCTTCATGGCGCAGGCGTTCGGCGCGAGCTGGGTTCAGGACACGTTCTTGCTGGCGTGGATGTTCCCCAACCTCATGCGGCGGTTGCTCGGCGAGGGTGCGCTATCCGCCGCGCTCGTGCCGGCGTACACCGCCGCTCGAAAAGACGATCCGAACCGAGCCCGCGAACTCCTCGGTGAAATCCTCGGCGCCGTCACAACGATCCTCCTGCCGGTATGCCTGCTCGTCGCGGGCGCGAGCCTGCTGTGGCCCGCGGAGTGGCTGCCCGCACCCGAAGAAGGCGGCGTTGCGGCCATTCGCTTGCTGCTCGCGCTCAACGCGGTGCTGTTCGCCTACGCGTTGCCGATCTGCCTGTGCGCGGCGCTCGCCGGCGCAATGAACACGCTGGGCATGTTCGCCCTACCCGCGGCCCTACCCATCCTGCTGAATGCGTTCTGGATCGCAGCGCTCCTGCTCGCCGGCCCCTGCGGCATCACCGTGCCCGTCGACCTCGCGAACTGGATCTCCTATTGGCTGACCGCCGCAGGCTTCGTGCAGCTCGGCGTGCTGCTGCTGCCGATGTGGCGCCGCGCCGAACTGCCGCCGTTGCGGCTCCGCCTGCCGCGCCGGGGCACGCCGGCGTTCTCGGTGTTCGTCGCGATGGCCCCGATGGTCGTCGGGATGTCGTTGAACCAGATCAGCTCTCTGCTCGAC
This sequence comes from bacterium, assembly GCA_024743115.1. GTDB lineage: Bacteria > Planctomycetota > UBA1135 > UBA1135 > UBA2386 > JAGQRA01. The sequence continues at coordinate 426,253 of JANSXC010000003.1, read as the reverse complement.
ATGGCGATGGCGTACTACCTCGTCAGCTCGGGGGCCGTGACGTATGTCTACCTCAGCAACCGCCTACTGCTGTTTCCCCATGCGCTGACGGCCATGGCGCTCGGCGTCGCGGCGTTCCCCAAGCTCGCGCTCGAAGCGACCGAGACCGATCGCAGCGCGATGCGCGCGACGCTCGACCGGTTCGCCGGACACACGATCTTCGTCACCCTGCCCGCGTCGGCCGGGCTCGCGCTGCTCGCCGAAGACGTCGTTCGCGTGCTTTTCGTCGGCGGCGAGTTCGTCGAAACGGATGTCGCGCCGACCGCGCTCACGACGATGCTGCTCGTCGCAGGGTTGCCGTTCCTGGGGCTGGCACAGCTCTACGCCCGCGCCCACTTCGCCGTCGGTGACGCGAAGTCGCCGGCCCGACTCGCAGGTTGGCTCGTGCTGTGCAACGCGACGCTCAACCTCGTGCTACTGAACACGACGAACCTCGGCACGGCCGCGCTCGCACTCGCGAGCAGCCTGTCGTCGCTCGCCAACGCCGCGCTCCTCGCCCGCCACTTCCGCCGGCACGTGCCGCCAGCGGGGAACTCGACGATCACCTCGAGCTGGGTGCGGGCCGTTGCCGCGACTGCCACGATGGCGATCGTCGTGCTGCTCGTCCGCACACCGGTCACGAGCACCGAGACGATGGCAAGCGCGCTGCTCGATCTCGGCATCGGCGTCGCCGTCGGCATCGTCACCTACCTCGGTGTGCACCTCGTCATGCGGTCGCCCGAGCTGCGCGCGCTGCGCCGGCGACGGTGAACGATCGCGCGGCGCTATTCGATGCGCTCGAACTCGAGGTAGCTGTTGCCTTCCTGCCAGATCCGGAGCTTGCCGCGAATCACGTCGATGCGGCGAACCTGCGACGTGCCCGGTTCTTCGACGTGCACCTCGCCATCGGCATCGGTGTAGAAACCCATCTGAACGATCGTGTCGAAGCTCCGTTTGCGACGCTGCCACTCGCGAACGCCGGCACGCAGCAACGGGTAGTCGGGATCCGGCCCGCGGGCCGCGAGGCACAGCAACATGTGACGCCGTGTCACCGCGACGTAGCCGCGCACCGCATTGGGGTCCGGCACGCCATCGATCATCCGTGAGAGCAGGCGATAGACGCCTTCGATCGGGTCACGCGGCAGCCGTTTGACGCTGCTGGTGCCGGGATCTTTCTGGCCGGGCTCCTGCTTCTCGGCCGGCTCTTGGGTCGGCTTCTCGGCGGGCCTCTCCGCCGGCGCCGGATCCTGCGCCGACCAGGCAACACCCGAAGCACCGAGCACGCCGCCAACCGCCACGCCGAGCAACATCAGCATCTTCATGGTCTCAACCTCTCGTCAATCGACCTCGATCACGACGCCTTCACTGGCCTCACCACCGACGACGTCGACGCGCACGCGACCGAAGCGCATGTAGTGTCGCCGCCGCTTGAGCCGCTGCTTGTACTGCGCCGTGATCTCGACCGCGCCCGGCATCACGTGCACGAGTTCGAAGTAGCCGTCGGCGTCGCTGCGAACTGCCACCGCATCGCCCGGGAAGACGAGCGCGCCGGCGAGCGGTTCCGAAGTCTCGCGATCGACGACGCGACCGCGAACCACGCCCGCGGGCACGACGCGAAACAGCGCTGCCGTGCCGCGGCTAGCTGTGATCTCGGGGCAGCCGAAGAAGTCGCCGAGGCCGTGCACGAGCAGGCGCGGGCTGACTCCGGGCGGCAGATGATCGAGCTCGAACGAGCCGTCGCGTTCTGGCTGCGCCTGCACACCGGGCAGACCGCGCGCGAGCACCCACAGATCGGACGGATCGAGTCCCGGTGGCGTCTCGACCCGACCCCGCAGCAATTCCGTGCGCTGCACGGCGAGCAGAACCGGATCGTCCAGGGAACCGTCGACGTCGTCGGCCGTGAGCGGCACCGCCTCGACGTGCTGCAGCTCGAACCCGAGCACGCGCACTCGCAGGCTCAATGGGTGAACATCGGCCGCGATACCCGTGAGCTCGAAGCGCCCTTCGTCGTCGGCCGTGGTCGACCCGATCTCGATGCCGTGCTCGCCACCGGCCATCGCAATGATCTCCGCCGCCGGCACCGGCCGAACACCGGCGCAGCGCCAGCCGAACTCCCAGAAGCCGACCGGTTCGACGACCCGTCCACGAATCGTGCGCGGCGCGGTGAGCTGAATCGGCTCGAACTCCTTGCCGAGTTCGACGAATACGATGCCAGCGCCGACACCCTCACCGCGATAGCGCACGACGGCCCGGCCGGGCACGAGGTCACCATCGAGCGTCGCGTGGGCCATCGCCTTGCCGTCACCCCCGGCAACCGCCGCGGCAAGGGAGAGTTCACCGAACGGCGGCGGCGGCGACGGACTCGTGAACGTCAGGCGATCGGGAAACGCCGTGAGTTCGAGCGCAGGGACGCCACCAGCCACACCCACGAACGTGAGGCGCACCTGACCTTCGCGCCATTGCAGGTAGCCGTACCATCCGAGCGCAATCAGCCCGGCGATCATCAGCACGACAAGGGCCGGCGACGGACGCCAGCCTTTCGGTCTTCTGCGCCGGTCAGGGCGCGGAGGCGGGGATTCGGACACGCGCCTGACGATACCCGTTCGGTCGCGCTATCGTGCGCGCATGCTGGTCTACCTGCTGCGCCACGGTCGTGCCGAAGACGGCTTCGGCATGCGCGACGAAGATCGCGCGCTCACGCCCGACGGCTGGGAACGTCTGCGGGCCGCGGCACCCGCATGGCAGCGACTCGTCGAACCGATCGACGTGGTGTTCGTGAGTCCGCTGCGGCGGGCACAGGAAACGGCCGAGGTGCTCGTCGAGTCGACCACCGGCGGGCGCGAACAGCGCACGACCGCGGCGATCGTGCCCGGGGGCAGCCTGCAGAAGACCCTGGAGCTGATCGAGAACGAACTCGTGCAGGGCACCGCGGTCATCGCATTCGTCGGCCATGAGCCGCACCTCGGCTGTCTGCTCAGTGCGCTGATCACGGGCGACGAGGGCCGTTCGGTGCCGCTCAAGAAGGGGATGCTCGTCGGCGTCGAGCTGCCGACCCGCACGAGCCTGATCGGCGAACTGCGCCTGTCGTTGACGCAGCGCGCCGCCGCCGAGTTCGACGCGACGAGCTGACGATCGTGCGCGCCGACCGCGCGCTACTGTCCCTTGCTCTCCTTCGTGCCGGTCAGCACGAGGTCGCTCACGCCCTGTGGCGGCACGGTGAGATCCTGGCAGCGATACTGCTCGTTGCGGCTCTCCCAGCCAGCATGCACGCGGACGCCATACTGACCAGGCACGATGTCATCGGTGCTGAAGTCGCCGTCGTCCATGTTGAGGCCGATGCCGTCGACCTGGTCGCCGAGGCTGCCATCGGGTTTGAGCTCGTGAATGCTGATCCAGGCCCACCGCGGCTTGTCGTTGCCGAACATCGCAACGTCGATTCGGCCGCTGACCTGAATCGCGGGCCGCGTCTCGATCCGCAGGTTCGTGATCGGCACGCCGGCCATGACCTCGATGTTTTCGACGCGTCCCTTCTGTGCCTCGTCACCCTCGCCGTCAACGGTCAGTGACCACGTGCCCTCGGCGACCTTGTCGAACTTGAAGTTGCCGTTGGCATCCACGGGGGCATACAGGTGCACGGTCGACACCCCGCCCTTGATGTTGCCCCGCGCCTGGACGGCCGCGCCGGAGATCGGCATGCCATCGGCATCGACCACGGATCCCGCGATCGACGACGTCATGATCTCGATGCGCAGCTCCTTCTCCTCGTTCTCCTTGAGCTCGAAGCTCCCGGACCAGATCTGCCCGGTCATCCGGAACAGCCCGCCGCCCTCGGAGATGTTGACCCAGGCGTGGCCGGCCGGCACGAGCCCGAGGTCGAAGCGGCCGGCGCGGTCCACCTCCGCGGTGTAGCGCCGGCTCTGGCACCAGGCCATGACGCGCGCCCCCTCGGAGAGGCGCCCGTCGACCATCACCGAACCGAAGAGGTGCGCGGTCGGTCCCTCGATCGGTTTCTCACCCGTGTCGAGCTGGACCGTCGCGGTCTGCCCGGAGACGACATCGACACTCACGCGATTGTCGTTCCCGCCCATCATGCGGGCGGACATGAACATCGTCATCATGCCCCCGGGTGAATTGAGCGCATCGAGCGACGGGATCGTCATGAGGCGGTAGTTGCCAGGCTGCAGCGCGGCGACGCGGAACTTGCCGTCGACGCCCGCGGTGATCATGCGCGGAATCTCTTCGAGTGGGCCACGTGGCCCGTCGTTGCGCCGCCACTCACAGATAACCGTGTACTTGCCTGCCTCCGGCGGCGCGCCGTTCTCCGTGAGCAGGCCCTCGATCGAGCCCGGCGGCAGCAGACGCAACAGCAACTCCTCACCGAGAATCGCCTCGCCGTGCACGAAGCCCCACTTGGGATGGTCCGCGCTGACGCGCAGCTTCTCTGCCTGGAAACGATCGATCGTCAGCGTGCCGTCGGCCTTGGTGCGACCGCAGTTGATCGGCATCTCGAACAGGTTCTCGCCGCGTGCATCGGCGTAGATTGCCGCGTTGCGGATCGGCTCGTCCTCGTGATCGACGACACGCACGCGGAACTCGCGCTTCGCGACCAGTTCGATCGACACGCTCGCGTCCTCTTCACCGATCTGCATGCCCGCAAATCCCGTTGCATGACCCGGAGCATCGACGACGAGCGTGTACTTGCCGGACTTGAGGTTGGTGATGTGCCAAGGTCCCTCTTCGGTCCGCTCCAGTCGATCGTCCAGATCGACGGGCGGCACGAACCCGAAGACGGCCATCTCGGCCGTGCCGTCGCCCGCGCGACCCTGCAGCAGCTTGAAGCGCGGTTCCTCGACCGGTTGGCCATCCACGCCCAGCACGGTCACGAACGCGCCGTACGTCGCCGGCAACGTGACCACGACATCGCCGAGGATCGGCTGCGGCTCGGCGAGGGTCCACGCGTGCCCTGGGCCGCGGCGCGCCGCGACGGTCACCTTGCCGGGCGCGAACCCGAGCCCGGAGAACTCGCCCTTGTCATTGGTCTTCTTCACCTGGCGCGCCAGGTCGACCGGGGCCATCGTGATCGTCGAGCCGGCGAGCACCTCGGCCTCGGCGATGGGTTCGCCCTTGGAGTCGACGACCTTGCCCCAGAGCTCCTCACCGGAGCGCATGCCGATGTTGCCGACGTCCTTCACCTGACCCGGCTTCACGCGCACGCTCGGCTTCATGTGCGAGAGGTGATCCTTGGCAGTCACGGCAAACATATTGCTGCCGGGCACCACACCCACGAGCCGGAAGCTCCCGTCCGCCTGCGTCTTCGTCGTCGGGATCGGCACGTGCTCGAACGCACGCTTCACCCACGGTGGCATCTCCAAGACGTTGACCGGCGAGTTCTTCTCGCGAATCAGCAGCGCGCCTTCGGGGTCGAACCGTTCGACGGGAAAGAACCCGGCGAGCGTGCCCGGCACGTCGGCCGCACGCACGAGCGCGCCGGCGAGCGGTTCCCCGTCGTCATCCGTCACGGTGCCGATGATCACACCCGCGTTCGGTAGCTTGATGTCGCCGAGGTCGATGATCTCTCCCGGCGATGGCGTCTTGGCGATGACCTGGTGCATCGGCATGTCCGTGCCGATGCCGGCAAACATGATGAACATCGCGCGCGGCCACATGCCCGAAACGAGGAAGCGCCCCTCTTCGTCGGTCTGCGACTCGCCGCCGATGTAGTTCGGTTCCAGCGTCGGCGCGTCGGCGAAGACATCGACACCCTGCCCGAGGATCACGTCCATCGCGGCGCGGTAGAAGCGCACGCCACAGCCTTTGACCGGCTTCTCGTCGTGCGTCAGCACCCGGCCGCGGAAGCCCTGGAGACCGGCACGGATCTCGGGATCGTCGAGCAGGTTCGTCGCGGCGACCGCAACCATCTCGCGATCGACCGTGTCGCCGACGGGCACGGCCGAGCCACCGTTGTCGATGGCTTCCTTAGCCACCTGGTTGTCTTCGACGACCGTCCCGGAGCCGCCCGAATCGGGCACGATCGGCTCGTCATCGCCCCCCCAGAAGAACGTGAACCAGACCCCGGCCGCGATGAGCAGCACGAGGACGACGAGCGCGACGGTCTTTTGCATGTGTCGGGGGGCTCCGATGGGCGGTGCGAACCACCGTGGCCAAGTATTGGGGAAAACTGCCGCGCAGACGCAGAAATCAGGCCGTCCGGCTCAGGATCCCGCACCATTCGCGCCCGAACCGGCTCGCCAGAGGGCAATCGCCCCGAGGCAGATCGAATGCTCGATCTCGCCGCGCCGAATCCGCTCGTCGAGCTCGGCCACCGGCACGGTCACGACCTCGATATCCTCACCCGGGTCGAGATCGAGTTCCGCAACCTTGCGACAGTCGGTCGCGAGATACGCGTAACAGCGATTGGAGAAGATCGCCGGGTTGGGATTCATGTCGCCGAGCAACTCGAGGCGCCCCGCTTCGTAGCCGCTCTCCTCACGCAGCTCGCGCACCGCGGCCTCGGCGGGATCGTCCTCGTGCGGATCGATGAGCCCGCCGGGCACTTCGAGCAGCGCCCGCTCGCTGCCGTGCCGGAACTGCCGCACCAGCACGATCCGGTCGTCGGTCGTGAGGGCCACGACGGTGACCCAATTCGGTGTGTCGATCAGGAAGAACCCGATCTCCGCGCCCGTCCGCGGCGACCGACGCCGCGATTTGCGAACGTGAAAGACGAGGTAGCGCAGCAGGGTCTCGTCGCCGAGCCGTTCCCAATCATCTGGCATGCCAGTTATCTAGCATGGTTGCACCGCTTCATCGCGTCTTGAGCCGGATCCCGTCCTGGCGTTTGCCAGCGACCGCCGTCGTCGCGACGCTCGCAGCGGCGCCGCCGTTCGGCACTTCGATGCGGCCGGGGCCAAATCGGTCGGTCTCGATCACGAACGCACCATTGCTGTCGGTCGCCAGCGCGAGCGGCAACGGCAGCGTGTTGCCGGAGATCGTGCGCCGGCCCGTGACCGGCACGCCGCGCGCAGCCGAGGTCGGCACCCAGCGTACGGTGACGCCCGACGCCGGCCGTGAAGCGCTGTCGACGACGAGGCCGGCGAGCACCGCAGTCATGCGCTTCTCGAGCCGCTCGTTCATCGCCGACGGCAGCAGGTCGTAGTTCTCGAACGGCGCACCCGGCGCGACGAGCTCCGCGAGCGCGATGCAACCCGGCGCACTGACGAGCAGTCGGCCCGCGCGGTCCCCGGTCGTGGCGAGCTGGAACGTGCCGTCCGCACCAGAGACCGCGGTGATCGGCATCACGCCTTCCGCGTTCGCCGACCACGACACGGTCGCACCCTGAAGCGGCGTCAGATCGGGCCGGCGGCGCACGCGGCCGCGCAGGGTCGACTTCGGCAGCTCGCGCAGCGTGATCACGGGCTTGGCGTCGGTCGCGATCGGGCCGAACGCGCGCGGCTCGTGCTCGCGATGCCGCACGAGCAACGTGAGCTGGCCGTTCGGCAGCGGACCGAACGAAAAACGTCCATCCGCAGCGGTCGTGCAGCGCAGCGCGAGCGGGTCGCCGCCCTGCTGCGTGATCTCGGCGCCATCCAGCGGTCGTCCCTTGTCGCCGCGCACCTGGCCGTGCACGAAGCGCCCCATCGCGAGCGCGATCCGGATCACGCGCCCGTTATCCGCCGCCGGGATCGTTCGACGATCGGCGAGACCGTCGGCCGTCGCGAAGTCGAGATCGTGCGCGACGCCGGCAGTGAGCCGCAGCGTGTCACCGTCCTGCAGTCGGATCGCCTCGTCCGAGCCCGCGAAGAAGTTGGTGAGTCGTTCGTCTTCGCTGCGCGCGCGCTGGATCACGGGGTCCGGTTCGGCGGGTGTCCGATTCGTCGCGGTCTTGCCCCGCTGCGCGGGATGCACCGTGACGAACGCTTCGGAAACCACGCCGCCGCCGCGCGCGCGACGCAGCTCGATGCGATGGAACACGGACCAGCGATCGCGCACGAGCTGAACCGGCTGCGGTTCGGCGCGAGTCGAGCCGAGCCGCGTCGCGGCCATTCGCATGAGGAAGCGGTCCGCGATCACGGCGAGCTGTTCGCGTTCGGCGAGCGGCAGGTCGACGTAGCCCTGCTCGTCGGTGAACCCGATCTCCGCGCCGCCCTTCATGCGTCGCACGATCGCGCCTGCAACCGGCTTGCCGTGCAGGTGATCGACCACGTGCAGGCATGCCGTCGGCCGGTCCGCGAGATCCTCCGGCGCTGTTGGTTCGACCGCCGTGCGAGTCGGAACGGCGCGCGCGCCCGGCTTGCCGTCGCCGACAGCGTCCGGGGCAACCCCGTTCTGGCCACCGGCTGGCGGTCGCGGCGCGGCGGTGCCATCACGGGTCCCACCGTCCTTGGCCGGCTTCATCGCGGCCCCACCAGAACCGGAACCGCCCGCGTTCGGATCGAAGTCGTCGTTGCCACCGAGCAGCCAGACGCCGACCCCGATCGCAACCAGAACGAGGAGCAACACGGACACTGCGCGCATCTGTCGCTCGACGATATGCTTGCCGCGCCCTCGATGTCGACTCCCAACGAACGATCCCAGAGCCGGCTCGAGCAAAGGCAGTGGCAACTGCTGCTGATCCCCGCGGTGATCGCGGTCGCCTGGTTCGCGATCCTGGCCTCGCAGCGGGTCGGCTACGAGTTCGAACTCGAGTGGATGGAAGGCGCGCTCGCGGATCACGCCGCACGCATCGTCAACGGGGAGCCGATCTACTGCGCGCCGACGCCGGAACACGTGCCGTTCCTCTACGCGCCGCTCCTGTTCTGGCTCGGCGGTGGGCTCATGGCGCTCGGCCTCGATGGACTGCTCGCGCTGCGCCTGATCGCCGTCGTGAGTTCGGTCGGGGTCGCGATGCTGATCGGGCACTGGGTCCGCAAGGAGACCGGTCGCGTCATCCCCGGACTCGTCGCCACGGGCACCTTCTGCGCGGGCTACGGGTGGCTGTTCTGGTGGTACGACCTCGCGCGCAACGATTCGCCGTTCCTGCTCGCGATGCTGGCCTGCGCGTATGCACTGCGGCATGGCGGTCGGCACGGTTGGTGGGTCGCCGCACTGCTCGCGACGGTCGGCGTGCTCGCCAAGCAGTCGGCCGCGATGTGGCTGCCCGCGATCGGCATCGGCGCGCTGATCCTCGACTGGCGGCAGGGTCTCAAGTTCGGGTTCGCGGGTGTCGGTGCGATTCTGGTAGCGCTCGGTGTGATGCACCTGTCTAGCGACGGCTGGTCGACGTTCTATCTGTTCGAGATGCCGACCCACCACGGCTCGGTCGCGGAGAATCGCCTCGGGTTCTGGACGCGGGATCTGTGGCCCATGTTGCCGCTCGTCGTGCTCGGGGTCGCCGGCTTCGCCATACGCTGCCGCGGGGAACACCTGCGCGGTGCGCTGTTCCTCGCGGCGGTCGGCAGCGGCGGGCTCGTGACTTCGTGGCTGTCGCGCATCCACGTTGGTGGCTTCGACAACGTGTTGATCTACGGCTTCGCGAGCGCGTGCGTGCTCGGCACCGCTGGTGCGTTCCACGTGCGCGCGCAGTGGCTGTTGATCTTGCAGTTCGGGTTTCTGTTCTGGTTCGACTTCCGCCCCGACCGCATGAGAGTCGCGCTACCGACCGAAGCCCACGCAGAGGCCCATCGCGAACTCGCCGACTACGTCCGCAAACAACCGCGTGACGTCTTCCTGCCGGGACACGGCTACATCACCGCCCGCGCCGGCAAACCCGCCTGCGCCCACGGTCAGGCGATCTTCGACCTGATGCAGGTGCTGCCGCGACTGCCGAACGGCATGCTCGACGTGCTCGTCCTCGCTGACGAACAACGCCTCGCCACGATGTCACCGCGCGTCCGCGAAGCGCTCGTGAGCTATCGCGACGGCATGATCCGTGCGATGACGACAAAGAGCTACTCGGCGATCGTGCTCGACACGCAGCTCGCGGGCTCGTTCAAGTACATGTTCGCACTCGCGATCGACGGCCCCGACGGCAAGCCGAACACCCCCGATGACTTCTATCGCCGGCGACCGGGATTCGTGATCTCGAAGCCACGCGCGCTGAACGCGCTCGTCGGTTACGAGGCGCATTCGCCGTTTGCCTACGAGGCGCGGTAGCGATAGCCGGTCAACGATCACTGTCCGCGTTCGCCGCCGCATCGGCGGCATCGAGGGTCGCCATCAGTTCGTCGATCGCCCCGGCCGGGGCGTCGAGCTCGGCGAGCGCGCGTCGATAGCGCTCGCGACGCACGTGCGCGTGCGCCGCCTCGTAGCCGACTCGCCGCACTTCGGCGAGCGTCAGCCGCACCTCGTGATCGAGCGCGACGCCGACCTCCTGGAACGGTTCGATGCCCGGCTCGACCATCGGCCACGCGCTGTAGAAGACCTTGGAGCCGTCGACGGCTTCGGACGTATGGACCGCCGCTTCCGCTCCCATGCTGCGGCCGCCGACGACGGTCGCCCGACCGGCATCACGCAGGATGCGCGCCGCCCATTCGCCGCCACTCGCACTACCCTCGTCCACCATCGCGACGACCTTGCCGCGATAGCGCGGGGACCGCGGGCGGATCACACGCCGCTTGCCCTGTGAGTTGCCCCACCGGTAGCTGATCTCGCGTTCGACGAGGTTGCCGAGGAACGGGTCCGACGCCGCGACCAACCCGCCACCGTTGCGCGAGAAATCGAGGATCAGGCCGGTCGTATCGTCGAGCTCACGCAACGCCGCCCGCAGCATCGTCGTGATCTTGCCGTCGGGCCCGAGCGTCGCCTTCTGCGGGTCGAACGTCCACACCCGCATGTAGCCGATCGCGCCGATGCGCTTCGTCAGCAGCCAGTGGCGACCGAGGTGCTTCTTGAGCGGCGGCAGGCCGACCGTATCCGGGCGGCGCACCTCATGATCGCATTCGCGGCCGTCGGGCCAACGCAGGCGCAGCGAGAACGTTGTGCCGGGCGGCCCCGCGCCGAGCATGTCGGCCGCGGCACCCATCGCCGGCACACCGGCGATGGCGATGACCTCCGGATAGGCGTGCGGGTCGTCGACGAATGCCACCGGCGGTGTCGGCGCCTGCCCATCGGGCCACGACAGCACGATCCGCTGGCGTTCGACCAGGCGCGTCTTGACGTCCGGCACCGTCCACCCCTTCAGCGTGTCCATCGCCGGCAGGAACGCGACGTGTGGATCCGGCATCGCCGAGATCAACCGCGCCATCTCCCACGCGAACTCCGTCGGATTGGCCGCAGCGATCGCCCGCGGCCGGTGCTTGCGCCGCTCCGATTCCCAGTCGACGCCATAGAGCTCGAAGTACGGGTAGCCATCGCGCAGGGCCTGCCAGTGCGCGTCGAAGACTTCCGCGAACCGCTCCTGCGGCCCTGGACTCTGCGCCAGCGCGTTCGCCGCGCCGCCGAATGCGAGCGCGACGGCAGCGAAGCGGGTGGAGCGTGGGAGTGCCGGCGAGAACGACATGGCCATGCCTACGGGTCGCCGCCTCGCCGGGCCGGGACTCGCGAATTCGATCGAACCGACCGATTCGTCACAAGGACCGCAGCGCGGCCTGCACCATCTTGCCGTCGGCCTGGCCCTTGTAGCGGGCCATCCACTCCTTCATGAAGCGGCCGGTGTCCTTCGGGCCCGAGTAGCCGATCTCGGTCGCGACCTCCTTGACCTTGGCAGCGACCTCGTCCTCCGACATCTGCTGCGGCAGGTAGACCTTGATGACGTCGATCTCCTGCTCCTCGCGGTCGGCGATCTCGTCGCGACCGGCATCGCGCGCCTGTGCGACGGTCTCGACGCGGGTCTTGACCGCCTTCTGCACCACCGCCAGCTCGGCCTCGGCGTCGAGCTCGTCGCTCGCGGCCTCGGCCTTCTTCTTGATGTCGCTGATGATCATGCGGATCACGGTGAGGCGATCCTTTTCACCGGCCTTCATCGCGGCCTTCATGTCGGCCGTGAGTCGTTCGAGGTACTCGGCCACTACTCGGCCCCTCCCTCGGGCTTGCTGCCGCCATCGCCCGACGGCTGCGCCTCCTCGTCCTCTTCGCGCGGGATGCGCGCGACGGACACGAGCTTGTCTTCGCCCCTGAGCGAGATGCAGCGCACGCCCTGCGTGTTGCGGCCAATGACGCTGATGCCATCCACATTGGTGCGAACGATCTGCCCGTCCTTGGTGATCATCATGACCTCGTCGTCGTCCGAGACGGCGAGCATGTTGACGACCTTGCCGTTCCGCTCGTTGGTGCGGATGTCGATGATGCCCTTCCCGGCACGCGACTGGACGCGGTACTCCTCGACCTTGGTGCGTTTGCCGTAGCCGTTCTCGCAGATGGTCAGCAGCTCGCCGCTGCCGTCGATGACGACCATCGCGCAGACCGCGTCACCGTCCGACAGGCGAACGCCCCAGACGCCAGCCGCGCTGCGGCCCATGGCGCGCGCGTCGCTCTCGGAGAACCGGATCGACATGCCGTTCTGCGTGCCGAGCACGATGTGCTGCTCGGGACTCACGAGGCTGACCCCGACGAGGCCGTCACCTTCGTTGAGACCGACCGCGATGATCCCGCCCGCGCGCGGCCGGCTGTAGAGCGACAGTTTGCTCTTCTTGATCAGACCGGTCTTGGTCGCCGTCACGAGGAAGCGCTCGTCGTCGAACTCGTCGACGCGCAGGATCGCAGTGATCTTCTCGCCGTCTTGCGTCTCGACGACGTTGGCGAGCGAGCGCCCCTTCGCCGTGCGGCCGAAGCTCGGCAGCTGATAGACCTTGCGCCAGTAGCAGCGACCGCGATCGGTGAAGAACAGCAGGTAGTCGTGCGTCGACGCGACGAAGAGTTTCCACAGGAAGTCGCCCTCCTTGGTCTCCGCGCCGCTGACGCCCTTGCCACCGCGACCTTGCGTCCGGTACTGATCGAGCGCCGTGCGTTTGATGTAGCCACCGTGGGTCACGGTCACCGCCATCATCTCCTCCGGCACGAGGTCTTCGGCGATGAAGCTGCCGACCTCTTCGTCCGAGATCTCGGTGCGGCGCGCGTCGCCGATCTGCGCGACCATGTCGTCGAGGTCCTTGCGGATCAGGCCGATCAGCACTTCGCGGTCATTGAGGATCGTGTTGTAGTAGGCGATCTTGTCGGTGACCTCCTTGTGCTCCTCCTCGAGCTTCTCGATCTCGAGGCCCGTGAGCCGCGCGAGTCGCATGTCGAGGATCGCGCGCGCCTGGATATCCGACAGCGAGAAGCGGTCGATGAGCCGCAGGCGGGCTTCGTCGACGTTGGCCGAGGTCTTGATGATCTCGACGACCTCGTCGATGTTCTGCACCGCGAGGCGCAGGCCCTCGATGATGTGCAGCCGGGCCTCGGCGCGCTCGAGCAGGAAGCGCGTGCGCCGCGTGATCACCTCGATGCGGTGGTCGCGGTGGCACTCGAGCATCTGCTTGAAGCTCAGGGTGCGCGGCCGGTTGTCGACGATCGCGAGGTTGATGATCGAGAACGTGCTCTGCAGCGGCGACAGCTTGAACAGCTGGTTGAGCGTGACCTGCTCGTCATCGACGCCGCGCTTGAGTTCGACGACGAGGCGCAGGCCGACGCGATCGTTGGTCTCGTCGTTCACGTCGGAGATCGAGTCGATCTGCCCGTTCTTCACCAACGTCTTGATGCGCTCGAGGATGGTCGTCGTCTTGACCTGGAACGGCACCTCCGTGAAGACGAGGAGCTTGCGGTTGCGCTTCTCTTCGACGTGGTGCCTGGCGCGGCAGACGACCGAACCACGGCCGCTCGCGTAGGCGTTGCGGATGCCGCCGCGGCCCATGATGATGCCGCCGGTCGGGAAGTCCGGCCCCGGCACCAACTCGAGCAACTCGTCGAGCGTCACGTCCGGGTTGTCGAGCAGCTTCGCAACCGCCTGGGCCACCTCGTTGAGGTTGTGCGGCGCGAGGCTCGCGGCCATACCGACCGCGATGCCGGTCGACCCGTTGCACAGCAGGTTGGGGAACCGGGCCGGCAACACCGCCGGCTGCGTGCGCGTGCCGTCGTAGTTCGGCACCTCGTCGACCGTCTTCTTGTCGAGGTCTTCGAGCATGTGCACGGCCGGCCAGCCGAGCTTGGCCTCCGTGTAACGCATCGCCGCCGGCGGACTGCCGTCGATCGCGCCGAAGTTGCCCTGGGAATCGACGAGCGGGTAGCGCGTGGTGAACGGCTGCGCCATGCCGACGAGCGTCGGGTAGACGACCGACTCGCCGTGCGGGTGATAGTTACCCGAGGTGTCGCCCGCGATCTTCGCGCACTTGCGGTGCTTGCCGCGCGGCCCCAGGTTGAGGTCGTTCATCGCGACGAGCACGCGCCGCTGCGAAGGCTTGAGACCGTCCCGCGCATCGGGCAGAGCGCGACTCAGGATCACGCTCATCGAGTAATTGAGGTAGCTCTCCCGCATCTCCTGCTCGAGCAAGAGATCGGTGATGCGGCCGCCGTCAGGCGGGGTCGTGTCGGTCATATACGGGGCCCGGTCAAAGGGTTGGCTGCCGGCTCGATGTCGCGGCTCGGCGAGTTCGCTGCGGAGAATGTCGCCAGAAAAGACATTCTTCCCCACCCACGATGGACCTTCAACAACGCGGTTCCGCTAGCATGAACGTTGCGGATCCGACCCAGGAGGCGGCACCGCGCCCCCGGCCCCAAAACCCCGGCCATGGGTCGAACCGACCCGGCGACCCGATCGCGGTCCCGGCCGGCGGCCCCGGCCGGTAGCCAGGCCGGCAACAGCCCCGGCGCCGGCAGTCTGCCAGCTCCGGCAACTCATCAACCCAGTCCTCCAAACCCCAGGAGTCCTGCCATGTTCGACAAGAGCGTCATCATCATCGTGGTTTCCCGCGAAATCCTCGAAGGATCGGTCGTCGACCGTAACGCGGCGTTCATCGCCAACCGTCTCGACGACATCGGCTACCGCGTCCGCACCATCCAGGTCGTGGACCGCGTGGAGGCCGAAATGGTCTCGGCGCTCAAGTGGGCGATTTCCGAGCGACCGACGTTCGTGCTCATGACGGGCGGCATGGGGCCCAACTGGGACGACAACTCGCGCGGCTGCCTCGCCAAGGCCGCCGGTCTCGAGCTCGCGGACGACCCGCAGGCCCTGGAGTTCATCGAGAGCTCCTACAAGCGGCTCCACGCCCGGGACATCATCGACAACCCCGAACTCAACGACTCGCGCCGCGGCATGGCCTGGGTCCCGACGGGCTCGACGTGCTACCAGAACACGGTGGGCACCGCGCCCGCGGTCCAGCTGCGGCTCGAGGAGACCACGGTCTTCCTGCTGCCGGGCGTTCCGGCCGAAATGCAGCGGTTCTTTACGGTCGACGTGATGCCGGTGATGAGCGCCGAAGGCCCCGATACGGTCCGCGGTGAGCGCCAGGTCGACTACCACGGCCAGGACGAGTCCTCGATCAGCCGCGCGCTGAGCGATATCGCCAAGCGCCACCCCATGGTCAGCGTCCGCACCCGCGTGCAGGGCGCCGACCGGACCCGGACGATCCGGATCTCACTCGTGTCCGAGAGCGAGAATGCGGTCCACCTCAACGACCTGCTGGATCAGGCCGAACAGGACCTCCGCGACCGCCTCGGGCTCGAGCTGCAGTCGCGGCCGACCGACGCCAGCGCGATCGGCGACTGATCGCCCGACGCCCCGGTTCGCAACCACTTGATCGGATGGCGCCTGATCGGATGGGGACATCGATCGCGCCCCGCCTCCTCGCCTGGTTCGACGCCAATCGCCGCGATCTGCCGTGGCGCCGGCGAACGGACGCCTGGGCGATCTGGGTCAGCGAGGTCATGCTGCAGCAGACCCGCGTCGAGGCGGTCCGCGCCGCCTACGAACGGTTCGTTGCGCGCTTTCCGACCCCGGCCGAGTTCGCCGGAGCGAGCGATGACGATCTGATGCAGGCCTGGCGCGGCTTGGGTTACTACCGCCGAGCCCGCCTGTTGCGCGAGGGCGCCCGCGCCGTGGTGCGCGAGCACGGTGGTGAGGTGCCGAGCGACCCGGACGAACTCGGCCGGTTGCCTGGGATCGGTGTGTACACCCGCGGCGCGGTGGCCTCGATCGCGTTCGGTCACGCCGAACCGGCCGTCGACGGCAACGTCGAACGGGTCCTCGCCCGTCACCGCGGGATCGGCAGCCCCATCAAACAGGCCGCGACCCAGCGCCAGATCCGCGCGCAGGTCGTCGAATGGCTCGACGACCGCCGCGCCGGCGACTTCAACCAGGCGCTCATGGAACTCGGCGCCATGGTCTGCACTCCGACCTCCCCGGCCTGCGCCGACTGCCCGATCGGCAGCGACTGCGTCGCGCACGCCGAGGGCACGACGGCCGCGCTGCCGGTCCGCCCGCCCAAGCGCCAGAACATCGACGTCACCTCGCATGCGATCCTCGTCCGCGACGAGACCGGCGAGCGGGCGCTGGGCAACCGCGTCCCGGCGAATGAGCCGAACGCCGGCCAGGTCGAACTACCCGGCGCCGGGATTCTCGTGACCACCGATACCGACGCCCTGCCCGGCATCCTGCGGCAGCGCCACGGCGCGACGGTCGCCCTCACCGGCGAACTCGCCCGCGTCCGCCACGCGATCACGCACCACCGCATCACGTTCGTCGTCCACGGCGCGACGGTCAGCGACCCGGGCCGGCTCGAGTGGTTGCCGCTCACGGACGCGACGCCGTGGACCACCCCCGCCCGCAAGGCGTTCGCCAAGGCCTCGACCTGGCCAGGACGACGTTCGCGCCCGCCGGGCTCGGCCGAAGCGTGATCGCGCGCGGCGGCGACCGTAGAGTGACCGCCATGGCACTGTTGTCCGGCAAGAACGTCGTCATCTTCGGAGTCGCGAACAAGCGCTCGATCGCGTGGGGCATCGCCCAGGCCCTCAACCGCGAAGGCGCCCGCATCGCACTGACCTACCAGAACGAGCGCATGGGCGACGCGGTCAAGAAGCTCGCGGGCGACCTCGAGGGCGACACCGTGCTCGCGCCGTGCGACGTCACTGTCGAAGGCGACATCGAGCGCTGCTTCGAAACGATCGGCAAGGAGTTCGACGGCCTCGACGGCCTCGTGCACTCGATCGCCTTCGCCAAGCGCGAAGAACTCGGCGGCAATTTCGTCGACACTTCCTGGGACGGCTACGCACTCGCCCAGCAGGTCTCCGCATGGTCGCTGATCGGCCTCTGCCGGGCCGCCGCGCCGATGATGGAAGGCCGCGACGCCGGTGTCGTCTGCCTGAGCTACTACGGCGCCGAGAAGGTCGTGCAGAACTACAACGTCATGGGCGTCGCCAAGGCCGCGCTCGAGAGCAGCACGCGCTACCTCGCCAATGACCTTGGCCCGCGCGGCATCCGGGTCAACGCGATCTCGGCCGGCCCGATCAAGACCGTCTCGGCGATGGGGGTTTCCGACTTCGGCTCGCTGCTCGATTCGATGGCCCAAAAGTCGCCCCTGCGCCGCAACGTCGACCAGGCCGACGTCGGCAACACCGCCGCGTTCCTGCTGTCGCAACTGAGCTCGGGGCTGACGGGGCAGGTGCTGTACGTCGATGCCGGCTACAGCATCATGGGTGTCTGATCAGGCTGCTGCCCGGCGCTCCCTCAGGGACGCCGGCCGCCGGAGCCGCCAGGGCCGCTGGCACCACCGACGCCTTCGGACCCCGCCGGCGCGAGGTGCTTCTCGATCCGCTCACGCTCGCTCTTGCTGAGCCCCCCGCGCTCGCGGTCGATCGTGAGCGCACGGCGCAGCAGCTCCGCGCTGGCCGCAGCGTCGGAGTCCACGCGCATCGCGGCGAGATTGAGGACGCTGCCGAGGTGGTTCGCGTCGCGAACGAGCGCGCCTTCGTAGGCCGCAGCCGCAGCCGCCGGGTCGGAGCGCATCTCCGCGATCACGCCGATGCGGAACTGCGCCTCGGCGCTGCGCTCGAACCGCGCGGCGACCGCGGTGAACTGATTGGCGGCGCGTTCGAACAGGGCCGCCTGCTGCGCGACGAGCTCGCCCGCCGCGGCCTGATCCTCGGCCGCGCGGGCACGGTCACCGGCAAGCTCGGACGCGCGCAGCCAGGCGGCGCCGACCGCGAGCGCGGCATCCTCGTCGCCGGGCGCGATCTCGACGCACTTCTCGAAAGAGCGGGCGGCGCGCTCGGCCTCGGCCTGCGCGACGGACAGCCGGGTGTCGGCCGGCCCGACGGGCAGCATGGACTTGCGCAGCAGACAGCTGCCGATACGGAATCTCGCCGTCGCATCGTCGGGCCGCAGCTCGACGAAGGACTCGAGCAGCGGCAGCGCGGCGCGTTCTTCGCCGAGTTCGTAGCGATAGGTACCCGCAAGGCCGTAGAGCGCGGCGAGCTTGTCGGGCGGTGCGCCTTCGGCGCGCTCAAGACCGGCCTCCGCCGCGGCCGCCGCAGCGCTCACGTGGCCGGAGCCCGCAAGGAACTGCGCGCGCATCCGCGCCACGAACGGATCCTTCGGCGCCAGCTGTTCGGCGAGCACCGTGTCGGCCTCGCCGCTGTTCAACCAAAACAGGTCCGGCGGCTCCTGCTCCTTGGCGCGCTCGAGGCGCAGGATCGCCCGGACCGCGTGGGCACGCGCGGAACGTGGGTCGAGCTCGAGCGCGGCTGCCACACTCTGTTCTGCGGCTTCGTATCGCCGCCGATCGATCTGGTCGACGAGAACCTCATCGAGCGCCGCGAGTCGCGACAGCTCGTCGGCCGAAAACGTGCGGGTCGGCAACGACTCCGCAGTGGCGTCGTTCGGACGCGGTGAAACGCCCGCACACGCTCCGAGCCCGAGCAACACCGACATCGTCCACCGCATGCGTCCCATCATCGACTGGCCTGCCCGCAGTGCAAAGCTACGCTTCCCGAATGGCACGAATCGCGAGGGATGTGGCCTGGCTCGTCGGTCACACACCGCTCGTCGAATTGCAGGCCCTCGCGCCCCCCGGCGTGCGCCTGCTCGGCAAGCTCGAGGCATACAATCCGTCCGGTAGCAACAAGGACCGCGCCGCGCTCGCAATGATTCGCAGCGCCGAGGATCGCGGTTACCTGCCGCCCGGCGGCACGATCGTCGAATGCAGCAGCGGCGATCTCGGACTCGCGATCGCGATGATCGGCAGCCGGCTCGGCTACCAGGTCGTGCTCACGATGCCGGAGTTTCAGCCCGAGAGTCGGCTCGCGATGCTGCGAGCGTTCGGCGCGAAGATCGAGACCACGCCCGCGAACGACGGCATGCGCGGCGCGATGCGACGCGCCGAGCAGATCGCGAAACACACGGACGGAGGCGTCTGCCTGCAGGCGTTCACCAATCGTGCCAACGCCGACGCCCATCAGGAAGGCACGGCGCGCGAGATCTGGCAGGACACCGACGGACTCGTCGATTTCGTCGTCGTGCCGGTCGGCACGGGCGGCACCGCGGCCGGGTGCGCCGCGTACTTCCAGGACCGCGACGTGGCCGTGGTCGGCGTCGAACCCGCGGCCAGCCCGGTGCTCAGTGGCGGAGATCCGGGACATCACGACATTCCGGGGCTCGGTGCGGGCTTCCTTCCCGATATCCTCGCGCCCGGTGACCTCGCCGAGATCGCCCGCATCGCCGACGCCGAAGCATCCGAAGGCGTGCGCGCCCTGGCGCGCACCGAGGGACTGCTGCTCGGGCCGGCCAGCGGCGCGGTGGTCCAGGCGGCGGTCGCCGTGGCGCGCCGGCCCGCCAACCATGGCCGCACGGTCGTCGCGGTGTTGCCGGACCGCGCCGAACGGTATCTCGAACACAAGTCCATGCGGCGAGGCATCTGAATGCCCCAAGACCCGAGGCAGCGCGCCACGACACTCACGACCAAGGTCCAGACCCTCGCGGTCGAACTGAAACAGCGGATCATCGGCCAGGACGCCCTGATCGACGATCTGCTCGTCGGCCTGCTGGCGGGTGGGCACGTGCTGCTCGAAGGCCTGCCCGGCCTCGGCAAGACGCTGCTCGTGCGGACGCTGGCGCGCGGCCTGGGCCTCGAACACTCCCGCGTGCAGTGCACGCCCGATCTGATGCCGACGGACATCACGGGCACCCAGGTGCTCGACGAGCAGGACGGTCGCCGCGAGTTCCGGTTCCAGCGCGGCCCCGTGTTCGCCGGCCTCGTGCTGGCGGACGAAATCAACCGGGCGACACCCAAGACGCAGTCCGCGCTGCTCGAGGCGATGCAGGAGCACTCGGTGACCGTCGCCGGCACGACTCATGCGCTGCCGGCACCGTTCCACGTCATCGCGACGCAGAACCCGATCGAGCTCGAAGGCACGTTCCCGCTGCCCGAAGCCCAGCTCGACCGCTTCCTGTTCCGGCTCGACGTCGCGACCCCGCCGGTCGACGCGATGGTCCGCATCCTCGAGTCGACCACGGGCGGCGGTCAGGCCGAGCTCGAGGAACACCTCAGCGCCGCCGAACTCGTCGAACTCCAGGGCATCGTCCGGCAGGTGCTGTGCGGCTCGCATCTACTGCAATACGTCGCCCACCTGATCCTCGCGACGCATCCCGAAGCGGAAAGTTCGGATGAACGCACCCGGCGATTCGTGCGTTACGGCGCGAGTGCACGCGCTGGTCAAGCCATCGTGCTGGGCGCCAAAGCGCGCGCCCTGCTCGCCGGTCGTCCCGCCATCGAACGCGAGGACATCGACGCGTGTGCCATGCCGGCATTGCGGCACCGCGTGTTGCTCGGCTTCGAAGCGGATGCCGAAGGCGTTCGTGTCGCGGATCTGTATCCGTCGTGGCGAACATCAGCCGAACGCGCGCTCTAGGCCGATTCTTGAAACGCTCCTGACATTCGCGCGCAAGACGTGTCTGTGCAGGTGCCTGCATCGGCCACATCTGTCCGGTCCGGGGGCCGAAGCAGAAAAACTCACTCTGCTTCGGAAAGTTTTGCCCCGTAATGCGTCTACTACGTTGCATGGGACGAGTGGTCCCGACCGCGCATTCGCGGCCGTGATGCAAGTCACGGCGGCGAGATTCGAGAGGGCAAAGTCGCGGTCGGGACCAACTTCGTGGCCGGCGAACCAGGGAGAGGTTCGTCGGCCACTCTTTTTCTTAATCTGCGCCCTTCTTGGCAAGCCCCTCCGGCGGTTTTCTTGTGGGGTAGAACCATGGCGAACACCGCGCCCCACGACCCCGACTTCCCCGCTCGATCCGAAGCCTGCCTGACCGCGATCCAGGATCGGCTGGACGACTACGATCCCGACGAACTCGAGGCCGACTACGCCGGCGGCGTGCTCAAGATCGGGTTCGCCGACGGCCGCACCTGCGTGCTCAACCGGCAAGCCGCGGCGAGCCAGATCTGGCTCGCCGAAGGCGCCTCCGCGTGGCACTTCTCGTTCGACGAGGACGCGCGGGTCTGGCTCGACACCAAGGGGCGCGGCCAGCTCGAGACCGTTCTCGCCGAGATCCTGAGTCAGAAGCTCGGCCGGGCAGTCACGTTGTAGCAGAACCCCCGAGTGCGGGTTCCCGGCGCGCCCAGGCCGCGACCCTCAGGACGCGCGCGATTCCGCCATCATGCCGGTGGCGCGCGGGAAGCGCATCCGGAAGGCGGTGCCCTCGCCGACCTCGCTCGCCAGCTGGATCTCACCGTTGCTGGCCCGCACGAATCTTGCAACTGCGGTCAATCCGAGTCCGGTTCCTTGCCCGGGCGGTTTGGTCGTGAAGTAGGGATCGTAGATGCGCTCGCGAGCATCTGCGGGAATCCCGGGGCCATCGTCCGCGACCTCGATCCACACCTGCGAACGATTGCCGCCGCAGCGCAACCGGATCACGCCACCCGAGCCGAGGGCCTGGCGGGAGTTGATCACGAGGTTCCAGAGCGCATGTGACAACCCCTGCGGGTTGAGCACCGCTTCTTGCGCACCGTCAGCGATCTCCGTCTTGAGCCGGATCACCTCGGGCAGCACGAGTCGGGCCTGCGCCGCGAACTCACGCGAGATCGCGGCGAGATCGCACTGCGCGGTCGAGCCTTCGTCGGGATGCGCCATGCGCATCAGCTGATCGAGCAGCGGGTGGGTCTCCGACAGCGTGTGCTCGATCATCTCCAGGCGGTTGCCGCGCTCCGTCTCGTCGGCATCTTTCGCGAGCATCACGTGCCCGAGCAGGATCTGGTGCGCGTTGCGGAGCTGGTGACAGACCATGCCTGCGAGATCACCGACGGTCTCGACGCGCAGCGCGTGGCGCAGCAACTTCTCGCGGTAGCGCAGCGCACGGCTCGACTCGAAGTTCTTGCGGCGCTGCGATTCCGCGGTGACGAGCGCCAGGAATACGAGTCGGTTCGTGATCGCCCCCGCGAGCGCCGACGCGAGCGTCACGCTCGCGAGACTCGTCACGTGCACCCAGAGATCGACGGGTTCGGTCCCCGTGGGCTCGTAACCCCATTGCGCCGCGACCAGCATCACCGTGACAGCGACCAGCGTGAGCCCGAGCCCGGTGATCACGCCGAGCGCGATCGTCGCGAGCAGCGACAAGAACGGGTGCAGGTACCACGCCGGGCTGAACGCACCCCGCGGCCAGTTGGCGAGGATCGAGAGCGTGAACAGCGCCACGAACATCATCGTCGCGGCCCGTTCGAGGCGGCCTTCGCGCCACTGCCACCACGCGAGCACAAAGAGCGGCGCCGCCACGAGTGCCGGGAGCGCGCCGGACCACGGCAGGTCGGCCGACCACCACGGCGCGTCGAAAGCGAACAGGCAGTAGAGAACGAACCCGAGGCAGGCAATCGCCAACCCCAGGGAGATCCATCGCACGACCGTGGCAACGCTCGATACGACGGGCAGTCGCGTGCTCGACAAGAAGCCGAACAGCGATTCTCTGGACAGCCGAACAGGAACCTGCACGCCGCGGCGCATTGTAGTGCGCCGACGCCCAGGGTCACGGCCTCAGTTGACGCTCCGGCGGAACTGCTGCCACATCCACTGCGTGCCCCAGCAGGGGATGGCGGAACGCCAGCCGCCAGGAATGCAGCATCACGCGCTCGAAACGCTCGCTCGGGCGCTTGCGGTAGCCGTACTTGCGATCACCCGCCACCGGACATCCCAGCGCCGCGAGGTGGGCGCGGATCTGGTTCCGCCGGCCCGTCTCGAGCCGGCACAGCACCAGCGTGCACCGATCGCGCCGTTCGAGGGATTCGTAGTGCGTGACCGCCGTCTCTCCACCGCGGGGCACGACGCGCATGATGCCGCCCTCGTCCGGGGCCAGGCGCGCGTCGATGCGACCCGCCGGGGGCGAGGGCGCGTTGGTGACCAGCGCCAGGTAGACGCGTTCGGCAGTGTGCGTGCGGAACACGCGCTCGAGGGCGGTACGTCCATGGGCGTCGCGCGCCACGACGATCGCCCCCGTGGTGTCCTCGTCGAGCCGATGCACGGCCTCGACGTAGCCACCGAGCTGGCGGCGGAGCCGATCGACCAGGTTGAGCCCCTTGCGACCCGGTGCGTTCACCACGAGCAGGCCCGGCGGTTTGTTCACGATCGCGAGATGATCGTCCTGGTAGAGGATCTCGATGTCGCTCACGCCGGTCGGCCTCCGTCATCCTCGTCCGGCAGCTCGAGGCCGAAGCCGAGCCGCCGCAGATCCGCGACGAGCGCACGCCGCGCGGCGACGTAGCGGCTGTCCGCGCCCCACGCCCGCGCCATCCGCTGCGCCCAGCCCTTGGCCTCGTCGACCAGCCGACCGGCGTAGCCACCGTTCTCGGCATTGGCGCGCTTCGCCCAGTCGCGCATGACCCCGTCCGCGCCATCGAGCGCCGCCGGCACGCCGGCGCGATCGTAGGTCTCTCGGTGCAACACGCCGGCGAGTGGCATCCGGCCCCGTGGTGCAGGATCGTCCATCGGCACGCCGAGGGTCATGCCGAACACTACGTAAACCGTCGGCGGCAGGCCGAGCAGTTCGGCCAGCTGCACGGGGTGATTGCGCGCTGCGCCGATCATGCACGCGCCGAGCCCCTCGGACTCGGCCGCCAACTGGAGGTTCTGGCCGACCAGCGCGGCGTCGACGGTCGCCTGCAGGAACAGCTCGAAACTGCCCGCGGACAGGGTCGTGTCGAACCGTTCGCAGGCCGTGGCGATGCGGTGCAGGTCGGCACAAACCGCGAAGAACACCGGCGCATCGAGGATCTGCTGCTGATTGCCGCACAGCCGCGCGCACTCGGCCTTGCGCTGCGGGTCGGTCACCGCGATCAGCGTCGCGGTCTGGATGTAGGACGAGGTCGACGCGTGGCGCGCAGCATCGGCGAGCCGCTCGAGCTGGTCCGGCGGGATCGGATCCGGCCGAAACGCGCGGCGGCTGCGATGGCGGAACATCTGCTCGACCGCAGGCAGACTGCCGGCGGACGCCGAAGCCGTGCGCGCAGCTCGCAGGTCCTCGGGGCGATCGAGGTCCGCGCGCACCCATGGATTGCTGGTCTCGACCCCGGCAACGCGCGCGGGGTCGCGCCGCACGAGGTCGCGCAACACAGCGCCCGGCGCAGTGATCTCGTCGAAGACCGCGCGCTGCATCGCGACCGGGTGGCCGGGACGGTCCTGGTGGATCGGCAGGGCAATGCCGGGGCCATCGCCGTGATCGCCACGATCACTACTCTCGCCATCGGCCGCAGCCAGCAGTCGCGCGAGCACGGCGAGCACGGTGTCCGCGGCCACCAGCGCATGGTCGACGGGCAGTACGACGACTCGTCGGCAGCTCGCAGGCAGGGCCGCCTGCGCCGCCCGCAGGCTGTCGGCCATTTCGCCGCCGGGCGGAACCTCGAGGATGCGGACCGCGGCGCCAGGAGCTGCCAGATCGGGCAACGGATCGGCGCCGGTGCGGCGCACTACGAGCACCTCGGCGACGCCGGCCCCACGGCAGGTCGCGACCACCCGTTCGATCAGCGTCGTGCCGCCGACCGTGAGCAGAGCCTTGTCGGCACCCATGCGCTGCCCCAGACCCGCGGCAGGAACGATCGCGACGGCGTCTTGCATGGCTCGGGCTCGGGGATCGGTCGGGGCCGGCGCGGCCAGGCGTCAGCCGGCGCGAATCTCGCTGAGCGTGACCAACGGCTCGACCTTCCATTCCTGACGGAACGGCTCGGCGTCCGGATCCTCGCGATCCGCGATCGTCATGACGACGACCGGGTCCGCGCCCACCTCGAGCACCGCATCGATCGCCTTCTTGGCGCTGCCGCCGGTTGTGACGGTGTCCTCGAAGATCGCGACCTTCTCACCCTTTTCGAGGTCGCCCTCGATCCTGGAGCCAGTGCCGTGGCCCTTGGCCTCCTTGCGCACGAGGAACGCCTTGAGGTTCTGCCCGGTTTCGAAGGACAAGGCGGCAACCGCGCTCGCGAGCGGATCCGCGCCGAGCGTCAGGCCACCGACCGCGGTGATCTCGGGGTGGCTCTCGAGCTTGTGCAAGAGCAGCCGCGCGATGAGCCAGAGGCCTTCGGGGTGCAGCGCGACCTTCTTGCCGTTGATGTAGAAGTCCGAGCGTTTGCCCGACGCGAGCACGATGTCGAGGCCGTCCTTGTAGGCACGCTCACGGACGAGTTCGAGGAGGCGGTTCTTGGCCGCAGCGGGTTCGAACGAAGGGTTCACTGACGCATGGATAACGCTACCGTGCGCGCATGTCCAAGCTGAGCACGCCCGTCGACGCCGCGCTGTTCGACTTCATCCGCGGTGAGACGATTCAGGAAGACGACCTGCTGCGCGACCTGCGGCAGGCCGCGCTCGCCGCCGGGCTGCCCGAGATCCATATCGCGCCCGAACAGGCGGCGTTCCTGCAGATCCTGCTCGCGGCCGCGCGCGCCGTCCGTGTCGTCGAGATCGGCACGCTCGGCGGCTACTCGGCGATCTCGATGGCGCGCGGGCTCGCCGCCGACGGTCACGTCATCACCCACGAGCTCGAGCCGAAGCACGCAGCGTTCGCCGAGGAGTGGATCGCGAAGTCCGACCAGAAGGACCGCATCGAGGTCCGCGTCGGCGACGCCCACGAGACGCTCGCGCAACACGCGGACGGCACGGCCGACGCGATCTTCATCGACGCCGAGAAAGAAGGCTACGTCGACTACCTCGTGCAGTCCCTGCGCATCCTCCGCCCCGGCGGCATCCTGCTTGCCGACAACGTGCTCGACGGCGGCGAGATCAACGATCCGAACGCGAACAGCCCACGCGTTCGCGGCCTGCGGGACTTCCTGAAGCGAGTCCGAACGACGAAGCACCTGCAGCGCATCATCGTGCCGGTCGGCGACGGCTGCCTGGTCGCCGTGAAGAGCTGGCCGCCGATGTAGGGCAGCCCCTCGGGGCCTGGCTCGCTGGGGCAGTCTCGCTGGGGCAGTGCGTACGGCTCAGCTCGCCGCGAGCCGGTCTTCTTCGATGTCGGAGATCATCTCCTCGTCGATGTCGCCGGTTGGATACTTGCCCTCGAAGCACGCGGCGCAGAACTCGCGTCCGGCGCCGGCGGCCCCCTTGCCGCTCGCCACGCGCACCGCGTCGATCATCTCCTCGACGGTCTGATAGAGCACGTGATCGGCGCCGAGTTCCTTGGCGATCTCCGTGTGATCCTTGCCGCTCGCGATGAAGTCGCGCTTGGTCGACATGTCGATGCCGTAGAAGCACGGATAGAGCAGCGGCGGCGAGTAGGACGCGAAGTAGACCTTGCGGGCGCCCATCTGGCGCGCGATCGCGACGATCTGCTTGCTCGTGTTCCCGCGCACGATCGAGTCGTCGAGGATCAGCACGTCCTTGCCCTCGAACTCCGCGCGGATCGGATTGAGCTTGGCGCGGATCGAAGCCCGCCGGGCCTCGTTGTTGGGCATGATGAACGTGCGGCCGACGTAGCGATTCTTGACGAAGCCCTCGCGGCACGGCACGCCGAGTTCTTCGGCCATCGTCTGCGCCGCGGTCTTGGCCGACTCCGGCACCGGGATCACGACATCGGCGTGGAAGCCGGTATCGCGGAACGTCGTCGCGAGCCGCCGCCCGAGTTCCATGCGCGCCTCGTAGACCGACGTGTCGTCGAGGAACGTGTCGGGCCGCGAGAAGTAGATGTATTCGAAGATACACGGCCGGTGCGGCTGGCTGCCGACCTGCGCGAACACGGGCTCGCGATCGCGGCCGATCCACAGCATCTCGCCCGCGGCGAGATCACGCACGACCTCGTAGCCCGCGACGTCGAGCACGACCGACTCACTCGCGACGGCGTAGAACACGCCTTCGGGCGTCTCCTTCTTGCCGAAGATGATCGGCTTGATGCCGAACGGGTCGCGGAATGCATACATCCCGTCCGCCGTGATGCCGACCACCGAGTAGGCGCCCTTGACACGTTCGAAGACCTCGGCGACGCCGGCCTTGACGTCCTCGAACTCGATGCTGTCCCGGCCACGCCGCATCAGCGCGTCCGCAAACACGTAGAGCACCGCCTCGAGGTCGCAGCTGCTCGCGAGGTGGATGTTGCGGTTGTTGAAGTAGGTGCGCCGCAGCTCGTGGAAATTGGTGACGTTGCCGTTGTGCGCCATCGCGACGCCGACCGGGTAGTCGAGCCAGAATGGCTGCACATCGGTGTCCTCACCCATGCCGACGGTCGGATATCGGACGTGGCCGACGGCGAGCGGCCCCTTGAGCCGCTGGATGTGTTTGTCCTCGAAGACCTCGCGCACGAGGCCGAGGCCCTTCTTGGCCTGGAACCGATCCTTGAACGAAACGACGCCGGCCGCGTCCTGGCCGCGGTGCTGGATCGCAAGCAACCCGCTCAGCACGTCATGAATGGCGTCGGTCGCGTCCGGACCGAAGATCGAGATGAAACCGCACATGCAGTTCCAACGAGCTTACCATCCGCGGGGCGATGACCAACTCTTGCAATCTGGACGGCCGGATCCAACCCGAGGCGGACACGCGGATCTCCGTGCTGGACCGAGGTTTCCTCTTCGGTGACTCGGTCTACGAGGTCGTCAGAACGACGGCCGGCGTGCCGTTCGCCTGGCCCGAGCACTTTGCGCGACTGCGAGCCTCGGCAGCGGACATCCGGATGCCGCTCGATCTCGACGACGCGGAGCTCGGCCGGCGGATCGCCGCGACGATCGCAGCCACCGGCGAGGACCACGGCTCGCACTACGTACGGATCATCGTGACCCGGGGGGCCGCAAGCGCCCCCAACATCGCGCTGTCGACCGCCATCGGGCCACCGAGCTGGCTGATCATGGTCCGCGACCTGCCCGCGGGCAGCGGCCAGCCCGCGCGGCTCCAGATCGTCGACCGCCTGCGCAACGATCGCCGGGCCCTGGATCCGGCCACGAAGAGCGGCAACTACCTCAACAACGTCCTCGGGCTCGCCGAGGCGCAATCCCAGGGCGCGACGGACTGCGTGATGCCGAATGCGGCCGGCTTCGTCACCGAAGCCTCGACGTCGAACCTGTTCGCGCGGATCGACGGCGCCTGGTGCACCCCGCCGCTGGCCGACGGCCTGCTGGCAGGGGTTACGCGGGCCCTCGTCCTCGAGCTGCTCGGCGACCTGCAGCTGCCGCACGCCGAACGGCAGCTGACGCCGACCGATCTGCGCGCAGCCGACGAAATCGTGCTCACGAGCACGCTGCGGGACGTCGCCGCGGTCACCCACCTGGACGGCAGGGCGCTGCACGACGGTGCCGATCGGGGCGAACCCGGACCGGCCGCCCGCGAACTCATGGCCGAGTTCGAACGGTTCGCGCAGCGGCTGCTCGCCGTGCGCTATGCGCCCGGCTGGCGCGATCTGATTGCGGACTGAGCGCCGCGGTGCGGCGCTGGCCGCCATCCGAACTAGTCGGCAAGCGCGTCGTCGATGATCGACTGGATGCGCTCGAGGGCGCCGCGATAGCGGGCCTTGGCCTGCTCACTGCTCTTCACTGCGGCCACGATGCCTTCGAGCGACGTCGGCGCCGCGGACTTCCGCGGCCGACCCGGACCCCGCTTGCCCGGACCCCGTGTGCCCGGACCCCGCGTGACGCCAGCTGCCCGCTTGGCAGCAGTCGCGCGCGCAGCCTTCCCCTTGCCGCGCGGCTTCGACGCCACGAGTCCGAGCGCAGCCTTGGCTCGCCCATACATGATCGGAAAGACCGCGAGCTTCTTCTTCTTCGCGGCCGCGGCAACGTCAGCGTAGCTGACGTTCTTGTCCTTCTTGAGAGCCGCGACGATGAAGTCGTAACCCGGCTTGGTGTTCTTTTTCTTTGCTGCCATCAGTATCGGGGGTCTGGTTACACCTCGCACGGGGAGTATCCACCGAGGCGTTTGGGGAAGTCAGGTCGCAGCGCCGAATGAACCGGACGCATGCGGGCGAAACAGTGTGCCGACCGTAACCAGACCTTTCAAGACGCATTCATTGCCGGCGCTGAATGTCCCAGGACTCGCCGGGTGCGAGCAACAATGACGGCACGGGCTGCAATGCCTTTTGGATCTTGTGCATCGTATTGAGGTTCGCTCGCGCAAAGCCGGGCAACGACTCACACAGGAATGCATCGTCGAGCACCACGAGCCCGGGCTTTGCCTGTGCAATGATGGCCGGCACCTGTGGATTGCGCGGCGACAGGATCAGCACGTCGACCGGCTCGTCGCCGATCTCCGTCGGCCGCGTGCCGGGCGCCACGACGAGCATCCGTGGCCCGTTCTTGATCTCGATGCGATAACCACAGCTGGCAATGACCGAGTCCTCGGCAATTTTCTCGCCGAGTGCGATGATCCTCATGTCGTCGATCGTTGCGACTTCCTTGCCGGGCTGAACTAGCGGCATGTCCCGCATCTTGATCACCGGCAAATGGAAGGCGACGTGGGACAATACGGGCCGTTTCACCTTGCCCGTCAGCATTCGCACCAGCAGCTGGTCATTACGACGCGTGATATCGAGCGGCTGAGTCAGAAGGCAGAATGCCGTGCGGCCCCAGATCCAATTGGCGAGGTCCGGGCCCGCGGCATCGATTGCAAATCCACCTTGCGGCGTGGCAACGAGCCAGCCGCCCATCGGCAACCGGAACAATCGCGCCGTCCCCTCGGGGACCGGATCCTCGGCCGCTTTCGAGAGCGCGCGCAACCGGGTCTCCCACCAGAACGGCAGGCCGCGCGCGCGAATCCCGGCGACCTCGCGCGCCATACGACGCTGGATCCGATGGGTGTATTCGAGGAAGTCGACGCGCGGATAACGCCCCACATGCGCATCGAGCTCTTCGAGCACCCCGAATCGTTTCAGCCCACCGGCCTGCTCCGGCGCCTTGGTCCCGTCGTGAATCGCGGGCCCCTGGGCGAGCAATCGCGCCGTCAGGTCATGCCACTGCTCGGCGGGTCCGAGCGGCGGCCCTTCGGTCGGCGGTTTCGGCGGAAAAGCCGGCACGCGCCCCTGCAGGGCCTGGCGATCGGAGACCAACATGACGCTCGCGAAGAACCCGGGATCGACCACAGGGCTGCATCCGAACGTCAGGCCAATGCGGGTCTGCGGCACGGTGTCCGTCGGCTCGTCGAAGTCGTTGACCACGATCTGCAGATCCAGCACCAGCCGGGCGCGCGGTTTCCTGCCCGTCGGCAGGATCTCGCTCCACGGAATCCGCGCTTCGTAGGTCGTGAGGCCTTGTTCCTTGTCGTGCAGCACGACCGAGCGGGCTGCCGGCGCGTCGAGCACGCGCGCCGTACCGCGCAACCGGTCCCATTGCACGACCTCGCGGCCGGCCTCCTCCGCGAGCCAGAACTCGCGATCCTCACGGCGCCCCTTGTCCGGCCCCAAGGACCGGGTGTTCCGGTCCGGATCGAACGTCAGGACGATCGAGTCCGCGAGCGGAATCTCCGAGAGCTGCAGCGACCCGGCATCGAGCGGACGGTGCCATTCGTCACGCACCGCCGCCGCGAAATAGAGGTGCTCCTCGTCCCACATCACGAACGTGATCGCGCTCGCGTCGCGCGGCCCGTTCCACGCCTTGAACGCCGTCCCCGACAGCTGACGGCGATCGTCGAGCCGGATGGCCGGCAGCTCGGGCCAATCGGTCAGGGCGCCGTCGATGACGACCCCGCGATCCCCGCGCGGCATCGCCACGATCTGCGGCACGAGCATCGGCGTGGGCTGCTGCCGCCTCTGGCCAGGCGCCCCCCCTTGCGGCGGCCCCGGAGGCTGTTGCGCCAGCAGCGCTGCGGTCGAGCAGAGAACGGCAACCAGAGATCTCACGGAACCAGCATCCTTCGCAAACACAGATAGTTGGTGACCGCGTTGGCAGCGGCCGAAGCGAGCAGGCCGAACCCGCTCGCGACGAGTCCGCCCAATGCGAGGGCGTGCAGCAGCGCGAACGGCAACCAGCGCACGCCCAGGCCACACATACTCATGACACCGTAGGCGGCAACCGATCCGGCGAGCCCGAATTGGTCCTGAACGGCCAGCCGGAAGAAAACCTCCTCGGCAACCGCGCCGATCAGAACGAGCAGCACGACGGACAGATCGCCCATCGGAAGGAACATCCGGCGGGCCTGAGCCGCCAGTTCGCCCGCGACCTGCAGCCGGCGCAGCAGGATCGAGAAGATCGCCAGGCCGAGCAGCGCCACGACGACGCCGCCCACGAGCGCCGCAGCGAGCCCGCGTTCGCCGATCGCCAGTTCCGGCAGCAACTCGAGGCGATCACGCCACCAGAGCCAGACGAGGCCCGCGAGCAGGAGCAGGAAGTAGAGACAGCCGCCCGCCGCCGTCACGAGGCGCGGATCCGGCGGCAGCTCCTCCTGGCCGTCGCCTGGAGACCCCCCATCGGGCCCATCGGATCGATGCGGGTCCGTCACGGTTCGAGCCAGCGGTGATGCGGCCAGGGCCCCAGCACGGCCCACGGCCGCCCGAGGTAGTCGCTAGCCGGCAGCTGGCCGAACTGGCGACCGTCGTGGCTGTCGAACGCGTTGTCGCCGAGCAGCAACCAATGACCGGGGTCGATGTGCATCGGCCAGCGCGAACTGCGGCCCGGAATGCCGGTGATGCGATCGCGGAAGTAGTAGATGTCGCGAAAGACGTGAAACCGTGAGATCACCAGCGGCCGCTGCCCGAGTGCGGCGACGAAGAGTCGCGTTCTCGGCCCGCGCGGCAACGGTTCGCGGCGCGCTCGCCATTCGGCGCGGCGCGGCACGAGGAACGCCGCGTCCGCGCCACCGTCGACGAGGAAGAAGTAGCGATCGTCGAGCCGACCGAACTCCAACCGGTGGCCTGCGGCCGGGCGCAGCCGCAGCTCGGCCGATTCGACCTCGTCGCCGTTCCGCCAGAGCGCGATCCGGCCCGCGGCTGGCTGCCAGAGCCACGTCATCGTCTCGTGCCGGGTCTCGAGCACGAGCACGACGGTGTCGACGGCGGCGGCGAGCGCGAGATCGATCCCGCAGTCGTAGACCTGCACGCTCTCACCATCGCGACTGCGCGCCCCGCGGCGATCGAGGTAGCGCGCGTCGACCGGTTCGGTCGTGCCGACGAAGCCGCGCGGGATCGGTGAGCCGTTGCGTCGTCGGGCGGGCGCGCGCCGGCGACAGAGCTGCTGCAGGGCTTCGACTTCGATTCCGAGTGGCGGCACGGCGAGCGGTTCCTCGGCCGTCGTGCCCGGGACAGCCGACCGACGCGCGGTGCCATCGGGGCCGAGCGCGAGCGGCGCAACGGCTGCGGGCGAGCCCGGCCAGTTCGCCCAGGCCACGCGCAGGCGACGGGCCGCGATCGGGTCCTTGATCTCGCGCGTCAACCGCTGCGCACTGCTGCCGAGAAAGACGTCGCCGTCGCTGAAGTCGATCCAGTTGGCACCGGGGTCGTTGCCCGAACACGCGATGCGTTTTACGAGCTGGCCATCGGGATCGTTCGGGTGTTGCACGACCACGACGTCGCCGCGCCCGCACTCCGCCCCGCTCGACCAGGTATCGACGAAGACCACGTCACCGACGCGTTCGTCGCCGTGCAGGAACGGCTCCATGCTGCCGCTCGGCACCCGGTAGTAGTCCCCGACCACGCGCCGCAGCGATTGGAACACGAGCAACGCGATCACCGCGACGATCGCCGCATCGCGCATCACGGCGTAGCCGCGGCGCGGTCGCTCGGGCGCGGGCTCGACCGCGCCAGATCGGTCCGGAGCGGTCAGGACGGCACCCCAGCGAAGAAGCGTTCGTGCAGCGCCTGGACCGCGGTCTCGAGCCGGGCCTCGGGGATCCCGGCTGCAACGGTCGCGCCACTCGCACCCTGACCCGCACAGTGCACCGGCACGGCGTTCGCTGCGAGTGTCGACAAAACTGCGGCGACCTGCTCGCGCACCATGTGATCCGCGCGCCCGACCACGCCGAGCAGCGCGATGTCGGGCGTCGTCTCGAGCTCTCCGAGTTCGGCCAGCCGATCACGAACCGCTGCGACGTCACCGCGTTCGACGAGGAACGTCAACGCGCCCTCGGACACCGCGAACGGCCCGACGTCGATCGCGGCCTGCGCGAGCGCAGCGAACGCAGCGGCGAGGAACGCATGCTGAGGCTGCCGTTCGGAGCTCGTGAGCGTCACGAGCACCATGCCGCGCCGGTGCGCGATCGCGGTGGCCTCGCTGCCGGGCTCGGCCGCAGGATCGCCAGCGACCATCGCATCGACATCGCGATGAATGCGCGTGCCGGGCTGCTCCGGCGCGCGGGTGTTCCGCACGAGGATCGGAATGTCCTGCGCCATCGCAGGCAACATCGCCCCGGGGTGCACGACGCGGCAGCCGAGGGACGTGAGCTCGCGCAGTTCGCGATAGCTCATCGCGCGGATCGGTCGCGCCGCCGGCACCAGCCGCGGGTCCGCGGTGCGAACACCATCGACGTCCTTCCAGATCTGGATCTCGGCCGCGTCGAGCGCGGCGCCGAACAACGCCGCGGAATAGTCGCTGCCGTCGCGGCCGAGCGTCGTGATGTTGCCCGCAGCATCGGCGGCGAGAAAACCGGTGACGACCGGGACGCCATCGCACTTGCCGAGCTCCCGCGCGATCCGGCCGTCGTCCGGCAAGGGCCGCGCCCGCCCGA
Source organism: bacterium (assembly GCA_024743115.1). Taxonomy (GTDB): domain Bacteria; phylum Planctomycetota; class UBA1135; order UBA1135; family UBA2386; genus JAGQRA01. The sequence goes on along the minus strand of JANSXC010000003.1, from coordinate 392,254 downwards.
ACGCGCTGTCGGTCAGGAGTCCGGCCGCGAACGCATCGACCGGAGTCGCGGGGATTCCCGCGGCGGTCAGCGCGAGCGCGAGCGTTCGCACGCTGCAGCGTTCGCCGTAGCTCGCGAGCCGATCGATCGCCTTCGGCGAAGCCCCGCCGACGAGCCGCAGCCCGCGCGCGAGATCCGCAACCTCGTCGAGGAGGGGGTCGAGCGCGGTTTCCGGCAGCTCGAGTGCGGCAAGGATGTCGCGATGGCCACGCTGCAGTTCCTCGACGAGTTCGTCGGCCATCCCCCTCGGTGCCGCGTCGGCGATCGCCAGCAGTCGGTCCGTCATCCCGGCGTGGGCCGAGGCGACGACCACGGGGCGGACCTCGAGGTGCGTGCGCACGATGGCAACGACCTCGCGGATCCGGTCGGCGTCGGCCACCGATGTTCCGCCGAACTTCATGACGATCACGGCGGCGATCATGCAGCGGACACGGCCGGGCGAGAAGCGGCGGGCGGATCTTCCCAAGTGTGATCTGCCCCGGCGCGATCTTCGCAGAACGACATCTTCGGAAAGCGGCCTGCGCGGCTAACCTGAGGGCATGAATCGTATCGAGGACCTGATCCACGATTGGAATCGTGCCGAGGGCGCGTTCCGCCCGTCCCGGCCCCTGCAGTTCGACGACGAGACGCTGCGCGACGGCCTGCAGTCGCCCGCCGTGAGCGACCCGAGCCTCGAACAGAAGATGGAGCTCGTCGAGCGCATGGCGAAGCTCGGCATCCACACGGCCAACGTCGGCCTGCCCGGTGCCGGCGGCCGCCCGCGTGAGGACATCTTCCGGCTCGCGAAGCACATCGCCGACCAAAAGCTCCAGATCGGCGTCAACGTCGCGTGCCGCACCGTCGTGAGCGACATCGAACCCGTCGTCGAAATGACGCAGCAGGCGGGCATCCCGATCGAGGTCTGCGCGTTCATCGGCAGTAGCTACATCCGGCAGTACGCGGAGGACTGGACCCTTGATCGCATGCTGCAGAACACGCGCGAGGCGCTGACGTTCGCACAGCAGCACCAGCTGCCCGTGATGTACGTGACCGAGGACACGACCCGTGCGCAGCCTGAGACCCTGCGGGCGCTCTACGGCACCGCGATCGAACTCGGCGCCCGGCGGCTGTGCGTCTGCGACACGGTCGGGCACTCGACGCCCCAGGGGGCGCACGCCGTGGTCAAGTTCGTGCGCGAGCTCGCCGACGAGCACGATCCGACGCTCGGCGTCGACTGGCACGGCCACCGCGACCGCGATCTCGGGATCGCCAACTGCCTGGCCGCGATCGAGGCCGGCGCCGACCGCATCCACGGCACCGCGCTCGGCGTGGGCGAACGCGCAGGCAACGCCCCGATGGATCTGCTGCTGATCAACTGCAAGCTGCTGGGCTGGATCGACAACGACCTCACGACTCTGCCGGAATACGTCCAGGCGGCGGCGCAGGCGCTCGAGGTCGAGATGCCGCACAACTACCCGGCGCTGGGCACCGACGCGTTCGAGACCGGCACGGGCGTCCACGCTGCGGCCGTCATCAAGGCTTTCAGGAAGGGCGATGTCGAGCTCGCCGACTCGGTCTACTCGGGCGTGCCGGCCCACATCATCGGTCGCGAGCAGCGCATCGCGGTGGGACCGATGGCGGGGAAATCGAACGCGGCGTTCGTGCTCGAAAAAATGGGTATCGAAGTGACCGACGAGCGGGTCGAACGCGTCCTTGCCGCGGGCAAGTCGAGCAAGCGCCTGCTCAGTGACGACGAGGTCCGCAAGGCCGCCGCGGACTGAGTGAATCCCGGGCCGAGAGCGCGTCTCGGCTTGGGATCAAGTCCGGAACCGCCTTCGTCGATCCTCCTTCCGTGGTGGCAGTGGAACGGCCGCCCTAGGAGGACTGAATGGACAACGTTCTGGACATGAGCATCGTCGAAGAGTTGCTGTCGTTCGCCGACGACGGTGACCCCGAACTGCTCGTGGATCTGATCCAGATGTTCCTGGAGGACGGCCCATCCAAGGTGCGGTCGATCACCGAGGGACTGGAAGAAGGGGACTTCGAGAAGGTCGAGCGCGCGGCGCACTCGCTCAAGGGCACGTCGGGCAACCTGGGCGCGAAGTTCCTGCAGGACTCGTGCGAAGCGATGCAGCTCGCCTCGCGCAACCAGGAGATGGAGAACGTGCGCACGCTGACGCCGCAGATCGTGACGAACTATCACGACGCGGAACTCGCACTGCAGAAGCTGCTCAACAGCTACACGTCGTAGCGGCTGGCTAGCTCGCCGGCCGGCCGGCGGACCCGTCGGCGTGCTGCCGCCACAGCGCGGCGCAACTCGCAACGGCCGTCGGCGCGCAGTGGCTCGAACGCGACAGTTCGAAGCACACCGCCTGGTCGTAGCCACTGTCGCGCAGGGCGCCGAGCACAGCCGCGAAGTCGACCTCGCCCTCACCGGGCAGCAGATGCTCGTGCACGCCGACGCGCATGTCCTCGAGGTGCACCTGCGCGAGGTAGAACGCGTTCTTGCGGATGATCTCCGCGGGTTCGCCTTCCCACACGGCATAGAGATGGCCGATGTCGAGCGTCAGCGCGGGCGCTTCGGCCCCGAGCGCCTGCCGCACCGCGTGCCAGTCCGCGACGGTCTCGACCGCCATGCCGGGTTCGGGCTCGAGCGCGGGTTCGAGTCCTTCCGCGCGGATGCGTGCGACCGTCGCCGAGATGCCTTCGAGCAGCCACTCGTGACTGACGGGACCCGGCTCGCGATCAATGCCGGCCCAGAACGACACCACGCGCGCGCCGAGCCGCGCGCCGATCGCGGCCGTCCTCGCGTAGAACTCGAGTCGTCGGTCGCGGGCCGCGCGATCGCGCGTCATCAGTGTCGGCTCGTGCTTGTGCCGCGGATCGAGCAGGAAGCGCGCGCCGGTCTCGAGAACCGGCGTCAGGCCGTGATCGCGCAGCTGCGCTGCGAGCGCATCGAGTTCGGCGTCGGTCGCGGTGAACGGATCGAGGTGACAGACGTCGGGTGTAACCGCGACCGCGCGATAGCCGTGCTCGGCAAGTAGCTCGAGTGCGTCACCGAGCCGGTGGTTCTGCAGGCTGTTGGTGTGGTAGCCGAGCTGCATGCCCGATCGGCTATTTCCCGCCGCCCATGCGCACCGACTTCTGCAGCTTGGAGAACTTCGGGTAGCGCCGCGTCAGCAGGTCGTATTCCGCCGGCTGGGCCCAATCGCCCATCTCGGCCTCCTCCTGCCATTCGAGCTGGGCTTCGACGAGCTTCTCCCAGGCATCGAGCTTCTGCTTGGCTTTGGCCTGGGCTTCGCGGGCCTTGGTGTTCTGGCCATCGTTCCTCGCCTTCACGCCCTCGTTGTAGAACGTCTTGGCCTCGGCGAGCAGCTCGTCGAGCTTGTTGAGCGTCTCGTGTGACAGCGCCGGCGCCGGCCGCTCCGGCGTCTTGCCTGCGCGCGCATTGCCGGTGCCCACGGACGGTGTCCGCTTCGGCTGCTCGGGCGCAGCCGCCGGTGCAGCGGCGCCGTTCTGGTCGCCGGACCCGCCGTTGTCGTCGTCATCCGAGCCACCACCGCTCAACAGCAGCACGAGCACGACGATCGCCACGGCGGCGCCGCCGACCATGATCATGACCTGCGACGAGTCGGATCCCGAGCTGGAAGAACTGCGGCGGGAGCTGGAGGAGGAGGAGCGTCGGGAGGTTGCCATGGGGTCGGATCTGGCGAATCGGGTTGGCAGGTCGGCGGGCGCGCCCGGCAGCGGCCCGGGAAACCGCGCCTGGCGTCAAGGGGACGCAGCGTTCTACCCGGCGACGCGGGCAGCCGGAAGAGCCGGGCGTCATCAAGGGCGTTTCCCGCCACGCAAAGGCCGGGAAACGCGGATTCAGGCGCGGCGAATGACGGCGTGGAAGCCGCCGTCGCACTCGCCCGCGCGCGGCAGCGTCAACTGCTCGTCGACGACCTCGCACCCCGGCCGATCCGCGAGCACGGCCGCGACTACAGCCGCGTTCTCTTCGGGTTCGATCGAGCACGTCGAGTAGATCGCGTGCCCGCCCGGCTCGACGAGGTCGAGAGCGTCGGCGAGCAATCCGCGCTGGACCGCGGCGAGGCGCTCGATCGCAGCCTCGTCGAGCCGGCGGCGCACTTCGACCCGCCGCCCGAGCACGCCGGTGTTGGAGCACGGCACATCGGCGAGCACCGCCGATGCCGGTCGCAGCGTCGCGCGGTCCGTCACGACCTCGACGACGTCCTCGAGCTGCAGCCGCGCGACGTTCTCGAGAATGCGACCGCGGCGAACTTCGTCGACGTCGAACGCAAACACCTTGCCGCCCGGCCGAACGCGCGCCGCGAGCAGCGCGGTCTTGGTGCCGGGCGCGGCGCAAAGATCGATGACGGTGTCGCCCGGATTGCACGGCACGGCGCGCGCCGCAGCTGCAGCGGTCGGGTCCTGGACCACGAACCGCCCGGCAGCGAACGCGGTGGCAGCGAACGGCGACTCGCCGCCCATCCATTGCAACGAACGTCGACCCTCCGCGCCGACCGCTCGCGTCTGCACGCCATCGCGTTCGAGGTGCTGCGCGAGTTCGGCAACGTCCTCGTCACTGCCCGGCCCGATCGGTCGTAGCCACAACCGCGGCACCGCAACCGTCGCGGCGGCGATATCCCGCACCGCGGACTCGTCGTGCGCGTGCAGCCAACGCTGCACGAGAAACGTCGGCAGCGAGTGCACGATCGCGATGCGCTCCGCGAAGTCCGCGGGCAGCGGTGCCGGCAGTTCCAGCGCGCGGTCGCCGGACAGCGCGAGCTCACGAACCTCGTCGAGCTGTGCGTTGCGATCGCGTTCTCGAACGCACGCGGTGACACGCCGCAGGATCGCGTTGATGAACCCCTTCTGCTGGCGCACGAGCCCGACGGTCTCGTCGACGGCCGCGTGCGACGGCACCCCATCGGCGAACAGGATCTGATACGCCCCGAGCCGCAGTGCCGACAGCGGCGACGGCGCACTCGGGAGACCGCGATGCGCGAGGCCAGCGAGAACATGGTCGAGCAGGCGCTCGCGCCGCAGCACGCCGTGCACGAGTTCGTAGGCAAACGCCTGATCGCGGCCACGCAGACGCGCGCCGTCGAGCGCCTCGCGAACCCGCTGCTGCTGGCCCTTCTGCAGCGCGGTCAGCGCATGCAGCGCGGCGGCCCGAGCGGTGACCAAGGCCTATCCGAAGCGCGCGTCGGGCGCGATCTGATGGCCGCGCACGAACTCGCCAGCCGTCATGTTGCGGCCGTTGTCGGGCTTGATCCGCGTGATGCGGTAGAGGTCCTTGCCCGTGCAGACCCGGATGCCTTCTTCGCCCGCCGACTGCAGCGCGCCGGGGATGCCCATGCCGTAGAGGTCCTGCTCCACGGTGCCTTCCATGACGATGAAGCGCTTGGCCCCGAGGCGCGTCTGCGCGCCCGGCTTGGGCGTCATGGCGCGGACCAGCAGGTCGATCTCGACGGCCGGCAGCTGCCAGTCGATGACGCCGTGCTCCTTCTCGACCTTGGGCGCACGCGACGCGGCCTTGTGATCCTGCGGGGTGTACTCGTCCTTGCCCGCGCGGATCTGCTCGAGCCCCTCGAGCAGCGCGGTGCCCGCGAGCTCGGCAAGACGCGTGCGCAGTTGGCCGCTGTTTTCCGTCGCCTCGATCGGCGTCTTCTTCATCAGCAGCACATCGCCGGCATCGAGCTCCTGGCTGATCTTCATGATCGTGATGCCGGTCTCCTTGTGGCCATCGCGCAGCGCATGCTGGATCGGCGCCGCGCCGCGATAGAGCGGCAGCAGCGACGCGTGCGCATTGATGTGACCCTTGGCAGGCAGCTCGAGCAGCTCGGGCTTGAGCACCACGCCGTAGGAGACGACAACACCGAGATCGGGCTTCAGATCACGCAACTGCTGCAAGAACTCGTCGCCGTGCGGATCCTCCGGTTGCGCAAACGGCAACTCGAGATCCTCGGCGGCAAGTTTGACATCCGCAGGGTAGATCTTGCGACCGCGACCACGCGGCGCGTCGGGTTTCGTGACGACGAGTTCTGGCACGAATCCGCCTTCCTTGAGCGCCTTGAGCGCGGGGATGGCGAAGTCACTGCTACCGAAAAAGACGATGCGCAAAGTTCGGGACCTGTCGGCCTGGCGGTTTACTTCCGGTCGGGTCCAGCCCGATCGACACGGACCGAAACCGGCCCGCGGCAAGCAGGCTAGCGGGCAGCCACCGGCGGAGCAAAGGCCCGTTGTGACGACTGCCCTCGAGTGACCGTTGCATGACGCATTCTGTGCGTTGCGAATCGGCTGGCCGCCGCGCACCATGACCGGTCGTGAGCCGACTGCCGAGCACGCCCGACGACAGCCTGGCCCCGTTCGCACCGGCAGCTACGCGCACGCTCGAGGTCTTCGGCGCGCCGGTCGAACTCGCCTTCGTGCCCGAGCGCGGCCAGCGCCAGGGTCGCGTGGACCGCGGCCGCCCTGCGTTCGCCGCGAGTCCGGCCCGACGCATCGTTGCCACCGAGTCCTTGTGGCGGGACGACGATCTGGCGCTGACGCCCAACAAGTATCCGTTCGCAGAGCAGCAACGCCTGCTGTGGCCCCGGCAACCGCGGCGTGAACCCGACGCGGCGCTGTGGACCGCCGCGATCGAGTGGGGCCGCGCCACGAACGGCACCGTGCTCGCCAACACGATCGGCGCGGCAGCGACCATCGCATGGGCCCATCTGCATCTCACACCCGAACGGCTCGACTTCCTGCCGGGCCTCGCCGAACGCGTAGTCACGACGCCACCGCTGGAGCTGCCCACTGCTCTCCGGGCCGGTGTCGAGGTCGTCAGCAAGGAACTGCCGTGCTGCGTTCTGGGACTGCGCAGTGCCGACCCCCAGCAACTCGCGATGGCCTTGACCGAGCTCGCCGCGAGCCGCCTCTGCGCGGCGACCAACGTTTGTATCGTCGATGACACGGCGTGGTCCCTGCCGCGCTCGATCGAGATTCCGGCGCCGCACTTTCCGTTCGCGCTCGGCGCGGCCGAGCTCTGGGGTCGCTGGTGCTACGTCGAGGAAGCGCCGTTCCGATCGGCAACGGGCACGGATCTCGAACGCGCGCTCGTGGCGGCGGGCCGGCCCGCGATCTGAATCGCTGCGCACCGTATCGACGACCGCGGGAACGAACTGCGACTTGTTTGCAGCGCCGAACCCGCGTTCGATGCCCTGATGACCTCGGACTTCTACTGCGACGAAGTGCTCAACGGGCGCACATCCGTCGACGTGGTCGCCGAGACCGAGGACATCCTCGCCTACCACCACACGCGGCCGTTCTGGCCCGTGCACATCGTCGTGATCCCCAAGTCGCACGTGCCGTCGCTGACGGACCTGGGCGACGCCGACGACGGTCTGCTGCACCGGCTGCTGGCCGTCGTGCGACAGGTCGCGGCAGGGGTCGAACGAGAACACGGTGCCGCTCGCGTTCTGACCAACCTCGGCCGCTACCAGGACAGCAAGCACCTGCACTTCCACGTCAATTCCGGAGAGCCACTGCGATGACCGACGGGTTCGCACTCGAACCGATCCAGGCCGCCGCGAACCAGTTCGCGATCGAGGGTCGCCTCGTCTCTGTGCAGCCATTGCAGCGCGGGCACATCCACGACACGTTCGTTTCGACCTGGTCGCAGCACGACGGCCCGCGCCGGTATCTGCACCAGCGCATGAACGACAAGGTGTTTCACGACATCCCGGCCGTGATGCACAACATCGAGATGGTGAGCCGTCACCTGCGCCGCAAGATGGCCGGCGCCGACACGCTCGACGGGTTCCGGGTCATGGACCTCGTGCCGACGCGCGAGCAGCGGTCCTATCTGGTTTGTGACAGCGGCCAGTGGCGCACCTACTCGTTCATCGAGGGCACGACGAGCCAAGACCACTGCAAGGATCCCCAGCAGGCCTTCGAGGCGGCTCGCGCGTTCGGCTGGTTCCAGGCGCAGCTCGCGGACCTCGACGCCACCTCACTGCGCGAGACGCTACCGCGCTTCTTCAGCACGCCGCACCGACTGCAGCAGTTCGAGGACGCACTCGCCGAGGACCCGCGCAACCGCGCGACCGGTTGCGTCGACGAGATCCGTTTCGCACAGACCCGTCATGAAATGGCGTTCGTGATCGACGACCTGCTGAAACGCGGCGAGATCCCGCAGCGCACCGTGCACGGCGACACCAAGCTCAACAACGTGTTGTTCTGCAACACCACCGACCAAGCCCGCTGCATCGTCGACCTCGACACCTGCATGCCGGGCTACGCGCTCTACGACTTCGGCGACCTCGTCCGCTTCACCGCCGCGACCAGCGACGAGGACGAACAGGACCTCGACAAGGTCGGCACCGACCAGACGCTCTACCGCGCGCTCGTCGACGGCTACCTCACTGGCACCGGCGGCACGTTGAGCAAGCGCGAGATCGAACTCATGCCGTTCGCCGCACGCCTCGTCACCTACACGATCGGCCTGCGCTTCCTCGCCGACCATCTCGCCGGCGACACCTACTTCAAGGTCCACCGCGACGGCCACAACCTCGACCGCGCCAGGGTGCAGTTCCGCATGGTCGAACGGATGGAGCAGGAGGCCGAGGCGATGGCGGTCGTGGCCGAAGGCCAGTAGCCCGGTCAGTCAGCCGAGACGGCGCCGCAGCAAACGTCTCACGGCGTCGGTGGGAGCCGACTCGAGGGCCACCTGCCGGTGGTGAACCGCCGCCGACGTGTGGCCCGCGCGCCGATGCAGGTCCGCGAGCACAGCTGCCCAGAGGTAGGAACCAGCCAACCATTTGGGCGGCTCGAACCCGTCGAGAACGGCGAGCCCCGCAGCAGGTCCCCGCCACTCGGCAACCGCCACGGCGCGGTTCAGCCGGTGAATCGCGGAGGGAGCGACCTGCTCGAGCAGTTCATAGCACTCCACCACCTTGGCCCATCGCGTCTCGCCGAACGACCGGGCAAGACAGTGTTCCGCCGCGATCCCGGCCTCGGCGTGATAGCGGGAGAACACCTCGCCGCGCGCGGACTCGGCCAGCCATCGCAGTCCAACTGCGATCATCTGCCCATCCCAGAGTCCACGGTCCTGCTCTTCGAGCAGCAGAAGCCCACCCGAACCATCCTGGCGGGCCGTCATCCGGGCTGCGTGCAGGTGCATCAGAGCCAGCAGCGCGAGCGCCTCCGGCGTCCTGCCAACCGGATGTTCGACGAGAATGGTCGCCAACCGAATGGCCTCATCACAAAGCTCCCGGCGGATCGCCACCTCGCCATCCAGGGACAGGTAACCCTCCGTGAACAGGAGGTACAGCACCTTGGTGACAGCCGGGAGTCGCGCCGAGTACTGCTCGTCGACCAACTCCCGTGATGTGGGTGGTGGCAACTCACGCAGGCGTTTCCGCGCCCGGCCAAGACGCTTGTAGACGTTTGCTTCGCTGGTGAACAAGCGCTGCGCGATCTCTCGAATGCCGAAACCGCAGAGCGTCTTGAGCGCCAGCACGAGCTGCGAATCAACTGGAATCGACTCGTCGCAACAGACGAAGAGCAAGCGGAGCAGGTCTTCGGCCGCCTCGGCCACGGAAGCGTCAGAACCCTGTTCCGCCACGGCGCGCTTCGCCGCCGCGTTCTCCTCCAGAAGGCGACGGTGGCGAGCACGGTTGGCCAACTCGCCCAGAACGTGGTTGTGAGCCACCCGAAAGAGCCAGGCGGCTGGACGCTCGGGCCGACCGGAGATCGTCCACGATTCGAGGGCCGCCATCAGAGCGGTCTGCACGGCATCCTCGATGTCCGCGAGATGCTGCACACCGATCCGCCGCGTCAAGGTCGCAACGAGTCGACCGTATTCGTGACGGAAGAAGTGCTCCGCCAGCGGCGCTTCGGTCAAGGCGTGCTGATCTCGCGGACCTCGACGCTCGAGCCGGGCATCACGACGCCGGGGGACTCGCGCACGACTTCGATCGCCTCCGCCAGGCTATCCGCCGCGACGATCATGAATCCGCCAACGACCTCTTTCGCCTCCACGAATGGCCCGTCCGTTTCGCCATCGGAGGTGACGACCCGGCCGCCGCCGAGCTTGCCCCCCATGTCGATGATCTTGTCCTGGAACTTGTCCTTCCAGGCTTGGAACACGGCGTAGAGCTCTTCCATTCGAGCTGGCGAGGGCTCGTCACACCCCCCGCGTCCGGGCTGGCTTCGTTGGATACACAGATAGTTGGGCATGATCGCTCCTTGGTCGGGTTGGGTTCTGCTGGTCTGGGACACCCGATGACTGACGGACGATCCGAGATTGGACACCTCCCGCCGATTTCTGGGAATCGCGGCTGGGGAATCGCGCGTCACGCGGGGGAACGCAACCGATTGGCGTCAGCTGCCCTGCTGGCCGTCGCCATCGCCATCGCCATCGCCGTCAGCTTGAAGCTCCCCCTCGACCCGCGCCTCGTCGGCCGCCTCGGCCTCGGCCGCGAGTTCCTGCCGCTCCTGCTCGGCCACTTCGTCGGCTTCCACACCGGCCATGATCTGGTCCGCACTGACCGCCGGGTCGCCCGTGAAAGCCAGCTGGATCTCGTCGAAGCACTGTTCCTGGACGGCGCGCAGGTAGCCCTGCTTCATCATCTCGAGACAGGCCTGCAGCGCCCCGATCAGGCCGTAGCGGCCGGCCGACTTGTTGAAGATCGCGGAGAACGGCAGCTCGCGCTGCTTGCGGAACTTGCCGAGCATCTCGTCGATGTAGAAGCCGACATCGCGCTTCTCGACCTCGATCTCCATCGTGCCCTGCTGGCCGATCTCTTCGAGCAGGCGAGCGAACGCCGAGGTCAGGTCCCAGATACCGACGTCGCCGAGGTCGAGCTGGTCGTCGTCGTCGGGCTCCTGAAGCTCGGCAGGCTTGGTCAGCACGAGCGGCGTCATCTGCGCCCGCCGGTCCGACCGCACCTCGAGCTGGCGGCTGAGATCGCGGTAGCGCTTGTACTCGAGCAGGCGGCGGATGAGGTCGTCACGCGGATCGAGTTCCTCCTCGATCTCCACCGTCTCGTTCGGCAGCAGCTCGCGCGACTTGATCTCCATCAGCGTGCTCGCCATGACGACGAAGTCGCCGATGTCCGAGAGATCGAGCTGCTGCAGGACCTTCAGGTGCCCGAGGTAGTCGTCGAGGATCCGCGCCAGCGAAACCTCGTGAATGTCGACTTCCTGCTGCCGCACCAGGTGCAGGAGCAGATCCATTGGGCCCGAGAACACCGGCAGCTGAACGCGATAGGACACGGCCGCTCAGCATACCGGTACACCGGTGTCTGCCACCAACGCGTGTGCTAGTCTGACGCCCAATGGACCCCCGGATCGAGCGCGCTCGTGAGATCGTGGAGCGCGAGGCGATGGCCGTGCGCCAGGTGGCAGACCGCCTCGGCGAGCCGTTCTGCCAGGCGCTGGACATGATCCTCGGCCTGCCGGGCCGGGTCGTGACCAGCGGCATGGGCAAGGCCGGCTTCATCGCCCAGAAGGTGTCGGCGACCCTGGCCTCGACCGGGACGCCATCGATCTTCCTGCACCCCGCCGAAGCGATCCACGGCGACCTCGGCCGCGTCGAAGAAGGTGACCTGCTGCTCGCGTTCAGCAAGTCGGGCGAAACGGGTGAACTGCTCGAGATGCTGCCGCACGTCAAAGCGGCGTCCGTGCCCGTCGTCGGCATCACCCAGGAAGCGACCTCGACGCTCGGCAAACACTGCGCGCTCGTGCTCGAGATCGGCAAGATCGACGAGGCCGGGCTCGACGGCCTCGCGCCGAGTGCCTCGACCACGGCGATGCTCGCGCTCGGTGACGCGCTGTCACTCGTCGTGCAGGAAGGGCGCAAGTTCGGGCCGGAGGAGTTCGCGCGGTTCCACCCGGGTGGCGATCTCGGCCGGCGCCTGATGCGCGTTGGCGAACTCATGCGCCAGGGTGATCACAACCCGACGATCGAGAGCGGTGCGACCGTGCTCGAAGCGATCGAAGTGATGACGCGCACGCCGGGTCGGCCGGGTGCCACGAGCGTCGTCGACAGCTCCGGCTGCCTGCTCGGGTTCTTCACCGACGGCGATCTCCGACGGCTCATCGAGAAGGGGCTCGCGAATCCCCGCGAGAGCCGTATCGACGATGTGATGACCGCGAACCCGCGCTCGATCACGACCGAGATGTTCGCACTCGAGGCGCTGGCCCTGCTGCATCAGCTCAAGATCGACCAGCTGCCCGTCGTCGATGGCGACGACCGGCTGCTCGGCCTGCTCGACGTGCAGGACCTGCTCAATCTGAAGATCGGATGAACCGACGCGCACGAACCAATTGGCATGAACAGACCGGGTAGAACCAAACCGGATCGCGCCGCGCTCGCCGCGATTCGCATGCTGCTGCTCGACGTCGATGGCGTGCTCACCGACGGTCGCATCTGGATCGACCACGATGGCCGCGAGTACAAGGCATTCCACGTCCACGATGCGGCGGGCCTGTTCTACTGGCGCAGTAACGGTGGCTTGACGGGTCTGCTCTCGGGACGCGGGGGCCACGCGGTCGAATGGCGGGCAGAGGAGCTGAAGATCGACGAGGTCATCCTCGACCGGGTCGACAAAGCCAACGCGTTCGACGAGCTGCTCGACCGTCGCGGCCTGAAGCCGCACGAGATCGCCTACGTCGGTGACGACGTGCTCGACATCCCGGTGCTGCGGCGCGTCGGTTTCGCGGCGACCGTGCCCGAGGCTCGCAGCGAAGTGCTCGCGGTGAGCCAGTTCGTAACGGCGCGCTCGGCCGGCTGCGGTGCCGCGCGCGACGTCGTGGAAGAACTGCTGCGGGCACGCGGCATCTGGGAAGCGATCGCCACCGGAGAGCGCAGGTGAAACGGCTGCTGCTTTTCGTGTTGCTGCTCGGCGCGGGGTTCTACGCGCTCTACGAGTTCGTGGGCGAAGACTTCATCGTCACGGCCGGCGGCAACAAGCAGGACGACAAGGGCAGTGGCGCTGGCGACAGCCGGGATCCCACGGCGGCAGGCGACCCTGCTGACAAACAACAGCCGGGGCGTAACGATCCGAGCGGACTCAGCATCGGCATCAACGACGGCTCGTTCGGCGCGACGGCGGAGCAACGCGGTAGCCTGACCTATCCCCGCACCCGCGATGTGCGCGAGCCCGACGGCTCGATCCGGAAGGAACCCGTGTTCGTGCTGCGCGCGCGCGACAGTCAGCCGGTGCAGAGCGGCATGCAGGAGCTGTTCGGCGTCGAGACCACGATCTACGACAAGGGCAACAAGGCTGCCGTCGTGCGCGCCGACAACGCGCTCGTGGAGCTCGGGCTGGACGAGAACGGTAAGCGCACGTTCCAGGCCAACAAGGAGATCGCGCTGACCAACGTGCGGTTCGAAGCGCTGCCCGGCAGTAGCCTGGAAGGGCTCGCGCTCGACCTCGATACCGCCCGCGTGCTCGTCGACGACCACGAGCTCCATCTCTACACGCCCACTCCCGACGTGCCGGTCCGGCTCACCTTTGCCGGCGAACGCGCCGTGACGCTCGACGGCAAGGGCCTGCAGGCCCGACTGCCGCGCGATCCCGACGGCGCGCTGCAGCGCATCGACATCAACATCCTCAGCGAACCCGTGCTGCGCACCAAAGGCATCGTCGCGCGCGCGAACGGGCTGCTGCACTACGCCGAGAACAGCGCACGGCAGATCGCGGAGCTCTCGCTCACGGACGAAGTCGTGGTCGAGCTCGAAGGCGGTGGGCGCCTGGGCAACCTCGGCGGTGGCAGCAGCGGCATCGAGCACGGCAACACCGAGAAGAAGACCCGGATCCACGCCGACCAGATGCTCGCGTGGCTGCGGCGCGGCAGCGAGATCGACTTCGAGACCGGCAAGAGCCGCGACGGCATGGCGTGGCGCATGCTCGAGCTGCGCGGCGCACCCGCGCGGGTCGAACTGCCCGACGTCCACGTCTCGACGCCACAGCTCACGGTGCTGCCGGGCCTCTTCGGGCTGCCGTTCTGGATCACGGCGTCGGGCGGCATCTCGAACATCGAACAGGTCGACGGTCTCACGTTGCCCGACGGCACGCGGCGCGAGCCGTTCCGCGGCACGTCACCGCGCCGCATCCATCTGCTGCGCGGTCGCGAGCACCTCGCCGCGACCCATCGCGCGTTCGGCTTCCCGCAATGGGCCGTCGCGCCGCTCGATCAGTTCCATGGCGTGTTGTTCGAGGGCGAGTCGCACCTCGAAGACGGTCAGCGCGTCGTCGACACTGCGGATGGACTGCACGTGTTCCAGACCGACGAACGGCAGGAAGGCGTGATCGCTCGCGGGTTCGGGGCAGTCGAGATGGCGCAGCGCCCGCCGGCGAACGAGCGCGGCGGGAAAGTCGACGAAGCCATCCACGCGACGGGGAGCGATGGCTTCCAGCTGATCAAGAACGGTTCGCGCGAAGACGTCCAGCTCGGGCCCATCGCCGACCCGAACGATCCACGTTGGCCGGCACACCGCTACGAGGTGCGGCGCGGCGAGCTCGTCGCGACCGGGAACGGCGCATGCCGGATCGAACACGAGCGCGATGCGGCAGGTGAACTGACGATCGTGACGCTGCATTCGCCCGGCAAAGAAGTCCACGCGACGTTGTCGAGCCGCGACGCGGTCCTCGAGGACGTGCGCTGGCTGCGCGCGGAGTTCGAGGGCAACGAGGTGCGGGCATTCGACCTCGCGGGGCTGCCAGCCCGGGCCACGTTCGAACGCGACGGTGAGCGCTACCTGGCGACCGCTCCGCGCATCACACAGACATCGACCAACACGCTCCGGCTGTTGCCCCCCATCGCGGGCTCGGAGCTGTGGGACGGACTCGATGCGACCACGGAGCTGCCGGTCCTGCATCGTAAAGCGGCCGCGACGGATACGCGCGGCGAACAGATCCTCGATGCCAAAGCGCCGCGGATCGATCTCCACTACGTCGGTCAACAGCGGGTGATCGTCGATGCCCGTCGGATCGGTGACATCCCGGCAACGGCCACAGCACGGGTTGCGCGCCGCGCCGGCGAGCCCCCGATCAGGATCGAACTCGAGGCTGATCGCCTGCGGGCGCTGCCATCCCTGCTCACGCCACCGGTCATGCAGTGGCACGTCGGTGGCCGGCGGGATCCGGTCGCGATGCTGCCGTTCCAGTCGGAGAGCGGCGCGTGGATCCTCGGCGATGGCGTGCGACGGCTGCAGGCCACCGAAGCGAACGGCAACACCTTCGAGGGCCACGCCGCCCAGATGTGCCTGGCCGTGGCTGCGCAGGCCTGCCTGCTGCTCGGGGATCCGAGGACGCTCACACCCGCCGTCGCGACTCGCCACGTTCCCGGTCGCTCGATCACCGCGCGCGGCGCGCAGGTTCGGCTGTTTCGCGACGAGGCCGCGCGCCTGCAAGCGTTCCGCGCGTTTCCCGGCCACTCGGCGCGCCTGCTGCCCGAGGTCGAGATGCACCAGGAAGGCAGCAGCGATCTGCTGTCACACGTCCTAGCGACGTGTCGCGGCGATATCGACGTGTTGCCGGGAACAGTGAACTTCGACGGTTCCGTCGTGGTGCAGACCATCGCTGCCGATGGCTCGACTTCGAACGCCGGTCCCGGCATTGTGGCGGACTCGCTCGCGATGGAACTGGATCCAGACACCGGTGAAGTGAAACGCGTCGTCGGCTCCGGCGTCGACCTCGACTGGGATCGCGTCTCGGGTCGCGCTGCCGAGGTCGAGCTCGAGACGCGCTGGAACCGCGTGACCGCTCGGGACCCCGAAGGCATGACGTTCACGCTCGAGAACGGTACCACGGTGTTCGGTCAGCGGGTCACTGTCGACTACGAGACACTCGGGTACTCGTTCTACAAGGGGCGCGTCGTCCGGTGATCCGCGCGACCTCGCGCGCAGTCGCGATTGCGGTCGCCGCGACGCTCGCCGTGACCGCGAACGCGCAATCGACTGCCGGCACCAAGGCCGACTCGCAATCGCAGTCGCAGGCGAAGCAAGCGCCGGCGAGAGCGGGCACGCGGTTCTCGATCGACGCCCCGTTCGGCGACTTTCGTCAAACCGGTGACTTCGACGAACAGCGACTGTTCGGCGGCACGGTGATGAAGATCCCCGACTACGGCATCGAGGTCCGTGGCCTCAACGCGATCGTCCTGTTCGATACCGAAGTCCGCACGTTGCTCGAACAACCATCGAACTCGGGCCTGCCGCGGCGACGCATCGAGCCGCCCGCACCGCGCCGCCGGCTGTCCCCCGCCGAGATCAGGAAACGAGTCGAACGCTCGATGAGCACCTTCGGCAAAGGCGGCAAACTGCCGGAGTCGGAAGCCGCGAACAAGGCGCTCGATGCCGTGCGCTTCCTCTACTTCGAAGGCGGAATCTACGTCATCCGCGGCGACGAAGTGGTGCTGCGCTGCGACCGGCTCTGGATCTCCCCGCTCGAAGATCGCCTGGTCGTCGAGAACGTCGAACTGCGCTACACGTCCACGACGAGTCAGGGAGTCGTCACGGTCGTCGTGCGCGGGCCCAAGCTCACGAAGAACGGGATGCGCTGGACCGGGCGTGACCTCACGATCACGACGAGCAAAGCCGCAGAGCCCAACGTGGCGTTCGCGGCCGGCGAAGCCGAGATCATCGAACGCGAGAACGAGCTCGAGATCTTCGGCCGGGGTCTCGCACTGCAGTTCAGCGGCGTCAACGCGGTGCCGCTGCCCGACGCCCACTTCTTCACCGGCAGCCAGACGCAGTTTCCGATCAAGCGCGCCGGCGCGACCTACTCGCAGCGCGAGGGCATCCAGACCGAGGTCGTGCTGGGGCTGCCGTGGAACTCGACGGGTGGCGCACTGCACCATTGGCTGACCGGGCGGCCGGCCGAGGAGTTCCGCGGCGAGTGGGAGCTCGGCATCGGCTGGTGGGAGACCCGCGGCGTGCCGCTGTCGCCGGCCTTGACCTACTCGGCGCCGGGCCTCTACGACGGCCGGACACAGGCATTCTGGCTCGACGACCGCGGCCCGGACATCCGCGAGATCCAGGCCAACATCGACGGTAGCCCGATCGGTTCGGGCAATCGTGCGCTGATCCGCAGTCAGAACCGCTTCTACCTCGGCGACGACACCGAGTTCGATTTCCAGGCGTTCACGGCGACCGACCCGGCAGTGCTCTCCGAGTTCTACGGCGGCGAGTTCCGCGACGACGAACGGCCCGAGACGAGCGGCTACCTCAAGCACTTCAGCGGCAACCATCTCGTCACGTTCGGAGCCCGCACCAACCTCGACGACTTCAGTTACCGCAGCAACCGCACGCTGGCGCCGCGCTTCATCGAAGAGCTGCCCGTACTGACCTGGAACTGGATCGCGGAGCCGGTCGCCGAAACCCCGTGGGAGACGCCTATCGTGCTCGACGTCGCGACCGAACTCGGTCAGCGCCGTAGCGCGTTCGACGACCGTGCCGGCGTGCGCACCTCCGATCGCACATTCCGCGCGGATCAGGAGATCGAGATCTCGGCACCGTTCACGTTCGGCGCGATCAGCCTACGACCGTTCGTGAGCAGCCGCGGCACGTACTACGACAACACGATCGCGGGTGACAACGAGGCGCGCATCGCGTTCACGGCGGGCATCCAGGCCGGCACGCGACTCGCGCGCGAGTTCCACTGGGTCGGCAACGATGGGCCGCGCTCGATCCGGCACGTGATCGCGCCGCGCCTCATGATCGTCGATCGGTTCCACGTCGACGACCGCATCGGCGAACTGCATCAGTTCGATGGCACCGACGCGCTCACGGAGAGCACGCTCGTGCGCTTCGAGATCCGCAACCTGCTCCAACGCACCGATCAGGCGCCAGAGACGCGCAAGCCCGAGACGCCGACCGACTTCCTGATGCTCGATCTGGCGCAGGACTTCTGGCCGAACGCGAGCCGCGACAACGGCGGCGACGCGCTGGGTCTGTTCTACTACGACCTGCTCTACCGGCCAGATACCGACGCGACGCCGTTCGAGACGATCACGTTCGCGATCTACGGTGATCACGACTGGCAGGACGGGATGCGAACGCTCGATACCGAGATCTCGATCGGCGAGATCGCCGGTCTGACGTGGACGCTCGAGTATCGCACCGACCAGGCTGTCGACGGCGCCGTCGGCGTCTCGGCCATGGCCCGCGCATTCGGCCGCTGGGACCTGATGGCGAGCAGCCTCTACGACCTGCAGCGCGACGACTGGCTGACCTACAACTTCGGAATCCGCCGCCACGACCCCGACTGGATCATCGGGCTGGCGGCCGGCTACGACCCGTTCACCGATCAGACGTCAGTGCGGCTCGAGTTCGTGCCGACGCTGCCGGGAGTCGCGCGCCAGCGCGGCGCGCGATTCGACAACTCCCGACTGCACGGACCGGGCTTCGCGACCCGTTACTGAACGGGTCGGGCGGCCGCGATCGATCAGGCGGCCCTAGAAGGACCAGCCGATCGACAGCATCACGCGGTGGTCGTAGCGCTTCAGGCCCGGCGACGGCGTGTTGTCGTAGTCCATGATCCACGCCAGCGACGCGATCATGTTGTCCGTAAGGTTGTTCACGAGTTCAGCGCGGCACTGCAAGTAGACGTCCCGCTTGTCCTCGAGCGACGGGAAAGCCTCGACGCTGTGGTTGAAGCGCGTGCGCTCGTTGATCTCGTGCGTCAGCTTGTAGGCGACCCTGGCGGCGAGGTAGGCAGTCGACGGCGCGGCGGAGCGGTAGGTCTCGTCGAGGTAGGACAGGCCGGCCTCCGCGTTGAGCGTGGTCTGGGCATTGTCGATCACCGTGTAGCCAATGCCAGTGCCCGCGGTGAAGCGCAGGTCGATGTCGGCGAACGTGTCGGCCAGGACGCGGGTCGTCGCCAGCGCATACCAGCGTTCGTTGAGGAAGTAGTCGTACTTCAGGCCAGCACCGGCGCGGCGCTGGTTGAGGACCCAGGCCTGGCCCGACGGCTTGTCCTCGGCGTAGTCCCAGAACGTGTCGAACGACACGCGGTCGATCTCGCTCCGACGAACGGCCTCACCGATCAGGCCGACGGTCCGGCGCCGGGTGTTCCCGTCCATCCAAAGCCCCGTGAAGCTCAAGGAACCCTTCCAGCTCGGCGGCGGATCCTTCGGCGGATTCATCCGTGAAATGCTGTCGATCGCGAGGGCTGGGATGTCACCGTCGAGGCGCAGACTCTTGTTCTCGATGCCGGCGATGCGGCGGCGGAACGTCTCGCCATTGACGGTCTCGAGCGCGACCTGGCTTTCCGAGACGAGGTTCTCGATCTCGCTGAGCTTGACCTCGATATCACCGAGGACGGGCGACTCCACGACGACGACGCCATCGGCCATCGTCTTGATCTTGCCGGTGATCGTATCACCGTTGCTGAGGGTCACACGGTCCTGCGCGACCGCGAACGTAGCGGTCGCCGCGCAGACGGCGAGCGTGCGAAACAGATGCATGGTTGACTCCTTTACAGAACAGGTTTGGCGCAACGAAACCGGTGCCGTGCAGTGCGCTCAAGCAGAAAAAGCACTGCATCTCCGCCGTGGGACGAACCGTCCCGGTCGGGCGGTATGGTCGATCGGAGAGACCGGGTAGAACAACCCGCATGACCGAGACCGCGCCCGAGACCGCCGCCGCCGCACCCGAAGCGTCGACCAGTAAACAGCAGCGCAGCGTCCGCGAATGGGTCGGCGACATGCCGCGATGGAAGAAGATCTCCCTCATCGGCGCCGGTGGCCTGCTGGCAACCGGCGCGGTGCTGATGATCATCAACCCGGGCGGCGGCGCCGAAATGGCGTCTGGTGCGGGCGGAAGCGGCGTCGACGACCCGCTGCGGACGTCGCTGTTGCCGGGCACCAACACCGGCGGCAACACCGAGACCGGCAACGCGGCCCAGGGCGGCGAGGAACCGGCCGCGAAGGGCATCTTCCGTCTCGGCTTCAGCTTCGTCGTCGGCTTCGCGCTCGGCAGCTTCGTGCGTGCGACGATGCGTTTCGCGGCCATCGCGCTCGGCTTCTGGCTCGCGATGACGCTGATCCTCGCCTACTACGACCTCGTCGTCGTCAACTGGCAGAGCATCGACGATCTCTGGGCCCACTTCATGGGCGCCATCGAAGCCGAGTGGGCGAGCTTCCAGACCTTCATCACCGGTAGCCTGCCCGCCGCCGCGTTGGTCGCGACGGGCTTCTTCGTCGGGTTCAAGCGTCACTGAGCCGCGAGTGGCCCGGAGCGCCGACGAACCCTAGAGACTGTCCAGGAACTTGCCCGGCTCGTAGTTGCCCAGGTCGAGGATCTTGGTGCAGACGCGGTCGAGGAAGTAGCGATCGTGGGACACGATCACCATGCAGCCCGGGAACTCCTGGATGCCTTCTTCGAGGACGCGCAGCGTGTCTAGGTCGAGGTCGTTGGTCGGTTCGTCGAGCAGGATCACGTTGCCGCCGCGGCGCAGCATCTTGGCGAGCTGCACGCGATTGCGTTGACCGCCTGACAGCGAGCCGACCTTCTGCTGCTGGTCGCCGCCGGTGAAGTTGAACTTCGCGACGTAGCTGCGGCTGTTCACCTCGTGCTTGCCGAGGCGGATGATGTCCTGGCCCTCGGCGATCTCCTCCCAGACCGACTTCTCGGGATCGAGCGTCTCGCGTTCCTGATCGACGTGGCAGAGATCGACGGTCTTGCCGACGGTAACTTTGCCGCTGTCGGGCTCGATCTTGTTGGTGATCAGCTTGAGGCACGTGGTCTTGCCCGTGCCGTTGGGGCCGACGATGCCCAGGATGTCGCCCGGCTGCATGTCGAACGAGATGTTCTCGAGCACCTTGCGCTCGCCGTCGTAGGAGAAGTCGACCTTCTCGAAGCGGATGACGAGGTCGCCGAGGCGCTTGCCGGCGGGGATATGCAGCTCGACGGTGTCGTCCTTCTCCTCGACCTCCTGCTCGAGCATCTTGTCGTAGTTCTTCAGACGCGACTTGTTCTTCGTCGAGCGCGCCTTCGGGTTCATGCGAATCCACTCGAGCTCGCGTTCGAGGAACTTGCCACGCTTCTGCTCCTGCTGCTCCTGCTGCTGCATGCGCTTGCTGCGCTGGATGAGGTACTCGGAGTAGTTGCCCTGATACGGAATCGCCCGGCCGTGCCAGATCTCGAGCATCCAGCCGACGACGTTGTCGAGGAAGAAGCGATCGTGGGTGATGACCACGACGGTGCCGCGATACTCCTTGAGTGTGTCCTCGAGCCAGCTCACCGTCTCGACATCGAGGTGGTTGGTCGGCTCGTCCAGCAGCAGCAGATCCGGGTGCTCGAGCAGCGTGCGACAAAGCGCGACACGGCGCCGTTCACCACCCGAGCACTCGCTGACCATCTTGTCGCCCGCGGGCAGGTGCAGCTTGGTCATCGCCGTCTCGACATGGCGGTCGATCTCCCACGCGTCCTTGGCGTCGATCTCGTTCTGCAGCCGCTCGAACTCGTCGGTGACCCGGGCCATCTCTTTGTCCGAGAGATCCTCCCCGAGCTTCATGCTGACTTCTTCGTGCTGCTTCAGGAGGTTCCGAATCGGCTCGACGGCCTTCTCGACGTTGTCCCGAACGGACAGATCCTCGAGCAACTTGGGCTCCTGCGGGACGTAGCCGACGGTCTTGCCGTCCGCGAGCCGGGCGACGCCGTCATACTCCTTGTCTTCGCCCGCCATGATGCGGAGCAGCGTGGACTTGCCCGCGCCGTTCTGGCCGATCACGCCGATCTTGGCGTTCTCGAGGAACACGAGGCTGACGTCATTGAGAACGGGCTTCTTGCCCTGATAGCTCTTGGTGAGCTGTTCCAGCGCGAAAATGGGCTTGTCACTCATAGCGGGGCGAACACGTTAGAGACGCGCACCGAACACGTCCAGCGCGGTATGCTGCCGGACAGTGTTCGCACTCATCTCATCCTTCAGCTTCCAGGAGATGTTCGTTCTCCTGGTCATCGGTCTGCTGCTCTACGGCCGGAATCTGCCGCAGGCGGGGCGCACGATCGGACGCGTCGCCGCCCAGCTACGGCGCGGTTTCCACGACTTCAAGGATCAGATGAACCGCGACGCCGATCTCTCGGAGATGAAGAACACGCTGCAGTCGACCAAGGACGAGATCCGCAAGGTGACCGTGGCGCGGCGCGCCGTCACCAATCCGGCCGGCGCACTCAAGGACCTGACGACGGAAGCGCTGTCGTCACCGCTGCCCGACGACGACGCCGTGGCAGACGAGGGCCTCCAGGCACCGACCGGGCTGGGGCGGCCGCAGAAGCCTCAGAACGGCGCGGACCTGTGATCGCGGCCCACTGACCGGGCCGCTACTTCTGCGTGTTGGCGCGAATCGCTTCGTCGCCCGCATCGAAGATGCTCATCCAGTCGCCGTCGCCGCGGCCGTTGGAATTCTGATTCGACGCGCGTTGCTTCGCCGCAGCTTCGCGTTGCTTCTGATCTTCGTCGAGCCACGCGTGGTAGTCCTTGTGCATTTCGCCAAGGAGCCGCTTGTTCTCGGAGATCAGTCCGACGTAGGGGAACAGCTCGCACGAGTGTTCCTTCTGGATCTTCATGATCTGCTCGAACGGCAGGATCACGGGCATCGACACCGTCACGATGTCGTCGAAGACGTCGAGCGGCACGATCATATGCTCGAACAGCGCCTCCTTCGGCAGGCGTTCCTTCGCCGCGTCCTCGAGCTGGTAGTTGCCCGCCATGAGGAACGGCAGGTTGAACGCCTCGGCAACTATCTTGGCGAGATCCCACTCCGTGATGTGACCACCGTTGATCAGCACCTGCGCGAACGCCTCGGCGTTGCGCTCCTGGGCGTAGAGCGCATCCGAGATCGCCTCGCCAGGAACGATGGAGCGCTCCGTGAGAATCTCCGCGAGCCGGACCGATGTCAGCTTCTCGATGCCCTTCACCCCCGATTCATCGACGCCGCCCCGACCACACTTGAGGCCGGTGCGGCCGCGGTAGGACGGGTCTCAGGCGTAGGCCCAGAACGTCAGCCCGGCGTGCACGGCGAGCACGAGACTCATGCCGACGACGATGGCGGTGTTGACTGCTTCGCCAACCTCGCCGCCCGAGCGCTTGGGGCCGATGGCAAGGTGGTAACAGCACAGCGCTGTCGCGAAACCGGACAGTGCAGCCTTGGCGAGGACCGTCAGTAGATCGCCCGCGTCCACGGCCGAGAACCAGGCCGCCGCCCAGCTCGCGGGCGAGAAGCCCGATACGAGCCAACTCGAGAACGCCGCCGCGCCGGCAGCCGCGATCACGCCGACCCCGGTGACGACGACCATGGCGAGGGTCATGCCCCAGACCAGCGGCGTCAGCAGGTAGTCCGCGGGCCGGACCCCCATCATTGTCAGCGCGGCGACCTGATTCGTGCGCTTCATCGTGCCGATCCGCGCGGCGGCGCCGGCCACGATCCGAGCGGTGAAGAAGAATCCGGCGAACAACGGCACGAGCACCGCGGTCGCGACCTTGCCCGTGCCGATCAGCAGTGCGCTCTCGAACGCGCCCTCGACGGGGTTGTTCCGCAGCGCGAAGAACGTCGCGAGGCCGCCGAGTACCGCGCCGCAGATCGCTACGAACAGCGCCGGGTCGAGCACGAACCGCACGACGGTTCGGAAGGTCTCACGCAGTTCGACCGGGGGCAGGTGCCGCAGTGCGAGACCAATCGTTTCGCCGATCGCCGCCAGGCGCAGCAGCAGCTTCTTCGTGCCATGCAGCGCGGCCGAAGACGGAGCATCGGAAGAATCGCCGTCGACCGTCAGGCTCAGACCCGCGGCTGACATGGACGAGTCGTGAGGATCGTAGTCAGAGCCTTCGAGCCGCAGGGACCGCGACGGTCCGTCGAGCACGATCGCACCATCGAACAGTCCGGCAAACGCCGCGAGATCGTGCGTGATGACGATCGTTGTGCGCTCGTTGCTCGCCTCGTGCGTCTCGAGCAGGACCGTCGCAATCGCGCGGGCGGACTCGGGATCGAGCCCCGCCGTCGGTTCGTCGCAAAGCAGCAGCCGCGGTGCAGCAGCCATGGCTCGCGCAACTGCGACGCGCTTGCGCATGCCGCCGGAGAGCATCGCGACGCGGGCAGGCGGGTCCTCGATGCCTGCCTGCGCGAGCAATGCGGGCGCGAGTCGACGCGATCGCGCGGCCGCACGAAGCGCGAGTTCGACGTTCGCCCGCGGGCTCAGTTCGTCGAGCAAGCCCTCGTCCTGCAGGATCGCGGCCGTAGAACGCCGCAGTGCCGCAGGAAACTCGCCGGCGAGTGACACGCCATGCAGTTCGATCGTCCCACGCAGCACGGGCGCCGGTTCGCGCGGTTCGACGAGTCCCGCGAGAATGCGCAACAGCGACGACTTACCGCCACCACTCGTGCCGACGAACAGGTAGAAGCCGCGTTCGCGCAGGTCGAACGTCGCGTTCTGGAACAACACGACGTCGCCATCGTCACGACGTTGCGCCAGCCCGAACTCGTGCAGGCGGATTGCGGCGTGAGGCCCCTCGGACGACCGGGCCGGGGACGACTGGGCTCCGGACGTCTGGGCTCCCGCCGATTCGAGCTCTCGGGCGTCGCTCATGGCGCTCACTGCTCGTGCGGACGCAGATCGTCGGGCAGCAGGCGCAGTGCGACGACGATGGGTTCCTCGGCGTCGGTCGGCGACTGGCCGTAGATCCCGAGGATCTTGCCGCCCCCGAGAACCGCGGCACCGCGCATCGTCGCGAGCGACTGCGGCGAAGCCTGGTTGAAGACCTCCGCGGGCACGGCGTTGCCATCAGCTGCCGCCCGGCGCAGTTCGAACGGCGAAGATGCCCCGGCTGCGTCCCCGAACATCAGTCGTTCGGTCGCGGTCCCGCGCAAGTCCTCGGGTGACTGCGTGAGCACGAGCGCCGCGAGATCGGCACCTGCTGGCTCGACCCAGACGCGACCGGCATGCAGCACGGCACCGCTGGGCAGCATTACCTTGATCTGTTCGTCCGTGATCTCCGGATCGTCGCCGAACGCTTCGAGATCGAGGAACGTGCCGTCGACGAGACTGCGCGCGGTGACCACGACCGGCCGGCCGCTGCGATCGACGTAGAGCACGCCGGAGCCTTCGACGTGCACCGGGTCGTTCGCGGAGAACGTGTCCTCTTCGACGGCCGCGTAG
Organism: bacterium; assembly: GCA_024743115.1. Lineage (GTDB taxonomy): Bacteria > Planctomycetota > UBA1135 > UBA1135 > UBA2386 > JAGQRA01. The sequence goes on along the minus strand of JANSXC010000003.1, from coordinate 367,083 downwards.
ACGATGCGAACGATCACCACGTCGTCGGTCGCTGCGGCACCCATCGGGGTCGCCCGCGCGAGCGCTTCGGCGGGCACGGCCGCGACGTCCAGCTCGGGTCGCATGGGCTGCGCCACGGCTCGATGGTCGTCCTCGACGGGCAGACCGGCTCCCGGTTCGCTGTAGTAGGCCACGAACGGCGACAGCAACGCGCTGACATCGTCGACGCGGAAGCCGGAGAACAGCGCGCCGGATAGCTGGGGCCGCGCGACCCAGAACACGGACTTGTCGGTCACGGTCTGGCGGTGGCTTCGCAGGATGCGAACGTCGGCTACGACGTGAGTGCCCTCGGGAGCGAGCGTCACGGCGCGCACCTCGCCGGTTCGTACGCCGCGGAACGTCACCGGCGAGCCGGGTCGCAGACCGTGGTTCTCGGGCAGCAGCACTTGCATGCGAAGGTCACCTGGTTCGAGGTCCTCGAGCTGTTGTCGGGCAACGCCGGCCGGCGGCCGTTCGAGCCCGGCCACGAGACTGCCGGCCGCGAGCACCGAGCCGGGTTCGGCCGGCGTCTCGAACGCGAGGTAGGAGTCTCGGACGAGCGTGTCGAGGCCCGACACTCCACCGGTAAGGCCAGTGAACCGCGGCGTTACGATCCAGAAGCTGCTGTTGACCCGCGCGTGCAGTGCCGCCGTCGGATCGAGCAACGCCTGCACGACGGCCCGTGTGCCGTCCTCGCCGACCGCGACCTCACGCACGAGGCCGGCTCGCACGCCGCGGTAGCGCACGTCCGCGCCGGCCCGCAATCCGCGCGCGTCCTGGAACTCGATGCGCACGAGCACGCCCGGGCGATCATCCAGCTGTTGCAGCAGACGAACGATCCACAACGCCCCTGCGATCGCAGCGACGAGCGTGAGGACTCCGATCAGGTAACGGATTCGATGCATGCGGCCACCCCACGGTAGCCGACGGGCGGGGCCAGACCGTCGCGGTCGCCCCCCGAACCCGAACTATTCGCTCGAACTACTCGAACCCGAACATTCGCTAAACGTCGATGTTCGTCGCTTCGAGAGCGTGCTTCTCGATGAAGTCGCGGCGCGGCTCGACCTCGGGGCCCATGAGGACGGTGAAGATCCGGTCGGCCTCCTGCACGTCGCTGACCGCGACCCGACGCAATGTGCGGCGCGCCGGATCCATCGTCGATTCGAACAGCTGCGACGGATTCATCTCACCGAGACCCTTGTAGCGGTAGGTGACTACGGCCTTTTCGCACGCTTCGCGGACTGCCGCGGCGGCCTCGACGAGGCTCGTGAACGGCTTGCCCTCGCCGCTGGTTGCAACCGTCCATTCCGGGCCGTCGGCCTGACCGCGCAGTGCGTCCGGCATGACCCCGAGTTCGATGAGTCGGCGCAGCTTCGGCTGCAGCTCCGTGCCGGCGAGCAGCGCATAGACTTCGACGTCCGCGACCTCGCGCGAAATGCCGGACTCGTGCCCCTCGTAGATGACGAGCGCCGAGCCCTTCTCACCGGCCAGCTTCTCGAGTTCGGCATTGAGCTGGGTCTCGGTGTCGACGAAGTGGCCTTCGCCGCCTTTCACGATGTAGTGCGAAGGCAGTTCGCAGTCGGGCACGGTGGCTTCGGCAACGTAGTCGAGGAACGGCACGGCACCCTCGGGCGGCATCCGGTCCTCGGCCATGAGCACGCTCGTCGTCGCGGCCATGAGCTGCGTCAGATCGTTGCTCTGCCAATCCTTGCCGTCGGGGCCCTTGAGACTGGTCTGACCGAGCCCGAGTTCGGCAAGGATCGCGTCCTTCTCCGACTCGGTCACGGCGTAACGCTCGGTCTTGCCCTTGCTCAGGCGATAGAGCGGCGGCTGCGCGACGTAGACGTAACCGCGCGTCACGAGCTCCGGCATCTTGCGATAGAACAACGTGAGCAGCAGCGTGCGGATGTGCGAGCCGTCGACATCCGCGTCGGTCATCACGATGATCTTGTGATACCGCAGCTTTTCTTCGTCGAACTCTTCGCCGACGAATCCAGTGCCGATCGCGCTGACGATCGTCTGGATCTCCTCGTGGTCGAGGATGCTGTCGACCGATGCCTTCTCGACGTTCAGGATCTTGCCGCGCAGCGGCAGGATCGCCTGGTGCGCCATGCGGCCCTGCTTGGCCGTGCCACCTGCGGAGTCACCCTCGACGAGGAAGATCTCGGCATCCTCACGCGCGGTGCCCTTCTGGCAATCGGCGAGTTTCGCGGGCAGTCCACCGCCTTCGAGCGCCGACTTGCGCCGCACCAGGTCGCGGGCCTTGCGCGCGGCCTCGCGCGCCCGCAGCGCATCGAGTGCCTTGCCGAAGATGGTGCGCGCGGTCGCGGGCGTCTCTTCGAAGTGGTTGCGCAGACCTTCACCGACGACCGACTCGACGATCGATTGCACCTCGCGGTTGCCGAGCTTGATCTTCGTCTGACTCTCGAACTGCGGATCGGGCACCTTGACCGACACAACGGCCGCGAGCCCTTCCTTGAAGTCGTCGCCGCCCGGGACCGGATCCTTCTCCTTGAGCGCCTTCTCCATGCGCGCCCAGTTGTTGAGCGCGCGGGTCAGCGCCGTGCGGAAGCCGACGAGGTGCGTGCCGCCCTCGAGCGTGTTGATGTTGTTGACGAACGAGAACACGTTCTCGTGGTAGGCATCGCTGTACTGCAGCGCGATCTCGACCTCGTAGGTCTTGTTCGGGTCCTCGGACGACTCGACCTCGCGGCGGATGTAGACGACGTCCTTGTGGAGCGGCGACTTGCTCTGATTGAGGTCCTTGACGAACTCCTTGATGCCGTCGGGGAACAGAAACTCTTCCTGCTGCTCGCTGCGCTCGTCGAACAGCGTGATGTGCAGGCTGGCCGTGCCCATCAGGTAAGCCAGCTCGCGCAGGCGCTTGCGCAGCACCTCGTAGCTGAACTCCGTCGCGTCCATCACGGTGGGGTCCGCCTTGAAGCGAATCATCGTGCCCGTCTTGTCCGACTGGCCGATGACCTTGAGCTCGCTGGCCTTCTGCCCGCGGTGGTAGGTCTGCTTGTAGATCTTGCCGTCGCGGTAGACCTCGACGTCGAAGACGTCCGCCAGCGCGTTGACGCAGCTGACGCCAACGCCGTGGAGACCACCCGAGACCTTGTAGCTGTTCTTGTCGAACTTGCCGCCCGAGTGCAGCTTGGTCAGGATGACCTCGATCGCGGGAACACCACTCTCGTGCTCGTCGACCGGAATGCCGCGCCCGTCGTCCTTGACCGACAGCGAGCCGTCTTTGTGCACGCGGACATCGATGCGCGTCGCATTGCCCGCGAGCGCTTCGTCGACCGAGTTGTCGACCACCTCCCACACGAGGTGGTGGAGGCCTTTGACGTTGGTGTCGCCGATGTACATCGCCGGTCGCTTGCGCACCGCATCGAGGCCTTCGAGGACCTTGATGGAACTGGCGTCGTAGGCTTTCGGTTCGACTTCTGCGTTTTCGTTCTGCTGCTCAGACATGACCCGTTCCCCCCAGCCGGAATGTCAGCTGGGCGATCGGTTGTTTAGGAAGGTATTCGTTCATCGCGAGCCGCAGTTCTTCGCGGCGGAAGCCGGACAGCTCGGCGAACAGAGGGGCGGAATCGACTTCGATCACGAGCTTGCCGGCGCGGAAGGACACCACCTGACAATGCTCGCGTTGGTTCTCGGGAAGGACATGATCGAGGGCCTCGCGAAACCGGTTGCGCTTCCGACCCTGACCGGCCTCGGCCAGGATCGCCTTGAGGAAGTCACCAGCTCGTTCGGGTTCGGCCAAGTCCGGGGACCTAGGCGCCGCTAATCGGCATGACGACGTAAGTGAACGACTCGCCGAGCGTGAACTTCGCCGGCATCGAATCGTCAGACATATCGAGGCGGACCTGCTCGAGATCACAGACCCGCAAGGCCTCGAGGATGTAGTCCGGATTGAAGTTGATGCTGCCGCCTGCGCCCTTGACCACCGCGTCGATGGTTACGTCGGCTCGACCGCGCGCCGAGGACTCGGCCGTGAGGTTGAGACTGCTCTCGTGCACCTCGAACCGCACCATGCGCATCTCGCTCGCGGCCAGGATCGAAGCGCGCCGCAGCGCCCCCTCGAGCGTGACCCGATCGATCTCGACGGTCGTATCGGCAGACTTGGGCACGACGCCCTCGTAGTCCGGGAACCGCGTGTCGAGCAGCTGGCTGACGAGCTGCATCTTGCCATTCGTGAAACTGATCTGCTTGTCGCCGACCTGGATCGCGAGTGGCGTGTCGTCGTCCTCGGGCAGCGCCCGGGCCAGCGTATTGAGAGCCCGCAGCGGCACGACCACCTTGAACTCCTCGGCGCTATCGATGTTCTGGTAGCTCACCGACAGCCGGCGTCCGTCCGTCGCCACCAGACGCATGCAGGAGCTCCCACAATCGATCATGACGCCGTTGATCGCGTAGCGGGTCTCTTCGCGCGCCGCTGCGAAGACGGTCTCCTGGACCATCCTGAGCATGCTGCCGCACGGCACCTCGACCCGCTTGCCGGCCGCGAGCTCGAACTCGTCGGGATACTGCTCGACGTCTTCGCCGAGGAGCACGAACGAACCGCCCTGGCTCTCGATCTTGCAGCGCTGGTCCGTGCTCGCGAGCGTGACCGTCGGATCGCCGATCTCGCGCAGCAGCGCCGACAGTTCGCGGCCGGGCAGCAACGCCGTGCCGGGCTTCTGCACCTTGACCGATTCGATGTCGACCCGCGCTGCCATCTCGAGGTCCGTAGCGAACAGCGTGATGCCGCCGCCGTCGTCGTCCTTGGCGTGCAGCAGCAGGTTTTGCAGGATCGGCTTGGTCGTCTTGGCCGGCACGACGGAGGACACGACGTTCACGCCCTCCAACAGCACGGACCGGTCACAGAGGATCTTCATCGATGGGAAAGCGTTGCGATTCGGGTGCGGTGTCGGATCAGTGATGTCGAAAGCGTTGCTGCTGAGCTCCCGGTTCGAGCGGCTTCAGGGTCTCTTATGTATGGAAGAGAATTTCTCGTCACTCACTCGTAGACCGTGGCGTCACGACTGTGCAGAAGGTACTCGGAAACGGCCGCTGGATCGACGGAATAAGCCCATTCGCGGCCGATCCCGAACGTCGATAACCCGCGGGAAAAGACTCCGATCGAAGGGTGTTCTGGTGGTGATTCCTGGGGACTGCCGACCGACTGCCGAACCCCGTCCAAAACGCCCCAGAGAACTACGCGGGGCTTCCAGCGGTGCCTCAGTGCATGCCCACAGGTTTCGTGACATTGCCACCCACAGCAGTTGCCACTTGCCCCGCGAGCGGGCTGCAAGCCGTCAAAAGATGACCCGGTCACGCAGGCTCCCATGGGTTGCCCGGGAAGGCCGGGTCGGGCGTTGGTTCGAGGGCCCTGTTGCGCGCGGGCGACCATCGGGAGCCCCCTTTCGGCAGCCCTGTTCGGACAGCTCGGAGCGGCACGAAGGTGCCGCGTCGACGAGCGTCAGCGCACGCCGCGCGTGAGCAGGCGGCTGCTTAGCGACTCGACCAGCTCCTTGAAGGTGCGGTCGCGCTGCAGGCGTTCGCGGATCTTGTTGACCGCGTAGAGGACGGTGGTGTGGTCTCGGCCACCGAAGATCCGACCGACGTCCTCGAGCGAGTTCTCGGTGTGCTCGCGAATCAGATACATGGCGACCTGGCGCGGCAGACTCACCATCTGCGTGCGGCTCTTGCCCGTCAGTTCACGTGCGGAGATCGCGAACTCGGACGTGATCAGGTCCATGATGTCGTCGGCCGAGATCTGACCGTTGCGCATCGGCAGCCCGCGCATGCAGGTCTCGGCGAGCTGGAGGGTGATCGGCTGACCCGTGATCGCTGCAATGCCGACGACCTTGATCACCGCCCCCTCGAGCTCACGGATGTTCGTGGCGACGCGTTCGGCGAGGAAGCGCGCGACGTCTTCGGGCAGCTCGGTGCCGCGACCCGCGGCCTTGCGCTGCACGATCGCGGTGCGGGTGTCGAAGCACGGTGCCTCGACCTCCGCGACGAGGCCCCACTTGAAGCGCGAGACCAGGCGCTCCTCGATCGTCGGGATCTCGACCGGCGGCCGATCCGAGGACAGGACGATCTGCTTCTGGTTGTCGTACAGCGCGTTGAACGTGTGGAAGAACTCGTCCTGCGTCTTGTCCTTGTGCGCGAGGAACTGCACGTCGTCGATCACGAGCACGTCCGCGCTGCGGTAGAAGTGTCGGAACACCTCGACCTGTTTGGTCTGGATCGCCTGGATGAACGCGTTCGTGAAGTCCTCACAACTCATGTAGATCACCCGGGCGTCGGGTGACCGCTTCACGATCGTGTGGCAGATCGCCTGCAGCAGGTGGGTCTTGCCGAGACCGACGCTGCCGTGCACGAAGAGCGGGTTGTAGGCAAACCCGGGGTTCTCGGAGATCGCGATTGCCGAGGCGTGCGCGAGCCGATTGCACGAGCCGACCACCAGGCGGTCGAACGTGTAGTTGGGGTTCAAGCGACAGGCCTGGTTGGCCCCGCCGGGGATCGTGTTCGCCGCGTTCCCCGGATTCGACGGCACAGCGGTCAGCGGGGTCGGTGCGGGCGGGTTGGTCGAGGCTGCGTTGCTGTCCTCGATCGCCGGCGCGCTCTCGTCGAGCTTCTGACGGATCGGGTCCAGCACCTCCTCGACACCACTGCGAAGCGGTCCGCGGCCACTACCCGTGTCATCACGACCGACAGGCTTCACGTCGCCGGTGATACGACCATGGCTCGCGTCGCCCGATTGCGTCGAGCCCACCGCGGACCCGGGCATCCGATTGCCCGCGTTCGGATCGTCAGCGTGGGTGCGGACGCTGCCAGGTCGACCGTGACCGATCTCCCCAGTACTGATTCCACCAGTACTGATTCCACCAGGAGCGAATCCACCGTTCCCGGCGTCGAGCCCGGCGAATCGCAGGCTGTCCCAGCCATCTTCGTCACGCGAGCTGAGCACGAGTCGCTTCGAGGTGCCCGTATCACTTTGGCCCTGGCCGTCGACGACCCTGGCCGCGTGCTGCAGCTCGGTGAAGAAGTTGCGCTGCAACCAATCGCGCACGAACTGACTCGTGACCGAGAACTCGATCTCCTGCGCGTCCATCCGAACCACGTCGAGCGATCGGAACCAGGTCTCGAGCTGCTCACGCCGGACGTTGGCCGCGAGCTCGTGAAGCAGCTGACTCAGGTACTCCCGCTCGGGTCGGGCCGCCCCGCCACCTGCCCGATTCGGGGTTGCCGAATCCGGAGTCGCCAGAGGACTCCGCGAATCGGGGCGAACGGGATCGGATTCGAAGGCTTCCGGCATGTGGGGACTCCGTGTGGTTGGGCGCTGCGACGCGGGGGTTCTTGTTGGCGTCTTGCTGGGAAGTTGATGCACCTGACTACGCTCCCGAAGCATTCTCGCGCCTACCCTCCGATCCAGTCGCTATCGCGACCCCCGCAAAGGCGGGATCACCATCCCGAGCTTCTCGCCGTACGGACCTCTCCTGGAAACCTGGAAAGAGAGAGACGCGACGAGTTGCCCGAGGGGCGATCTGACCGGGACCGAATGACGGCTGGTCAGAGGTGAGGTTGACGAAACTGCGGTTGCCTACTCTTCGACACCCGGATGGGATGGCAAGTCGAAGCCTTGGCAAATGGGACTGCTGACGGACCCGAATCATGCTGTCGTGTTCGTGACCGCGTGTGAGTCCTGGGTCGCTCGGCTTGACCAAGCTCGAACGAAAACTCACATGCAGCCCGAACGCCACAACGACGACTCGAGCTTGACGAACCGACTGACCAGCATCGTTTCCGAGTGGCTTTTGGTTCCTCGACTGACGCACTCCTTCTTATCTCGATCGTGATCGTGTGCAAGTGGAGTCGACCAACTTTGCCTCACACCGAGTCGCGGTTTGTTCACGTTGCGTTGATCGAATGTGAACGCTCGTCCACGGAGAACAAGGACTTGGGTCATGAGGGAACGAGCTCGTGAGAGCTCGGGTTCGACCCTCAATTTTTTGCACAACGATCGCGCACTGCATCGCCAGCTCGATGACCGAACCGCTCGAGATCCGCAGCGGTCGAATGCCACCCGAGACTGAAGCGCACGCAGGCGCGTGCCGAGCGTTCGTCGAGTCCGATGGCACGCAAAATCGGTGGTGGTGTCGGGGAGCCGCTGGCGCAGGCACTGCCGTGCGAAGCATGCACTCCGGCGAGATCGAGTACCGGCAACAAGTTGCGACCATCGATCCCCGAAAAGGCCACCATTGCCGTATTCGGCAGGCTGCTGGCCAATGGCGTCAGAACTCGATGGTCGACGTCGGAACGCCGTAACCCGGTCAGGAACCGTTCGCGTTGGTGCGCCATCGCCTCGTGCCGCGCATCGAGCTCCTGAATTGCGAGTTCGATCGCGAGTGCGTTCGCTGCGGCCAGCGCGGGGCTCGGCGTACCGGCGCGCAAGCCCTGCTCCTGCGCACCGCCGCGCAACAACGGTTGCACGGCACCGGCCGAGCGGCGCACGACGAGCACACCATGACCACGCAAGCCGCCACACTTGTGCGGCGACAACGCGATCGCATCTGCGTGCTCGATCACTTCGGTAAGCCGCACGCGACCGAGGGTCTGCGCTGCATCGACGAACAAGGGAACGTCGCACGTGGTGGCGACGGCGCGCGCTGCCACGATCGGTTGTAGCGTTCCGAGTTCACTCTGGCCGTGCACGAGCGCCACCAGACCGACGCGCTGCTGCGGGTCTTCGACCTCGACCCGGCCAGTGGGATCGACCGGCCAAGGGACGTGACCACGCTCGGCTGCGGGCTCCGCGACGGCCGGGTGTTCGACGGGACCGTGCAACACCGGCCGCTGCGGGTTGCCGAGACCACGCACTGCCAGGTTGGCGGCCTCGGTGCCTCCGCTCGTGAATACGATCTCATCGTGCTCGACTCCCAACGCGGCGGCAATGCGCGCGCGCGCGGTCTCCAGCACGCCACGCGCCCGGCGTCCCGGTGCGTGAACGCTCGCGGGGTTGCCGGCGGCCTCACGTTCGGCCGTGACGAACTCCTCGAGCACCGCCGCCTCGGCCGGGGCCCCGGCGTTGAAGTCGCAGAACAGGCTCTCTGCGCCGCTCACTGCAGCACACGCTCGTAGAGCTCGACGTAGCGTTCGATTGCCTGTTCGACCGTGAAGAGCTCCAGCGCCCGCTGCCGGCTCGCCTGCGAGTGCTGGCGGTGCAGTTCCGGCTGCTCGAGCAGCTCCAGTGCTGCTGTCGCCATGGCGTCCGGATTCGCGAAGGGCGTCAGCGCGCCCGTTGGGCCGAGAACCTCCGCAACTCCACCGACCTCGGTGCTGATACACGGTACACCGCAACTCATGGCCTCGAGCATCGACAGACCGAAGCTCTCGGTCTCCGAGGCGGACAGGAACAGGTCGCACTGTGGCAGCATCGATTCGAGATGGTCGACGACGCCGAGATGGTCGACGCGGTGGCTACAGCCCAGGTCGTCGGCCACCGCGAGGGCGTGCTCACGATCCGGGCCGTCACCGATCAGCCACAGGCGGCTCGGCACCTTGGCCTGGATCTTGGCGAATGCGCGCACGACATCGGCGACGCGCTTGACGGGTCGGAAGTTGGAGACGTGCACCAGGACCCGCTCTTCGCTGGCGCGATCGTAAAAACGTTCGGCGCCGTCCGTGTTCCAGGTGTCCGTGTCCACGAAGTTCGGAATGACCTCGACCGGCTGCTTGACGCCGAACACGAGCTGGGTCTCCTCGGCGAGGTAGCGGCTGACCGCAGTCACCGCGCTCGATTGCTCGAGTGCGAACCGCGTGGGCCGTAGGTAGGCGCGATCGGCACCTACGACCGTGATATCGGTGCCGTGGAGCGTCGTCACGAACTCGAGCTTGCCGTCGCCGCTGCACATGCTCCGGGCCAGGAACGCGCTCACGGCGTGTGGAATCGCGTAATGCACGTGGAACAGATCGACATTGGCCTCCTCGCGCACCTCGAGCATGCGCGTTGCGAGCGCGAGGTCGTAGGGCGGGTAGCGGAACAGCGGATAGGCCGTGACCGCGACCTCGTGGAACCGCAGCCCCGGAACCCCGCGCCGCAGCCGCGCGGGGCGGTCGTAACTCAGCAGATGGACCTCGTGACCACGCAACGCGAGCGCGTTTGCCACTTCGGTGGCCACGACCCCCGAACCACCGACGGTCGGGTAGCAGACGATGCCGATTCGCATGACGGCGGGATAGTAGTGCGAGCGGCGGCGGAGTTCCGCGCGCGAGTGCGCTTCACATCTTCGTGACGGCCGTTCGCGGGCTTTCGCAGCTCGGAATCGGGCTCAACTGCCGGTTACCAGCGCCGGTGGCAGTTCGATCGCGATCAGGCAGTTTTGGTGGCCGTCACCGGCGACGTGGCACTTGCCCCCGAGTTCTGCGATGAACTCGCCGAGCGTCGTGCGGCGGTGATCGAGGTGTTCCTCGTCGCGTAGTGGGCCCTCGATCTCGAGCAGGGCGCGGTCCTGGTCGAGCCGGGTCGTGACCGCGAGCTCGTCGCCGGCCTCGGCGGCCGAGAGCACGAGCATGAGCGCGCGCTGCACGGCGTGCCCGACTTCGCCCTGACCGACGGCGACCCGGGGCAGATCGTCGGCGAGGTTCTGCCGCACGACGACCGGAATGCCGACGCCCGTCACGGCATTGCGGACGGTCTGCTCGACCACCGCGTTGAGATGGCAACCGTCGCCCGGTTCGGGCGCCATGAGTGCCGAGCTGACGAGGCTCTGGAGCAGGGCGGTCTCTTCGTCGAGAACGTCGGCTGCGTCGAAGTCCTCCTCGCCCTCCCCGAGTTGCTGCAGGCGGAACGCCTGCTCGTCGATGCGGCCGAGACACTGGCTGAGCAGCGTCGTGATGCGGTCGATTTCGAGGTCGCGGCGAGTCATCTCCTCGCCGCTATCGGCCAGTTCTGGCCGGTGACCTGAGCGCGGACTACGCCTCGGTCTCGCGTTCGAACGGTTCGTCGGGTGCGGGCGCCGGGGTCGGCTCGTCGGGAGTGGTCGGTGCGGCCTGCTCGTCGGGCTCCGAATCGCCATCGGCAACGGCCGGTGGCGATGCCGCGATGGGCTCGTCCTCCAGCTCGCTGTCTTCGATCTCGTCGCCCCCGATCTCGTCGCGATCGGGCACATCGATCATCGGCCCCGGCGGCGCTACGTAGCCCGCGGGTTCGCTCGGGACGGCGTCCGTTTCCGCCTCGTCGTCGGTCTCGGCTGGCGGTGCCTCGTCCGGCTCGGTGACCGGTTCGGCCGTGGCCAGGCCGAGCATCTGCAGGAACTCGGTCGCGAATGCCTCGTAGTCGGCGGCGCCGTTGCTCTCGGGCGCGTGCTCGAAGATCGTGCGGCCGAAGCTCGGGGCCTCGGCGAGCTTGACGTTGTTGCGGATGCGCGTGGTCGCGAGCAGCGAACCGAAATGCTCGCTGATCTCGCGCAGCACTTCGGCGCTGAGGTTGGTGCGGCCGTCGACCATGCACGGCAGGACGCAGGCGATCTCGAGATCCGGGTTGAGGCGCTTCTGCACGAGCTGGATGACCTCGAGCAGCTTGGCCATGCCTTGCAGCGACAAGAACTCCGCCTGCATCGGAATCACGACGAGATCGGCCGCGACGAGCACGTTGGCGCTCAACACGCCGAGCGACGGCGGGCAGTCGAACAGCACGAAGTCGAGCTCGTGATCTTCGGCGTAGGCATCGAGCGCTTCGCGCAGGATCGTCTCGCGGCCGATGCGGTTGGCGAGCACCTGCTCCACGCCGGCGAGCGACGAATCGCTGGGCACGACGAGCATGTTCGGCGTCGTCGTCTCCTGCACGAGGTCCGTGAGTTTCGCGTCCTCGAGCAGCAGGCTCGTCATCGTATTGCTCTCGAGATCGGGCCGCTTGTCGACGTGAACCGTCAGATTGGCCTGGGGATCGAGGTCGAGCATAAGCAGGCGGTAGCCCTTGCGGGCCAGGGCGGCGCCGAGGCTGACCGTCGTCGTCGTCTTGCCGACCCCGCCCTTCTGGTTGATGACCGCGATGCGCTTCATTGCGAAAACCTCCGCAGGGATGGTGCGGCCCTGCTCGGCGGTTGGCGAGCGCTTTTTGACCGAACCTCGCGGCAATCAGCCGGCCAGGACAATCAGTCAGCCAGCAGGGCTGCGGCCGTGCGCAATGGCAGCGGGCCGTCGTGCCAGAACGCCTCGGCGGCGAGCACGCCGATCTCCAGGCCGTAGGACTGGTCGCGGACGATCGATCGTTCGAGCAGATCGCGGCCCTGGATCAGGTGGTCGCGAGCGGGCGGCGCGAGTTGCGAACGGTAGCAGCGCACGGCTTCGGCTTTCTGCTCGGTGACCGCCGTGATGTCGATCGCGATCGTCGCGCGGATCGGGCGGTTGCCCGGGTAGCGCAGCAGCGTGTCCGGCCGGCAAGCCGTGCCGAGATCGGGCCGGTGATGCCGTAGTCCCGCGAGGAAGAATGCGCGCCCGACCGCATCGGCAGCCGCCACGTGGTCGGGGTGGGCATCGTCGGCGATCGGTGCCAGCAGCAGCCGCGGTTGCATCCGGCGCAGCACACCGACGAGCAGGTCTACGGTCGCAGCATCCGACACCAGGCCGGCGTCGGGCAGATCGAGGTTGTGGCGCTGTTCGAGTCCGAGAACCTGGCTCGCGGCGGCCGCTTCGGCGTCGCGTTCGGCAGCGCTGCCCGTCGAGCCCTTCTCACCGTGGGTGAAGTCCACGATCGCGCGCCGCTGACCGCTGGCTCCGAGCAACAGCAGGGTGCCACCGGCCGCGATCTCGACGTCGTCGGGATGCGGCCCGAACGCGAGCACGTCACAGGGTTGCAGTTGGTCGAGGTCCACCATGATCAGAGCTCGAGCACGCCGTGTTCGATACGGAACGGATCGGCGGCCTCGATCAACGTGTCCGCGAGCGATGGGCCGTGCGAGACGAGATAAGACAGCGGTCCGAGCACGCGTTCCTGCATGCGGCCGCGCGGGCGCAACACGCTGCACAACCGACGGATCTGCCGCATGCCGGTGCCCTGGCGGTTCTGCTGCGCGTTCTTGATCTTGTTGTCGAGCCGCCGCAACTCGTCGAGCATCTTGCCGCGGGCGCGGTCGAGGGCGCCGGTCAAGGAGCCGTCGACCTTCTGCAGTCGCTGGCCGATCTGGTCGAGGTCCGCGCCGAGGCGGGACTCGAGATCCGCGACGAGGTCGCCGAGATCGTCGGCGTGATCGTTCTGCAGCGCCTCGGCGATGCGCTCCGGGCCCTGCTCCAGGTCGGTGATGTCGAGCGAGAAGCGCGCGAGCAGTCGCTGCAGCGACGGCTCGACCAGCGTCAGCGACGAGCGCGGCACGAAGACCGGCTGCGGTACACCGAGCAACCGGTAGAGCGGTGCGACGGCGGCGAGGTAACTGAATTCGCCGGGTCCGACGACGAACGCGATCGTTGGCAGTACCGCGTCCTGCCACAAAGGCCGCAGCAGCACGCCCGGGCTCAGGTCCTGTGGGCGGCCGGCCGCTTCGCCATCCGCGAGCGGTTCGCGCTGGCCACCGGTGAACTCGAACATCATCGTCGCCGTCGGATCGAGCGTGACATCGATGCCGAGGTCGCCGAGGTCCTCGCAGGCGTGACGTACGCGCTCGCGAATCTCGTGGGCCTTGCTCCACCAGCGCGGCAGCGGTTCGAAGGCTTCTTCGGGCAGATCGCGCGGTTCGATGATCAACAGCCCGTGCTGGCCGAACATCTCGAACATCAGCCGCGCCTGCAGGTCGCCGAACGTCTCGTTGGGGTGGCGCGGGTTGAACACGCCCGCGGCCCAATCGCGAAACTCGGTCTGTGGCAGCAGCGAATCGGTCTCGGCGAGGATCTTCTCGATGTCGCGACCGACGGCGATCGAACGCAGCGGTTCGCTGGTGCGCTCGCGGTCGATGCGAAAGCGCTGTACGTCCTGCGATTGGTTGACCAGGAAGAGCCGGTTGGCCTCGTCGAGATCGTGGTCGTCGCTGTGGTTCCAGAACAACGGCACGACGCGCGGGCCATCGGACTCGGCGTTGATCTGGTTGCAGAGGCGGATCGCCGTGGCAGCCTTGTGCAACGTGTAGAGCGGGCCGCCGCACAGGCCGGGCTGCTGGCCCGTGATGACGACGTGCACGTTGTGGTCGCGCAAGGCCTCGGCGCTTTTCCGGACCGCATCGGGCGCGCCGTGCTTGTCGGCGTAGGCCAGCAGCGAATCGACGAGTGCGTCGCGGCGCACGAGTCGTTCCGCCCCCGTCGGCGCGCGGCGCAACAACTCGCTGACCGAACGCGCCCGCTGGCCGAGGAAGCGCGTCAGATCGCGATCGTCCTCGAGAAAACGCTGCTGGACGGCTGACGCACCGAGCCGACGGAACGAGATATGCCGCAGCGTGCCGCTCACGAACTCTGGCTCCCGTTGGCGGTCTGGCCGCCCGTCGCGACGCGGCGACAGTCCGCGGCGAACCTGGCCGCGGCGGCGTCGATGCGTTCGAGCCAGTCCCTCGCGTTGGGCTCGAAGCACTGCATCACGCCGCGGCTCTGATTGACGAGCGCGCCAAGGCCGCGGTCGTCGAACGCGGCCGCGAGGTCCTCGACCTTGCCGCCCTGGGCGCCGACCCCGGGGAGCAGCAGCCAGGCATGCGGCAGGAGGCCGCGCAGGCGCGCGAGTTCCTCGGGCCAGGTGGCGCCGACGACGGCGCCGACCGGCGAGTAGCCCTCGGCCATCGGCAGGTCGCTGCCCCAGCGGGTCACGGCTGTGGCGACGTGGTCGCAGAGCGCGCGGCCGTCGATCGGCAGATCCTGGAAGTCACGGGCGCCCGGGTTGCTCGTGCGAACGAGGACGAAGACGCCTTTGCCGCCAGTGCTGCTGCCGCCCGCGCTGTCCGCCGTCGGTTGGCCACAGTGCGTAAGGAACGGGGCGACTGAGTCCTGGCCGAGATACGGATGCAGCGTGACCGCATCGGCGATCGCGAAGTGGCCCTTCGCATACGCGCTGGCCGTGCTGCCGATATCGCCGCGCTTGATGTCCCCGAGCACGAGCAGGCCGTTCTCGCGGGCGAGTGCACAAACGGTCTCGTAGGCGTGGTAGCCGGCAGGCCCGAACGCTTCGAAGAACGCGACGTTCGGCTTCACACACGGGGCGTTGTGCGCGATTGCCGGCAGGCTTTGGCGGTAGAACTCCACGATTCGCTCGGCAGGTGGCGCGCCGGGCGCGATCGCGGTCGGGAGCGCGTCGAGTCGGGGGTCGAGACCGATGACCACCGGGGCCTGACCGGCGAGCACGCGGCGGGCGATTTCGGCAACGAAACTCGTCATCGGCTCCTCGTCATTTCGGGCAGCCAGGAGCCTGGGCCCCAGTGGTGCGCGTCAGCAGGTTCGTGAGTTTCGGTCAAGATAGACGCGCGAAAACGCAGGCGAATCCGCTGATTCGGCGAGGCTTTCACGTGGCTAGATCGGCCGGAAGGCGCGGATCTGGTGGTGTGCATGACTGGGGTTCAGGCTCCTAGAGTAGCCGCGATTCTCGGTGGCGCGAGCCGGCCCCGTCTGTTTCTCTTTCGTCCCCCTCACTTCGAGCAGAGGCAGTACGCATGGCAGTGACTTTCGTCCCCAAGGAATCGGCGGCCGGTGAGACCCGAGTGGCCGCCGTGCCCGAGACCGTCAAAGGGATGGTCAAGCTTGGTCTTACGATCGAGGTCGAACGTGGTGCCGGCGCAGCCGCCGGCTTTTCCGATGCCGACTACGAGGCCGAGGGCGCCAAGCTCGTCGGTCCGGAAGCGCGCGGCACCGCCGACATGGTGCTCGGGATCCAGCCGCCGACCCCGGAACTGTGCAAGCAGCAGAAGGTCGGTTCGATGCTGATCTGCACGCTGATGCCGATGGTCGAGTTGCCGATGGTGCAGGCCTTGTGCGACGCGAAGGTGACGGCGGTGGGCCTCGAGTTCATGCCGCGCATCACCCGGGCCCAGAAGATGGACATTCTGAGCTCGCAGGCGACGTGCGGCGGCTACCAGGCGGTGCTGCTCGCGGCGGTCCACCTGCCGCAGATGTTCCCGCTGATGATGACCGCGGCCGGCACGCTCAAGCCCGCCAGGGTGCTGGTGCTCGGGGCCGGCGTCGCGGGGCTGCAGGCGATCTCGACCGCGCGCAAGCTCGGCGCGGTCGTCGAGGCCAACGACATCCGCCCGGCGGTGAAAGAGCAGGTCGAGTCGCTCGGCGCCAAGTTCGTCGATACCGGCACGCCGCCGCAGGCCGAGACCACGGGTGGCTACGCGACCGAGACCTCGGAGGAGTTCGCCAGGAAGCAGCGCGAGATCCTCACCGAGCACATCAACCAGTCGGACGTGGTGATCACCACCGCGCTGGTGCCCGGCAAGAAGGCGCCCGTGCTCGTGACGACCGACATGCGCAAGAACATGAAGCCGGGTTCGGTCATCGTCGACATGGCGGCGGCTGCGGGCGGCAACGTCGAAGGCACGGTCGCCGGTGAGCGCAAGGTCGTCGACGGCGTGACGATCATCGGCGACACCAACCTGCCGGCGCAGGTCGCCGGCGATTCGTCGCGGACCTACGCGCGCAACGTGCTCGCGTTCCTCGGCGAGTTCGTCGAGGAGGGTGAGCCCAAGGTCGACCTCGAGGGCGAGATCCTCGGTGCGGTCGCGATCGTGCACGACGGCACGGTGCGGCACGAACCCACGGCCCAGGCGCTCGCGGCGCACAACAACGGATAGCGGAGCTCGAGTAATGGACCAGGTCTTCTTGTTCTTGTTGGTCTTCCTGCTCGCAGCGCTGCTGGGCTTCGAGCTGATCTCGAAGGTGCCACCGACGCTGCACACGCCGCTGATGTCGGGGTCCAACGCGATCTCCGGCATCACGATCGTGGGCGCGATCATGTGTGCCCAGAGCGGCTCGGGCTTTCTCGCGCAGGCGCTCGCATTCCTCGGCATCATGCTCGCGTCGATCAACGTGGTCGGCGGTTACATGGTGACCGACCGCATGTTGAGCTCGTTCAAGAAGAAGGAGAAGTAGCGTGGAGTATCTGTATCTACTCTCGGCGCTGCTGTTCGTCTTCGGCATCAAGCGCCTCGCGAGTGTCAAGACTTGTCGGCAGGGCAACCGGCTGTCGCAGGCCGGTATGTTCGTTGCCGTCGTCGCTACCCTGATGACGGTCGGCAATCTCAGCTGGGTCGTCGTGATCATCGCGATCCTGATTGGTGGTGGCATCGGTGCCTACATCGCGAAGAAGACGCCGACGACCGAGATGCCCGAGATGGTCGCGGCGCTCAACGGCTTCGGCGGCTTCGCCTCGGCGCTCGTAGCGCTCGCGGCGCTCGTGCTGGTGGCTGGCGCCATGTCCGAGAACGCGACCCTGGCCGACGGTGGTCTGGTCAACGCAATCAGCACGCCTGTCACGATTCTGATTGGCATCGTGACGCTGACTGGCAGCGTGATCGCCTACCTCAAGCTCAGCGGCAAGAACATCGTGCACCCGGTCAAGGGTGATGCTCGCCACTACCTGCATGCCGCGCTCGGCCTCGCGATCGTGGGCTGTTCGTTGCTCATGGTGCTGACGTCGAGTACCGGCCTGATGGCCACTGCAGCGATCCTGCTCGTGCTCGTGGCCGCCGTGCTTGGCGTGCTGCTCGTGATGCCGATCGGTGGCGCGGACATGCCCGTCGTCGTGTCGCTGCTCAACAGCTACTCGGGTGTTGCGGGCGCTGCGGCAGGCTTTGTCGTCGACAAGCCCGTGCTCATCGTCGTCGGTGCGCTGGTCGGCACGTCGGGTCTGATCCTGACGCAGATCATGTGCAAGGCGATGAACCGTTCGCTCGGCAACGTGCTGCTCGGCGGGATCGGCGACGACTCGGTGGCCGAGGACGCGCGCGACTACCAGTCGATCAAGCAGTCCGGCCCCGAAGAGATCGCTATGCTGCTCGATGGCGCCGGTTCTGTCATCTTCGTGCCGGGCTACGGCCTCGCGGTCGCGCAGGCGCAGCACGTCGTGCGCGAGCTCGCCGACCTGCTCAGTGCGAAGGGCACGGAAGTGCGTTACGCGATCCACCCGGTCGCGGGCCGCATGCCGGGCCACATGAACGTGCTGCTCGCCGAGTCCGACGTGCCCTACGACCAGCTCTGGGAGATGGAGCGCATCAACGGCGACTTCAAGAACACCGACGTCGTGATCATCGTCGGCGCCAACGACGTCGTGAACCCCGCGGCGCGCGAGGACACGGGTCCGATCGCCGGCATGCCGATCCTCGACGTCGACCACGCGCAGACCGTCGTCGTCATCAAGCGCTCGCTGTCGCCGGGCTACGCGGGCATCAAGAACCCGCTGTTCGAACTCGACAACACGCTCATGGTCTTCATGGACGCGAAGGCCGCGCTCGAGGAGATGGTGAAAGAGGTCAAAGACCTCTAGCACCTCTGGCCCGCCCCGACTGCCGCGCTATGCCGGCACGTCGGGGTAGTTCAGCAGGTAGTGCAGCAGGATGCCGCCGCAGTAGCCGGCGGCGATGGCGGGCAAGAACTTCATGTGCCGGCCGAACGTGTAGTAGCCGTGGGCCGTGCCCATGAGCGCGACGCCCGCGGCCGAGCCGACCGACAGCAGCGAGCCGCCGGTGCCGGCCGTCAGTGTGATGAGCAGCCACTGGAAGTCGGCCATCGGCGTGTGCAGGCCCGAGCCCGCGACGCCAGGAACCACCTGGTTGGCGATGTCCATCGACGGGTCCATGCCGAGCACGGCGAACATCACGGGCACGTTGTCGATGATCGCGGAGAGCACGCCGATCGCGACGTTGGCCGCGTCGGGGCCGATGCCCTGTTCCGGGTCGAACATCCACTCGCTCGCGGCCTGCAGGTAGGTCAGTTCCTGGAGGCCGCCGACGCACATGATCACGCCGAAGAAGAACAGCATCGTGTCCCACTCGACCTCCGCGACGTTGTCGAGGAACTCGACCGGGTCGCGGTCGCCCTTCCTACGGTGCCGCAGGTTGCGGAACCACGCGTAGATCATGTAGTAGCCGAGCCCGGTCGTCATGCCGAGGAACGGCGACAGGTGGAACACGGCGTGGAAGGTCACGGCCGTCGCGATCGTCGCGAGGAACAGCCCGACGACGACCTGCCAGCCCTGCTTGAGCTCGACCTCCTTGGTCATCGGCTCGGGCTGACCCTTGGGGACCATGAAGTGCATGATCGCGGCCGGGATCAGCCAGTTGACGAGCGACGGGAGGACCAGCGTGAAGAACAGCTCCGTGTGGACCTTGCCCTTGGCCCAGACCATCAGCGTCGTGATGTCACCAAACGGTGAGAAGGCGCCGCCGGCGTTCGCCGCGACGACGACATTGACACACGCCGCGGAGATGAACTTCGTATTGCCCTTGCCGACCGCAACGACGACGGTGCCCATGAGGAGCGCGGTCGTGAGGTTGTCGGCGATCGGCGAGATGAGGAACGACAGCAGGCCCGTGACCCAGAACACCGTGCGCAGACTGAAGCCGCGCGAGACGAGCCAGCCGTTGATCCACAAGAACACGTTGTGGTGCGCGATGGCCGAGATGTAGGTCATCGCGACCATCAGGAAGAGGAACAGCGCGCCGTACTCGCCCGTGTGATGGAGAACGCGTGTCTCCATGTGATTGGCTGCGAGCTCGCCCGATTCCGGATGGGATCCGTACGCGATGGCGACGAGCAGCCAGATCACGCCCGCGGCGAAGACCACGGGCTTGCTCTTGCGCATGTGCAGCCGCTCCTCGAACACCACGAGGAGATAGGCAAAGACGAAGATGCCGAGGGCGATGAGACCGGGGGTCGAACCGGTCAGGTCGAAGCGAACGAGTTCCGAGAGCATGTTCGGTCAGGCCTACGTCCGAGAGGGGTTCAGGGCGGCGTCAGGAGAAGGTGCGAAAGGCCGCGACGCAAGCACTGTTGCCTGGGCTGGGAGCAAACCGCTCGCCACTCGTGATCGGTCGCTACCGCGGGGCGACTTGTGCGGAAAGCGTGGCTCGCGGCCGGCGCTACTTTTTCGGGCGGACCGGGGTCGCGTCGACCGTGTCACCGCCACTGTCACCGCCACCATCGCTCTCGCCATCGCGAATCGTCGCGCGGACGTTCTCGAGGTCGCGCTGCACGGCATCCGCGGCGCTCTCCTTCGGCGGCAGCGGCGACAGCGTCGGTTCGCTCGCGGCTGGGGCGGTCGTCGTGGGGGCTGGTGCGGTGGGATCCGGTGTGGCCGTTGCCGGAGGTTCGGGCGGCGCTTCCTCCGGCAGGGCCTCGAGCGTGTCCAGCGTGGCGTCGGCAAAGCGGGTCGAGACCTCGCCGATGAGCCAGCGCACCTGCGGCCGCGCGAGGCTCTGGCCGAGATCGGCGTCCTCGGCATCCGGATAGAGCACGGGTTCTTCGGGAACGCCGAACGGCAGCGGCGGCAAGTCGCCGTCGCTGCTCGCCGCGTGGACGTCATCGAGCAGTTTGTGCAGGTCGACGCCGCGCAGCATGAGCAGCTCGTAGGGCTTGTCGTCGAGCCGCCGCGCGAATAGTTCGTGGAGCGCGAGCACGTGGCGGCACGGCTTTTCCGGCAGATCGCACGAACAGCCGTAGGTCACGCTGCGCGAATCCGGAAACAGCGGTTCGCCGACGATGCGCGCGACGAGGCGGTCGAGCGAGCGGGGTACCCGACCCTGTTCGAGTGCTTCGACGATCGACTTGCTGCGGCGCAGCACCCGGATCAACGTCGGCCACTCGCGGTTCGGCAGGGTGCGAATCTGCAGGCTGACCTCGTGGATCGAGCCCATCGACCCTTCCATCTCCGTCTGGATCGAACCGGCACGGATGCGCACCATCGGCTTGCGAATCGAGGGCAACGCCTCGAGTGCTGCCGCGAGGCGCTTGTCGTCGATGTCGCGCGTGGCTTCGCGCCGCCAGCGTTCGCCGAGTGAGACGACCTTGCGTTCCATCAGGCGAGCGCCTCCTGGCGGTCGAGCACGAGCAGGCGGCGCAGCTCGTCGTTGCTGAGCTCGGTGATCCAGTTCTCACCCGCGGCGAGCAGGTTGTCGGCGACCTCGCGTTTGCGATCGAGCATCTGCTGGATGCGTTCTTCGAGCGTCCCGTTGCAGACGAACTTGTGCACGAACACGTTGCGCTGCTGACCGATGCGGAACGCACGGTCGGTGGCCTGGTCCTCGACGGCCGGGTTCCACCAGCGATCGAAGTGGAACACGCGGTTGGCCGCCGTGAGGTTGAGACCCGTGCCGCCCGCCTTGAGCGAGAGCACGAAGATCTTCGGGCCGTCGGGGCGCGATTCCTGGAAGTCGGTGACCATGTTGTCGCGCTCCTTCTGCGGCACGCCGCCGTGCAGGAAGAGCACGCCCTGGCCGTGCTGGTTCTCGAGGTGGGCCTTGAGCAGTGAACCCATCTCCTTGAACTGGGTGAACACGAGGCAGCGGTCGCCCTCTTCGAGCGCCTCCTCGACCATCTCGCTGAGCAGATCGAGCTTGCCCGAACGGCTCGGCAGC
This sequence comes from bacterium, assembly GCA_024743115.1. GTDB lineage: Bacteria > Planctomycetota > UBA1135 > UBA1135 > UBA2386 > JAGQRA01. The sequence goes on along the minus strand of JANSXC010000003.1, from coordinate 345,532 downwards.
GCGCTGCCGTCCATGAGGTAGTGCGCCGGGTGGTTGCAGACCTGCTTGAGGCGCAACAGCGTGGTGAGGATCGCGCCGCGGCGCTGGATGCCCTCGCCGGCAGTCTCGACCTCCTGCAGACCCTTGCGAACGACCGATTCGTAGAGGATCGCCTGCTCGCGCGACAGCGCGGCCGAAACGATCTGCTCGGTCTTCTCGGGCAGGTCCTGAACGATCTCGGGATCGGTCTTGAGGCGGCGCAGCACGAATGGGCGCACGAGCCTGGCGAGCGCCGACATCGAGCCCTGGCGGCGTTGCTTGACGATCGGGTGCTCGAGTGTCTGCGTGAACTGCGTGCGCGAACCGAGCAGGCCCTCGTTGAGGAAGTCCATGATCGACCAAAGGTCGAGCGGGCGGTTCTCGAGCGGTGTGCCGGTGAGTGCGAGGCGGAAGTGCCCCTTGAGCCCGCGCGCGACCTTGGACTGCCGAGTCGTCGGGTTCTTGATGTTCTGCGCTTCGTCGAGCACCACGCCGTCGAACGTGACGGAGTTCATGATCTCCTCGTCACGCTGCAGCAGGTTGTAACTCGTGAGCACGATGTCGTTCTTGGTCGTGACTTCCTTGAACTCCTCGGCGGTCTGCGCGCGGCCCTTGCCGTGATGCATGATCACCTCGAGTTCGGGGCCGAAGCGCTGGATCTCACGCCGCCAGTTGCCGAGCACCGAGACGGGGCACACGATCAGGATCGCGCCCGGGCCGCGGCGGGTCTTGCGCCAGTCGAGCATGACTGCGATCGCCTGAACCGTCTTGCCGAGACCCATGTCGTCGGCGAGGCAGGCGCCGAAGCCCTGGTCGACGAGGAAGTGCATCCACGCGTGGCCGCGCTGCTGGTAGGGGCGTAGCTCGCCCTCGAAGCCCTCGGGCAGCACGCGGTCCTCAACGGCGCGGGCTTGCTCGAGGTTGTGTAGCAGCTCTTCGAGGCGCGGCGTGCTCGCGATCGATTCCATCGCGAGGCCGTGCAGATGGGACGCGCCGCCGAGGCGCAGGCGCAGCGCTTCGAAGAAGCTGATGCGCTCGCCGCCCTGCTGCATGCGCTTCTTGAAGTCCTTGATCGCCTCGCGGTCCTTCGGCGACAGCAGCACCGGGCGCTTGTCGATGAAGACCAGCGGCGTACGCGCGTTGACGAGCTCCTCGAACTGGTCGTTGGAGAGTTCCTTGTCCCCCACCGCGAGGCTCCAGCGGAACTCGAACCATGGCCGTGGATCGTCGGGTTCGGCCGAGGCCTCGATGATCGCGACGCGTGCCGAGAGCCGCTGCATCGACTCGACACCGGGCAGCGTGATCTCGAAGCCTTCGGACTCGAGTAGCGGGAAGTGGTCGAGGATCTGGTCGAGCTCGGCGCGCGTCAGGCTGGCGCGGCCGTCGCTGAGATTGCGCGCGCGGCGCAGCGGCGGCAGCTTGTCCGCGACGCGGTCGATCGTCTGCTCCACGCGGATCACGGAGTCCTGCGCCAGTTCGTTGGTGAACGGGTTGGCCGCGAGCCGCTGATGCAGCGCTTCGATCGTCTCCGCGCAAGGGACCGTCGGCACCGGGCGCACGAGCACCTGCAGTCCCCATGGCGCGCCCTCTTCGAGCGGCGTGTCCGGCACGAGGATCTCGAGCACCGGGACCATCGGGGTCTGCCAGAAATCCTTGGGCAGGCGTTCGGCCTTGTCGAAGCGCGGCGCCGGGCCCGCTTCGTTGGTATCGGCACCGTTCTGGGTCGCGATCATGCGTCCGGCGAGCTGGTCGAGCGCGTGGCCGAGGAAGCTGACGACGAAGTTGCGCGGCGTGACCGCGTAGACCGGGTCGTCGGGCACCGCGAAGCGCGCCGTGCAGAGGCTGCCCGGGAGCAGGTCGGCGATGCTGGCGAGGATCCACTTGGTCTGCTCGTTCCAGTGCGGCGCGAACTCGAGCACGCCGGGCTGCGGCGCGGGCGCGAAGTCGCCGCGTGCGATCAGCTTCAGCACGAGCTTGCTCAACGCGGAAAGCGCGCGCAGGTCCGGAGACTGCGTGCGGGCATCGAGCTGGGCCAGGAACGGGACGGCGTCGGCGAGCGGCAGGCCGATCGCGGGGATCGTCCAGAGCGCCGGCGCGATGCGCTTGTTGGCCTTGTCCTCTTCGCTCTCGCCGTCGAGGCGACCGATCGGCTGGAGTTGGGACTCCTCGCTCGGGAGGAGCAGTTGGACCTGTACCTGTTCGGAGCTGCCGGCGAGTTCCGCGGGCAGCTCCGATGCGGCTTGCGCAGCGCCGTCAGCGCCCCAGAACGCGATCCGGGAGTCGCCCGGCTGGCGGGAGTGCAGGTAGGCGGCGTGCAGCGTAGTCGCCCCTTAGTGGTCGCTGTTCAGGGTATTCGGGTGCACCCACTCGGAAGCGACCGGCGTCTTGATCGTGTGCGCGCGGTGATCCATCTGGCGCGTCGCGCGGTCGGCGAGCGTGAAGATGAACAGCAGCGACAAGAACAAGAAAGAGCTCAGGAACATGATCTTGTTGATCGCCGTGTCGTACTTCACGTGCATGAAGAACAGGATCACGAGCGCCGCCTTGACGCTCGCGATACCCATGGCGATCAGCATGTTGGCGCCACCGAAGTCGAACTGAGCGACCGCGACCGTGATGATCGTGAGGAAAAGCAGGGCGATCAGGACACTCGTGAACTGCAGCGCGCTGGAGACGTGATGCGTCCCCATCTGCAGGTCGCCGAAATCGCCGTGGCTGTCGTGGGCGTCACTCATCAGGGCACCAGATAGAGCAAGGGGAACAAGAAGATCCAGATCAGGTCAACGAGGTGCCAGTAGAGGCCAACCAGGTCGACGGGCAGATAGTAGCCGGCGTGGAAGCGCCCCTTCGCGGCGCCGAACATGATCCAGATGATGAGACCCGCGCCGATGATGACGTGCAATCCGTGGATGCCCGTCATCGTCACGTAGATCGCGAAGAACATGTGACCGTGAGGCACCCCGGCCATCACGCCGTGGATGTCCGTGAACCACGGCAGCTGGCCGGTCGCAGTGTCATAGCCCCCGAGCATCTCCGAGAACACGAACAGCCCGTGATCCGACTTGGCCTTGTACTCGAAGAACTTGATGACCATGAAGATCGCGGCGCCGAGCACGGTCAGGCCGCAATACATCAGGAGCTTCTTCTTCTGGCTGGTCTGCGCCGCGCGCACACCCATGGCCATCGTCCACGAGCTCAGCAGGAGCACGCAGGTGTTGAGGCCGCCGAGGCGCCAGTCGAGCTGCTTGCCGCCGACGACGAACGTCTCGGGGTACTGCTCGTGGAAGTAGAAGTAGGCCGCGAACAGCCCGCCGAAGAGCAGGATTTCCGTCGCCAGGAACAGCCAGAAGCCGAGCTTGGCGGACTGGAACTCCTGCACGGGCGTGTCGAAGTGATGCGCGACGGTGTGGGGCTTGAACTCAGGCCCGGGCGCCGGAATCACTACCGAGTGATGGTCGTCGTGACTCATGTTGGAGGATCGAGTGACTTGAGAGTGCGGTTGGCGGCGGCGCGGGCTACTTGGCCGGCGTGATCGTCGTTTCGAGGTCGAGCTTCGAGTAGTCGTAGACCTCGTTGGTCACGACCGGCGGCTTGGAGAAGTTCTCGAGCGGCGGCGGCGTCGGGGTCTCCCACTCGAGGGTGACTCCGCCCCACTGGTTCTCCATCGCGCGCTTCTTCTGAAGCAGCGAAACCACGAGGTAGTAGACCATGAAGGCAACGCCGACCCCGAGGACCATGGCGCCGATCGTCGAAGCCTTGTGGTACGGCTCGTAGTCCGGCACGTAGGTCGCGTAGCGGCGCGGCATGCCGCGGCTGCCCATGATGAACTGCGGGATGAACGTGGCGTTGAAGCCAATGAAGATCAACGCGCACGAGATCTTGGCGTGAGTCTCGTTGTACATCACCCCGAACATCTTCGGCCACCAGTGGTGCAGGCCCGCGAAGAACGCGAGAGCGATCGAGCCCATCATCACGTAGTGGAAGTGCGCGACGACGAAGTAGGTGTCGTGCAGGTGGATGTCGACGTTGAGTGCGCCGAGGATGACGCCCGTGAGGCCGCCGATCGCGAAGATGATCAGGAACGCCAGCGTGTAGAGCATCGGCGAGTTGAGGGCGATCGAGCCCTTCCACACCGTCGCCACCCACGAGAACTCCTTGATCGCGGTCGGGATCGCCACGAAGAACGTCAGGAACGAGAACGCGAACATCGCGTAGGTCGACTGCCCCGACGTGAACATGTGGTGGCCCCACACGAGGAAGCTGATGATCGCGATCGCGAGCGAGCTGAAGGCGATCAGCTTGTAGCCGAACAGCGGCTTGCGCGAGTGGACCGTGACCAGCTCACTGATGATGCCGAAGGCCGGCAGCACCATGATGTAGACGGCCGGGTGGCTGTAGAACCAGAAGAAGTGCTCGAAGAGCACCGCGTCACCACCGAGGCGCGGATCGAAGATGCCAATGTGGTAGAGGCGTTCGATCGCGACCAGGAGGACTGTGATGCCGAGCACCGGCGTCGCGAGCACCTGCAGGATCGAGGTCGCATACAGCGCCCAGATGAACAGCGGCATGCGGAACCAGGTCAGACCCGGCGCGCGCAGCTTGTGCACGGTGACGATGAAGTTGAGCCCCGTGAAGATCGAGCTGAAGCCGAGGATGAACACGCCCATCCCGATCAGCCCCACCGCCTGTTGCGTGTAGAGACTGTACGGGGTGTAGAACGTCCAGCCGGTGTCGAAGCCACCCGCAACGATCGCCAGGATCGCGAAGATCGCGCCCGTGACCCACAGGTAGAAGCTCAGCAGATTGAGGCGCGGCAGTGCCACGTCGATCGCGCCGAGCTGCAGCGGCAGGATCATGTTGCCGAGCGCTGCAGGGATCGCCGGAATGACGAACAGGAACACCATGAACACGCCGTGGAGCGTGAACACCTGGTTGTATTCCGCGTTGTCGAACAGCATGCCCGTCGGCTCCCACAGGTGCAGTCGCACGAGCAGGGCGAACAGGCCGCCCGCGAGCAGTGCCGCGGAGGTCCCGATCAGGTACATCAGGCCGATGCGCTTGTGATCGAGCGTGCCGGCCCAGGACATGAAGCCCTTGGTGACGTTGAGGTAGGTCTTCCGTTCGGTCTCGACGCCGGGGGTGGCGGTCTCGACGGGAGGAACTTGCGTGGTCATCGTTGGTTGCTCCTTGGACCTACTGGGCGAGGGTCTTCATGTATGCAATGACGGCCTTGATCTGGCGGTCATTGAGGTCCTTGAAGGGCGTCATGTTGGCGTTCTCGTAGCCGACGGCCTTCTTGGCTTCGGGATCGTGAATCGACTCCTTGATGTAGTCGAAGTCGACGGTCACCGTCTGGGTGGCGCCGCCAGCGATCACCTCGCGCTTGGCGCCGACGATCTGGTCGCCGGACTTCTCGAACAGGCCCTTCCAGCTCGGGCCCGTCAATTTCGAGCCGTCGACCGAGTGGCAGCTGTAGCACGCGCTCTGGTAGATCGACTCACCACTCTTGATCGCGGCTTCCGGCGTGCTGTCGTCGAAGGTGTCCCACGGCCGATCGGCGTACTCTTCGGCCGTTACGACGTGCATCTTGGCGTACATCTTCGAGTGATCGAGACCGCAGTACTCGGCGCAGAAGAGATGGAACTCACCGAGTTCGGTCGGCGTGAACCAGACCGACTGGTAGCGACCGGGCACGATGTCCCGCTTGACGCGCTGCGAGGGCAGGAAGAACGCGTGCAGCACGTCCGTCGACTCGAGCAGGAACTCGGCGGGCTTGCCGATTTCGACCCAGAGCTCGTTGCGGCTCTTGGCCGGGTCGTTCGGGTAGTGGAACAGCCAGTTCCACTGGCTGGCCGTCGCCTTGTACTGACGCGCGTCACTCGGCACGTACGTCATGTCGAGGCTGCCCTTGAAGCCCCAGGCGAACATGACCATCACGATCAGCAGCGGAATGACCGTCCAGATGACTTCGAGCGGCGTGTTGTGCGTCACGTTCGAGGCCGCGGGTTGATCGTAGGTCTTCCGCCGGTAGCGCACGACCGAGTAGAGCAGCGCGCCCGTGATCAGCACGAAGAAGAAGATGCAGACCACGTAGGTGAAGTAGAACAGCCCGTCGACGTCGTCGAAGGTGCTCGCCAGCTTGGTGAGCTGCCCCCACTTGTCGGTCTCGGTGGCGATCCCGGTGGCGTAGTCAGGACCCTGCGGCGTGGCCGCCGCGGGAGGATCTTGGATCAATGTCGTGAACACGGATGGTCTCGGGCTGGGCGTTCTGGACGGGGTATGTGTTGGACTAGGCGGTTTCGGTCGCGGCGGCCCCATCTGCGGGGAACGCAGGGCGGGTGCGCCGTTCGCGACGAACCAGGATGAAGATCATCAGCCCGAGCGCCAGCAGGGTCGCGGCGCCGCCGATGCGGAGGATCGTCATCGCGGTCAGGGAGTAGCTGTTGGTGCGGGAATCGAACGTCAGGCAGTTCAGCCGGACCTGATCCCAGAAGTCACCGAGGGTGCCTTCGCTGGCTTCGACCAGTGCGAGGCGCAAATCCTCGGGATCGTATTCCGTGTTGACGATCACCCGGCTCACGATGCCGGTCTTCGTGAGGAAGACGATCGCCGGCGGGTGCGCGTATTGGTTGGTGTGCTCCGACCAGTAGAAGCGGAAGCCGACCTGGTCCGCGAGGGCCCTCGAGGCGTTCTCCTCACCCACGCAGACGCGCCAGCCGTCCGTTGCGCCGATCTTCGCGAACTTGGGCAGGAAGGCGTCTTTGCGCGCCTTCGCCACCTCGGCCGTTTCCTTGGGATCGATCGAGACGTTGAGCAGCTGATAGTCGGTGCCCGGCTCGAGCGCGACGTCGTTGAGTGCGCGCAGCGTGGCGTCGAGCACCTGGCCGCACATCGCCGGGCAGCTGTAGTAGCCGAGCAGCAGGATGACCGGGCGCTCGCCCGGGAAGAGCTGCTTGAGGCCGAACGGGTAGCCGCGTTCGTCGGTGAAGGTGAGCGTGGGATCGACCCGCTGGCCGATCCGATCGACCATGGAAGCCGCTTCGATCTTGGCCTCGATCGTCCTCGACGGCGCCATGCCCGCACCCTGGGCCCTCACGCCCAGTGCCCCGGGAGCGGGGACCAGGGCGCTGATCGCGAGCGCGGCGGTGATGGTCGTGAGTCGGTTCATTCGAGGGGGATAGGATGTGTTCGGCGGCGGCGAACTGCCTACTTCGTGTGGCGGTTGGTAGGTCGCTACTTCTTCAGGGCGTCGCGCATCGCCTGGTCGAGGCTCTTGCGCATCGGGTTGGCGCCGCCGAGAAAGTCGTTCTGCGCCTCGCGCACTTCTTCGAGCTCGGCGTTCGGCGTGTCGTCGACCTTGCGAACCCGCTCTTCTTCCTGGATGCGGACGAAGATCGGCACCATGGCCCACAGCGAGATGAAGAGGACGACCGTGCCGATCAGGACCCACCAGGTGGCGGACTTGGCGTCGATGTCGTTCTCCATGTCGTGCGGCGCCGGCATCTCGGGCGATGCGGGCGACGACGCAGGCTTCTCTTGCGTTGCGGTAGACATGTCGGTCTGGGGATCAGAAGTTCTGGAAGTGTAGCGACTCCGCGAGACGCGGATCGCGCACCGGCACCAGGTTGGTGCGGCGGATGTTGAAGATCGTCAGGCCCGCGACGATGGCGAGCAGACCGGCGAAGCAGCCGAAGTCGGCCCAGCTGACGTTGTGCAGGTATTCGCCGAACTGCTCACCGAACGTGCCACCCGCGGCACCGTGTGCGTGCTCGGCACCGTTTTCGGTTCCCGCGCCGTGGCCGTGGCCACCCGTGTTGCCCGGGAGGATCAGGAACTGCATGTCGAAGCAGTGGATCACGAGCAGGAAGATCGCGCCGAAGCTCAGGCCGAGGCCGCTGCGCTTGACGTGGCGCGAGAGCAGGAAGGCGAACGGGAACAGGAAGTGCCCGACGATCAGGATCATGCCGATTGCACCCCAGCCCTCCTGAGCGCGCACGGCGAACCAGTGCGTCTCCTCCGGGAGGTTGGCGTAGTAGATCAGCATGAACTGGCTGAAGTTCGTGTAGGTCCAGAACACCATGAAGGTGAACAGGAACTTGCCGAGGTCGTGGTAGTGCTCGGTGGTGACCGCTTCCTTGAGGTAGCCCCGGGCGTTGAGCCAGCGGCACAACAGGATCGTGAACGCGAGGAAGGCCATGTAGCCGCCCGCGAAGTAGGTCACGCCGAAGATCGTGCTGAACCAGTGCGGGTCGATCGACATGATCCAGTCGAACGCCGCGAACGTGATCGACAGCGCGAACAGGAAGAGGCCCGGCGCGGCGACGCGCGAGAGCTTCATCGTGATCGCTGGGTCACCGGTCTGGTCCTGCTTCAGCGAGTTGCTGCGGAAGAACCAGGCGAGTGCGATCCAGATCGCGAAGTAGATGAAGACGCGGACGAAGAAGAACGTGCTGTTCAACCACGCGGACTTGCCCGCGAGCACGCCGTCATAGTCGGCGGCCTTGGGGTCGGTGATCTGCGCGTCCATCCAGTGGTGGTAGATGTCGTGCGAGCCGATCAGCACCGGGATGAACAGCAGCAGCAGCGGCAGGATCGTCCACGACATGTTCTCGGCGACCCGTCGCACCGTCACGCTCCAACCGGCGCGCGTGATGTGCTGGACCATCGTGAAGAACAGGGCGCAGAGCACGATGCCCAGCACGCCCATGTAGCCCACGAGGTACGAGAAGTAGAAGTGCCCGGAGAACCAGGATGCGCCGATCAGAAGCACGCCGATGGCAAGGAATGCCATCTGCGCGGTCGCGAGCGCGCCCGGCTCGACCTTCGCCTTCAGGTTCGGCGCCAGCTGTTCGACGCTGGGGGCAGTCAGATTCGCAGTGGTCATCGGCTACTTGCTGAGGCTCTGGAGGACACGGACGTAGTGGACGATCGCCCAGCGATCTTCGGGGCTGAGACGCGCGCCGTAGGCCGGCATCGTGTTCTTGCCGTTGGAGATGACTTCGAAGTACTCCCCGTCGGGCATCATCGCGACGCGGTTCTCGACCTCACCCTTGTCGGGCTCGAAGTGGAAGTTGGGGATCAGCACGGGCCAGCGGCGGCCGACGAGGCCGTTGCCGTGGACCTTGTGACCGCCCTGGCCGGAGTAGCCGTGGCAGACCGCGCAGTAGATGTCGAACTGGCGCTGGCCGCGCGCGAGCACGGCTTCGCTGATCGGCACCGGGTTGCTGGTGACGAACCCGCCGGCTGCGTCGCGGTTGGTGAGTTTGGCGTCCGGCAGGGAACCGCGGGCGACGACGGCGACCTGGCCGTTCACGTCGGTGATCGGCATCCGCATTCCGCGGCCGTTGGCGAAGAACGCGTTCGCCGACTGCGTCTTGACCTTCTGCTGGAAGTCCATGTCCAGCACCGGATGGACCGGCGGCTTCTCGCTGGTGCCGCCGCGGCAGCTCGCGAGCAGCGCGACGGTCAGCCCAAGCGCGAGCTTGATGCCGAGTTTCGTGTTCTTGGCGTAGTTCATGGCGATCAGTCCTCCACGATCTCGACGTTGGTGCCGCCGATACCCTCGAGGAAGCTCTTGGTCGCGGCGCTGTCGAACTTGGGGTCCGTCGCCTCGATCGAGAGGAAGAAGCGGTCGTCCGACGCGCGGTGAATCGAGCTGTGCTTGAAGATCGGGTGGTGCAGGCGCGGCAGGCGGTTGAGGCCGAACATGCCGAACACGGCGCCGAAACCCGACAGCAGAACCATCAGCTCGAACGTGATCGGGATCGTCGTCGGCCACGCGTAGGGGGTCTTGCCGGACACCCAGATCGGGTAGTCCACGGCGTTCATCCACCACATCATCAATTGCGCGAGGAGGATGCCGGTCAGGCCACAGCACACCACGATCCAGCCGAGGCCACTGGGGCGCTGCTTGAGCTGGTCATCGATGCCGTGGACCGGGAACGGAGTGTGCGCGTCGACGCGGGAGTAACCCTCGTCGGTCGTTTTCTTCGCGGCCTCGTAGATTGCCGCCGCCGAGTCGAACTCGGCGACGATGCCCCAACGTGAGGAGGTTGCGTCAGCGGTTGCCATCTCGGGATCTCCTAGTGCGTGGGGTTGCTGGACGGCTCGCCGCCATGGTTGTCGTCGTGACCGTGGCCGTGCCCGTGGTGCGGGTCGGCTTCCGGCATGACGCCCTTGATCTCGCTGATCGCGAGGATCGGCAGGAAGCGGCAGAACAGCAGGAACATCGTGAAGAACAGGCCGAAGCTGCCGACGTAGGTCAGGATGTCGATCAGCGTCGGGCTGAAGTAAGCCCAGCTACTCGGCAGGAAGTCACGGTGCAGCGAGGTGACCGTGATCACGAAGCGCTCGAACCACATCCCGATGTTCACGAAGATCGAGATGATGAACAGCACGGTCGGGTTCCGTCGCAGGCTGCGGAACCAGAAGAACTGCGGGCTGATTACGTTGCACGAGACCATGATCCAGTAGGACCACCAGTAGGGCCCGGTCGCGCGGTTGATGAACGCGAACTGCTCGTATTCGACGCCGGAGTACCACGCGATGAAGAACTCCATCCCGTAGGCGTAGCCGACCATCGTGCCGGTCAGCAGGAGGATCTTCGCGATGTTGTCGAGGTGGTTGAGCGTGATGAGCTCGTGCAGCCCGAGCCACTTGCGCGCCGGGATCATCAGGGTCAGCACCATGCCGAACCCGGAGAAGATGGCGCCCGCGACGAAGTACGGCGGGAAGATCGTCGTGTGCCAGCCGGGGAGCAGCGACACCGCGAAGTCGAAGGAAACGATCGAGTGCACCGACAGCACGAGCGGCGTGCTCAGGCCGGCGAGGATCATGTAAGCCTTCTCGTAGTGGATCCAGTGGCGGTTGCTGCCGTGCCAGCCCATGGCGAAGAGGCCGTAGGCCCTGGCGGCGACCATGCGGCCGGCCTTGGCGGCGCGGTCGCGGAACGTCGCGAGGTCGGGGACCAGGCCGACGTACCAGAACAGCGCCGAGATCGTGAAGTAGGTGCTGACCGCGAAGACGTCCCAGAGCAGCGGGCTCTTGAAGTTGGGCCACATCGCCATCTGGTTGGGCAACGGGAACACCCAGTAGATCACCCAGATGCGGCCGACGTGGATCGCGGGGAAGATGCCCGCCGCCATGACGGCGAAGATCGTCATCGCCTCGGACGCGCGGTTGATCGACGTGCGCCACTTCTGTCGGAACAGGAAGAGGACCGCCGAAATCAGCGTGCCGGCGTGGCCGATACCGATCCAGAAGACGAAGTTGACGATCGGCCAGCCCCAACCGACGGGGACGTTGTTACCCCAGACACCGACACCGGTGAAAACGAGGTAGCCGACGGCCGCGCCGAGGTTGAGCAGCAGCGCGATCGAGATGCCGAACATCAGATACCAGCCGCGCGGCGTCCGCTTCTCGGCGACGCGCGCGATGGTCTCGGTAACGGACGCGAAGTCGTTCTTGCCCTCGACCAGCGGCGCTCTGCGCAGCGGATCTTCTGGTTCGTCGATTACTGTGATGGCAGTCATCAGGATTAAGCCAGCTCAGGGTTGGGGTTGCGGACGCGGCCGAGGTAGGTGGTTCGCGGCTTGGTGTTGAGTTCCGACAGCAGGCCGTAGTTGAGGTCCGTCGCGCGGAGCTTGCTGACTTCGCTGTTGCTGTCGAGGATGTTGCCGAAGGTGATGGCCTGCGTCGGGCACGCCTGCGCGCACGCCGTCGTAACCGACACCTGGTCCTCGGCGTCACCGACCATCTTGCCGGCCAGCCTCGCCTCGATGCGCGCGCCGTTGATGCGCTGCGTGCAGTAGGTGCACTTCTCCATCACACCGCGAGCGCGCACGGTGACGTCCGGGTTGAACGCCATGCGCTTCGTCTCGGGCACGTTGCCGAGGTAGTCGAGGTAGTTGAACCGGCGCACCTTGTAGGGGCAGTTGTTGCTGCAGTAGCGCGTGCCGATGCAGCGGTTGTAGACCATCGAGTTGAGCCCGTCGGGGCTGTGGACGGTCGCGGCGACCGGGCACACAGCTTCGCACGGTGCGTTCTCGCACTGCATGCAGGGCACCGGCATGTTGGCGACCTGCGGGTCCTCGGCCATCGCGAGTTCGTCGTCGGCCTGGCTCGCGAAGTAGCGGTCCGCGCGGATCCAGAACATCTCGCGGTTCCGCGACACCTGGAGCTTGCCGACCATCGGGATGTTGTTCTCGGCGACACAAGCCGTGACGCAGGCACTGCAGCCCGTGCACGAGTTGAGGTCGATGACCATGCCCCACTGGTACTTCGAGGCCTTGACGGCATCGTCCATGCCGCCCTCCTCGTAGCGCTCCTTCCAGAGCGAGTGGTTGAGGTCCTCTTCCTTGCCGCCTTCCTGGTGCAGCGCGGCCGCCTTGTCGAGCGGCGAACGCTTCGGCGCCCAGCGCGAGTCGCTCGCGTTGGTGGCGACGTCGGCTTCGCGAACGAGGTCGCGGCCGGCCATCGTGCCGTGCTCCTGTGTGCAGACGAGCGGGTAGCTGTCGCCGGTCTTGCTGACCGTCGCGCCCATCATCACCCACTGCGAGTTCGAGCCGCGTAGCGCGTAGGCGTTGAAGCCCGTGCCGCTCGCGACCTTGCAGTCGTCGGGCAGGTGACGGCCCCAGCCGAGGTAGATCGAGACGCTGTCGTCGGCGTGACCCGGAACGATCCAGGCCGGCACCTCGAGAGTCTGATCGCCACTGCGGACCGACAGCATGTCGCCGTTCTCGACGCCGAGCTTCTTGGCCGTGGCCATGCTCAGCATCGCGGCGTTGTCCCACGTCAACTTGGTGAGCGGGTCGGGCGTCTCCTGCATCCACGAGTTGTTCGCGAAGCGACCCGCGTCCATCTTCGGGCACGGACGGAAGACGACCTCCATGCCGTCACCACCGGAGTAATCGCGGGCGGCGTTGGCGACCGAGTTGCTGTCGACGTTGGCGGTCTCGGCGTTGTGCGCCGAGTCGGCGATCACGCCGTCGTGCAACGCGCGCGGCCACCAGCCGTTGTCGAAGTCCGTCGCGCCCGAGGCGGTGCGCCAGTGGTTCTTGACGAGCTCGAGGCCGAACGTCGCGTCGCGGTCGAACGGCAGGCTGTCGTAGCCGGTCTCCTGCATCAGGAAGCCGAGGAACTCGAGCGCCGACACGCCGCCGTGTAGCGGGCGGATCAGCGGCTGCTGGACCGACGCCGTGCCATCGAAGGCGCGCTCGTCGCCCCACGACTCGAGGGCGTGGGCTTGCGGGAAGTGCCACTGGCACAGATGGCCGGTCTCGTCGTCGTAGTCGCCGACGTGCACCGACATCTTGGCCTTCTCGATCAGCTTGTCGAAGCCGAAGTCGGCCGGCGCGTCGTAGACCGGGTTGGTGCCGAGGCAGAACAGCGTGTCGACCGTGCCGGCGTCCAGCGCGGTCTTGAGCTCCTGCAGCGCAGCGACGCTGTCGTTCTGCAGGCCTTCGGGCACCGCGTGGTAGGACACGGTCTTGCCGATGTTGCCGAGCTTCGCGTTGATCGCGTGGACGGCGGCGTGAACTGCCGGCGGCTGACCCTTGCCCGCCATGACGATGCAGCGGCCGTTCGCCGACTGCAGGTCCTTGGCGATGGCTTCGAGCCAGTTCTTGCCGTTCTTCGTGTAGTTGGCGGCCGGCTGGTTGCCGTAGTCACCGCTGACGCCGAGCGCCTTGGCCAGCGCGAACACCGCGCCCGGGATCGCACTCGCCTTGAGGCGGAAGCGATGGTCCGAAGCGGCACCCGTCGTCGAGTAACCGGCCTCGACCGTGTAGAGGCGCGAGATCTTCTGGCCCGGAGCCGGCGCCTTGCGCGTCGCGGCCCACTGGCGCGCGTTACGCAGCGTGTCGCCGTCCGTCGCGAGGAAGTCGCTGTCGAGGCTCACGACCACGTCGGCGAGCATCGTGTCGTTGCCCGCGCTGTCCTTGCGGCTGAAGTGGAAGCTCGCGTTGAGCGGCCGGCCGAACGCGAGGCGGGCCCCGGCGAGCGCGTTGTCGTCGTGGATCGGCGCCCAGGTGTGGAAGCGCGCCTTCGACATGATGCTGCTCTTCAGGCGGCGGATCAGCCCCTGCATCGTCGGCGACGAACTCGGCGGCACGAGGAAGTGGTAGCCCTCGCCCTGCTTGGCGATGTCGGCCTTGAGCTTCTCGTCCCACATGGCCGCGAAGTCGGCCCAGAAGTCATGCACGTGCCCGTGGTCGTCGTGACCGTGGTCGTCATGGCCTTCCTCGCCGGCGTGCGGGTCCGGCCCGCGGGCGTGGGCGCTGCGCGCCGGATCGTAGAGCTGCAGCAGCTCGGCTTGCAGGCGCATGTCCGAACCACCGAGGCTGCTCGGGTGATCCGGGTTGCCCTCGATCTTGGTCGGGCGGCCGTCGCTGCTCTTGACGAGCACACCGATGCCGTAGCCGTGCCGCGAGATCGTGCTGGCGTAGACCTCGGGGAGACCGGGGCGGAAGCCTTCGGGGCGCTTGTTGAACGCGACGATCGGCGTGACGGGCTTGCGGCAGCTCGTCATGCCAGCGAGCGCGACCGAAGCCGCGATCGTGCCGAGGAAGCCGCGGCGCGACACCGCGTCGGGCGCCTCGTCGGCACCCTCGGGGAACTCGCGCGCGACGATCTCCTGGAACTCGGCCGAGTTCTCGAGCTGGTCGAAACTGCGCCAGTAGGTCGGCGTCGCGGTCTCGGGCGACGGACTCTCGGGTCGGTTGGGGGAAGTGCTGGTCATCGGTGGCACGCCGAGCAGTGGGTCGGGGGGTTGAGTTCGGGCGGCTGTTCACCCTGCCATTCGAGGCGCTTCTGCGCCGCGGCCATGCTGGCCTCGTCGGCGACCCAGTCCATCAGGGTCGGCGACACGCCGGCGGGGCGCAGGTGCTGGACCGGATCGCGGTGGCACTCGAGACACCAGCCCATCGAGAGTGGCTCGACCTGACGGACGATCTCCATCTTGTCGACGCGGCCGTGGCAGCTCGTGCAGCCGACACCCGCGTTGAGGTGCACCGCGTGGTTGAAGTAGGCGTAGTCCGGCAGCATGTGGACCTTGATCCACTCGAGCGGCTCGTTGTTCGGGCCGCCGTCGCCGTAAGCCTCACGCAGCGGCGCGAGCAGCTGGCTGTCCTTCTTGATCTGCGAGTGACACCCCATGCAGGTGTCGTTGTCCGGAATCGACGCGTGCGGACCCGTCTCCACCATGCGGTGGCAGTAGCGACAGTCCATGCCGAGCGCACCGGCGTGCAGCTTGTGGCTGTACGGAACCGGCTGATAGGGCTGGTAGCCGACATCCGTGTGTTCTGGCGAGAACCAGAAGCTCACGATGAAAACGACACACAAGCCGAAGCCTGCCGCGCCGAGCGCGAGCAGACCCGGAATCTTGTTGGTCCACTTGGGAAACAGGACAGTCAATGTGGAGCCCTCCCGCCAAGGCGGTTGGAGTTACGGTCGCATGGAAAAACTGGGCGGATCTGCGGCAGTTCCAGGCCGGAGGGGCGGTCTGGGGCTGTCAGATCACGTCCGCTCGCACCGTGAATCTTCACGGCGAGATCGGGATAGAGCACGTGCGTTGGCCCAAAGGGGCGACCCCTCTAAAAGATCGTCACGGCAGCGTCAATTTCAGACTTCTGCCTTTCCCCGTCAGGGCTTAGCGCAGCGTCGCGCAACCTCGGCCAGAGTGTTGGCGCCTTGTTCAAAGTGGTGTGGGGAACGGATCGGCGACCGCTACATGTTGTGGTCAGAACAGTCCCGAGGCCCGACGCACGAACTCGTGGATCGACGGAACTGCCAGCGCATGGGCGCGGGGGTTGGCGTGCATGTCCGCCGGTGTGACCCAGAGCTCTTCGGATGTCGTATTGCGGAGTGCCGGAAGCACATCGTGGAACGGGATTCCGAGCCGTTCGCACTCCCCTGCGACGAGCTCGTGCAGCTTCTCGAACGGATAGTGTCGACCTGGCCCGAGACCTTGGAGAAACGGCCACAAAGTAACCATCAGCTTGATCTTACGTTCGTCGCACCAGGTCTGGAGCGCCGCCAGGGCGCGCTGCGGGGCGCCCTGCGACCACATCGCCTCGAACGGATTGGTCCGGTTGTAGAGGCCACCCTCCTCACCGCTCTCCCGCGGCAATGCCAGTAGCAGGTCGACCCAGTCGACTTGCGCGTCGAGTTCGAGCGGTGAGCTGCGGGTGGCCGCGAGGATCCGATCGAGCAGCTTGCTGCCCGTGTCGATCGGCGGCGGCTGCACGAACAGCCCGCTGCACGGGATCAGGTCATTGAGGCAGATCGTCAGCAGCACGACGTCGGGCTCGAACGCCGCGAAGCGCTGCTCGACGGCCCACTGGTATTCGTCGACGACGAGTGCCCCCGCGGCGCCGCAGTTGATCGTTCGGATGTTCCGCCCGCCCGCGCGCAGACGGTCCTCGAGCAACCGCACCCAGCCTTGCTCGACCGGCACCCCCCACCCGAACGTGAACGAGTCGCCGATGCACAGGATGCGCTGCTGTCCCGCCGGTTTGTCGTGCGTGATCTCGTTGCGCTCGCGCAGCCCGTACTGATTGATGTGCACGAACACGCGGCCCTGCTCGTCGAACCACTCGCGTTGCAGCTCCTCGTGATCGGAGTAGCAGAGATAGAAGCTCGCATTCTTCGCCCACGTGAACCGTTGCCGCGGCGTCTGGTTCGGCGGCACCGGCACGATCGAACCGCGCTGGATCCCCTCGACGAGGGTGATCGTGTTGCCGTCGGGATCCTGATAGCTGAGCTGGCCCGGGAGTTGTCGTTCTGCCGGTGGCGGCAACATCCGGAGCGCGACCTCCGCGAGCAGCAGCGCGAGGCCTGCTGCGATCGCGACGAGCGCGAGCCGCAGCACGAGTCGAGGGCGGCGGGCCATGACGGCCTGTTCTAGCCGGGTGACGGGCTGGTTGGGGTTTTCCCGGGGGTCTTTTTCTGAGGCCAGGGTGGCCGTGGTTCCGAAGAACACGATCTCGGGTTGCGACCTCGCGCGGTCCGAGCGCAACCATCAGCCATGTCGATCAAGACTTCGTGTGAACGGGAACAGGGACGCCTGCGTGCCCTCCGGAGCTTCGAGATCCTCGATACGGACGCCGAATCGACGTTCGATGACTTCACGAGTCTGGTCGCGCAGCTCTTCGACGTTCCCGTTGCGCTCATCAGTCTCGTCGACGAGCGACGCCAGTGGTTCAAGTCGGTCGTCGGGCTCGACACCCGGGAGACGGCGCGCGACATCGCGTTCTGCGATACTGCGATTCGATCGGACGAGGTCATGGTCGTTCGAGATGCGACGTCCGACGAGCGCTTCCGCGACAACCCGCTCGTGACCGACGAGCCGCGGATCCGCTTCTACGCCGGAGCGCCCCTCATCTCGACCGAAGGGCAGGCGATCGGGACTCTCTGTGCCATCGACACCAGGCCTCGCCAGCTCAGTGGCGCCGAGTCCAAGATCCTGCAGATCCTCGCGAGACAGGTCATGGCGCAGCTCGAGCTGCGTCGAGTCACCATCAAGACGCTGCGGGAAGAGGCCGAGCGTCATGAGCTCGAGTCCAAGCTGCAAGAGAGCCAGCGCATGGACAGCCTGGCGGTGCTCGCCGGTGGCATTGCGCACGACTTCAACAACCTGCTGACCGGCGTGTTGGGGAACGCCGAACTCGCGCGGCTCTTGCTGCCGGCTGAATCGCCGGCCATCGAGTCGATCGCGCAGATCAAGTCGGCGGCGCAACAAGCCGCGGATCTCACCAAGCAGATGCTGGCGTATTCCGGCGAAGGCCTGCGCGACGACTGCCTGCTCGACCTGACGTCCCTCGTTGAGGAGACCGGTCATCTGATGAAGGCCACGATCGGCCCGAATACGGCGCTGGCAATCGAGCGCCCCACCGACAGCGGATCGGGGAAAGCGTCGTGCTCGGGCAACCCCGTCCAGCTGCGCCAGGTCCTCATGAACCTGATCGTCAACAGTTCGGACGCCATCGGCGATGCCGATGGGACGATCCACATCCGGACCGGCTGTCAGGCGGTGACGTCGGACTACCTCGCCAACACGCTGTTGGGCGACCGCCTGTCACCTGGCAGCTATGCGTTCGTCGAGGTCGAAGACACGGGTGTCGGGATGTCCGAGGACACGCGTTCCCGGATGTTCGACCCGTTCTTCTCGACGAAGACGAAGGGTCGCGGTCTCGGGCTGGCCGCCACGCTGGGCATCCTGCGCAGTCATGGCGGCACCGCGATGGTGCGTAGCACGGCGGGCGCGGGCACGACCGTTCGTGTGCTCCTGCCGATCGTCGAGGACGACGAGCGCTCGACTCCCGACGGGCTGCCGAAACGTGGTGGCGGGGAGGTCGTTCTGGTGGTCGACGACGAGCATGAGGTGCGGTCGGTCGCCACCCGCATGCTCGAGGAGTCGGGGTTTCGCGTGCAGTCGGCGGCCAGCGGGCGCGATGCCTTGGCGAGGTTCGAGTCCGACCGTGAATCGATCGATCTCGTGTTGACCGACCTGACGATGCCCGATGTCGACGGCGCCGCGCTACTGCAAGCGATCCGGCAGCGCGCCCCGGACACTCCGGTCGTCTTGATGAGTGGTCACGCTGAAGAACGGCTGGCGACGGAACTCGCGAGCCGCGGCTGGTCGGGGTTCCTGCAAAAGCCGTTCACCGCGGAAGGCCTGGTCAACCGCCTCGTGTCCGCGATTCGCGCCTGACCGGAGTGTGCTCGGCCGCGGTCGACCCCTACTTCAACCCGAGCCCGTCCGCGACGAACGCCGCGACGCTCGCATACACCAGCGTCTGCGCGTGCTCGTTGGGGTGCATGTCGGCGGGGCTGACCCAGAGCGCTTCCTGTTCGTGGTCTTTCAACACCGGCAGCAGATCGAGGCAGGGGATGCCTTCTCGTTCGCAGAACGTGCGGACGAGGTCGTGCATCTTGCCGAACGGATACGTACGGCCCTTACCGAGCCCCTGCAGCAGCGGCCAGATGACGATGGCGGCTTTGGCGTCGTGGTCGTTGCACCAGTCGCGGATGCCCTGGAGTGCCCGCTGCGGTGTGCCGCCGACCCAATAGACGTCGGGCGTCTCGTGCTTGACGCGGTACCACGGGTGATCCGCGGGCAGGCTCATGAGCTCGTCGATCCAGTCGCGTTCGGGATCGAGTTCGAGCGCGGAGCCCGCCGCGAGGTTCCGCGCGAGGTCGCGCAGCAGCAGCGAGTTCATCCAGACGCTGCGATCGGCCGGCGGGATGTCGTCGTAGGGCAGCGCCGCGAGGCGGTAGTGGCCGAGCTTGCCGTTGGTCACGAACAGGTCGTTGAGGCATAGCGTGACGAGCACGAGGTCGGGCTTGAAGCGGCCGTGGCGATGGCGCAACGCGAGTTCGTACTCGTCGGTGTAGGCCGAACCCGTGCCGCCGCAGTTGAGCACGCGAACGGACGGCCATTGCCTTTGCAGTTCGCCCTCGACCAGAACCGGCCAGTTGTGCTCGCGCCGCACGCCCCAGCCGAGCGTGAACGAATCGCCGAGACAGACCACACGCTGTTCACCCGCCGGCTTCTTCAGCGTGACGTCGTCGCGCTCGCGCATGCCGAAGCGATTGAACGCATACTCGACGCAGCCATCGGCGTCGAAGTAGGGCTGCTGCGGTCCGCGGTAGCAGATGAAGAACCGCGAGCCTGGCTTCCACGTCACGTTGCCGAGCAGGTTGTCGCGCGGCATCTCGTAGCCGGTGCCGAACCAAGGCTTGCTCTGTCCCACCGGCGGGGTCGTCGGAATTCCCGGCGGGATGTCGGGCCGCGGCCACGGCACCTGGATCTGCATGCGAAACGCCAGATCCTCCGTCGCCGTCGGCTGGTCGGGAACCAGATTGCGGGCGCCGTCACGGAAGTGCATCGTCAAGGGCGGCGTCGTTCGCACCGCTCGGTAGAGCCCTTCCGCGAGCAGTCCGACGAGGAGCGTGGTGCCACCGAGCAGGAGCAGTCGTTTCGCGGTCTTGGACATCATCGGCGGCGGGCTGCTGGCAGCATACTGAGGCGGCGTGGTCGGCGGTCCATGTGATGTCGTTCTTCGTGTGGAGCGCGGATGGAACCACTGCTCCCGGCTACCCGCCGACGGTGCTTCGACGGCAGGCGTCGGTCACCCGACGAGCGTCGTCCGTGCGGCAAACGGCCCCTACTTGTGCAACTGCGCAATCACCCTCACAGTCGGTGCATGGTGAAGAGCACATGGGCGGGAGTTCTCGCGACATCCCTGATCGCATCCACGATCGCGAGCTCAGCGGTTGCGCAAGCGCCGGCGAGCGCGACACCGATCGATCCGGGGCACAACATCGCCGCCGTCAACACGCGCGTCGAGCAGGACGGCGAGGTGGTGCACCTGCTGACGTACGGTTCGTTCGGGGTGATCCGCTACTACCGCTCGCAGGATGGCGGACTCACCTGGGCTGGTCCAAGAGTCATCGGTGGCCAGCAGTACAGCGCCTATGACTTCTCGTTCGACGGTGCCCGCGCCGTGATCGCCGCGATCTCGGCTGTCGGGGTGCAGGTGTGGGCCTCGAGCGATCGTGGCCAGACCTGGACGGGTCCGCAGCTCGTCGCGGCCCAGATCCCGTTCCACACGAGCGAAGCTCGGGTGCACATCGATGGCTCGACCGTCAGCGTGATGTGGGCGGAACATCTCGGCAATCGGATGTGGGCCAACCATTCGTTGGACGGCGGCCTGACCTGGAACCCGAATCCGACCAGGATCGACACGGGACTGGCGACCGGGATTCCGTCGCGCCTGACCAAGATCGCGGCAGGGACCGACGTCCACCTGTTCTGGGATCACAACGGCAACACGCTGCAGCAACGCTCGACCGACGGCGGCCTGACCTGGCTATCGACGCCCCGCGTCGTCTCGCCGCTGCGGCACCGCTACCTCGCCGGCCACCCGAGCAATCTGATCGTCGTCCTGCCGCACCTGCACCCGCAGGTGCAGCCGCAGATTCTGCGCTCCGTTGACGGCGGGGTGACGTGGTCACAAGTGCTGGGCACCGGAATGACCGTGGTACAGGGCCTGGCAGTCGATGGCCAGACCGTCGTCTTGTCGGGAGCCACCGGCGGGTTCCCGGCATACCGCGTCGAGATCAACGTCTCACAGGACGGTGGCCAGACCTGGTTGCCGAACCCGTGGACCCTGACCACCCCGACCCTCCTTGGCTCGGCACTGCCAGCGGTCGGGGGCGACGCGCAGTACGTGCGGCTCGATTGGTTGGGCCCGGCTGGCGGTAGTCAGGGGGTCTTGCAATCGGTCGACTACGGCACGAACTGGCGCCTGATCGAGGGCCCCGCGGACGTCGCGTTCTTCCCCGGCTCGGACCGCAACCTCGCGATCGCTGAGGACTTCTACAACAGCTTCCCGATCGACGACTACTTCGTCTACGTCCACTCCGGTCACACCTCACACGGTCAAGGAACACCGGGCAGCGGCGGCATCACTCCGTTCCTGCGTGGCGCCGGCAACGTCTACCCGGGAACCAGCTTCGCGCTCGAACTCTCCGATGCCCCGGCCAATGCACTCGGGGCATTCGCGGTCGGCTTTCGAATCCCGGTGGACCTGCCGTTCGGGGCGGCGATCCTGCATGTCTTGCGGCCGATCGGACCATTCGTGTTCACGACATCGACCGGCGGCGATGCGACTCTGCCGGTCGCCATACCACCGACGATGTCGTTCGCGGGCCTGCCCATGACGAGTCAGGCGTTCGTCATCGATCCTGGCGCGGCCGGGGGCTTCTCGTCGACGCGGGCGGTCGTCACCTGGCTTCGGTGAACATGGCCGACGTAGGTCGCCCGGCGCCGGCCGGCTGATCGACGTGCACTGCATGCCTCGCCGGCACGCGTGAGTTCGTCGAAGCGGCGGTCTCACCGATGCGATGGGCTGAATCCAGTCGCAACCAGCGTGCGGGGCCGCGCCCGCTGACGACGAGAAGCGGCCGTCGTTTCGCGGTTTTGGACATCCTCGGCGGCGAGCTGTTGGCAGCATGCCGAGGCGAGCTAAGCTTCTCGCCCCCCATGCCTACCTACGTTCTCGGCATCTCCGCCTACTACCACGATTCCGCGGCTGCGCTCCTCGCCGACGGTGAGATCGTCGCGGCCGTGCAAGAAGAACGGTTCACGCGCAAGAAGCACGACGCCGACTACCCCGCCAACGCGGTGCAGTACTGCCTGGACCAGGCCGGGATCACCGCCAAGGACCTCGACTTCGTCGCGTTCTATGACAAGCCGATCCTGAAGTTCCATCGGCTGATCGAGACCTACCTCGGGTTTGCGCCGATTGGGCTGAAGTCGTTCAGCAAGGCGGTGCCGATCTGGCTCGGCAAGAAGCTGCACATGCGCAGCATGCTGACCAAGAGCCTGGGGACGAAGCCGAAGAACCGCTACGTCTTCCCTGAGCATCACGAGAGCCATGCCGCGTCGGCGTTCTTCCCGTCGCCGTTCGAGGAGGCCGCGATCGTCACGATGGACGGCGTCGGCGAGTGGGCGACGACGTCGATCGCGGTCGGCGAGGGCAACAAGATGCGGATGCTGAAAGAGGTGCGCTTCCCGCACTCGATCGGCCTGCTCTACTCCGCATTCACCTACTACTGCGGCTTCAAGGTCAACAGCGGCGAGTACAAGCTGATGGGGCTCGCGCCCTATGGCGAGCCGAAGTACGAGAAACTGATCCGCGATCACCTGATCGACCTGCGCGACGACGGTTCGTTCCGCCTCGATCAGAGCTACTTCAACTACTGCCAGGGTCTGACGATGACGGGCCCGAAGTTCCACGAGCTGTTCGGCAGCGACCCGCGCCGGCCGGAGACCGACCTCGAGCAGCGGCAGATGGATCTCGCCGCGTCGGTGCAGAAGGTCACCGAGGACGTGATGCTGCGCACGGTGCGGCACGCGCACGAGGTCACGGGCAAGCAGAACCTCTGCCTCGCGGGCGGCGTCGCGCTCAACTGCGTCGGCAACGGCAAGGTGCTGCGCGAAGGCCCGTTCGACAAGATCTGGATCCAGCCCGCAGCGGGTGATGCCGGCGGCGCGCTCGGTTGTGCACAGATGGTCTGGCACAATCTGCTGAACAAGCCGCGCACGGTGAAGGCCGCCGACTCGCAGCGCGGCAGCCTGCTCGGGCCGAAGTACGAGAGCGACGAGATTCGCGACTTCCTGCAGGGCGAGAACATCGTCTTCGAGGAATGCCAGGGCGAGGATCAGCTCGCCGATCGCGTCGCGGAGCTCATCGAGGACGAGAACGTCATCGGGTGGTTTCAAGGTCCGATGGAGTTCGGCCCGCGCGCGCTCGGTTCGCGCAGCATCATCGGTGACGCGCGCTCGCCCAAGATGCAGAGCGTGATGAACCTCAAGATCAAGTTCCGCGAGTCGTTCCGGCCGTTCGCGCCGATCGT
The DNA here is from genome assembly GCA_024743115.1 of bacterium. Taxonomy (GTDB): domain Bacteria; phylum Planctomycetota; class UBA1135; order UBA1135; family UBA2386; genus JAGQRA01. The sequence continues at coordinate 322,093 of JANSXC010000003.1, read as the reverse complement.
CCTGCGTGATGACGCGAGCGAGTATTTCGATATCGAACCGCGCCACGACAGCCCCTACATGCTCATCGTCGCGCCCGTTCGCGACGAGAAGCGCAAGGACGTCGAGGGCGGCCTGCACGGACTCGACAAGCTCAAGCAGCTGCGGTCGGTGATTCCCGCGGTCACGCACGTCGACTACTCGGCGCGCCTGCAGACCGTCGACGGCGAGTACAACCCGCGCCTCGCGAACATGATGAAGAGCTTCAAGCAGCGCACCGGCTGCCCCGTGCTCATCAACACCAGCTTCAACGTGCGTGGCGAACCGATCGTCTGCACGCCACAGGATGCGCTGCGTTGTTTCCTCGGCACCGAGATGGACGTGCTCGTGCTCGAGAACTTCGTCATTCGCCGGGTCGCGCAGCAGGACCTCCCCGAGGTCGATCGCGAGAAGTACCTGTCCGCCTTCGCCCTCGACTAGTCCACCAGCAGGCCCAGAACCGACATGTTCAAGATCGAAACCAACCCGCCGCACGCGCAGCTCAAGCAGTTCGCGTTCATCGCGGTGGTCGGCCTGCCGCTGATCGCGCTCGTCGTGCTGCGCTTCTGCGGCTACGGCTGGGCGTTCGGCCATCCCGCCGTGCTCACCGCGCTCGGCGTCGGCGTGTTCCAGCTCGCCGTCTTCCTTGCGGGCTTCCAGCCGCTGACGCGGATCATCTTCATCGTGTTGATGGTCGTCGCGCTGCCGATCGGCTTCGTGCTCTCGCACGTGCTCATGGCCGCGATCTTCTATCTCGTGATGACCCCGATCGGCCTGATCTTCAAACTGATCGGCCGTGATGCGATGGGCAAGCGCCCGGATCCGAACGCCAAGACCTACTGGGTCGACCGCGGCGCCGCGCGCAGTCCGGCGAGCTACTTCAAACTATACTGAGGCGCGTCATGCGCTCCTCCGCCCGACGACGCCTGCGGCTGTTCGGTCTGGCGGTCGCCGTGTTCGCGCTGGCGCTCGAGCTCGTGCTGCAGCTCGGTGCCGCCGTCGTCGCTTGGAGAACTGCGCCGGTCGGGACCGCGGTCGCTGGCGAACCGCATGTGCTTTGCATCGGCGACAGCTTCACGTTCGGGATCGGCGCTTCGTCGCCCGAACGGAGTTACCCGGCGGCATTGGAACGTCGACTCGCTGCGGCGGGGCACGAGATCCGCGTGATCAATGCGGGTCGGCCGGGGCGCAACTCGCGCGCCGGTCTCGAGTATCTCGCGGCCAACATTCGCCCGGGCGTGCGCGTCGTCTGCATTCTGCTCGGGACCAATGACGAGTGGTCGCGGCCCGAGCGGGTCGCAGTGGGAACGTCCGGCCCCGATGCGGCTCCAGCGAAAGGGTTCGAGTGGAAGTGGCGCACTGGCGAACTTCTCGCCCTCGCCTTCCGGTTCTCCTTCGGCAGCTGGCATCGGTCCTCGCCCGCCGCCGAGCCGTCGGCGCCGACCGAACCGAGTCCGCCCGCGAACGTGGGCCGGATCCAGGCCGGATTCGCGCTGCTCATCGAATACGCGGCGGCCGCCGGCGTGACGCCAGAACCATTGCCCGCCCCGCAGCGGCTGGTGCGCGACCGATCCCTCGGCGAGCTGCCGCCCCGGTTCGGTGCGAGCCTGGCGCGCGGCGACACGACCATGGCGCTCGCCCTGGCCCGCGAGGCCGCGAGCGCGCACCCGGATTCCGCCCACGCGCTGGCATTGCTCGCGAAGGCCGAACGGCTGACGAGTGCCGATCCCAGCGCCACGGTGCAGCGGCTCGAGCAGGTCGTTGCGAGCGACGGTTCCTCGGTGGCCGCGGACTGGTTGGTCTGGACGCTGCGGGAGATCGGTAGGACCGAGGCCGCGAGGGCGGCGGCGCGGGCGAGGATCGCCGTCGAACCGGCCTCGGTCACGGCCTGGCTCACGCTCACGGAAACGAGACTCGCGCTCGGCGATCTCGACACGTTCCGTGATGCGGCGATCCACAGCCTCAGGCTGCTGCAGACGTCCGCACCGGATACCTCCGCGCGAGTCATGCGTGATCTGGCCCTGGCGGATCGCGCGGCTGCGGCGGAGCAACTCGCGCGCCTGCTGGTCGGTGCCGAACTGCTCGATCGTCATCCCTCGATGACCGCCCGCCGACTGGCCGTCGCGGGCCAACGGCTGCCAGAGGCCGTCGTCGCGGAGTCGATGGGTCGCGTGCGGAGTCGATGGCCGCAGATCGACGCTGAGTTCGAGCCGATCCTCGCCGAGGTCTACCGGGGCGAGGGCAATCCGGCCTGGCGTGACATCCTGCGCGACCACCTGGAGCGCATGGGCCAGCGCGCGATCGCCGCCGGCGCGGCCGTGATCGTTCTCGGCTACCCCAGCCACGACCCCGCGCGGGCGCGGACCCAGGCCGACGCGGCCCGACGAATCGGCGCCCGCTGGCTCGATCTCAGCCCGCACTTCGCCCGTGAGCTGCGGGGTCGCGAACGTTCCGAACTGTTCATTCGGGACGGTCACTGCACCGACGCGGGCTACGGGTTGATCGCCGACTTGGTCGCCGACGAAGTGGCCGAGCTACTGCGCCGCTGAACGAGGCCCCTGCGCGAACGCAGGGTGCCTCAACTCCTACTTGATCATCAGATTGCGGATCTCCCCCGCCGGGCCGATCCGAAACGCCGCGGTGAGCCTCGGACGGGCGTGGCCGACGAAGCCTTCGAGCCTGAGACCGACCCAATCGTTGTCATCGATGGCGATCGACTGAGCGGGTTCTCCGCCTACGGGCAGCCCCCACTGCGCCGCATGAACTCGCAAGAGCGCGCTCGCGATCGACAGCGCACGGGCGTACGCAGCAAAGTCCGATCGAAGATCCACCCAGCGTTCGTCGACGACCCATCTGCGAACCGACTCCGGATCACTGCAGTCGAACTCCTCGACTTCGCCATCCAGAACCCGGACCGCAAGCCCGCCAGGCCCGACAGCGAATTCGCTTCTGGGCGCCATGCGCCCGGAAGTCAATGCAACCCAATTCAAGTCGCCGCGGGGCACGCCGGTCCTCCGACAGAATGCCCGCAGGGTATGCTCCGGCGACGACGACGGGCGTCGAGGATGTTCGAATCGCAGCAGTCGCTCTGCCACGACGAGCTTGCCGTCGCGAGACAACCGTCGCTGAACGACTCCCACTTCAGAGGCGTACCAAACCTCCTCGACGTGCTGTTTGCCCAGCCGGCTCCACGAAGAGCGAACCAACACGGTGCGAAACCGCCCCGCCGGGACGAGCAGTTCGACCGCCGGATCCTCGATCGTGTGTCGCACGACGGGCTTCGCGGTGCCCTCTTCGTCGGGCAGAGGATCCGACCGCGCGTCGCCGGCGACGTGCAGGGCGGACTCCCATTGCGCGACGATCCCAACCGGGAAGCGCAACGTGAGGGCGATCTCATCCGGACTCTGAGGCATCGCGTAGCCCGACGGCACCCCGACCGTGAACAGGCCATCGGGGCGAAGTTGGCGATAGAAGAACTGTGCCTTCTCTGCCCCTTCCTTCAGGAACTCGAACGCCGTCGGGGCGATCCCGTTGCGCAGTCTGCCTAGACACCGGACACGCACGGTGTCGACCGTGCCGTTCGCCCGGGTTCGGCGAAACTGGGCCGCGGATCCCGGGACGCAACCCCAAGAACGGTCACCCGATCGACCGGCCGCGGTCTGAGCGTTCGCTGCAGCCGCAACGAGGACCGTGAGCAGAACGCGAACAAGCGCTGAAGGGGGGTTCATGGATCGATACCGAACGAGACTGCAGACACCGCCAGTCTGGTCCGCGGACTAGCCTCGGATGATGTGCAAATCGGATCCGCGAAGACCTACTGGAATCCGGCCGACCTCCTCACCGTCGCGCAGGAGGACCAGCGCAGTTGCCGCGTCGCTGGTTGTCATGACTTCACACCGACCGTCTTGGAGCGAGAACTCCGCCATCAGCACGCTCGAGTGGCCAAAGGAACGCCGTACCCCGAGTGGTTTGTTCTGGTCGTTTACGAACCGCGCGTGGGTTGCGTCTCGGTGGCCGCCGAGTTCCACCTGAAATCGCACCGGCCGCGTCGCCACGAGCACGAGCTGCCCGTCGCGGAACGCGTCCGACCAATCGTGAAACTCCGACATCCACTCGTCGCCGTGCACGTGGATCTTGGCACGCGACCACGCCTGTGGCTCCACGACGGTGATCCGCCCCGAGCCATCGGGCTTGCATGCCACGCTCAGCTCGCGCAATCCGTTCGCGACGATCCGACGGTGATAGGAGACCCGGACGCCCGCCGCTACGCGGCCGCTCGCGTCCAGCACCGTCACTGGGAAGCGCGTGCTCGGTGGATCCCAGAGGAGTTCGTGATCCTCGCCGGGAAGCAACGGGTCCGATCTCATCACTTGCTCCGACGCGCGCTGAACGAAGACCAACCGGTAGGTTCGGTTCAGCATGTGCGGCAGCGAGAAGCGACCGTCTTCGTCCGTCGATCCGACAACCCAGCTCAACAATTCATCGGTGCTCGGCAGACTCGCTGCAAGCTCTTCTGCCACGGCTCCACCGAGATCCGTCGGCCGCCACACGCTGACAAGCAAGCCGGAGACCGGGCGCCCGCTGCCGTCCACGACTCTTCCGCCCAGCTGCACGGTGCGCTTACCCAGACTCGGGTTCCACACACCGATCTCGGGACGCTCGAGCGTGGCTCGAACCGGCGCGAAGCCCGGCGCCAGCGCGGAGCACTCGATCGGTTCCTGGTCCGCAGCATTGAGAGTCATCGAGAACTCCCCGTGCGCGTTCGACAGTGTCGAGTTCCGTCCGGTCGACACCCACGCACCAGCGACCGGCACACCATTCGGATCCCGAACGACGCCGCGCAGCTCGACATGGGGTCGACGCACCAGACGGACCGTCAACCCTGTGATGGATCGCTCGGGTATCGGCAGGCGAGCCGGGTCGAACCCGGGGGCGCGAATCTCGAGTTCGTACCCACTGCCAGGAACAACATTCAGCTCGAACTCTCCGTTGCCGTTCGCGGTCGCTTCGTCATACCAGGCGCGCATTCCCTTGCTGTGCTGTACCGGCAGCTCAACGAGAGGTTCCGGTACGCAAGTCACGATTGCGCCCGGGACTCGATTCCCCGCGGCGTCGAGCACGGTGCCTGCGACGTCCACTGCGGGAGCGGCCACCAGGACGATTGGAGCGGCCGAGTCGTGACCTTCGGCTATCCCCCGCGTGACAACCGCGGCATACCCTCCCGCCACGTGCAGGTGCGACCAGGCGGGCACGTTCTCGGCGCGAAACTCTCCGGCCTCGATGCTGATACCGACTATCAGCGCAGCTCCTTCGCGCGCAGTCCCAGAGACCGGCAGCACCAGGTTGTTCCCCCAGTGATCGAGATGGTTCGCGCCCGACGGTGGCGACGCCGCAACGATCGTTGCGCCAACGAGAGGCCGACCTCGCGGGGTCAGGGCCAGGCCCTGCACCGTGATTCCACGGGCCGGAGCGGTGGTGTCCTGGCGATGGGCGACCCGCCGGACGACCGGATCGTTCGCCGACTGCGGTTCGGTGTTGTCCAGCGATGCTCGTCGATGGCCATCACCCGTGGTCGGAGCACCTGGATCGGGATCGCGAAGCAGACCGAAGACACCGACGCCGACAAAGGTCAGCGCGACGACCCCGAACGCGAGAGCGCCCGAACCGGACAGACTCTCGGCTCGACCTGGTTGGGCAAACGCGATCAGGACTGCGCTTGCTCGCCAGTCCGGGCCGTAGCGACCCGCTAGACGTTGGCGGAGCTGTGCGAGAGCCCGCGACACCTTCTGCCTGGCCGCGACCTCGGTGCAGTCGAGCTCTGCCGCGATCTGCCGGTACGGTTTCTCGCGGTAGAACCGGAGCACCAACGGCGTCCGACTGCTCTCCGGCAGCTCGAGCACGGTTGCGACCATCCACCGCTGTAGCTCGAGGCGTTCGAGTGCTACCGATGGCTCCTCGGCTGCGTGGATCTCGTCGCGGGAGTGCGTTCGCCCGCGAGCTCGGCGGCGATGGGTATCCATCGCAACGTTGCGAGCAACAGACCCCAGCCAACTCCTGAGCCGCCGAATCGCACCGGGCGGCCGGGACAGCGCGGCAAGCCAGGTCTGCTGCACCGCGTCGTCCACATCGTCGCGTGCGAGCAGACTCCCGAGCAAGGCCCTGAGCCAGGGCTCGTACCTGAGGAGTTCCTCGACTGTGATCGGCTCCGGTGAGCGCATGGACGTTGGACGGTTGGGATCTCAGAACGTGACGACGAAATGAGCCCTTACGACCAGGAGAGTATCTCCCGGTCCGACCGGCGGTCCGCGCTCGAATACGCCACGGCGAACTTCACCCCGACTCCGCACCAACGACGCTCAGCGGCAGCGACAGGATGTCGCTTGCGCGGCGCGCAACCTCATCCGCCTCCTCCCGCTCCATGATTCGCGTGAGCTCGAACGGCTCACTACCGGGGTTGTGCAGGGTCACGAACCACGCGGTGACCGCGAGACTTCGCGTGCTGACCTCACGCAGTTCGAGCACGATCTCCGCCGACTGCAGGACCGGCTCGGTTCTGGCAAACCTGATGCCGAGCGAACCCGTGTAGCGAGTCACGATGCCCACGACGTTGTCCAGAACGAACCCCTGGCGCCAGCCCATCAGCACCACGCCCATGACTGCGATGGCGACTCCGCCTGCAGCGAGGTCGAAGGGATCGTTGTTCCGAGGCAGCAAGTCGGCGGCGCTCGCACACATCGCGCCACCGAGCAGGACGAGCACACCGCCGATGAACTTCAACGGGTGGTACTCGTGCTCAGCTCCGTACCGCCCGGCGCCCGACCGACTCCACCTCATGTCCCGCTCCGAGGAAATCGTGACCACGCTGCGAGTCGCCGCAATCAGTAGAGCACGGGACCCTGTGGCGAACCCGGCAGCGACACGCAGCCGTGCGGGTGGTACATCGTCCCGGCCCAATAGGCTCCGCCGGATCCGCCGAACATGTGTGACCAGCCCCAGCCGGATCCTGCGACGCCGGTCGGCCCCCGTACGACCGTTCCGTCAGGCAGCCGCAGCGAGCCGTCGGGGTAGAGGATCCGCCCGTCCGGATAGACCCAGTGCCCCTGGTAGTAGATGGTGTGATCGCCGAACCCGTGGAGGTTCGTCGGTCCGATGATGAGCCAGCCAGAGGTCGGCGACCAGATGGAGCCATTGCCGAAGACCGTCGTCCCGTCCGGAAAAACCCAATCGCCGTTGAAGCGATGAATCGTCCCGTCCGGGTAGCGCGTCTCACCGCTGATCCCGGCCGTCGGAGGGCCCAACGGGGCGAGATGAGTCACCGGTGCGTTCCCGGGTGCGGAGCTCGACTGCGCAACAGCGGGCCGCGCACTCAGGAGCGGGAGAAGTGACAGGGATACGGCGATCACCACTTGCAGGCATCTGTGCATGACATTTCCTTTGCGATTGTCGTGACGAGAGCTGTCAGTCGACGTGCGACCGAAGTCGTGAAGCGAACAAGGCGGCTACTGAGATCGCGCCACGATCCAGTGCGTGAACGCCACTTGTGGAGGCAGCGGGTAGCGCCCGGACGTCAGCCCCTGAAAGTGGATGACCAGGCCAGAAGGCAACCTCGGCGGGAGGGTCACGGTGACCGATGCGCTGCCGGTGGGATTCGCGCACTGGTTGGTCGTCGTCGACAAGGACAGCGCGCCGGCTGCGAACCCCGTCACGTTGCCGGCAAGGACCACGTGGTTGCGAATCCCCGGAAACCACCTGCAGCCGAACGAGTCCGAGAACGCCAGGAAGTACGGCTGCCCGGGAATTCCGAACACTGTGAACCGGTACGAAGCTCCACCGACCAGCGGCAGTTCTCGGGGTGGTGGTCCGGAGTTGCAACGAACGGGTCCGCAGCTCTGCCCGAAGATCTGACTCGACGGCTGAAGGCGCTGCGCCGTCAGACCGATGTCTTGGCTGAGAAGCCCTCCTGCGAAAAGAACGAATGGGAGCGCGGCCCGGCCCCACAACGTGCGATGAATGCCCATCGATTGAACTCGAATGCGTGAGAAGGAAGGCGCGGCGAGTTCTACTCGCGTCGCGGCAGCACTCGCTGCCGACCAAGGACGCCGAACTCGTCAGTCCGTGACGCATCCGCGCGAAAAGCTGCGCGCACCGGCGATTCGCCCCGGGCAATGCGCCCGTGTGACCGGCGGCTGGCGCGGCGGCCGCCCGGCTATCGACTCAGGGCCTCGGCCACAGCCCCCGCGACCACCCGCGCCACGATCGCATACCCGGCGTCGTTGCAGTGACCGTCGGGAATGAACAGCTCGTGCCGCTGTCTGGTTCGCAGCGCTTCGTCGAATGCCGGGTAGACGCTGATGTGGCGCACACCGAGCTGTTCGGCGGCGGCTCGTTGCGCCGCCTCGACATCTTGCAGGTGGCGCGGATAGCCGATGAGAACGAGCTCGGCGCCGGCCTCGCGCGCCAGCGCTTCGATCGCTACCAGGTGATCCTGCAGCACACGCTGCCAGTTTGCGGTCGGGGCTCCCAGGCTGTCGAGTCGCGCGAGGATGCCGTTGAGTCGGTCGCGCAGCGCCGTCGGAATGCGGGCGTCGAGGAGCGCGGCCTCGAAGTCGCTGCGGCTGACCTTGCCGCGGCGGACCGCGCGCGCGACCGTCATGTGGGTGTTGAGCTCGTCGGGGTGGAGCAGGTAGGCCGCGACGAGGAGGCGGGCGACCTGTGGTGCCGTGAAGTCCGGCGTGACGCTGACCAGGTCGCGCACGAACCACGCGGAGCGCTCCGCGGCGGTGGTTCCGAGCAACGGCAGGGTGCGCGCCACCGCGCGGCGGAACGCCGGACGATCGTCGGCATCGAAGGTCACACGCGTGATGACCAGCCAGGCGGTGAGCGAGTTCGGTTCGGTCTGGACGCGGGCGCGGGCCGCGGCGAGGGCCTCGGCTTCCCGGCGCGCCTGTCCGAGGGCCCAGATGTACCAGTCGATCGCTGCGTCGGCCTGACTGCCGTTCGCGAGTGCCGCCAATTTCGCGAGTGCGGCCGCGGTCGGGCGCCCGAGGCGGGCCTGTGCGCGCACCACCCTTGCGAGCCACTCCGCCGATTCGCCGCGTTGCGCGAGAACTCGCTCGGCGAGTGCAACGGCTTCCTCGTCGCGTTCCGCGGTCAGCAGTGCCCAGAACTCTCTGGCCGAGTCCTGCGTCGCAGGATCGCGCGGCCGGGTCACTGCCGCCGGCAACTGGCCGCGGATCCAGCCAAACTCGAGCCCGTGTTCGATCAGCAGTGCGAAGCCCGCGGCGGTCGCGGCCGTCGTGTCGGCAGCGCCCAGATCCTGACCGGCGGAGGACGCCGCCGTCGACTCGGGCTCGGCGTTCCATGACCCGAAGGAGAAGCGGAAGAGCACCGCCAGCAGTCGGCCCGTGCGCCACTTCCACTCGAATGTGCCGGCATCGGCCACATCCATTGGCTCCGCGAGCTCGGCCGCAGTGAGCGCCGCCGGTCGGCTCCACGAGTCGTTGGTGCCGAGCAGCGCACAGATGACTTTGGTCCGGTCCGTGAGTTGCCGTCGCAGACGGAGGAGCGCTTCGCGGCTGTTCTGGCCCGGCTTGCCGGCGTTCGTAACGCGGACGTCGAGGCCACGCTCACGCAGCTCGGTCTCGAGCCGGCTCGGATAGCTGCGATGCGGACTCGTCGTGCCGATCCCGAATGTGAAACTGTCGCCAATGCAGAGCACCGCGGGCGAATCGCCGTTGTTGCTCGTGTTCGCTTGCGCCGTCGTTCCTGCCATGAGCAGCGCGCCGATCTGCAGCACCACTTCGAGCGCGACGAAGAACAGCAGCAGCGCCGCGAACGCCTTCGGCCAACGCCGGCGACCGCGGGGCCCGGCGCGGTGTGGCGTGGCTTCGGACATCGCGGCAGCATACCACCCGCGTCAAGGGCGCCTTCCTGGCGACCGAATCACCGGAACTGCCCGATCCGCTCGGATCACAGCTCCCGATCGGGTCTCGCTTCGCGACGAGCTGCCGCGCCAGCGAAGATCCCGGTCGGCTCGAGCCGACGCGGGGCTATACTCTCATTCGAAAGCGACCGAACTCGAAAGCGAACCGCGATGACCGACAACCAAGATCCCAACGCCCCCGAGAACACCGAAGACGAGTTCCTGCAGGCCGCTGGCGGTGAGGAGACTGGTCTGGTGTCGGAGTTCATCCAGTTCATGGCCGAGAACAAGGTGTGGTGGCTGACGCCGATCCTCATCGTGTTCGGCCTGCTCGGCATCCTGCTGGTGCTCGGAGCGACGGGTGTCGCGCCGTTCATCTACGCGCTGATGTAGTGTCGAAGGTGCGGCCCATGCCGCGGTCCGCACAACAACCCGGTGGCCCGACGCCTGGCCATCGCGCGCGCACCCGCCGCTCGCTCTGGCTGCGCGCGCTCGTGGCGCTGATTGCGCTGCTCGTCGCGACCGAAGCCGTTCTCCAGATCGGTTCCGTCGCGGTCTGGGCCAGTCAGTCGCGTGCGACCACCGTCCCCCCCACTGGCGAGCCCACGATCCTCTGCGTCGGCGACTCGTGGACGCACGGCATGGGCAGCTCGGACCCCGCGCGGCATTCCTATCCGGCGGTTCTCGAACAGCTGCTCGCAGAACGTGTCACGGCCCGATCGTGGCGCGTCATAAACGGCGGGGAGTCGGGTCAGAACTCCCGCGACGTGCTCGAGCGATTGCCGTCGCAACTGCAGTTGTTCCGGCCGCAGGTCGTGTGCGTGCTCGTCGGGCAGAACGACTACTGGTCGCGCCCCCAGGAACTGCCCGTCGCGAGCCAGGGGCTCGAGCATGGCGAGTATCGCTTTCGTTGGCGGCTACCGCGGTTGATCGCGTGGGCCTCTGCGACGATGGCAGGCTCGGAAGAGCAGAGCGCGAGCGCATCGGAATCGAACGTTTCGGAACCGAACACGACCGTTCCGAGCGCCGGCGATCGTGATGACCGCGCTCGCAGCGGCCCGGAGTGGCAGCCGCAGACGCCCGAGTCGATCGACCCCTACCGCGCGCAGCGGCGGCCGTGGCGATTGACCGAAGCGGCACGCGTGCACGTTCGCGATGCCCGTTCTTGCCGCGACCGGGACGAGGTCGAGGGCGCGATCGCGCACTGGCGGGCTGCGCTCGAGCTCGTGCCCGACGCGGCTTCGGTGCGCCGAGAACTCGCCGTGTTCGCCCGCGAGAACGGCATGACCGCGTTGGTCGACGAGCAGATCGTGGCGCTGCAACGCGCGTTTCAGAACGGTCGTGACTACCGCGTCGGCAAGCAGCTGGTCATGGCGCTCGGGGCGTGCGGACGGGACGAAGCCGCGTTGGCGATCGCCGAGGAGCTGCTCGCCGATCACCCGCTCGACGCCGCTCTGTGGTGCGAGCGCGGCCGCTCCGAGTTCATGCTCGGCCGGCATCCCGCAGCGAGGCGATCGCTCACTGAATCGATCCGCCTCGGCGCACCGCGCTGGGCCTATCTGTGGCAGTTCAAGAACCACATGGCGGGCTACAAGGATCGCGCGGCGGCGGTGCGGTCGATTTTCGCCTGTTACGTGCGCTTCAACGATCACGGCCTCGTGTCAGGTTGGTTGCGCAACGTCGCGCAGCACACGGGTGCGGCCGGGCTGCAGGAGATCGTGGCTGCAATCGAACCCGAGTTCTGCAAGCCGGCGGTGCGGGCGCGGCTCGATGCGCTCGTCGAGGACATCGCGAACGACGACCCGACCGACGTCATTCGTGTGTTCGGCACCCACCTCGATCGCGTCGCGGCGGCGGTGCGCGCGGCCGGTGCGGTGCCCGTGTTCCTGACCTATCCGCGGCGCACGTCGCCGGCTGTCGTGCTCGAGGCGGTAGCCCAGGCGCGTGGCGTCGACTTCATCAAGGTCTGGGAAGGCTTCGGTCAACGGCTCGGCGATCGCGTCTGGAACGACGTGCGCGCGCCCGATGGCCATTGCAACGACGACGGTTACCGGATCATGGCCGGCGTCATCGCGGACGGTCTCGCACCGATCCTGGTGCGCTGAGTTCGGCGTCGTCCGAACCGCTCGCATCACTCGCCGGTGTCATCGTCGCTTGCCGACGTTCGCGGTCTCGATTCGATACGACCGCGATTGCCACTGGCCAGCATTGCCGCAGTCGCGCCGATAGCTCTCTCGACACCACACGAGAGGGCTGCAATGAGAGATCACGGTCTCGACACCTACCTGGCCGACATCAACGAAGTTCCCCTGCTGACTCCCGAACAGGAGATCGAACTCAGCACGCGAATCCAGCAAGGCGACATGGAGGCGCGCGAACACATGATTCGCGCCAACCTCCGACTCGTCGTTTCGATCGCGAAGAACTACGTCAACCGCGGCCTGTCGTTCATGGACCTCATCGAAGAGGGCAACATCGGGCTCATGAAGGCGGTCGAGAAGTTCGACCCCGACGCGGGCTGCCGGTTCTCGACCTACGCGACCTGGTGGATCAAACAAGGCATCCGCCGCTCGCTCGTCAACACGGTCAAGACGGTGCGCGTACCGTCCTACATGTCCGAGATCGTGTCGCGCTGGAAGGCGACGGCGATGGAGCTCAACTACCGCCTCGGGCGCCGCGCGACTACGGCCGAGGTCGCCGAGGAGCTCGAGTTGCCGGAGAGCAACTGGAACGTCGTGCGCGAAACGGTGCTCGCCAACTCGCAGCCCGTGCACTCGATGAGCGAAGACAGCTCGTCCGTATCGGATTCGCTCGAGGACGTGCGCGTGCCGCCACCCGAGGAGCAGATCCTCGCGGCGATGGAGATCGAACGCATGCGTGAGCTGCTCGACCGACTCGAACCGCGCGAAGCCAAGATCCTCAAGTTACGGTTCGGCATCGACAACGCGGACCCGATGACGCTCAAGGCGATCGGCAAACGCTTCGGCCTGACGCGCGAACGCGTCCGGCAGATGGAGCAACAGGCACTCGACAAACTCTGCTCGGTGATGTCGCGCGAGTTCGGCGAGGAGCGCCCGATCACGCGCAAGAAGCGCGTCGTGACGCGCAGCAAGTAGCCGTCGCCGCAGCGACCACGACAACGACCACCAACGCAAACGACCGGACCCGAGCGTGGCTCGGATCCGGTCGTTGCTCGTTCCTGGGCGGCCCACCGGAGCGGTGAGCACCCGGATCACTTCGCTGACGATCAGCGCATGCGCATCACGTTCGGCAGGATCGCCGCCGCGGCGCCCGCGATGGCCGTCAAGCCGAGAACGATCTCGGGGCCCCACGGGCTCGTCGTCACGCTCTCGGTGCCGTCACCCGTGTCGCGCGAGTAGCTCACGCTGCCGAACAGGTGCTGCGTCAGTGTGCCCGAATCGGGCAGCAGCGACATGTCGATCGGCACTTCCTCGCCGATCGGGACGAGCGCGAGCATGCCGGTGCCGAGCTGGTAGAAGCTCTCGAACTGGGTGCGCCAGTCCGTGAACGACACGCTCGTGACGTCGCCGGGGACCTGCTGGGCGACCGCGGCGAACTGCTTGTTGCTGCGGATGTCGCCCTTGGGGTTGTCCTCGCGGTCCATACGCTTGAAGACGCGCTTGATGTCGCCGACCGAGAAGCCGACCACCATGTAGCCCTTCTTGAACGAGAACGTCGGGGTCAGCATGTCGAACGGGTTCATGCCCATGCCATCGGTCGGGTCGAAGTTGACGCGCAGCGAGTAGACCTTGATGCCACGGCGCTCGCCCTCTTCGAAGTCGACCATGCCGTTGCTCAGCTGAGCGACGTTGCGCAGCACGGTGATGAGCTTCTCTTCGTTGTTGACCTTGAGCAGCGTCGCCGACTCGGGCATCGACGCGATCGTGCTCACGGGCATCGACCAGCTGATCACGTGGTCACCGAAGGCGCCGAAGAGGTCCTCGCGCACCTTGAAGCCGAGCTGCTCCTCCATCTTGCCGAGCTGTCCCAGCATCTGGCGGGCGAACTCCGGATCGTAGGCCTCGAGACCCTTCTGCAGCGTGTCCCAGTAGCTCGCGACGTTCCACTTGAAGGCGCTGAACGACACCGCGTCCTTGGGCACCCACTTGAGGAAGCCCATGTCGAGGTCCGCGACACCCGCCGTGTTGGCGTTCATCCGGCGGCTCGGCACGTGCACGCCCTTGGTGACGGTCTTGCCGTCGACGTACTTCCCGGCCTCGGCCATGACGCCGAGGTTGCGCATGCCCATCGCGACGAGCGCGCGCTCGACGCCGTCGAGGTCGACGACCGCGAGGTCCGGCTCCATCTCGCTCACCATGGCGAACGCGTTGAGGCCGAACTGGATCATCGGGTCGAAGCGCACGAAGCTCTTGACCTCCGCGCCGTCGGCGTCGAGACGCTTCGTCAGGTTGGAGTACATGTCGGTCGCGCCGAGCACGGGCTCCTTGGCGACCCACGCGGTGACGATCTTCTCCGCCTCTTCCGGCAGCGTGCAGATCAGCACGCCGTTCGGAACGAATGCGACGTTGAGGCCCATGTCGGGCGCGCCGGCTTCATTGGGCATCATCGAGACCAGATCGACGGGGCCGATCTTCTTCTCGGTCTTGAGCATGTCATCGCCGGCCTGCGCCTCGAGCATGCCCATGCCCATGCGGATCAGGCGGTTCCACGTCGGGGCGGACTCCCCGAAATCGATGTGCAGTGCGACGCCGATCGTCGGCATCGGGCCGAACTCGCCCATGCCGAGGTCGAGCTGCGTCAGCGCGCCCGTGATGCCGCCGACGCGCAGCTTGAGCAGGTCCTCCGGGTTGACCGGGAACTGACCGCCCTCGTGCATCTCGCGGACCTGCGCCATGCCCTGGTCCATCTGCTCCTTGGCCATCTCGAGCAGGTCGCCGAAGAAGGTCTGGACCTCCTCTTCGTGCCACATCTTGGCGATCGGCGTCTTGTGGAACTCGGCGATGGACGTCGCCAGATCCGGGGCCGACACCGCGATCAGGGTGTTGCGCGGGAGGTAGGGAAGAAGGGAGTCCTGCGCGACGGCCGGCGCGCAAGCGAGCGCGATCGTGGCCAGGGCAAAGCACTTATGCTGATTCATGCGTGGTACGGTGGGCTGGCGAGAGGAGGGCCTCTCGATTTCGGATGGGCCGGAGGAACCGGCCGGGCCTGAGTAGACGACGGGGGCCAGAAACTGTCGGATGGCGTTTCACCCGTGGTGATGGCCTCCCTTTACGTCCACGTGCCGTTCTGCGTCGTCAAGTGCGGCTATTGCGATTTCAACTCGTACGTCGTCGACGACGAGGGCGTGCACGACCGCTTCTTGCGCGCCATCGAGCGCGAATTGGCGGTTTCGTGGCCGCGCGGGGTGCGTCCCGTCTCGGTCTTCTTTGGCGGTGGGACGCCGAGCCTGCTGAGTCCCGAACGGTTCGCCCAGCTGCTCGGCATCGTCGATGCACGGGTCGGGCTGGGTGATTGCCCCGAGGTCACGTTCGAGGCCAATCCCGAGAGCCTGACCCGCGAGAAGGCCGAAATCGCCCGTGATCACGGCGTCCGGCGTGCGAGCATCGGCGTGCAGAGCTTCCACGCCCGGCACCTCGAGTTCCTCGATCGGGCGCACGACGCCGCCGGCGCCGAGGCCGCGTTCGCGGCGCTGCGGGCGGCAGGATTCGACAATCTCAGCCTCGATCTGATGTTCGGCGTGCCGGGCGAGACGCTGGTCGAATGGCAGCAGGACCTCGACCGGGCGCTGCAGCTCGGGCCCGACCACCTGTCCTGCTACAACCTGACGTTCGAGCCTGGCACGAAGCTCACGCACGCCATGCAGCGCGGCGAGGTCGAGCCCAACGACGAGGAGGTCGACCGCGCGATGTTCCTTCACACTCGCGAACGGCTCCAGGCCGCCGGGTTCGAGGCCTACGAGGTCAGCAACTTCGCGGGCGCCGGTGGCACGTGCCGGCACAACGACCACTACTGGCTGCAGGGGGACTACGTCGGCGTCGGCCCGGGTGCGGCGAGCCACATGGCCGGCGTGCGCTGGACCAACCTCAAGCCGGTCGACGCCTGGGCGGATGCCGTGTTGGCCGGGTTGCCCGCGGCGGGGTCGGCGGAGACGCTGCGCCCGCGCCAGCGCGTCGCCGAAGCGCTGTGGCTCGGCGTGCGCCGTGCCGCGGGGGTCGATCTCGCGGCGCTCGAGGCGCGGCTGGAGTTGCCGGTGCGCGAGTGGTTCGCGCCCGTGATCGCGCCGCAGGTCGAACAGGGCCTGGCCGAATACGATGGGGTGACGCTGCGTCTCAGCGCAGCAGGGCTACTGCTCGCCGATTACGTCAGCGGCGCCCTGCTCGCGGCGGGCTAGCTGCTCGCGGGCGGGATAGCCGCGCCGCGGCGCGCAATCCGCCTGACCTCAGCGGTTGGTGTCGACGAGCACCTGCATATGCAGCTTGATCTCGTCCTCGGACTTCTCGAGCGCCTTCTGCAGGCCCTTGATCGCGGCCTCCACGCCGCTGCCCTTCTCGAACGCCGCGGTGACCTTCATCAACGCCTTGGTGGCCGGCTCGTGGTCGCCCTTCATCGCGAAGTGCATGAGAAGGCCCGCGACCGTCCAGTTGAAGTTGATGTCGTTGGGGTCCATCTCGCCGCTGATGGCGAAGTCGTTGAACCAAGGGCGCAGGTCGGGGACGCCGCCCTTGACGGCAACCATGGTGCGGCAAAAGTGCGCGCCGACGTGGTCGTCATCGAAGAAGCCCGCGAGGCTGCCGACGCCGTTGAGGAACCACGACGGCACGTTGCCGCCCGACTCGAGGCCGCGCGCATGTGTGAGCGCCATCGCGACGGCGTGACGCGCGTAGTAGGGCGTCATCGCAGCTTGCTTGCCGACACAGATCGCACCGCGCACGGTGCCCTGGAACGGCACGCGCATACCGGCTTCTTCGGCCATGAGGAACGCGGCCGCCGCGCTGGTCTCGTCGCCGAACTGGTTGCCGAACTCGCGGTACTCGTCATCGGTCGCGGCGACGAGGACGGTCGGGCGATGGGTTGGTAGCGGCATGTCGTTGCCGAGCAGCGGGGAGATCCGCTTGCAGGCCCGGTCGATCTCCTCCTTGAGCGCCTTGATCTTCTCGAGCTCGAGGGTCGCGAGGATCGTCGCGTGCTCCGTGCGGACGACCCACGGGTGCTCGATATCGCTGTAGTAGGAGTTGGCCTGTTCTTCGCTGGCCCAGCGGCCTTCGCGGCCGATCGGGAACTGACCCGACTCGGCCTTCTTGAGGTCGGCTTTCTCGATCAGCAGCCCCGTGACCGGGTGGTAGACCTTGCCCTCGTCGAGCGCGACCTTCTCATCGCGCGTCACCTTGCGGTCCTCGAAGTGGAAGACCCCGTTCTTGGCGTCGGCGACCTGGTCCTTGGGAACCCAGACGTCTTCGACCTCGACGTAGCCCTTGGCTTTGTATTCCGCGGCCTGTGCCTTCTTGCGCAGCGCGTCGGCCTTGCGCTTGGGCATCCACTTGCCGTCGAACTTCTCGTTGCCGAGCCCGTAGTTGGCGGCTTCGTTGTCGGGGTCCTTCTTCAGCACGGCGGTGAAGAGGCGCTTGGCGTCCCCCGCCATGCCCTTCTCGGCCGCCCATTCGGCGACGGCGAGCATGGCCTCGGCGGTCTTCTCCTTCTTGGCGGCGGACTCGCGCTTGCGCAATTCGCGCTTCAGTGCGGCGGCCGACTGGGCGACGGCGGGCGCGGCCAGCAGGAGCGAGGAAACGAGAACGGTGACGGCAGACTTGGTGGACATACGATCGAGAACGGCCGATAGGCCGGTCGCGCATGATCCCGTCCGATCGCCAGTCCGGGAAGGGTCGGTTGGCAGAATCGCCAGCGGGCTTGTTCCCGGCGTTCGGGGCGGGTATTGCGCGGATTGCTGCGTTGCTCCACTGTCGCGGCACCGCTAAGATCCTTCCCCCCCAATCCGAACCTGCAACCTGTCCCGAGGGCCCCCCATGAAGAACCGTAGCACGCTCGATTCCGCTCCTTCAGCGTCGCTGGCTGCGGTCCGATGCGCCGAATCGACCCGGAATCGCCCGTTTCGGGCCTGTTTCGGGATGGCTGCTGCGATCGTGGTCGGGTTGCTGCTGACGGGCTGCCAGGGCCTGCCGCGCGGCAAGGACGGAGTGACGGCCGTGCAGTTCCGGGACATGGTCGTGCCGGACGGGCTGCACGTGGTCGACAACGCCCACCAGAGCCATTCGGTCGAGGCGGCCAGCTGGCGGATGGGGCGATTCGTCTACACCGGCAAGGTTCGCGCCGAGGAGGCGGCGAGCTACGTGCGACAGCGCATGCCGCTGCACAGCTGGAAGCTGGTCCAGGAGACCAAGCCCCAGCCGACGCAGACGCGACTGCGCTACGAGCGGGGCTATTACTCCGCTGAGTACACATTCACCCGACGCGGCGGCCACACGCAGTTGGTCGTCGACTACACCACCGAATACCCGGAGCGGTAGCGATCCGCGCCCCGCCCGCTGACGGCAAGATGCAGGAGAATCCGATTCCATGACCGCTACGACCCCCCAACCGATGGAGGGCACGGACGCGCCGAGCCAGATCGAGTATCTCTACGAGCGCTACAAGCCGCTGCTGCGGGTGCTGCTGATCCTGCTGATCGCTGCGTTTGCCGTCTACTACTTCATGAAGTGGCAGCGCCAGAGCGCAATCGACGAGCACTGGACCAATTTCGCTGTAAGCATAGGCATGGAAGGTGCTTATGCTGAGGGCGGCATGCAGAAGTCGATGACGGACCTGCTCGCGGACCGTGAGCTGTCCGGGCTCGAAGCGCGCCTCGGCGACGCTGGCGACGCCCAGGCCCCCTACCTCCTTCTTGCGGTTGCCCGTAAGGCTATGATCGAGGGCAGCTGGGAGCGCGCGGAGTCGGCGTTGGCCGACCTCGAGTCGCGGTTTCCGGATCACGATCTCGTGCGCAGCACGGACTTCCCGCTCCAGATCCGCGAGGTGAAGGAAGACGAGAACGAGGACAAGAACCAGCCGCCGCGGCGCAACCGCAAGATCGAGTACGAAGATCCGGTGGCTGGCAGCGTCGTCAAGCGCATGCGTGATCAGATCGCTGCCGCCAAGGCCTATGAGACGCCGAAGCAGTTCGCGCGCATCGAGCCCCCGGCAGACGCGAAGAAGGTCAAGATCGAGTTCGGCGGCGACTACGGTTCGATCACGATCGCGCTGATGGAGGCGCAGGCGCCCGAGACGTGCAAGAAGTTCGAAGCGCTGGCCAGGAGCGAGTTCTGGAAGGACCTCAGTGTCGACGAGATCCAGCGCGATGGCTCGGCGGTCTATGCCAAGCGCCCGATGCAGTTCCACATCGGCTACCAGACCACCAAGGAGCCGGACCGCACCAAGTGGACGAAGACCGATGAGAGCGAGCACCTGGTCGACTTCGAGGATGGTGGCCTGAGCCACTTCCCGGGTGCCGTGGCGGCGCGGGTCGGAAAGGACGGAATGTCGGCGGTCGATCGGATCTACATCTGCGGCGAGGATGCCTCGTCGCAGGATGATCGCCGGGTCGTGTTCGGCTACGTGATCGAAGGGCTGGAGACCGTCCAGCAGATCTGCGAGGCGTCGATGACCGCGCAGGAAGAAGAGTCGGGCACTGGCGTGCCGACGGACAACATCACGGTCACTGCGGTGACTGTGATCGAATAGGTGTAGGGGCCTTAGTGCCCCTGGGAACGCTCCGCGGGCGGCTGCGCCCTGGCGTTGAGCTTCCCCCACCCCCCTTCCCCCCGCTTACGGGGGAAGGTCCGCCTTCTCAGACGTTCTTGAGCCGCTCGAAGATGCGTTCGAACTCTTCGCGGCTGCCGCACTCGATCTGGATCTGGCTGCGCTTGCGGCCGTAGCGGATGTTCACTGGAGTCGCGAGGTTGTCCATCAGTGTCTCCTCGAGCTCCTTGAGCCAGACCGGGCGGTTCTTGCTGCCCTTGCCGCCGCTGGTCTTGGCGGGCTTGTCAGGCTGTGTGGTGGCCTCATTGGCTTCCCGAACCCGCTCTTCGAGTGCCCGAACCGACCAAGTGCCGCGAATCGCCTCGTCGGCCATGGGGACGATCAGTTCCTTGTCGACGAGCCCGAGCAAGGATCGCGCATGCCCCATCGCGAGTGTTCCACGTGAAACATGTTCTTGAACCGCAGCGGGAAGCTCGAGGAGGCGCAGGAAGTTGGTCACCGACGACCGCGTGAGGCCGACCCGCTTGGCGACTTGCTCCTGGGTGGCCTCGAGCTTCCCCTGGAGCTGTTGGAATGCCTTGGCCTTCTCGATGGCGTTGAGGTCCTCGCGCTGGACGTTCTCGACCAGCGCGAACACGGCGGAATCGTCGTCCGAGATCTCACGGACGAGCACCGGGACTTTGGTCAGTTTGGCGATCTGGGCTGCGCGCCAACGGCGTTCCCCCGCCACGATCTGATACCGCTCCCCGGCCTTGCGAGCCAAGATCGGCTGCAGGATGCCGTTGCTCTGGATCGACGCGGCAAGTTCGCGCAACTCCTCCGGGTCGATCGGGCCCCGGGGCTGGTCCGGATTGGGCTCGAGGAGCTTTACATCCAGTTCCAGCGTGTCCGAGTCCTTCTCGGCGGGAGTTTCCTCCGCGCCCGGCTTGCCCTTGGCGCCACCGCGGCCGCCGGAGAGAAAGAAGTCCAGGCCGCGGCCCAGTCGTCGATCAACCATCGAGAATCTCCATTACCAGTTCACCATAGCAAAGTGCGCCCCTGGCCCATGGGCAGTGCGCGAACGCTGTCTTGCCGTGACTCGCGGCTTCCACGAGGTTGGAGTCTCGCAGCACCAAGCTGTCGAGCACCAGGTCCCCCAGATTCTTGCGCAGATCCTCGACCACTTCGAGGGTCACGGGTTCGGATGCATCTACCATTGTGGGCAGGACCCCACGGATTCGGGCCTTGCCATCGAGCTGTTTCGCTGCGACCTCCATCGCCGCGAGCATTTGGGACAGGCCGTGGATTGCGAAGAACTCTGCCTGAACTGGCACCAGGACCTCATCGCCCAGCTGCAGCCCGGCCCAGCCCCACGCGTCGATTCGCGGTGGGCAATCGATGACCAGCCAGTCCACTACCTTGGCCAGCTCTTGGACCAACTCGAGCAGGCGGTCCACTTCGATGTCCGCGCCTGGCTCGACCAGCGACTCGGCGCCTGGCGATCGCAGCAGCCACAGGTTCTTCGCTACGGGCTCCAGCATCGTCAGGGCGCCCTTCTTCGCCTCGTGGCCGCCCGACATCTGCTGCACGGCCACGGTCGCATTGCCCTGAGGGTCCATGTCGAACAGCGCGACTTTCTTGCCACTCAGCGCGAAGCCGTGGGCGAGGTGGATCGCGGTCGTCGTCTTGCCCACGCCACCCTTTTGGTTCGCCAGCACTAGAGACCGCACCTGACCAACACCCCTGTGTCTGACCGTTCGAATGAGGCTGCCATCGGCTCGAGACCGCGAGCCGGTATCCGCGCGCGATCCTAGCCGGCCGGGAATCGATCGCCAGAGTCCTTTTGCGTCCGGCGGCATGTTCGCGGACAATGGTCGTCGATGGGGTTCGCGAGTTCGGATCTGCGCCTCGTGCGCCTAGAGACCCTGCAGCGGCTGCGGCGTTTCGGGTGGTGGCCCTGGCTGGTCCTGCTCGGTTGGTCGCTGCTGGCGGCGGGGCAGGAGCCACGGTTGTTGCGAGGCTTCGGCATCGAGCTCATTGGTCAAGGCGTCTGGGCAGCGGGCGCACTCGTGCTACTCGCGCTCGTCGCGACGGGGTCCGGTGATACCGGATCACGATCTACGGTCACACCGAACCCAAGTTTACGCCAAACCGTAGTGATCGATGGTGCCGCGGCACTGGTATGCACCGTGCTCACGGGCTCGCTCCAGGCGCTCTTCAGCGGGCTTGCCGACTGGTCGATCGGTCGGGCCATCGGCTATTCGGCTTCGCTCGATGTCGTCGCGATGGGCGTGGCCGCGGTCGGGTTCACGCTCGTGATGTTGCCCGCGAGTCTCGCGGTCGCCCTGCTCGTCGCCGCGGCAACGCGCTCCTGGCTCGCTCGGTTCGCCATCGCCGTCGCCGTGTGCTTCTCGTGGAGTTGGTCGACGCTATGGTGGCAACAACCCGGGCTTGGACTCGTCACGGCCAGCATTCTGGCCGCGGCCGGCGTAGTGGTGTTGGCGCTTCGGTCGCCGGCCACATCGACCGGCCGACAACGATGAGTTCAATGCTGGGATCAGCGACGCAGACCCCAGCCTTGAACCAGGCCCTGACTCAGACCCCTTCGACCCATGCGTATCGGCATCCTCGGTGACATCCACGGGAACGTCGAGGCGCTCGAAACCGTCGTCTCGGCACTCCAGAAGGACGGGGCCGACCTGTTCGTTCAGGTGGGGGACATCGTCGGCTACGGCCCCCAGCCGTCGAAGTGCATCGAGATGGTGCGCGACCTCGGTTCGGTCGTCTGCCTCGGCAATCACGATGCCGCGGTGCTCGATCTCCTCGACACCTCGTACTTCAATCAGTTCGCGCGCGCGGCCATCGACTGGACGCGCGATCAATTGCGCGAAGAGGATCTCGCGTATCTGCGCGGTCTGCCGCTCGTCGTCCGGCAGCCACCATTCACGGTCGTGCATGGCACGATGCACATGCCCGAGCAGTTCGGCTACGTGATCAGCCCGGTCGAGGCCATCGAGTCGCTGCAGCATCAGGACACGCAGCTCTGCTTCGTCGGTCATTCCCACGTGCCCGCGATGTACCTCGCGAACAAGAAGGCGCTGCGCGAGATGCGCGTCGTCATGAACTCCGAGGCCGAGGTCTCCTATCGCGGTTTCGACCGCGTGCTGATCAACGTCGGCAGCGTCGGCCAGCCGCGCGACGAGGACCCCCGGGCCGCCTATGGCTTCGTCGACACCGACGAGCAGATCGCCTGCATTCGCCGCGTCGAGTACGACATCGCAGCCGTTCAGAAGAAGATCCTCGCCGCTGGTTTGCCCGAGGTGCTGGCGAATCGCCTCTCGCTCGGCGTATGAGAAACCGATCCATCGGCCGGTTGCAGTGCCGGGCGGCCCTGGTGGTCGCGGCCACGATGGTCGTCGCGGCGTTGGTGGCCACGCCGCTCCGGGCCCAGCACTGGCGCGAAACCTGCGGCGAGACGCCCTCGGGTCTCGTGGATTTGCACCAGGCGCGGCTCGATGCCCGGTCGGACACGCTGGTGCTCATCGTCGCGTCGCACCCCGACGATCGTTACGTGCTGCCGGCGGTCTGGCTGCGCTACGTCCATGGCGCGCGCATCGCGGTGCTGCTCGCGACGCGCGGTGGCGGTGGCCAGAACAGCACCGGACCCGAGAGTGGCGACGCACTCGAACGCATCCGCACGCTCGAGACCGAGGCGGGGTGCTCGCACTTCGATGGGGAGGTCTGGTACCTCAATCGCCCGGACGCCGGCTACCGCCGCACCGCGGAAGCGACGTTCGGCGAGTGGGGCCGGGAGGGTTCGTTGCGCGATCTGGTGCGCCTGATCCGCACGATCCGACCCGACGTCATCCTCTCCACGCACCACGGGCAGGAATCGCACGGCCACGACGTCGCGCTCGTGCAGCTCCTCGAAGCCGCGGTGCCGCTCGCATCCCAGGCCGACTACCTGCCCGATCTCGCGCCGCATCGGCCCTATGTCTACGCACTCGGTGCGACGGCGGATTCGGCGGCGGCGATCTCGATCCCGGTCGATCGTCTCGAACCCGTTCGCGGCGCGTCCTTCCGCCATCTCGCGCGCGAGATCCTGCGCACTGCGCACCGCAGTCCCGGCCAGCCGACGCCGCTCGAAGAGCTGTTCGCGCCCATGCTGCGGTTCGAGTTGCGCATTCCCGAGCACGCCAACGGGTTTCCCTTCGACCGCCTGCCGGGCCTGTTCGACGAAGGAGTCTGGCCCGGGCCACCGGAGCGCCGAGCCACGTTCGCCGCGGAACTCGAACGCGAACTCGCCGCGCAGTCGCCCGATCGCTCCCGACTGGCCGAGCTGCTCGAAGAGCTGCGCCGAATCCGCGAAGCTCGCTGCTGCGAGGAACCGAAGTACGCCGACGACGAGGTCGACCGCCGACTGGCGCGTCGAATCGAAGCGCTCGAACTTCTCGTTGTGCTCCTCGCCGGCGTCAAGCTCGTGCTCGACGTGCCGCCCGGCACCCAGGCGATCGAGGGCGAAGAGTTCCGCGTCGACCTGCGGCTGCACGTTGCCGAGGAGCTGCCCGTCAGCCTGCGGGCCGAAGGCCTCGAAGGCATCACCGTGGCGCTCGAGATGGCCGAGGATGCGCCGCCGCAGCTGCGAGGGCCCGGCACACTGCAGCTGCAAGTCGCGATCCGCACACCCCTCGAAGCGACCGATGGCGCCGATCCGATGGGGGCGCGTTACCTCGGCGATCGCTTCATCCCGCCGGTGCGAGTGCGGTTCCTCGTCACGGTCGCGGGCGTCGAAGTGCCGCTGGTCGTGACCGTGCCGGTCGTCGAGCGGGCGCCTGTCGAACTCGCGGTCGTGCCGCGCATTCTGCTGCTGCCGAACACGCGTCAGCAGCTCGAGTTCTCCGTCGAGGTCGTGCGCAACACGCGGTTCCCGATCGAGGGTGAGCTCGAGGTTCGTGGGCGAGCGGGTTACGCGATCAAACAGGATCGGCGGCCCGTGAACCTGCGCGAGCACTCCGGCGACCGCTTCCGCTTCGAGGTGCGCGCTTCCGAGGGCGGTCGCCGATCCGGGGTCGACGTGTTGCCGATCGCGCTCAAGCGCACCCGCATCGCCCTGCCGATCCACCGGGTCGACGTCGAGGTGCCGACCTCGCTGCGAGTCGGCGTGCTGCGGAGTTCGGACGACACGTTGCCCGGCATTCTCGGCGTCGCGGGGTTCGGCCTCTCGTGGTCCGAGCTGAGCGATGCGGATATCGCAGCCGGCGAACTCTCCCAGTTCGACACGATCGTCGTCGACGTGCGGGCGTTGCGCGATCGCCCGGGAGCGCGGCGCGGCTTCCGCAGCCTGCTCGAGTTCGCGGCGACCGCGGGTAAACGCCTCGTCGTCTTCTATCACAAGAACGTCGAGTTCCACCCGGTCGGCGAAGGCTTCCGCGGCGCGCCCTTCCTGCCGTTTCAGATCGGCAAGGCGCGCGTGACCCGCGCCGATGCGCCGGTGCGCGTGCTGCTACCCGACCACGTGCTGCTGAACCACCCCAACACGATTCGGCCGTCCGACTGGGATGGGTGGGGGCAGGAACGCGCGCTCTACCTGCCGAGTGTCTACGCCGACAACTTCGACGAGCTGATCGAGATCCACGATCCCGGGCAGCCCGAGGAGCGCGGCGCGCTGCTCCATGCGCGCACTGGCGAAGGCGAGTACGTGTATTGCGCGCTGGCCCTCTGGCGGCAGCTCAAGAAGCTGCATCCCGGCGCCGTTCGCCTACTTGCCAACCTGCTGACGCCGGCCCCGCCGCGCTGAGGCGGCCGGCATCCCCCGGGGCAGCGCGGAATCCCTGCAACTCCGGTAGGCTGGGGTGCTAGCACGGGTGACCGATCGCCCTTCCACGGTCGTGCCCGAAGGAGGACTCCCAGATGCTCCGCAGTCTCGCCTTGCCGCTCCTCGCAGCGGTTTCGTTCTCATCGTCGTCGATTGCTCAGGAATGGGTGGAGGTCGAGGCGCGGCCACGTTTCGACGTGGCCATCTGGCCCGATGCCTGGCACGACGGCAGCCCGCTCATGACGCGCAACGGCGAAGTGCACGATTGGCACGGATCGGGTTGGCGCAAGATCGCGAGTCTCCCACCGGGCTTCGGTATCATCATCGATGCGACCTGGGACCCGCGCCGAGCGAAGTCGGTGATGCTCCTCAGCAGCTCCTGGCCGTACACCGTCGCCACCTATGAGCTGGATGCTGACGGCTGGTCCGCGCTTGGGCCGGCACCGTCGACGATCGTCGACGACCTGTGCTACGACCCGACGACGCAACTCGTGGTCGGTCTCAGCTCGAACGGCACCACGCAGACGACGCAGGATCATGCCTGGACGGGTTCGACGTGGTTGCCGCTCACGGCCAACGTTCGACCATTCCACGTGCAGGGTCAGCTCATCACCGATCACGCGCGGTCGCGCATCGTCGCGTTCACGCCAGGGCAGCCTGGGCCGAGCAACGAGACCTGGGAATGGGACGGCACGACCTGGACGCAGCTCGCACCGGCGACGGTGCCACCGATTCGTGAGACCACCGTGTTGTCCAACGACCGCGCCGGTGGCGGCGTGCTGATGTTCGGCGGCGTGAGTGGCGGCGCAGCGATCCGGGACACGTGGCGTTGGGACGGCACGGACTGGACGCAGTTGCCGATCGGCTCGGCGGCGAACGCTTCGGGGTTCACCGCGCTGACGTTCGACCGCGTGGCTGGCGCGCCGCTGTTGCTCGATCGCGCGAACCAGTCGGCCGTCGACTACCACCTGTCGGCGACCGGTTGGGTGGCCGGCAAGGCCACGGGGCCGACGCGTCAAACGATCCTCGTCGCGAACGACTTCTCGCGTGACACACTCGTCATGCATGACGGCAGCTGGACCCACGTCTGGAACGGCAACGACTGGACCCGCTCGTTGATCGGCGGCCCGTCGCGCCGCGTGTCGAGCATGGCGTTCGACTGGAGTCAGAGCGAACTGGTCGTGTTCGGTGGCATTACCGTTCCGAATCAGCCCAACACCCCGACGACTCCGACGGATACGTGGACGTTCGACGGTGCGGCCTGGCAACAGCGTGCGGTGGGGCAGCCGCCGACGGCGCGCCAGTCGCATGCGCTCGTATCGAGCTTCGCCCAGAACGGCGTCTTGATGTTCGGTGGTTTGTACAACGGCAGTGTGCCGCTTCAGGATACCTGGCTCTGGAGTCAGGGGACCTGGACCGACCTGACCCCGTCCTTGTCGTCCGCGCCGCCGGCCGGGCGAGCTACGGGTGCGGTCGGTCCGCCGGGCATGACGCCCTCGGTTCTTGCTGGTGGCGAGCTTTGGGACTTCAACGGCGCGTGGAACCCGGTCGATGCGCAGGCACCGACTCTGAGCGCCGCGCGGCTCGGGGTCACGCCGCAGGGCAATCCGATGGTGACGGGCATCGTCTCGTCGCCGGTGACCGCGGCGTTCGAACGCGTCAACGGCTCCTGGCTCCCGCGCTCGTCCCACCCGCGATGGTTCGCGCACCATGCGCTCTATCCCGGTCGCGGCGACCTGCTCGGCTTCGACTCCGGCGAGCCGTGGGCCTGGTCGACGACACCCGCGACGAGCGCAAGGTATGGCGCCGGCTGCGGCAGCCCCGAGATCGGACTGCAATTGGGTGGCCGGGCCACGATCGGCAAAAGTTTCGAACTGCAGGTCGACGAAGCGCAGGGGCTCGTGCTGTTCGTCGTCAGTCTCAGTACGGCACGATCGCCGCTCGGTCCCAGCTGCGTTCGCCACGTCGGCGGCGGATTGGTTGCGGGCATCACGAGCGCCAACCCGTTCGGCGTGGCGCGGTTGCCCGCGAACCTGCCCTACGATCCCGCGTTCCGACAGCTCGACCTGTTCTACCAGGCCGCCAACCTGCAGAGCGGCGGGCCGTACTTCGGCATGCGAGTCTCTGCGGGCCTGAGGGTCAGGATTGGCGACTGATCGCCGGCTCGGCACTGCGTGAGGGCACCGGCACGCCGTTGCTCAGCGGCGGCGCGCAAGCAGGCAGCAGCCGATCACATTCGCGCCGACCAGCGTTCCGATCGCGAGCACGGCATTGCCGGTCTTGAACCACAGGATGCCGGACCAACAGAGGATCAGGAACGCGACGCTGAGCATCGTGATCTCCTGACCGCTCGAGGCCGACTTGACGTACTGGATCGGTGCCGGCGCTTCGGCCGCTTTGCCGCCGTTGACCATCGCAGCGTGCACGCCGACCGCGACGCCGTGTTCGACCCGCTGGCCAAACTCGCCGACCGCCGCGACGAGCGGCTGCATGTCGACGGGCTGCGCGGTTTCCGGCGGGCGTTGGGCGAGATCGACGAGCGCGCCGCGGAGTTCGCCGAGGAACGACTCGACCCGCGTCATCGTCTCTTCCGTCGTGGCCGCGCCGGCGCTGGCGCCCGCTGCCGTGGCGGTGGGTGGTGGAGGGGAGTCTTCGGGCGGCTGCTCGGTCATTGCAGCTGCAGCGGGTGTTCCTGCGATCGCCGGTTCCTCGAACGATCGTTCCTCGAGCGCCGGTTCCTCGACGGGCGATCCTTCTTCGACTGGTTCGGCGCTCGCCGCATCGGCGAAGGTTTCTGCCTCTGGCAGTTCTTCCGGCAGCACTTCTTCGGACAGCGCTGCTTCCGCCGAGGCCTCGTCGCCCGTGGGCTCTTCCGTCAGCGATTGTTCAACCTCTTCAGGCAGCGTCTCCTCGACCAACGGTTCGACGGCGGGCTCTTCGATCAGAGCGCCTTCGTCGGTGAACGGTTCGTTCGCCTCGGCTTCCAGGCGGGTCTCGGCGTCGTCGGCAACCGTCGACTCTTCCGCGTCCTCGGCGGTCGACTCGGCGGTGGTTGCCATCAGCTCGTCAGCCGCGACAGCCAGGTCGGCGTCAGCGTCGGCGTCGGCGTCGGCGTCGGCGTTCGCGGTTGTGTCGATCGCGGGCTCTGGATCGGCCGCCGTTTCTGCTTCCGGAGCAGTCGCCAGGTCCATGGCAGCTGCCGCCGCTTCTTCAGGCACGTCCGCCGTAACGTCCGTGGCCGGTGAGTCGAATCCGGGCAGATCGAGCGTCGGCTTGCTCCTGTTGTCGGCCGCGGGCTCGACGAGTTCGTCGATGGCGGCGTCGGCGACGGCGTCGATCGTTCCGGACTCGTCGGTGTGGTCCGTCGCCCCGGGGTCGGTCGAGTCGTCGTCCCGCGTTTCGAATTCGTCAGCCGCGACAGCCAGGTCCTCGAGCAGCGTCGCGGAACCGTCTTTGTCGGTCGCGTCGTTGGCCGTGCTCGCTGTGATGTCCGTGTTCGATTCCGCTTCCGGCGCCTCGGTGTCGAGTGAATCTGGCGTCGCACTCATGGTTTCCGATTCCCCTTCGATCTCGCCGAGTTCGGCGTCGTTCGCTTCTGGTTCCGTCCAGGCGTCGAGTTCCTGAACCAGGGCATCGGCATCGAAGAAGTCAGCGTCTTCGTCGCCCGATGCGCTCGCGTCCGCAACTTCGACTTCGATGTCGTCCCGGCCCTCCGCCCCTGCCTCGACCTCGACGAGCGGCGTCGCGACCGGCGTCAGCCCGCGCTGCGCCATCACGGCGCGCACGACCTCGGCGCGGGCCTGCGGACGGGTCAGTGCAACGTCGGTCCGGCCGATCGCCGTGAGTCGCTCGGCGAGTTCCGACCGCAATTCGGGATCGGGAACGGCAAAGACCGCGACACTGCGGCCGCCGTCATCACCGGGCAGGCTGCCGGCCTCACACAGCGATCCGGCGAGCAGCCACTGCAGAACGTCCGCCGCCGGAATCCCGAGCGCGACGAGATCTGCGCGCGTGAGCAGCTTGTGGCCGCGGCTCGCGTCGGACGGTGTTGCGGGTGCGTTCATACCCGCTGTGGTTTTCGGCATCCTTCCCCGCGGTGGTGAAGGAGCCGACGCCGCGGCCCCGAAGGGCCGATGGCACGGTGCAATCGCTCAGCGAATTCCCTTCGGGAACCGCATGCGGTCACGCGTCGAGCGCACGAGCTTGACCTCGCGCGTGGCCGGACCGTTGCGCAGCAGGTGGAACGCCTGTGCGTCGATGAGCGAGTAGTCGCCGTTGTCGTAATAGAGTTCGAGACGAATGCCCTGCGGCACGTCCTCGACGAGCCGGATCTCGGCGACCGCACGCGCGCTCACGACGTTGGTCTTGCCCTGGAGCGTCACGTACTGGAGCTCCGACACCACGAGAACCTGCGACGGCTCCGTGAGCGATTGATCGCCGGGGCCCTGGCCCTGGCCTTGAGGAACCATCGCGAGTGCCGCGACCACGGGAACGACGAGCAACAACTTCCAAGCTTTCATGGGAGGGTCTCCGATTGATCATGCCCGGGCTTCTCGGACCGGGTGACCTGAACTATGACGGCACTCTGCTGCGATTCTTGCCTGCGATCTCGATTCTCCTGACCCTGGTCCTGCTGGCCCTGGGTTCCGGCCAAAGCCCCGCGCAGTCGCCGTCGACCGCGTCCCGCCATGGCCCCGAAGTCACTCGGAATGAGGGGGTTACGGCCGCGCCGCCGCCGGCCCCGCAGCCGGTCTACAGCGTCCGGCGTGGGAGCGGCGAGGTTCCCGAACGGCTCCTCGGCGAGGTGCATCGACTCACTGGCGAAGCGCTCGAACAGCTGCGGCCGGTCTTCGTCGGGCTCGAGCCGGGGCCGTTCTTCGTGTTCGTGCACGGCGCGGCCGCGGACCTGCCCGAGGCGCTCGCGAACATCCGCCACGACGGTGCGCCGGGTTTCGCGCTGCTGGGGCGGCACCAGGTCCACCTCGTGATTGGCGACATGAAGCGCACGGGCGTGCGGCTCGCGAGCGTCATCAAACACGAGCTCGTGCACGAGCTGCTCGATCAGTTCGCCGCGCCGCATGGCCGCGAGATCCCGCGTTGGTTTCACGAGGGGCTGGCCCAGCATCTCGCGGGCGACACCTATCTCGGCGTGCGCGAGGAGGACATCGTCTGGCGGGTCGAGTTCGGCAAGCTGCAGCCGTGGTCGCGCCTCAGTCGCGGCTTTCCACGCGACGAAGAACTCGTCCGCGTCGCCTACGCGCAGAGCTACAGCTACGTGTCATGGCTCGTGCGCGAGTTCGGGCTCGCCGACGTGGTCATGGTCGCGAAGAACACGGACGACGTGACCACGCTCGAACGCGCGCTCGTCGGTCGCACGGGTCGCACGACGATCGAGCTCGAGGATGCGTGGAAGCGCTATCTCGCTTTCGGCTCCGGGGCCTGGTGGCGCGTGCTGTTCGGGCAGTGCTTCAACGTGCTGGTCGTGCTCGCGCTGCCCGTGTTCGGGGTCGCGGTGTGGCGGCGGCGGCAGCGCGCGAAGGCGTTGCGCCAGCAGATGGAGCGTCAGGAACGGCTGTTCTTGCAGCGCGGTCGACCATTGCCGCCAGGGTTTCATGGCCCGCCGCTGCCACCATTCGCGATCAGCCCCGGCGATTCCGAGCGACTGTCACGGTAGGCTCGCGGGGCAGGATGACGAGCGAGCTCGCGGCGCAGATTTCGACCCTCTTCGGCCTGGATCTGGCGATTGGCTCGCGCCTCGCCGGCGAGAACGAGAACTACCTCGTGACCCGTGGCGACGAGCGTTGGGTGCTCAAGATCGAGACCGCGCCCACGGCGGGACTCCTCGCCGCGGAACAAGCGGCGATGGCGGCGGTGCAGGCGGCCGACCCGCAGTTGTGCGTGCCGCTCGTCGTACAGGCCGCGGCGGGCGGGGACGCGGCGTCATTGCCCGACGGTCGCACCGCGCGACTGCTCGGGTTCGTCGACGGCACGGCGTGGCGGGATGCGGTCGAGAAAGCGCCGGCGAGCGCCGCGCTGCTCGCGGACCTCGGTCGCCGCCTCGGTCGCGTCGCGCTCACCCTCGCGGACCTGCCGCAACGGCTGGGCAACCCGACGATCGAACAGGCCGTCGAGCGCACGCACGCTTGGGATCTCACTGCGGCCGGGCAGCATTGGCAGCACGTCGCGGAGCTGACCGAACCCACCGAACGCGCGGCGCTCGATCGCGCGTTCCAGATCCACGGCGCCTGGCGTCACGAACTCGATGCGTTGCCGCGCGGCCTGATCCACGGCGACGCCAACGACGAGAACGTGCTCGTCGCCGGCGACGCGGTCGTCGGCCTGCTCGACTTCGGCGATGCGCTGGTCAACCCGATCGTGTGCGATCTCGCGCTCGCGCTGGCCTACGTCGTGCAGCACTACGACGCGGGTCGCGCCGACGATCGCCTCGCGGCGGCGGCCAAGGTCGTGGCGGCGTATCACGCCGAACGCGCGCTCTCGCCCGCCGAGCTCGACGTCGTCTTCCCCCTCGTCCTCGGGCGGCTCGCGGTCACGCTCGCGATGTGCGCGTATCGTCGCACGGTCGACGCGAACCGGACGACGTGGTTCGCCTCCGAACGAAGCGCATGGCGCGCGCTGCACGATCTGGTCGCCGTGACGCCCGGGGCGGCACGGCAGATCCTGACCGCAGGAATCGACGACGCAGGTCGTTGCGGCGGGCTCGTGACCGACGCCGCGCGCGACACCGAAGAACTGCTCGAACAGCGCCAGCAGCGCATCAATCCCGCGCTCTCGCTGGCCTATCGCGATCCGATCCACATGGCGCGCGGCCGCGGCCAGTACCTCATCGACGCGAGCGGTTCGCCGTTCCTCGATCTCGTCAACAACGTCTGCCACGTCGGGCACTGCCACCCGCACGTCGTCGCGGCGGGCCAGCGCCAGCTCGCGCGCCTCAACACCAACACGCGCTACGTCTACGACGGCCTCACCGACTACGCCGAACGCCTGTGTCGCACGCTACCCGCCGAGCTCGACACCTGTTTCTTCGTGAACTCTGGCAGCGAGGCCAACGAACTCGCCCTGCGCCTCGCGCGCACGCACACCGGCCGCCGTGACATGGTCATTCTCGATGGCGCGTATCACGGTCACACCTCGGCGCTCATTGCGTTGAGCCCCTACAAGTTCAAGGGCAAGGGCGGCAGTGGGCAGACCGAGCCATGGGTGCACATCGCCCCGAGCCCCGATGGCTTCCGCGGGGCGCATCGCGGCATGGGGGTCGAGGTCGGGCGCGCCTACGGTGACGATGTCGGGCGGGTCATCGCCGCGAGCGAGCGACCGATCGCCGGCTTTTTGCACGAGTCACTGCTGTCGTGCGGCGGCCAGCTCGCGTTGCCCGACGGCTATCTCGAACGCGCCTACGAACGCGCGCGTGCTGCCGGCGCCGTCTGCATCGCGGACGAGGTGCAGGTTGGGTTCGCGCGCGCGGGGTCGCACTTCTGGGCGTTCGAGCTGCAGGGGGTCGTGCCCGACATCGTCGTGATGGGCAAACCGATCGGCAACGGTCACCCGATGGCGGCGGTCGTCGCGCGTCGCGAGATCGCCGAGTCGTTCCACAACGGCATGGAGTTCTTTGCGACGTTTGGCGGCAATCCGGTGTCGTGCGCAATCGGCACGGCCGTGCTCGATGTAATCGAGCACGAGGGCCTGCAGCGGCACGCGCTCGAACTCGGCGCGCACTTCCTTGCCGGACTGCGAGACTTGCAGCAACGCCACGCGCTCGTCGGCGACGTCCGCGGCGTCGGCCTGTTTCTCGGCGTCGAACTCGTGCGCGACCGCGACACGCTCGAACCCGCGACCGCCGCGGCGGCGGAACTCGTCAACCGGATGCGGCATCGTGGCGTCCTGCTCAGCACGGACGGACCGTTCGACAACGTGCTCAAGATCAAGCCGCCGATGGTGCTCACGCGCGGGGACGTCGACATGACCCTGCGTCTGCTCGATGCCGAGCTGCGGGAAATCCGCCCCTGAGGTTGGCAAGCTGCGCGGGCACGGGTACAGCCGATCTGTGCGAAAGACCTGTCTTGCTGTTGTCGCCGCCGCGGCGTTGAGTTCGGGCTGCGTGAGTCACGTGCACACCGTCGGGCTCGGCGCGACCGGTTCCGAGGAGAAGGTCGAGCGGCAGTTCTACTGGCTGTTCGGTTTCGTGCAGTTCAACGAGGTCGATGCACAGCGCATGGCCGGCGACGTCACGAGCTACAACGTCGAGACCTACTTCAGCTTCTGGGACTTCTTGCTGTCCCCGCTCCTGTTGCCGCTGCTCTCGACCTCACGCACGGTCGTCGTGAGAACGTGAGACGATGAACAACACGAGACTATGACGATCGCGCTGCGTTTCCTCGGGGCCGCGAGACACGTCACCGGCACCAAGCATCTCGTCGAGATCGGCGACACCAAGGTGCTGCTCGATTGCGGCATGGTTCAGGGGCCGCGGCGGATCGCCGAGGAGCAGAATCGCAAGCTGCCGATCGCGGCGAAGGAGCTCGACGCGCTCGTGCTGTCGCACGCGCACATCGACCACTCGGGTTCGTTGCCGAAGCTGGTGAAGGACGGCTACGACGGTCCGATCTGGTGCACCGACGCGACCGCCGACATGTTGCGGATGATGCTCTTCGATTCGGCGCACATCCAGGCGCAGGACGCGAAGCATTTGCGCAAGCGCGGCCACGACTACGAGCCGGTTTACACCGCCGCGGACGTCGAGCAGACGCTCCGACTCGTGCGCAGCAAGCCGTACTACGAGCCGTTCGACGTGAACGACCAGCTGCGCGTCGAGTTCCTCGAAGCGGGTCACATCCTGGGCGCGGCGATCGTCGTGCTCGATGCCGACGACGGGCACAAGCAGCGCCGCATCGTGTTCACCGGGGATCACGGTCGCAAAGACCTGCCGATCTTGCGCGATCCGGATCGGATCCCCGAGTGCGATGCGCTGATCACCGAGTCGACTTACGGCAACCGCCTGCACGAGACGCGGCCCGACATGATGGCCGAGCTTGGCCGGATCATCGAAGAGGAGATGCACGACGGCGGTCGCGTCGTGATCCCGGCGTTCTCCGTCGGCCGCACGCAGTCGGTCGTGATGTTCCTCGGTCAGCTCATCAAGGAACGCCACCTGCCCGAGCTGCCGATCTTCGTCGATTCGCCGATGAGCACGAACGCGACGAAGATCATGGCGCGGCACGCCGAGCTCTTCGACGACGAGACCAAGAAGCTGCTGAAGGCGGGGCACAACCCGTTCTTCTTCGACGGTGTGCGTTACGTCGCCGACGTGCAGGAGAGCAAGTCGCTCAACGGCCAGCGCTCGGGCGTGATCCTGTCCGCGTCGGGCATGTGTGAGTCGGGGCGGATCCTGCACCACCTGCGCAACACGGTCGGTCGGCGCGAGGACTGCGTGCTCATGGTCGGCTGGCAGGCGCACGGCACGCTCGGTCGCAAGCTGCGCGACGGCCAGGACAGCGTCCGGATCTACGGCGAGGACTATCGCGTGCGATGCAAGGTGCGTGCGATGGGGGGCTTCTCCGCGCACGCGGACTACAGCGAACTCATGGACGCCTCGCGCCATCTCGTCGATCGCTGCAAGCAGGTGTTCGTCGTGCACGGCGAGGACGAACCCGCGGAGGCCCATGCGAAGCGGCTGATCGACGCCGGCTTCCGTGAGGTGCACGTGCCGCACAAACACGACCGCTTCGAGTTGCGATGAGTGCTGTGAACGACAAGACCGTGCTGTTCGTCAAGATGGAGGGCGCGGGCAACGACTACGTGTATGTCGATGGGATCCGGCACGAGTTCGCACTCGAACGCGCGCCCGAGTGCGCGCGCCGCTGGTCCGATCGCCACTTCGGCATCGGGGCGGACGGGTTGATCGTTCTGCTGCGTGGTGACACAGCGCCCGTGCGGATGGCGATGTGGAACGCGGATGGTTCACGCGGTGCGATGTGCGGCAACGGGCTGCGCTGTCTCGCGGCGCTCGCGTTCGACCACGGCCACGTAACGGTACGTGAGTTCGACGTCGACACCGACGCCGGGCCGCGGCCCGTGAAGTTGCTCGGTGACGATCGCGTGCGGACCGCGATGGGAGACGTGCGCTGCGGCGAGCCGCGCACGCTCGAGGTTGCTGGTGAGACCGTGACCGTGCACCCCGGCGACGCGGGCAATCCCCACGCCGTGATCTTCGTCGACGACGTCGAGACCGCGCCGGTCGAACGACTGGGCAAGGCGCTGCAGTCGCACCCGACGTTTCCCGGCGGTGTCAACGTCGAGTTCGTCGCCACCCTTGGCCCAGCGACTCTCGCGCAGCGCACGTTCGAGCGCGGCAGCGGCGAGACCCTTGCCTGTGGCACAGGTGCGGCGGTTGCCGCGCTCGCGGGACTGCAGACCGAACGGGTCTTGGGTCCCGCCGTCGACGTGCGCTTGCGCGGCGGCGACCTCCGAATCTTCGTCGACGGAACTGCTCTTGCGATCGAGGGTTCGGCTCGTACGGTCTTTTCGGGCGAAATCGCGCTGCCGTGACCGTCCACTACCTGTTCCGCTCTCGCGGAGGAAGCTCATGGAACCAATCTGGATCGTTCTCATCGTCGTTGGCGTTCTCGCCGTGCTGGCCGTGTTCTGGGCCATCGCGACCTACAACGGCCTCGTCAGCAAGCGCAACGAGACCAAGAACTCGTGGAGTCAGATCGATGTGCAGCTCAAGCGGCGCTACGACCTGATCCCCAACCTCGTCGAGACCGCCAAGGGCTACATGAAGCACGAGCGCGAGACGCTCGAAGCCGTCATCCAGGCGCGGCAGACCTGTGTCGACTTCAAGAACGCCGGCGCGATCGGCGACCTGATGAAGGCCGAAGGCGCGCTGACGCAGTCGCTCGGTCGCCTGTTCGCTGTGTCGGAGAACTACCCTGACCTCAAGGCCGACCAGTCGATGCTCAAGGTCCAGGAAGAACTCACCTCGACCGAGAACAAGATCGGCTTCGCCCGCCAGGCCTACAACGACGCCGTCATGCGCCTCAACAACGGCATCGAACAGTTCCCCGCCTCGATCATCGCAGGCGCGACTGGCTTCAAGCAGGCCGAGTTCTTCGAGGTCGAAGTGCCCGAGGAGCGCGAGGCGGTCAAGGTCAGCTTCTAGCTGAACCAAGGCCCGGGCCGGTCGGGAAGATCGGCCGAGTCGCTCCGGACGAGCGGCGACCTCGAGCGCGGCGAGCCGCCGACGCAGCTCCTCATCGGATGCATCGGGATGGCGAATGCGCAATCCGGCCAGCGCAAATCGCCGTGTGGTTCGAGTCAACTCGCGAGCCTGCTGGACCTTCTCTGCAGGCGACATCCACCGCCATCCGTCCACGACGATCGCCTCGATCGCCGGGGAACATCTGCGGATTGGGTTCGGTAGGCATCCCGCAACGATGCATCGTGGACTACGCCGAAGGAGAAGGCATGTGGGTCGCTGCAATCGACTGGGATCGATTCGAATCGAGGGGTTCGAGATCCGGCTGAACTCCGGCGGGGGCGAGTCTCGGGTGCTTCCTTGCGGGCGGTCCCGGGATCCCGGGGGCCCCTGTTTCCCCTGCCCACCAGCGACTAGAACATCGGCATGACACGTCGAACCGCCGTCCTGCCTGCGCTCGTGACCGCGCTCGCGATGGCGCCGGGGATTGCGCAGACGCCGGCTGGCGAGGCGCCTGCCGGCAAGGGTGACACGGCGGCGGCGGACCAGGATCCTGCGGCGGCCGCCCAGGCCCGTGCAAAGAAGGTCACGGCGGCGATCCGCAAATGGCTCGACTCGGAGCACAACGACGAGGAGCTGCTCGATGCGACGGTCGAGGTGTTGCTCGATCACGACGCGGGGCTCGGTCCGGTCGGCAAGCGGCTCGCCAAGCTCGCGGCCGATGATCTGAGTCCGCATGCGAAGGGCACCCGCCAGCTCGCGACGCACACGGCGCTGGGGTTCCTGCAGCGCGAGAGCAGTCGGGGCATCGTGTTTGCGGGGCAGTATTCACCGCTCGCACCGATGATGCCGTTCGTCGGCGATCTCTACCTCGACTGGCTGCTGGACACGCCGGATTGGTATCCGTCGACGCATCGGGTGGTGCTGGTGCCGGCGTTGCGCGACTTGATCCCTACGGCGCCCGAGCCCACGGTCGTCGAAGCGGTCGTCAAGATCGTGGAGAACGAGGCGATCGAGCCGCAGAACCTTCGCCGCGCGCTGTCGTGCATGCTCTACCAGTGGGGGCAGAAGCGGTTCATCCAGCCCGAGCTCGATCGGTTGATGCGGGCGAGCGTCGAGGGCGATGCAGGTGCGCGGGTGCAGACGATGCTGCAGATCGCCGATCTGCATTACGAACTGCGGAACTACAAGTCGGCCGCTGCGACGCATCGCACGTTGCAGCGAGTGGCCGACGGCAAGGTGCAGCTCAAGCCGGTCGATTGGTACTTCGCCGCGTGCAACCACGCGTTGTGCGGGCAGATCGAGCACGGGATGGCGGCGTTGAAACGGGCCGTCGAGCTGCAGAGTTCGCCCGATGTCGACAGTTCGCACAAGGTCGAGCGGGTGGTCTGGGAGACCGACCCCGACATCAAGGTGTTGCGCCAGCAGCCGGGGTTTGCCGCGCTGCTCGAACGCGCGTTGAAGCACAGCCCCGAGAAGCCCCGGGGTCGTCGCTGAGTTGGGACTTCCCGTCGTCTTCCTGATCGGGCTGCTCGTCGTCTTCGGGGCGCGCGAGTTCGATCCGCCGATCGCGGGCAGTGGGGATCTCGATCGGCTGTTGCTCGCGAGTTTTCCGCTGCTGCTGCCGGCCATGTTGCTGATGCTCGCGCGCGGCGTGCAGCGATTGCAGCTCGCTGCGGGGCGCTATCACGGGCCGTTGCCCGGTTTGCTGCAGCGGCTGTCCATCGCGGCCTCGCCGCTCGTGCTGCTGCTGTTCTGTGTCTACGGCTGCTGGCCCGACTTCGCATGGCGGTGGTCGCACGACAGTCACACGCTGTCGTTCACGCTGCTGCTGCTGCCGCTACTCGTCGTGGAGCTGCCGCGTGTCGTGCTCTCGACGCAGCTCGCCTTCTGGCTCGAGATGGGCCGCGAGGTCGCGCGCAGTGCGGGGCTCGTGCGACCGCAGCTGCCCGGCGTGTTCGAACTGCTGCCCGTGATCCGGTTGCGGTTCGGCTGGATCCTGCTCGTCAGCGTGCCGTGGTTGTTGCTCGGGGTCGGGCTCGACGTGCTGGGCCTGTCGCGCGCGGTGCACTCGTTCGTGCTCGGAACGTCGTTGGGCATCACGCTCGGCTTCTTCGCGCTGCTCGCTTCGGCGGCGCTCGCGTTGCCGCTGTTGTTCCGGTTCGCGTTCGGCGCTCATGAACGATTCCCGCCGCTGCTCGGTGCCGAACTGCGCATGACCGCCGCGACCCTCGGGTTCCCCCCGCAGCGCGTCCTACTGTTGCCGACCGGCATGAGCGCG
Source organism: bacterium (assembly GCA_024743115.1). GTDB lineage: Bacteria > Planctomycetota > UBA1135 > UBA1135 > UBA2386 > JAGQRA01. The sequence goes on along the minus strand of JANSXC010000003.1, from coordinate 283,136 downwards.
ATCAACGCGATGATGGTTGGACCGCTGGCGGCGACGCGCTGCCTCTGCATCACGGACGGACTCGTGCGGGTGCTCGATGCCGACGCGCTTGCTGGCGTCGTTGCGCACGAGGTCGGGCACGCACGCATGGGGCACCCGGGGCTCCTGATGCTGCTCGCGGTCGTCGTCCCGATGCTCGCGCTGCATCCGCTGAGTCTGCTGGCGATCGGCGACCTCGACGCTTTCACGCAGATGCTTGCGGCTTTGATGGCTGCGTCGCTGATCTGGCTGGTCGTGCGTTCGTTGGCCCACCGCTTCGAGCTCGAAGCCGACGTCGCGTCCGTGCGCGCACTCGGCGCCGAGCCGTGCTCCCGCGCGCTACGGTCGGTGATGGACAGTACGATGCCGGTGCGCCGCAGCCTGCTCGGCCGGCTGTCGAGCATGCATCCCGACGAACGGGCGCGGCTCGCGACGATGGCGCGCTACGAGGGCGAACCGGCATTCCGCGAACGGTTCGATGCCGCGGGTCGGCGGCTGCGCATCGCCGTGTTCGGCGCCACGTTGCTCATGCTGGCAGCGGCGATCTGGGTGTGGGTGTTCGACTGGCGCTACGAACGCGCGATCTGGAGCTTCCAGAACGGGGACTTCGCTGCGGCGACCGCGCAGCACACCGCAATCGGTGACGACGTGCCGGCGCACTGGCAGGAGACGTGGGCCATCTTCACGAGCGAGCTCACGGCCGCCAACGAGCTCGCGGCCGGCGCGACGGACTGGAAATCGGCGCGGCGCCTGCTGATGCCGGGCGCGTTCGATCGCGGTACGGCGACGCTGCTGCGCGACGGACCCGCGGCCGCACTGCCGTGGTTCGCGCTCGCGGCCGAAGCGGCGGATCGCGCGACGGCGACGGGCGGTGGTTGGCTGTTGCTGCAGCAGCTCTACGAGCTGTCGCGCGCGGCGCACGATGGTGATGCGGCGCGCGTCGAGGCGGTGCGCGAGGTGATCAAGCGGCGGCCCGTGCCGGCCGTGCTGCAGCCGGTGATCGACTGATCGGCCGCGGCCGGGTCCACTCCCGACAGATCAGTAGCGGTTGACCTCGACCGCCCAGCTCGTCTCCTTCTTCCAAACCTCGTTGCCGCGGCGATCGAACTCGCGGCATTGCGTGTTCTCGGCGACGAGCGTGTGGCCGTTGGGCAGGCGGTCGGCATCGGACGGCGAACTCAGGCTCGTGAGTTTCCAGACCGTGTTGCCTTCCTTGTCGAGCTCGAGCACGACGCCCTTGTTGCGCAGCGTGACCAGTGTGTTGCCGTTGGGCAGCCGGTCGGCGTCGTGCACGTTGGGCATGTTCTTCACTTCCCAGACGACCTCGCCGTCCTGGTTGACCTCGATCACGCGGTCCTTGAGCACGTCCGCGATCAGCGTGTTGCCGTTGGCGAGACGATCGCAGTCGAACGGCCGGATGTTCTTGTCGAACACCCAGACCTCCTTGCCGGACGGATCGACCTCGACGATGCGACTGCCAAACGTGTCGGCGATCAGCGTGTTGCCGTTCGGCAGGCGATCGGCGTCGTAGGGGTTCTTGAGTTCTTCGTAGACCCAGACCTGTTCGCCCTTGCGGTTGATCTCCTGCACGCGGCTCACGGAGAACTCGGTGATGAGCAGATTGCCGTTGTCGAGGCATTCGGCGTCCCACGCGCCGAACACGTCTTCGAGCACGAACACCGTGCGGCCCTGATCGTCGAACTCGACGACGCGGTTGTCGCTGTAGTCCGCGACGAGGGTGAAGCCCCAGAGCGCGCCGCCACCGACGCCGAGTTCGAGGCGGTGCACCTGCGCCAGCGGCACGACTGCGGAGCCGAGCAGCGGTGCGGTGATCGCGAGCTCGTCACCCGAGGCGCCCGCGACGAAGGCGATGAGGCGCTCGCCCGATGTCAGGTCGATGCGCGTGTAGATCGTCGTGTCCGGTTCGATCGAGCGCGGCCGCGTGAACAGGATGCCCGCGATGTCGGCGACGGGAATGTCGGACTTCTTGCCGTCGAGCGCCTCGAACACGACGGTCTTGCCATCGGTGGAACGGATGTGGCCGTCGAGGAACTTGTCGCCTTTCAAGCGCACGCGGTCGTGATCGGTCGATGCGCCGACCAGGCGATCGAGTTCGGGGTCGAGCGCGAGGCCCTGGATCTCTGCGCGGGGAAGCGTGAGCTGGCCGAACATCGCGGACTCGAGCTGCAGCGACTCGGCGTCGATCGCAACGATCTTGCCGATCACGAGGCTGCCCTGGTTGAGGAACACGCGCGTGCCGTCGACCGGCGCCATGGCGTGTGCCGGGAAGTCGACGGTGTCGGTGTCCGTGAACGCCAGCTCGGCCACGGCCAGGCCCGGGAAGCCGTCGTGCACCTGCAGCGACTCGCCGAAGAAGCCGCCGAACTTCGCATCGACCTGGCTGCGATCGGGCAGCGTGAACCGCGCGGGCGTCTTGTTCTCGCGCGCCGCGGTGCGGATCTTCGAACCGGCCGCGACGAGCGGGTTCTTCGCCGCGGCGAGTTCGCCGAGCAGGTTCCTGGCGCCGTCGTCGCTGCGGGATTGCAGCGCGCGCAACAGCACGAAGACCTCGGTGTTCGTGATCTCATCGGACGTCAGCAGGCGCTTGCACACCGCGAGCGCGCCGTCGCACTGCATGCGACCGAGCGCCGCGATCGTGGTCTGGCGATGCATGCCGCCCTTCCACTCGAGCATCTGTTCGACCGGCTTGACCTCGTCCTCGCCGCCGAGCTTGCCGAGTGCGCGGATCGCGCCTTCGACGACGGACGGATCCGTGTGACCCAGCGCACTGCGCAGTGCGCGGAGCAGTCGCGGCTCGGTTTCCTGATAGAGCGCCATCTGCACCAGACCGCGCAGCAGGCGCTGTTCGCGATCCTCTTCCTCGGTGCCCTTGGCGGTCAGCGCGTCCAGGATTCGCGCGCAGCGCAGCCGCTGCTCGACGAACTCGTACGTGTCACGATGCTGCAGGATAAGCGCCTTGGCGCGGCCACCGATCTCGATGAGCGAGCGTTCGGCCTGCTCGCGCACGGCCCAGCGCTCGTCGGTGAGCTCACCGATCAGGCGATCGACCTTGAGCAGGTATTCGCGGTGGTCGCCGTGGATCCGCGCGACGACGGCCGAGAAGTTGTCCGCGCGATGCTCGAGCAGCGCGCCGATCTGCTCGAGCTTGGTCGCCAGGCTCTCCGACTGAAAACCCGCGGCTTCGCTCGCGAGCTTCTCGCCGGTCCATTCCTGGGCGCGCAGCCCGGGCAGCAGCCCGATGGCGCCGACCATCAAGCCGGCCATCAAGCCTGGGAGAACGAGAGAACAGCGTGGCAGCATCGCGGGGGTCATGTGGGCGTGGAGTCTACGCAACGTGAAGGGGAGCGGGCAGGTTCGGCCGGACGGAGGGTGGGCGAACGGCGGTCCTGGCCGGTTTCGGACCCGACGGGGTGCGCGTTCGTCAGCTGGCAAACGGGTCGTAAGGACGGGTGAGCCGCGCCGATCCTCCACGGATCCGCAGGGTCCGGGCGGTCGAGTAAGCTGCGAGCCGATGCTCCGCTTGCCGTTCCATGCCCCGCGCTGCGCGCTGATCGCGGCAGGATTCCTCGCCGGAGCCATGCTTGCGGTTGCGGTGGTGGGTCAGGAGTCGGCGCAGCAGCCTGCCGATTCGGGCTTCGTGGCGGTGGACTCCAGCGCCATCGCCGCGGCCGTTCCCGTCGCAGCAGAACGGATCGAACTCACTGCGGAGCTTAGCCTTGCGATCATCGACGGAGATCTGCGCCGGACCGATCCCGGCGGCAACGCGGCCCTGCCCCGAACGTCACCGACCGGCCGGGTCCACGCGATCACCCGGCATCCCGACGGGGCGGTCTTCGCGGCCTGCGATCAGGGCCTGTTCGTTTGCGATGCCGACCACCTGGTGCTCGACCTTGCGGACCTGCGCGACGGCGTGCCGCCCGGGCCGCTGCGCGGGGTCGTTGCGGATCCGCGCGGGCGACTGTGGGTCTGCACACCGGACGCTTTCGGCGTGATCGAACCGCGGTTCGGCTACGGCCGGACCTTTGCGGCCGGCGGCTCGGGCGCCGCGGACGGGCTGTCGCTGCCGCCACCGCCGTATCGCGCTGTGCGGCGGGATGCCATCGGCCGGATCCTGCTGCAGAACGAGCGCGGGTGGTTTGCCTACCGGCCCGACCGCGGGCCGCCGCCGCGACTCGCGAGCTTCGCTGCGGACGCTGGCAGTCCGCGGGTAGAACGGCGGCAACTGGTCGGGCTCGCGGACGGCACCGCGCCGTTCGAACTGGCGGTCGTGGCGCGCGGTGGCGTGACCCTGCGACAGCGCTTGCGCCACCATCATCTGCTGCGCCCGATCTCGGAACAGCGACTGCGACACCTGCGGCCCGGTCGCCACCAGGTCGAGGTGCACGCGCTCGATCGTGACCTTCGCCGCCGCAAGGTCGCCGAGTTCGACGTCTCGGTGCCGCTGCCGCGCGCGTTCGATACCCGATTGCTGCCGGCGATCGCGATTCTCGTCGCACTGCTCGTGTTCGGGCTCGCATTCTGGACCGGTGGGCGACCGACCACAGGCCCACCGCAACGGCTGCGGCGCGCTCTCGTCGCCGCGGGGCGGACCGCACTCCTGATGATCCTCGGCCTGCAGCTGCTCGCCGCCACGCTCGGCTACGGCCGTAGCTGGCCGTTCGTCGGCTTCACGATGTACACCGAAAACTGGCACGAAGGCTCGGTGCTGCATCGACCGCGCGTGTTCGGCCTGCGCGCGGACGGCACGCGGATGGCGCGCGAACTCTGGGAGATCGGCGTCGTGCAGGACGGCTACTGGCAGATGCTCGCGGAGATCGTCTTCGGCCCTGAAGCGAAGCGGCAGCGCTTCCTGCGGCAGATCAACCGCGGGCGGCCGAGCGGGGAGCCCGAGTTCATCGGCTATGTGCTCGCCGATGGACGCATTCGGCTGACGCCCGCTGGCCCCGTCGATGCGGCGCCGACCGTGCTCGTGCGCTGGGAGAAGGCGCGATGAGCTCGCCCGCAGCGTTCTGGCGCTGGCTCGATCGGCTGTTCTGCGATCCGGTGCCGGCCGCCCGGCTCGGCGCGGTGCGCGCGTTGCTCTGTGCCGTCGCGCTCTACGACGTGCTGCTCTACGCGCCCGTCGTGTTCATGGACGCGGCCAACGTCAGCAGTGGCATCGCGGGCCGGCCGTGGACCCCGATCTACCTGTTCCAGGTGCTCGGCGTGCCGCCGATCGGTTCGGAGGCGGCCGAACTCGCGTGGACGATCGCGGTGATCGCGCTCACGGGCGGCATCCTCGGGATCGCTTCCAGGCTGAGCTGTGCGATCGGCGCGCTGGCGTTCTTCTATTGGACCGGCCTCGCGTACTCGTTCGGCAAGCCGCACCACGACAAGGTCGCGCTCGCGTTCGGCATGGCGGCGTTGCCGTTCGCGCGCGTGGGGCTCGGGTGTTCGGTCGATGCGCTGGTCGTGCGCTGGCTATGGCGGCGGCGCGATCTGCCCGCATCGCCCGCGGTCGTGACGACGTCCGCGCTGCCGATCCGCATCACGCAGTTCACGATCGCGCTCGGCTATGCCGGCGCCGGGTTCGGCAAGCTGATCCTCGGTGGTCTCGACTGGTTCAACGGTTACACGCTGCAGGGCATCATGCTCGGCCACGACGGTGACTGGTCGCGCGCGGTCGGCAGCAGCGTCGCGCTGTGTCAGTTCCAGAGCATCGGCACCGTGTTCGTCCAGGCGACGTTCCCGCTCGTGATCTTCTGGCCGCGCGCGCGCTGGTTCTATCTGCCAGCAGTGACGGCGTTCCATCTGATGACCTGGAAGACGATGGACACCGGGCCCTACATGCGGCTCTGGCTGTTGCTCTGGGTGTTCACGCCGCTCGAAAGGGTGCCGTTGCTGTTTTGGCACATGCTGCGGCGGCGCCCCCTGATCGGCGGACTGCTGGCCGTCGCGGCGGCGGCCTACCTCGCGCTCGTCGCCTACGTCGCGAACAACGTCGTGCCCTGGTGGGCCCTGTTGGCGCTGTTTGCGGTCGTGGCGCTCGCGATCGCGCGGTCGGGAAACTCGCCGGACCAACCGCCGGGCCCGGAGCGGCGAAACGTGGAGGGGGGTCTCGCTGACCCGGCCCGGGAGCCGTAGATTTCGGCCTGATCCCTCCCGGGGAAAACGACGTTGAGTTTTTCGGGCAGTTGCCCGTCACACGGACTCGACCGTCCACAAACCCGGAACCTGACGCCTGGCGTCGCGCTGGTGTCCCTGTCCGGTATCCCGGTTCGGGGCGCTGCGATGCGTTCGGCTCGACCTGCCTGTGCAATCACGTCTACTTCTCGCTGTTCTGGCGACTGCCAGCGTCACTGCTCCGCTCTTGGCGCAGCGGGTGCGAGCGGTCGCCCCCCTCGGCGCGATCGGGGCGGTGAGGTCCTCGGACGAAGACCTCGGCGTACCGGTCAAGATGTTCGAGAACCCCAATCTCGACAGGTATTTACGGCGAGCTGAGTCGTTCCTCGGCGACGCCAACTACGTGGCCGCGATCGAGGTCCTGCAGGACGTCATTCAGGGCCGGACGGTCGAGTTCCTCGGCAGTTCGGACGAGTTTGCGCCGCCACCGACGAACGCGGACGAGACCAGCAAGGACCCGGCCGCGAAGAACGCTCCGAAGAAGAAGGAGCCGAAGGCGAAACAGCCCAAGGGCCCGAAAGGCCCCTCCAGTGTCGAACTCGACGCGGCCAACTCGGTGTTCTCGCGTGATGGTCGGCTCTACCGGCCCGTGCGCCGGCTTTGCCACGAACTGCTCGCGGAAATGCCGGCCGCCGGCATCGAGCTCTACCGGACGCTGCACGAGGTCGCGGCGCGTCAGATGTTCGAGGCGGCCATGGCGAGCGGCTCCATCTCCGAGCTCGAGAAGGTCATCAATCGCTACTTCATCACGCTGCCCGCGGGCCGCGCGATGGTCGTACTCGCCGATCGGTTCATGCACGAGGGGCGGTATCGCGCTGCCGTGCAGGTGCTTAGGGATCTGATCGAGATCTATCCGGCCACCAACCTGAAGCGGATCGGCGCGGACCCAATCTGGTGTAAGTTCAAGATCGCACTATGTTTGCGTATGGCCGGCGAGAGTGGGGTCGCGCAGGAGGCCGTGCGCGAGATCGCCAAGGAGCACCCCGAGGACTCGCTGCGCATTCTCGGTGAGCTGCAGTCGGTCCGGGAGCTGCCCGAGCTGCCGATCTTCGCGGACGAGGTCATCGCGTTGCTCGAGGGCGCGCTCGCGGATTCGGGCCCGTCGTGGCTGGCGGACGGCCTCGGCGAGGCCGCCGATCCCGATGGGGCCGGCCCCGAAGAACTGGTGGCGCTCTGGCAGTATCGCTTCGCGGATCCGCGGCCCTACCGCAGTCCGAAATCCAAGCGCGACCGCAATCGCGGCTTCATTCGCTGGGGCAACGGTCAGCGCACGACCGCGATGCCGCACGCCGATCGCTACGGCCCGGCGTCGTGGATCCGATTCGTGCCCGGCGAGTCGGCCGGCAAGCCGCCGCGCGCGCTGTTCTTCGATCACTACCGGCTGCGCGTCGCCGATGCCCGCACGGGGCTGATGCTGCAGGCCGGGGACGGACTCGACGTGCCGTCGAAGCCGCGCCAGGGCTATCCGCGGATCCGGATCGCGGCGGTCGATCACGCGCTCATGCGGCCCGTCGAGGACGAGGTCCGGCGTTACGCCGTGCTCGGCCATCAGAAGACCCCGACGCAGAACGTCTCGACGCTGCGCACGTCCAAACTCGTCGCCTACGACCGCGTCACGATGGCGCCGCTGTGGGACTCGACGCAGTGGCTCGATGGCGAGGATGGCCTGCGCGATGTCACGTTCCTCGCGCGGCCGACCATCTTCGGCGAGCGGCTGCTGCTGCCCGCGATGCGGCGCGACGCCTACTCGCTGGAGTGTCTCGATCGCAGCACGGGGCGGCCCTTGTGGCACACGATGCTGCATTCGGGCGGGTCGCCGTTCTTCAAGGCGCCGGGTTCGCCGGTCGTCGTCAACGGCGGCATCGCGTTTGCGCTGACCAACGCTGGCTGCCTTGCGGCAGTCGATGCGTTCGCGGGCGATCTGCGCTGGATCCGACGCTACGAGCGCGAGGATCCGCTGCGACCCAAGATGCGACCCAAGGGCTCGACCGGTCGCAACAACATCGGTTCCCGATTCGTGCAGTCCGAGCTCTCGGGTTTCCTGCCGAACGACCTCATCGTCCAGAACGGTCTCGTGATCTTCGCGGGTTGCGACAGCGGCGTCGTCGCCTGCGTCGACAGCGCGAGCGGTCAACCCGTGTGGCTGGTCGACGGCACCACGCGCTATGCGCCGTACGGCACGCTGAAGACGATCGTCGGCACCACGGCGTCGGAAGTCTTTCTGACTTCGGACACCGCGCTGGTCTGCATCGGATTGCGTGGTGGTCTCATCAAGTGGATGCAGGAACTGCCCGCAATCAGCGGCCGCAAGAACGTCGGTCGCGGCCGTGGCACGATCGCGGGCGATCGCGTGCTGATCCCTGGTGAGGGCGAGATCTTCGTGTTCGACGTCAAGAACGAGAAGGCGATGCAGCGATTGCGACTGCCGTCATTCGGTGTTGGTCGCGAACCGCTGCAGCTGCCGTTCAACATCCAGTCGGCTGGCTCGTGGCTCGGGATCGGTTACCGCGGTGGGGTCGAGGTCTTCAGCTCACGCTCGGCGCTGCGTGGTCTCGCGCAGGAAGCCACGGACGATCCGTGGCGGGCCGCGGGCCTGCGGATCTCGGCGGGCGACCTGCAGGAGGCCGAGAAGATCCTGTTCGAGTGGCTCGTCGATCCGAAGCTCGACGACCAGACGAAACAAAAGGGTTGCCGGCGACTGCTGGCGCTGGTGCGCGAGCGCGCGATGAACCTCGCCGAACAGAAGCAGCTGCCTCAGGCCATGGCCGCGTTCGACGCGATTGCCGGGCTCTGCGAGGAGCGTTCGGTGCGACTGGGATGGCACCTCGCCCGGGTCGAGGTCAGCAAGGCGGCGGGCGATCTGCGCACGCACGAGAGCGAGCAACAACGGCTCTACGATTTCATGGAAGGCAAAGGATGATCCTGCGCAACACGCTCCCTGTTCCCGCGGCGCTGCTGACTTCGGTCCTGGCACTGGTGACCTCGGTTTTGGGCCTCGGTGCTCTCGCTCCGGCTCAGGACTACTCGTTCCCACCCGGCGTCGATCGCGCGATCCACGACTCGATCCAGAGCGGTCTGCGTTGGCTCGCCCGCAATCAGGGCAGCGACGGCAGCTGGCGCAACAACGGCGGCTATGGCTCCTACCCGGCTGCGATGACGGGGCTCGCCGGCATGGCACTGATCGCGTCGGGTTCGACGCCGACGCGCGGCCGGCACTGGCGTGAGGTGCGCGAGTCGGTGCAGTTCCTGATGGACAACTCGGACCCGCGCACGGGCGTCATCTCCGTGCCGGCCGAAGAAGGCCGCAGCATGTATGGCCACGGCTTCGGCACGCTCTACCTCGCGTCGGTCTACGGCATGGAGGAGGACGTCGTGAAGCAGAAGCGGCTGAAGCGCGTCCTCGACAAGGCCGTCGAACTGATCGCGTCGTCGCAGTCGACCGCGGGCGGCTGGATCTACACGCCCGACTCCAACAGCGACGAAGGCAGTGTGACCGTCACCCAGGTGCAGGCGCTGCGCGCGTGCCGCATGGCGGGCATCGTCGTCAACAAGAAGACGATCGACCGTGCGGTCAACTACATCAAACGCTGCCAGACCAGCGACGGCGGCATCCGCTACAGCCTCAACTCGGGCGGCGGCAGCCGGCCCGCGATCACGGCCGCGGGCGTCGCGGTGCTCTACAACGCGGGCATCTACGACGACCAGCCGTTCGCCGAGAAGGCCTACGACTACTGCAAGAAGCACATCTCGGTGACGGTCGACAACACTGGTCACCATTACTATACGCACCTCTACTGGTCGCAGGCGCTCTACCAGCGTGGTGGCAAGGATTGGTCCGGCTACTACGACAAGAAGGCGCGCTGGCTGCTCAAGCAGCAGAAGAAGGACGGCAGCTGGGACGGTGATGGCGTCGGTGCGGTGTATGGCACCGCGATCGCGCTCACGTTGCTGCAGCTGCCCTACGCGCTGGCCCCGATCTATCAGCGGTGAGCGATCGACGCGTGAGTTCCAGGGTGACGAGGCCAGCCGTGTGGGTAGGCGCTGTTGCCACGGTGCTGGGTTGCGCCGATGTGCTCGCCGCCCAGGATCGACCGGACGGGGTCACGCCCGAGACGGTCACGGCGATCGAGCGTGGGCTGACCTGGCTCGAGCAGAACCAGGCCGGCGACGGCGCATTCCGCAACGCCGGTCTCGACGGCGGCAATCCGGTCGCGATGACCGCGCTCGCGGGGATGGCGTTCGTCGCTGCGGGTTCGACGCCGACCCGTGGCCGCCACTGGCGGCAGGTGCGCGACGCCGTCGACTGGCTCCTGCAGCAGGTCGACCCCGAGAACGGCCTGATCCACGCGGCCGGCGACCCGGTGCCGATGTTCGGCCACGGCTTCGCGACACTGTTGCTCGCGTCGGTCTACGGCATGGAAGAGGACGTGCGCAAACAGCGACAGCTCAAGCGCGTCCTCGATCGCGCCGTCGGGCTCACGGCCTCGGCGCAGTCGACGGCGGGTGGCTGGATCTATCGCCCGGATCACAACGACGACGAGGGCAGCGTCACGATCACGCAGATGCAGGCGCTGCGGGCCTGCCGCATGGCCGGCATCGTCGTCGACCGCCGAATGGTCGATCGCGCGGTCGACTACGTGAAGCGCTGCCAGAACGCCGACGGCGGCATCCGCTACAAGCTCGGAAGCCCGGGTGGCAGCCGCCCGGCGATCACGGCAGCGGGCGTCGCGGTGTTCTACAACGCGGGGATCTACGACGATGTGGAGTTCGTCGCGGCCGCGCATCGTTATTGCACTCGCATGCTCAAGGTGCGCACCGACACGACGGGCCACCACTACTACGCACATCTCTACTGGAGCCAGGCGCTGTATCAGCGCGGTGGTTCCGACTGGCTCGACTACTACCCCTCGATCGCGTCGTGGCTGCAAGAGCAGCAGCGACCCGATGGCAGTTGGGACGGGGATCGGGTGGGCAAGGTCTACGGCACCGCCGTGGCGCTCACGATCCTGCAGCTGCCGTACGCCCTGGTTCCGATCTACCAGCGCTGATCCACGGATCACCGCCTGACCCCTCTGATGCTCGCACTCGCCTTCCTCAACCCGATGCTGCTCTGGGCGCTGCCGCTCGCGGCGGTGCCGATCATCATCCACATCCTCAACCGCCGGCGCTTCAAGAAGGTGCAATGGGCGGCGATGGACTTCCTGCTCAAGGCGATGAAGCGCAACCGCAAGCGCTTGCGCATGGAGCAGTGGCTCGTCCTGCTGCTCCGCGTGCTCGCCGTCCTGCTGCTCGGCCTGCTCGTCGCGCGGCCGCAGCTCGGTGGCGGCGGCCTGATCGGTTCGATGACGCACCACGTCGTCGTGCTCGACGACAGCGCCTCGATGACGCAGATCAGCGGCAGCGCGCAGCTCTACGAACGGGCGCAGGATCGCGTGCGCGCGCTCGCCGATGATCTCGGCAAGACGCGCAGCGGCGACCGGATCTCGATCCTGCGCGCGAGCAAGGCCGGCGAGCCCGATCGCTGGAACGAACGCATCGGCCCCGACATCGGCCGCCGCATCGGCAATGCCGTCAAGGAGTGGACCGTCAGCCACGTCGCGCCCGACGTTGGCAAGACGCTCGGTGCTGCGGTCAAACGCGCGGCCGAGGTCGGCGAAGCGTCGCGCACTCAGTTCTATCTCGTCAGCGATCTGCGCCAGCACGACTTCGCGACGCCCGACGACAAGCCACGGCCTGCGCTGCAGGCCGCGATCGCGGCGATGGATCCCGAGAAGCACCACCTCAAGGTGCTCGCGGTCGGCGGTGAGCACGACAACCTCGCGGTCGTCGGCATCCGCCTCGCCGACCGGCTCGCGGTCGCCAACGTGCCCGTGACGCTCGCGGTCGACGTCAAGAACTTCGGCCTCGACGCGACGATGCCGACCACGGTCGCGCTGCAGATCGACGGCCAGAGCAGCGTCAGCCTGTCGGTGCCGCAGCTCGCGCCCGGCGAGAAGGTCGCGGTGCCCGCGACGCACACGTTCGGCGATGCGGGGTTCCACCGACTCGAAGCCAAGCTCGAGGCGACCGAACGCTTCCCGCTCGACGATCGTCACACGTTCGCGCTCGAGGTCCGGGAGAAGAGCCGCGTGCTGCTCGTGGATGGCGATCCCGACGAGGACACGGGTGAGACCTACTTCCTCGCTTCAGCCTACGATCCCGATGGCGAGCAACGCTTCGGCATCGAGGCGCAGGTCGTCTCCGACACCGGGCTCGGTGAGCTCGACCTCGCGCCGTTCGACTTCGTCTGGCTCTGCAACGTGCAGGCGCCGACCGAAGCGCTCGTCAAGCGCCTCGAGGAGTTCGTCGAGAGCGGCGGCGGCCTCGGCGTCTTCTGCGGGCCGCTGCTCGACACGCAGCGCTACAACGAGCTGCTCTGGAAGGACGGCAAGGGCCTGCTGCCGTTGCCGCTGCTCGAGGTCGACGGCGACCCGGATCGTCCCGAGTCCGCGGTGCTGACGCAGAAGGATCACCCGATGTGTCGGCGCATCGGTGAGGTGTTCGAGCTGCTGATGAACCGCGTCGTGCTCGTGCACCGTTGGCTCGGGCTCGATCACGACTTCGATCACAGCGCCAAGATCGTCGCGCGAATCCGCGATGCCGAGGGTCCGCCGCTGATCGCCACGCGCCCGTACGGCAGCGGTGGCGGCGAGGTCGTCGTGTTCGCGATCACCGCGGACAAGCATTGGTCCAACCTGCCGATCACCGACCTGTTCGTCCCCGCGATCATGGAGTGGCATCGCGCCGCCGCGCGGCAGCGCGACCTCAGTGGCTTCAACCTCGATCCCGAGGCGAGCTACCGCACGGTGCTCGATCCCGGCATCTATCGTCCCGACGTCACGCTGCGGGCGCTCGGTGGCGATGGCGAAGAGCGCACGTTCACCGCGGTCGAGCCGGCGCCCGAGAAGTCGGCCGACGGCGACAAGGCCAACGGCGCTGGTGCCGGCAACCAACCGGTCGAAGCGACCCAGCAACCCTGGGAGCTCGCGGTGCCGATGCGCGAGCTGCGCGAACTCGGCGCCTACGCGGTGGAATTCTCGCGCCACGACGGCAACCCGGAAGAACGCATCATCGCGCGCAATCCGGCCGCCGACGAAAGCCGGCTGCAGGCGTTCGGCAAGCAGACGTTCACGCGGATCTATCCGCAGGACCTGCACGACCGCGTCACGTTCCTTGCTGCCGATGGCGGCATCGGTGCGAGTTCTGGCGAGGGTGAGATCTGGAAGATCCTCGCGCTCGCCCTCGTCTTCGGCCTGCTGGCCGAGTCCTTCCTGGCCATGAGGTTCGGCCGTCGCTGACGGGAGCAGACATGGAAGACTTCCTGCGCTGGCTGGCTTCGTGGAAGGGTGTCGAGCCCGAACCGGGGACCGAACTGCAGTTCGAGTTCGCGGCGTTCCCGACGGGCGGCTTCGGCATGCTCGTGCTGATCGGGTGCCTCCTGACGGTGATCTGCATCGGCTGGATGTATCGCCGTGACGGCAAGAACCTCACGACCCCGCAACGTGTGATCCTCGCGTCGTTGCGCGTGCTCGCGGTGATCGTCGCGATCGCGGTGCTGCTCGAGCCCAACCTCGTCACCGTCAAACGCGAGGTGCGGGCCGGCCACACGATCCTGCTCGTCGACGGTTCGCAGTCGATGACGCACGTCGACGCCTTCCGCCGCGACAACGTGCAGAAGCTGGCTGCTGGCTGGCGCGACGTCGGCGTCACCGACCCGGTCGGCGTGCGTCGCATCGATCTCGTCAAGGCGTTGCTCGGTCACGACGATGGCGCGCTGGTGAAGAAGCTCGGCGCCAAGAACGTGCCGCAGCTCTACGCGTTCGCGGGCAGCATCGAAGACCTGCCGCTCGTGACTCCGCCGGCGCAGCCTGGAGAACAGCCCGGCCAACAGGGCGGTCCCGGCGCCAACCCGCCAGCCGGCACTGCGCTGCCGGGTGACGGCCCGCTGCCGGAGCTCGACCTGAGCAAGCTCGAGGCCGACGGCCGCTTCTCCAACCTCGGTGGCAGTCTGCGCACGGCGCTCGACCGCAGCCGCAGCTCGGAGATCGCCGCGGTCGTGATCGTGAGCGACGGCCGCCGCAACGCCGGCCCGCAGGGCGCCGAGGTCGCGCGGTTGCTCAACCAGCGCAAGATCCCGCACACGTTCGTGCTCGGGATCGGTGACCCGTCCGAGACCCAGACCGTCGAACTGTCGCGCTTCGAAGCACCGGAGAAGGTGTTCCAGAAGGACAAGTTCCAGATGAGCTCGAACATCAGCTCGCAGGGCTACGACCCGATGTCGGTCACGGTCCGGCTGATCCGAGCGGACGACAAGGGCACCGAGAGCGTCGTGGCGACGCAGCAGGTCGAGATCGGCGGCGACAAGACGGAGGTGCTCGTCGAATGGCGCGATCTCACGTCCGACACTGCGGGGCGCTTCCTCTACCGCAGCGTCGTCGACCCGCCCGACGGCGAGCCGCCGGCACCCGAGCGGCACAGCAAGGTGGCGATGGTCGAGGTTCTCGAGGAGCGCGCGCGCGTGCTGCTGCTCGCGGGTGCGTCGATCTTCGAGTACCAGATGCTGCGCAACCTGCTGATCCGCGACAAGACGATCGACGTCACCTGCTGGGTGCAGAACGCGGATCCGAAGTTCCCGCAGGACGGCAACGAGACCGTGCGCATCGACACGCTGCCCGAGGCGCGGTCGGAGCTCGATCCCTACGACGTCGTGATCATGGTCGACCCCAACCACGAGTCGCTGACGTCGACGTTCTGCGAGAACCTCGCGGCGCACGTCGTCGAGGGCGGTTGTGGTCTGTGGTGGGTCTGTGGCGAGAAGTTCACGCTCGAATCGTTGCGCCCGGACGCGACGACGCGCGCGCTCGTCGACCTGCTGCCGGTCGTGCCGGACATCGACTTCGCGCAGCGCAAGATGGTCAACTTCGGCATCGCGTTCCCGCGGCCGTGGCCGTACGAGCTGGCGCCCGATGGCGCGGACGGCGTGGCCGCCAAGGTCTCGCGCATCGACGACGACAAGAGCGTGCGCCGCATCAAGTGGGGTCGGCTGCCCGGCTTCCATTTCTGGTTCCCGGTCAAGCGGCTCAAGGCTGCGGCGACGAGCGTCGTCGAGAGCACCAACCCGGATCCCAAGTTCCGGCGCAACGGCCGCGGCATGTCGATGTTCGCGATGCAGAACGTCGGCGCGGGTCGCGTGCTGTGGCTCGGCACGGACGAGACGTATCGCTGGCGTTCGATCTTCATGGACGCCTACGTGAAGTTCTGGGTCAACGGCATCCGCTATCTGTTCGAAGGCCGGATCTACGCGGGCAACAGCCGCCTGCGCCTCACGGCCAACGCGGACAAGCTCGACCTCGGCGATGCGATCCTGCTCACCGCCGACGCCAAGGACGAAGCGCTGCAGCCGTGGATCTCGGATTCGTTCGAGGTGCTCGTCGAGCGTGAGGGTCACGGCACGGAGAACGTGGCGCTCGTGCCGATCGAGAGTCTGCCCGGCAGCTACGAGCTGCAGTTCCGGCCGACGCATCTCGGAACCTATCGCGTGCGACCGGCGCGCAAGATGGGCAAGAACGTCGAGCTCACGTTCCAGGTCGTTGCAGCCCAGGTCGAACGCGAAGGCCCGATGGATCGCTCCGAGCTCGCGGCGATCGCGGCGGCGACGGGCGGCCAGCTCTTCGATACGCCCGCCGAACTGCTGAAGGCACTCGACGAGATCCCGTCGCGTTCGGCCACGGACACGTTCCGCACGCCGCATCCGCTCTGGGATGGCATGGCTACAGTGATCTTCCTGATCATCGTGCTGTCGATCGAGTGGATCCTGCGCAAGAGGTTCAACCTGCTATGACGACGACCGCTTCTCCTGCTGCCCTGGGCTCGGCCCGGGTGAAGTTCGATCAGCTGCGGGCGCGCGCGCGCCGTGGCATCTGGATCGAGTCGTTGGGCATGCTGAGCCTGCTGCTCGTCGCCTACGCGGTGCCGACGTTCCTCACGGATCGTTACCTGCGCCTGGAGTGGGTGTTCCGCGCGATCCTGCTCGGCACGTTCGTGGTCACCGTTCTGCGCATGCTGAACCGCCGCTTCATCAAGCCGATCGCAGTGACGCTCGACGACGAGGAGATGGCGCTCGCGGTCGAGCGCGCTTCGCCGGGCGTGCGCCAGGCGCTCATCAGCTCCCTGCAGTTCGATCGCCGGCTCGCGTCGGCCAACGCCGGCGGCGAGGTCGTCGACCTCGAGTCGCGCGAGATGATGAACGCCGTCGTGTCGGAAACGAACGCCCGCCTCGACGCGATCCCGTTCGGCAACGCGATCGACGCCAATCGCGTCCGCAAGTTCCTGATGGCGATCTTCTTCGGCATCGGCGCGTTCGTCGGCTGGGGCGTTAGCAACAGCGAGTCGTTCAGTCTCTGGGCGCGGCGCAACCTGCTGCTGTCGAACGTCGACTGGCCGCGGTACACGACGCTGAGCTTCGCCGATGGCCAAGACGGCGTGCGCGTGCCGCAGGGTGACGCGCTCACGATCCGCGTCGCGGCGACTGGCGAGCTGCCCGAACAAGTCTTTCTCGAGTACGAGTTCGCGGGCGGCGACCGTGGCTCCGAGCCGATGAGCGCGACGGGTGACGGTGAGTTCACGTTGACGCTCGATGCGGTGCTCGAAGACGTCGTGCTGCGCGCCGAGGGCGGCGACGCGCTGCCGATCGAACTCGCGGTCACGGTCGTCGAGCGGCCGCGGATCGAGAACCTGCAGATCGCGGTCGAGTACCCCGCCTACATGGCACGCGACCGCGAGACGATTCCCGCCACGGAGGGCGATCTGCGCCTGCCACGCGGCTCGACGTTGCACATCGCCGGCGCGAGCCACAAGCCGCTCACGGAGGCGTTCCTCCTCTTCGGCGACGACAGGAAGACGCCGCTCGCGCGCGACGCTGATCAGCGTTCGTTCGCGGGGCAGCTCGTACCCGAACAGTCCGGACTGCTCGTCATCGACGTCATCGACACCGACAAGCTCGGTGCGAGTGCACCGCCCAAACTGCTGCTGCGGGTCGGTGACGATCGCGCGCCGAAGGTCGACTTCCGGTTGCGCGGCATCGGTTCGCTGATCGCGAGTCACGCGCGCATTCCCGGCACGCTCAAGGCCAAGGACGACTTCGGCCTGCGCGCGCTCGACACCTCCATGCGCGTGACCGACGACGCGCCGCGCGACGCGGGCACGGGCCAGGACGCGCCGGTGCCCGAAACACCGTTCGAGAACGCGCAAGCGCGATATGCCGACGGACTCAGGCAGAACGCGCTGCGTTACGAGACCGAGGTCGCCGTCGATCTACGGCAGTGGAACCCGAAGCCGACGCAGAACGCGCCGGAGAACCGGATCCGACCCGGCATGACGCTGTCGTTGCGCTTCGGCGCGACCGACAACTTCGGTCCAGGCGAGCCGCACCACGGCTACAGCGAGGTGCTGACGTTCCGCGTCGTGACCCGTGAGCGGTTGCTCGAAGACCTGCGTCGGCGGCAGGTCGAGCAGCGCCAGGAGCTCGCGAAGATCGTCGAGACGCACCAGGCCGGGCTGCTCGAACTCCGTGAGCTGGTCGCGGTCGTGCTGCAGGACAAGGTCGGTGACCGCGAGCGCCGGGTGATGGCCCGTCTCAAGACCCTGGCGCGCCAGCAGGTCTCGCTGGGCCGCCGCACGGCGTTCATCGCCGAGTCCTACCAGCGCATCCTCTGGGAGTACGAGAACAACCGGCTGATCGAGAGCGGCAAGGTTCGGCAGATGGAATCGCTGATCCCGGCTCCCCTTACCGCCGTTGCCAAGGAGGCTTTCCCGATCTCAGGTCGGGATGTGGACACCTTTGCCCGCACCCGTGAGGGGAGCGTAAGCAAAAAGGCGATAGACGGTTACATCGATATCGAGCGCCGGCTCGTAGCGGTGCTTAAAGAAATGGAACAAGCGGAGACCCTCGCAGCGCTCCTGGAGGAACTCCGAACCGTGATAAAGATAGAGGACGGCATCTTCGACGAAGTCGAAAGCAAGGCTCGTGCGTCTGAGTCGGAGTTCTTCGGCCCAGGCAACGACGAGAAGTCCGGCAAGCCCGACAAGTCGGGCGGCAAGTCCGAGCGCAATGGCAAGAAAGGCAAGTAGGTGACCCCATGATGCAACGCGGTATCGCCGTTCTGGCGGCCCTCCTGTTCGTGGCCCTGGTGCCGATCGGTTCTCCGGTCGTCGCTCAGGAGGCTTCGACCATCACGAAGCAGGAGATGGCGCGGACCAAGTTCCGCGATCTGACCGAGCGCATGCAGAAGCTCATGCTCGTTCTGCAGAAGAACGACACGGACGCCAACGCGGCGACCGACGCGGGCATCCTGCTGGCCGGTTCGCAATACGTCCAGGAAGCGCAGATCCACGAGCACATGGCGCGCGCCCGCACGCTGATCGATCAGGAGCGTTGGGACGACGCGCTGGTCTCGATCGGCGAGCTGCGCGAGAAGCTCGGCAAGCTCTACGAGATCCTGCAGAACCGCAACGACGACCTTCGCAAGCTCCTCGAGCGCATCGCGCAGCTCGAGAACTTCAAGAAGCGCGTCGACGAGCTGGCCAAGGAGCAGGGTGAGCAGAAGGAGGACTCGGCGCGCGCCGAGGCCCTGCAGAAGCTCATCGAGCAGGCCGAGGCCAAGCGGGCCGAGGCCCAGGCGCTGCTCGCCCGCCAGCAGGAGATCCGCGACGCGACCAATGAGCTCGGCATGCAGGCCGCGCAGGGCGCGACGGATGCGCTGTCCGATAAGGAGGGCGACCTGCAGGAGGACACCGAGAAGCTCGCCGAGGACCTCGAGAAGCTCGCGGCCGAGAAGGCCGAGCTCGATGCCGAGGCCAAGGCGGCCGAAGCCGGCAAGGCTGGCAAGCCGGGCGACAAGAGCCAGCCCGGCAAGCCGAGTGAGTCGAAGCCGAGCGAATCGAGCCCTGGCGAATCGAAGCCGAGCGAGTCGAAGCCTGGCAAGGGCAAGGCCGGTTCGGGTGCGGCCGGCAAGGCCGCGGGCGCGATGGGCAAGGCCTGCGAGAGTCTCGGCGACAACCAGCCGGAGCCGTCGCTCAAGGACCAGGACCATGCGATCGAGAACCTCGAGAAGACCGTCGACGAACTCGACGACATGATCGAGGAAGCGCGTCGCGAACTGCTCAAGCTGCCGTTCGACCAGATGGCCAAGAAGCAGGACAAGACCAAGCACGCGACCGACACCCTGTCGAAGGACATGGAGAAGGCCGAAGAGGGCGACGAGAACGGCGAAGGCCAGCCGACGCCCGGCAAGAAGCGCGTGCAGCAGGCGGTGCCGAAGCAGCGTTCGGCCGCAGGCCAGCTCAAGGAGTACAAGCCCGCGAAGCAGAAGCAGCAGGACGCCAAGGAAGATCTCGAGGCGGCCAGCAAGGAGCTCGAGGAAGCGCTCGCGCAGCTGCGCCAGCAGCTCCAGGACGAGGTCCTGCGCGCGCTCGAAGAACGCTTCACCGCGATGCTCGCCGTGCAGCGTGAGCTCACGATCGCGACCAACAAGCTGCACCAGACGCGGCAGAACGTGCTGACCGCCGACGGTTCGCTGCCGGCCGCGCTCGCGACCAAGATCATGGCCGTCGCCACGGGCGAGGGTGATCTCGAGGTCGAGGCCAGCGACGCGATGAAGCTGCTCGAAGAAGAGGGCAGCTCGGTCGTGATCACGGCCCTCACGGAAGACCTGAAGGACCAGCTGCACGAAGTCGCGGCGCTCTGCCGCGCCCACGAGACGGACGAGGTCGTTCAGGGCAAGCAGAAGGACATCGAGGACACCCTCGAGCTCCTGATCAACGCGCTACGCCGCACCATCGAGCGCAAAGAAGCCGGTGGTTGAACGGGTTCGGGTTGAGGCGGGCAACCGCCGCTCGTGCCCGTGTCGGCAGAGCTCAAGATGCTGAAGTTTCTCCAGGAACGCGTGAACAAGGCGACCAAGGCTTTCGATGAACAGCCGAAGGAAGCCAAGCACACGGCTGCAGGCGGCCAGAAGGCCGACCAGATCGCGGGCAAGCAAGGCCGCGTGCAGCAGCTGATGCGCAAGCTCGCGGTCAAGCTCAACAAGGAGAACCATGCGGAGGAGGAGCGGTGAGCTCCTCCCGAAAGTTGGCGTTGACCGCCGTGCTCGCGCTCGGTGCGGGCGCGGTCCACGCCCAGGTCGGTGGCAGCGAACCCGCGATCGCGCAGAACCCGTTCCAGCCGTTCGACCAGAAGAAGTTCGAGGCCGACGCCAAGGCGCTCGGCGCCACGGCCAAACACATCGAGCAGTTCCGCGCGAACGTCGACGAGTACGGCCTCACGACCGCAGCGGACATGCTCGTGCGCGCGGCGGTGCCCGCGTTCGACAAGGCGGTCCTGCTGCACGAAGACAACGATCCGAAGGCGGCGCTCGCGCTGACCAAGGTGCTCTCGAACGCGAAGACGGATCAGGCGCTGCTGCGTGCCCACGTGCGCTACCACCTCGCCGAGGTCTTCCTCGAGAGCGACGATCCCGAATCGACGGTCGACGTGCTCGGGCAGTACATCCGCGAGGACATCAACCACTCGCCGCTCGATGCCGAGGCCGCGTTCTACTACGCGCAGGCGCTGGCCGAGGTGCCGTATCCCGAGCTCGCGATTCCGCGGTTCAAGGCGTTCCTGCAGTGGTTCCCCGAGGCCAGCGAACGCTTCCGTTCGGCAGCGCACCAGCAGGTGCTCGAGCTCGAGCGCCAGCAGGAGAGCCTGCTCCACAACCTCGCGGACCGGATGAAGAAGACGCGGCGCGACCTCAAGAAGAAGCGCACGAACAAGCCGGTGCAGATCGAGCAGGAGAAGTACATCGAGGAGCTCCAGGAGCTGATCGAGATGTACGAGGAGATGGAGCGCCAGTCCGGCGGTCCGCCGTCGGGCAACGGTCCGTCGAGCAACCCGGCCAGTCAGAGTGGCTTGCCCGAAGGCGACGGCTCGGTCGGCCAGCTCAACAAGCGTCCGACGCTCGCCGACCGCTGGGGCGACATGAAGGACCGCGACCGCGAGAAGATCGAGGCCGAGGTCCAGAACTCGTTGCCGCCGCAGTACCGCAAGATGCTCGAGCAGTACTACAAGAAGCTCGGCACGGGCAGCGACCGACGGTGAGTCGGTCGTTGACCATCGCGTGTGCGGCTGCGGCCGCCGGGCTCATCGGTGCCGCCGCCCTGCCAGCGCAGGATCCGGCGGCCACGCCAGCGGGCACCCTGTCGACGATCGACGGCCGCACGCTCACGGGCCGGCTCAGCGTCGACGGCAACGGTCAGGCAACGTTGCATCGGGCCGACGCCGAGGCCGTGACCCTCGCCATCGACGAGATCGCGAGCTTCGTGCCGGCCGATCGCGCGCGGGCGACGAGCCGCACGCGGCATCGCGTCTGGCTGCGCTCGGGTCAGGAACTCGCGGGCAAGGCGATTCGCGGGATCCCGGCGGGCGATGGCAAGCCGGCGCGACTCGCGGTCACGCTCGCGCTCGATGTGACGCTCGAACTGCCGATCAGCACGGTGCGCGCGATCCGTCATGGCGGCCAGGGGCGTGAAACGGCGCCATCGTCGTTTGCCGGCGATCTGGCTGCGGCGCCCGACAACAACGACCTGCTCTACGTACAGCGCAACGGCAAGCAGCGCCGATTCCCCGTGACCGTGACCGGCATGCAGGCCGCGAAGGTCGAGTTCGACCTGCGTGGCAAGTCGCGCGACTTTGCGTTCGAGGACATGCTCGGAATCGTCTTCGGCAACAACACGGGCTTCGCCGCGGACGAGCAGCGACCGCCGCGTGCGGTGATCGACTTCGACACCGGCGATCATCTCGAAGGCCGGCTATTGACGCTCGGCGAGCAACTCCGCCTGCGTCTGGACGAAGGCTGCGAGGTCGAGGTCGCGAGCGAGCGCATCAGCCGGCTCGCGGTCGAGAGCGATCGGCTGCGGTGGCTGTCGGCGCTGAAGCCGCAGGTGCAGCAGACGGCGGCGTTCGATCGCGTCTGGCCGTGGACCGTCGACCGCTCGGTCGCGGGCCCCGGCTTTCAGCTCGGCGGCAAGACGTTTGGTCGCGGCATCGGCATGGTGCCGAAGACTCGGCTCACCTACGACCTCGGCGGTGAGTACGACGTCTTCGAGGCGATGATCGGCATCGACGATCGCGGTGGGCCTCAGGCCCATGCGATCTTCCGGGTCTTCGTCGACGGCAAGCAGGTCTTCGAATCGAACGCGCGCACTCGTGGTCTGCCCCCGGAGCACGTGCGCATCGAACTCAACCGCTGTCAGAGCCTCGCGATCGAGGCCGACTTCGGCAAGAACTACGACCTCGGCGACTACTGCGTGTTCGCGGACGCTCGCGTGCTGCGGCGCTAGCTCATAGCCCGGTCGGCAACCCCCGTTCCAATATGATGCTCGCTCTGGCGCTGGCCGTTACCGGCTGGCAGGACCCCGAACTCGACGCGGTGATGGCCAGTGAGCGTCGACGCGTCGCGACGATCGAGCGCTGTGCTGCGGCCGTCTGCTCGGTGATGTCGATGGATTCGCCCGGCGGTGGCAGCGGGGTCGTGTTCGATCCCGCCGGGTTCGTGCTCACGAACTTCCACGTCGTCGGCAAGGCCGATGACGACTATGACCTGCCCGATCCGCCGCAGCCACCAGCCGACGTGCTCGAGAAGTGGCAGGCGACGCACCCGAACGCCACGGACGAGGCGCGCGACGAGTTCGTCGAGGCGTGGCGTGAGCGCTGGCGCGAGGATCACTGGCCGCAGGGCACGGATCTCTACAAGCCGAAGAAGATCGGCATGCCCGACGGCCAGCTCTACGAGGGCATTGTTCTGGGCATCGATCCGGGCAGCGACCTCGCGGTGGTACGCCTCGTACCGAAGTATCCCGGCCAGACCTGGCCACATTGCGAGCTCGGCGACAGCGACGAACTGCTGGTCGGCGAGACGGTGTTCGCGATGGGCAACCCGTTCCTGCTTGCCACCGACTTCACGCCGACGGTCACGTTCGGAATCGTCTCGGGCACGCACCGCTATCAGTCCGGGCAGGGCCAGCGGGTGCTCGTCTATCCCGACTGCATCCAGGTGGATGCGCCCGTCAATCCGGGCAACTCGGGCGGCCCGTTGTTCAACGAGCAGGGCGAGGTCATCGGTATCAACGGTCGGATCTCGATCGGTGATCGCGGCCGCGTGAACGTCGGCGTCGGCTTCGCGATCGCGAGCAACCAGATCAAGAACTTCCTGGGCGACCTGATGGCCGGTCGCCACGCCGAACACGGCACGCTCGACATGAGCGCGTGGTTCATGAACTCGGGAACCGGTGCTGCACGGCAGCGCGGCGTGTTCGTCCAGCAGATCTATCGCGATGCGATCGTCGCTGACGCCGGTGTCTCGATCGGCGACGAGATCACCTGGTTCAATGGCCAGCCGGTGCGGTCGGCCAACCAGCTCGCGACGCTGATCGGCGTGCTGCCTGCGTTCACGTGGGTCACGCTCGGCTACCGCAAGGCACTCGAAGAGGGTGGTTTCGCCGACGAGAAGCGCGTCACGGTTCGCATGGCCGTGCTCGACACCGGTTCGAGCAAGGATGGCTACGGTGAAGACGCGCGCATGGCGAGTCGCAACGATCGCCGACTCGCGGCGAAGTCCATCGTCGCGAGGTTCGCCGCCCGCGAGGGCACGGCGGCGCGACACTTCGAATACCTGGACGGCGACCAGGTCAAGACGAGCATCCACAGCGACGGCGAGCGCGTGCGCATGACCATCGGTGAACTCGTGCTCGTGCGCGCGGCCAACGGCGAAGGCTTCGCCGTGCAGGATGGCGCCGCTCGCGGCCTGACCGTCGAGGAGAAGGCGCGCCTCGATCGCGAGTTGCGCGCCAACCCGTTCCTCTGGCCGGCCGAACGCTTCCACCAGCACCTCGCCGACGCCGAACTGCGCGGCGGCGTGCACGTGCGGGGCGCCCCCGGCTATCGCTTCCGCCTGCCTGGCAAGACGGACTGCGAAGCCTGGCTCACGCTCGCCGGCGCACCGCTCGGGTACACATTCCGCGACCCGTTGCGCAAGGCGCAGATGGAGCTTCACGTCGGCAAGGACGAACTCTTCGGGGTGAAGGATGCCAAGACCCCGCTGTTCGGCTGGCAGCTCGTCGCGAGCGCCGATGTCGAACTGGACGAAGCCTGGTTCCGGAGGCCGCAATGACGACTCTCTCGTTGATGCTGCGTGGCGTGGCGTCGCTGGCGTTGGCCGCAGCTGCGGTGGCGCAGACCGAAGACTTCGGCGAGGCCTACTCGTTCGAACAGCGCAAGCCCAAGACCCGCGTCGAACGGGTCGTCGACAAGGTGATGCCGAGCCTCGTCAAGATCCACGGTGCGTCAGGCATCCGCGGCATCACGAGCTATGCGACCGGTATTCTGGTCAGCGATCAGGGCCATATCCTGACGATCGATCAGATCCTGCTGCAGAAGGATCGCACGCGCGTCGTGCTCTACGACGGCTCGGTGCATCAAGCGAAGCTGCTGCCCGAGGATCCGAACCTGCGCGTGCGCCTGCTCAAGATCGATCCCAAGCTCGTCGACGGCAAGCTCGTGCCGATCTGGCCACCGAGTGCCGAGGAGGCGAAGTTCCGTACGGGCCAGTTCGTCGTTTCGATCGGCAACTGCTTCCGCCTTGCGGAGTTCTCCGAGAAGCTCAGCGCGACGTTCGGTGTCGTGGTCGGCAAGGCCAACACCGCGCTGCGCTATCGCGTGCATGACGTCAAGTATGACGGCGATCTCATCCTCACCGATGCGTGCAACAATCCGGGTCACTACGGCGGCGGGCTGTTCACGCTCGATGGCCGCTGGATCGGGCTCAACATGCGGCTGCTCGACAGCAAGGAGACCAACACCATGTTGTCCGCGGCGATCCCGGTGCGGGATCTGATGCCGTATCTCGAGGATCACATCCTCGGGAAACGCCGGGTCGAGAAGGCCAGCACGAAGGTCAAACCGTGGACCGGCATCGTGCTGTTCGACAAGGCGGGGCGGCAGTCGCCCCCGGCCTACGTCGATCGTGTGAAGCGCGGATCCCCGGCGGCGAAGCTCAAGCTGCGGCCCGACGATCTCGTCGTGCGCATCGACGACTACTCGGTGCGCAGCTGCAAGGAGTTCCGCACCGTGCTGTCGAAGTTCGGCGCCGGCGACACCGTCAAAGTGACTTGGAAGCGTGGCACCAAGATCAAGACGGGCGAGATGACGCTCGCCAAGCACCCGGAGGCTGGCCGATGATTCGTTGCCCGTTCCGTCATATCGGCGTCATCGCGTGCGCGATGACGCTGGCGCAGCCGATCGTTGCACAGGGCGGGGGCGACCCCGACGAGTTCTTGCGCCTCGAACCCGTGCTGCGACGCGCGCTCGAGAAGGCGGCGCCGTTCGTCGTGACCGTCGAGACGTTCGGCGGCACGCGTCATCAGCTCGGCAAGGCCGGACCGATGGACGGCGACGCGCCGCCGAAGCCGCGGCCGAAGCCGGTCGAGATGCCGACCAACAAACCGAGCCCGCTGCCGCAGCCGAAGCCTCTCGATCCCATGCCGCCGCGGCTGGACCCGCGCGACTGGCCCAAGGACGTGCCCAGGCCCGTGTTTCCGCCGCCGAAGAAGGGTGAGGATCCGGTCGTTCCGCCGCTCCTGCCGCTGCCGCCGAAGCCCGCTGACGCCGAGAAGGGTGAGCCCAAGAAGGGCGAGAAGGAAGGCGACGGCGAGAAGGGCGACAAGAAGAAGGACAAGAAGAAGAAGCTGCCGCTCACGGCGAGCGGCTTCCAGCAGACCCAGGGCAAGACGTCGGGCATCATCCTGACGTCGGACGGCTGGGTGATGGTCTCGCGATTCGCGCTCAACCTCGATCCGACGACGATCCTCATCACCGTGCCCGGTCGCGGGACGTTTCATGCGCAGCGCGCGGGCGAGGACACGAGCCGCGGCATCGCGCTCGTGAAGATTGCGGCCGACGACCTGCCGGTCCCGGAGTTCGTCGATCCGGCCGAGGTCAAGGTCGGGCAGTGGGCGTTTGCGCTCGGCCGCACCTTCGCGGTCGACGAGCCGACCGTGCACATCGGCATCGTCAGCGCGAAGCGCCGGCAGTTCGGGCGCGCGATCCAGATCGACGCCTACACCTCGCCGGCGAACTACGGCGGCGCGGTCGTCGACGTGCAGGGTCGCGTCCTCGGTATCGCGGTGCCGCTGTCGCCCTCGGGCCGCAACGCGGGCGTCGAGTGGTACGACTCCGGCATCGGTTTCGCGACTACGCTCGCCGACATCCAGCCGCTGATCGATCGCATGAAAGAAGGCGAGATCCTGCAGCGCGGTTGGCTCGGCGTGCAGTTCGTCTCCTCGTGGCTCGGTCCCGGCGCCAAGATCTCGGGCACGCCCAAGGGTGGTGCGGCGATGGAGGCCGGTATCCGCAAGGGCGACATCATCCTCGCGGTCGATGGCGTCGACGTGATGAACGGCCCGCACCTGCAGATGCTGCTCAGTTCGCGACTCGGCGGCGACTTCGTCACGCTGAAGGTGCGTGACAAGCGCAAGAAGGAAGACGTGATGTACGGCCCGCTCGCGCTCCAGAACGCGCCGTGGTCGGAACAGCGTCAGGGCCAGGAAGACGTGCCGGCGACGTTCGATGTGCCGGATCCGGAAGGCGGTAGCGGGCGTTAGCGGCGATCCTTGACCTGCCGACGGTCGAACTCGCGCAGCAGCTTTTGCAGTCGCCCGTCCTCACCCGGTCGGTCCACGTTGCGGAACAGCTCCCACAACGGTCGTTTCTTGCCTGGATCACTGATCGTTCCGGGCAGGTTCTCGAACAGTCCGAAACGCAGGCCGCCTTCGCGCGCGTGATCGACGTGGCGGTGGTAGATGAATGCGTCAATGCCATCGAGGTCTTGCACCTTGCGCCACGCGAGTGCGAAAGCCAGCTCCTGGTCAGCCGCGCCGCGAGCGTCTTTGCGGCAGTGAAAGCCCTGTTCGCTCAGGATCACGCGTCGCGGTCGGCCGTGGAACAGCAGTTCTTCGCGCGCGAGATATCGCGTGAGAACACCGAGGTTCTTGAACGTGATCCGTGGTGAATCGAACACGGGCGTCGCACTCTCGTCCTCCCAGAACCGGCAATCGAACAGTCGCTCGGGATACGGGTGGTAGGCGACGTGCCACGCGAAGTCGCCGCGTTGCTGCGCGAGCTCGGCGAACCGGTCGAGGAGCGCGCGGCCCGAGCAGGACTGCTCAACCGAGCCGGCGGCGAACCGGGCCTGCCAGTGATGCTCCAGTGAGACGTAGACGCGGGCGTCGGAGTTGTGCGACGTTGCGGCCTCGTGAACGAGGCGCACGGCCGGCTCGTACGCCGCCACGACATCCGCGATTTCGGCGCGACCGAGGTTGTACCACCACCAGTGTGAGTTGACCTCGTTGCCGACGATCCAGCCACGCACGGTGCCGATCTCGCTGGCTTCGCCGTAGCGCTCCGCGAGCGTGTCGATCACCGCGCGGAAGTGCGTGCGGCCGAGCTCGTCCAGTACGCGGAACGCACGGAGCCGGTTCGGCGCCTTCGGATCGTAGCGAGGATCGAACTGCAGGCGATCGATCGCCGGATCCTGTGTCGCGCGGGCGAGCAGGATGAACGATAGCTCGATGTCCGCCGCTGCGAGCGGCCGAATCCGCGCGTCGAGGCGGTCGAGCGCGTCGAACGCGATGGCCTGCCCCGACGGCAGCGCGACGTCGCCTTCCCGGCGTGGACCGCGTCGCAGCAGATGGCCGAGCTGCACGTTGAGAGTCGCGTGGGAGATACCGAGCGCGATTGCGTCGTCGACCATCTGCACCTGCAGCCCTTTCTTGCTGCGTGGGCGCTCTGTTTGTGCCGTTCCAGGCGCTGCGCAGCCGAGCAGGGTCAGTCCGATCGCGGCGGCGACCCTGGCGCGATCAAGGATCATGGCCTGACAAGGCGAGCGCACAGTGCCGCATGGCGCGGGCTGGCGCAGGCCTGCTCGACCACGTGTCGGAGCCTGGCATGGTCGCCGGCGAGCAGCGCCTCGGGGTCGAGCCGGAGGCCAGGAAAGACCCGGCTCTGCAGGCATCCGTCCGCATCTCGCGACTGCGCGACGTATTCGTCGTTCTCGCGGCAGAACCAATCGAGCTGCCCGTCATCGACGCGATGGACCAGGTACTCGCGAACGCCGTTGCGGCGGTAGGCGCGCTTCTTCTGGTGCAGGTCGTAGCTCACGGAGCTGGCCGCGACTTCGATCGCGAGCTCGGGAGCGCCCTCGAGGTAGCCGTCCGCGGTGATTTCCAGCTGGCCGTCCGCGTGCGGGGGCAGTCCGAGCAGCAGATCGGGTTGCGGTTCGTTGTCGAGATCGAGGCGGACCGTCGCGTTGTCGCTGACGATCAGGTTCGGCGTGTGTTCGCGATACAGGCCGAGCCAGTAGGACAGAGCGTGATGCGGCAGTCCGTGCCGCAGATGGTTGACCGGGGATCCCACGTAGACGACTCCTTCGATGAGCTCGGCCTTCTTGAGATGCGGCATCGCGGAGTAACGCCGCTCGAATTCGGCGCGCGACAGGCAGTCGCCCTGCTGCAGCTCGGGGATGCGGGAGGTCATCGTCGAAGAGGCCACATCAATGGAGTGGTCCGATGGGGGCAGTCTATTCCGAATGGCCCCACTCGTCAGGCCGCCGTGGTGCGAGACTCGCGGTCGCGCAATGATGTCGGTGTGCCCGACCGTTCGCTCGCCGCTGCCAACCTCGCCCTCGCCGCCCTTGCCGCCGGGGTTGTGGCGAGCTGCAGCGGCGAACCGACCGCGTTCCAACGCCCCGAGTCGCCGCCGCAACGCATCGTCGCGGGATCGGTGCTCGCCGCGGAGACGCTGCTCGCGATTGCGCCGCGCGACCGCATCGCCGCGGTGCACGTGTTTGCGACCCAGCCGTGGTACTCGCTCGTCACGGAAGAAGCGCGCGGCCTACCCGTCGTCGGCGCGGAGCCTGCGGACCTCTTGTCGGTGCGGCCCGACCTCGTGATCGTCGATGCGTTCACGCGGCCCGAGACGATTGCGATCCTCGCGGCCGCCGACGTGCCGGTGCTGTGCACCGCGAACCCGACGAGTTTCGATGTCATCCTCGAGAACGTGCGCCGCATCGGCCGTGCTTGCCATCTCGAGGTACCAGCCGAGCAGCTGGTCGCCCGCACCGAGGCGCGGCTTGCAGAACTCGCGGAGCGCGGCCGCGAACTCGGCGGCTGGCAACTCATGAGCCTCGACGGTGCCTACCACACCTACGGTCGGGGTTCGCTGTTCGATGCAATCACGCGAGCTGCCGGCGCGCGCAATCTCGCGGCCGAGCGGGGCGCCGGGCCGTTCCGCAAGCTCGACCTCGAAGCGGTGCTTGCCTGGCGCGCGCCCGTGCTCGCGATCGGCGTGCCCGCGACGCAGGCCGTCGCGAAGCATCGGCCTGAGTGGCTGGACCAATCACCCGGTCTGGCGTTGGTGCCGGCGGTGAAGAACGATCGCCTCCTGCTCGTGCCCACGGCGATGTTCAACACGACGTCGCATCACCTCGTCGATACGGTCGACTACGTGCAGCGTCAGCTGCTCGCGTGGGGGCGCGAATGAGCCACGCACCGCGCACCGTTCTCGGCGGCGTATTCGCGCTGCTCGCCATCGTTGCACTCGTCTATCTCACCGTCGGTTCTGGGCCGGGGTTCAGCGAGCTGCTGGCGTTCTGCGGCGGCCGGGCGGACCAGGCCGATACGTTCACGATCGCCAACATCCGCATCCCACGCCTGATCGTTGCGACGTTCGCGGGCGCTGCGCTCGCGCTCGCAGGTGCGACGATGCAGGCGACGTTTCGCAATCCGCTCGCGTCGCCCGATGTGATCGGAACCTCCGCGGGTGCCGCGTTCGGCGGAGCGCTCGCGATCGTCACTGCGATCGCCGGGGTCGGCATCCTCGCCGTGCCGATCAGCTCGTTCGTCGGCGCCGTGGTTGTCACTGCCATGGTCTTCCTGCTCGCCGGCAGCTACGGCCGGTTCTCGGTCGCGAGCCTGCTGCTCGCGGGCATTGCGCTCAATACCCTCGTCGGCGCCCTGACGTCGTTCGTCGTCACGTTCACGTTCGACAACTACACCGCGAGCTCGCGGGTCTTGTTCTGGCTCATGGGTGGTCTCGAGAACCGCACATGGGAACACGCCGGCATCACGGCGATCGGCTTCTTCGTCTTCGCGCTCGGCATCGTGCCGCGCGCGCGCATGCTCGACTTGCTCACGATCGGCGACGATGGTGCGCAGAGCCTGGGCGTCGATGCCCAGCGCGTGCGCAAGCAGCTGCTGTGGTTTGCGTGCGGGCTCACGGCGACGACGGTTTCCAATACGGGCGGGATCGCGTTCGTCGGCCTCATCGTGCCGCACCTCGCGCGCCTCGTCGTTGGCCCCGCGCATCGCGTGCTCCTCCCGGTCGCCGCGGCCATGGGTGCTCTGCTGCTCGTCGCGAGCGACCTGCTCTGTCGCGCCGTGCCGCCCGACGCCAACCTGCGGCTCGGCGTCGTGACCGCGATTCTCGGTGCGCCCTACTTCTTGTTCCTGCTCGCGCGGCATCGCCGGGGAGAAGCGCTGTGACGTCGTTGATCGCGCAGAACGTGACGCTTCGCCGCGGTCGTCGAACCGTGCTCGGGGGCGCCGATTTCGAACTGCGTCCGGGAGAACTCGTGTTGCTCGCCGGCCGCAACGGCGCGGGCAAGAGCACGCTGCTTCGCCTGCTCGTCGGCGCGATTCGACCGGACGATGGACTCGTGGCGCTGGACCAACGGCCGCTCGCGGTCTGGGACCCGCTCGAACGCGCGCGCGAACTCGCGTTCGTCGAACAGAACGCCGAGACGCCGTTCGAGTTCACTGGTCGCGAGCTCGTCGCGATGGGACGCTACCCGCATCGGCCGCGCGCGAAGACGCCGCACCCGGACGATCTCGTTGCGATCGAGAACGCGCTCACCGCGGTCGATGCGATGGCGTTCTGCGATCGACCGGTGACGACGTTGTCAGGTGGCGAGCAGCGCCGGATCACGATTGCGCGCGCGCTCGCGACGCAGGCGCCGTTGCTCCTGCTCGATGAACCCACCGCCAACCTCGATCTCGAGCACGCGCTGCAGCTCGTCGAATTGTTGCGCCAGCTCGCCGACCGCGGCCACGGCATCACGCTCGCGTCGCACGACCTCAACCTGCTTGCGCCGCACTGCGACCGCGTCGCGCTGCTGCACGAAGGTCGGATCATCGCGTCGGGACCGCCGCAGCAAACGCTATCGACGGCACGGATCCGTGAGGTGTTCGGCGTGCGCGCGACGGATCCCGACGGCTACTTCCCGCGCCGTTTCGAACGTTGACGCTCGGCCAGTGCCGAGTCGCGGCGCGTCGATGCTACGGGCGAACGACCGCGACGATCGGGTTGGACGGCACGATCGCACCCGCCACGAGATCGAATCGTTGGTGCGCGAACGCCAGTCCGATCAGGCCGCTCCACGCCGGAACCTGGGTCTGCACGACTTGGCTGTTCGGCGGCAGGTAGAGCGTCGCGAACGGCTGGTTCGCGTCCACGAACACGTGGTTCACCGCCGCCACGGTCGTGGGCAGGTAGGTCGGGAAGCCGGTCACGAACAGTGCCGGGTCCTGGGTCCAGGCGAACTGCACCTCGCCGGTGCCGCCGACCGACAGCTCGCTCGCGAGAACCATCGAAACCGGAAGCTGGTTCGAGCTGCCGACCATCGTCGCCGGACCATCGGGCTGCTTGCCCCACGGCTGACCGCGCCAGCGCACTTCGCACCCGCTGCCACCGTTGACGATGCTGCCGATGTCGAGCAGGTTGCTGGCGAGGATGCCGGGCCCGCCGATGCCGCTGACACCTGCCGCCCCCGGGCATGGACACGCGAACGGCCCCGGGGAGAAGCTGGGCCAGTACGACGTTTCACAATCGCCACCTTCGACCCGTGACTGCGCAACGACGACGTCAGCGCCCGGAGCCGTGATGCCAGGAGCGCCGTCGAGGCCGAACTCGTGCGTCAATCCCGGCCATGCCGCGGATGCCGCGATGGTCGAGCGTTCGACGTAGATCGAGTTCGCATTGCGCGCGAGGATTCCGCTGACGCCGCCGGCGCGACCCGTCACACAGAGCCAGTCGGCCCCGCGGATCCAGCAGTCGAAGACACGAATCGCCGCGAAGTCCGTGCTGTCGATGCCCGCACCGGCGTAGTTCCAGGAGACGCAGTCGATCGTTCCTCGAAGCACGGCGTTGACGAGTGTGAACGTCTCGGTGCCGGTGCCCTGCAGCGTGATCGCGGGCGGTTGTTGCCCGATCCCCTGTGACAGTGTCTGTGAGATCACGGCGATGGGCTCGGCCACGATCGTCACGGAACGGGTCACCGACAGCGCTTCCCAGGTGCCGCCGACCACGTGAATCACCGCGTTGGCGGGGGCCGCGTTGATCGCGGTCTGCAGGTCGCTGTAGTTGCCGCTACCGTTCGGGTCGACGACGATCGTCTGGCTCGTGAGCAACGAGCAGAACAGGAGAGGAACGAAGGGAGCGCTGGTTTTCATCGGGGCAGGCGGTGGTGGGTGAGACTGCAGTCTCGGCCAGGATAGCGGTTTTTCCAGGGTGCAGGCCGTGGACCGGCCGTCACGCACGCGCGTCGGGGAACGCATCGGCGTCGATCACGTGCGGTGCGAACCGTTCGCGCCAGTCTGCGGGCAGCGGCGTTCCCACCAGCTTGTCCATATCGACGAGCGCCGTCGTGATCTTGGCTCGGCAGCGCGGCTGCGCGTCGTCACCGACCGTCATCCAGAACCCGAAGTCCACCGAGGAGCGCCCCAGGCGCAGGATCGCGACCCAGACCCAGGGCTCGTCGCCGTAGCGGATTGGTGCGAAGAAGTCGGCCTCGAGCCGAACGGCAGGAAGACCGAGTTTGTCGCCCTGCAGGAACTTCGGATACGGGTAGCCGAGGCCGTCGCTCCACCAGTCCTCGAAGGCGCAGTGGAAGTAGTGCAGCAGCTTCGGGTAGTAGGCGATGCCGGCTTCGTCGATGTCGCCGAAGCGGTAGCGCAGCCGCGTCCTGAATGTCACGAACGCGTGCGCCTCAGAACCTGAGCGGCGCGCCGATAGGTGCGCGGCGTGGTCCGGTGACGGTTTGGCTGCGAGAGCGGACAACCCATCTCAGAAGCCACCGCCCTGCTGCGACGCTTCCTTCTGCCGTTCGAGCTCGGCCTGCTGCTGGCCGCACCATTTCGCGAGCCCGGGCACGTCGCGCGGCAGGTCGGGATAGCGTTGCAGTTGCGCGAGCAACACGTCGACCGTGGCCTGCGTGTCCGCTTCGGCGCCATGCGCACCCTCGAGTTCGCGGCCGCAGTAGTGCCGCACCGCGGCGGTCAGGTTGCGCGGTCCCATCAAGAACCGGTCCCAGCCGGTCTCCTTGACGTCGAAGATCGTCTTGGCGTCGACCTGATGGCGACCGCCACCGTCGTAGGGAATGCCGTGGCGTTTGCACTCCGCCTCCCACAGCGGCATGTCGTAGCCGACCTGATTGAAGCCGGCGATGTCGCTGTCGCTGAGGAACTCGAGCAGCTTGTCGCCGCACTTCTTGAGCGGCGGCCCCCAGAACAGGCCCGTCGCGTCCATGGTGTGGATGCCCGTGACCTTGGTCGCGCCCTTGCTGAGCTCGACGCCCGGATTGACGCGCTGGACCAGGGTCTCCCGGCTGCCGTCCGGCAGCAGGCGGACGAAGGCGAGTTCGACGATGCGGTCCTTCTCGATATCGAGACCGGTGGTTTCGAAGTCGAGAAAGACGAGGGGGCGCGTGAGCTTGAGAATCATGGAGGGCTTCACTCTGAGGCGCCGACGCACGACGAGCTGACCGGCTCACGTCGGCGGAAAGACCGAGACCGTGCCATTCTGCGCGCCGCCCGGGCCAAGGCAAGCGTCGCCAGGGCAAGCTCGAGCAGGGCGGGCGTTGCGGCGGCGGGGGTTCGATCTCAGCGCCAGCGATCGGCGAGCACGGCCAGCTCGCGCTGCCAGTCGGCGCGGAGCGGGCGGCCTGCGGCAATCGCGTCGAACTCTTGGTTCCAGCCGAGCAGGTCGTCGGCCGGGATCGTCACCTCGCAGTCGCCGAAGAGTTCTTCTTCCCGCTCCTGCAGCTCGGCCAACGCGTGCTGCAGCGTGTCGACCGTGTCCGCGAAGCCACGACTCTCGGCGGCGGTCAGCTCACCGGCGGGCTCCCAGAAGTAGACCAACGTCTGCACCAGTTCGTGGGCCTCGTCCGCGCGCAGGACGAGGTCGCCGACCGCAGCCGAGCTGGCTTCGGAGCCGCGCATGGCCAATGCAGGCCAGACCACCTCGTTCTCCTTGCGGAAGTGCACGCCGACCAGGAACTCCCGCAGGAAACGCAGTGAGGTCGCGACGTCGGCCGTCGGAAACTGGCTGCCGGCACGCACGTGTTTCGCGATCGCTCCGAGTACGGCGAGGCCGGATTGGACCACGGCGTGGTCGGCACGGAGTTGATCGGTGGCGCGAGGCATCCTGAGTCTGGTCTTGGAGGCCGGAATCCGCATGGACCCATTGAAAACAGCTCGGCGTCGACATTGTTTCGTCCCGGGTCGATCCGCGGGTGAATACTGGTCCACAGAATCACAGATTCGTGTTGCGTTAGGGTGAACAAGTATCTAACTTCGGACTAACTGAAACCGAACGAGGTGCCCATGAGATTCGCTCGCCAACCCGAACTCCCCTTCTCGACCCGCCGCGTCGTGCTCGACACTAGCCCCCGGGCCGCCGTTGCCATCGCGTCTTCGGCGCCGACCATGGTGCCTTCGGAATCCGTCATCGGTGGCAACACCTTTGCGGCCAAGAAGATTGGGCGTTCCTTCGAGCTCATTGGCTCGTGTATGCTCATGGCCGCGATCGTCGTTCTGGCTTTGTTCGCCTAGGTCCACTGGCTCCGCTGTGCTGAGTCTCATGGAGAACCAGTGAGTCGCCTCCTGGCGGCTGGTGAGCGAGTCGGAGCAACGGTGCGTTTTCCACAATAGGTGGGAGGGATTGCCATGGAGTTGATGCTTACGGAGAAGCAGATCCGCGTGCTTCGCTACTTCCGTGACTACCGTCGGGAGCGCGGCATTTCGCCGACTCTGGATGAAGCGGCCAAGGCGCTCGGCGTCAGCAAGATCACCGTTCACGAGCACCTCAACCAGCTGTCGCGCAAGGGCGCGGTGCATCGGGACCGGGCCAAGGCCCGGGCGGTTGCGATCCTGCACGATCCCGATGCGGATCCGGACGTGCCCACGGCGGATGCCGTTCCGACGATCCCGTTGGTGGGCATGATCGCGGCCGGCCGGCCGATCGATGCGCTCGAGGATCGCGAGGAAGTCAGCCTCACCGACCTCGTGCCGACCGGCGACCAGATCTACCTGTTGCGGGTTCGCGGCAAGTCCATGATCGAGGACCACATCGACGATGGGGACCTGGTCGTGGTCGAGCGTCGGGAGAATGCCGTCGATGGCGACATCGTCGTGGCGATTCTCGAGGACGAGGAAGCGACGCTGAAGCGATTCTATCGCGAGCGCAACGGGCTGATTCGTCTGCAACCGGCCAATGCGAGCATGGAGCCGATCTTCACGGACAATGTGCAGGTTCGCGGTGTCGTTCGCGGCGTCGTACGTCGGTTCCGCTGAATCGGTTCTGCTGGCCCCGTACCGCTGGCCCGGTTTGGTGTTCGGGTCATCTGCGCGCGTCAGATGCGCATTCGAGACGCCGACTGATCTCACTCTCTCTGTCTCATTGGCTCCGCGCCGAGCCGAGTCCCGTGTGGGGAGCTCGGTTCGGCGCGGAGCCGGTCTTTCGGCCTTCGACGGATGGGTGACGGATTGAAACGGTTGCCGGCGGCCGGTCGATGGGTAGCACAAGAGCGTGAGCGATGATCGGAAGCCCAGGCCGCGGGTTGCCGCTGAGCCCCCTGGTCGCAAGATGCGGGGGCCGTTCGTAGCGGCTTGTCCGGCTGGCAAGCATGCCTGGTGCCGGTGCGGTGCCAGCGCGCGCTACCCGATGTGTGATGGTACGCATCGTGGCACGGCGGTCACGCCGTTGAAGGTCGTGCTCGACGAACCGCAGACCGTGGTCTGGTGTGCTTGTGGTGAGAGCCGCAATGCGCCGTTCTGTGACGGCACCCACGCGAGCCTCGAGTAGCGGCCGCCTCGCCGTTACGCCTCGGGTCGCGGTCGCACGCGCAGCCAGCCGCTGCGGAGTGCAGCCGTCCGATCGTCGATGTCGTTGGCTTGCCGCAGGTCCACGCGTGAAGTGGTCGGCGCCGGGCGCACCTCGAGGGTTTCCATGACGCCGCGGCGCGCGATCAGGAGCGCGAGTGGTTCGTCGACGCGGGCCTGGGCGCGAAAGACGTCACGCCAGAGGCTACTCGTGGTTCGCAGGTTGCCGATCGCGACGAGTTCGTCGCCGGGATGGAGCCCCGCGGTGTCGGCAGGGCTGCCGGCCGTCACGCTGGCGATCCGAGTCGTGTCGGCGGCGAACGTCACCCCGAGCTGGGGTTTCGTGCCTGGACTGGCTTCGTAGTCGCAGCCGAAGTCCTCGAGCAGTTCGGCGAGCGGGGGCTCGAGTTCGCCCTGTGTCAGCGTTCGCAGGAGCTCGACCGCGGCCTCGCTGCCGCAGGTCATGACGGCGCGCTCGACGTCGGCGAGCTCGTAGCCGCGGCCGGCCTCGAAGGTCGAACGCCAGAGTTCACGCAGCACGTCGTCGAGGCTGCGTTCGCCGCCAGAGTCACGTCGGATGGTGAGGTCGAGGCACATCGCAGCGACGGCGCCGTTGACGTAGTAGTTCTGCGACGAGTTGCGCGTGTTCTCGTCGGGGCGATAGAGCCGGATCCACGCATCGAAACTCGATTCGGCGAGCGACAGCCGATGTCGGCCGGGATTGGCGAGCACGCGTTCGATGTTCTTGGCGACGACATCGAGGTACTGCTCGACGGTGAAGCAGCCGGCGCGCAGGCACAGCAGATCGTCGTAGTAGGCGGTCCAGCCTTCGGCGAGCCAGAGCATCCGGGTGTAGTTCTCGCGTTCGTAGTCGAACTCCCAGAGTTCGGCGGGACGCATCCGCTTGACGTTCCAGACGTGGAACAACTCGTGGGAGCACAGCGCCAGGAACTCGCGATAGCTCTTCGGATCGGCGAACGCCGTGCGCTTCATCAGCAGGGTGCACGAGTCTTCGTGCTCGAGCCCGCCGTAGCCTGAGTCGGCAAACAGACAGAGGAACGTGTAGGCCGGGTACGGCAGTCGATCGCCGAAGACCTCGGCGGCGGCGCCGATGATTGCGCGCAGGTCGGGGACGAACGCGCTCGGCGGTTCGATGCCATCGAGGCCATCGAGCACGGCAGTGTGGGCCACGCCATGCACCTCGAACTCGAGGCGTTCGAAGTGGCCGAGTAGCGCGGGGCTGTCGACGGCCTGGTCATGGCTGGCGATCGCGAAGGCGAGGTCGCCGCGATCCGTTGGGACGGCCGGCAACGCGCAGGCGGCCTGCCAGCCCGGCGGATGTGCGATCTGCAGGCGCGCCGTGAGTGCGGGCCGGTCGACCGGCCAGAGCAGAACGCAGGCCGGGTTCCAATAGGCATGGGCGGCGGTCACGTCGGCGGTGCGCACCGTGAGTTCGTGCGCGTAGACCGAGTAGGCGACCCGGATGCGTTGCGTGCCTTCGGCGGGTGCGATCGCCCACCGATTCTTCGTCGTCTTGGTGACGGCCAGCGCCGCGCCCGACTCGGCGTCGATCGCGGTGACACGCGAGACCTGGCGCGCATACTCGCGAATCAGGTAGCTGCCCGGCGTCCACACGGGCAGGAACAGTTCGATCGCATGGTCACCCGTCGCGGTGACGGCGTGGTCGAACTCGAGCTCGACCCGCAGAGTGCGGCCGGCCGGTTCGCGAACGTCGAGGAAGTAGTCCAGGTCCGGCACGGTCGATTGCCTTCGAGTGGGCAGGGGCGGGGGCTGGGGGGGTGCGTCGGAGTTCGCCGTGGCGTAAAGCGGCGGGGTCTCGGAGCAACAGGGATACGAGCGCCCGGGTCGGCCCGCTCGTCCGAGGAATCGCGGGCCCGCATCCTGGCCTGCTGCCAGAATGCCGGTCCGCAGCAAGAGTTGGCACGCCCGAGAGGATTCGAACCTCTGACCTACGGCTCCGGAGGCCGTCGCTCTATCCAGCTGAGCTACGGGCGCAACCTCAGGGGCACGGTCTTATCGGGGCTTCCGTCGAAACACAACTCCGCCCGCGGTTCCGCGGCCGTATCCGCAATTCTCCGTGGTTCCGGCCGAATCGCTGCCGTTCCCCACCGGTCCTGGTTGCCAACCCAATCTCGTTGGGGTTCAATTCTGGGACCCTGGTCATCCCCCTCCCCTTCGGCGTGAAACTCCCGTTGCGTTCCGAGCTATCTAGCGTCGGATCCTTCTGACCTTGAGCCGCGTCCTATTGCTTCCAACCGCTGCCCTGGCGACCGCGATTGCGGCGGCCAGTGGATGGCTGCTCATCCCG
The DNA here is from genome assembly GCA_024743115.1 of bacterium. Lineage (GTDB taxonomy): Bacteria > Planctomycetota > UBA1135 > UBA1135 > UBA2386 > JAGQRA01. Next base: position 244,324 of record JANSXC010000003.1, on the reverse strand, counting down.
GCTGAGCCTGCGCGCTCGTTGCAGGCCGGCGAGGAAGATGGGTTGGCCGACACGGATGGCGATTTCCTGCCGGACATCGTCGAGTGGGCCGTGCTGACGGATCCGTTGAGCCCCGACACCGACGATGATGGCATCGGTGACTTCGTCGAGGTCGTCCAGCACGGGACCCCGCGCCATCCCGGTCTCGGCACCGCGCACGATCACGAGCTGCGGGCCGTGATGACGGGCCCCGCGCCGGGCCAATCGAACGACCCGGCGATGTTGCACCTGTTCTTCCGGTTCTTCGGTGGCGTCAGCCAACTGCAAAGCTTCCGCACCTGGCTCGAACTGCCGGCGTACCCGGGCGTCCAGGTCCCGCTCGACGTCCTGAGCTTCGCCAATGTGCAGTTGCGCCAACGCCTGACGACCAACGATGGTCACTGGCTACACGTCGCCGTGCCGATGGTTTCCGAGCAGGTCCTGCGCAGCTTCCTGCCGTGCAGTATCCGCGCCGAGGCGACGATCGGCGGCACGGTCACCCAGGCGGGTGTGCGACTGCTGGATGCCAAAGGGGTGACGTCGACCCTGACACCCTTCGGCGATGGCCGCTTCGTGCTTCAGAGCATCGGCCGACTGACCGCGGTGCTGCCGGTGTCCAACAAGGTCTGCGTCTTCACACTCGAGGCGGTAGGTCAGGGGCAGGGTGGCACGCTCTACCAGATCGTGGCAGCCAAGTGCGAGGACGCCAACGACCTCGAGTGCGGCCCGAGCTGCCGCGGCTCGGTCGGCGAGTTCATCACCGTTCCCGGTGGGCTCCAGAACCTCTGAGGTTCGGGTCCCCTCGCATATCGCGCCTCCGGCCTCTCTCGGGGTGGGGGTCTCTCGCGGTGATTCCGGTCGAGAGAAATACTGCGCTACGTTCTCTCAGGGGTTTTTCCTAGTTGGAATTCGGGCCCATTTTCGCGGCAGCGAACGCAGGGAATCGTGGTTCCCCGAGATCGACTGTGCCAAGTCTCGTGGTCACAAGAGGTTTCAGCTCTAGTCCCGACCGTCGTCGTAAGGTTTTCCACGGAACTCGTGTGCGGTCTCGCCCGTCGGAATGACTGTGGAACTTCTTCGCGACCCCGACGCCGATCTGATCGCTGCCTGCCGGCGGCCGGACTCGGACGGATTCGAGGCCGCATTCGAGGAGCTGTTCACGAAGTACCGCGATCGCGTCCATGCGATCGCGTTTCGCATCTCGGGTTCGCCGAGTGACGCGGCCGACATCGTGCAGGAGAGCTTCGCGCTCGTATTCCGGAAGCTCGACAGCTTTCGGGGCGGGGCGCGCTTCAGCACATGGCTGTTCCGTATCGTGGTGAACTGCAGCATCGATCATCGCCGCCGTGAGGGCGCGCGCCCCGCGACTTCGCTGGAGACGGCCGACCTCGGCCGTGAACCCGTCGACGAGACCCAGAGCCCGCGCGAGTTCGCCGCGGTGCGGGAACTCGGCGGTCAGGTCCAGGAAGCGATCTCGATGTTGAGCCCGAAGCTGCGGGTCGTGCTCGTGCTGCGATACCTCGAAGAGATGTCCTACGACGAACTTGCCGCGACGCTCGGACTGTCACTCGGAACCGTTAAGTCACGCCTGGCGCGTGCCCACCTCGCTCTCGAAAACCTCGTTCGAACCCGCTTCCCGCAGCTCAGCCCGAGCGGCGCGGCCCCTGATACCGCAGGCGGTGCCGGATGACGGCTCGCCTCACCGCTGCCTGCCGGGCGACCCTGCGTTACGGCCTGCTCGAATCGGGCCCCGGTCTCGATTCCGCGCATGTGGCGTCCTGTGCGTTCTGCACCGCGTGGCTCGAGGGCCGCGAGCGGTTGCAGGCGGCTCTCGCGACGCCCGTTGCGCCACCGAGTGAGCTGCAGGCCGCAGCGATGCTCGATGGTGTGCGCGATCGGCTGATCGAGGACTGTGAAACCGGCCCGGTCGGTGAACTGCTCACCGCGACGCTGTCGGCCGATGAACTCGCGGATGGCGAAGGGCTGGAGTTGGGTGTTCCCGAACTCGAGCCGACCTTCGCGGCGCGGTTGCGCGACGTGCCCGGTCGGGCGCCCGAGTGGTCGGAGGTGCGGGCGTCCGTCATGGCCGAAGCGCGCGCCGGCAGTGCGGAGCACAGTGCTGGGCGGACGGGTGACCGTCGGACCGGCGCTGACCGTAACGGGGGGCGGGCAGTTGGCTTCCGCGTCATCGCCGCGGCGGGTCTGGCAGCCGCGGCGATCGCCGCGATGAACCTGCTGGCCGAACGCGACGTGAAACCGGTGCCGACGATCCGCATCGCCGATGTCCCATCCCTCGCGGGCCTGGATTACTCACCGATGGCCATCTTGCGCCGGGGAGGCGACTGATGGCGCGCCGATTCGGTAGAGCCGAACTTCGATCCCTGGCGCACGCCACGGATTCCACCATGCTGCTCGTGTCGTTCTGGCCTCCCGCTTCGTTCTGGTCCCGCTGTGGCAGGACCTCTGGCGAAGGGCCGCCGGGTCATCCGCATGGCCCTGTCCATGCCGATGGCTAGCGACTAACCTCACGTCCCGTCTCGAACCATGCACCCGTCCACGACTTTGAAATTCGGCCGAACCTTGCCGGGCATTATGTCCGTGCTCGGGCTCGCGCTGGCGTTCGCCAGCGGAGCGCAGGCTCAAGGGGATCTGGCTTCGTCGCCAGTGGGTGTGTCGTTTGCCAGCCTGTCCCAGATGGTGACCGGGCAGGATTACACGGTCGTGCAGCGACGCCGGTTCTTCCTCAACACGGGCGTCGTCAGCGTGCGCGAAGAATCGCGGGTGCAGGCCAACGGTTCGAGCTTCCCGAACTTCGAACTCGACTTCCTCGCGGTCGAAGGCGAACCGTCTGGTTCGCCCGTGTGGCAGCATTGGTCTCAGATCTACGCCAAGCACAGTGGCGTGTTCTTCCGGCACGGCCTGTTCCGGGTTCGTGACCTGGCCAGCGCGCAACAGAACTACACGCTGCACGACTTCGGTACGACGATGCGCATCGGCCGCACCGTTCGCCGGATCGTGGTGTTCCCGCGGGCACTCGACAAGTCGATCTGGCTGCTCGAGATCGACGAGTTGTCGAACGTGCCGCTCTACAGCGCGGAATACGACTCGCGGATGCGGCTGCTGTCCGAGGTGGAGGCGATCTCGCTGCAACTCTCGGTGCAACTCTCAGCGGCGGCGCCGAACCCGCTCGTGACAGTGCATCCCGACTTCGCGGCTGCGCATTCGTTCATGGGCCGACCCGCGGGTGTCCGGCTGCCGTCTGGCGCGACGGCCGAGTACGCGATGCGCAAGGTCGAGGTGCGGACCAACCCGGTGAACAACCAGAAGACGCTGGTGCTCGAGTTCACGGATGGCATCGACCAGTTCTTCTTGCTGCAGTCGCCGGATGCCGACCCGTTCGCGGGGTTGCCCGTTCGTGGTGCCGATGACGGTGACGAGTCTCATACGATTGCGCGTTACCGCGATCCGGCGATGAGCGTGCTGCTGTTCTGGCACAACGATGTGGCGTTCCAGGTCGCGGGCCGTGGATCCTTGCTGCGCCTCGATTCGTTCGCGAAGACGATCTACCGGCAGTCGCTCAGCGACGGGTAGTTTCGCCCGTTCGCCCCGTGCCCCCGAGTGTCGGGTGGTCGCGACTCGGTCTGTTGCTTCCGACGCCGGCGTCCTATTTCCTCGACGGTCCGGGCAAGGCCTACGGAGTGGCGGATCAGCGATCCGGCCATGACATCGGCGGCTGGCGATCCACGCGCTGGTTGGCATGTCGCGTGCTCCTCGGTTGGTGACCAGGAGCATCTGCGATGGATACCAACAAGAACGAGAATCCCAACCTCCCCCAGGCGCTGAGCTCGGCCGAATACCGCGCTCGCCTGAGCACCAAACTCAACTGCCTCATCGCCGTGCTCGAAGTCGCGATCGGCAAGATCAGCAAGAGCATGGATGTGCCGGGCGCGAACGAGGATCGTCTTCAGAAGATTCGTGCCAACCTCGAGAACACTCTCGCGATCTGCAACCGCGCGAAGGACACGCTCGAGAAGGCCGCGGCCGGCAAGCCCGCTGTGAAGCGCTCCGCGACCACGGCGAGCAACGAGATGACGGCGCGTGACTACGTCGAGCTGAGCTCGATCGAGGAGTACCGCAAGTTCCGCGGCATGTCGCCGATCGCGAAGGATGACATCACCAACATCGACTTCGACGAGCTCGCGCGGCGCCTCACGGACTGATTCCCCGAACCCCCGCAAGATTCCAGGGTGAACCCCTAGCCCCCACGGAAGCGGGCGTTGCGACCGTTGCCTCCCGGCGATTCGCGGCGCAACTCCGGCCGCGACCGCAACATGGCTTCACCCGACTCGTTCCGATTGCCGATCCAGGAACGGGAAAAACGGAATGACGACTGCACTGATCGGGAATCGGGGTGCGACCGCGGCCAAGGCCTGCGTCGCAATCGTGGCAGCGGAGGCCGGCAGCGAACTCGCCAACCTGCTGGCGGGCTCGGGCCATGAGCACGAGCTGTTCGCAGATTGGGATGCGCTGCGCGCCGCAGCAGCCCAGGGGCGCGACTGGGACATGCTCCTCTACGAGGCCACGCAGAGTGCCGAGATGCCTTCGGATGTCGAGCGCCCCGCCGTGGCGGTCGGCGACGGCGCGGATGGGCTGACGCTGGCAGCTCTGGACGAGGCCTTCGCGGCCCTTGCCGCCATGGCGGTCGAACTACGTTCGGAAGCGAATCGTCGCCAGGAGCTCGAACACTTCGTGCACGGGCTCCATACCGGCGAGGCCCTGGCCGGGCAGTGCCCGGTCGTGCGGCGATTGCAGTCCAGCATCAGCCGCGCCGCCGACAGCGATGTCACGGTGCTGCTCGAGGGGCAGGTGGGTTCCGGCAAGTCGCTCGTAGCCCGCATGATCCACTGCAAGAGCCGCCGCGCGAACGTCCCGGCGATCATCGTCGATTGCGGCGACATCGATGGGCCCGGCATGACCGCAAAGCTCGACGAAGCGCGCGGTACCACGCTGCTGCTCGAGGACGTCGACCAGCTGCCGGCACCGGCGCAGTCGGTGCTCGTCAAGCATCTCAAGGAGCGGTCGGGTCCGCGGGCCCAGGGCGCGGCGCGCATCCTCGCGACGACTTCAGCGCATCTGCCCGAGGCGATCGCCCGCGGCGCGTTCCGCGAGGACCTCTACTACCGGATCAATGCGTTCCCGCTCGTCGTTCCGGCGCTGCGCGAACGCGTCGAGGACATCGCACTGATTGCCGAGAACCTGCTGCAGCTGGCCGCGGCGCAGTCCGGCCGGACGACGAACGGCATCACGCCAGCTGCCCTCGTGCTGCTCGAGAGCATGAACTGGAGCGGCAACGTCACGCAGCTCGAGGCCGTGATCCGGCGGGCCCACGCCATGTCGGGCGGGGCGGCGATCGATCGTGAGCACGTCACGGCGTCGAGCCCGACCCAGGCCGCGCCTGCGGGCAGCCCGGCGGCGCCGGCGGTCGTCGAGCGCGATCTCGATCGCGAGATCGGTGAAGAGGAGATCCGGCCGTTCGAAGAGGAGGAGCAGTACCTGCTCTCGCGCGCTCTGCGCGCCACGAAGGGCAACGTCCGACGCGCCGCGCAGCTGCTCGGCATCGGTCGCGCGACCCTCTACCGCAAGATCCAGCAGTACAAGCTGCGCTTGCAGTAGCCGCAGTCGTCGGCTGCCGCGGCCGCCCGAGCCGCGATCGCTCAGCGAATCACGACGTTGCCGTTGTGGGTCCGCACCACGACCAGGCCCGAGCCATCGCCGAGCTTGCAATCGAACCGGCCGCGGGAGCGTGAGATCGCCGACGCGGGGCGGTCGACCGTGATGTGACCGTTGTGCGTGCGCGCCGCGACAGACGCATCCGCGGCGGTTGGGATGCTCAGGCGCACGCTGCCGTTGTGGGTGATCACCTTGCCGTCGAGCGGGCCGTCGGCGGCCACATCGAGTTCGATGCTGCCGTTGTGGGTTTCGAGCCGGAAGTCCCGGTTGGACGTGCTGCAACGAATGCGGCCGTTGTGGGTCTCCGCGTTGACCGGCCCGACCCGGTCGACGACCTGGATGCTGCCGTTGTGGGTGACCAGCCGGGCTGCCAGTTCGGGTGGGGCCTCCACGACGAACGAGAACTGTGGTGACATGCCGCGCACGTGGGCGTCGTATTCGCCCCGCAGGGTGAGTTCGTCGCCATCCGTGCGTGGCGCCACGCGCATCGCGGAGAGGTTGTCCCGGGCCTCCTCCGGCGTGTGACCGCGAACGGCCATCTCGACGCGGTAGCTCACCGTCGGCGCACCGGGCCGCGCCTCGATCCGGATGCTGCCGTTGTGCGTGTGGCACTTCAATCGGTTCAGACCGGCCGCGGGGACCGAGTCTTCGACGACGCCCTTGGCGAGGTGTTGCGGAAATGAACAGCTCGTCGCGAGAACGAGCAACGTCAGGCTGGGGGCGGCGAGTCGGTGCATGTCGGTCACTGTCGGGGGTTGCAGCGCGGAGATTGCGGCGATGGTTGCGGATTATTGCAGCTCGAGGGGCTCGGAAGCCGATTTCTGGGCGTGAGACACTCGCTTCTTCTGCGCGCCGCGATGGCCGTTTCGGTGGCGGCGATACTGACCCTGCCGGCGTGCTCGTTCGTCGGCGCGACGGCCGAGGTCGGCTTCGTCGCGATGAAGCTCTCGGGGGATGCCGCGCTCGCGTCCGCTACGGGCGGAGTGCCGCCGGGATCGCTGCAGAACGTGCAGGGCGATCTCGGCCTCGGGGACGACGTGTTCGCGCCCACGTTGCGCGGCCAGGTCGATCTCGGAGCGCTCGTGCTCACGGGCTCGACGTTCGTCCTCGACGAAGACAGCAGCGGCACGCTCGCGGCGACGTTCGGACCGATCGCGACCGGGACGCCAGTGCGCACCGAGTTCGACTTCCTCAACACGAAGCTCAGCGCGACCTACGACATCGGCCTCGGACCCGTGAAGCTCTCTCCGGGCCTCGCGGTCGACATCATCGACTTCCGTCTCGCGGCGACGGAGACGACGTTCGGCAACCAGGGCCGCATCGACGAGTTCTTGCCGCTGCCGATGGCGTTCCTGCGCGCCGAGGGTGACATCGGCATCGTCGGGGTGATCGGTGAGATCGGCTACCTCGACATCCCGGAGGTCGATGGCGCCGAGGTGCGGCTACTCGACATGGAAGCGATGGTCGAGGTTCGGATCTTGCCGTTGGTGCAACTCTTCGCCGGCTACCGGCTCATCGATGTCGACGGCAAGGGCGAGACCTCGAACACGAGCTTCGCGCTCGATACCGAACTCGAGGGCTGGATCATCGGCGGCGGGGTGCGCTTTTGAGTCGCGGCCTTTTCGTGGCGGAGCGTGCACCGATGCGCGAAACTGTGGGCATGAGGAAGACTCTCGCTGGCACGGCGTTGATGCTGTCGCTGCTGACCGCTTGTGCGCCCAACGTGTTCCGGGTCGATGCCGGCGCGATGTTCGTCGAAGCCGACGGTGAGATCGCGCTGCAGAATCCGGGCGGCTCGCTGACGCTCGGCAACGAGCAGAACCGGCTCGCCGACGACCTCGGTCTCGGCGATCGCGAAGCTTCCCCCTACGTGCGGATGACCTGGGAACGCGATCTGCACCGCGTGCGGGTCCACGGCTTCGGCTTCGAGACCGAGGGCAGCGGCACGCTCGCGGGCGATTTCGGCGGCATCGTTGCCGGTTCGGCGGTGACGACGTCGATGGACTTCCTGTCGGCGGGGGCGGCCTACTCCTATCAGGTCTTCGACAACGACTGGATCCAGATCGGAATCGGCGGCCAGCTGACCTACAACCTGCTCAATGTCGACACCCGCGCCGTGATCGGTTCGCAGGCCGACGAGGTCCAGACCGATGTCGTCGTGCCGATGCCGTTCGCTGAGATCGAAGCCCGCCTGGGCGATGTCACGCTCGGGGCCAACGCGGGCGTGATGTCCGCGGACCTCGGCGACGCGAACGGTCGCTACTGGGACGTCGAGGCGATGGCCCGCTGGCAGATCAACGACACCATCCAGGTCCTCGGCGGTTACCGGTACATCCTCATGGATGCCTTCGGCACCGCCTCGAGCCGCGACTTCGACGCCGACGTCGACTTGCACGGCTGGTTCATCGGCGGCGGCGTGCGGTTCTAGGAGCGGGTCGCGGGCCGCCGCGGTCGGATTCCTGAAGTTTCCTGACAGGATCTCGCCGGCGCCCGGCTGTTGCGGAGTCGATGAGCTCCGCGAACGAGAAACTGCCGGCCCCCGGGCGTTCCGGCGCCGGTCAGGGACTGGCCGTGATCCGGCCGGCCAGCGCCCGGCCCCATGATCTGGTGCTCGGCTGGGCCAAGCCGGCCGGGGCGACCGTCGGGTTCCGTCAGCCGGGTTCGCGACCGGAGCCCCGCGTGCTGACCTATCGCGGCGACGGTCACGTTGCCGTGTTTGCGCGCACGGGCGCCGGGAAAGGGCGCAGCTGCACGATTCCTTGGCTGTTGCGCATGCCGAACTCGGCGGTCGTGCTCGACGTCAAAGCCGAGGCCTACCACTGCACGGCGCGGGTCCGGCGCGAGCGCTTCGGTCATCGGGTGGTGGTGTTGGACCCGTTCGACGTGTGTGGCGGCGAGGACGCGCTGAACCCGTTCGAGCTGATTCGGCCCGATCGAATCGACACCGACGCGGATGCGCTGACCGAGTTGTTGCTGGACGGTCGGCCGCAGACACTGCCGGATCCGTTCTGGGACAACTGCGCCCGCGCCTTCCTGGTCGGTTGCGTTGCGCACATCGCAGCGACCGGCAAGCCCGGCCACCCGGGCCAGCTGCGTGATCTCCTGCTCGGCGACGATGTCACGCGGTCGATCGCGGTCGCCCTCGACGAGGGCAAGGTCGAAGAGCCGGTCGCACGGCGCGAGTTCGTGACGTTCCTGAACCACGAGCGGGAGAAGGTCCGCACGAGCGTGCTCTCGACGGCGCAGCAGGCGCTCCGGGTCGTGGCCTCGGACCGCGTCGTCAAGTCGCTGTCCCGAACGACCTTCGACCTGGAACTCCTCCAGCGCGGCGATCCGATCACGAGGTAGATCCCGCCGGAGAACCTCGCGTCGCACGGAGTGTTGCTGCGCCTGTGGATCGGCGTGCTGCTGCAGCTCGTGACGCGTCGGCAGCGGCGGCCGAAGCACAACACGCTGTTCTTCCTCGACGAGATCGCGCAGTGCGGGACCCTTCCGATCCTGCGCCAGGTCATCACTTTGTTGCGGGGCTACGGCGTGACCGCCATCACCCTCTGGCAGGACCTGTCGCAGTTGCAGGCGCTCTATCCGGACTGGCGGACGCTGCTGAACAATTGTGGGGCCATCCTCGCGTTCGGTGCCTCGACCTTCGAGATGGCGCGCGCGGCCGGCGCCGTGCTCGGTGCCGCTCCGGAGCGCCTACGTTCGCTCGCGCCGGACGATGCGGTCGCTGCGGTCGCTGGCCACGAACCGATTACCCTGCGCCGCCTCGACTATCTGCGGGATCGGATCTTCAAGGGGCGCTTCGAGGCCAACCCGTGGTTCGCGACCGCGAGCGACCGAGGCGTGCGCACCTGATGGCCGGCGGCGTGATTTTCGGGATGAACCGAAAGGAGCGTGCCCCGTCGGGGCTGGGCATACAGCCCCCCCGATCGACGCTCCGCATGACTCCGCGGCAGAGCCATTGCGGGGGCTGGCCCGACCGGTACCCTGATCACGGGGAGGTCACAGAGGATCAGTCTCCCCAGCTTCGAATGCCCGCCGAACGTAAGTCCGCCATCACGCTTCCTCGCGTCGTCTTCGCCGTGGCGATCGTCGTGGCCATGGTCGCGGTCGTGGCGTTGGTGGGCGTGGCGCTCGCAGCTCGGGTGTCGACGCTGGACGACTTCGCGACGCACGACTCGATCGAACGCTACTCGAAGTCCGTGAGCGAGAAGTCGAAGCCGCGTCTCATCGCGCTGCGCGACCTGCTCGATGGCGTCGGCACGATCGTCGACGAACTCGTCTTCGCTGAGCGGATCGCGGTTGCAGCCAGCCTCGACGCCGAGCTGGACAAGATCACGTCACAACCGCGAGCCGATGCGCTGACCGAGGTCGGTCGCCGGATCGCGACGGGCCTCGCGGTCGACGAACTCGAGACCGCGCTGCGCGAACTCTATGCCGCGGGCATCCGTTGCTACCTGGCCGAGGCGGGCTCCGGGACGGCCGACGATCTGCTCACGGAGCATCGTCAGCTCGGGCTCGCGATCGCGACCTGGCGTCGTCAGGCCGGCAGCGCGGCAACGGCCGGTGATCTCGAGCCCGCACTGTTGGAGTTGACCGAGCGACTGACGCTCTGGCTCAAGAACGAGTGTCGCCTCGTGATCGGCGAGACGATCGAAGCCGGGCCCACGTGGCCACGCGCCGCTGCGCTGCAGCGACTGGGCGAAGCCGCCTGGACACGCGAAGAGAAGCGTCGGGGGCTGCGGTGATGCCGCGAGAGCCCAAGAGCAGTGACCGTGGTCGAGCGCGCCCCGACGCGAAGGCGGCGTTCGAAGCCGCGCGCGGCGAGAAAGATCCGCGTCCGATCCGGGTCCTGTTCATGGGACCTGCCCTTGCTGGCAAGACGATGTTTCTGTGGGCATTCAAGGAGATCGCCGGGCAGAACCTGGCCGGGGTGAGGGTCAAGCCGACGACCGAGTTCTACAACTTCGTTCGCGATATCGACGAACTGCTGCCTGCACCCGAACCCGTCACAGTCGAGGATCCCGAGTCGCCCGCGGCGAAGAACACTGTTTTCGAAGACGAGTTCGGCGTGATCTTGGGACGGCGAACGTCGTCCGTTTCTCTGCCCCCCGATCTGACGCTCGTCGAGTTCGATGGCGGGCTCGAGGTCAAGACGCGCGACTGGGGCGGCGAGCAGATCAAGCAATTCAGGCGGCACGAAGAGGGCAGCGACGAAGTGAAGAAGGCGATGGCCAAGAGCCTGAGCGATGTCGACGCTGTCCTCATCTTCATCGATGCCTTCGCCAAGGATCAGACCGAGTTCCGCCGGGAGTTGAGAGAGAACCTCGAGGACCTCAACGCGTTCGCGGCGGATTACCTGGTCGAGTCCGTACCCGTTGCCGTCGTAACGACCAAGTTCGATCGCAGTCCCCAATTCGCGCAGTTGATGGAGCTGGTTGAGAACGAGCAACAGGGCGTTCCCAGGTTCGACGACGGGCTGCACGAGAAACTCGCGAGCTTCGCCAAGAGCGCGGTCGAGCGCTGGGCGGGTGAGGTGGTCCAGGCGCCGGTCGGAGGACAGAACCTACTGGAGTTGCTCGAAGAGCTCGGCGCCCAGTATTTCCCGTGCTCGGCCTTTGGCAGCGAGCCGTCGAAAGGCTTGCAGCCGGCGCTGACACTCGAGCCGATCCGGCATGTCATCGAGGAGGCCGTTCGTCGAAGGGGGGAAGAGATTCTGGTTGCAGAAGAGTTGCGCCGGGCCGCGGCAGCGAAGAAGAAAAAAGAACAGGACGAAGCGCAGAAGCGTGAGCAAGCACACCGCGCTCGCTTGGCGAAAGAGCAGAGCGAACGCCGTCAGGAGTTCTGGTCGAAGGTCGTCGCGCTGACCTGGGGAGTCGTCGCGTTGTGCGCCGCTGGTGCATTCGCGATGTTCACTGTCCCGCTCTGGCAGGTTTCGCTGCGCTCCGGTGCGGGCAACGTCGTCGCGGCGCGCGATGCGGAGTGGGCGCATCTGGCGCCGCTCGCGGCCGACTGGTCGCCCGTCGAGGGTATCGAAGCCGGCCACCTGCTGCTGCTGACCTGGACGGCCTGGCGCGACCGGGCGCTCGACCTCGAGTCCGCCGAGCAGCTTTCGACGGCGTACTTCGAGCGACTGCGGCAGCACGCGCGACGCAGTCCCTGGGGCCGGCAGGCGGCGCTTGCGATGGCGCTCGGGCCGACGGACAAGGCCCGGGCGGCCGGGACGATCACTCCCGCTGCCGCCTTGCAGTTGGAGTCGGCGCTCGCGCAGCGCGCTGCCGAGTCGCGTTTCGCTGCGTCGCTGGACTCGTGGGCGCGGCGGCGGGTCGCTGCGGAGCGGGCGGAGCTGCTGCTGCTCGCCCTGCCGTCGAACGCCGCCGTCACGAAGCTCGAGCGACTGCTGCGGCGTACTGGCGAACCGTTGCCCGTCGAACTGACCGGCAGGATCTTCCTGGCGCTGGCCAGGCGCGATCTCGGTCTGCTGGGCGACTGGTCCGGCTTGCAGACCGTCCTGCGGCGCTTCGACGAGTATGCCGCCTGGTTGATTCACGAAGTCACGGACTTCACCGTCGCCGAACTCTCCCAGGTCGCCGCCAACGGACTCGAGAAGCTCGCCCCTGCGGCGCTCGAACAGGCGCTGGGCGCACTCGCCGCGGCCAAGGGCGAGTTCTCCCGTCGATTCGCTGCGGAACTACGGGGTGTGCTCGCCGCGGGCTCTCTCGAGCGGCTGAAAGCGACGTTCGTTGTCGATCGTGATTCGACGACCGCGGCGCGTCTCGCCGCGCTGTTCGGGCACTCCTGGTTGCGCTCGGCGGTTCGCAATCGCGACCGCGAGCTGTTCACCGTGGCTGCCCGCGCCGCGTTCGGCGACAAACCGCAGGCCAACCTGCTCGATCGGCTGGCGATCCTCGCCCTGGCCTTCGAACAACGTGTCGACGTGGCGGTCGCCGACGCGGAGACGCTTACGGAGGCCGACTTCGCGCTCCTGTTCGGGCCGCTCGGAGCCGACGCCCGCCGGGCGTACATCGGCCGTTACGAGGAGCTGATGCGTGGCCGGAACGCGGCCGAACACTCGCGCGGGCTCGACCGTTGCCTCCACGTCATGGACCTCGTGCGGGAGCACGCGCCGGCTCCGCGGTTGGATGCCGAACTGATCGGTCAGGTGGGCGGTCGACAGCAGCGCGTTCAAGGCGAGCTGGCAGAGCAGGCTCTCGCGCAGATCGCGTCCGGCGAGTCGGTCGAGCCGGAGCTCGTCATCCGCGTGCTGGCGGACGAACCGAGCCCGGAGCGTCGACGGCTCGTCAACGCGGTCGTCGAGGCCGCGCCGAAACTGTCGGCCGAGCTGTTCGAGCAGATCGCGGCGCGGATCGACTTCCGTTCCCCGAAGACGACGAGCGATCGGCTGTTGCGAGTGGTCGTGCGGCTGAACACGCGCGCTCAACCCGAGAGTCCGATCCGGCTGCTGACCGAGATGCTCTGGGCGGTTCGCTGGAAATCCGATGCGGTGACTCTGCCCGAATCGATCCGCCGCCGGGCGAGGAGCCGGGTGCGCACGCTGGTGTCGGCGCTGGTGCGGAAGAACAACGTCTTCCTCTTGCCCGAGCTTCGGGTCGTGCTCGAGGACTGTGCGCAGTTCCGCCATGACGATCCCGGGCTGTTGTTTGCTCGCAACGATCGACCGGCCGTCGGGCGGCTGCTCTTCGGTGGCGCCGTCGCGGGCCTCGGCAAGCAGGGCGGTGAGGCGGGGCGGTCACGGTTCGTCGCCCGCCTGCGCATCGCGGTCGCGTTGGATCCGGCCGGTGGCGACGGCCGCGTCGAAGCGCTGGCACCGGTGCTGGCTCGGGTCGAGACCGCCGCCGGCTTGAGGTCCTGGTTCCTGGAAAATGAGCCGGTGATCCGTCGCCATGACGCGGGGGTCGCGGATGCCGTTCGGCGCGCGGCGGCTCCCGCATTCGAACGGCGAGCTATCGGTCTGCTGTCGGCGACGCCGCGGCCGAACGCGGCGAAGATCGACGAAGCAGCCGGACTGCTCCAGCGCGCCGCCGAATACGCACCCCAGGGTGCGGCGCGGCGGCGCGAACTCATCCAGAAGTCCGTTGCTCAGGCGACTGCCCAATCGGAACTGCGGCAGACGCTGTTCGAGCTCCTGAACCGGCAGCTGGAGCCGACACTCGAGAAGGCGCTGCGGTCCGCTCTGGGTCCGATCTACGAGCAGATGACGCTGCTGGAGATCGGGGCCTCCCGAGTCGACAAGGCGATCGACTGCTTCGAGAAGGCGGTGGCGGTCGATCCTTCTGGCAAGGCCAGGCGAGTCGCGCTGCTCGAGAAGGAGATCGCGAGACGCGCCAAGGATCGAGCCTACCTGAACAGTATCCACGAGTTCGGCGATCGCGCCGGGACTATCGAAGCGGCGGTCGCTGGTGCCGTCGATCGAGCGGTTGCCGCGATCGCGATCGAGGGTGTCCGCAGCAACCTGCGGGCCGGCCGGCTCGAGGCGGTGCGGCAGTGGAGCGGCATGCTGCTCACGGCCGCCCAGCGCACGGCGGCGCTCGCGCACCTGCAGCGGCTGAAGGGGACGGCCCTGGTGCGCGGTGTCATGCCCTACTACTGCGCCGTCGATCTCGTCACGCACGCCGACTACCAGCGGTGGCTGGGCGGTTTGTCGGCCAGCCAGAAGGGGCAGTATCGGGCGAACGTGAGGCAAGGTGTGGCCATCGGGATGCTCAGGGTCGCCGCTGCGAGCTACGTGAAATCGCTGGGCGGCAAGCTACCGACCTACCGACAGCTCGTGGCGCTTCGCAAGCTGCGGGTCGAGACCTGGCGCGATCTGCACGGTGACTTTCACCAGTGGGTCCGGGATGTCACGAACCTGAGATCGGGCGAGGTCATCCACCACTATGCGCCCTACAAGGACGGGCCTGACCGGATGAGTGAATGGACGAGCAGTGGGACTGCTCCTGGCCGAGTAGCGATCCGAGTTGTCTACGACGTGATTCCCAAGGAGCTGCAATGACCCGTGTTCCCTTGTCCCATTCTCTGGTGACCGTTGGTGCCTGCTCGCTGTTGCTCGCCGGCTGTCGCGGCTTTCGCGACCAGGTGGAGACCGTCAAGGAAGAGGTCATGCGGACCGCGGTGTTCTCGCTCGCGAAGGAACGCCAGCAGCTCGAGCGTGGCGTGTTGACTGGCCGCGTGCTGGTCGAAACGGACGAGCTGTCGTTCAAGGAGCTGCGCTGGAAGGACGGCTACAGCGAACGCGAGGAGGAGCCGTTCCATACGGTTCCGAAGATTCGCGACGACGTCGATGCCGAGATGACGGCGACGTTGATCCTGGGCAAGTCGCCTCACGGTCTCGAGATCGACGTGCAGGGCGGCCGGTTCGAAGTGCCGCTCGCCAAATTTCGCGAGATGGTCGCGGTCTACGACGACAAGGTCACCAACGTGATCCTGCGGTTCGACACGTTTCGATGGAAGGACCGGGAGATCGATCCGGAGATCGAGCCGCTGAGCATTCCGGTCTCCTACTTTCATGCGATGAAGGGCAAATGAGCTCGGTATCGCGGAGCGACAACGTCGGCCGGGTCGAGCACGTGGTGTTCGGTTGTCCGGGCGACCTGGGATTCAAGGTGATCGCGACTTCGGCGCCGATGACGCGGGAGGAACGCCAGGCCTTGATGGGATTGTCGGACCAAGGCAGTGGCGCGATGCTCGCTGCCGAGGCCATCACCGTGGTGGACCTCGGCGCACGCTACGCGATTCTGGTGACGAACCCCGATGCGACGCCCGGGACTCGCGCTGGCCTGGTCGTGACTCACGCGTTCCTCGTGAGTCACGAAGACTACGCGTTGGTGGACTTCGACCCGTTCGCGCTGCTTGCTTCGGTGCGGGGGAGCTGCGGTCCGTTGCCGCCCAAACGCGCGGAGCTCGCGCATGATCTGTCGCCGGGTTCTGCACCCCGGGTCGATCGACTGCGGCAGTTGCCGTTGCAATCGGATCTGGCGGCCGAGGTTGCTCCCGTCGTTGCCGCCGTGCTGCTCGACGGCCAGGTTCCGGGTTCGGTTCGCAGCGAAGTGGCCATGCTAGGGGCCGAGTTGGCGATCGGTGTCATGTCGATCGACCGTCGCCGATCGTTCACGTTCGCGACGGCCGACTTCAGCGAAGAAGCGACGAAGCTGGATTTGGTCGGTGCCCTCGAGCCGACTCACGGGGCCGGCGAACCCACGAACTTGCTGGCGGAGATCGAGTGGCTGCTGATGCAGGAGCCGCGCGCCGTCGCCTCGGTGGCGGAGCGGCTCGAAAGGAGTTGGCCTCGCGGCGCGACCGCGGACGAACTGACGGCGTGGCTGAGCGCACGCCGCGAACTGTCCGGGCTCGAGCGCAGCGAGAACTGGAAGAAGATCGTGAGCGCGGTGGAGTCTCTGGTCAGTACCTGGGATGGGGACGAGGTCGAGCTGACTGCCGCGGGCCGGTTGCTCGGACGGGCGTTGACGTTGGAAGAGACGTTTACACCCAAGGCCAGACAGCGCGTGGTGAGTCTGCTGGAGGGGAGCGCTCGAGCCGAGCTGACTGCCGGGATCCTGGACGGAGTCGACGAGTTCTTGTGCGAGGCCGGCGCGGTTGCGGCGCTGCGTGGCCGGGCGTTGTTGGCCGGCTGGGCGGGCGCCAGGAGCGTGACCCCCGACGTCTTGCCGCCGTTCTCACAAGATCTCGGCGTTTGCCTGAAGCTCGATGATCCATCGATTGCGGGTTTGTTCGTCGCGGTGCTGGAATCGGAGGCGCCGATCTCACGCGACCAGCTGCAAGCGATCGAGTGGTTCGCGTGGCGTCACTCGGAAGACGCGCTGCGTCGCATGACTGCAAACCAAATCGAAGTCGGCCTCGATGAGGCGGACCTGGCTCGTATCCGGCGTGACCGACTGCTCGATCTCGTCGAGGCGGAACGGCCCGACTGGGTCGAGTCGTGGTTCGAGGAGCGCGGCGAACTCGCCAACGCGGAGGCGCTGCAGATTCTGGACCTGCTCGTGAACGACGGCTACCCCGGAGTAGCCAGAGAGAAGGCCGTCGGGTTGGTCCTGGACGCATTGGGCGATGCCGATCTCGGTACCGACTCGAACGTGCCTCATTGGCTGCAGCGGAGCTCGGACCAGTGCGCTGCGCTCGTCTTCGATCGAATCACTCGCGACGCGAAGCCGCCCGCGGAAGCGGCCCCTGCCCTGAAAGTGATCCGCCGACTGTTGACGGCCGGCGAGAGTCATCAGCCGGGATCTCCGGTTGCACGGGCTATCCAACTGCTGGACGGCTGGCTGTCGCGGAGTCCGCATTCCCCCGCAGCCGCGGCGGCGGGGTTGGCGTCAGCCGATCGGGCGCAGAAGCCCAAACGTCGATCGTGGACGCGGTGGTTCTGGCCGTTCCGGCGGTCATCGCGTCAGAAAGGGCCGTCCCACAGACCTCGGGGCCAGTACGGTGCAG
Organism: bacterium; assembly: GCA_024743115.1. GTDB lineage: Bacteria > Planctomycetota > UBA1135 > UBA1135 > UBA2386 > JAGQRA01. The sequence continues at coordinate 227,110 of JANSXC010000003.1, read as the reverse complement.
AGCGGCCGGCCGGCGACCGTGTCATGCTGTGGTTCTTGCTCCTGGTGCTCACGCTCGCTGTCGCCGCTGCTCTGTTCGTCAAGTTCGGTGGGGGAGCCTTGCTATGAAGGATGCCGTTCGTTTGCCGTCACGGTTCGCCGGCGCCTGGTTGGCGTCTGCGGTTGCCGTCGTTCTTGCCGGTTGTTGCACGACCGATTCGGGTGCATTCGTCGGAGAACCTGTCTGGCGTCACGTCGCGCAGCACGAGGGGCCAGCGGGCAAGGCGTTGCGGGCGACCGACAAACGCGCAATCCGCGTTGGCCGTGAGGTTCGCGTCGAAGTGGACGCCAGACTCGTCGACGTCGTCCAGATCTGGCACGAGTACGAACGCGTCGATCATCGGGCCCGGCGCAGTCGCGGACTGTTGTCCTGCAGCCGACCGAAGACCTACCAACGTTTCGCGGACCCGAGTCAGCCGGGATACGAAAAGGCGCCGCGCGGCATCCCGGCGGACGTGCGCCGGCTTGCCCGCACGCGTGACGACGCGATCGAGATCCCGTATCCCATGGAGGTCCGCTGGTCGATCAACGACGCGACTCTGGTCGGCGCACGCGCGCGGGTAGGAGTCACGACCTTGCCCGAAACCGGCTTGATCAAGATCGTGGTGGATGAAGACACCTGCCGAGATCTCGCGCGGAGCAAGGCCGGGAACGTCGGCATCAATCTGGCGATCGAAGGTGAGTCGCTGCCCGCCGTCGAGTTCGTTGTGCCGCGAGCGCCGTTCCTCATGGCCGCGGGAGGTCGGCGATGACTCTTCGTCTGCAACCGTTCCTGTTCCCGATTGCGGCGTCCCTGATGTTCGCGCTCTCGGGCTGCGAGAGTTCGCCTCAGACCTACGACGAGGATCTCGAGCCGCGCGGCCACCCGCGTTTTCAGTTCCTGCTCGGCTGGTCCCCGGGAACGGTGACCCATGACACGCGTTCCAGCTCGGCAGATGGCGACGCGGATGCCAACGGCTTTCGCGTCCGCATCGAAGGCGTGCCGAAGAAGCGCAAGGTGGGGCTCGGGATCGACGTGGTGGCGCATCGCTCGGAGGACGATCTCTTCGGAGCCGCCGCGATGACCGAGTCGCGGCTGGTCGATGGTTTCGGTTACGTCTACGGCCACCTCGGCGGCGGGGATCTGTTCACGATTCCGCTGCGTGGCGGGATCACGATCCAGTCGCTCGAGCTCGACGCCGGCGGTGCTTCACCGGCTGCGGATACCGAGTGGACCGCACTCGGCTTTCGTCTCGAAGTCGAGCCCGAGCTGCGCCTGCTCTACGGCGAGGACTACCTGTGGTCGGTCTACGCGGGCGGAGGGTTTGGCGTCGGCGTGGCGGAGGCCGAGGTCGACGGTGTGAACGACACGTTCGAAGCGTCGTCGCGACAGATCAACTACGAGATCGGAACACGATTCGAGTACGATGGAGTCTTCATCGGCGTGGGTTACATGGACCGCCGGATTCGGTTCAACGAAGCGACCCGGAACGCAGGTGGCTCGTCATTGCCGGGGATCGAAAACGAGTTCTCGGGTCTGTTCGTGAGCGGCGGCGTGCGGTTCTGACCGAGCGTGGCTCGGAGCTGTCCCGAGCTACTGCTGCCGCCGCGGAGCGATCACGAGGCGGACGCCGGTCAGGTATTTGGACTGCAGATCCAGCTCGTCGTTGGCTTCGTCCGGGATCTCGACCGTGCGGTCCAGCGCGCACTGATGGAGCAGGCTCCTGCAGCTGCCGCCCATGGCCTGCCGGTAGAGGTCACCCGCGCGTTCCAGTGAGTCGCTGACCCACTCCAGAACGTTGCCGTGGACATCGAACAAACCGTTGCGACCGGCGCGCTTCGAGGCGACCCGAGCCGGTTGCATCGGCGCCTTCGCAGTGCGGTCGGTCGTGAACACCGCGAAGTCCTCCAGCGGATTCGGACCGAGTCCTTCGACATCGATCCCGTCGACGTAGCTCGTGTACTTGCCGTCGGATGCCGCGAAGCGCCATTCCTGCGCGGTGGGCAGGCGGATCTGCCAGGCCTCGAACGTCAGGCGCGGGGAGACCCCGTTCGTCCGCAGGCACTCGAACAAGGGTTCGCGATTGTGGTCGAGCCAGCGGGCGAAACAGTGCGCCGTTCGCCAGCGGACGAGGGCAGGGAACTCAACCAGTCGATTCTGGGCAGCCACGTCGGTGTCGAACAACGCGAACATGGCTCTGGTGACCGGCACACTCATGATCCAGAACGGTCCGGGCAAATCGGCCGTCGACGGCGCTCCGATCTCCCGCCAAAGCTGTAGGTGTGGCCTTCCGGGTACGTGCAGCCATGGGCCCGGATCGATCTTGTACCGGCTCCACATCCAGTCGCGGGCGGCCTGTGCTTCTTCTGCGGCTTCCGACAGGTGGCCTTCTTCGTCGCTCTCGTCGCGTTGCACGAGACTGGCGAGCGCGTCGTCGGTATCGAAGAGTCCTTCCGGGGTGAGTTGCTCTTTGAGCTGAGCGATGACCGTTCGAGTCTTGCAGAGGTTGTCGGTCGAAAGCCGATCGAGCTGCTCGATCATGCTCCGATTGGACTTCGAGCCCTTCGCCAGGAGCTGTTGCAGGAGTTCGACGTTCCGGATGTTGGCATAGATCGCGGCGCGTAGGGCGAGATCGCCGTTCACACGGACCAGCTTCCACACGCGGTTGTGTTGCGCGCGGCCTTCCGGGGCGGATGCGACCCAGAACGCCAGCGGCTCTGCCCAGGTCGCGATCATGCGATCGTACTCTTCCCGATCGGGTCCCGGCCGCTTCTCGAAGCGGTCGGATCCGAGCTGCTTGCTCAGCAGGTCGAACAAGTGATCCATGCCGTCGGGCATGCGATTCAGTGCGTTGCTGGCCAAGACCTCCTGGAAGCTCTTGTGCGTGAACTTCCAGATCCCGGTCGACTGTTTCTCCTGGTCGAGCAGGCCTCGACCCTTGAGCTCTTCGAGGAACTTGCCGACGTGGCCAAACGCCGCGTAGTTGCGAACGATGTCGCACTTCGACTGGGTGATGAGGTGTTCGCGCAGATCGACCAGGTCTTGGGCCCCGTCGCCGTCTCGAATGCCACCGAACGGAAAGAAGTAGCTCAGCCAGTCAGCGGTTGCCGACCGCTTGCCGAGCGCCGTGAGGTCGAGCGCAAGCGCTTCGAGCAGCGGCAGGGCACTCTCGCCATCGGCCCACCCGGGGTCACCCGCAGGGCGGCGATGACGCTGGTGCAGGAGCGTGTCGACGGAGTCGAGCAAGAGCTGTCGACGAGTCGTGCTCGGCGAGAGTTGGTCGTCCAACAGCGCGAAGAGCGCGAGGAACAGCGGCAGCCGCGCGAGGGTCGCGAGCTCTTCGGAGTTGCCCTTGATCGAGCGGAGCAGATCTCTGGCGCGTGCTTCTGGAGTCGGAGCGTCGTCCGGTGCCGGGGCCGTGCCACGGATGGCCTTCAGTGCACTACACAACAGGCCGAGCTGCTGCTCGGAGTCGAGCGGCTGGATTCGCGTGGCCTTGAACCCCAGCTGATCATCGAGGAGGTTGCGATCCTCGGCGCGTGACGCGACGAGAATGGCGTGTTCCGGGTACTCGTCGTGCAGGGTCCGGATGACCTCTTGGCCCTTGGCGGATGCCTCGTCCAGCCCATCGATCAGGAAGACGAGCAGGCAGCCCTCGGGGGGTGCTTCGAGATCTTTCACCAGCCCATCGTCCCCGACCACGGGGTCGAGGATGGCGTTCACGGTCGAGTGGGCCTCGGCTTCCGAGAGATCGGGCAGCGACACCAGAACCGGAACGATCTGGCGAAAAGGCATGCGGGATCGGGTGGCCGACAGCTCGCGCGCGAGGTGGCGGAGGGTGGCGGTCTTGCCGGTGCCCGGGTCGCCGAGAAGCAGCCAACGAGCACGGGGTGAGATGAGCTCGTAGGCGGTTTTCGTCTTCTTGACCACCCGGTCATCTGGCGTCTTGCGGCCACCGAATCGGAGCTCGACGTGATGAATCTCGGCCTCCGGTTTGCCGAGGATCGGGTTCTTGCGGCGCGTCTGCTGCTGCCGAAGATCCTCGACGTAGCCGCACAGTCGGAGCTCCTGGGAGTTCCCGAACGGATGGTCGTCCTCGGTGGCGCGCCAATGGCAGGGCAGGAAATCGAGGAGCGGATACTGGTTGCCGTTTCTCACCTCTCGGCGCGCATCCTGCAGCGCCTCGGACACGGACCAGCCCTTGGCGAGCTGCTCGTAGAACTTCGGGCCCCAAAGCTGTCCGAACTCGACCGGCGTGACTGCGTTCATGCCGATGAAGTGCTCTACGGATTCGAGGATCGGGCCCGCGAAGTGGCGGTGGGCGTAGCAGCAGTCCATCACGACGAGGCGCGTTCGTCCGTGTGCGAGAGCCGTTGCGATCTCGTTGCCGTCCAGCGTGCTCTTCATCCGTGACCCCTGGACGATCACGGTCAGCTCGTTGGCTTTGGGCGCCGTCTCGGGAGTTAGCTTGACACCGGGCTCGAGCGGGTTGAATCGGCTGTGGCCGATGAAGTGGACGAGGTCGTAGCCCTGCTCCAGCTCTGCGATGATCGTTGTTACGTCGACTACTTCGCGCGCTTCCAACCCGGAGGCGCTGGTGCTCATCGCGGTCAGCACGACGACCTCGGCGAAGCCGCGCAGGGCCTGGGCGATCGCCTGAGCGTGATTGCAGGCGGCGTCATGCGCTTGATCGCCGAGCTGGCTGTAATCGCCGATGACGATCAGGGCTCGGCGTGCGACCGGCAGCGAGCTGCCGCGTTCGCTCGACGGTCCAGGTCCTCGCCGTGAGACCTGGCGGACGATCGGGATATCGGGGTCTCCGATCTTCCTCACGCGGGCGAGCAGTTCCCATGGCAAGGCGGCCGGACAGTTGTCCGCGTTCGGGTCCGTGTCGAGCACGAGCCGCAGCAGGCTGCCGTGATTGCGCCCGAGCCGCTCGCTCTTCGCCTGGTTCTGCGACTCGGGATGGAGCCCGGCGTAGAGCTGGTTCGGCAGCGTCGCGAGCGACTGCGTCAGCTCGTCGCGGCCGACCTGATCGACCGCGAGCATCGCCGTGATGATCTCACGATCGAACTCGGTGATACCCGCCCCGAGCTCGGCCCGGAAGTCGGCCCGGTGCACCTTCAGCTGGCTGTCCATCCAGCCAGGCGCCTCAGTCGCGCAGCGGAAACAGTCGAATCTGGCGGATCGTGCGCGGGCAGACCGGCGCGTCGACGGCATCTCGCGCGGGGTCGCCCTGGTTCCCGGTCAGTTCGAACTCGTACTCGAGCAGTGCGGCATCCCCTACGTGCTTGGCGAGCGTTGGCATCGTGATCCACGTGCCGCGCCACAAGGTCGGGTCCGGTGCCGGACCGAGGAACAGCATGGCGTTCGCGCCGTTCCAACCGGGGAATCCGGTGATCGGCGCCTGCAGGGTGACCCGCAGCTTGCCATCCGCCGTGCGCTGGATCTCTTCTGCCAGTTGCGCTTCGAACTCGTGTTCGACCTGTTCCTCGTCCTCGACGATCAGGGATACGGTGCTGTCCGGCCAGCTCATGGCAGTGGCTGCCGGAGTGCTGTCGAACAGTTCCTTGCACCACGCGATCGCGTCGGCGACGTCGTCCTTCAGCCGCTGCAGCATTCGAGCCCCGAGTCGTTCGGTGGCTTGCTTCGCCGCGCGATCGGCACGGACCGCAGCGCGGGTGCGCGCGTCCACGCGGTCCAACATGGCCGCTTTCGCGCGGCGCCTGGCTTCGTCGTCGTTTGCAACGTGGTGTCGGATGTCGTCAGGCAACATCGCCAGGTCTTCTTCGGTGAGCGGTAGGTCGCAGTAGGAGTGCAGACGATCCGCAAAACGCTGATTGGGGTCGGACGGCTCAGGAGCTTCGTGGCTGTCGTTGGTAGTCGCCATGATCAATCTCCGATGCCGCGCTCCAGGCCATCACTGCCATGGTCGCGGTCCTGTTCGTTGGTGAAGTCAGTCCCCTGCCGATCCCCGGAACCGTCGCGGCCCTGATCGTCGTCGGGAAAGTAGTCGTTCCACGACTTGGCGCCGTGAAGCTTGATCCAGCACTGACGGAAGCTCTTCTTCGCGCGGTGGAACCACGTGTCAACGGCGGCGGTCCGCATCCCCATGCGTTCCCCGATCCAGCGGGAGCTCTTGCCACGGTACTTGAGGAAGATCACCGTGAGGTCCCGCGGTTTCAGATGCTTGTCCTGCAGGGTGGCGCGAAACAAGTGCTGGAACTCGCGACTCTCGACCGTCGCGTCTGGGGCTCGATAGTCCTCTACGTCTAGGGCTGGCTGATCCTCGATCGGGCCAACAGACGGCTGCTGACGCTTGAGTCGCGTGACTTGCCGTAGGCAGTAGCGTTCGCCGGCCATGCTGACGTAGCGGCTGAGTTGAGGCACCCACCCGTCACCGCGAAGGGTGAAGCGGTCAAACGTGCTGGCAAAGACCTCCTGGCACAGCTCTTTGAACTCTGACTCTGCACCGACGACCCGCTTGTACGACCTGCGGTACTTCGCGAGTATCGAGACGATCCAGTCGATCACCCAGTTAGTGGATGCTTCATCCATGCGCCCGAGCCAGTCCGAGAACGCTTCGGGCGGATTCGGGCGTGGAACGCTGTCTGGTAGTTGCATGGTTGCCGGGGGAGGAGGAGGTCAGGGGCGGCGGGGACGGCACTGGCACAACGGCACTTGCACAGCCCGGGGCCGGCACGGGCCTTTCCAACTGCTTCGAGTTTTCACCGGAATCGCCAACCGGGCACCTGACGTCCTTCAGGGCCTGAAGATAGCGCGACGGCGACGGGATTGCTGGTCGATCCGCTCGGCCGCCGTGGGCAATTCGTGGCATTTCCCGAAAGGTCTCCGGGTCGCCCTGGCTGAGTCGGAGGTCGCACCGCGAATCGCGGCCGACCGCTCCCCAACACCCCCGAACCGAAACCGACCGCCATGAAGACCTCCCTGAAGCTCCTCGCCGCCGTCTCGGCCCTCACCGCCGTGCTGGCTTTCGTTTTCCCCAGCTACGCCGCCACCGTCTTCGCCCTCGCCAAGGACGAGATCAACGACCAGGTGCCGATCGAGTTCGAGATCGAACGCGCGACCGAGCTCGTCGCCGCCATCGAACCGCAGATCGTGGTCTGCAAGAGCGAGGTCGCCCGCGCCGAGGTCGACCTCGAGAACCTCGGCCGCGAAGTCGAATCGCTCACCGTCAAGATCGCCAAGGCCGAACACTCACTGCGCCGTGACGCGGACTTGCTCGGTCTGACCGTTCGCCGGCCCGCCGACGGTGTGGTGATCCTCGCCGGTGGCCCGGACCAGGTGACCGGCGCCCGCGACCGGGTTGCGCTGCGCCTCAAGCGCGCGTTCCAGCGCGTGAAGAACGAGCGGGCGCAGCTCGACAGCAAGCGGGCCCTGCACGAGCGCCAGCAGAAGAGCGTGGTGGCGGCCCGCGAGAAGCTCGATGCCGTGCGCTCGGAGAAGCTGCAGCTCGAGGATCTGATCGCTCAGCTGCGCGTCCAGAAGCGTCAGGTCGACGCGCTGGAAGCACGTTCGCCGACGCTGGATCTGGATGCGACGGCGCTCTCCGAGGCCCGCGCCATGCTGGATGACCTCAAGAACCGTCTCGACGTCCGCCAGCGCGTGCTGGAGAACGACCTCGTGGTCGAGCCCGAGCCGCTGCCGCCGACCATCAGCGCGGAAGCGCTGCTCGAAGACGTCGGCGAATACCTGACCGAGCGTGCGGTCGCCGGGAGCTGAGTCGCCCTGGCGCCGCGTCCGCTACCGCCGGACCGGCAACAGCACGTGGTTGCCGAACGCCTCGCGGCCGTCCTCGGAACGCACGTAGTCGAGGAACGCCTGCACGCCGCCGTCGACCCGCGCCGAGGTGACGAGTGCGAGCGGCACGCCGTAGGGGTAGTTGCCGTAGGCAAACGCCTCGGGCGTCGGCGGGTTCCAGTCGATCTGCAGGAGCTTCATTCCGACCGGCGCGGTCGACGGCACGCGGACGACCGCGATCGCGCCCTCGTGGCGGAGAAGCTGGTCTCGCACGTGGCGGTCGTCGGCGACGCGGATGGCTTCGGGCGCGAACGCGTCACCGAGGATGAGCGAGCGCGCGGCGCGGCGAGTCTGGTCGCGGCCCGACGGCACGACGACAACGGCGGGGCCGCGGTCGTGGCCGAGGCGCTGCCAGTTCTTGATCTCGCCCGTGAGCACCTGGCGCACGACCGTGCTTGTCAGCGAGTCGGCCGGGAAGTCGGGCGCAACGGCGAGGGCCCAGAGCTCGAGGCCGAGCGGGGTCTCGCGGACGCCGGCGGCCCGCTCACGCGGCGATAGTTTGCCGGCGATGAGCGCGGCGTCGACGCGATTGAGCATGCGCAGTTCGATTGCGTCGCGGTCCTTGGACTCCGGGAACGACGCGGCGTAGTCGGGCGCGGCCGCGGCGAACCCTGCGGCGAGTCGGTCGCCGCACAGGCTCCGGGCCTGCTGACCCAGCGCGATCACCAATTCGGTGCGATCGGGTACGTCTTGTCGCGTGCCGGCGGTCTCGCCGATTGGCATCGGATCGAACCGCATGCCGGCAGGTCGGACCGGCTCGAAGCCCGGCGGCCGCTCGAAGGCGGCGCGGGCGGGCCGCGGTGCCAGGTCGTAGCGGTCGACGAAGGCCGCGGACACCTGCATTGGCGTCGGGTCACGCTGGTCGAGATTGGGAACGACGATTGCGACGAGCCCAGTCAGGCCTGCACAACCGATTACCACCCATTGTGTTGTGTTGTTCTCCACGGTGCTCCCCCGAGGCTCCGATCATCGGACGGAAAGTGAGACACTGTCGAAGATCGCAGCGGTCAGGAGGCGGTCGATGCCGTGGCAGGGGCCATTCGGCGTGAGACAACTCGGCGCCCGCCCTCAAGTCGGTGTGGGCCCCGGTGCCGCTCCGGTCTTGGAAACGGCCCTGAAGACAAATTGTCCCAATTGACCGGACAAGCTTGGCTCGTACCCTTCCCACTCATTCGAACAGTCCCATGCGATCCGTTCTCCCCGAACTCGACCGGGCGGCCACGATGCCGCTCACGGCTCAGATCAGCGCGTTCTTCGCGCGGGCGATCGAGCTCGGTCGGATCCCGCGCGGCGACCGGCTGCCCACGATTCGTGAGGTCGCCAGCGGGTGTGGAGTGACCCGGGCGACGGTGCAGGACGCGTATCGCGAACTCGCGCGGCTCGGGCTGGTCGAGGCGACGGTCGGGCGCGGCACGATCGTCCTGGGTGAAGGCGGTGAGCCACGCGAGGACGCGGCGCCGACGAGTGGTTCGCGCTCGGCGAAGGCAGCCGCCGGGACGACCGGCGAGCGCCGGCCGCTGAGCCCCTTCGCGACCGCGGCGCTGCGTCGCACGCTCGAGATGCCTGGTGCGCCCGAACTCGCCGCGGGCCAGCCGCTGGTCGCGAACTTCGCGGAGCTCGCCCCCGACAGCGATCGCTTCCCGGTCGCGGAGTGGCGCGCCGCGATGGACGCCGGCCTGCTCCGACACGGCCCCGAGTTGCTCGGCTACGGGCTGTCGGCCTACGGCCTGGAGGAGCTGCGGACCGCATTCGTCGGGCGGGCGCGGGCGACCGACCCCACGGTCACCGTCGACGACGTGTTGATCACCGGCGGCGCCCAGCAGGGGCTCGATCTGGCGTTGCGCACGTTCTGCGCGCCGGGCGATGCGGTCGTCGTCACGGCACCGTCCTACCACCAGATGTTCGGTCTGCTCGAGGCGCATGGTCTCGAGACCGTCGCCGTGCCATTCCGTGCGGATGGCCTCGACCTCGAACAGCTGGCGCGCGTGCTGCAGCACTCGCGGGCTCGGCTGGTCTACCTGATGCCGACGTTCCACAACCCGACCGGCCGCACGCTCGATCTCGCGCAGCGGCGCCAGCTCATGGATGTCGTCGCGGCGACGGACGTGCCAGTCGTGGAGGACGAGTATCAGCAGTCGCTGCGTTTTCGCGGAGAGCCGCTGCCGAGCCTGCGATCGCTCGATCCGCGCGGGCTCACGGTCACCGTGGGCAGCGCGAGCAAGGAGCTGTTCCCCGCGCTGCGTATCGGCTGGGCGATCGGCACCGCGGACGTGCTGCAGCCGATGGCGGCGGTGAAGCGCTTCGTCGATCTCGAGACCAGCCCGCTGCTGCAGGCCGCACTCGTGCAGTTCTTCGCCAGCGGCGCCTTCGACCGCTACCTCGACGAGCTGCGCGCCGAACTCGAACGTCGCCATGCCACGCTGCATGCGGCCTGCGAACGCGAACTGCCCGCCGGTTGCCGCGTCACCTCACCCGACGGCGGCTACCTCTCCTGGCTCGACATGCCGCGCGCCGGGCAGGGCGACCGCCTCGCCGAACTCTGCAACGAGCGCGGCGTGCGCCTGTTGCCCGGGCGCGCCTTCGACCCGTTCGACCGGCCTTCGTCCGGCGTGCGCTTGTCACTGACGCGTGCCGACAGCGACCAGATCAACGCCGGCATCGCCGTGCTCGGCGAATGTGCCCGCGAGATCGCTGCCGACCCGGTGGCGACGCCCTTTCTGTGAACCTACCTCCCAACGAAACCCTACCGACCTCAACCCCCGCCAACCATGGCCAGCAACCACCCTCCCCGTTCCGTTCCCGGCTTCACCGCCGAAGAAGTCGTCAGCAAGATCGGTTTCTGTGAGCAGCTCAAGGGCGGCGTCATCATGGACGTCGTCGACGCCGAACAGGCGCGCATCGCCGAAGACGCCGGCGCCTGCGCGGTGATGGCACTCGAGCGCGTGCCCGCCGACATCCGCAAGGACGGCGGCGTCGCGCGCGCGAGCGACCCCGAGATGATCGCGGGCATCCAGAAAGCGGTGAACATCCCGGTCATGGCCAAGGTGCGTATCGGTCACTTCGTCGAAGCGCAGATGCTCGAGGCGATGGAGGTCGACTGCATCGACGAGAGCGAGGTGCTGACGCCCGCGGACGAACACTTCCACGTCGACAAGCGGCCGTTCAAGACGCCGTTCGTGTGCGGCTGCCGTGACCTCGGCGAGGCGCTGCGGCGGATCCACGAGGGCGCGGCGATGATCCGCACCAAGGGCGAGGCCGGCACCGGCAACGTCGTCGAAGCCGTGCGCCACATGCGCACGCTGTGGACACAGATCCGCGAGCTGCGTGGCCAGGACGAGAAGGTCCTCGAGAAGAAGGCCGTCGAGTACCGCGTGCCCGCCGAACTCGTCGCCTGGGTCGCCGAGTGCCAGAAGCTGCCCGTGCCCAACTTCTCGGCCGGCGGCGTCGCGACCCCCGCCGATGCGTCGCTGATGATGCAGCTCGGTGCCGAGGCCGTGTTCGTCGGCTCGGGCATCTTCAAGTCCGGCGACCCGGCGCTGCGGGCGAAGGCGATCGTGCGCGCGGTGACCCACTTCGAGGACCCGAAGGTGCTCGTCGAGGTCAGCAAGGGTCTCGGGGAGCCGATGGTCGGGATCAACATCGATACGTTGGCCGCCGACGAGCGGCTCGCGAGTCGGGGGATCTGAGTCGGGCGACCGAGAACCTCGTTGGCGCACCGAACGAACATGACCAGGACCGTCGGCATTCTTGCGCTCCAGGGCGACTTCGCCGAGCACGACGCCGCGCTGCGGCGCGCCGGTCTGCAGACCCGGCTCGTGCGCGACGCGGCGGCGTTGGCCGGGCTGGACGGGCTGGTGCTGCCGGGTGGTGAGAGTTCGACGATGCTGCGGTTGCTCGGCGTCGAGGGACTGTTCGAACCGCTGGGAACGGCGCTGGACTCCGGCATCCCCGTGTTCGCGACGTGCGCGGGCATGATCCTCCTTGCCGAGAGCGTCGAGCCTGAGCAGCGCAGCTACGGACGGCTGCCGATTCGGGTCGTGCGCAACGGCTATGGCCGGCAGCTGCACTCCGGTACGTTCGGGCTGCGGTGCGATGCCGCTGGCGAACGACTGCCCGCGGCGATGACGGGCACGTTCATCCGGGCGCCCCGGATCACCGCGGTCACGGCTGATTGCGAGGTGCTGGCGCGGCGCGGCGACGACCCGGTGCTGGTCCGGCGCGGGCCGATCCTCGCCGCGGCGTTCCATCCCGAGCTGACGCCGGATCACCCGGTCACCGAGCTGTTCGTTCGGATGGTAGGCGGCGGCGGCGTGGCGGCGCCGGGCCCGTCGCGGGTCGTGCCGGCCGGGTCGGAGAACGCCACCGAGATCGCCGGCTGACGTGCGCGGGAGGCCCCGAGCCTGGTCGGGCCAAAGGGCGTGCAACCCCTCCCGTTGACGCTACCGTGTGGCGGCCCATGAGTTCCGCACTCCGCATCGTCTCGTACGGGCTCGGTCCCATCGGCCTCGCCGCGGCGCGTCTCGTCTCGACGAAGTCGACGCTGCAGCTGGTCGGCGCGATCGATGTCGATCCCGACAAGGTCGGTCGCGACGTCGGTGAGCTGCTCGAGCAGGAGGCGATCGGCGTGAGCGTCGAGGCCGACGCCGAGGCGGCGCTGACCCGGCTGAAGCCCGACGCCGTGATCCATTGCACGTCGAGCTTCATCCCGGCGATCGTGGAGCAGCTCGAGACCGCGGCCCGGGCCGGGGTCAACGTCGTGTCCTCGTCGGAGGAGCTGCTCGTTCCGGACCTGCAGCATGGCGAACTGGCCGAACGGATCGATACGGCTGCCAAGGCCGGCGGCTGTTCGGTGCTGGGAACGGGCGTCAATCCCGGCTTCGCGATGGACCTCGCGGCGGTGATCGCGTCGGCCGTCGCGTTCGACGTGCAATCGGTCAAGTGCACCCGGGTGGTCGATGCGGCGACACGGCGCCTGCCGCTGCAGAAGAAGGTCGGTGCCGGCCTGACCGCGGGTGAGTTCAAGAAGCAGCTCGCGACCGGCAAGTTCGGCCACATCGGGATGCGGGAATCCGTGGCGCTCGTCGCCCGGGGCCTCGGTTTCGAACTCGACGACATCGAGCAGACGGTCGAGCCGGTGATTGCGGCCGAGGACCACAAGACGCCGTTCCTGACGGTCAAAGAGGGTCAGGTCGCGGGTATCCGCAACCATGGCTACGGCCGGGCCGGACAACAGACGCTCGTGCACCTCGATCTGGCGATGTACGTGGGCGCGCCCGAGCCGCGCGACGAGATCGTGCTCGACAGCACGCCGCCCGTGCACGTCAGCTTCCCGGGCGGGATCGCGGGCGACGAGGCGACGGCCGCGATGCTCGTCAACAACGTGCACGGCGCGGTTGCGGCGCGCCCCGGGTTGGTGACGGCACTGGACGTCGCGCCGCCGCGGCTCGCGCGCTGAGCGGATCTTGGTGCTGCCGCGCTGGCGGGCGAACTGCCTTGCGATTGGCACAGCGAGCGATTGGGGATCTTTGCTAAGATGCCCTGCATGATCGGTGTCCTGATGAGACGTCCTTCGGCCCTCGTCGCGCTGTGCGCGGTGATCGTCGTTTCGGCGTTCGTGGCGCGTGGCGATCTGCGGATCGACGGCAAGCGCTCGCCGACTTCTGTCGCGAAGTCGGAAGCATCGATCACCAAACCGAAAACCCGGCCGAAGACCGGGCAGCGCGTTCCCGCCCCCGTGGTGCGAGCCAAGGCGCCGGCGCCCAAGCGCACAGCGGCGATGGTCGTCGTCAAGGGACGGGTGCTCGATGCACTCGGCTACGCAGTTGCGCAGGCCGAAGTCGAAGCATCGGCGGCCGCGAGCACGAAGCAGAAGGGCGCCGTCGTGACGACCGACGCCGAAGGGCGCTTCGAGATCGTGCTGCCCGATGCGAACTTCGCCGACCTCTGGGTGCGCGGCGACGGCCACAGCCCGCGCTGGCTGCGGGCGGCGCTCAACTCGCCCGATCCGCTCGTCGTGCAGCTCGAGCCGGCCGCGCCGTGGGATCAGAAACCCGCCGTCGCGACGGCGCCGGTGCTGACCGGCGAAGGCACCGTGCGCAACAATCTGGGTGAGCCGCTCGCCGGCGCCTACGTCACGGCGCTCGGTTCCGGACTCTGGAGTCGCACCGACGAGATCGGGCGCTACTCACTGCCGCTGTATCGGCCCGAGACGACGTTGCTCGTGCACGATCCTGCGATCGACGCCGCTGCACGTTCAGCGGCGTTGAAGCTCGGTCGCGATCACGGCGTCGTGCCGTTGCCCGAACTCGTCGCCGCTCCGGGTGGCGCGATCCGAGGCCTGTTGCGTGACAGCGACGGCAACCCGGTCGAAGGCGCGCCGGTTCTCGTCGCGGGTGACGGTGTCACGCGCGTGTGCGAGTCCGGCACGAGTGGTCGTTTCCAGCTGCGCGGACTCGCGGCCGGGCGCTACGAAGTGCGGCCGCACCCCTGGACTGGCCGCGTCGGCCGCAGCCAGGAAGTGATGCTGGATGGCGACGTGGCCGAATGTGAGCTGAAGCTCGAGCCGCTGCAGTCGCGCAAGGTTCAGGTCTGCCGTGAGAACGGCTCACCGGTCGGCAAGGCCTACGTCGCCGTGCTGTTCGCCGGCACCCGTAGCGGCGTGGCTCGCGCCGATGATGACGGTTGGGCCGAGGTGTCGCTGGCTTCGGGGCCGGTGCAGTTCGAAGTGCGCGGCGAGGACGGCGAGAGCGCGTTCGCGGTGCAGGGCTTCGACAGCGAGCAGACTCGGCTCGTCGTTACCGCGCCGTAGTCGCCAGCGCGCCGCCCGCAGCGCCCTGTTGCCTACTGCACGAACGCGATCGCGGCGTTGCTCAGCACCCAGCCCACCGGTGTCGGCGCGAGTGCGGCGGCTTGCGCGTAGATGCGAAGGCCGGGAAAGCCGTTCGGGATCACGAGTGGCGTCGATGCCGCGCCCGCCGCGTCGAGGCTCACCACGCTGTGTGAGACGATGCCGGGGCCGAGCGGCAGGTAGATCGAGCATCCCGGGGGCAGCGCCACGCCCGCGATGTTGAGCTCCAGCGCGAGGAAGTTGGCGGCGAGCTGGTTGGCAGGGCCGTTGGTGTGCACGAGCTGCATCGTCGTGCCCGACTGGGCGGCGCCGCTGTAGCTGTACTGGTAGGGCCCGGCCCCTACGGTGCAGCCGGTGCCCCAGGTCGTGGTCTGGCTCGGGAGCAGATACGTCACGACGAGGCTCGGTGCCGTGCCGGTCGTGGTCTCGCGTGAGTCGAGCTTGCGGGACTGACCCGACGTCGATTCGTTCGTGCGCAGCAGCAGGCCGTGGTTGGCCGTCGGGCTGTCGAGCCAGTCTTGCACGTCCAGAACGAGCGCGCTGCTCGGCGTCGACGCGGCGATGCCGAGGGGCTGGGTCGTCAGCGTGCAGCTCGCCGCCGCGACGTAGTCCCCACCCGCGTTGGCCCACAGCGGGCTCGGCAACGTGCGATGCAGCCAGGTCGCATCGCCGGTCGCGGCGGGTCCACCGCCGCCGCCGCCGCCCGGTGCGACGGAGGGGCCTTCGCCCCAGTTGGCGAGCACGCGATGCCCGGTTACGTCGAGTGCGCCGTTGAACGCGCTCTGGATCACGGCGATGCGCAGCTCGGCGTTCACGATCAACGAGCCCGCCGGCACGTTGCCGGCGACGTCGAACTGCAGCAGGGCGCGGCGTCGCGGCGTCGTGGCCTGACCCGTGACGCCGACGAACAGCGCGACGCCCGCGCCGTTGCTGAGGCTGCCGGTCGCGTCCTCGTAGAGCGTGTTATCCTTGATGCACGGCAGCGTGACCGTGGTCTGGGCGGTTAGTGCGGTGGCTACGGCGAGGAGCGCCAGAAGAGCGAGCGATCGTTGGGAGGTTGGCATGGTGTAAGGAGTACGCGCACCGCTTAGTAGCCCCGGCGCGCGAGAAACCGTGGGCTGCGCTACTTCTTCTTCTTGGCACCCATGGAGAACCACTTGCCGTTCCCCATCTTTGCGAGGCCCTTGAGCAGGCTCATATTGGCTTCACCGAGGCCGACACAGTGCATGCGGATGCGGCGGAAAGCGTTCATCCGCTCGACGTCCTCTTCGAGCCAATCCTGACCCACGTAGGGGCCGGCGTAGTTCATGTGAGAGGTCACCTGCCGGTTGTTGGAATACTCGGTGGACTCGACGCCCTCTTCCTGATCGTAGTTGATCGCCTTCTTCTCGAACGTATCCCACGACGGGGCGCCATCAGAGAGCAGGAAGATCGTGTCGCACCCTTCGGTCAGGACCTTGGGGTGAACGTAGCCGTACTCCTCGACGAACCCCTTCTTCGAGAGGCCGAATGCCAGCTGCAGGCCACCATGAAGATTCGTCTTGCCGCGCAGGACTCCATGTGGCGCTCTACCTTCGACCGCCGGATCCGGCTCGATCGAATCGAGTTCGGCAATGACGCGGTCGACGTTGCGCTTCGTGGCGCGGATCAGGCCCTTGCAGCTCTTCAGCGTGCCGGCCTTGTCACCGAACCAGATCACGCTGAACCACTTGTCGTCGGTCAGTCGCAGCAACGAGATACGCAGCTGCTCGCGTGCGAGGTCCCAGCGGGTCTCGATCAGGTTCCACGGCAGGTCCGATTCGGACGGCACGAAGCCCTTCTTGCGCTTCGGGCGTTTGCGGCCCGTGATCGGCACGTTGTCGGGCTTGGCGCTCGGATCGATCTTCTGGCACATCGTGTCCGACATGTCGATCACGTAGCAGAATCGCTCGCCGAAGGTCTCGATACCGAAGAAGGACGGTGTCGCGCTGGTCTCGTACTTCTTCTTCTTCTTCTTCACCTGTCCGCGGCTGAGGATCTCTAGCCATGGCTCCGGGTTCACGAACAGCGCGGGGCCGTCGAGGATCCACTGCAGGTGGCGTGACATCTGGATCTTCGAGACGTGCGTCAGGCCGAGCTTGGGATCGAGCAGGCCGATGTAGGCCGTGAGCGCCGCGCGGTAGTCGGGATCGTTGACCTGCTTGCGGTCGGCGTGCAGCGCGCCGGCCATCGCGCCGAGAATCGCGCAGCGGTCCGACGCCTTGCGTGGGAACTCGACGCAGTTCTGCACGATCGCGTCCTTGATGCGCCCGTCGCGTGACCGCCCGAGCGCGAGGATCGCGGCGGCGCGGTGCAGGTACTTCTTGGCCGTCGTCGCGATCTTGATCGCCTCCTCGTCGTTCTCGCGATCGATCTGGATTGTCAGGAAGCGCACCCACATCCACATGTCGACTTCTTCGTCGAACTCTGCACGCATCGACTTCAGCTGCGGCAGGAACTCGTCGCGGTTGAAGTTCTTCGCGATCAGGTGGGTCAGCGTGTAGCGCGTGTACTCATCGTAGGCGTGCGGCTTCGCGTAGTCGGCCGCGAGCGTTGCGAGCCCGCGCGTATCACGCGTGTTCGCGAGCGTCGTGCGACCCTCCGTGTGATGCTTGAACGGGTCGCGTTTGATGTACTCCTCGTACTTCTCGAGGGCCTGCTGGTACGGATCGGGTGCTTCAGGCTCCTTGCTCTTCTTCTTCCTGGACTGCCCGAGGGCTGGGCTGCCAAGTACGAGAAGGGCCAGGACACCGACGGCGAGGTGGGAGAGTTTCATCGATCGGGTCGGGGCGCTGAGGGGCTGTCAGCGCAGCTTGCTACCGTATCGCAGAAGCGGGCGTTCGACGATCCAGTAAGACGCACTAGCGACCGCAATCGTGGTAGTTACGACCACAATCACGCGCCAGCCGGAGGGCTCGGGGCGGAGCCAGGCGTGGAAGATCGGCAGGTGGTAAAGGTAGATGCCATAGCTGATTCGGCCGATGCCACGGAGCGGTGCCCAGGTCAGGATCCGTAGCGGGGACCAGCGCTGGTGGCCCGCGACGAGGCAGAACAGCAGGAGGCTCGTGGCAAGGGAGCTGGCCCCGACGAGCCACAGGGCCGGGCCCGCCTGCAGCGGTAACAGGGGGCCGCCGCGCAGCTCCAGCCAGTGTGGCAGCAGGACGAACTGCACGATGTTGTTGGCCAGGAAGGCCGGGATGAGCAGCAGCGACGCGACGCCGGCCCAGCGCCACGGGCGCGCCCGGATGCTCGGTTCGGCGTACGCGAGCAGGCAGCCGGCGCCGAGGCTGAAGAAGCGGATCGGCGAGCAGTGCTGCGTCGTCACGTGGGCGTGCTGCAACTGCCCGTAGAAGCCGACGAGCAGCGCGGCGCCGAGCGCCGCTGGCATCGCGAACCAGACGAGGATGCGCGCGGGTCGTCCGGGTCTGGAGAACGCGACGACGAGTGGCCAGAGCAGGTAGAAGTGTTCTTCGACGCAGAGCGACCAGGTGTGCTGCAGCGGGAAGTCGCGCGCAGGGTCCGTGATCGTGATGACGTTCGAGAGGTAGACCGCGCACCAGCCGATCTCGGGCCGCGGGTCGACGACGAGCATCACGACCAGCAGCAGGTAGTAGATCGGGAAGATGCGGAGCACGCGGCGCAGCAAGAACCAGCGCACGGGGCGTTCGTTCTCGCGCTCGGCCATCAGGATACGCGTGATCAGGAAGCCGCTGAGCACGAAGAAGATCTCGACGCCCATGCCGCCGGGGCCGATCAGCGTGCGGAGGGTCAGCAGCCACTGCGGATAGCCCGGCGTCTTCGTGGTGACGTGGCTCCAGAGCACGAGCAGGACCGCGATCGCGCGCAGGCCGTCGAGGACCGGCAGATGTCGTGGGCGATCGGTCACCCTTTGACGCAGATCACTTGTTTGAGCGTGTGCACGACCTCGACCAGATCGTCCTGCGCGGCCATGACGGCGTCGATGTTCTTGTAGGCCATCGGTGTCTCGTCGATCACGCCGGCGTCCTTGCGGCATTCGACGCCGGCAGTTGCCGCTTCGTGATCGGCGACCGAATAGCGCTTCTTCGCCGCGTTGCGCGACATCACGCGGCCAGCGCCGTGGCTGCACGAATGGAAGCTCTGTGGGTTGCCTTTCCCGCGCACGATGTAGGACCGCGCGCCCATGGACCCCGGGATGATGCCGAGGTCGTCTTTGGCCGCGCGCACCGCGCCCTTGCGCGTCACGAAGACCGCGGCGCCGAAGTGCTCTTCTTCCTGCACGTAGTTGTGGTGGCAGTTCACCGCGACTTCGCCGTAGGTGAACTTGGGCAGGTCCTTGGCCCGCGCCATCGCTGCCAGCACGGCCTGCATCATCAGATCGCGGTTTCGGCGCGCGAAGCGCTGAGCCCAGCCCACGGCGAACACATAGTCGTCGAAGTGTTCGCTGCCTTCGGTGAAGTAGGCGAGGTCCTTGTCCGGCAGGTTCTGGATGTGGCGTTTCATGTCCTTCTTCGCCAGATCGATGAAGTACATGCCGATGCGGTTGCCGACGCCACGCGAGCCGCTGTGCAGCATCACCCAGACCCGGTCGGCTTCGTCGAGGCAGACCTCGATGAAGTGGTTGCCGGTTCCGAGCGTGCCGAGGTGCTGCGCGGTGCGGCCGCGGTCGAGTCGCGGATGGCGCTCGACGAGCTGCTGATACTCCGCGCGCATCTTCTTCCAGGCGTTCTCGGCGGGCGCGGGAACGTTCGACCAGCTGCCGCGGTCGCCGCGCCCGCCGCCGTCCGTGCGGCCGTGCGGCACCGCGCGTTCGATCGCCGACCGCAGACCGCCGAGGTGGTCGGGCAGGTCGCTCGCGTTCAACGAGGTGCGCACGGCCATCATGCCGCAGCCGATGTCGACGCCGACGGCCGCCGGAATGATCGCGCCGCGGGTCGGGATCACGCTGCCGACGGTGGCCCCGATGCCCCAGTGCACGTCCGGCATCGCGGCTATGTGGTGGTGGACGATCGGCAGCGCGGCGACGTTCCGCAGTTGCTGGAGCGCGTTCTCGTCGGCGTGGACGCCGTCGATCCAGGCCCGGATCGGGGCGCCGGCGGTCGGTAGCTCCACGTAGCGGTCGGTCACGGCCGCAGAGATTCGCGGTTTTTCGTGACGTGATCCACCCGCGACTCGCGGGGCTCGGGCAACAGCGGCCGTTCGACCGCAGCAACCAACGAAACCTGAACCAAACCGACACAAGGCAATCCGATGAAGCACTTCTCCAACAAGCAGTTCCTGGCCGCCATCGTCACCCTGACCCTGACCGGCGCCGCCATGGCACAAGACGGCCGCCAGCTGAACGTCGGGGACCAGAGGCTGTCGGCGGACGAGCGCGCCGCGCAGCAGATCCAGGGGTTCCCCGGCCAGGACGGGCCGATCCCGAGCAAGCCCGACGGCAGCGACGAACGCAATTGGGACGCCAAGGCCGCCGCCCGAGCCCGTGAAGAGGTCGGTGCCCGGTCGAGCGAGCGAGCCGACGGCTCCGACCGAAAGCTCGGTCCGGATCAACGCACTGCGCAGATCCAGGGCGACCCGGGCGGGGACGGTCCGATCCCAGCCAGGTCCGACGGCAGCGACCAGCTTCTGAGCGACGCCGACCGCGTCCGCCTCCAGGCGGAGACCACGGATCGCGGCGTCCAGTTCGAGCTCAGCTCCTCCGAGACGAAGGCGATCGGGCAGTGCGGCGTCATCGTGATCTCGCTGTCGCCGGACACGCGGCAGATGATCCAGGACTACCCCTGGCTGCTCTGGGACACCGCCGTGCTCGGCTTCGGTGACCTCGCTCCGGCGCTGTCGCTGAGCATCCCGAGTGACTACCGCTTCCCCGACGAGTTCTACGCCCAGGGCGTCGTGATCAGCTCGAGCGGCGGTGTCCAGGCGAGCAAGGTCACGCAAATCAAGTCCCGATAGGGTCTTGGCGTTTCCCACCCGACCGAACGGTCCGCTTTGGCGGTGAGCAGCAGAAGGGCTGCTTGCCGCCCTTCG
Source organism: bacterium (assembly GCA_024743115.1). Lineage (GTDB taxonomy): Bacteria > Planctomycetota > UBA1135 > UBA1135 > UBA2386 > JAGQRA01. The sequence goes on along the minus strand of JANSXC010000003.1, from coordinate 206,400 downwards.
TCGTGGGGCCGGGCGGGGACGGCACCAGAGATAATGCTTCGGCGTGGCGTAAACGAGCCGGGGGCCGGCCGAGAACCGGCCGGCAGCCACTACCTGTGAACGAACTCGGCCTTCGCCTTCGGGCCGTTCTTCAGGAAGTTCTCGACGCCGATGCGCATGTCCTCGGTGCCGCAGACCTCGCCGAAGCACTTTGCCTCGAACGGGATCGCCTCAGCGAGCGGCAGTTTCGCACCGCCGAGGATCGCCTTGCAGAGGATCTCGTCGACCTTCTTGCTCAGGTGCCGGATGTCGACGTCGGGCAGCGCGCCCGGCACGTCCGCCATCGGCTCGGTGCTCATACGTGAGCGCTCGGCCTTGCCATCGGCCATGTCGCGGCAGATTGCGACGGCGCGATCGACGAGCCCGCTCTCGACGAGCTCGCGCACGAGGCCGTACTCCAGCGCCTTGTCGGAGCCGATCGGCCGCGTCGTGCGCATCATCGCAGCGGCGCGTTCGATACCGACTATGCGCGGCAGTCGCTGCGAACCACCAGCACCCGGGATGATGCCGAGGTTGGCCTCGGGCTGACCGGCCAGCACCTTGAGGCCGGCGAGCGCGATGCGCGCTTCACACGCCATCGCGGTCTCGATACCGCCGCCGAACGCGAGGCCGTTGAGCGCCGCGACCGTCGGCTTCTGCACGGCCTGGACCGCATCGACGCAGAGCTGCGAGGTGCGGGAGGTCTGCTCGCCGTGCTCGGGGTTCTCGATCTTGGCGAGGAAATTGACATCCGCGCCGCTCACGAACGCCTTCTTGCCGAAGCCGGTGAGAACGATGCCCTGCACGTTCGGATCCTTGTCGCACTCCTCGAAGCGCGTCTGGATCTCGGCGAAGACGCTCTGATCGAGCGCGTTGAGCACCTTGGGCCGCCGGATCGTCAGCACCGCGATGCCGTCGCGATCCTCACGCAGCACGACGGGGATGTCGAACGGGCGGTTGTCGGCGCCGTGCTCCGCGATGCACTTCGGCACCGGGAACCCGGGGTTGTTCGCTGCGTAGGCCTTGACGAGTTCGAGCGCCTTCGCCGTGCCGAGCTCGTTCATGAACGCGAACGCAGGCTTCATGTCGAGCCCGATCTCGAGCCCCATGTTGAAATCCGCGACCGAGATCAGGCCCGCATCGACGATTTCGCCGCAGATGCCGAAGTACGCGCCGAGCAGACTGTCGCGGATCTTCGCGGCGAGGTCGTCGGCGACCTCGACCTTCTCGCCGCGCGCCGGGACGTCCCAGTTCTCGTTGTTGGCGACCTTGTCCTTGAGCGACTGCGGCGTGTGATACCAGCTGTTGATCTTGCTCGTGTAGTTGTCGAGGCCGACCGCGGTGATCGGGTTGCCGCCCGTGAGATTCATCGCGGTGAACGAGCCGACCCCCATGCGGAACGTCTTCTTGCAGACGACGTCGATCTCCTTGGTCGTGCCGATACCGGCTTCGCCGAGCAGCGCACAGGCGAAGAACAGTCCTTCGAACACCGGGTCGAGCGCGTAGCCGTAGCGTGACTTGACCGGGATCGGCACCTTGCCGATCGCTTCGTAGAACGACAGCAGCCAGCGTGTGGTCGCGTCGGCCGTGTCCTTGCCGGGCACGACTTCGACGAGCAGGTTGCGCTCGGCCGGGAAGAAGTAGTGGACGACGCCGGTGCGATCTTTCTTCTGCGCGTTGGCGAAGATGACCTCGGGTTCGAGGTGCGAGCTGTTGCTCACGAGGATCGCATCGGGCGCGGCGAGGCCTTCGACCTGGCCGAAGATCTTCGCCTTGAGTTCCTTGTTCTCCGTTGCGGCCTCGACGACGAGGTCCGCGCCGCTCAGCGCGTCGTAGTCGCTCGTGAACGTGACGGCGGAGACCATCTGGGCCTGCTGCTCGGGTGAGAACGCGCCGGTCTCGACGCCCTTCTGCACCTTGCGTTCGAGCTTGCTTTTGCCCTTTTGCAGGGCGTCGTCGCTGACATCGACGACGACGGTCTGCACCCCGAACGGGCTGAGGACCTTGGAGAAGTAGAGGGCGATATCGGGGCCGATCTGGCCCGATCCGATCACGCCGACCTTGGAGATCGTGCGGCCTTGGTGGTTGAAGCTCATGAGCGTCTGCGAATTCGAGGGCGAGCAGGTTACCCAGCGCGCCGGCGGACCCGCAATACGAAGTATGATCCGGCGATGTTCTGTCGCGCGATCTCGGGCGTTCTGGCATGGATCCTTGCCCTCGCCGGGGCTGCGTCGCAGCCGGTCGATCCGCCGGCCGGTGCCGGTCACGGCGGCGACGAGGTTCGGTGGCTGCCGCGAGTTGCGGCGGGCGGGCTACGCCTCGTCGGCCCCGAAGCCGTGGTGATCGAGCCGTCGGATCGGGCGATGCCCCGCGCTCCGGTACTGCACACCGTGCCGGGCGACTATCGATTGCACTTTCCGGCGGACGCGCTCGGCAAGCCGGATTCGCTCGCCGTCGTCGCGTCGCCCGGCGCCAGCGTGAGTGTAGCGGTCGAGCCCGCGGCGCCCGTTCGCCCGGTGACGCTCGAGGCCGCGGGTCGGCGCGACTATCGGATCGTGGGTCGGGCGAAGGCTGCGGACTCCGCGGGGCGCTGGGGCCTGGTCGCGCGGCGCCGCGACGAGGGCAACTGGTATCGCTTCGTCTGGGACCGCGAACGCGAGCAGTTTCGGCTCGAGCGTTCGATCGGCGGCGACGTGCTCGTCATTCGCACGGCGCCGGCACCGGCGGCGGACGGTCGCCCGCACGATCTCGCGCTGCAGGTCGCGGGTTTCCGGCTGCATGCGTGGTTCGACGACGAACTCGTTCTGCAGGCGCTCGACGGTGCGCACGGCGATGGCGAGGCCGCGCCGTGGCAGTTCGGTTCGGCGGTCGACTGGCGCGCAGTGCGGATCGAGTCGCCGGTCGAGCCGCGCGCGAGCAGCGCGCTCGTGCGTAGTGGCGACGAAGCGACGTTCGTCGCGGCGACGACGGCCGCGGCCGGCCACCATTACGTGATCGAACTCGCGCTCGACCGACCGCACGCGTTGTTGCCGACGACGGCGGCGGGGTTCGAGCCCTGGGTGCTGCAGCGCGTGGCGGCTCCGCGCATTCTGCTCGGCGACTTCTCCCCGGCGCTCGGCGACGCCACCTTGGGCGAATTGCCCGTCGACGGGCGTTTGTCGTGTCGATTGCGGCTGCCGCGTTTGCGCGGGCTGGCCGGACAAGTGGCGCTCGTCCGCGCGCTCGTCATTACCGCGGACGGCGACCGTCTCGCTGGCAGGACACCGGCGACCGCGACGCAAATCTAGCGCCAAACATAGGCTGTTATAGGCGGTTACCGCATGACGCGACGCCGACTACATTGTACCTGCCATGTTGATCCGCGCGTCCCTGGGAACTCTCGTCGCGACTTTGCTGCTCGCGACACTCCCCGCCCACGGTGGCCAGTACCAACCGCCGCCTGGATCCGTCGGTGTGCCGCCAGTAGGGGGACCGCCGACCGGAGCGCCGAGTGGTCCCTCGGTGCCGCGACCCAGCGTCGGCACGACGGGCTACCGCATCATTCGCTCTCGAGCGTCGCAGTGGACGACGTGGTGGGAGTTCAACAAGTGGCCCTTCCTGCTGCGCCGCGAAGTGCAGGAAGAACCACCGATCAGTGGCTCGGACGACTTCTACCTCGGCGGTGGTCGCAAGCGCGTGCAGATCGACATGCTCGAGCCGAACGACAAAGACCTGACCGAGAAGATCGTTCCCGCGCTCGCGGCGCTGCTCGAGAAGGAGCGCAACCGTGACATCGTGACGGCTTGCCTCGTCGGACTCGGCCGCATCGGCAAGAACGCGTCGGGGGTCGATCTCGAGGAGGCGCTCCGCAAGCACATCGATCGCGACGATCAGGAGATCCGCGAGACCGCCGTGCTGTCGCTCGGCATCGCGGGTCGCAAGGAAGCGCTGCCGTCCCTCGCGGCGCTGCTGCGGGACGACAAGGTCGGTCGCAAGCTCGTCGATCGGTCCGAGGTCAAGGAGCGCACGCGGGCGTTCGCCGCCTATGGGCTTGGCCTGCTCGCGGCGCGTTCGAAGAACGCGAAGTTCAAGCAGGAGATCTACGACGAGCTCTGGCCGCTGCTCGCGGATCGCAAGCAGCGTGACCGCGATCTCGGCGTTGCGCTCGTGTCGGCGATCGGCATCTTCGAGCTCGAGCCGAGTGGTGCGCAGAAGCGATTGCTCTGGCAGGCGGTCGAGGATCTGTTCCGCTACTTCGAAGAAGACCGTGGGCGCGGCTACGAGGCGGTGCAGGCGCATGCGCCGATCGCGATCGCCCGGCTCGTCGGCCGCGGCAGTACGGACCTGCATCAGCGGGTCAAGTCGCGCTTCGCGGCCGTGATCACAGCGAAGAAGCGCCGCAGCAACCCGATCCTGCGCTCCTGCGCCATTGCGCTCGGCATGGTGACGGTGGCGCCCGAGAAGCACATCGACGACGCGCGCTTCTGCCGCGTGCTGCAGCAGTCCTGGGAGAAGGGTAGCGACCAGAACCAGCGGTTCTTCTCGCTCGTGAGCCTCGGCCGTATCGGCGGCGCGAGCAACCGCGAGTTCCTCGTGCGGGCCTACGTGTCCGGCAGCAAGGGCACGGAGCGACCCTGGGGCGCGATCGCGCTCGGTCTGCAGGCGTTCCAGCGCGGCACCGAGGGCAAGCCCGACGAGGTCGTTGCCCGGATGCTGCTCGAGGATCTCGAGGATGTCAGCGACAACTCCCTGCGCGGCGCCCTCGCGATCGGGCTCGGCATGACCGGCTACGCGAAGGCCGCGCCCGCCGTCGAGCGGTTGCTGGTCGACAACGAGAGCGAACAGCAGTCTGCGGGCTACCTCGCGCTATGCCTCGCGCTGTTGGGCGATCGTGGCGTCAATCCGAAGCTCGCGCAGGTCATGGCGCGCAGTGCTCGCCGCCCGTTCCTCGTTCGACAACTCGCGATCGCGCTCGGCCAGCTCGGCGACCGCAATGCCTCGATGCAGATCATCGACATGATGCAGCAGAGCGACAGTGCGGCGGTGTTGTCCGCGCTCGCGATGGGCGTCGGCCGCATCGGCGACCGCCGCTCGATCGACCCGCTGCTCGAGATGCTCGCGGATCGCGGCCTCACCAAGATCGCCCGCAGCTTCGTCGCCGCCGCGCTCGGCCTGATCGGCGACCAGGAAGCACTGCCGTTCAACAACCGCCTCACCGTGGACAGCAACTACACGTCTGCGGTCGACACACTCACGAACGGGATCACCGGCGTGCTCGACATCCTGTGAGCGACGCTTGGACCGCCGCAGCTCACCGGCATCGGCGCGGCGAGCCGCGGTTCTTGGCCTACTCGACCCAGACGTCGAGCGCGGCGCTCGCGGCGTAGATCCCGTTGTTCGCGGTCGACGACAACATGATCGCCTGCGCGCGGATCATTCCGCTGTACCACGTCGGGATCGTGATCGAGCCCGTCGTCGGCGTCGAGGTGGCGCCGATGAGCACGACCTGCGCGTCGATGCGGTCGAGCCAGATGCCAGGGAAGGCCGGTGCGGGCGGCGCCGAGGCGTCGTGGACCTGGTAGACCAGGCCGCCGAGGTTCGTGGCGAACGTGTTGTTCGGGGATGTGACCTCGAACGTGACCGTGTCGCCGCCTTCGAGCCGCTTGCCGCAGGTCGCGTCGGCGGCGGCGCCGTTCTTGCTCGAACGCAGTTCGAGGTCTTCGCCCGTGCCGGGCAGATCACACCAGCGCGCGAGCGCCATCTGCTCGGGCGCGGACTGGCCCGTGTTGCGCCAGGCGTCGAAGAGATCCAGGCCGGCGCTCGCGAGGTGCGGGCTCGTGCCCGGGTTCGCGAGGCGGAGGAACTGGATGTACTCCCAGCTCGCGGTCTGGTAGAGCAGCTCGATCTCGGCGCGCGTCGCGCCGGCGGGCGGCGACAGCTGCACGTCGTCGAAGTAGTCGTAGGTGCCGTTCGGTCCCGGGTTGCCGTACTGCGTTGCCGGCACGGGCAGCGCGTTGCGCGTCTGGGCTTCGTTGTAGGCGAAGCCGTAGGGCGGGATGCGGTTGTCGGCGACGAGCGTGTTGTTGAGCACGAAGTGGAACGTCTCGTGCACGGTGCCCGCCGGATCGCCCGCCAGCTGGATCAGCGTCTTCTCGACGGCGCCCGTCACCGGGTCGTAGGACAGCGGCAACGTCGGCGAGACGCCGAGGGTCAGCAGCTGGAGTGCCCAGTCCTGCGAGATGCCGAGCTTGGCCTCGTAGACGCGGGCGTTCGGATCCGTGATCGAGTGCACCGTGTAGTTGGTGCCGGCGACGTTGCTGTTGAAGCTCTCGTAGGTGCCTTCTTCGGCGATGAGGTTGTTCTGTTCATCGCGCCAGCGCACGCGCAGCCACATCCGGCGTCCCTCGGGGTAGCCGCTGATGAGTTTGTGACCGGTCAGGTTGGTGACCCGCACGGTGTCGTCGGTGACGTCGAGCGCCCCGGCCCGCTTCAGGTTGGCGCGGGCGCGCAGCACACCGCGATCCATCGCGGCGTTCTGCGTCGCGGTCAGGCCGCCGCCGAACGTCATGCGGTTCTGGCCGTCGAGCCACTGGATCGCCTTCGGAACCCAGGTGTTGCCGCCGGTCAGATCGTGTGCCGGCAGGTCGTAGCGCAGCGGCGCGAGTCCGAACGCCGCACCCTCGCCGACGACCGGCTCCATGTGACACGTCTGGCAGGTGAAGAAGCGTTGGGTGCGATCCTCGTAGTCACCCCCGTTGCCGGCGAGCAGCGCTTGATCGTAGGCCCGCTTGATCGCGCCGCGCTGCAGATCGGCGGGTAGCGACGGGTAGGTGCTCACCGGCGTCGTCGACAGCGCGCTCGCCATGTGCTCGCTGAACGTGCGCTCGACGATCCCGTACTGGAACGGGAAGTTGTTGAACGCCGCCTTGCCCGCGACGGGCGAGTTCGGAACGCCACTGAACGTGCCCGGTTGCAGCGGCACCTGCGCGCCGTTGTTGGGTGCGAGGTCGCCGACGAGCGGGTTGCTCACGTCGTGGCACGTGCCGCACATCTTCGACGACCGCAGGTATTCGGATTGGACGTAGGCGTGCGTTGCCGTCGTGGTTCGGTACGGCCCGTGGCGCACGAAGTCGCCCGCGAGCACGACCATGCCGCTGCCGTAGTAGCCTTCGGGGGGCGAACCACCGTCGTTGGCGATGAACGGTGCGGTCTGCAGGCCCGCGTGTTCCTGCATGTCCTGATCGACCATGTTGTGGCAGATCGCGCATTCGACGCCGTCCATGTCCTGGTTGGGGTCGAGACCCGAGCCGTCCGTCGGCGTCGCGCGGCCCTGGTGCCAGGCGCGCTGGGAGTGACAACGAATGCAGTAGTCACCGGCGCCGGGGAAGTCGCCCTCCGCGATCGCGAGCGCCGCGTAGTAGACCGGATCCCGCGAGCTGTGGGCCATCATGCTGCCCATCCAGTTCTCGCCCGGTTCGACGACCTGGTCATAGCCGCCGTGGCAGCCCGTGCAGGCCGCGGACGTGCCCATCATCGACGTCGCCTGCAGCGGCTGCGTGCCGGGCTGCTGGATGTCTGTGGGAGGCGTCATCACCGGCAGGTTGGTGGCGACGAGGGCGAGCGTGAACGACCCCCAGAGGGTCGCTTGCAGGTTCAGAATGCGCATCGAGGTCGAAAGGCGGGCAGGCTTCGAAGCGGGGCGAGGGCGTTCGGGCCGAGAGTGTCAGTTCGGGAGCGGCAGGCCGGCGATGGGCCGGGGCGTCACAACGTAGGGAAGAATAGCCCCATGAGAAGGGGGTCACCGCAAGGTCACGTGGCGTGCCACGCCACCTGCCGGCCCGTGTCTGCGCGAGTCCGCTGCCACCGATCGTTGGCGTACGGCGAACCGTGGAGAGAAAGCGAGATTCCGCCGCTCGCGCTGCCCTTCGGACCCAGCGCTCGCTGCTAGCAGCGGGCACTGCCCTCCGGACTCAGCGCGCGCCGCTAGCCGCGCGCACTGCCCTCCGGACTCAGCGCGCGCCGCTACGCAGTTCTTCGAGGATCCAGCCCATGCCGTAGACGTTCTTCAGGGCTTGGACGATCGCGTCGGTGTGAACGTTGACGGCGCGTGCGACTTCCTGCGTGAAGTAGAAGTCGTTGGGCAGGGACTCGATGTTCCCGTCGAACACGAGGCCGACGACCTGCAGGTCTTTGTCCACCACAGCGGATCCCGAGTTGCCGCCGACGATGTCGTTGGTGCTCGCGAAGCAGGCGCGACTGCTGAGGTCGACCTTGGACTTCGCGGCGATCCACGGCTCCGCGAGATCGAACGGGTACTCGTTGCCGAACGCGACCGAGCGACCGTAGAGGCCGTAGAGCGTCGTCGACCACGGCGCGACGGTGCCGTTGTAGTCGTAACCCTTCACGCGACCGTCCGAGAAGCGCAGGGTCATCGTCGCGTCCGGGCTCGTGCCGGTGCCGTAGACTGCGTGCAGCGCGCGGCCGATCCGTGTGCCCTGCGCCGCGAGCGCCTTGTCGACGGCGGCGCTCTCGCGCTCGGCTGCGCGCATCAGCGGCCAGAGCACGCGGGCGACGCGGATGCCGACGTCATCGCTCTTCTGGAACCGTTCGGCAGCGTCCTCGGCCTCGAACAGCGCGCTCACGAAGCCGTTGTCGGTGAGCTTGCTCGTCCCGACGACCGCGAGCGAGTCCTTCCAGACCAGCGGGCCGTCCGTCATCGGCGCCGACGCGACGACCTCGACGTAAGCGTCGCGACGGCCGAGCCAGCGCACCGCGCGCTCGAAGTGGTCGACGAGCAGCGCCTCGGTGAGGATGTTGCCGCGGACCTGCATGGTCAGCGCTTCCTTACGCGCGGCCTCGCGTTCCTTCGCGTCGAGCGTCTCGTCGAGTGCCTTCGCCATCGCGACGCCACGCTCGATCACGCCCGAGTAGCTCGGGTTGTAGAACTGCACCTTCGCGTGCACCGCGCGTTTGCGCGCCGCGAGCTCCCCGATCGTGTCCCAGACGTCGCCGTAGGCGGCCTGCCAATCGGCATTGCCCTTGACCGCGGCGCGGAAGTGCGCCTCATGGTCACGCTTCTTCGTCAGGAGCGCCTCGTCCTTCAGGCCGTCGAGCATCCCGCCGATCGCCTTGAAGCTGTTCTCCCAGCTCAGCAGTGTGGTCAGCAGGCCGGGCGCGCGCTTCGAGAACGGCTTCAGGATCGCCATCCCGTTCTCGAGTTGCTCGAGAATGATCGGGTATTCGACGTCGCGCTGCACCTCGAGCTGCGCGGTCGTCATCAGGCGGTTGGTGTTGCCCGGGTTGCCCGGCACGAACACGATTTCGTTGTCCTTCGCGCCTTCCATCCGCCAGCGGAAGTAGTTGGCCGTGGTGTCGGCGGGCTTGCCGTCCTCGTAGGCGCGCAGGAACGAGAAGTCGATGCTCCAGCGCGGGTAGGTGAAGTTGTCGGGGTCGCCGCCGTAGTGCGCGCACTGCAGGTTGACTGCGAGCACGAGTCGGATGTCGTCGAAGACCCGATACCGATACAGCTGATGCACGGCGCCCTGGTACAGCGACACGACCTGATGCATCGAGTCGGGATGCGCGGCGTTCGCGGCGTCGAGGATCTTCTTGGTGTTGGCCTCGCGCTTCTCCGTCTTCATCAGGTCGTCGTCATCGTCACCGATGCCTTCGTTGACCTTGGCCGTCACGTCTTCCTGCGCGATGAGCTGGTGCACGGTCAGCCCCGGCACCTTGACTTCCTCGTCGAGGCTCGTTGCGGCGAACCCGTCCTTGACCCAGTCATTTCGCCCCTGCACCTGCGCGACCTGATCGCGCACGCAGTGGTGGTTGGTCATGATCAGCCCCTTCGGCGAAACGAACGACGCCGAACACCACGGGTTCTCGCGTTCGCCGAGCCGCAGGGCACCGAGGCGCAGCGAGTCGAGCCACTTCTGGTCGGGCTTGAAGCCGTATTCCTGTTCGAGATAGGCGAGGGGCGGGTTCTCGAATGTCCACATCTTGCCCATGGCAAGGGGATCGTGGTTGCCTTGGGCGAGGAGCGCCGCAGACGTGGCGAGAACGGGGGCCAGAAGGGTGGCCAGGAGGCCGCTGCGATACTGGTTCATGCTGGGGGCAATCTACGGAGCACGCTCCAGCAGCGCGAGCAGCTCGACGTGCTCGGTGTGCGGGAACAGGTCGCAGAGGCGAACTGCCCGGGTCACGTAGCCACCGGCCGTGAGGTTCTCGAGGTCGCTGGCCATCGATTCGGCGTCGCAGGCGACGTGCAGCAGGCGGCGGGGGCGGGCACGGAGCACGCGGTCGACGCCGGCTTCGCCGAGGCCGGAGCGCGGGGGGTCGACGACGAGCAGGTCGGGCTCGGCTTCGAACTCGGCCTTGGCGAATGGCGCGCGCACGACCGTCGCCGGCAGCTCGTTGATCCTGGCGTTGTGTTCGGCGTCGCGGCAGGCCGACGCATTGTCCTCGACGATCGTCACCGACGCGGCGCCCGCCCGCAGCAGCCGCAGGCCGAACGTGCCGACGCCGCCGTAACCGTCGACGACGCGCTGGCCGCGGACGTCGCCGCAGAGTTCGAGCGCGGGCCGGTAGAGCAGCGCCGAGGCGCCGGCGTGGATCTGGTAGAAGCTGCCCGCGCTGATGCGGAACGTGAGATCGTCGCGGCGATCGAGCACGTGGTCGCGACCGCGTAGTGGCAGATGGCGTTCGGGCAGCAGGAATCCGTCGGTGCGCGCAGTGATCCCGTGCATCACGCCGACGAGCTCGCGCGGGCGCGCGCCGCGCGGCAGTCGTCTGGCCGCGCTCATCAACCGTTCGGCGAACTCGCGGCCTGCGGCAAACTCGCCGGGCTGCGTGACGACGCCTGCGAGCACCTCGCCCGTGCCGCTCGCGAGCCGCGCCTGCAACGCGACGACCTTGCCCGTGGAACGCTCGGGATCGAACGCCGGGATGCGCAGTTCGCGCAGCACGCCCTCGGCCGCGCGACCGAGCGCGGTGAGCCATGGATCCGCGGTCTGGCACTCTTCGAGCCGCACGATCGCATTGGTGCGGAACTCGTAGAGCCCCGCGATCGCGAGGCCCTTCTTCCCGGTGCGAACCGGGTAGAGCAGTCGCGTGCGAAACCAGCGCGGCGGGCGATCGGGCAGCGCGTGCGCGATGCCCTGGCCGTTCAGCCACGGCGTAAGCAACGCCTCACACCGCTCGAGCTTGTCGCGCAGTTGCCAGCGGATCGGTTGGTCGAGCAACGAGCAGCCGCCGCAGGTGCCGAAGTGCGGACATTCGAGGGTGGTCGTGTCCGGTTCCGGATGGTTGGCCCGATGGGGCGGTCGATTACGGTGGCGGCGGTTCACGCGATGGGGTTGCTGGTCGTCGACTTGTTGGCTGGTTCGGACCCCTGCATGATGGCGCCGGGAACGCCATGAGAAACACGGGATCGAACTTTCTGCTGCCCGCGCTCGTGATGGCCGCTCTCGCGCCTGCCCAGGCCGAAGGCGGTCCGCCGACGGACGTGAAGTCGCTGCGCGAGTACGTCGACGCCAAGCTCGCCAGCCATCCGTTCTTCACCAAGATCACGGTGAAAGTCGTCGATCAGTACCCGCCGTTCTTGTTCTACCTGCAGCGACCGCCGCGCGATCTGCCGGACTATGAGCGGCGCATCATCAACTCCTACCTGCCGTTCCTGCGCGAACTCGAGAAGCAGTGCCGGCAGGAGTACTGGCAGCCCGGCGGCTTCGTGAAGGCCGGGGTGCAGCCCGGGTTTGCCGTTGCGATCCTCGACAGCGAGGGCAGCTACCTCAACTTTCGCACCGCGATCGGAGCGCCAGGGCTCGAGCAGGCTCGCGCCCACTACACGCCGGACCTGCGTCTCGCGGTCAGCTACGTCGACGCGTTCAAGCCCTACGACACGGGGCCCGAAGAACGTCACGCCTTGTTACACGAGTTCGTCCACGCCCTGCAGCACGCTTACGCGCCGACCGGCAAGATGCCGAAGCCGGCGTGGTACAACGAAGGCCTCGCCGACTATCGCGCGTCGAGCACGAACATCGCGAAGTCGCTCGTGCGGCCGCCACTGCAGGATCGCCACGTGCGGTCGCTCGCGTTTGGCTACGGCAATCCGGCGGGCAAGTTCTACGTGGCGCCGATCGCCGATCTCGTCGCGGCCAACTCCTACCAGGACGTCATCGACTTCGCGACGAAGCGTAACTCCGCGAAGCTGCGCTCGGACGTGATCCTGCCGATGTTCTATTCGCAATCGGAGATGTTCGTGCGCTTCCTGCACGAGGCCAACGGCGGCAAACGGCAGCCACAGTTCTTGCAGTACCTCGCGGCGGCCCAGAAGGGCGAGTCTGGGCTCGAGACGTTCAAGAAGGCCTTCGGGTGCGCCACCGAAGAGCAGCTCACGGCGCTCGATCGTGAATGGCTGACGTGGCTCGACGGCGTGCTCCAGGCAGCGTTCCCGGGCATGCACAGTCTCGCGGCCGTGGCCGACGCGTCGGCGGGCAAGACGGTTTCCGTGCCGCTGCCGCCGCCAGCGAAGCTGGACAAGTCCGGCCTCGCGTTCGCGGCCGGCGACATCGCGGCGCGCATCGCGGCCGTGCGGGCACTCTGCGTCGAAGGGCGCTTGCAGGCGGCGCTAGCGCTGCTGCCCGCGGCGGATGCCAAGCCCGACCCGGCGGCGACAACGTTTCCGACGCGCGTGCGGGCCCGCATCGAGTCCGCGATCGAGCTGCGGGACAAGGTGCTCAACCGACTTGCCGTCAAGCAGAGCGTGATCTCGCTGGATGGCCGCAAGGGGCGCGTCAAGCCGGGCAAGGACGGCCCCGAGATCCATGTCGTCGGCGGCAAGAACCAGCTGCTGCCGCTGCACGTCATGATGCCGGGTCACCTGGTGCGCGAGGGCAACCGGGCCAAGGCGTTCTCGGGCAAGCTTTGGCTGCAGGTCTGGCTGCGGTGGCTCAAGGGCGACAAGCGCTCGAAGCTCAAGCGGTTCCTCGGCAGGAAGGACCCGGCCATGGTCGCGCTGAACAAGGACCTGACCGGCGACTACGACGCGGCCAAGGCGGCGGGTGCGTTCGCGCTCGCCGAACTCCAGGGACTGCCCGAGACCGACGATCCCGCCGCGGCGCGCGAGGCCCTGGCAACGTTGCGGCAGCAGGTGAAGGAGCACGGCAAGCACCCGCTGCTCACCGCGCGCAAGGAGGCCATCAACGGCATGGTGCGCGCCTACGCGGAACGGGCGTTCGACCCGGGTCGAATGGCCGACCTCGGGATCACGGGCAAGATCACCGAACTCGGTGACGGTCGCGTGCGGATCGCCTACCCCAACAAGGAGTCGGCGACCGACTTCGATTTCACGCTAGTGACCGATCCGTCGAGTTCTCCCTTCGCGATGCCGGAAACCGGCATCGCCTACGACGGACCTGCCAGTTTGTACGGCAATCCCTACAATCTGGAGGAGCCGCGCAAGCTGATCGGATCGGGCCAGCTCGTCTGGGGCGTGCCGTTGACCGGCGCGCATGCGGTCGAGTTCGAGTTCGTCATGCGCAACGCCGGCGATTGGGGCGTGCATGTGTGCGTCGACAAGGACGGCTACCTCATGGTTGCGCCGGATGGACAGGTCGTGATCCTCGATCGCGTGGCGCGGATCAGTGACGTCGTTGGCAAGGTGAAGCAGATGTTCCTCGAAAAGCCCTACAAGATGCGGATCGAGTACGACGGCAAGCAGACGCTGCTCGTCAAGCAGAACGGCGTGCAGGTGGCGCGCGTTAGCAAGGTGGGTTCGCGGGTGCGCGGTGAGCTGCGCTTCTACGTGCACTCGAGCAACGCGGTCGAGATCAGCAATCTCGTGGTCGAGGGCACGCCCAACGTCGTGCTCGCCGAACCGCTGCGAGAACGATTCGTGCAGCGCGCGCTCGCCGGGTTGTGGCAATGAGTCGTGGCCAGGCTGTTGCGACGCTCGCGGTCCTCGTGGGTCTCGCGTTCGCGAAGACGATTGCCGCGCAACAAGCGAGTCGCAGCATCGGCCGCGTCGTCGATCTCGCCGGTCGGCCCGTCGCCGGCGCCGAGGTCGTTTTGCTGTCACGTCCGATCCCGCGCGATCGCGACGCGGGTGCCCCGGATCGGCGAACGGTGAAGACCAACGCGCGCGGCATGTGGCAAACCGCGATCGAGAAGGACAGGCGCTACACCGTCTGGGCCCATTGGCAAGGTGCGGGGCAAGGCGCGGCATCGCGTTTTGCCGAGGGCGTTCTGGCCGGTGAGTTCGTCGAGCTGCGCGAGGCTCCCGGCACGGGGCCGATCGAGGTGCAGGTCGACGGCATCGAACTCTGGGGCGGTCCCGAAGCACTGCGTTTGCGGGCTCTGGTCGGTGGCGAGAACCTCGACCACGTCGAGCTCGCGAGGCTTGGCGATGCCTGGCGGTTGCCGCCGCTGCCGCTTAGTTCGGGGGCCACGATCGAGATCCTGCATGCGGCAGGCCCGTTCGCCGGGGAGGTGCTCTGGCGCGGTTCGATTCGGCGCAACCAGCAGCGCGCCCGGTTCGAGATTCCTGCCCCGCGTGAGTTCGAGATCGAGGTCACGGACGACAAGGGCCAGCCGGTCGCCGGTGTCGCGATGCGCTGGCACATCTGCAACTACTGGTACACCGCGAGCCCGGCGCTGCCGTTCGGCGATCGTTTCCGGTCGCTGTGGCCCGTCGTCGGACGCACCGACGCGGCCGGCAAGGCGACCGTGCGGTTGCCAGTCGAGCCTGCCGAGAACGAGGTCTGGTTCTTGGCGGACAAGGCCGGCTACACGATGTCTCTCGATGGCTTCGATGACGGCCATCCGTTCGCTGGTGGCAAGGTCGACCTGGCGAAGAAGTACGAGACCGGCACGCCGATCAAGGTGACGCTGAAGGCGTTCACGCCGTTTCCGATCGTGTTGAACGCGGACCCGCTCGCGCCGGTTGCGGCGGACTGGCTGTTCCTCAACTGCCGGGTTTCGATCGAGCACGAGCGGGGCGGTAGCGGCACCCAGCTCCAGGTGGTGGCACCGATCGTCGATGGCCGGGCCCAGTTGCCGAGCCCGCTGCCCGTCGGCACCGAGATCGAGATCGCCGAGTTTCTGCTCGCGGACACCATGCGACAACGGCTGGCGCAGAAGCACGGTTTCGTGCCGCGCCGCGTCTGGCGCGTTCCCGTGCCGGAGGATCTCATCGACAAGGGACCGAGTGCGTTGCCTGATCCGATGGCTTCGCGGGTCCTGCGGGTGACGGGCGGGAACGGTCGTCCCGCGGCGCGCGCGGTCGTCCGTCTCCTGGACTCGGCGAGCAACCGCGAGGCGACGGTGCGAACCGACCGACTGGGTCGTGTGCTCGTGCCGGGTGGGCGGGAGCAACGGGTTGGCGTGCTCTGCGAGCAGGGGATCGGCATCGCGACCGTGGTCGCAGAGGACTCGGATCCGCTCGAAATCGTGCTCGAGCCGCTCGAGCGGCTGGTCGTGGAGGTGAAGGATGAGGACGGCGACCCGGTCGCCGACCTGCCGTTGTTCGTCACACTGCAGTCCGCCGCGGTCGAGGACCACGATCTCGGCTGGTTTGCGGAGAAGCTCGTCGGGTTGTTGCCGCGGCGGGTCACGGACGCGGCCGGTCGCACCGAGCTCGCGGTGCCACCGGTGAGTTGCATGTTCCAGTTCCGGCTCGCGCGGCGGATCATCGACGGCAAGACCTGCGACTTCGAACCTGCGGCCACCCGGCGCGGTGCGAGCGAACCGACCGATCCCGTGCACCGGATCACGGTCGGTCCGGGGCGCTGACTCGGGCCGTTTTTTCGCGGCAGCGGTCACATCCGTGCTCGCGCTCCCGCTCGTCGTGACATGAAGAAGCTCACGACGTTTGCGTTCCTCCTCACCGCGGCCGCCAGCCTGAGCCAGGCCCTGTCCGCGCAGGACCTCACCGCCGACGTGGTTCGGGATCCGAGCAGCGGTACGGTCACATACACGATCGACCTCGACGGGCCCCCACGCGGCCTGGCGTTCCCGTTCGTGTCGCTGCTGCAGGGGCCCCCGGTGTTCTTCCCCGGCGTGATCGGGCCGCTGCTCGTGGACCCCATCCTCATCGTGCCGATGGGAGTCGTGCCACTGGTGAATCAGCAGCAGCAGATCGGCCAGATCCAGGCACCGATCGGCGCCGCGAACGGGCTGCCGCTGTTCTTTCAGGCGCTGGTCGTCGACCAGCAGAACCAGGTCGCGCTCAGTGACTTCGGCGTCGCCGTTCCGCGCTGGCTGCCGGCGAACGCGCAGCGGCCGGCGGTCGGCCTCACGGCGACGGTGAACAATGGCGTCATCGATGTCGTCTTCGGGACCGGCCCCGGAAACGCCAACGTCACGATTCAGGTCAACGGCGGCCGCAAGGCGGCCGGCAACCTCGTGCTCGACAGCACCGGGATGGGTACCGGGGCCGTCCAGGTGCCGGGCGGCATGCAGCCTGGGGACCACGTGCAGGTGTTCGTCAATGGCGAGGTGGTGCTCGACTACGGGCACTAGTCGGCCGACTGGGAAGGGCCCGGGCGTCTCAAGTCGAGGCGGGTGGAGTGCCGAAGAATCCGGCACCCCCCGCAGGCAGTTGCCCAGACTGCCGACAACCGACTGGAGATCCCATGCAGATGCGATGGTCCGCCGCGCTGGTCGCGGCCCTGCTGTTCCCGGCCTGCGAAACCGTGTGCGAAGAAGAGGGCGTGGTCGACGCGACGTTCGCCGGCACGGGGAAGCTCGGAGTCGACGACCCCGTCGCTTTGCAACTTCTCGGAGCAGCGCTCGCGGCGCACGCGACGGAACAGCGCGTGCACAGCCAGAACATCGCCAACGTCAACACACCCGGGTACAAGCGCCGGCTCGTGTTGTCGAACGCTGCGACGATCACGGTCGCGAGTGGCGAGACGTTCGCGATGCCGGAGATCGTTGCCATCGAGCCCGTGTTCACGCCGGGGGTCCTCGAACGGACGGAGCGGTGTCTCGATGTCGCGATCGACGGGGACGGGTTCTTCGCGGTGCATCGACTCGATGGCTCGAACGGTTATTGCCGCGATGGGCGATTGCGCCTGAACGCCGAGGGGCTCTTGTGCACGAGTCGCGACATGATCGTCGTGCCCAATATCCGGTTCCCCGACGACGTGCTCGAGATCACGATTGCGCCCGACGGCCTGGTGACGGGCCGTACCGCGGGCTCGCCCAGCACGAACACCTCGTTCGGTCTATTGACGCTCGTGCGCTTCATTAATCCCGCAGGGTTGCGCGACGTATCTGGGCTGTGGTGCGAAACCCCGGAATCGGGCCGTCCGATCCGAGGCCAGCCCGGCTTGCACGGGCTGGGCATTCTCCGGCAGGGCTTCTGTGAGCGCTCCAACGTCGAACTACGGGCCGAGACCGAGGCCCTGCAAGCGCTTACCCGACGGCGGGCCGTGCTCGAAGCGATCGGCGCCGGGGTCACGTCTTCGGAGCGGGCCTTGGCACAGCAGCAGCGAGCGAGTCGACGAACTCGATGATCGCGTTGCTGCCAGCGCTCGCGTCGTACGACAGCGCGAAGTGACCGCCGGCGATCGTCGACCACGTGACGTCCGGTCGTAGCTCCAGGATCCGGGTGAGACTGCGACGGGTCACGATGCGATCCTGGCTACTCGCGAGGTAGTGCACCGGGACCGGACACTGTTGGAGGTCCTTTCCCGCATCGACGGCGAGGATCGCACGCGAACGAACGGCCAGTGTCGAGGGTGGCACGCGCCGCAGGACCTCGACCGTTGCGCGGCGGAACGGATCCTTTGGCGGCCCGAGCAGGCGGGCCGTCAGCAGGCGAGCCGCTCCGAGTGTCGCGACGATGGGAGTGCGGACGAAGGTTCGAAGTCGACGGAGCAAGGGCCGCGGCGGTTCGACGAACGACGCGGCGAGGATGACGCCGCGCACGTTGTTGCAGCTCCGAGCGGCGCGCAAGGCGAGGGGGCCCGAGAACGACCAGCCGACCAGGATGCATTCGCCGGCTGACTCGACTTGCTGCGCGAGCTTCGGCAGCAGTTCGCCGTAGCGGTTGGGTCCGGCCTCGGGATAGGTGACGATGAGCGGGTCGGCGCCGAGTTCGGCCAGGCGCGATGCCAACGGCGTGAGCAACAGCTCGGTGCCGTCCATGCCCGGCAGCAGGACGATGCGAGGTCGCGCCGAGGTCGTTGGCCGTTTCTTCACGGAGACCTCATAGCACTATGAAGAACGTGGGAGGAGTCCGTATCGAGACGGCTTGATGGCGGGCTCAACCTTCACGCGAACTCAGCAGAAACTACACATGCGGACCTAGGTTCGATCTCGCACCAAGATGATTCGAACTCCTTCTCGCCAGGCCACTGCGCCAGTCCGTTTCCCCACCAGCCCATATCGTTCGGGTCCTCGCCGCCCGTCGGGGCGATCGTTCGTCACCAGTCCGTGCGACTCGTTCGTCGGCGCGATGGGACGGATTCATGGTGGGAATGTGATCCAGGCGAGCGGTCTGTCCTACCCGCTCGAAGACTTGCTCGGCGACCACGACCTGATCGAGCGGCATCGCGATGCCGCGTTCCTCGTGCTGCGGTGGTCTTCCGAAACCTATCCGCGTTTCCACGCGCCGGAGAACTGTCGGATCGACGGCGGCGCGCGGGCGGTCGTCGATTTCGAGGTCGAGGATCCCGAGGAGGCGCTGACGATCGTGCCGCTGGCCGCCAGGCCGGCTGCGGGTATCCGATTGTGCGGCCTCCCGGGCCGTGTAGACCGCAAGACGGCCTATCAGCGTGGTGAAGAGATCAGGGCGTTTCCGCGAGGCTCGACGATCGTGTTGTTCGCGACGGGGGGCTTCGACTTCGTTCCCGCGATCAAGGCGGGCGTGGCAGTGCGCACGGGGACACCGCTGCTCACGCGCCGCCCGGGTGTGATTGAGGCGCGCCCCGCAGCCGTCCCGGCGTAATCTCTGGCCCATGTGGGCCCCCGCAATCGCTCTTCTGATCATCGCCGTCGGTGCGGCTGCCCAGAGTTCCCCGGCAGCACAGGGCTCCCCGTCCGCGGAACGAGCGGTCCCACCCGTGCGTGACCTCGCTGCGCTCCTGCGCTCTTCGCCGCAGGCCGACCGCTTCGAGGCGATGCTGGCCAACCCCGCGGCTCATCGGCTGCAGATCCTGCTCGCCGAGCCCTACGTGAAGTCGGACGGCACGGTGGCGCTGCAGCGATCGTCGCTCGGTGATCCGAACCAGTACTTCTACCCCGCGAGTTCGATCAAACTGTGTGGCGCCATCGCGGCGCTCCTCGAGTGCAATCGTCTGAGCGCACAGACCGGTCACGCCATTGGTCTGTCGACGCCGCTCGTGATCGAGCCGCGATTCGCGGGGGACCGGGCGCGCACCGTGCCGTCGCTCGCGCGCATGCTGCGGGAGCTGTTCCTCGTGAGCGACAACGCGGCCTACAACCACTGCATCGAGATCGTCGGTGCTGCTGGTCTCAACCGCGCGATGTGGGACGCCGGCTTCACCTCGACCAGGTTGTGGCATCGCTTGTCCGAGGCGCGCACGCTGCAGGAGAACCGACAGACGCGCGGTGTGACATTCGGGGTCGGACCGGGGGCGGGCGGCACGTTTGCGATCGCTGGTCGGGAGACCCCGATCGAGCTCGACAATGCGATGTTCGAGGATCTCGAGCTCGGTACCGGCTACATGAGCGGCGGCAGGCAGGTCGACGGCCCGATGTCGTTCGCGAGCAAGAACGCGATTCGGCTGGGCGATCTGCAGGACGTGCTCGTCGCGGTGGTGCGGCCGGAGGTCGATTCGGGCAGGCGGGGTTTCCCGGAGCTGTCGGTCGAGCAACGCGCGTTCGTCGTGCGCTCACTCGGTCAACTGCCGCGCGAGTCGCGCGATCCCGTCTACGATCCTGCCAAGGTCCCGGATCACGCGTGCAAGTTCTTCCTGCGCGGCGTGCGGCGGGTGATTCCGGCGGCGCACCTGCGCATCTACGACAAGATCGGGCGGGCCTACGGCTTCTCCACCGACAACGCTTACATCGAAGATACGCGGACGGGTCGGGGCTTCTTCCTTGCTGCGGTGCTCTACACCAATCCCGACGGCATTCTCAACGACGATCGTTACGCCTATGAGGAACTTGCCGACCCGTTCTTCGACGATCTCGGCGAGGTGATCACTCGGGCGGTTCTCGAACCATCCTCGCGCTAGACTCTTCCGCCCCGATGACTGCGTATTGGCCCGTTCCTGTTCTGATCGCCGGATCCATTGCCTGGTGCACGTTCGCTGCGGAGTCTGCCAGCGACTCGGCTTCGTCGGACGCTGTGCCGGCGGCGGCGATCGTTGCCGGCCCGGTCGATTTTGACGGCGACAACCCGCACGAGCGCGATGAGTTCTTCACGACGTCGGAGCAATGTGCGGTGTGCCACACGCCGGCCCCAGGCGCGACGGCAATGACCGGGATCGGCGGTGAGGACATCTCGCCGTACGGGCTGTGGCAGGGAACGATGATGGCAAACTCGTTCCGCGATCCCTACTTCCGTGCACAGATCCGGAAGGAGTCCGCGGCTTCGGGCGAGGCGGTGCAGGAGCTCTGCCTGCGGTGCCACACGCCGATGGAGCATCACGACGCCCGACGGACGGGCAAGAAGCGGCCGCGACTCGCCGACGTCGAGGACAGCATCTTCGCCGACGACAGCGTGTCCTGCACGATCTGCCACATGATCGACAAGCGTGGTCTCGGGGACCCGTCGACGTGGTCTGGACAGCCCAACTTCGTCAAGCGGCGCATCATCAACGGCCCGTTCGAGAACCCCGCGACTGCGCCAATGCAGAACCTCGTGAACTACACGCCGGTTCATGGTGAGCACATCAGCAGCTCCGCGCTGTGTGCGACGTGTCACACCTTGCACACCGAGCACCAGGGCACGGTGTTCCCCGAGCAGACGCCCTACCTCGAATGGCGCAACAGCGTGTTCAGTGACGAGGACGGCAAGACCGAGGCCTCGCGTTCGTGTCAGGAATGCCACATGGCGGACCTCGGCGAAGCGCGGATCGCGCGCAATCCGGCGGGGTTCGATTTCAACATTCCGGTTCGCAAGGGCTACCGCAGTCACGCGATCGTTGGCGGCAACGCTTTCATGCTCGACATGATCGGCGAGAACGCCGAGGAGCTTGCCGCCATCGCGGAGCCCGAGATCTTTTCCCAGATGGCGGCCGCGGCGCGCAAACAACTTGCTGAGCGCACGGCCAGGCTCACGATCTCCGAGATCGTCCGCGAGGACGGTGTGGCGAAGTTCTCGATCGACGTCGAGAATCTCACGGGTCACAAGTTCCCGACCGGCTACCCGTCGCGTCGCGCCTGGCTGCACGTGCAGCTCTTGAGCGGCCGGCGTCTGCTCTTCGAGAGCGGCGCCGTGGATGAGGACACGGGCCGAATCCTCGAAGTTGCCGATGCGCTGCGGATTCCGCACGTGCAGACGGTGAAGCGGCCGGAGGACGTCGTCGTCTACGAGATGATCGCCGCTGATCCGGAGGGCGAGCCGACGACCTATCTGACCAAGATGGTCGAGCGCAAGAAGGACAACCGGTTGCTGCCGCGCGGCTGGAACGCGGCCGGACCTCACGTGAAGGACACCCGTCCGAAGGGGATCGGCGAGGATCCGGACTTCGCTGGCGGCGGCGACAAGGTGCATTTCGAACTGCCGCTACCTGAGCGCGTTCGTGGCCGACTGCGCGTGATCGCGCGGATGTACTACCAGCCGGTGCCGCCGACCTGGGCCGATGCGCTGCGCGATCTCGACGCCGAGGAATGCCAGCGGTTCGTGCGCCTCTACGACGAGATGGACAAGACCCCCGACAACGTCGCGTTCGCGGTTCGCGTCGAGGCGCGCTGAGCAGCGGTCAGGCCTGGGGCTCCGGCGCCGGTGCGATAGGCGCCGCGGGTGGCGTCGCTGCCGCCGGCGGAGCCGTTACATCTGCGCTCTCGAGCGCCCGGATCCGTTCTTCGAGGCGCTTCACCAGGCGTTCGTCGCCGCGTCGGATGGCCGCCCGAAACCCGACTGCCAGCGTCGCGGCGAGGATGGCGATGGCTGCGATGAAGCCGACGAATACCGCGATGTTGATCACGACATAGGGCCCGTTCACCTCGAATGCGCGGAGCTGGTCGAACGTGAAGAAGGTGACGAGGCCGGCGAGGACGGCGCCGGCGAGAATCGATGCGAGGGTCTTCATCGGGTACGAGCTTGGGTCAGGACTGGCTGCGAACGACCGGACGGGGTATTCGAAAGTGCATGCAGCGTCCAGCCAGCAGCGAATACGGCACCATGTTTCAGGCTTATGTCGACCGGGTTCCGGACGGCGATGTGCTCGCGCGACTGCGATCGCAGGCCGAGGAATCGGAGGCGATGTTCTCGGCGTTGACCGAGGAGCAGGGCGATCACGCCTATGCCGAGGGCAAGTGGTCGGTGAAGCGGTTGCTGCAGCACCTGGTCGACGCCGAACGGATGTTCTGTTACCGCGCCATGTGCGTCGCGCGTGGGGACACGAACGACCTGCCGGGCTTCGATGAGAACGCCTATGCCGAACAGGACGGTAGCGACAGCCGGCCGCTCACGGATGTGTTGGCCGAGTTCCTCGCGGTGCGAGCGGCGACGATCGCGCTCTTCGAGGGGTTCGACGGCACGGCGTGGACGCGGAGCGGCACGGCGAACGGTGCGTCGATCACAGTACGCGCCTTGCCCTGGCTGATCGCGGGGCACGAGCTGCACCATGTTGCGATCCTGCACGAGCGCTACGGCATCGGTTGAGCGGCGGCCGCCGCGATGGCGTTCGACCGAGCTAACCGGTGACGACGAGCTCGGCCGCGAACAGTGAGTCCTTGTCCTCGACCCCGCGCCAGCCCTCGGCTACCACGCAGTGGCCGACGGGCGCGCGGAGCGACGAGCCCGGTCCGGCGCAGAGCAGCACGTCCGGTTGGAACTCGCGCATCGCGGTTCGCACGCACGCCGTGAAGTCAAACGTCTCGACGACCTGTTCGTGAGTCGTGTAGTAGAGCAGCGCGCGCGGATCCGCGGACCACGGCGAGTGGACGTTGCCGAAGCCATCGATGAGGTGGCAATGCGGTTCGCGCACCGGCAGATCCGCGAGCCGGCTCGCCGCGGCGTCCGACGTCGCATTACACAGCGCGGTGTGGAACGGGCCGTGACCCGCGAGCCGGAATGGGAACTCACGCGCGCCGACCTTGCGCTTCGGCAGCTTCTCGAGCAGCTCGGAGATCGCCAGGTCAGTGCCGGCCAGCACGATGTGACCACCGAGGTGGATGCTGTAGTCGCAGGTCCACTCGTCGCCGCGCTCGTCGATTGCCATGACGAGTTCGCGGATCTCGTGGCGCAGCTTCAGGTCGGGGCGCCACGCATCGTCGACCGCAGTCATGAGGATTTGCCCGCCCGCGACCTGCTTCTGCAGGCTCGCCATCGTGGCGACGAGCTTCCAGCCCTGGATCGCGTCGAGTGCGCCGCTCGCGGGCAGCGCGGTGTACCAACCCAGCGAGTTGCCGGCGACCGCGAGGATGTCGTACTCCTGCCGCAGCGCCTCGACGTGCGCCATCGTCGAGAAGTAGATGAGTTCGGCTGCGTTTTCGCCGTCGAGGTGCAGGCCGGGTCGGAACTTCTCGGCGGCATCGATCTCGGTCAGCGTTGGTCGACCCTGCGTGCGCCGCGCGGCATCGCAGGCCGCGAGTGCGTCACGGACCGGGCCGGCCTGAACGGTGCGGCCGATGAACCCGAGCTCGTCGCGGGCATAGGCGCCGCGGCCGGGGCAGAACAGCACGGCGGTCGGGCGAGTCATCGAGCCGCCTCCTCGGTGACGATCGCATGGGCGGCGCGTTCGATGTCGGGTTCTTGCACGAGCACGAGATTGGCGGCAGCGGCGAGCGGCACGTAGCTGTCGACCGCCGCGACCCGCCGCAACACGCAGCCGCGAAGGCCGGGATCCTGACAGAGTTCGGTGAGCAACATCGGACTGGGGCCGCCGTGGCTCTGGCGGCATTCGTCGACGATCAGGCAGCGACCCGTCGCGCCGACGTGCTGCTTCACCTGCTCGATCGGCAGCGGCATCAGCCAGCGCAGGTCGAAGACGCGCGCCTTGACGCCCTGTTCACGCAGTCGCTTCTGCACGCGGAGGCTCATCCACAGACCGTTGCCGTAGGTGACGATCGTCAGCTGATCGTCGTCGCTCGCCTCGTAGACCCGGCCTTCCCCGAGCGGCATGACCTCTTCGGGCTTCGGATAACCGAACTGCCAGAGGCCGTCGCCCGCCTCGTGCAGATCCTTCTGCATGTAGAGCGCGATCGGTTCGAGGCACACGTTGACCATGCCGTGCTGGTGCGCCGCGGCGGTCATCGTCCGCAGCATCAGCACCGCGTCGTCGGCTCGCGCGGGCACACCGAGCACGATGCCCGGAATGTCGAGCAGCGCGCCGACCGAGTTGTCGTTGTGGAAGTGGCCGCCGAAGCCCTTCTGGTAGGCCAGGCCTGCGATGCGCACGACCATCGGGTTGGTGTAGCTCGGGAACTGCGCGCCGCGGATGTCGCGATGCGTCTGGCCGGTGCTGAAGAACTGCAGTGATGCCGCTTCGCCGCGGATCTGGTCGATCGCGTTGTGCAGATACGCGAGGTACTGGATCTCGGGGATCGGCAGGCAGCCGGCCTGCGCCATGCCCTGCGCGAGCCCGAGGATCGTGGTCTCGTCGAGGATCGTGTTGAAGACGCGGCCGCCGCGGAAGCGTTCGTAGAGGCCTTTCGTCGCGTTGTAGACGCCGCCCTTCTTGGCGACGTCCTCGCCGAACACGAACGACTCGGGATACGCCGCGAGGATGTCCGTCAGCGCCTGGGGAATCCGGTAGGCGAGGTGACGGGGCCGCGCGTCGTCCTCGGGCAGCTTGCCGCCGAAGACCTTGCGCCGGCGCTCGGGGCTCGCGACCGCGATCTCACACTGCCCGGCCGTCGGGCGGATCAACGGGGCCGTGATTTCCGCGGCGCTCGTCAGTTTGCGGCGCGTCGCCGCCTCGTCGGCCGCGCGACGCAGGCGCGCATCCGTGTCGCGATAGAGCGCGAGGATGCCGTCGCGCGTGATCGCGCCGGTTCGCAACAGCAGGTCGGCGAAGCCGAGCAGCGGATCGCGCTTCTCGTTGGCTTCGATCTGATCGAGCGGCATGTGGTTGGCCTCTACGTCCGAACCCGCGTGGCCCATCAGTCGCACGGTCCGCGTGTGTACGAAGGCGGGCCGGCGCTGCCGTCGCACGTAATCGATCGCGGCCTGCGCGGTCGCCCAGACGCCGGGCATGTCCTGGCTGTCGCACGCGAAGTACTTGATGCCGGGGCGGTGTCGCATCATGCGTTCGACGTAGTCCTCGGGTGTCTTCACCGAGATACCGATGCCGTTGTCCTCGCAGGCGAACAGAATCGGGCACGGTTGCGCGTGCATCACCGCGGCGCCGGCAGCGTGGAGCCCCGCCTGGGCCGTGGCGTGGTTGAGGGACGCATCGCCGAAGCTGCAGTAGACGATGCTGTCGAGTGGCACTCCGGATGCGGGTTCGATCTCCTGGCGCCGCAGTCGCGACATCGCCATCGCGAATCCGATCGCCTTGGGCAGGTGGCTCGCGATGGTGCTCGTCTGCGGCGGCACGTGCATCGTTGCGGAGCCGAGCACCTTGTGACGGCCGCCGCTGATCGGGTCCTCGGCCGATGCACAGAACGACAGCATCGCGTCGAAGAAAGGAGTCTCGCCGCGGCCCTTGCGCAGACGCGCGGCCATGAACGCGCCGCTGCGGTAGTGCAGGAACGCGGTATCCGTGCCGCGCAGTCGATCACCGAACACCGCGTTGGCTTCGTGGCCGCTGCTGCCGATCGTGTAGTAGCTGATGCCACGATCCTTGAGCTCGCGCGACAGCAGGTCCTGCAGCCGCGACTGGATCGCCGATTCGAAGATCGTGACCGCCTGCCGCCGCGTCATCGAGGAGTGCTCTGCGATCGGCCCGTCGAGGGCGCCGGCCAGCTCACGGTCGGGTCCGGGATGGTTCTCGAGCAAGGCGAGCAGGCGCTCGGTAACGGGTCCTTCGCGGCGGATCGACATCGGAAAAGGGCCGCAGATCCTAGCGTTGCCCGGTACCGTGATCCGGTGTCAATCGCTGCCGAACTAGAAGAGTTTGCAGAGTTCGGGGCACGGACACTGCGCGGAGAGGTCGACGCGGGCCACGGCCGGGTGCCGACGTTCACGAACGAGTTCTGGACCTCGGCCCAGCGCGAAGGGCACAGCCTGCACGAGATCAGCTATCGCGCGTGCTTCAAACCGTCGTTGCCCGCGTTCTTCATCGAGCGGCTGTCGGCCCCATGTGACCGGGTGTTCGATCCGTTCATGGGGCGCGGCACGACGCCGCTCGAAGCGGCCCTGCGCGGTCGCGTGCCGTGCGGCAACGACGTCAATCCGCTCTCCGCGATGCTCGTTCGGCCGCGCCTGTCGCCGCCGGGGCTCAGCGCGATCGACGCCCGTCTCCAGCAGCTCGACCTGTCGCACGACGGGCCGATCGGGGAGGAGCTGCTCGTATTCTTCCATCCCGAGACGCTGCGCGCCATTCACGCGCTGCGCGACTACTTCCTGCGGCGTGACGCGGCTGGCGAACTCGATCCGGTCGACGACTGGTTGCGGATGGTCGCGATCAATCGGCTCACGGGGCATTCCCCGGGCTTCTTCTCCGTCTACACGATGCCGCCCAACCAGGCGGTGACGGTCGCCGCGCAACAGAAGATCAATGCGCGGCGCCAACAGGAGCCGCCGTTGCGCGACGTCAAGGCGATCCTGAGCAAGAAGTCGGCGACGCTGCTCAAGAACGTCGCGCCGCTATGGCGTCACGAAGTCGAGGGGCTCGCTCGCGAAGCCGTGCTCACGACGGGGCCCGCGGCCGATGTGCCGAGCCTCGCCGATGGCAGCGTGCAGCTCGTCGTCACGTCACCGCCGTTCCTCGACGTCGTGCAGTACTCACACGACAATTGGCTGCGCTGCTGGTTCGCCGGCATCGATGCCGACACGGTGCCGATCACGATGGCGCGAACGGTCGAGGCGTGGCAGGCGGCGATGACCGAGGTGTTCGTCGAGCTGTTCCGCGTCGTGCGACCTGGCGGTCATGTCGCCTTCGAGGTCGGTGAAGTGCGCCGCGGCAAGATCCGGCTCGAGGAGTTCGTATTGCCGGCGGCCACGACGGCCGGCTTCGAACCCGAACTCGTGATGGTCAATGCGCAGGAGTTCACCAAGACCGCGAACTGCTGGGGCATCGACAACAATCAGCGCGGTACGAATACGAATCGCATCGTGCTGTTGCGGCGGCCCTGAGGCTCTTGGCCGGTTCTCGGCGAGGATTCGCGCAGTCCGCTCAAGTGCGATGCGGTCGGGGCCCGACTCGCGGACCTGCCGGCGGGTTGTCTACCCTTCCTCGCGATCGGTCTGGAGCGGGTTCAGGTCGACCTCGGTCCAGTCGGGATCCCGGGTTGCTGGCAGTACGTCGATCCGATCGGCACCGTCGTGCTCGCGATCGCGGGCACCTCGGCGAGCTGGAACTGGCAGGTGCCGAGTGATCCGGCGGTCGCCGGAGTCACGTTCCGACTGCAGGGCGGCGTGTTGCTGGCGGGTGGCACCAACGCATTCGGCGCCGCGACGAGCAACGGGCTCGAGGCGGTGATCGGCGTTCGCTGATCCGGCGGTTCGTCAGGTGCCCGACTTCGGCGCGTCCCGCAGGGCGCGTTTGCTGATCTTGCCCGAACCCGTCCGCGGCAGTGCGTCGATGAACCGTACCTCCTTCGGCGCCTTGTAAGCGGCGATTCGTTCGCGGCAGAACTCGATCAGCTCCGCGGCTTCGGCGTGCTGGTCGGGGCGCAGCGCGACGGCAGCGGTCACGCGTTCGCCCCAGGTCTCGTCGGGCACGCCGAACACCGCACACTCGAGGACCGCGGGATGCTCGTAGAGCGCGTTTTCGACCTCGATCGAGTAGACGAGCTCGCCGCCGGTCTTCACGACGTCCTTCTTGCGATCGACGATATTGACGTAACCGAAGCGGTCGATCGTGGCGAGATCGCCGGTCTTCAGGAAGCCGTCGCCGTCGAACGCTGCGGCCGTTGCTTCGGGGTTCTGCCAGTAGCCGGGAGTCACCGTGGCGCCGCGAACGCGAATCTCGCCCACGGCCCGATCGTCGCGCGGGATCTCGTGACCGTCGTCGGCCGTGACCCGCAGTTCGACGCCGCGGAACGGCCGGCCCGTACGGCACTTCATCCGGAGCTGTTCGGTTGGCGGCAGCTGCTCGACCTCCGCGGTCGGCAGGCTCAGTGTCAGATAAGGGCTCGTCTCCGTCATGCCGTAGGTCTGGACGTAGTCGCAGCGGAACGTCGCGAGGATGCGTTCGACGACCTCGGGCGCGATCGGCGCACCGCCACTGAGCATGGCGCGCAGCGCGAAGCGGCGATCTGCGGCGTCGGGCTCCTTGACCATGAGGTTGAGCATCGTCGGCACGAGGTTGGTGATCGTGATGCCTTCGTCGGCGAGCAGATCGAGTGCAGTCGTCGCCGAGAAGCGCGGCAAGAACACGTGCGTGCCGGAGACGGCAGTCAGGGCGAACGTCGCCCACGCGTCGGCGAGATGGAACATCGGCGCGATGTGAGCCCAGCGATCGCGAGGGTCGAGTCCGAGTTCGGCGATCGCGGATTCGGCGTGGGTGCAGACGTTCGCGTGCGTGAGCACGACGCCCTTCGGGTCGCCGGTCGTGCCGCTCGTGTAGTAGAGCTGGGCGGGGGCGTCCGCTGCCGCCAAGGTCGGTTCGAAGGGTTCCCCGATGGGGTTCAGATGGTCGTCGACCGCGAGCGTCGCGATGCCGAGTTCGTTCGCGCTGGCGGCGTGATCGCCATCGTGAAGCACGAGCCCGGCGCCGCTGTGCGACAGAATGGTATGGAGCTCCGGCGCAGTGAGCCGCGTGTTGAGCGACACGAAGATCGCGCCCGCCGCCGCGGTGGCGAAATAGGCGAGGTAGTGCTCGATGCAGTTGTGCATCAGGCACGCGACGCGATCGCCCGGTCGCACGCCACGGGCAGCGATCGCGGCGGCGAGCGCCAGGGCCTGCCGCCGCGCGTCGGCGTAGTCGATCGCGCGCTCCTGCTGCCGCAGCGCGACGCGTTCGGAATCCGCGTTCGCGAGAAAGTGCCAGACGTTCACGGGCACTGGTGTAGCGTCCGGGCGGGTCGATCGCTCCAATCGCCTGCGGGCGATGGTCGATACGCTGCGGATACTCCACCTCGAAGACGACTTCGTCGCGGTCAGCAAACCCGGCGGGCTGCTGGTCCATCGTGACGAGCATCATCCCGATGCGCCGGCCGCGCTGCAGATCGTTCGCGACCAGCTGGAACGCAAGATCTACCCGTTCCACCGGCTCGACCGCCCGACCTCGGGCATCCTGCTGTTCGGGTTCTCGTCGGCCGCTGCGGCCGCGTTGCAGTTCGCGCTGAGCGACGAGAGCGCGACGAAGGAATACCTCGCGTTGATGCGGTGGCCGGGAAGCCTCGAAGAACACGGCGACGAATGGGTCTGCGATCAGGTGCTGCACACCGAGGACGATCGCCCCAAGGCGGCGCACAGCGAGTTCACGAGGCTCGAGACGTTTCGCGGCTCGGCGCTCGTGCGCTGCCGCATCACGACGGGTCGCTATCATCAGATCCGGCGCCATGCGAATCACTGCGGTCGGCACGTGCTCGGTGACACGACACACGGCAAAGGCCGGATCAACGCGTTGTTCCGCGAGAAGTACGGGCTCCCCCGGCTGTTTCTTCACCTGCAACGCGTCGAGATGGCGCATCCGTCCGGCAATGGTCGACTGGAGATCCTGGATCCGCTGCCGGCTGAACTCGAGTCCGTACTCGAACGTCTGCGCGAGGAGGTGACGAGTTGTCGTCCATCGCCTTCGTAACGCTCGTCAACGATCGGGCGCAGTTCGACGACTGTCAGCGGTCGTTGCGCGAGCAGGTCGACCCTTTGCCCGAATGGCTCGCGGTGGAACCCAACGCCAAGGGCTGGAATGCAGCGCAGGGTCTCAATCACGGCATCGCAGAGCTCGACGCCGATTGGGTCGTGTGCGTGCACCAGGACGTGCTCTTTCCGCCCGGTTTCTGGCAACGGCTGTCGGACGGCCTCGGCTCACAACCGGCAGAGGTCGCGTTGGCGGGTTTGGTCGGTTGTCAGCGCAACGGGCGTTTTCGTGGGCACATCCACGACCCCAACGGTCACTGCTACTGGGGGCCGGTGCCGGACGAGGTCCTCACGCTCGACGAGGTGCTGATCGCGGTGCGCAAGTCGTCGGGACTGCGCTTCGATGCCGCGGTGCCCGGCTTTCACTGTTACGGCTCGGACCTCTGCTTTCAGGCCGACGAACGTGGGTTGCGCGCGGTCGTACTCGACGCGCCGGTCGTACATCTGTCGACCGGCAAGATCGACGACAACTACGAACGCGCGTCGCAGTGGTTGTTGGAGCGCTGGGGTGAGCGCTATCGCTGGGTGCTGCCGATGCCGGCGCTCGTGGTGCAGGACGAGGCGCGCGCGAGCTGGTTCTATCGGACCCGCATCCGTTGGCGGCGGCGGCAGGACCGGCTCGCGCGCAACCGCAACGTTCGTCCAGACGATGCCCGTTGGCTGGCGGAATTCGTTCGTGGAGCGGGGAGCAACGCACCGGGGCGCCACGCATGACGCGTGTTCTCGTCGTTGCGTACTACTATCCGCCGCGCGGCGGAGCCGGCACGCAGCGCTTCGCCAAGTTCTGCCGCTACCTGCCCGAGTTCGGTTTGCAGCCCGTCGTGCTGACTTCCGGTGTGGTCGCCTCCGACCGCAACGCGCCGCACGACGACCCGACGCTCTCTGGCGGTCAGGACGGCGCGCAACCCGTGGTCGAGCGTGTCGATGACCCCGGCCGCGGCAGCACGAAGCGTCGGCTGATGCGCAGTCTGCGGTTCTTCCTCGACCAGGACGAATGGGCCGATGCCGCAGCCGACCACGCAGTCCGGCTCGTGCGCCAATACGAACCCGAAGCGGTGATCACGACGCTGTCGCCGTTCGCCTGCTATCGCATCGGGCTGCGTTTGAAGCGCGAGTTCGATCTGCCCTGGCTCGTGGACCTGCGCGACCCGTGGTCCCTGGATGGCTGGCGCCGCTATCGCTCGTTCTTGCATGCCCGCAGCGATCTCGGGCATATGCGCCGGGCATTGACGACGGCGGACTGCGTGATAGCAAACGTCCCCGAAGCGGCGCGAGAGTTCGAGGCGCTCGGCGCGCCGCGCGATCGCACAGTCGTGATCCCGAACGGTTACGACGAACCCGACTTCGCTACCGTCGATCCGAGTCCGTTCGCGGCCGACGGCAGCGACGACTACTACCGGATCGTGCACATGGGCACGTTCCATCCCGTCGATGCGCCGCCGGGCTTCACGACCAATCGCCTGCTCCTGCAGCGCCATCGCCAGATCGCGCCGCTCGGCCGGACAGGCAATTACCTGCTGCATGCTGCGGCGCGATTGCGGACCGAAGATACGACGGCCTTCGCGCGGCTTCGCATCGAACTCTTCGGCAACGTCGATGAGTCGCACCGACGGTTGATCGACGAGCTCGATCTGAGCGATACGGTCGTGCTGCACGGTTACGTCTCGCACCGCGAAACCATCGCAGCTTTGTGCGGTGCCGACGCGGTGTTCGTGCCGTTGCACGACGTGCCCGCCAATGAGCGGGCACTCGTTGTGCCGGGTAAGCTGTATGAAGCGCTGGCGAGCGAACGGCCGGTGCTCGCGGCGTTACCGCCGGGGGACGGCGCCGATCTCGTGCGCGGTTTTCATGCCGGCATCGTCGTACCGCCAACCGATACCGCGGCATTGGCGCGGGCGATGCGCCGACTGATCGTCGACGGTGCGGGCGGCGTGACTCGGGCGCGGCTCGGGGCGTTCACGCGCCGACATCTGACCGGGCTCCTCGCCACGGCGATCGACGCGACGATCCGTCGGGCTTCGGCGATCGCGGTGGAGAGCCCGTGGGTGGCCTCCGGCGTGCAGAAAAGCCCTTGACTGTCCAGGGCTTCCAATCAAGGATGCCGGCACAAGCCAGAGGAAAATCCGATGCCATCGGATCTCGCTTCGCGCCCCATACTCGCTGATCCAGCCATATAAGTGGCTGGCACAACTGTGATTACCGCGACCGGGAGAGGCTCACCGCGATTGCCTTCGGGCGTAACACTGTTCTCCGCTCCGCGGAGGTTCGGAAGCTCACGCTTCGGGATGACGGCATGAATCAGAAGAAAAAGATCGCCCTCGCCGGCGGTGGCTACTGCCTCTACGCGCCGCGCTATCCGCGCTTCGTCGACGCTCCGGGGTTCGCTGACGAGGCCTGCATCGGCAACGCGATCGTCCCGTCGGTCTTCTTCCTGGCGTTCCTCGTCGAGGGCCGCCCGCTGACGATGCGCTGCACGAAGATCGAGACGAAGGACGGTAAGGCGATCCTCACCTATGACGAGCCGGGTGGCCTCAAGGTCGTGGAGCACCGCTTCCTGACGCAGGACGATCGCTTCGTGTCCGAGCTCGCGCTGCACAACTCGGTCAAGCAGGAGCGCGAGATCACGATCGTGGCCTGGACGACGACGGATGCCGAAGGCGAGCCCGTTTCGCTCGAGGGCGACAGCTTCCGGATTCGACGCGCGCTCAAGGCCGAAGGCGCGGACGTGCCGACCGACATTCTGTACAGCAACCCCGGGCCCAAGGGCGCGCGGTGCTTGCAGGGCTTCTTCTGCGAAGGCGGCAGCGACCGTCCCGATTTCGAAGAGACGCCGTGGTTCGAGCTGGCTGCACTTCCGACGCCGCGCGCCAAGCGTCCGATGGAGAAGCCGAGCCCGATCATCGCCGGTTCGCGCGTGTATGTCGGCCTGTTTCGCACGCTGACGTTCAAGGGCAATGGCAAGAGCGAGCAGCGCTTCGAAGCCAACGTCGTATTCAAGGGCAAGAAGCTCAACTACCGCCCGCGCCGTCCGGACCCCAAGGACGAGAATGCGTGGCACGCGTTCTGGGACAAGGTTCCGGACTTCCAGTGCGACGACAAGGTGCTCATGCGCGTCGTCAAGCACCGTTTCGAGCTGCTCTACCTGCTGCGTCAACCCAACGGTGCGGGCACGTTCAGTTCGCCGGCGATCTGTGAGGGCAACGGTCAGCTGCACCAACCGACCTCGTTCTCCGCGCCGGCGGTGATTCGCGAGGCGCGCTGGCTGCAGGATCCGACGCTCGCGCGCGGCACTCTCAGGCTGTTCTTCGAGAACATCCTGCACAGCGGTCAGGTGCCGGGTCGCGTCCACATGGGCGGTCTCGACTCGAGTGACTTCTTCCACGCCGACTGGGGTGGCGGTTTCGAATCGCTCGACGCGATGCATCCCGACAAGGCGACCAAGAAGGCCGTGCTCGCCGCGATGCAGCGCTACGTCAAGTGGATCGGCAACAACCGTGACCCCGAGGGCAGCGGTCTCACCGACATTGTCAATCACTTCGAGGCGCGGCAGGAGTTCTCGCGGCGCTATGCGATCGTCGATCCCAAGGCGGATCGCGCGGTCGAGTTCGAGGAGCAGTTCCGGCTCAAGGGCATCGATGCGTCCGTGTTCCGCTACCGCCTCGTGAAGTGGCTGCACGCGGTCGCCGAGGAGATCCAGGAGAAGGCGATGGCCAACCGCTTCCACGCGGAGGTCGAGGTCATCCTGGACACGATCCGTCGCAAGATGTGGGACGAGAAGTCCGGCATGTTCATGGATCTCGATCCCAAGACGCGCCGCAAGACGAACGTCAAGGCGGCCGTCGGCTTCTACCCGCTCGCGACGGATATCCCGAACGCCAAGCAGGTCGACAAGATGATCGAGATGCTGGCGAGCCGGCAGGAGTTCTGGGCGAAGTACCCGGTGCCGAGCATCGCGATGAGCGACACGACGTTCGAGCCGGCCGGCCGTTGGAAGGGCACCCGCAAGGAGGCGCCGTGGAATGGTCGCACCTGGCCCGGCGTCAACTGCCACATTCTCGAAGGTCTGACTTACTGGGCCGAGCGCGGCAACAAGCGTGCGGTGCGACTCGCGACTCAGTTGCTGCAGCGCACGGTCGCGATGCTCGGTGGCGAACTCGAGGGCTGTGACACGCCGAACGCACTGGAGCACTTCAATCCGGAGACGGGCCGTGGCTCGCGTTACCGCGGCGTCGACCTGAACCTCAATGCGTTCATGCTCGACAACATCTTCCGGATCGCGTGTGGCTTCGCCATTCGCTACGGCGAGGTGCAGGACGATCCGATCGGCGACGCGATCGACTTCAAGTTGAAGGGCATGCCGCTCGGCAACAAGGTCTACGACGTCGAGCGCAAGAGCGGCAAGCTCAAGGTCTCGCAGCAGTAGCGCTGTCGGCGGTCGGGCTTCGAACCATGGTGACAATCGCCGACGTTCGTGCCGCCGCCGAACGCATCCGCGGCCACGTGCATCGCACGCCGGTCGTGACCTCGGCGACACTCGACCGCGAGTTCGGCGCCGAGGTCTTCTGCAAGTGCGAGAACCTGCAGAAGGTCGGGGCCTTCAAGGCGCGCGGCGCCACGAACGCCGTGCTGGCTCTGTCCGACGATACAGCGAGTCGCGGGGTCACGGCTCATAGCAGCGGCAACCACGCGGCGGCCATTGCGTTCGCGGCGCGTATTCGCGGCATCCCGAGCTACGTCGTGATGCCCGAGACCGCGCCGCAGGTGAAGGTCGATGCCGTGCGCGGTTACGGCGCCGAGATAGTTTTCTGCAAGCAGAGCGAGCGCGAGTCGGCCTGTGCCCGCGTGCAAGAGGAGCGTGGTGCGACGCTGATCCACCCGTTCGAGAATCTCGACGTGATCGCCGGCCAGGGCACGGCGGCGCTCGAACTGCTCGAGGAGGTGCCCGATCTCGATCTGGTCGTCGTGCCCGTCGGGGGTGGTGGCCTGTGCGCGGGGACTGCGGTCACCGTCAAGGCTCTGCGGCCGGAGACCGCGGTGCTCGCCGCCGAACCAGAGGCGGTCGACGATGCGGCGCGTTCGATGGCGACCGGAATCCGACAGCCCGGAGTGCAGAACCCGAAAACCTGGGCCGACGGACTCATGACCGGGCTTGGCGCGCCGAACTTCGAGCTCATGCAGCGTCACGCTGTGACCGTCGAGACGGTGTCGGAGGCCGCGTTCCTCGAAGCGGCGAAGTTCTTCGTTCAACGCACCAAGCTCGTGATCGAGCCGAGTGCGGCAACGGTGCTCGCGGCTCTCCGCCAGCGGGCGGCCGAGTTTGCCGGCAAGCGCGTTGGAGTGATCCTCAGCGGCGGGAATACGGACTTTCGCTGGCTGGCCGCGCTCGACGAGTACGACAGTCGGTAGCTGACCTCTACGGTGACGAATGATGCGGTTTGCGATCCTCGGGCTCTCGGCTCTCCTGGCAGCGTGTGCGTCGTCGAGCGCGGCCTTCCTCGCGATTCCCGGCAGCGACTGGCAGTACTCGGACCCGGCCGTCTGGCATTGGCGCTACGAGTCCGGTGAGGCGCCCGTCCTCATCCTGGCGGCGAAGGCGGACTACAAACCGCCGTATCGATCACCGTATTCGCTCGCGACGCTTGCGACGCCCGAGTTCGAGAACTTCGAACTCACGGTCGAAGCCCGTTCGACGAAGGCCTGGTACGGCCATCTCGATCTCTGCCTGATCTTCGCCCATCGCGATGCCGCCCACTACGCGTATGCCCACCTCGCGGAGAAGGCCGACCCCAACGCGCATCAGATCATGCTGGTCGACGACGCGCCGCGGCGCCCGGTCACGACGTCACGCACGCAAGGTGTGTCCTGGGGCGAAGCCTGGCACCGGCTGCGCCTCGTGCGCGAAGGAACGAGCGTCGAGGTGTTCTTCGATGGCGAACGCGTCATGGCCGGCACGGTGCCGGCGGGCGCGGGCCGCGTCGGCGTCGGCTCGTTCGACGACACGGGCGAATTCCGCAATCTTGTCGTGACGCCGCGCTGACGCGGTGTGGTGGCTCAGCGCGGAGCTGGCTGACTCGCGAGCGCGCGGAGCAGATCGAACGTGCTGATGATCCCACGCAGCTGACCGTCCTCGACGACGAGCACACGGTGCACATTGCGGTCGATCATCTGTCGCGCCACGGTGCGTAGATCCACCTCGGGATGGGTGGACTCGATCACGGGCGACATCAGATCGGCTGCGCGCACTTCGGCGCTCTTCGGCCGGGACGGTTCGATGAGCGAGTCCTCGCCGTCGTCATCGACGGTCGGCAGCGGTAGTGGCTCGG
Source organism: bacterium (assembly GCA_024743115.1). Lineage (GTDB taxonomy): Bacteria > Planctomycetota > UBA1135 > UBA1135 > UBA2386 > JAGQRA01. The sequence continues at coordinate 170,028 of JANSXC010000003.1, read as the reverse complement.
GATCGCCGGCGGCGTGCTGGTTGACGAGATCACGCATCGAGATCACGCCGACGATGCGGCCGTCCACTGTTACGACGGGTACGCCGCTTACTCCGGCGTCCGCGATGATGACCTCGACTTCGCCGATGGTGTCCGAGTCGCGAACGGTCACGACCTCCCGCCGCATGATGTCGGCGGCGCGCAGTTGGTCAATGTCCTGCGCCTTGCCCATCCCCTGGGAGCCCTGAACGGAATCGACTTCGCTGAACCTGGTCATTGTCAGTCTCCTGTCTGGGGCAAATCCGTGCCCCTGGAACAGGAATCCCCCGACCTCCCGCCGATTTTCGTTTCTCGTGCCACCTCAGCACAACTGCGAATGGCGGCGCTCAGCACTCCGACCCATCGTGTCTGCATGTCGTGCCTCGTTCTTACTACGGACCTGTCGGAAGAATCACAACGCGCGTTCGCACCCGCAGTCGCGCTCGCGGAGAAACTCGAACTTCCGATCCAGGTGGTCGCGGTGCTCGAGGAGATCACGTTCGAGCCTGTCGGCGGTGGAATGGTCGCGATGCCGCCTGACCTCGAGACCATCCGCCAAGACTGGCAGAGTGAACTCGAACGGGTTGCGGCGACCGTGAAGTGCCAGAAGGGTGTGAAGCCGGTGTTGCTCGAAGCGGCGACCGTGTCACAAGCGATCGTGGAGCATGCGGCCGCCGAGCGCGCGAGCTACGTCTGCATGGCGACCCACGGCCGCTCGGGTTTGCGGCGGCTGTTGCTCGGTTCGGTTGCCGAGCAGGTGATCCGGCACTCGAACGTGCCCGTTATCGTCTACCCGCCGGGGGCGGAGGCGGCGGCGTCGAAGTAGAGAGCGAGCCAGGTGGCGGCAGACCACGCCAGGCCTCGAAACGATGCACCATCGCAGCGGTTGCGATGACCGGTGCGAGGAAGTTGAGGACGGGCACGGTGAGCATGAACGCGGTCGCGATGCCGATGCCGAGCATCTCCGTCATGTGACGCGAGCGCAGTTGGCGAGCCCCCGCCGGGCCGACGCGCCGCAGTGCGACGAGATCGAAGTACTCTCGCGAGATCAGCAGCCCGTTCCCGACCAGGTAGCCGATCGGGTAAGCCGGTGGGAAGAACAGCAGCACGAGCAGCGCGATGTTGACGACGATGACGAGGCCGAGGAAGCGCAGCGTCGAACCGAGGCCCTGCCAGAACGTGATGCCCGGCGGCTTGTCCAGATCGGGGTAGTGCCGCGCCTCGACCGCGCGCGCGATGCTCTCGAGGAAGAACCCGAGGAACGCGATCGCGACCATCGGGAAGAAGAGCCACGTGAGCACGAGCGTGACGAGGCCGCCGAGAACCGCGAGCGTCGTGTCGAGCCACTCGATCGCGGTCAGGTCGAACGTCGTCAGGGCCCAACCCACTGCGAGCCAGACCGCGACGAAGCAGCCGATGCTCAGCAGCACCGAGCCCCCGATCACCTTCAGGAAGCGCGGGTCCGACAGCTGTCCGATGGCCTTCGTGAATGCGTGGATCACGTCTCGAGTCCGCGGAGAAGTTCGCAGCGGCGGATCAGGGTTTCGTCGGTATCGATCGAAAACGACAGCCCGTGCCCGATGTCGTCGCGCAGGAAGCGCGTGACGTCGGCCGCGAGATCGTCAATACGCTCTTGCGTCGCCCGACTGGGCGGATCGAACAGGGAAAGGACCACCTGCTGCTCTACGGGCTCGTAGTCCCAGAATCCGCAGATTCTCCCTTCCGCGAGAATGCTGCGCCAGCGCACGTGCTTTGCGTCACCGAGTCGCGTGGTCTCGCGGCCGTCACGCATGTTGCTCCAGGCCGGCACTTCGAGATCCTGAAACTCGGGGCGGACCCACGCGGAGACGGTGCCCGCAAGATGGATCAGGTTGTCCTCGAACGGCAGGAACGCGACCGCGTCGCGCGCCTTCTCGGACTGATTCGCGAGCTTCGCGATCGTCGTCGGCGCGATTGCGTCGTCACCGAGCCCCGCGGCCATCACCGTCTCGTGATCGGTCACGGCGAGCGCGGCCTTGGCGTCGCGCTTGGTGAGGCCGGACCACTTGCAGAATGCCGAGAGGGTCGTGACTCCTGCGCTGTCCAAGAACCCGGCGAGCAACAGCGAATGCAGTGCCGTCGGATCGTCCGGCAATTCGGCCTGCGCGAGTGGATCGCCGTCGGCGACGCGCCACTCGTATTTCTCGTGATCGAGCCGGCCGTCCACCGGCAGTCGCGAGATTCGGCCCGCGAACTCGAGCCGCCGCAAGCTCGGCGGCAGGGTCGAACTCACGCCGACCCTCTTGCCTTGATCGCCGAGGCTGCGGACAACGTCCGCGGACAGCGTTCGCCGCAGCTTGTCCGTCGTGAGCGGCCCGCTCGCGCGGAGTTCTGCCAGCACCGCGTCGCCGACCTCGTCGAGTTCGCCGGGACGGATGCCGGCGCGTTCCGCGTCGCGGGCGTCACGCGATTCGCTGAGCCCCGCCGCGATGCGCAACAGCAGCGGCGTCTCGCTGCGGGGCACGACATAGATGCAGCCGCGAACCGCGGGGGTGACGGCGAGCTCACCTTCGCTGACGAGCGCTTCGAGATCACCGCGCTGCAGCGCAGGCACGCGCGCCCGCACCGCCACGTAGGCGTCGGCCCCGCCGAGCGTGCGCTGATAGCCGCTGCGCTCGATCTGCCCGACGATCGCGGGCGAACGCGGCGCCGGCAGCGCCTGCGCCGCGATTCGCACGGCCCGCACCGACGCCGCGTCGAACTCGAGCGACACGTCAGGCTCCTGCGCTGCCGACGAGCGCTTCGACGGCGAGGCGTTCCTTCGGCACTGCGGCGGTCAACACGTCCGGCCCCGTCTTCGTGCAGAGCACGTCGTCCTCGATGCGGATGCCGCCGAAGCCGCGCAGCGAGTTCATCGTCAAGAACTGCTCGGCGCGCTTGAAGTCGACCTGCCCCTTGAACTGCGCGCGCATCGCCTTGTCGCGTAGGATCGCGGGCACGAAGTAGATGCCCGGCTCGATCGTGAAGCACATGCCGGGTTCGAGATCGATGTCGAGTCGCAGGTTGCACGTGCCGAACTGCGTGCTGCGCTTGCGGCCCTTTTCGTAGGCGACCAGATCGCCGAAGCCTTCCATGTCGTGCACGTCGATTCCGATCAGGTGACCGACACCGTGCGGGAAGAACAGTGCGTGCGTTCCGGTCTCGACGAGATCGTCGGCGTCGCCCTTCAGGATGCCGAGCTGGGACAGGCCGTCGGCGATCACGCGGCTCGAAGTCATGTGCAGATCGCGGTAGCGCACGCCCGGCGCGACGGCGTCGATCGCCGCGACCTCGGCCGCGAGCACGATGTCGTAGATGTCGCGCGCTTCGGGCGAGAAGTGGCCGTTGACGGGCCACGTGCGCGTGACGTCGGCGCACCAGCCGGACGGACGTTCGGCGCCGGCGTCGAGCAGCACGAGATCGGTATCGTGGAGCAGATTGTGGTGCTCGTTGTTGTGCAGCACTTCGCCGCGCACGGACAGGATCGTGTGGTAAGCGGGCACGCAACCGTGCCGCGCGAACGTGCCCTCGACATGACCCGCGAGCTCTTGCTCGTAGATGCCGGCGCGGGTGCGGGCCATCGCTACCGTGTGCGCTTCGCGCGTGATGGCGGCGGCCGCGCGCATCTCCGTGAGCTCGGCTTCGGTGCGGATGTTGCGCAGTTTGGCGATCGCGAGCAGCACGTCCGCGTTGCCGACTTTCTTGGCGTTGTAGAAGTCGAGTCGTTCCTTGGTGATCGACTTGAGCTCGGTCGTTGCGCGGTGGTCCGGGATTGCGACGCCGTGCACCTGGCGCTTGCCGCACTTCTTGGCGACGAACTTCGCGAGGTCGCTGCGCTTCTCGATCGCGGATACGCCCGTGGCCTTCTTCATCTCGGTGAAGCTCGGCACCGGCCCGTGCCATAGCGCATCCTCGGCCGTGCGCTCGTCGAGGAACAGCGTGACCGACTTGTCCTTGGGGTCGAACAGCGCGGCGGCGTTCGGCTCCGGGTTCGGGAAGAAGAACAGGAACGTGCTGTCGGCGCGGAACGGATGCCAGTTGGCAGGGTAATTCCGGGACATCGGCCCGCCCGCCATGAGCAACACGGGGGTCTCGATGGCGGACAGCAGTTGCTTCCTGCGGTTCTTGTAGTTCTGGACGGTCGGCATGGGCGTTTTCGGGTGAGGGATTCGGCAGTCTCCCACGTCACCCCCGGGCTGCAAGGTCAGGACGGGAGTTCCGCGCTTCTCCGGGCGTGGAGCAGGTTTCGCTCCCGAAGCCATGAACGCCAAGTCCCTCGTTGTCGTCCTCCTGGTGGCCGGTCTGGCCGCTGCCGCGTGGTTCCTGTTCTCGGGCGGGGATGGCCCCGAGCTCGATCCCGCTCCGACGGCCAACGAGGTCGTCGACCGGTCGGGCGACGATCCGGCGACCGGATCCGGGAACATCGCCCCGAATCCGGCCTCGCCGGCGGCCGGTGAGCCGGCGGCCGGTGAGCCGGAGGCGGCGGCCGGGTCGGCGGTGGACCGGGAGGCCGTGGCGGCTGCGGAAGCCGCAGGTCGGGACGCGACCGCTTCGATCCGGGGCCGCCTGGTGGATCTCGACGGCAACCCGATCCAGGGCGGCAAGCTCTCGCGCTCGGAGGTCGGTAACCCCGAACGCAGCGAGTTCGTCGGCACGATCAATGGCCGCGACCTGCCAGGGCACGAGCTCACGACCGATGGCGACGGGCGATTCCGGTTCGAGCTCGCTCGCGATCGGACCGCGATGCTGGGGCTGCCTGGAGACGACCACGTGTTCGTCGAACAGCCGCCCATGATCCATGGCTTCAAGGGCGATCGCGACCTGGGCGATCTCGTGGTCGCCACGAGCGCCGTGGTCACCGGTGTCGTGCAGGACGAGGCCGGCAATCCGGTCGCGGACGTCAAGGTCTCGGCCGGTCATGGTTTGCTCGGCTTCATGACTTCGACGGGTGCGCCGACGGACGAGCGTGGTCGGTTTCGCGTCGGTAAGCTGCGCCCCGGAAACTGGACGCTGCGTACGGCGTCGGCGCGGCACATGCCGACGAGCGAGAAGATCGAACTCACGGCCGGTGCGACGCTCGAGAACGTCGTGCTCGTCGTCCGTTCTGGCAGTGCGGTGTCGGGCCAGGTCGTCGATGACCTCGGTCGCCCCGTGCCGGACATGAAGGTCGTCGCCAAGCGCGTCGAGACGAACGCTGGGGTCGAGGTCGAACGCTTCGCGACGGATGAAGCCGCCGTGACCGACCAGAACGGCTTCTTCACGCTCGCGGGCATCGGTGACGAAACCACGAGCGTGCGGGCCTCGGGTCCGGGTCACTCGACTGCGGTCCAAACGGGGGTCAAGGTCGGCACCGGCGATCTGCTGTTGCGGGTCGATCGGCTCGCGACGATCTCGGGTGTGCTGCGCGGGGCGGATGGCGCTCCGATCGCGGATAGCCGGGTCAGAGCGATCGCCGAAGGCAGCGACACGATGCTGGCGTCGCATGGCATCGAGGGCATGCTCGCGGACCGCTCGGCTACGGCGCGGACCGGGCCGGATGGTTCGTTCCGACTCGTCGACGTGGCGCCTGGGACCATCACCGTGCAGGCGACCGGCAAGCTGCATCGGCCGGCGAAGCAGGCGGGGGTTCGCGTAGCGCCCGCGCAGTCGGTTCAGGGTGTCCAGCTCGTCGCCGAGCGGGGCGCCGTGGTGAGCCTCACGGTCGTCGATGACGCCGGTAAGCCGGTGGCGGGCGCCAAGGTTGCGGCCAAGCGACCGCCGGCGGACGACGGGCCGGGTGGGTTCAGCATGCGGTCCCGCCGGGTCGAGGACGATGACGACGAGATCCGGGTGTTCGGCGGCGACGATGCGATTGCCAAGGCCGAGACCGGTGCGGATGGCATCGCGGTGCTCGCGGGGCTGCCGGCCGAGTCGGTGGTCTTTCACGCAGAGCACGATGACTTCGCGCCGGCGCGCACGGTCACGTTGCCGCTCACGCGAAACGGCAGCACCGATCTCGAGTTGACGCTGCGCACGCCGGGGTTCGCGGACCTGGTCGTGACCGACGGCAACAGCGTGCCGGTGGAGGGTGCGCGGTGGGTTGTTCGCGGCCCCCTCGGGGCGAGCGATTCGGACGATCACCGCGGTCGTACGGATGCGGAAGGCAAGTCCTTGGTCGGTCCGCTCGCGGCCGGCAACTACGTCGCCGAACTCGAGCGGGCTCCGTCCGCGCAGCGCTTCGGCGGCGCGATGGTGTCGTTCTCCGATGGCAGCAGCTCGGCGATCGCCGGGTCCGACCAGCGCTTCCAGGTCGTTGCGGGCAAGACCGCCGCGGTCGAGATCCGGCAGCCTGTGTTGACGCGTGTGTTCGGGACCGTCTCGGGCGTCGACGGCCCGGTCGGTGGCGCGCAGGTCGAGCTCGCGAAGGCCGACAACGGTGGGGGGATGCCCGGAATGCCGCCGGGCATGTCGACCGATTCGGCGCTATCGACGACGGCGGACAGCAGCGGGATGTTCGAGATCAAGGACGTCGAACGCGGCCGCTACACCGTGCGCTACGGCAAGTCGGGGCAGCTGGTCAAGGCCGAGGTCGAGATCGACGTGCTACCCGAGTTGCCCGAACTGCGGCAGGACCTCGTGCTGAGCACGGGCAAGGTTCGGATTCAGGCCTGGAACGATCAGACGGGCAGCCCGATCGAAGGTGCCGAAGTGCGGCTGACGCGCGCGCAGGAAGGCGCGGGCGGTCAGCGTCAGGAGACGCGCATCATGATGGTGACGATGACGCGCGACGGCGCCTCGGGCGGCGACAGCACGATGATGACGATCGGCGGTCAGACGGCGAAGACCGACGCCGAGGGCTGGGCCGAGATCGAGGACGTGCCCGTGGGCAAATACGACGTCCGCATCACGCACAAGAAGTACACGCCCGGCAACCGGCGGGGCGTCGAGGTCGCAGAACTCCAGACCGCGGACGCAGGCCGGCTCGTCATGGGGCAGGCCGGGCGCGTGCGTGGCAAGGTGCTCGGGCCGGACGGCAAGCCGGCGCGGATGGCGCTGGTCTTCCATCGCTCGGTCGATGCGCCACCGGGGCCGGGTGGCCAGCCGACGATGGCGATGGGCGGAACGTTCACGATCGACGCTCTGCCGACCGGGCGTTACATGGTGCGGGCGCAGGCACTCGACATCGGCCCCGGTGGCCAGGGCTCCCCGGGTGCTTCCTCGCCCGAGGTCGAGGTGGAGGTCAAGGCCGGTGAGGCCGCGACCGTCGACCTGCAGCTGCCAGAGCAGTAGTAACCAGAGAAGTAGTAACCCGAGAGGTAGCGACCGCAGCTCTTACGGTCGCGCCCCGCGCGAGGCATGGATCGCGCGCGCCCGGGCTTCGTGCAGCGCGGCGCGGAACGCCTCGAGGTCGTCCGGGTGCGCGGCGCGGATTGCACCCGCATCGACCGCGGCGCAGGTCGACCGCAGCCACTCGAGCTGGCTGCGTACGCGTTCTTCGACGGCCTTGCCCGTGTGGGCGAGACCCAGTCGTCCGGCGCTGTCGGCGGCCACCGCGAGCGCGAACAACGCCACGGGGTAGTCCTTGGGCCGGAACCAACGGTCGTAGTGCCGCGCCAGCGTGCCGGCCTTGAGCTCGTCGAAGTTGCGCACGAGCAGGTGCAGTTCGCAGACGTGTCGGCACAGCGTGCGCGTGCGTGCATCCGTGAGTCCGGGCCACCGATCGAGCAGGCTGTCGACGTGCGGCAGGCCGCTGCCCTCGTGACCCCGGTGGCTCGGCCATTCGTCGGGCTTGGTGTCGCCCTTGCCGAGATCATGGGTGAGCACTGCGAGCACGGTCGCGAGTCGGTCGCGTTCCGATAGTCCGCGGGTTCGGGATACGGCCCACTCGAGCGCGAGAATGAGGTGCAGCGCCTGCGACACCTCGGGGTGCCAGCGCTGCGGACCGGCGGGGCGGCCGTCGAACTGTCGCGCGAGTTCGGGGGCGAGGGTCGTGAGCAGTCCGGCTTCGTGGAGTTCGAGCAGGCAGCGGCCTGGCGATTCGCAGTCGAGCAGGATCGCGCGGAGTTCACCCGCGACGGCTTCGGGCGGCAGCTCGTGCAGCAGGCTGCGATCGAGCGTGAGCGAGCGCACGCGGCCATCCAGTATGAACCCGAGGACGTGCGCCTTGCGGAAGTAGCGCAGCCAGCGCACGGGGTGTTCGCGCACGCGATCGGCGGGATCCCCGATCGGCGCGATTCGCTGCTCTCGCCAGTCGCGCAGGCCGTCGTGGGGATCGTGGATCGAGCCGTCGGCGAGCGCGACCGCGAGCCCGCCGATCGTCATGTCGCGCTCCGCGATGTCGGCGGTCAGGCGCTCCGTGAACCTCAGGCCGGTCGCAGCGCCACCGCCGCGGAACGTTGTGATCTCGAGGCGTTGGCCGCCGATCGACGCGGCGACGGTGCCACGTTCGAGGTTGCCGACCGTGCTCGCCAGGAACGCTCCGTGCTCCTCGAGCAGAGCCTGACCAGCCGCGGGGTCGAGGCTCCACGCGAGGTCGAGGTCGCGCGGATTCGGGCCGTCGATCCCGGCGCGTTCGCACGCCAGCTGCAGCGCGAACGATCCGACGATGCAGGCGTGCAGTTCCGGTGCGAACAGCCACGGCGCGTGCTCGCGCAGCAAGGCGATCGGGTCGATCGGATCGTCGCCGCTCACTCGAGCTTGTTCTTCTCGAGCCAGACTTTGGCTTCGGCGGCGGTGCTGAAACGCTGCCCGGTGATCGTGAACAACGCTTCCTTGACCTTCTTGCGCCAGCTCTTCCAAGACTTCCAGCGCGCCTCCCAGTACTCGGCGGGTGGATTGTCCGCCGCTTCCACGTTGGCCGGGGTTGGCTCATCGAGGTTGCGCAGCAGGATCGGGATTGCCTGCTTCTCCTTGTGTTGGGCCACGAGGTCGAGGATCGCTTCCTGCAGCGGCACGCGCTCGAGCGCGTATTCCTGTTCGAACAGGCCGTCGATCTCCTTCCACTGCTTGGATTCATAGCCGCAGCGCGCGAGCGACTTGATGAGGTCGGCCTGGATGTTGGGGTGCGAACCGACGCGGCCGTTGCGCAGCAGTTTGTGGATGACCTTGTTGGCTTGCTTGGCAGGTTGATTGCCGAGCAGGGTTGCCGCGCGTCGGCGGAGCACGACCGACTTGTCCTTCTCGATGATCGAGCCCAACGGCTTGACGAGCGCCTTGTTCGAGCCGGCCTTGATTGCCTCGAGCGCCTTGTTGCGATCGCGCATCGACGATTTCTTGCCCTTGAACGCCTTGCTCAGCACTTTCGCGGCATCACGACCGCGACGGTCGTCCCAGGTCTCGACGTAGACCTGCTTCGTTGCCTTCTTGGCGGCCTTCTTCTGAGTCGTCTGGCCCTTTGCAGTCTCACCCGCGACGGGTGGTTTCGGCGGCTTGGCCGACGGCTGGGGCTCCTGGAAGCAGCAGAGCGTGATGAGAAGGGCGGAAAGCATGGTCCAACGATCATACCGGAGAGGCGGCCCCGGCGGGAATGCGATGCGATCGGCCCGATTCGTTCGCCGCGGCTCAGCTGCCGCCGGGCCGCATCGCTACGAGTGCCGCGAGCGTGCCGGCGTAGAGGGCGAGGAACAACCAGCCCGCCCAGCGTGGCACGCCGGTGCAGAGGCGCAGCATCACGATGAGCATCAGCGTCGAGACCGCTGTTGCGATCATCGGGAACGTGCTCTTGCCGTCGATCTCGAACGGCTGCAGCATGCCCGCCGTTCCGAGAACGGCACCGACGTTGAAGATGTTGCTGCCGAGCACGTTGCCGATGCAGATTTCCGGCTGACGGCGGAGCGCGGCGACGACGGAGGTTGCCAGTTCGGGCAGGCTCGTGCCGATCGCGATGATGATGAAGCCGGCGAGTCCCGGGTCCAGCCCGAGGTTCTCGGCGACGACGATCGCCCCATCGACGAGCCACTCCGCGCCGTAGCTCAGGCCGAAGAAGCCACCGATGAACAGGCCGACATGCGTTACCCAGCCGACCGGGGTGGGGATCGGCTTGTTCTTGTCCGGCGGTGCAGTCTTGCGATCGCGGCGTTCGCGCAGCAGGAGCTGTGTGCAGAACACCACGAGCATCGCGAGCATCAGTGACGACGTCACGGGCTCGATGCCGCAGCCGACCAGGAACGGCACCGCGAGCAGTGCGGTCGCGATCAACAGGTAGGTGAGCTCGAACCAGCGCACCTTGAGTCGAATGGCGCAGATCGCGGCAGCCGTGCCGACGATCAGCCAGACGTTCGCCACGTTGCTGCCGAGCACGTTGGTCAACGCGACGTCGTCGTTGCCCTTCTTGGCGGCAGTCAGGCTCACTAGCAGTTCGGGCAGGGAGGTGCCGATCGCGACGAGCGTCAGCCCGACGGCCATGCGGCTCATGCCCAGGACCAGCGCGATCCAGACCGCGCCGCGCACGAGGAGTTCGGCACCGACGACGAGCATCACCAGGCCCGCCATCACGGCGATGGTCGGGTGTTCCTGGCTCCAGGCGATCGCGGCTTGGGCGAGCATCGGCAGGATCCTACGGCCGGTCCGCTGCGGCGCGAGCGGGACCGTGCGAAAGCGCCGGTTCGCGATGGTCGGGTTCGCGGATGCTCCAGTTCGCCCATGCCAATGGCCGATCAGTGCCATATGGAACGCCTGCGACTGCTCCCGTTCGCCATGTTGCTCCCGCTGGGATGCGTTGGCTGCCTGCAGCTCGAGCAGGAGGTGATCCTCGCCGCGGACGGCAGCGGCAAGCTGACGTTCGGGATGACGATGCGCGAGGCCACGGTTGCCGAGGTGCGGCAGGCGAGCGCTGCTGCGCAGCTGGGCGCTGCGGTCGACCCCACGGCCGTGTTCGACCGCCAAAAGACCGAACGCGATCTGCGCGAGGCGGGTTTCGAGCTCGACTCCTACAAGGCCGAGCAGAAGGCCAACAAGCGCACGGTTGCCCTGGCGGCAAGCTTCGCCGATTTCGCGACGCTGCAGCGGTGCCCGCTCAACGGTACGCGCGCCGAGTGGGTGCTGAAGAAAGGCCCCAAGCCCGGCACTGCCAAGCTGACGCTCTATCCGCAGGGTCGCACCGCCTGGCTCGAAGCGCGTAAGAAGGCGGCCGAGCTGCAGGTCCAGGCCGCAGCGGGCACGATCGATCCGATGGTCGCCGGATTCTTCCGCAAGCGGCAGCAGCAGCTGGCGGGGCTCGACCTGAAGTTCCGCGTGCAGCTGCCGGGCGACGTGCTGCTGTGGACGAAGACGTGGAAGAAGACCGGCAACCGCGAGGTTACCGCGCACGTTCGCGCGGCGGACATTCGCACGCCCGAGGATCTGGTGCGACGGTTGGCGCCGCGATTCGAGGTGGTTTTCGACTCGCGCGGGCTGCAGCTGCCGCTGCAGTAGCGCGACTGCTCGAGCGGCTGGGTCGCGGCGGTCAGCCAGGGCCGGGATCGGGGCCTTGTTGTTTCGATCGCGAAACAGCACCCAGCTACGGGGCGTCAGGAACAGTTGCCTCGAAACGAGAACGTGCGTTCGGACGGGAACTGGACTCCCGAGCCCGCGTTGATCGCCCTTCGGCACGTCGTGTGCATGGACGCGACGTCCGCAAGAGGTGCGATCAATGGCCAGACTTCTCCTTCCACTCCTTCTCGCTCTGCCGCTGTCGGCGCAGGGTCTGTTGCTGCAGCCCCAACCGAACGATCCGGGGCCCAACCGGCCGCCGGGTCACCACACCCCGACCCCACCGCGCCCGGGTGGCCGGCGCGTCGCGCCGCGGGTCGAGCTGCAGAAGACCGCGATTCGCGCCGAGATCGTCGATGGCGTCGCGACGACGACGATCGAGCAGACGTTCCACAACCACGGCCGCCGTGAGGCCGAGGGCACGTGGTTCATGCCGCTGCCGTCCGGCGCCGTCGCGGACGGCTTCACGATGTCGGTTGGTGGCGTCGAACTCGCGGGCGAGGTGCTCGATGCCGGCCAGGCGCGCTCGGTCTACGAATCGATCGTGCGGCGGAAGCGTGACCCCGGTCTGCTCGAGTACGCCGGCGAAGGCATGCTGCGGGCGCGGGTCTACCCGATCCCGGCGCAGGACAGCGTCGTCGTCACGGTGCGACTGCGTCAGATCCTGCAGCCGCTCGGCAACGTCTTCGAATGGCAGTGGCCGCTGCGAGCGACGAAGTACGGCGACACGGGTCAGGGCCAGCTCAGCATGGACGTCGTGATCCGGTCGCAGTCGCGGCTCGCGACCGTCGTGACGCCGCACGGTAGCGCCGAGGTGACGCGCAAGAATGATCACGAAGCACGCGTCACGTTCGAGGGCAGCGGCGTGCAGGCCGAGGATCTCGAAGTGCTCTACGGCCTCAGCGAGCAGGAGTTCGGCCTGCATCTGCTGACCTGGCGTCAGCTCGCGGATCCCGGCTACTTCGTGATGTTGCTGTCGCCGCCACGGCAGGTCGAGCACGCCCCACGACGCTGCGTGCAGTTCGTCGTCGACACCTCGGGTTCGATGAAGGGGGCCAAGATCCAGCAGGCCAAGGCCGCGCTCGGCATGTTCCTGCGCAGCCTGCAGCCACAGGATCTGTTTCAGATCGTGACGTTCAGTTCGTCGGTGCAGCCGTTCTTCGACGGGCCGCGACTCGCCACGGCGGAGAACCTGGCGGCAGCGAAGCAGCGTATCTCGCAGCTCGAGGCCAAAGGCGGCACCAACATCGCCGAGGCGCTGCGTGAGGCGTTCACGGTCGACGCGCCAGCCGCCGACGACGAGGGGCCGTGGCTCGGGCAGATCGTGTTCGTCACGGACGGCCAGCCGACCGTTGGCGTGACCAAGCCCGAGAGCATCCTGAAACTCGCGAAGCAGCACGACAAGTCGGCGACCCGGCTGTTCGCGCTCGGTGTCGGTGACGAGATCGACGTGCGGCTCATCGACGACCTCGTCGAGCAGCACCGCGGCGCCCGCGACTTCGTGCGCAACCGCGAGAAGATCGAGCTCAAGGTCGACGCGCTGTGCCAGAAGATCTCACAGCCGGCACTCACGGACGTGGAGATCCGCTGTGATGGGCTCGATTCGTTCGATGTGCACCCGACGCGCACGCGCGACATGTTCTGCGGCGACATGCTGCAGGTCGTCGGGCGCTATCGCGATCACGGCATGAAGACCGTGCGCCTCCGCGGCATGCAGGGCGGCAAGCAGCGCGAGTTCGTGTTCGAGGTCGACTTCCCCAAGCTTTCCGAGAAGCACACGTTCGTGCAGACGATCTGGGCGCGGCAACACGTCGCTGCGCTGCTCGATGCGATCCGCAAGAACGGCACGAAGAAGGAGCTCGTCGACGAGGTACGTCGGCTGGCGACGCGCTACGGCATCGTCACGCCCTACACCTCGCAGCTGATCGTCGAGGAGGGCATGCGGCTCGCGAACGACGACGTGCGGCGCGTGCAACGGGTCCAGCGGGAGCGGGACCGGCGTCGTCGGGGCGGCCGCGGTGGCACCTACATGGGGCCCGGTGACGTGATGCCGAACCCCGGCGGTGGCGCGGCCTCGGGCGGTCCCAGCAGTCGCGGCGTCGCGAGCGGCCCGACGACGGGAGGTCCCGCGGGGCCGAGCACGCCCGGAGCCGCGGGGCCGTCGTCGCCGGCGCCGGGCAGAGCCGGCGGTGGACCGGTGGCGAGTGGGGCGGTACGGACCGGGTTGCCGGATGCCGGCCGATTGCCGCAGGCGAAGAGCATCGCCAGCCTCGGCAAGAAGCGCACGGGCAAGGCCGCGGTCGAGGAGTCGCTCGCCACGGGTTCGGACGACTTCTACCTCGGCGGCGGCCGGAAGGCGGATCGCAACGTGGCACGGGAGCAGAAGCTCGTGCGTCGCGCGGCCGGCCGTGTCTTCGTGAATCTCGGCAAAGACCTCGTCGAGCAGGGCCTGCCGAAGGACTGGGCGAAGACGGCGGTCGTGATCGAAGCGTTCTCGGTCGACTACTTCGCCCTGCTGCGGCAGAACCCCAAGCTGCGCGACGTGCTCGCGCTCGGCGACCGGATCGTGTTCCGGGACGGCAAGCGCATCGTGCACGTCAAGCCCGCGAGCAAGCCGGCTGGCAAGCCGCCGGCGAAGAAGTCGAGCCAGCAGTCGAGCCAGCGGCCGACGAAGAAGTCAGCGGGCGCGAATAAGTAGACGACCCCGCCGCCGGGCATGCCTACCCTTGCGTCATGCTCGCATGCATGCGCTGGTTCATGGTGCTGCTCGGCGGCGTGCTGATCGGCTGTGGCATCACCCTCCACGGTCAGGTCGCGCTCGCGCGCCACGCCGGCAACGAGGTCGAGAACACGTTCGTGCTATGGCGCGCGATCGGCCGCGGCACGTTCTACTTCCAGGGCGGCGAGACGCGTATGGCCTTGGCGATGCACGAGATCCCGCCCGAGGCGCTCGACGAATCGGACCGCGCCGCGTGGGTCCTGATTGTCCTCGGCGGGGTGCTCGCGTTCAGCGCGCCGCTCGTCCGCCGCTCGAAAAAGAGCGCGCCCCAGCCGAAGCGGGCGCGGTGATTCGGCAGTCGCGGCGGATCAGAGAATGACGCACTTGCCGCCGTTCTCTTTGGCGAGTCGGCGCATGAGCTCTTCCGGCTTGATCTCGTCCATCCACGGGGTGTCGTTGCGGCGCCGCCTGTCCTCGGGCTCTTCGCTGCTGATGAACACCGTGTTGATGCGCACCTTCGCGAAGCGGTTGGCCTCCTTGACCAGGCGAAGGATCTCGACCGGGTCGAGTACTTCGCCGGCGGACGGCGCGCCGTCCGACAGCAGGAAGATCTCGTCGACGACTTTCTCGTAGGTGTCGCCGTAGGTCATGCGGCTGATCTCGAGCGCCGCTTCGAGGGAGCTCCAGAGGTTGGTGCCGCCGTCCGGCTCGAGCTTGTGCAGGTGCTTGATGAACTTCTCGCGGTTGCGCGGCGTCGCGGGCACCAGCTTCTTGTTCCAGACCTCGGCTTCGTCGCTGCCGTCGAACGTGATGAGGTTGAACGCCGATTGGTCGGAGATCGAGTTCATCGCGAGTTCGAGTTCGCGACGCGCATAGTCCATGCGCGTCGAGTCGTCGCCGTCCTTGCGCTTCATCGCGAACTTCATGCTGCCCGAGAGGTCGAGGATGAAGACGACCCGTGAGCCCTCGACGGGGATGCCGCAGAAGCCGCTGGCGACGGTCGTCGCCGCCGTCTTGACGCCGTGGCGCTGACGGACGTCGATCTTGTCCTGCTCCTTGGTCCACAGGTCGCGCCACTTGTCGGGCTGCGACGCGGGGAACACGGCGCCGGTCATCTGCACGAGCAGCTCGTGGCAGCGATGCTTCACGAGGCTCGACAGCTTGCCGTTCTTCACCATGTCCGGGTTGTCGCGGTAGGTCTCGAGCACGCTGATGAGGGCCGGAATCGCGTCCTTGCTGCGAATGTCGTCGAGCAGGCGGAGGATGGCCATGTCGCCGCGCCAGGTGGTCTGGCCGAGACGCCCCAGCGCCGCGCGCACGGCGAACGTCGACGATGCCGGCAGCGTGCGAGCGGTCGCCTTGGGCTTCTTGACTGGTTCGGCGGTCTTGCCACTGTCGCCTTCGCTGCTGTCACCGTTTTCTGGCGAGTCGCCTGCCGGCGGATCCTCGTCGCTGAGCTTCGGCAGGTAGCCCGCGTAGATCTTGCGCAGGCCGTCGACGATTGCGGCGAGCGCCTGATCATCCGTCTCGCCCTCGAGTGCCTTGATCAGCGCGTTCGACGAGGTCTCGTTCGCGAGGCTCCCGAGCGTCTCCGCAGCGTGGAAGCGCAGGATGGCCTCCGGGCTCTTCAGCTGACTCTCGATCGCCTGGCGATACTTCAGCTCGTCGTAGTGTCCGAGCCCGCGGAGCGCCGCGCCGCGCATTGGCACCGCGATCTTGCCGCGCAGCTTGACGCCGCCCGTCGCAATCAGCACGACCTGCTGGCGTGCGGTGTCGCCCTTCACTTTGCCCAGCCACTTCTCGCCGAGGTCGCGCACGACGTGTGGTGCCTGCTCGCGGGTGTACTTCGCCTTTTCGAAGCCGATCGATGCCAGCTCGACGAGCAGCGTGGCCGCTTCGACCGAGTCGACGCCGACGACAGCGCTGCCGATGACCTCGAGGTCACCCTTCCACGTCGAGTCGGCGAGGCCGGCCTTGGGCGCCAGGCCGTATTTCACGGCGAACGATTCCTTCGCCACGATCTCGTGCTCGCGCCAGTCCATCTGGAGTGGGACGCGCCTGATGTAGGCGTCCGAGAAGATGTTGATCTTGCCGCCGCGGTAGCGCTTCAGCCACGCCTTGAGCGCCTTGACCGCCTTCTCGTTCGCGGGCTGGATCGCCACCTCGTGAGGGGTGACGAAGGGCGGAGCCTTCGATGCGAGCGGAGCCGTGGCGAGCAGCGAGGATGCCGGGGTGGCCACGGTGAACACCGTGGCGAGGAGGGGTGCGAACATGGCTGGGGAGGGCGGGCAGGCGGCCGCAGGAGAGGGCCGCCTACTGTAGCGACCCGGGGGCCCCGAGTTGCGCCCGGCTCCCGGCAATCGCCCTGAAATCCGCACTCGACGGGGCACGCTCGGCCCCGGGAGCGGATTCTCCCCGCCTCAGCGGACCCGTTCGGCGATGCTGCGCGGGAGGACGTAGTTCGGGCCGCAGTCGCCCTGGAACCAGAGCACGCGGCTGTGGTTCGGCAGGCCGAACCTGGACTGAAGGGCGTCGGGCTGGCCGAAGTGGATGAACAGCTTGCCGAACACTTCGGGTCGCGTGCGGTTGAAGTGCAGGATGATCTCCCGCTCCTCGGTGTGTTCGGCCGGGGTCACCGCGATGTAGTCGGTGATCCGGCTGAGCCGGGGGCTCTTGCGGACCGTTGGCGCGACCAGGCGCTGGATCGTGTCCAGGTTGTTCTGCAGACCCATGGTCTGGAACGTGTGCGTCGCGAGCTCGAGCTGAGTGCCGACCTTCGGATCGCGGAACGACAGCCGGTCGTGATCGCGCAGCTCCAGCAGGACCTCCGCCAAGGCGCGGAACTCATTCACGTCACCGAGGATTCGCTCGACGATGACTCGCTGCTTGTTGACCTGTTGCTGGTTCGGGCGACGCGGGCTGTGACCGCGGGTGTCCTGCGGCAGCTGACGGATCCAGTTGTCGACCGAGGCGTAGCGCTGCTCGAGCTGGCGCGCGGTTTCCTGCGCAACGAGCACGCTGTTGAGCGGCTGCGCGTTCGACAGCATCGGCACGTGGTCGAGCTTGAACCCGACCCGCAGCTCGACGTCGTCGTCGCTCGTGACGCGGATCCGGCGCTGGCTCGAACCCGCGGCCCCGATCCTTCTCTGGTTGCCGGCTCCGGCATTCTCGGGGGCGCCGTCGTTGATCGCCGCCGCGTGTTCCATGCGGGGGGCCGTCGGCAGCGAGCGTTCGTTCTGGTCCTCGTAGAGCCACAGGCCGAACAGCAGCGTGGCGGCGGCGGCGGCGGCGCCCGTCAGCGCGTAGCGCACCTTGGCCAGCACGGGGACCGGCTCGTGGAACATCGCGTCCGGCGTACCTTCGCCGGCGCGGATACGTTCCCAGAGACCGTCACGGAAGTTGGCGCCCACGCTTTCGCGCGGCAGCTGCAGCGTCAGGCGCTGCGCAGCCTGCATCTCCTCCCAGAACTCGGCGCACGCTTCGCACGTCTCGAGGTGCTGCATCACGACGGCGCGGCGACCCGACGGCAGGCGGCCGTCGAGGCATTGCGACAGTTCGTAGCGGCAAGTGTTGCAGTTCATCGCGGTGTAGTAGTCCAGATCCTGAGGGGGTTCAGACCTTGATCAGTCGGCTCACCAGCGACTTGAAGCGTTGGCGGGCGCGGAACAGGCGGGTGGAAACCGTCTTGACGGGGCAGCCCATCACGGCGGCAGCATCTTCGTAGCTGAGACCTTCGACTTCGCAGAGCAGGAAGGCCTCCCGGAACTTGAGCGGCAATTCTTCGATCGCCTTCTCGATTGCGGCGTTGGCTTCCTTGGTCTCGGCGACTGCGTCGGGCGCGACGTTCTCGCAGTCACTCGGCGTGAACGGGTTGTCGTCGTCCTTCTGCAGGTCGCGGAACAGGCTGAGCTTGAACTTGCGCCGGCGCAGCTGGTCGAGACAGAGATTGCGTGCGACGCGGAACAGCCAGGGTCGGAACGCAGCGGCCGGCACCTGGTTGAGGTGGCGATAGAGCGCCAGGAAGGCGTCCTGCGCCACGTCCTCGGCGGCGATCGAGTCACCAAGCAGGCGCGTGGCGTAGGTCTTGAGGCCGTCGCTGTGCTCCGCCAGCGCGCGATGGTACGCGACCATCGTGACGGGATCGGGCTCCTGCGTCATCGCGTTCGTGGTCATCGCTCGTGGCGGGTTGGTAAGGCGGGTTCGTGCGGGTGGGTCAGCGCATCAGCTTGCGCGCGTTCTTGATCTTCTTGATCTCCGTCCGGCGGTGCTGGCGCGGCTCCGTGGTGATCTCGATCTCGATCTCGACGTTCTCGGCCTTCTTGCCGGCTTCGCAGCACTCCTCGGATTCACACTCCTCGCAGCACTCCTCTTCTTCGCATTCCTCTTCGCACTCGGCTTCACACTCCTCGCATTCGATCTCGATGACCTTGGCGAGTTTCTTCTCGAGTTTGGCGAGGTCGAGTTCGAGCTTCTTCAGGTCCAGTTCCTTGTCGTGCAGGCGGGCCTTCAGCTTGTTGCCTTCGAGAACGTGGAGCGCGTCACCGTGCAGTTCGATGACTTCGACGTCGTCACCGTCGCCGTGGCGGATGATCGTGCGGACGTTCTTGGCTTTGCCTTTCTGCGAGTTGCCATGGCTCTTCTTTTGCGAGCCATGATGGCCGTGGGCCTGCTTCAGGAGCTCGTGCAGCTCGGCCGGCTTGATCGTCTGCAGCTTGGTCATGGCGTCGCCGTCGATGCGGATCGCGATCGAGTCGCTGTCGCCATCGAACACGAACATGCCGCCATCGGTCGTCTTGGCCCTGCGCGTCGTCTTCGCCTTGCGGGTCTTCGTCGCCTTGCGTTCGACGACCCTGGCCTTGCCGTTGCCGTCGATGCGGACTTCGTGCACCTCGACCTCGGGTGCGACGGTCGACCAGGCGAAACTGCCCTTCTTGCCATCCGAGAAGTGGACGATCTGCGGTTTCGTCTCGACCGTGATTGCCTTCTGACCCTGCAGTGCGGGGCAGGTTTCGATCACGGCGGTAGGTAGGCGCAGGGCGGTCATGCCCTTCTTCTGCTTGGTCTTCTTCGGAGCTGCCTGCTGCGAGCCCGAGTGGGGCGACTGCAGCGCGGCCCGGATCTCTTCACGGATGATCTGACGTAGTTCGGCGCGCTGCGCCTTGGAGAACTCCTGGGCGGCGAGCGTGGTCGTGGCGGTCAGCAGGGCTGGAACGAGCAACAGGTGTGCGATGCGCATGGGAGGCGTTGACGTGGCGGTCTCGTGGTATTTCCGGTCGGTGCCGAGGAGGCCTTCGACGCGGGGCTGGAAAGGAAACTCCAGACCGGCGAAAAAGCCGACTCGCAGTGAGTTATCTCAATATGAACCGATCTCCCGTCGTCATCGGCAGAAGCGCGCCATCGGCCCAGCGGAACCGCTCCGCGAACGGCGGCAACCGCCCCTGGACCGGGCGATGGTGGGGGTCTGGAATCGTCGGATTCGGACTGACGGTGCTGCTCACGGGCTGCGCGGGGGACCTGTCGGAGCGCTCGACCGAGGAGCTCGCAGGTGAGATCCCGCTGGCCGAAGGCATCGAGCGGGTTCGGGTCGAAGTGCATAACGGCACTGTTAATCTGCACTTACAGGAAGATAGGTCGATCTCGTACGGCGGTGGCGTGCGCCGAGCGGCCGATACCGCGGAGAGCCTGGCCGAACTCGAGAAGATCCCGCTCGAACTGGCTGCGGCGCCCGATCCGGCCGATCCCGCGACGCTCGTCGTGACCGGCCCGCGCGCGCCGAAGGGAGCCCAGCGGAGCATGGTCGCGCTGCAGCTCGGCCTGAAACTGCCGGCCGCGATTCCGGTCGAGATTCGGATCGAACGTAACGGGCATGTCACGGCCAAGGAGCGCACCGGCGCGCTGACCGTCCGGACCGGTCGCGGTGACCTGCGGTTCGAGGGGTGTGCTGGTTCGATCGTCGCCAGGACCGGTCGCGGCAACGTGATCGCTTTCGATCACCGCGGTGAGCTGGACATCACGACCGGGGTCGGGGACATGCAGGTGTTCGTGCGCGAGCCGGGCGAGCAGGTCCGACTCGATACGGGGGAGGGCACGGTCCAATGCTATGTGCCGCCAACTGCCGGACTACGGCTCGATGCCCGGGCACGAATCGGCAAGTGTGGCAGCAGCTTCGGTTTTCTCGTCGAACATCCGACGCAATACAGCGCTGTGATGACCGGCGCCCGCGGTGACGAGCGCACCAAGATCGTGTTGCGCACGGGCAAGGGCCACCTCTCGCTCGGCGGCAAGCGCTTCGAGTGAGGCTGGCGACCGCGTGATGCGGTGAAAGCGCGATCGCGTCGCAGACTCGCGGCGGGCTGTCGACGTGCGGAACGGCGCGTCCGAGTGTGAAGATCGTCCGTTCGACACAGCGGTTCGGACCTGACGCAACGCGGGGTTCGGTGGTCGATTCCGAGCCGCGAGCAAATTCCGCGAGTACTCCCGGTCGCCGGAGGAAACAGAAAAAAGTCGTAAGGCTGCTCACGGCCTCGGCGACATGACGTAGCAGACGATACGCCCCCACATCGATCGGATCCCCTCTTGCCCAGGTCGGCGGCCAGTGCACCGCGCGCCTGGAGAACGAACACCATGACGCTCGGAAAACGCTTGCTCCTCTACTCCGCCAACGACCCCTCGGCCGCGAGTCTGACTCGTGCCACTGCCGAGTGGGGCTGCCTCACGAGCAACTGCTCGTCGCTCGATGAACTTCGCGGCCGCCTTCAGGGCGCCGAGTACGACCTCGTCGTTGCAGAGCCGTCGCAGGCGCTTCAGCAGCTCGTGTCCGAGACGGATGCCGAAGAAGTGCTGCAGCTGCCGCTCGCGGAGATCGAGAAGCGCCACATCCATCGCGTGCTCGCTTCGACCGGCGGCAACAAGACGCGCGCCGCGCGCATCCTCGGTATCGATACCAAGACGCTCTACAACAAGCTCAAGAGCTACCAGTCGGCCGAGGCCGTCGCTCGTCGCCGCATGGCGAACTCGACGTCGCAGACCGTTATCTGAGGAAGTCCTCGCAGGATCTCCCAGAGGTGATCTCCCAGAGATCTCTCGGAGATTTCTCCGTGCGGCGATGCCCCATTGGACAGTGCTCGCCCGCTCGCCCGTGTGCGTGCCGGCCTGACGTGACGAACTGTCGTCGCGCGGGCGTTGGCACCGCGGCCAGCCGAGCGGTTGCCGCGAACCCCGACAGTCGCACGCGTTCCTCGTAGCTCGCGTCTCGAATTGACGCGCGAGTGGACGCTGGCCGAGCCAGCCGCCGGGCCAGAACGGTGTGGCCGCGGGGCGGGCAAAGTTTTTGCCGAATCGGCGCCGCGGCGTTGCCTCGATGCGACCGCGAGCCTCGCGGTCAGCTGGCGCGCGGGCGTTGCCTGGCCGCGATCCCAGGCTCATGCGGTTCTGCCGCCTGCCGACAATGGCGGAGGTCGGATTCGATTCGGATCCGCAACCGCACACGAAACCCGCGGCGGGCCATGATTCGCCGACTTCGATCCTTTGCCTGCAGTGCCCGTCGCGGGTTTCCTTTTCCGCACTGCGATCGCGAGCCCTCTGGAATTACCGGGCCGCCCCTGTTCAATCGCGGGCCTGATGGGCGTGAACGACTACCGCGAGATCCTCGACCGTGCCGACAACCGTGTGGCCGCGATCAAGGAGAGTCTTTGACTACGTTCGACGCCATCGTGAGCTAGCCGACATCGATAACCAGATGACCCAGCCGGGTTTCTGGGACGAGCCGGAGCGCGCGCAGCCGATCGTGCAGCAGAAGAAGATCTGCTCCGGGGTCGTGGAGCCGATCGACGCCTTGACCCGTCTGATCGAGGACGGGCGGGTGCTGCTCGAACTCGGCGAGGAGGATCCGAGCGCGGTGAAGGACGATTTGGCCCAGACCCGGGCACAGATCGACCAGCAGCTCCACGACCTCGAGTTCCAGCTGATGCTGGGCGGCGAGCACGACATCAAGAACGCGATCATCACGCTCGTGCCCGGCGCGGGCGGTGTCGACGCCTCGGACTGGGCCGAGATGATGCTGCGGATGTACGTCAAGTGGTGCGCGCGTCACGACTACGACGTCGAAGAGAACGACATGCAGATGGCCGAGGAGGCCGGGATCAAGACCGCGACGGTGCTCGTCAAGGGTCCCTACGCCTATGGCCGCCTCAAGGCGGAGCAGGGCGTTCACCGGCTCGTGCGCATCTCGCCGTTCGATGGCAATGCGCGGCGCCAGACCTCGTTCGCTTCGGTGGAAGTCGTGCCCGAACTCGATGACGACGTCTCGGTGGACATCCGTAAGGACGATCTGCGAGTCGACACGTTCCGTGCGTCGGGTGCAGGCGGGCAGCACGTCAACAAGACGGAGTCGGCGATCCGGATCACCCACCTGCCGACCGGCATCGTCGTCTCGTGTCAGAACGAGCGCAGTCAGCACAAGAACCGCGACGCCGCGATGCGCACGTTGCGGTCCAAGCTCTATCAGGTCGAACTCGCGAAGCGCGAGGCCGAGCTCGCCAAGTTCTACGGCGATCGCGGGTCGATCAGCTGGGGCAACCAGATTCGCAGCTACGTGCTGCAGCCGTACCAGATGTGCAAGGATCTACGGACGGATGTCGAGACCTCGGACGTCCAGGGGGTCCTCGATGGCGACCTCGATCCGTTCATCGAGGGCTACCTCAAGAAGCGGCAGTAGTGCCGCAGTAGGTCAAGGAGCGAAACGATGAAGTGGGCGCTGCTGTCCGTTACCGACAAGAACGGGATCGTCGAGTTCGCGCGGGGGCTCGTCGCCAGGGGTTTTGGCATCCTGTCGACCGGCGGCACCCGACGCGTGCTCGTGGACGCCGGAATCGAGGCGACGGAGGTCGCCGAGCACACCGGGTTCCCCGAGATGATGGACGGCCGCATCAAGACGCTGCATCCCAAGGTGCACGGCGGTCTGCTTGCGCGGCGAGACGTGCCGTCGCACGGCGCGGCGATGGCCGACCACGGCATCGATCGCATCGACCTGCTCTGCGTGAACCTCTATCGGTTCCGCGAGACGGTGCAGCGGCCGGATGCCACCTACGAGGATGTCGTCGAGAACATCGATATCGGCGGGCCGGCCATGCTGCGCAGCGCGGCGAAGAACCACGCGAGCGTCGCGGTCGTCGTCGACCCCGCGGACTACACGTCGGTCTTGGAGAGCCTGGCCAAGGCCGACTCCGACGAGTCGATCGCGATGCGGAAACGCCTCGCAGCGAAGGCGTTCGCCCACACGGCGGCCTACGACACGGCGATCGCGCAGTGGTTCGACGAGCAGCGCCGCGGCTTGCCGGACGAAGCCTTCTTCCCGACGCGTGTGGCGTATGCGGCCGAGCAACTGCAAACCCTGCGGTACGGCGAGAATCCGCATCAGCGCGCCGCGTTCTACAGCCTGGGTGTGGCCGGCCCGAGTCTCGCCGGCGCGTCGCAGCGTGGTGGCAAGGAACTCAGCTACAACAACATCCTCGACGCGGATGCCGCGCT
The DNA here is from genome assembly GCA_024743115.1 of bacterium. GTDB lineage: Bacteria > Planctomycetota > UBA1135 > UBA1135 > UBA2386 > JAGQRA01. Next base: position 146,297 of record JANSXC010000003.1, on the reverse strand, counting down.
GGCGGTGGCGCTCGACTTCGAGCGTCCCGCTTGCGTGCTGGTCAAGCACAACAACCCGTGCGGGGCCGCGGTGGCCGAGACGCTGCTGCGTGCATTCGAGCTCGCGCTCGCCAGCGACCCGGTGTCGGCCTTCGGCGGTATCCTGGCGACGAACCGCAAGTTCGATCAGGAGACCGCGGCGGCCATCGTCGAGAGCGGCACGTTCCTGGAGGTGGTCGTGGCGCCAGAGATCGAACCTGGCGCGATCGCGGCGCTGCAGAAGGCCAAGTGGGGCCCCAACGTGCGGCTGCTCGAGCTCGGCGGGTTGCCGACGGATGCCACGCGGCGGGCCGTGGTGCCGCGGCCGGTTTCGGGTGGCCTCTTGCTGCAGACCCCCGACGTCGTCGACGAAGTGCCGGAGCTCGCGACCGCGACGAAGCGCGAACCGACCGATGCCGAAGTTACTGCGATGCAGTTCGCCTGGATCGTGGGCAAGCACGTCAAGTCCAACGCGATCGTGCTGGCGCGACTGTCGGACGACGGATCGTGTGCGACCGTCGGAGTCGGTGCGGGGCAGATGAGCCGGGTCGACGCGGCCAAGATCGCCGTCGACAAGGCTGGCGACAAGGTGCGCGGGGCGGTGGTCGCGAGCGACGCGTTCTTTCCGTTCCCCGATGGTCTCAAGGTGTGCCTCGAAGCCGGTGCCTCGGCGGCGATCCAGCCGGGCGGCAGCAAGCGGGACGAAGAAGTCGTCGCGGTGGCTGACGAGTACGGTGTCGCGATGGTCATGACGGGGCAGCGCCATTTCCGTCACTAGTGTTCGGCGTCACTGAGGTAGCCACGGGATGAACGTCGAAACAGCAACGCGCGATGTCCTGCTCGGTGCCACGCTGCGGCAGATCGCTGCGGAGTATCGCGCCGGACTGATCGAGTCGTTCGGTTTCCGGCCGGACGAGGTGACGCCGGAGACGTTTCATGACGAGACCGCGAAGTTCATGCGGCAGCTCGCGCGTCATCTCGGCGACCGTCACGCCGGTGATGCGCGGGTCGGGCATGCGCTGCAGGAATGGTTGGCGTTCTGCAGCGACTACGAACCCTGGGATGCGTTGTTGAGCGGGTTCGAGGTCGATGGTCGCGAGGCGCTGCTGCGTCGCGGCAAGGTGTTGTTTCCTTCGACCCTCACGACGCACTGGGACGACCGCTGAATGCGGCGCGGGTCGCGGGCGCGACGCGGGCTGGAGTAGGATTGGTTTCTGATGGCGAGTATCGCTGAGAACCTGGCGCTGGTTCGCAAGCGCATCGCGCGGGCCGCTGCAACAGCGGGTCGTGATCCCGCGACGGTCGAGCTGCTCGCGGTGAGCAAGCGTCATCCCGTTGCCAGTCTGGAGTCGGCATTCGATGCTGGGCAGCGCATGTTCGGCGAGAACCGCGTGCAGGAGCTCGTGGCCAAGGCTCCCGAGCTCGCCCATCGAATCGGGATCGAGTGGCACATGATCGGGTCGCTGCAGACCAACAAGGCCCGCGATCTCGTGCAGGTCGCGGGGCTGAAGCTGCTGCACAGTCTCGATCGGATCAAGCTCGCGAACGTGCTGCAGGCCGAGCTTGCGGCAGTAGAACGTTCGCTCGACGTGCTGCTGCAGATCCATGCCACCGACGATCCCCAGAAGCACGGTTGTCCACCCGCTGAGGCGTTCGACCTGCTGCAGCACGTGCGGACCGCCGCGCCGGCGCTGCGGGTTCGCGGGCTCATGGCGATGGGGCCGCTGGCGGGAGACCCGGCGCCCGTGTTCGCGCGCGTCGCTGAACTCCGGCGTGAGCTCGAACAGGCAATTGGCGCGGGGTTGCCGGTGCTGAGTCTCGGGATGTCGAACGACCTCGAGGTCGCGGTCGCCGCCGGTTCGACGATGGTGCGGATCGGCACCGCGGTCTTCGGGGCGCGGAGTTGAGGCCAACGCGCCAAACGTTACGCTGCCCGCCCCGCAGGGTGTTCCTGCAGGGGACATCCGTGCTTGCCAGTTCCGTTGGCCGCTGCCCGCAAGAAGAAGCCTGACCCCGAGAAACCCGCTGGTCCGCCAGCGGAGATCGGTGACGTGTTGCGGCGGCTTTCGGCCGCGATACCCACGCCGCACTGCGAGCTGGATCACACGGACGCCTGGACGTTGCTGATGGCGACGATCCTGAGCGCCCAGAGCACGGACCGGACGGTCAACACGGTCACGCCCGTACTGTTCGAGAAGTGGCCGACGCCCGAAGCGCTCGCCGCGGCGCCGCGCGAGGACGTCGAAGCGGTCGTGCACCGCACCGGCTTCTACCGCAACAAGGCGAAAGCGATTCAGGGCGCGAGTCTCGCGCTGCACGAGCAGCACGGCGGCGAGGTGCCGCGCGACATGAAGGCGCTGCTCGAGCTGCCCGGCGTGGCGCGCAAAACGGCCAACGTCGTGCTTGGCGTCGCCTACGGCATCGCGGAAGGGGTCGTCGTCGACACCCACGTGATGCGGGTATCACAACGTCTCGGGCTCACGACCGCGACCAAGGCTGACAAGGTCGAGCAGGATCTCTGCCGGCAGCTCGAACGTGACCAGTGGATCGATGGCGGCCACCGCATCCTGCTGTTCGGCCGCTACGTCTGCCTCGCGCGGGAGCCGGATTGCGAGAACTGCCCGCTGTTCGAGATCTGCCCGTCGAGCGTCGGCGATGCCCATGGCGCCTGGGTCGACCGCGCGGCGACGGTACGCGTGCGCGTCGAGTCCCGCGGTTCTGAGCACGGCGGCCCGCAGTCGGTGTAGTTGCGAGTCTGGCTGCTCGGTTCGACTCAGTTTGACGTCGCCGCGCGGACTGCGGCAGGCGTGAGCTGGAACGACGCGAGCAGGTCAACGGCTCGGCGGGTCTCGCCGCCGCGATCGAGACCGGCGCGCGCATGAGCGAACGCCGCGGCGGCGTCCTCACGCAGGAACGCGAGCCGCGCCCGCAGCCAATCGACTTCGGCGTCGGTGACGAATCGCTGACCGAGGTCCTCGAGCAACTCGTCGGCGTCCGCGGTCGGTGGTCGGCGCTTCCAGACGGCGACGAGCAGATCGCAGAGGTTGGCGGGTAGTGAATCCGCGCTGATCGCCTGGAGCTGTTGCCGCACCGTTGCTTGCGCTGCATCGACGAGGCCGAAGCGCAGTTCGGTTTGACCCATGAGGGTGTGGCGCAGTTCGGGTGGCGCCGTGCGCTCGGCTTCGGCACGGGCCGCGACGGCCGCATCCGCGCCAGCGTCGCGGTTCGCGAGGATCACCGCGCGGAACGCGTGTGCGCGCGGGGTCGCCTCGCGCGCGAGAACCCGGTCGACGACTGCGAGGGCCCGTTCGTGGTCGCCGCGCGCGTAGACGTCAGCGATGTCGTGCATGTCGAGGATGTCCTCGATCGTGCGCAGCGCGGTGGCTTCGTTGGGCGACAGCTGCGATGGTTGCACTGCCCGAACGTCTGCCAGGCCGTGGCGCATGTCGTCGAAGCGTTCGAGTTCGGCGAGCAGGTTGAGTCGCGCGAGCTGGACGACGAAGCGTTTGTCGGTTGGAAGTCGGTCGATCGCGCGGCCCATGAGTTCAACGCGTTCGTCCGCGATGAAGTCGTTGGCGATGATGCGGCGCATGCGATCGGGGTCCAGCTCCGCGACGAGCCGGAACGCCGCCGTGTCGTCGGCTCGCGGCACCACCAGCTCGAAGCTGTCGGCCAGGTACTCCATCGCCACGTGGATGTGGGGCAGCCATACGTGGTGGTAGTCCTGGTGCACCACGAGCGAGCGGCCCACCGTCAGGTGCGGAAAGAACTGTTCGACGACGCGGCTGCCGAGCGACGGGCTCTTCGCGATGTCGACCATGAGGATCTCGATCGGACCGTTCTGCCACTCCGCGTCGTGGAAGTCGCCCGCATGGACCTCGAGCAGTTCGGCGTCGCCCGCGACCTGGCGGTCGAAGTAGGTTTGCGTCGAGTCACCGATGGCGATCTCGTCGCCGAAGCCCTCGCGCACGAGATTGACCGTCAACAGGTCGTGGCAACGAAAGTCGTCGAAGCAGTGGATTCGGGTCGTGGGGCCGAGTTTGGGGTTCGCGCGCACGCCCGCGGCGAAGCAGCGCGCGGACTTGCCGAGGAACGAGCCGGCATCGACGATCGTGCCCTCGCCGCGCCAGTAGGACCGTGCCAGGTGATAGAACAGCGCCGCCTCGTGCTGTCCGAGCATTCCGACCACGGAGTCGTCGATCGGCGCGGGCGACTCGATCCAGGGGCGGGACGCAAACAGGTCGGAGGTCATTCGATCAGGGGGCTCGCCGGTCGCGCGATGCGTCATCGACCGCGGCGGCGAAACGATCCGCCACGGTATCCCAGTTGTCCAGCGTGCGTCGGGCCGACGTTCGGGCGGGTCGCGGTGCGGCGAACACCTCGGCGAGGAGATCGATCATCGCCTCATCCGAGGTGTCATCAGGCACCATGCGATCGGCCGTTGCCGCAAACGACGGGATGGCGCCCGTAGCGAACGCGACCATTGGCAGGCCACTGGCAGCCGCTTCGGCGGCCGCCATGCCGAAAGACTCGGAGCGCGAGGCCGAGACGAACAGGTCGGCTCGGCGCATCTCTTGGGCGATCGCCGCTGGTGGCAGGCATCCCCGAAGCTCGAGTGGCACGGTGCCGGCGGCGCGATGCACCTCGGCGACATGGTCCGCGGCGCTGCGATCCCCGATGCAGACCAGCTCGATCGCTGCCCCGGAGGCGTGGGCCTGTCGTGCGGCTGCGGCGACGAGGTGCTGCCCCTTCGCCGGGCTCAGCGTGCCGACACACAGCACGCGCAGGCTCGTGGACTCGTTCGACGTCGTCGGTGGTGCGAACGTTGCATCCAGCCCCGGGCGAACGAGCGCGACCGAACGGCTGGCGGCGGCGACTGCGGCGCGCGTTGATTCGCCGGTGACGATCGCATCGACGGGTGCGTCACACCAGCGTGCGAGCGACGGAACCATGTGAAGCAGTGCGATGACGTTCACGGGCAACGGGCGCTGCGTACGTTCGATGAACAGCCCATCGACGACCGGGGTCGCGCCCGTACGCAGTGTTGCCGCGACGGCTTCATCGACCTGATCCGCAGTGACCGCGAGCTGCTCGTGACCGCGGCCCTTCAGTCGGCGCATGATCTCGTCCTGATAGCGATAGCCGCCGGACACGAAGCCCGGAGGTCGGGTCGGTTCGAGCAGGACGAACTCCATTCGGACCCTCGACTGCCGATTAGCCCTTGGCGGCGGCCACGGGGGCCTCGTAGCTGGCCCATGCGACAAGGCTCTCTTCGAGCGTGACGCGCAACGAACCCGAGAAGCGATCGCGCGCCTTGGCCGCGACCTCGCCGTGGATCCACGCGGCGAGGAACTCGGTCGTGGTGTTCTGGCCCTCGAACTGCGGCAGTTCGTCGAGGTTCTGGTAGCGCAGTGGCGCGAGCGCATCGGCGAGGATCTCGTGACAGAGTCCGATGTCGAGCACGATGCCATCGGCATCGAGCTCTTGGGCGGAGTACTCGGTCACGACTTCATAGGTCGCGCCGTGCATCTTCTGCGCGGGGCCGAACACTTCGCCGCGGAAGCTGTGCGCGATCATGATGCGGTCACGGACGGCTACGCGGAACAGACCCGTGGGGGAGGAGGACGTCATGGTTCCTGGTCGTAACGAACGATCGGGCACGAGTCGATGGGGTCGCCGCGATACAACGCCGCCATCCGGGTTGGCAGATCGGTGAATGGGATCGGTTCGCCGTGCAGTTCATCGAGCTGCGTGTCGTGGAGCAGTTCGAGCACCGCGGCCGTGCGGGCCGCGTAGCCGGCGGCGCGGTGGCTCGGCGCGACCGTCGCGACCTGCGACGAGACGATGCGTTTGCGTTGGTGATGGAACGTCTCGCCCAGCCGCAGCGTCACTTCACGGGTGCCGTACCACGACAATTCGATGACGCGGCCTTCGAAGCCGACGGCGTCGATCGCGAGCTGGAGACCCGAGCCGCTGCCAGTGGCGTGGAAGGCGACGTCGGACGTTCCGGTTGCGACAGCGCCTGGCGCGATCGCCCGGCTCACCCATGGCAGCGCCGTGGCCCGTTCGCGGCGCGATGCGTCCTGCTCAACGAGCGTGACCGGGCCGTGGTGCAGCCGCGCGAGCACGAAGGCGAGCAGGCAGCCGACGGCGCCGGCGCCGATCACGAGCGTGCGTTCGTCACCACGCAGCTCGGCGTCCCAGGTCGCGTTGAGCGCCGTTTCGAGATTGGGGAACAGCGTCGCGCGGCTCGCGGGCACTGCGTCGGGCAGCTCGACGAGACGGTCGCGTGACACGTGGCACCGGTCCTGATGCGGATGCATCGTGAACACGCGGTCACCAGCCGCGGTTCTTCCGACGAGCGAATAGCCGTAGGCGATCGGCAGCGCGAACGTGCCCTTCATGCCGTAGCAGGCCATCTGCTGAGCGACAGCGGCCGGGACCTGTCCGTTGCCGACGAGCCGTTCGGTGCCGGGGCTGATGCCCGAGAACTCGGTCACCACCAGTACGTCTTCGGGCCCGGCCGGTGTCATGGCGTCGGCACGCAGGGCTCCGCGGCCGGGGCTCTCGACCCAGTAGCAGCGACTCGTGCGGCTCGCGGTCATTCGGAGGCGGTTCGCGAGCGTCAGTCGCGCGGTTGCGGCCAACAGGTCAGCAGCAGGTGGCCCTGCAGCGAAGCGTGGTCCATCACGAACGGCCGGCCGTCTCGCACGTGCTCGACGGTCGGCAGTTCGAAGCTCGATAGCCCCGAGCCCAGGACCATCGAGGCGACGTGCACCTGGAGCAGGTCGATCGCACCCGTGGCGAGGAACGAGGACACGGTGCGTGCCCCACCCTCGAGATAGATCGAATGGACGCCTTGCGCCTTGATCGCCGCGAGGATCGCGGCGGGCGACAGATCGTCACGGCAGTTGCGCTCGACGGGGACGAGCTCGACGTGGCTGGTCGGCGCCGTCGCGGTCACGTCGTCGCGCACGAGCACGATGCTGCCCGGCGCGTCGAAGACCTGGCGGTGTTCCTCGCCCGCGAGTGCACGTCCCGTGCCGCTGATCACCAGGCGCTTCGGGTCGGGCCCTTCGACGTGGCGAACGGTGAGTTTCGGATCGTCCTGCAGGACGGTGTTGGCACCGACGGCGACGCCGTCGAGCAGCGCCCGCATGCGATGGGCGTGTTGCAGATCGGCTTCGTTGCCGATCCATTGGGACTGGCCGTTGGTGCAGGCGATACGGCCGTCGAGGGTCTGCGTCACGTGGGCCGCGACGAAGACGCGGTCGGTCGTGCGGGCTCGCGCCGCGCCGTGAACGATCGGCAGGTAGACCCGCGCGAACGACTGCATGCGGGCGTCGACGCCCGCCGTCGTGAGGTCCGTCAGCTCGGGGACCCGTTCACGCGGGCGGTAGACCGTCACGCGGGTTGCGGCGCCGGCGTCGAACGTCGACTCCTCGTCGGTGCCGGTATCCGCTGCCACGAACAGCACCTGCTCGGCGGCCACCGCCGTTCGATCGGCGCGGACCGGCTCGCAGTGCCACTCGCCGTCGCGCTCGCAGAAAGCGAGATCCCGCGGCCCGTCGGCGAGCAGCCGGCCGGCGGCCAGGAGGGCCAGCCAGGCCTCGTCGTGCAGTTCACATGGCATGGGTCTTTCGAGAGTCCGACCTGCCGATGGAGAACGAGGCCGAGAGCGTGGTCCGAAAGAGCATAGCAGGATGATCGCGACCTCGGCAGGCGCAGGGCCCCCGGTCATGCCGTAGAGTCCTCGCGTGGGTTCGGTGGCTCTGCAGTTCTGGCTCCGCATCCAGGCGTTGTTCTGGTTGCCCGTACTGGTGATGGTCGCGTTCTGCCCGGACTCGGTGTCATGGGAGTTCTCGATCGCGGGAATCGCCGTCTCGTTCGCGAGTGTGGTGGCCGTGCTGCGGGCGCTGCGCACGCCCGCGGACGTCGTCACCGTAGCTCGCATCCTCGGGCTCGTCGCCGTGGCCTGGGTCGTGGTCGTCGATGTTCCGATCCTGGCCTGGCTGTCGCTCCTCGGCCTCGTGCTGCTCGATCTCGTCGATGGCTGGCTGGCCCGGCGCTTCGGCGGCTCGGCAGCGGGCGCTGTGCTCGACATGGAAGCCGATCAGCTCACGGTGCTGCTGCTCGCGCTGCTCCTCGTCCGCGGGGGCGGCGGCGAACATGTTCTGCTCGTGCCGGGGATCCGCTACTTCTTCGTGCTTGCCATGTGGTTCCTGCGACTGCCTGCACACGATCCCAAGCCCGTCGACGGCGACAACCGTCGTGGCCGGCTCTGCTGCGCGCTGGTCGTCGGCGCGTTGATGCTCGCGCTCTGGCCCGGCCTCGGCCGCGGCCTCGCTGACCTGTCGACGGCGTTTGCGGTGCTCGTACTCGCGTACTCGTTCGGCAGCGATGCCCGTTTCCTGATCGGCCGCCTGCGCGGCGCGAGGTCGGCGGCATGAACGTCATCGAAGGTATCGTCTACGCCACGTACGCGCTCCTCGTCGTGGAACTCGTCGTGCTGCCGATACCGAGTGAGGCGAGCACGCTGCAGTTGTTCCGGCCGTCGGCGGCCACGCGTGAAGTCGGCGGCGACGACGCGTTGACGCGCGCGCGCGAGCACGGCCCGCTGCACAAGCTGTTGCGGTTCGCGTTGCCGACTGCGATCGGCGTTCTGCTCTGGCTCGTGCCGCTGGCGTGCTTGCTCTCGAGCGCGGTGGCGGAGTTCCTCGGCGCCGAGCGCACGCAGCTGCGCGATTGGCTCGGCGGTAGTCTCGTCGTGCTCGGTAGTGTCGTACGGCTGGTGGCGTCGCTGCAGCTGCGGTCGGCGAAGCGTCGTGGCGAGCTGCCGCGCGGCATCTTCGGCTGGTCGCGCAATCCCGGCCTCGTCGGGATGTTCCTGACGTTCATCGGGCTCACGCTCGTCTGCGGCGTTCATTGGCTGTGGCTCGGGCTGCTGCTCTACGTCTTCAACATGCACGGTCGGGTTCGGCTGGAGGAGGCGCACCTGCTCGCGCGGCACGGCGACAGTTGGCGCGAGTACGCCGCCCGTATTCCGCGGTACGTCGGCTGGCCGCGATCAACCGGCGATGCGCCACCCGTCGAGCAGACCGAGGTCGCGGCGTGGTTCGACAACACCTACCGCGAGAAGGGTTTCTCGTACCTGCGCCCGCCGCGCGCCTACCCGATCTTCTTGCAGCTCCTCGGCGCTTCTTCGGGCCAGCATGTTCTCGATGTTGCGTGCGGCCCCGGACTACTGCTGCGGGCGGCGGTCGAACGCGGGCTCGATGCCAGTGGCGTCGATTTGTCGGAGGCGGCGATCGCGATGGCGCGCGAGCATCTGCCGCAGGCCGACACCCGTGCGGGCAACGCCGAAGAGCTGCCGTTCGACGACGGCCAGTTCGACTTCGTTACGTGTCTCGGTTCGATCGAGCGGTTTCTCGATCGCGAAGCGGCGCTCGGGGAGATGTTGCGCGTCACCAAGCCCGATGCGCGCTTCTGTTTCCTGGTTCGGAACGCGAACACGCTCGTTTGGCGCTTCTGGCGCGAGGGCCTCGGCAATCGTGAAGTCGAAGGCCACCAGGACGCCAAGACGATCGAGGAGTGGCGCGCGCTGTTCGCGCGCGTCGGATTCGACGTCGAGGACGTGTTGCCGGATCAGTGGCCACGGCAGCGTTGGCGTCAGCTGTTTCCCTGGTGGCGCCCGCGTCCGGGTCGGCCGGAGCCGGTGGCGCGGCCGGTGTTGCCGCTGCGCTGGTGCAACGAGTTGGTGTTCGTTCTGCGTCGGAGTCGCGCGTGAGCCAGGCGACCGGCGCGCTCTACGAGACTCTCGCGCGCTACCAGTGGTGGCGGCGGCGGTGGTCGCGCGCGTCCGCGGGTGAAGGGCTCGAGATCCGCAAGCGGCTCGCGCCGGCCGCGGTTGCCCCTGAGGACTCGGGGGCGGCGCTCGATCGCTGGTTGTTCGAACTCGCGAACGTCGGCGACCGCGGCGATGTGCTCGATCTCGGCTGCGGGTTCGGCGCGACTCTGCTGCGCTGGTTGGAGTGGACCGACGGTCGCGGCGTCGGCGTGACCGCGAGTCCGTTCCAGGCGCGGTCTGCAATGGGTGAAGCCGCGCGGCGCGGCCTCGCGGACCGCTGCGAGCTGCGGGTGCAGGATTTCACGCAGGCGATCGCCGCGGAAGTCGATGCGGCGATTGCGGTCGAGGCTCTGGGCCATGCTCACGACCTTGCTACCGTGCTCGGCAACGTTGCCCGGTCGCTGCGCCCGGGCGGCCGGTTCGTATGGGTCGAGGATCTGCTCGCGGAGCCGTTCGCGGCCGAGGGTGGCCGTGACGAAGATGTCGACGAACTCTCGCGTCGGTGGTTCTCGCCGCCGCTGCGCTCTCGCCAGGCAGCCCGCGACGCGCTGCGGGACGCCGGGCTCACCCTCGTCGACGAACATGATCTGACGCCGCGCGTGCAGTTCGCGACCGCCGCTGCGGTGGCTCGTCGAGCTGCACGGCTCGCACGCTGGCGCTGGTTGCCGATCCCGCCGTGGCAACGGCTCGCCGATGCGTTCCTCGGTGGTTGCGCGCTCGAGCGACTCTACGCGCGCGGCGTGGCCTGTTACGTTGTTCTGGTCGCCACGGCTCCGCCGCGCTGACGAATACCGCCGTGATCGCTCTTCGAATCGTGCTCTGGCTGCTCGCTGCCGTCGTGGCGGCGGCGGCGTTGTTGTGGTCGACGATCGGTGCGCGATTGCCCGAGGCGATGGCGGTGCGCACGGCGCGCGGCGAGTGGTTGCCGCAGTGGGACCTCGCGGGGCTGCTGACGTTCGAAGGCGAACCGGCGCACGTCGTCAGCCGCTCTTTGCACGCGCTGTTCCTGCAGATTCCGGGCGTCACCGTGGCGTGGGCGCCGGTGCTCAATGCGGTGGTTGCCGGCCTGCTGGCGCTGGCTCTCGCGCGCCTCGTGCGGCGAGCAGCCGACACGACGCTCGGTATCGCCAGTCCCGGTCACGGGGCGGCCATCGTTCTGTTCGGAGCGGCGCTGCTCGTGACCAACCCCGGGTTCGGTGCCAACTGGCTGCATGGCGAACGCATCGGTCGCGTGCTCGTGCCGCTGGCGTTCGTCCTGGCGTTGCCCGGGCTCTTGCCGTGCGACCGTGCTGGTGCGGGCGGCGAACGCGAAGCGGGCGCCGTCTCGGGCTGGCGCGCCTTCGCGGCAATCTTGCTGGCGGTGCTCGCGTGCTTCTGTGACGGCCAGGGGATCGTGGTGTTCCTCGCGCTGGTGCCGGCACTGCTCGCCGCGGCGGGCGCGCAACGCCGGATCGCCTGGCTCGCCGGACTGCTCGTCTGCGGCAATGTCGCCGCCGTCGCGAGCTTCTACTCCGCCGGCGGCTTCGGCGTCGCCGACCACGGCCTGTTCTCTGGGCTCGGGACCGCGTTCGGCGGCAGCCTGGGCGAACTCCTGACGACCACCGGCGGACTGTGGCCCGACTTGTGCTCGGATCGCACGGTCGATGAGTTCCTGTTCGGACTCGTGAGCTGGCTCGTGCCATTGCTCCTGCTGCTCCCGCGGAGCTCGTCGCGCTCCGAAGGCGTGTGGTGGAGCCTCGTCGCGTTCGGCCTCTTGCTCGTGCTCGCGCACCACCAGCGTTACGGCTTCCTCGCCGCGGGCGACACGGCCTTCGCACCGCAAGAACGTATCGAGCTGCTCTACGGCGGCTTCGTGTTGCCGCTCGGGATCGTCGGACTGCTCGCCGCGCGCCTTGGCAACACCGTCTTCCTGCTGCTCGGTGGCGCGCTGCTCGCGCTCGCCGTGCAGGACTTCGATCGCGGGCTCGCCGCACTGCGCACCGCGCGTGGAGACGTCGAACGTGTCGAAGCCATTGTGGCTCTGCCCGAAGCGCTCGCCGGCCCGCGTGGCGAACGCGAACTACCGACGCGCGATCTCGCCGAGCTGTTGTTCCTCGAAGAACACCGACTCGTGCCCGTGCCCGCGAAGAACTGGATCCTGTCGATCCAGGATGGCGTCAACGCGCCCGCGACTACCGTCGACGGTGAGTTGCTCGGCGGCACGGCCAACGAGTTTCGCGGCCAGGCCCGCGCTGGGTTGTTCGGTGGTCAGATCGGGTGTGTCGTCGTCGGCAGTCGCAGCGGCAATGCACCTTTTCGCGCGGTCGGTTATGCGCTGCTCGAGCGCACCGCCGACAGCCATGTACGGCAGTGGTCGGTCACGACGCGCGGCGCGATCCCCGAGGGTTCCGAGGTGCGGGCAGTCGGCCTCGACGTGCGCGATTCGCGCGGCTCGAGACTCGGCGCGACGTTCCGGATCGAGCAGGGCAAGGCTGTGCCGATGGAGCGCGAATGAACGGCTGGCGAATCGCGACGTTCGGGCTCGCCGCCGGGTTCGTGCACGGGTTGGCCGTGTTGCCCGCGTGGCTGGCCGGGAACGAGTACCGCGCCTTGTTCGGGTTCGGTGTCGACGAAGCGATCGTTCTCGGGCTCGCCGTGCTCGGCGCCACGACGGGGCGGCGCCTCGTCGTGCATGCAGCGGCGCTGCTGCTCGTCGCCTCGACGTTGTTCGCGACGGCCGCGGCGCTCTGGTTGGTATTCCGGGACCAGGTCTTCCGATTGCGCGATGTCGGCGAATTGCGTGGGCTGCCCCAGATCCTGTTCGACCTGCCGCCCGATCTATGGGTTGCGCTGCTGCTCGTGTTGCCGGTCCTGCTGGTGCTGCATTGGCTCGGTTACGCGAGCCTCCGGCGGCTCGTATCGCGCGACGCCAGGCGCGGCCAGCTCGCGTGGCTCATCGGGCTGCAGTCCCTGGTCGTCGCGAGTGTCCTGAGTGGCGGCGCGGTCACCTGGCATTCATCCGGTCTCGGTGGGATCGTGCGTGACGTCGCGCGATCGGTCGCGGAGCAGATCGATGCGCCGGATGCCGCGACCCTGCTCACGCCGCCGGTCGCGGCGAAGCGACTGTTGGAAGCGCCCGCCGACCTGCAGGGGCTCGACGGTGCGGACGTTCACGTCATCATCATCGAGTCCTACGGCCGGGTCACGTTTCGGCACCCGGCGATCGCGGCGCACCTGCGTTCGCGGCATACCGAGTGGGAACGTGAACTCGAAGCCGCGGGGTACGCGGCGGCGAGCGGTGCATGTCGTCCCGCGATCAGCGGCGGGGCGTCGTTGCTCGCGCATGCGCAGCTGTTCACGGGTATCGAAGTACCCGACTTCCGCACGTGGGAGCGGCTGCAGCACTGCGGCCTGCGGCCGTTACCGCGGATGTTCCTCGATGCCGGCTATCACACCGTGGAGGTCATGCCGGCGATGGACCGGCACTGGCCCGAGGGCGCGGCGTTCTTCGGGTTCGAGCAGCAGCTCACGCAACTCGAGCTCGGCTACGAGGGCTTCCGCTACCACTTCGGCAAGATGCCGGATCAGTTCGCGCTGATGCAGCTGTTGCGGCAGGTGATCGAGCCAGCGGAGAAGCCCGTGTTCTCGACCTACGTTTCGGTCTCGAGCCATCTGCCGTGCAGCACCATCCCGCCTTACCTCTCCGACTGGGCGGCGCCCGCGGATCACGACTGGCAGCCCGCACGGCGCTACGGCACCTCGTGGCTGAACGCTCGTTCGAGTCCGGACACCGTGCCCGCGTTCCGCGATGCCGTCGACTACAGCCTGCAGACGGCGGTCGGTTTCGCGACGCGGTTGCAGCGGCCGTCGATCGTCGTGGTGGTCGGCGACCATCAGCCCCCGATCAAGCGCGTGCTCGTGGAGGATGACTTCTCGCGGGATGTGCCGATTCACGTGATGGCGCGGCCGCCGGCGTTGCTCGAGGCTCTCGCGCCGCTGGGGTTGCAGAAGGGCATGGACGTGCCTGACGACATGGTGGCGTTCACCTCGGCCGAGTTTGCGCCGGTCTTCGTCACGGCGTTCTCGCGCCAGTGAATCCGTGACGATGGCGCCGAGGGACACAGGCGAAGCCGGTGCGCGGGAATCGAGCCCGGTCACCGTGGTCTGGGCCTATCGCCGCACGGGTAAGTTCGCGTTCCACGTGCTGACCGGCGCGCTCGAGTCGGACCCGCGCACGGCCGACGTGCCGATCGAGTTCAGCAACGGCGTCACCGCGGTCGGCGAAGCGATCGACCGGGCCGTTGCTGCGGGGCGTCGGGTCCTGGTCGGCTGGTCGTTCTATTCGCCGGACTTCGCGCTCATGACGCGCGAGCTCGCCGAGTTGTTGCCGCGCCATCGGGCCGGCGGCGTGCTGCACGTCGCGGGCGGCGTCCACGCGACCGCCGAGCCCGCGGCGACGCTGCGGGCGGGTTTCGACCTGATCGCAACGGGCGAGGGCGAGCACCTGATTCGCGATCTCGTCCTGGCCCTGCAGAGCGACGCGGACCCGCATTCGGTTCAGGGGATCGCGTGGCTCGATGCCGCTGGCGAACTGCGGCGGAACGGGCGGGCTGCGCGAGCGAACCTCGACGAGTTTCCGCCTTTCGGGCCGCGTCATCGCCGATTCGGGCCGATCGAGATCACGCGCGGGTGTGTCTACGCGTGCCGGTTCTGCCAGACGCCGTACTTCGCCGGGGCGAGCTTCCGGCATCGCAGCGTCGCCAACGTGCGGGAGTGGGTGCGCTTCCTGTTGCCGGGCGGCTTCCGCGACTTCCGGTTCCTGACGCCGACCTCGATGAGCTACGGCGCGACGGGGCCGGAACCTGATCTCGCGGCCGTCGAGGCGCTGCTCGGTGGCGTGCGCGACGACATCGGGCCGGACCGCAAGCTGTGGTTCGGCACGTTCCCGAGCGAGGTGCGGCCCGAGCATGTGACTCCGGCCGCGCTCGAGCTCATTCGCCGGTACGCCGACAATCGCACTCTGATCCTCGGCGGTCAGTCGGGGAGCGACCGGGTGCTCCGGACCAGCGAACGTGGGCACGACGTCGCCACGATCGAGCGCGCGGCGGCGCTCTGCGTCGAGTTCGGGTTCGTGCCGCACGTCGACTTTCTGTTCGGGCTGCCGGGCGAGGAGGCGGCGGACCTCGAGGCGACGTTCGGGCTCATGGACCGACTCGTCGCTGCTGGCGCCAAAGTGCACGGCCACACGTTCATGCCGCTGCCCGGAACACCGTTTCGCAAGGCGGCGCCGGGGGTGCTCGATACGGCCACCAGAAAGCGTCTGCTGCGATTGTCGAGCGCCGGGGCGCTCTACGGCCAGTGGCAGCAACAGGAACGAACGGCGAGCGAGCTTTTCCGGGGCCAGTCCTCGTCGTAGCCGGGCGGCTCGCCACCTACCTGTGGTGTGGGGCGAATCTCCCGACCCGTCACCGAATCTCCCGCTCTGCAAATCTCTCCGGAGGAGCGGAGAATGCGTAGAGCCTCGACAGCCCGCTGAGCAGCCCCCGCTTGTTCGCCGGCCTGTCCATCGCGTGTCAGGGTGGTGCGCGGTGCCGTCCCGCAGTTTTCGGTCCTGGAGAACCAAGATGCTGATCAAAGGTCTCTGCCTCGGTGCAGTCCTCGTCTCGACCCCGCTTTGCCTCTTCGCCCCTGAGGTTTCGCTGCTGCCGCAGGGCAAGGAACGTGACCCCGACGCGAACCGACCGACGGTTCGGGTGCAGGACCCGCGTGCCGGCGAGACCCTCTCGCCACGCCAGCGTCGCCAGCTCGACAAGATGAAGCGTGAGCTCGATGGCGCGAAGCGCGACGTCGAGGAGCTTCGTCGTCAGCTCGAAGAAGTGCTCGACACGCTCGACGGCACGTTCGCCCAGCAGCGGCACCGCAGCTGCGCACCGTCACGCAGCAACCGCGCACTGATGTCGCACTTCCAGTGGCTCGAGAAGAACAGCCACGAAAAGCGCGCCGAGAAGGCGCTCGCGACGCTCGTCGGCCAGCACGGCGACAACGCCGATCGACTGAACAGCGCGGCGTGGAGTTTGATGACCGACAAGGGCACGGCCGGCAAGTTCGATCGCGTCGCGCTCGCGCTCGCCGACAAGATGGAGAAGTCGAAGCGCCGCTTGCGTCACCATCACCTGGACACGATCGCGCTCGCGCGCTTCCTCAACGGCAACGTCGACAGCGCCGTGAAGCTGCAGCAGAAGGCGATTGCTGCTGGTGGCAACAGTGATGACTACCGCCGTCGCCTGCGCACCTACGAGGCGGCGAAGAATGCGGTGCTGCTCGCGAAGCAGACGCCGGCCAAGCCGTCGCAGCCCGTGCCGCACAAGGCGACCCCGGTGAAGGCTCGGGCCGGCACGATCGTCGCGACGGCGACCCAGGAAGAAGAAGAGGAGTAGGGCCGCGATTCGCGGTGCGCTCCGATCCGGGGTGCGCCGCGCGGGTGACCGACTCTGCTGCCGGCCAGACTGCGGCCGGCCGGTCTTCTCGCCGGCTCTACTTGCTCGCGACGACCTCGGCGATGGCCTTGGTCAGCGCCGGCACGATCTCGAACGCGTCGCCCACGATGCCGTAGTCGGCGACCTTGAAGATCGGCGCGTCGGCGTCCTTGTTGATCGCGACGATCGTGCCCGCCGTGCGCATGCCGGCCAGGTGCTGGATCGCGCCGCTGATTCCGATGGCGATGTAGAGCGGCGGACTCACGACCTTGCCGGTCTGGCCGACCTGCTCGCGGTGCGGGCGCCAACCGGCGTCGACGACGGCGCGCGAAGCGCCGACGGCTGCGACGCCGGGCCCGAACGCCGCGGCGAGATCCTCGACGAGATTGAAGTGTTCCGCTTCCTTGAGGCCACGGCCGCCGGCCACGATGACCTTGGCTTCTTGCAGTGGCGTGCGGTCGGAGCTCGATGCGACGATCTCCTTGACGACCGACAGCAGGTCGCCGGCGGGCGGCTCGATCTTGTTCACTTCGGCGTTGCCGCCAGCGCTCGCCGCGGCGTAGTTGTTGGGGCGGATCGTCGCGCAGAACACGGCCTTGGTTCCGTTTGCGGTCAGCGTCGCCTTGCCGGCGAACACCGGGCGCTGCACGGTGAACTTGCCGTCGGCGAACTTCACGCTCGTCGCGTCCGTCGCGATGCTGGCATCGAGCTTCGCCGCGACGCGGGGCAACAGGTCCTTGCCCATCGCGGTGTGCGTCATGACGACGGCGGTGGCGCCGTGTTCGCCGGCCTGGGCGGCGATCGCGTTGGCGTAGCCGTCACCGGAGTAGCTTTCGAATGCGGCGCCGTCGATGGCGACGACCTGCGCGACCCCGGAGGCCGCGAGTTCGCTGCCGGCGGCGTCGAGACCGGAGCCGCAGGCGATCGCGATCGCCTTGCCGCCGGTCTGACCCGCGAGTTCGATCGCGGCAGTGACGGCTTCGAGAGAGGAGCGCTTCAGCGAACCGCCGCGCACCTCGGCAATGACCAGAACGTTGCTCATGTTCGTCAGTCTCCGCGCTTAGAGGACCTTGGCTTCGTTGCGAAGCGCATCGATGAGGGCGGGGACGGAATCCGCACCGTCGCCGAGGATCTTGCCGGCTGCGCGCTCGGGCGGTAGCGCCAGCGAGACGACTTCGAGGCCCGCGGCCGGCAGTTCGGCGGCGGCCTCCTCGAGCGGCTTCTTCTTCGCTGCCATGATGCCCTTGAGGTTGGGGTAGCGCGGCTCGTTGAGGCCCTTCTGGCAGCTGAGCACCGCCGGCGTCGGGCAGGTCACGACCTCCCGCGCCCCTTCGATGTCGCGCTCGGCCGTGAACTTGCCGTCCGCGAGCTCGAGCTTGTTGACCTCGGTGATGCACGCGAACCCGAGATGCGTCGCGAGGTTGGGTGCGAGCTGGTTGTTGTCCGAGTCGATCGCCTGGCGGCCGCAGAGCACGAGGTCGCACGACTGCGACTTGATCCAGGTCGCGAGTGCCGCCGCGGTGCTCGCACCGTCGCTGATCCACTGGTCGGTCGTCAGCAGGGCCGCCTTGTCGGCACCGCGCGCGAGCGCGTCACGCAGTTCCTTCTGCGCGTCCTTGCTGCCGATCGTCACGACCGTGACCGAGCCGGCCCCGAGCTGTTCCTTGATCAGCAGCGCCTGCTCGATCGCGAACTCGTCGTAGGGGTTGAGCTCGTACTTGACGCCAGCGGGATCGATCGACTTGCCGTCGGCGGCGATCTTGATCGTCGTGTCCGAGGCAGGAACTCGTTTGATGCAGACTACGATTTCCATCGGTTTCAGGGGGTTGCGGGGGGCCTGGGTCGGGTTTGAGGGGCAAGGACTATAGCGTCGACCTCCGCGAGTCGCCCCATTGTTCAGCCGGAAACTCGGCGGTGGCGCCGCCCGTGGCCCGCGTCAGCCGCGGCCGTGGCAAACCGCTGAAATTCGGTTCAGACCGAATCCAGTCCGTCGATCCAGCATGGCGGCAACACTTCGCCTTGACGCGACGATGCCATCGGTCCGAGCGTTTCGAACTCGCCGATGATGCTGCGCCCGAGCGCATCCGTGAGCGCCGGGCGATTGGGTGGCAGCAGGAACGCGGCTTCGATCTGATCGCAGTGGTGCAGCCCGCGCTGAATCACGGTGGCGATGTCGCGATCTTCGCCGCCGACCTCGTGCCAGTGGTTGGTGAGATCGGCACCCTTGCCGCAGCATGCATAGGCGACGACGGTGCCGTCGCGTTCCGCGACGAGGGTGACGAGGCCCGGCGTCGTCAGCAGGCCGGAGGTCTCGATCGGAGAACGATCGACGCGCCACGGTTTCCTGCAGTGCAGTTCGTGCACGTCTGTGTGATCGCGCATCTCGAGTGGTCGCACGAGGACGTCGTCGGGGATCTCCCGCGTTGGGCGCCGGGCCAAGACGATGCAGCGCTCGGTCGGGCGTGGCCCGAAGCCGACCTGTTCGTAGAGTTCGGCGCGTTCGGCCCAGAGCAGGATGTGGTCGGCGACTTCACGGCTCGCCGTGATCGCAGCCTGGAGCACTTCGTGAGCCAGGCCGCGCCCGCGATGTGACGGCGCGGTCGCGACGCTGCCGAGCAGCGTCGCACGCACGGAGCCAACCGCGGTCACGAGGTCGACCTCACGGGTCGCGCAGTGACTCACGAGTCGGTCGTCTTCGAAGATGGCGAAGAAGTTGCCGCGGCCGTCGCTGCGGTACAGCAGCGGCCACGTGTGATGCACGCTGAAGTGACAACCGGGCAGCAGCCACTCGTCGAGCGTCGGCAGCCAGGGCTGCAGCGACTGCCGGTCGATGCGGCTCACGCCGAGAGTCGTCGCGGACTTCATGGCATCCGCTGGCGGAACGCGTCTTCGAGCTTCCGCCGCAGGTCCATCGCGAGCGAATAACCCTCGTCGGCCTTGCGAACCGCGTCGTCGACCCCATCGGCGTCGTCGATCGGCGGCGACTCACGGTGTTCCGCTGCCATCTTCTCGAGGGACTCCAGCAGGCGCCGGAACGTTGCGGGATCGTTGGCCTCGGTGCCGGTGATCGGCGGTGCATCACCGACGCCAGCGAGCGGATCGAGACGTTGTGTGGGATCGATCGACATGGCTAGCGCAGAATCCCGGTCAGGCTGGTCTGGATGACGCGCGAGCTCACCTGCAGTGCGGCCTGGTAGGACAGATCCTGCCGCTGCAGTTCGAGAATGGCCTCGGCGATGTCCGTGTCCTGCACCAGCGAGAGCGACTGTTGGCGCGAGATGCGCAGGCCTTCGACGCGATTCTGAAGCGCGTCCATGCTCGACGAGCGAAAGCCGAGTTCACGAAGACCGTCGAGCACACTGTCGTGGGCGCCGTCGACCTCGGTCAGCATCTGCGCCACACGGCCGCGTACGGTCTCCTCCGGGAGTGCCTCCTCGTTCAGCATCACGTCGCGCAGGGTCACGAGCGTCGTGAACGCGTCGAACGTGCCCTCGTATTTGACCTGGTCCGTGCCCGTGCGCGTCAGGCTCGCAACGTCGACGTTGAGCACCGTGCCGTCGTGGGCGTTCCGGATCATCACGGTGCCCGGGAATGTATCGACCTCCGTCACCGATTCGCCGCCATCGGTCGAGAGCCCGGCTCGGGCGGTGAACGTGCCGCTCGTGGTCGCGGGCACGCCGGTCACCGTCAGGGAAATCGCGCGGCCGTCGCCCGTGCGGAAGTTGCCGTTCGTGATCGGCAGGGTGAGCGCGGGTCCGCCATCGACGCTGAGCGTGTCGGGTGAACTCGTGAACGAATACGACAACTCGCCGACCGCGTCGGTCACGCCCGCGCCGGCAGTCACCGTCGCGGGGGCATTCGTGTGCAGGCCGGCGAACGTCACGCGAAGCTCACCGAAACCGACGCCGGTATCGCCGCCGCCGGCAGACGCTGCCCCGGTCGCGGTCTGGCCCGGCAGCACGGAGAACGTGGTCGCGCCGCGGTCGCGCTGCATGAAGATGCCGTCCCCGGGCAGGTTGAGGGCCGTCGTCACGCCGGGTGCGACCTCGACCTCGAGCATATCGTGATTGCCGCGGTAGACGACGCGCGAGCCGCCGGGGCCGTCGACGAGTTCGAATGGCGCGATGCTGCTCTCCGTGCCGCCGAAGAGGTAGCGATCACCGCGACGGCTGTTGCCGATGCTCACGAGCTGGCTGAGCATCTGGTCGATCTCCGACGCGATGCTCGCACGATCCTCGGCACTCAGGGTGCCGTTGGCGGCCTGCGTCGTGAGTTCTCGCGCGCGCTGCATCAACGCCGACGCGTCCTCCATCGAAGCGGATCCGGTATCGAGCGTTTCGCGGGCGAGCGCCGCATTGTTCGCGAGCTGGTCGAGGTTGCGCAGATCGCTGCGCAGCGGCAGGATCCGCAGCGCGGCTGCCGGATCATCGGAGGGCCGGTTGATCTTCCGGCCCGTCGCGACCTCCTGCTGCAGCTGGGAGTAGCGTCGCAGGCCGCGCTGGACGTCGGCGAGCGCGCGCGAGTAGAGCATTCCTTGTGTGATGCGTAGCGTCATCGGTCACCTCCCGAGATTGATCAACGTGTCCGTCATCTCCTGTGCCACGGAGATGAATCGTGCGGCTGCCTCATACGCCTGCTGGTACTGCATCATCGAGACCATCTCCTCGTCGATGTTCACGCCGGAGACGCTCTCGCGTTCGGCTTCGAGATGGAGCATGAGGGCTTCTTGGGCCTGCAGCGCCTCGGTCGCGCCGGCCGTTTCGAAGCCGATGTCGCCGACGATGTCCGCGTAGAAGTCCTCGATCGTGTTGGAGTCGAGGTCCGAGATGTTGAGGTCGCGCAGCCCGATCATTCGCGCGAGATTGCTCGCGTCGCCGTCCGCGGTCCCGACGCCGGCAGAGAGCCGATCTGGGGTCGCGAGCAGCTCGGGGTCGACCTCGATGTCGCTCGCGGACGAGCCGAGGAAGAACGCGTTCATGCCGATCGCCGCGAGCAGGTCGGACGTGTCGCTGTCGGCGAGCACGTCGAGCTCGAACGCCTGCCCGTCGGTGCTGGAGATCGTGCCCGGTCCGAACGACACCTCGATCCCGTCGCCGATCGAGATCGGTTTGCCGGGCTCGTAGCCGGCGCCGACGTCGATCTCGGTGACGAGGTTGCCGGCGCTGTTGAACACCTGCACCCGGAGCCCGTTCGTGCTACCGATCTGGCCGTCGCCGGCCGGAACGAACGTGAACTTGTCGTTGTCGTTGCCCTCGTAGCGGCCCTCGATCGTGACCTCGAGGGCGTTGTCGCGCCCGGTCGCGGCGGTCGTCGACAACGCGAGGTCGGAGAGCACCGTGCCGGAGCCGTTCGTGAGTTGCAGTTGTGACGCAGTCCCGCCCTGCGAACTCTGCAGGACGAGGCGGCCGCCGATGTTGTGGGCCGTGGCCTCGGTGCCGAGGTCGTCGTTGATCGCCGCGACGAGTTCGTCGGCGGTCGCGGCAGCCGGGCTGGTGAAGTCTGCCGCCTGCAGGGTCACGGTCGTGTTGACCGGCGAGGCCGCCGTGCCGGTCGTCACGGTGAACGTCACGGGGAACGACTGGCCCGAGATGTCGAACGGGCCGGAAGTCTTGCTACCGATGGACGGGTTCGTGCCGCCGAACGTGCCCAGCCCGTCCGGATTGGGATCGAGCCGCGGCGAGAAGTCGAAGCCGTAGCCCGAATCCGCTGCGATGCGCAGCTTGCCGGTGGGATCGATGCTCGCCGTGAGGTGGTCGATCGCGGAGATCGAGTCGGCGACGTCCTGGAGCGTGGAGGCCTGCGGATCGATGGGGATGCGCGTGCGTTCCATCCCGCCCGTCGTCAGGTCGGACACGTTGACGTAGAGGTCGCCGCGTTGCACGTCGAACTCGAGCCCGGCCTGCGACAGCAGTTCGTCGCCGAACGTGTTGTTGCCATTCGCGTCCGCGGTGCCGTAGGCCGACGTCAGCGACCGGAACGGACCGGAGCGCGGCATGCCGGTCGAGTGCAGGCGGTTGAACTCGAGAATCGTCTGGCGTGCCAGGTGATCGATGCGATCCATCTGCCCGGGCAGGCCCGCGGCCTCCTGACGCAGGAGCGCCGCGATCTGGCCCTCGCGAATCGTCGTGGGCGCGGCCGAGTTGCCGGCCGTCACGCGGGTCAGGCCGTCCGCGCCCTTGCCGACCTGGAGTTCGGAAGATTCTCCACCGGCTACGATCAGATGGCCCCCGACGAGCAGATCGATGCTGCCGCTGCTGCGCTCGAGCGCGCGGGTGTCCATCATTGCGCTGATCTCGCGGATGTGCTGGGCGCGGGCGTCGCGCAGGTCGTTCGCGACGGAACCGTTGGCCTCGATCGAAACGATCTGCTGGTTGAGGTCGGCGATCGAGCGGGCCCGCTGGTTCACTTCGCGAACCAGCCCCCGCACCTCACCGAACGTGCTGCTCGACAGCTCGGAGAAGCGATCCGCGATGAGTCGGAAGTCCTGGCTCAGCTGCGCGCCGGCCTGCACGACCCCGCCGCGCAAGGCGCGGTCGGCGGGATCGCTCTGCAGACTCGCGATCGAGCCGAAGAGTCCCTGCAGCGTTTCCGACAGGCCGCCGTCGGGCTCCGCGAGGATGCCCTCGATCTCGTTGAATCGCAGTTGGTCGACTCGCGCGGAGGCGACGAGGCCCAGCTGCAGTTGCATGCGGCGTTCGAGCCCCCGGTCGACGACACTGAAGACGCCGCCGACCTCGACGCCGCTGCCGACCTGGAACCCGCGGCCCGTCTGATAGGGCAGCGCGGCACTGAGTTCGACGCGCTGGCGCGAGTAGCCGATCGTGTTGGCGTTGGCGATGTTGTTCCCCGCCACCTGCATCCCGAGCCGCGCGGC
This sequence comes from bacterium, assembly GCA_024743115.1. GTDB lineage: Bacteria > Planctomycetota > UBA1135 > UBA1135 > UBA2386 > JAGQRA01. The sequence goes on along the minus strand of JANSXC010000003.1, from coordinate 123,103 downwards.
AGTGAGCGCGCGCAGTCCCGAACCGAATCCGAAGCCGAGTCCCATGATCTCTTCCTCCTACATCTTGCCGTCGATCAGCCTGGCGCCGACCGGACGCTGGGAACGAGCCTGCGCCGAACGGTCGTAGCCGCGCGGTTGGCTCGTGGCGGGTGTGCTCGCGAGGTCGGCCATGAGGCCGTCGTGAGCGCGTTGGGCGAAGCCGAGCAGTCGTCGGCCGAGCGCGAGTTCGCGGCGCACGGCGCTCGCGGCGTGGGTCGCCGCGTCCGCGGCTTCGCGAAGATTGGCGCCGGCAGCGCGCGGAATCGCTGCGGCGATGCGACTGACGTTGACGCGCGCATCGGTCGACGCGACGCCGGTGACTGCCGGCAGCTGCTGCTGCAGTTCCGCCATCAGCTCGCGGCGCACCTCGTCCTCGGCGTGAAGCTCCGCGGCGATCGACTCGAGGTCGGCCGACGGCGCGATCGTGTCGGGCCGGGCCGAAACCCAAGCCGAGCGCCGTTCGCGCAGGCCCTGGATCAGGCGCGAGAGCAGACCGTGACTCGTGTCGAACGAGCGCTGTAACGCACTGGCGAGCTCAACGAGTGACATCGATGCCTCCGCGAGCGGCCGCGAGAGCGACCAGGTGGGAACGGTCTGCGGCTTTCTGCGCCGCGAGGGTGCTGTGTGCGACGTCGTCATTGCGCTCGAGTTGCCCCGCGCGCTCGATGTCGGCGAGGATCGCGTCCTTGACGCCGAGCTGACGGCTCCCGCCGATGTGGTCGGCGAGGTGCTGATCGAACCAGTCCGAGTAGGTGTCCGAACCCGTGCCGCTGCCGAACATGCCGCCCTCGTCGCCGATCGACGAGCTCTCGCGCAGACTGCCTACGAGTTGCCGGACGAGGATCGCCTCGAACTGTTCCGCCGCCTGCTCGGCCTCCTGGCGCGCGACCTGGGTCGCGCTCGCCGCAGTCGCTGCACCGATTGTTTGCAGGGTGTTCATCAGCGGACCTCCATGCGGGCGTGCAGGAAGCCGCCCTGATCGAGCGCCTGAAACACCGAGACGAGCTGGGCTGGCGTGAGGCCGATCTTCTCGAGGTTCTGGAGCAGATCCGCGACGGTGGCGCCGCCGCCGACCTTCTTGAGAGCCTTGTTCTGTTCGCTGACCTCGACGCGCGTCGCGCCGAGGCGTGCCGTTTCGCCCTGCGAGAGCGGGTTCGGCTGCGAGACGGCCTCGTCTTCGACGATCGAGATCGTCAGTTCGCTGAGGCCGACTACGCACGGGCTGATGAGCACGCCTTCGCCGGCGAGGACCGTGCCGCTCGTCTGGTCGATCGTGACCTTGGCCGGGTTGACCACTGGCACGCGCACGTCGCCGATGTAGTTGAGGATCTTGATTGCGTTCTCGCTCGTGCGATCGGCCTCCGGCAGCTCGATGCGAACGAGTGCGGAGTCGACCGGCGAGACTTTCGCGGGCGAGCCTGTGAGGGCCGTCTTGATGCCGTCGGCGACCGATGCCGCATTGAACGGACTCGGGTTCAGGAGGCGGAGCTCGAGGGCGCCCGACTCGCTGTAGAACGATGATGGTTCCTCGCGGATCACGAGGCCGCCGTTCTGGACCCAACCGGTCGCGGCGGGGTTCTTCTTGATCTGTGCGTTGGCGCCGCCGGCGACGTAGCCGGATACGAGCACGGGGCCGCTCGCGACGACGTAGGTCTTGCCGTCGACGCCACGCAGCTCGGCGCGGAGCAGTTCGCCACCGCGCAGGGACTCGGCGTCCGTCATGACCTCGCACTTCACATCGAGCGGCTGACCTTCCTTCGCGAACGGCGGCAGGTCGCAGGTGAGCGTGACGATCGTCGTCGTGCCGCCGACGACGTCGGCGATGGTCAGGTTGAGGCCGAGCTGTCGGGCGACGTTGAGGATCGCCTGGCGGGTGCCGCGGTCACTCGACCCGGTCTTGGCAAGGCCCGCGACGATGCCGATGCCGACGAGCTTGTGCGGCATCGAATTGTGGACCTGCGTGATGTTGCGGATTCGCGGCGACAGCACGGTCTCGCCGAGACCGTTGAGCACCACCGGCTGGATCGGGGTCACCGTCGGGCCGGCGACGGGATTCGGCTGCTGTGGGTTCGCAGGAGCGAGCGCCCCCGGTTGCGGGTTTTGCGCGTGGGCAGCCGTGGCCAGGATCGCGGTCGTTAGCAGCTTCGAGAGCGTGAGTCGCATCGTGATTCTCCTCGTGTCCAGGCTTCTAGAACGGCCAGACGACCCACATCAGGGTGTCGAACATCTGCCCTACGGGGCCACGGGTGACCTGTCGGGTGTTGCCACCATCACCGAGGATCGCGATCCGCGCTTCGGCGACCTGGGCGCTGCCGACCGTGTTGTCCGGCGTCACATCGAGTTGCCGCACGATGCCGCTGATCTTCAGGGTTCGGGTCTCGTCGTTGACGGTGACCTGGCGTGCACCGGCGATCACGAGGTTGCCGTTCGGCTGCACGTCGATCACGACGACCGCGACGCTCGCGCGCACGTTCGACCCCGAGTTCTGGCGGGCTTCGCCCTGGAAGTCGGACTCCTTGCGGATGTCGATGCGTGGCAGCGTGCTGCCCTTGAACGTCTTGTCGCTGAGCGAGAAGGATTCCAGGCGCGCGGCCAACGAGGTGTCGTTGCGACGCTCGACCTTCTCTTCGTTCTGAACGCTCGTCTGCTCCTGGATGGTGACGGTCAGGATGTCGCCGATGGCCCGCGCGCGCGGGTCGGAGGCGATCGAGATCGAGACTCCGGCACGGACGTAGGGGTTCTGGGCGCAGAGCTCAGTGGCGGCCGCCAGCGCCAGGGCCGTGGCCGCGAGGATTCGGATGGAACGGGTGTTCATGGTCTTGGTCCTCAGTTTTGGATGACGACGAGGCCCGGCGCTGCGACGACGCCCGACAGCGTGCCGCGCGAGCGCATGTTGGTGAGCGTGATGCGGCCGGCCATCGGGGCGTCGTGGTTGGCGATTGCCTTGGCCGTGACCTTCACGCGGCCCTGGGTGAGCACGATCGTCACGATCTCACCTTTCCGGACGACCGCGGGCGGCGCGGTGTCGCCCAGCGTGATGCGTGAGTTCGCCTGCAGGTTGCGCGCGGCGATCATGCCGTGGACCTCGTCGAACTGCGTGAGGTAGAGGCCGGTCGACTGCGCGATCGGCTCGCGGCTGATCCGCAGGTTCTGCGGCCCGAGTAGCGTGCCCTTGCGGATCACCCCTGCGGTCTTGAGCAGCATGTGGTAGCGCTGCAGCTTGAACTGCACCGGGATACGCTTGCCGGGTTTGCCGTCGATGATGACATTGATGTCGACGACCGCAGACGTGGGACCCGTTCGGCCGCCGCGAACGCGGGCCTCCAGGCGGCGGTCGTTGCGCCCGGGGGGCGTCTGCACGCGGCGCAGGCGCGACGGCGTCTCGATCTCGACGTCGCCACCTTCGACCGCGAGCAGCGCCTGCAGCGTGGCTGTCGCGACTTCGAGCATCTCGTCGTGCGGGACCTCGAGCAGCACGGGCTGAACGACGATCTCGGTCGGGCCGGAGAACGTGTAGCGGCTGACGTCGTGGCCCGCGGCCGCGATGGTCTGGACGATCTCTGTGCGGGTTACGGTGCGGGCGCGTCCGCCGATCGGCGCCGGCGAGAACACGAGCTTGCCGAGTTCGAGCGAATCGCGGGTGATCGGCGTGATCTCGCAGAGCTCTGCGACGGTCACGTCCGTGCCGCGGGCCGTGGCGCCGACGCGGACACGGACGTCGAGCGTCGCCTTCTTCTTGTTCTTGTCGTCGCCGCCGTTGCCGGTCTCGCCGCCGCCGTGTTCGCCGCCGAACATGGCGGCGAAGCAGAATGCCATCGTGATGAGTTTCATCTTCTCTCCTCTCCTGGTTGTCGTGCCGTTACCTGACGATGTTCGTCGCCGTGGACAGCATCTGGTCGCTGGCCTGGATCGCGCGGCTGTTCACCTCGTAGGCGCGTTGCGCGACGATGAGATTGACGAGCTCGTTGACGATCTGGACGTTCGAGCGCTCGACGAAGCCTTGCTTGAGCAAGCCCAGGCCCGTCAGGCCGGGTTGGCCGGTGATCGGTGCACCCGAGGCTTCGGTCGGGCGCACGATGTTGGCGCCGACCGCGAGCATGCCCGATGGATTGATGAAGCGGTGCAGCGTGAGCTGGCCGAAGACCGTCGCGGTATCAGGGCTGCCGGCCGTGCGGCCGCTGACCAGCCCGGTCGGATCGATCGAGATCTCGAGCAGGTCGGACGGCACCGTGATCTCCGGCAGCAGGACGTTGCCTGAGCCGGATACGAGTTTGCCGTCGGCGTTCAGGTGGAAGCCACCGTCGCGCGTGTAGCCGGTCGAGCCGTCGGGCAGCGTGACCGCGAAGAACCCGTCGCCGTCGATCGCGACGTCGAGCGAGCGCTCGGTGATCTCGAGGGTGCCCGTCGTGAAGACCTTCGTCGTGCCGTTGAGTCGCGTGCCGGAGCCGACCTGCGTGCCGATCGGTGCCGGGGAATCGCCGGCGCCGCGCGCCAGGCCGGGCGACTGCAGCGTGACGTAGAACAGATCCTCGAACGAGGCCTGCGACTTCTTGAAACCGGCCGTGTTCACGTTCGCGATGTTGTTCGCGATCATGTCGACCATGGTCTGCTGGGCCTTCATGCCCGTGGCGGTGGTGTAGAGACTCTTGAGCATGACTACCTCAGCACGTTCGAGATGATGTTTTCCTGCAGGCGACTCGCGGCGTTCAGCGCCTTCTGCGTCGCCGTGAAGCTGCGCTGGACCGTGATCATCGCGACGAGTTCCTGCAGCGAGTCGACGTTGCTGCCTTCGAGGAAGCCCTGGCGCAGACCGTCGCCGACCTGTTGACCCTCCTGGCGGGTCGGGTCGTTGTAGAGCCCGCGGCCGACAGGCTGCAGCGCGGCCGGGTTGTCCAGCTTCTTCATCGAGAGCGGTCCCCAGGACTGACCCGTGCCAGGATCCTGAACCGTGCCGTTGGGCGAGATGACGATGTCGGTCGGCGCCGAGCTGCCTTGGCCGACGTTGATGGCGTTGCCGCCGGAGTCGAGCACCTTGAGGCCGTCGCGGGTCACGAGATCGCCGTTGTTGGCGACCTGCAGCTGACCGTTGCGCGTGTAGTAGTTCTTGCCGTTGGCGTTCTGGACCTCGAGCCAGTGGTCGCCGTCGACCGCGACGTCGAATCGGTTGCCGGTCTCGCGCAGGATGCCGCGGCCGAAGTCCGACTGCTCGCGGAACGCGATCGAGGGCATCTGACCGTCGAGCATCGACTGGAAGTTGTTGACAGTCTCCTGTGCCACGGCAATGCGCCGCTTGAAGCTCGACGTGTCGACGTTGGCGAGGTTGTTCGAGATCGCCGCCTGTTTCTCGGCCAGGAACGACAGGCCGCGGATAAGGGTTCCTTCGCTGTAGCTCGTCACCGTTACCTCACGATGTTCATCAGTTCGGCGAGGATCTCGTCCGTCGTCGTGATGACGCGCGAGTTGGCCTGGAAGCCGCGTTGGGCCTCGATCAGGTTGACGAACTCGCGGGCGATGTCGACGTTGCTGTTCTCGAGCTGGCCGGCGCGGACGGTGCCGGCGCCGGCTGCAGCGGCGGTCGTCGCGATTGCGTCACCCGAGTTGGGCGACTCGACCCACATCGTGTCACCGACCTTCAGCAGGCCGGCTTCGTTCGAGAACATCGTGACCCGCAGCTGGTCGAGCACCTGACTCTGACCGTTGCTGTAGTAACCGACGAGTTCGCCCTGGTTGTTGAAGCCGGGGTTCAGCAACGTGCCCGACGTGAATCCGTCCTGGTCGATGGCGGCGACCGTCGTGCTGCTGCCGAGCATCGCGACGCCGTCGAACTGTCCCGAGGTGCCGAGATTGACCGCGACGGTCTGCGCGTCGTTGATGCCGTTCCAGGTGAAGGTCAGGCTGTTGCTGCCGCCGCCGATCACGCTGAACGAGCCGTTGTTGTTGAAGCGGATCTGGCCGATGGAAGCCTGGTTGATCGTGCCCTCGCTCGCGTCGATGTCCGCGAGCAGATCCCAGCTCGTCGGGTCCGCCGAGCTGCGGGTGAAGGTCAGTCCGACCTGGTGCTCGCGACCTTGTGAGTCGATCACCGTGATCGACGTGTTCGCGGTATCGGGTCCCGTGCCGTCCTGGGCGATCTGGAAGTCGGGCCAGAGGCTCGAGCCGATGTTGCCGTTGTCGTCGGCGATTCTCAGGCTGAGGTTGGCTTCGCCGGGCGTGTCGGCCGTGAGCTCGATGTCGCCGTTCGCCGTGAGGGCTGCCGTGGCACCCGTGACCCGACCGTTGATGAACGCGACCAGTGAGGCGAGCGTTGTGCCGTCGGGGCCGTAGTTGAACGTGTCGGAGAACAGCGAGCCGTCGGGGTTGGTGCCGCTGATGGTGATCGAGTCGGCCGGTGAGGTGCTGTAGGCAGCGATGCGGCCCGTCAGCTCGTTGAGATCCGTGCCGGGCGCGGCCGTGGCCTGCGTGCCCTGAACGAGCAGTGCGTCGAGTCCCAGGGCCGTGAGGATGCCCGAGGCGCCGGGGCCGTCGGTGAACTTCAGCGACGCATTGTCGCCGAGCTGGATGGTCGAGAAGTCGATCGTGCCGGCGACGTCGTCTGCCGAGACACTGAGTCCGGCGAGGGAGAACGCCCCGGCTACGACGGATGCGTTGACCGGACCGCCGCCGAATGTCGCGCTGTCGAACGTGACGCTCGCCTGCGCCTGACCGTTGAGCGCGACGAGCACCGTGTCGCCAGCGAAAGCAGAGAGGTCGAACTGGTTGCCCGCGCCCGCCGTTCCGGTCGCCTGCTTGGCGGCGGCCGTGCCGGATTGGAACGCCGACGACGATCCGACGATCTCTTCGAGCGGGCCGCCCACCTCGGCGGGCAGGTTGCCCTGGAACGTGATCTCCGTCGAGGCCTGTGCAGGCAGCGTGTCCGAGAACGGCACGTTGATCGCGTTACCGTTCGCGTTCAGCACCTGCATCCCCGAGCGCAGATCGACGAGGGTGCGGTTGGCGTCGATCCCGAAGGAGCCGACGCGCGAGTAAAACGTCTGCACGCCATCCGACAGCGAGAAGAAGCCGCGGCCCTGGAGTGCCACGTCCATCGACCTGCCCGTGTCCTGGAACGTGCCCTGGTTGGTGTCCGTGTCGACCGTCGCCATGATCGCGCCGTGACCGATCTGCATCGGGTTGACGCCGCCGAAGTTGCCGTTCGGTCCCGAGCCTGGGCGAACGGTGAAGCTCAACACGTCGGCGAACGTCGCGCGCGAACCCCGGAATCCCGGGGTGCTGACGTTGGCGAGGTTGTTACCGATGACGTCGATGTAGGTCTGGTGGACGCGGAGGCCTGACAGGCCGGTGAACAGTGCGGTACTGACCATTACTTTGGTTCGTCGTGTGGCTCGTGGATGTGGATGCTTGGAGGGCGCGTTCGGCTCAGCTCTGCGACGGCTGTGCGATGCCGATGATCGCGCGCATGTCGATCTCGCCGCCGCCCGCGAGCCTGAGGCGGATGTCACCGGTCTCGGCCACGTAGAGTGATTCGACGGTGTCCGACGTCTCGACCCCTTCCTTGACGAACGACACGTCCTTGCCGAGCAGCGCGCTGCCTTCACCGAGGCCCTGCACGCGCGCGAGCACGCCCTGGTAGTCGAGCAGCTTGAGCATGTTGTCGTTGAGCTGCTTCTGCTCCTCCATGCTCGAGTAGCTCGCCATCTGGTTCATGAAGCTCTCGTTGTCGACCGGCTCGAGCGGCGTCTGGTTACGCAGCTGTTCGGTCAGGAGGCGCAGGAACGGGTTGTCGCCGTAGTTCGCCTGCTGCGTCGACAACACGGAGTTGCCGCCGACGGCGTTGAAGGAATGAATGCTGGAAGTGGAAGTAGGCATTGGTTTCTCCTCAGACCCAGAAGTCGAGACCGTCGGCGCGGATGTAGCCGCCGGCGCGCGGGCTCGTCGAAAGCGTTGGTTCGTCCTCGGCGGCGTCGTCGCCACCCTCGAAGGACAGGTCGTTCGCCGCATCGCCGTCCTGGCGATCGCGTGCGCTGATGTCGGCGTGCTCGAGCTCGATGCCGGCGCCTGCGAGCGTTTCACGTAGTTCGTCCACGTGCTGCTGGATCAGATCCGCGAGTTCGGCACGCTCGGCGGCGATCGACAACGTCAGTCGGTTGCCCTGCTCGACGACCAGCCGCAGGTCCAGCTCGCCGAACTCGGGTGGGTCGAGCCGCATGCGCATCTCGCCACCGCCCTGCGTCAGCTTGAGCATGATCTGCTTGAAGATCGACTCGCGTGCCTGATCCAGCAGCTGTGCCGTCGCGGTCGCGCTGGTGCGGAACGCGGGGAGCGCACGGGCGGGCGTCGCCGTCGACTGCGCCCGATTGTCGGCGCTGCTCGCGCCGCGAACGATCGGGTCGCCGGCCGGTTGGGTCGGCGTCACCGGCGTGCCGGGCTGGCCGGCAGCGCCGAGATTGGTGGCCGCGTTGCGTGCGCCGTGCGCGGCGATCTCATCGAGCATCGCATCGTCACGGGTTGCGAGAAGAGCGCGGGGAGAGTCGGTTCCTTTGCCTGCAGATTGCTGCCTGCCCGACTCTCCCGCGCGGTTGGATTCGGTGGGAAGCGCGGGTTCGCTCGCGCGAACGACCTTGGGTTCGACGAGTGCCTCGCCAGCCTCGGTGGCCGGCTCGGGGAGCTGTTCCTCTGACGCCCGCTCGGGCGCCGTCTCACCTTCGGGCGCGACGTCCGCGAGCTCGTCGTCGATGTCCGTGAGGTCCTCGGCTTCGGGCTGAGGTTCTTCCTGCCGTGGCGTGGCTTCTTCGAGCGCGTTCACGAACGCGTCGTCGTCCGTCGTCATACGGGCCGGGGTCGGGATCCGCATCGGGTCCGAGTCGACGCGCATGTTGTTGTTGGCAATCACCACGGTGTTTCGCTTCCTTCTCGCGAGAACGGAAGCACGGGGCGTGCCAAGTCGCGGCCGGCGTCAACCGGCCGATAGGATGGCCGTTTCGCAGGGGGCGGCGTCGGTCGCGAGAGCGATCAGGCAGAACCTGCCGCCCGCCGTAGCGGCACGAATTGCCGATGGCGGCAGCGGTTGCCGATCCGGTCGCGGCAGGCCCCCGCCGAAACGATGGACAGATTTTGATGCAAGGCTCTCAAGCCGTAGGGGTGTTTGCCGATGATGGATCTGAGGTCATTGCATGGACATTCGAAACATCGCTGACAAGGGCACCGTAGATCGCGTCTCCGACCATTCGGAACGCCAGAAGACGGTCGTTCTGCAGCCACAGCCGCGGGTTGCTCGCGACGCCGATCACGCGACGATCAGCGCGAGCGGCCGCGACACTCTCGCGGCGGTCGAAGGACTCGCCGAGCGCGCGCGCCAGCAGGGCAGCGAGCGCAGCGAACTCGTCGAGGCCGCGCGGCAGAAGCTCGTTGACGGCTCGCTGGGAACGCCGGAAGCGATCGAGCAGACCGCGCGCACGCTGCTCGAGTCCGACTTCCTCGCCGGCTGATCGCTGGCACTGCCGCGGTGCGAATCGCGGCGTCCGAACGACGCTCGGCGTCGTCAGGGTTGCTGTGTCCTCAGCGTTCTGGGCGCCAGGGGATGACCCGTCGGGCCCAATCCGGTACAACCGTGATCGCCCCGCCCGTTTCTCACGTGCGCCCGACCTCCTCCCTCCTGTGCGGCTGCCTCGCTGCTTTCTGTCTCGCGGTCGGAGTGCGTACGCAGGCCGAGGCTAGTCAGGAAGCGGGCGCTGGCGGCCGCAAGCCCGTCGCGACCGAGCCGGTCGATCAGGAAGCCGCGCTCGTGGCTCGCGCCGAAAAGGCGATCGCCGACTACGAAGCCGCACGTGGCAACCGCAAGCTCCGCCGTCAGGCCGGCAAGCTTCTCCAGTGGCTCGGTGAGACCGATCACGAGATCGTCGAGAAGTACCTCAGCAAGCAGTTGAAGCGCACGGCGCCAAAGGACGGCGCCGTCGGGATCCTCGATGCCATCGCGGGGTCGCCGCGGCCCAGACTCGAGAACCGTGTGTGGTCGGTGCTCCACGACGAGAAGGCGAGTTGGCGGGTGCGCCGTTCGGCGGCGAAAGCGTTGCTCGCGATGGGCCGCCGGGCGCACGATCGACTCGCGAAGATGCTGCGCAAGGGCAAGGAAGGCGCAAAGGAGCCCGTGCGATTGACGGTCGTCAGCGTCCTCGTCGGGACGAAGGATTCCGAACTCATTCGCCGGGTCGTGCCGGTGTTCAGCCAGGGCACGTCCGACGACAAGGTCAAGTTCCTGCGGATCCTCGACCCGGTGCGGGACGTCACCGAGATCGACACCGTGCGGGTCAAGCTCATCACGCGCGGCTCGTTGATCCTCGGCGCCATTGCGTGGCGGCAGCTTGCCCAGTCCGGCCACCCTCGGGCAGCGGATCTCGCGATCGATCTGCTCGAGCGGATGCCCGAAGGGCCGACGCCTGCAGTTGCTGCGGAGATGATCCCCGGCATCGTGCGCGTGCGCGACGAGGAGCTGTACCCGTTGCTCCTGCGCTATGGCGCGATCAGCAATCGCGCGGTCAAGACCGCGCTGCGGAAGTCCGCGGCGGCGGCGGCCAAGGACATGGCGCTGATGCGTTACATGGCGCGGCGAGGTCTCGAACACGACAGTGCGCAGGCTCGCGATGCTGCCATGTTGCTGCTTCGCGAGGCGCCGGCCGAGGCGGTGGCGCCGCTCGTCGAACGCGTGCGACGCAAGCTGCGGCGGCCGCGGCGCGAGGCGCTCGATCTCGCGGCGGGCCTGCACGACGTTCTTGCGCGGGATCCGACCTGGCGCAAGGATCTGCTCAAGCTCGCGGCGTCGAACGAACCGAACGTGCGGGCCGTCGGGCTCACGCTGTTGCGCGAGCTCGATGCGGACGATGCGATCGCGATCGCGCAGAAAAGCCTCGGTTCCAAGCTCTGGGAGCTGCGGGCCGCGGCGATCCGCTACCTGACGTCGTTTCGTGACGTGTCGTCGATTCCGCTCCTCATCGCGCGCTACGGCAAGGAGGAGGGGCGGTTGGCTTCCGAACTCGGCAACGCTTTGTTCGTCCACACGGGCACGCGTTGCTTCAAGAAGAGCGAGTGGAAGGACTGGTGGCGGGAGCACCGGAACGGCTTCACGGTGCCGCATCCGGACACCGTGCGGGCGGGTCTCGGTGGCGTGGCGGGGCAGACCTCGGCCTACTTCGGCATCCCGCTCACGAGCAAGCACGTGGCGTTCTGCCTCGACGTCAGCGGTTCGATGGGTGGCCGCGTGGAGGCGTTCGGAACGGACACGGGCCGCCGGCGCATCGACGCGGCCAAGAAGGAACTCGCGGCGGCCATCGGCAAGATGCCGGCCGTCAACGAAGTGAACCTCGTGACCTACAACGGGGCCGTGCGGGCCCAGTGGCCCGAGCTTCGGCAGCTCGACGAGGAACACCGCAAGAAGGTGCTGGGCACGGTCAAGAAGCTGCGCGTCGGTGGTGGCACGAACATCTTCGATGCGCTCGAGGTCGCGTTCCAGGACTCGAAGGTCGACACGATCTACCTGCTCTCGGACGGAGAGCCGACGTCGGGCGCGGTCACGGACCCGCTCGAGATCGCGGACGAAGTGCGACGCTGGAATCGTCTGCGCCAGATCGTGATCCACACGATCGGGTTCGGGATCGATACCGAACTCCTTCGGCGCCTCGCCGAGGAGTCGGGCGGCATCTACACGTTCATCAAGTAGCGCCGGCCGCAGGCGAGACCGCCCGGTCTGGACGCTCTCTGCTGCATGTGCGATCGTGCTGCCGTGTCCAGATCGCGCATGGGCCTGCTCGGCGGATTGCTCGCGTTCTGCCTGATGCTTCTGCTGCCGGGACCCGAGGGCCTCACGCCGGCGGGTTGGCGCATGGCGGCGGTGGTGGTGCTGATGGCCGTGTTCTGGACCACCGAGGCGATTCCGCTCGCCGCGACGGCGTGGCTGCCGCTCGTGCTGTTTCCGACACTCGGGATCCTGCCGATGCCTGAGACGGCGGCGCCGTACGCGAACGACATCATCTTCTTGTCGCTCGGTGGTTTCCTGATCGCCAGGGCGATGGAACGCAGTGGCCTGCATCGCCGTATCGCGCTCGCGATCGTCGAGTTCGTCGGCACGCGACCGCATCGCCTCGTGCTCGGGTTCATGATCGCGTCGGCGTTCTTGTCGATGTGGATCTCGAACACCGCGACGACGGCGATGATGTACCCCATCGCGATGGCCATCGCGTTGATCTTCCGCCCGGACGATCTCGAGGGGCCGTTCGGCTTCGGGATCTGCGTGATGCTGGGCGTGGCCTACGCGGCGACGATCGGCGGCGTGACGACGCTGATCGGCACGCCGCCCAATCAGGTGCTCGCGGCCGCCGCGAGCGAACTGCTCGGCAAGTCGATCGGGTTCCTCGATTGGATGCTCGTTGGCGTGCCGATCGCGGCCGTCTTCCTGCCGCTGGGTTGGTGGTTGCTGACGCGCTGGCTCTATCCGCCCGGTAAGCTGCGTGGTGATGCCAGCGAACTACTGGCGAAAGAGCGCGCGAGTCTCGGTCGCATGTCGGCTGACGAGGCGGTCGTTGCCATCGTTTTCGTCCTCGTTGCGCTGGCGTGGGTGATGCGGGCGCCCAAGGCATTCGGTGACGTCACGATTCCGGGGATTCAGACGTTCGCGCCGTGGGTCAAGGACTCGACGATCGCGATGGCGGCCGCGCTCGTGTTGTTCCTCGTGCCAACCGACTGGCGGAGCGGTCGCGCCGCGCTGGACTGGGCCACGGCGAAGAAGGTGCCCTGGGGCGTCATCGTCCTGTTCGGTGGTGGCCTGTCGCTGGCCCGCGGCATGTCGGAGACCGGGTTGGCGCAATGGATTGGCGGGATCGCTTCGTCGTTCGATGGCCTCGCGATCGTTCTCGTGTTTGCGGCGATCGCCGTGCTGTTCGTGTTCCTCACCGAGGTCACGAGCAACGTGGCGACCGCGACGATGGCGATGCCGATCATGGCTGGCGCGGCATCCGGGCTCGGGATCGAGCCGTTGCAGCTCATGGCGACGGCGGCGCTCGCCGTTTCGATGGCGTTCATGCTGCCGGTGGCGACGCCGCCCAATGCGATCGTGTTCGCATCGGGTTACGTGACGATGCCACAGATGGCGCGCGCCGGGATCGTGTTCAATCTCGTCGCGATCGTGCTCGTGATCTTGGCAGCGACCCTGCTCGTGCCGGTTCTGTTGTAGGCGGCCCGTCCCGTTCGCAGCCCACTCCGGCCGCCGAAGGCGTCGCTGGCGCTCAGCGCAGCGCGCTCTCGAGCGCAGTCGCGGCGTCCGTGCTGCCGTCGCGGTACTTCACGATCAGGGGGGCGGTGATCTGCAGGCCGTGGTTTGCGGCGTAGGCGCCCTTCGCCGGTCGGGTGCCGGGGATCACCACGGCGCCGATCGGAACTTCGCCACGGTGGGTCGTGCCGTCGACGAGATCGTGCACCACGGTTGCTGCCGTAAGGATCACGCCGGCCGCGAGCACCGCGTGTTCGCGGACCACGACACCTTCGAACACACCCGTGAGGCCGCCGAGGAACGCGCCGTCCTCGATGACGACCGGGCTTTGGTTGGCCGGTTCGAGAACGCCGCCGATCTGCGCGCCCGCGGAGACATGGACGTTCTCGCCGACCTGGGCGCACGAGCCGACGAGCGCGTGGCTGTCGACCATCGTGCCGCCGCCGACCCATGCGCCGACGTTGACGTAGGCGGGCGGCATGATAACGACCCCCTCCGCGACGTAGGCGCCGCGCCGGACCGCGCTGCCGCCGGGCACCATGCGAACGGCATCGTCGAGCTCGAACCGGCGCGCGGGATACGCCGTGCGATCGAAGAACGGTGCCGGCTCGGCCGGGATGGTCGCGAGTTCCGTGCGCCGGAAGCCGAGGAGGATCGCGCGCTTGACCCAGGTGTTGGCGTGCCAGTTGCCGTCTGCATCACGCGCGGCGGCCCGGAGTGCGCCGGACTCGAGGCCTGTCAGCAGCGCTTCGTGGGCGGTTGGCCAGTTGGGATCCGCGAGCAGCTCGTCGTCGCCGCGGGAGAAGAAATCGAACAGTTCGGACTCAGCCATGGATGACCTCACGCTGGTGGGCGAGTGCGCGTCGCAGCGCCTCGCGAGTGGCGACGTTGCCGTTCTGCAGTGGCAGTCGCAGGGTTGGCCCCGCGAGACCGAGCAGCTCGAGCGCCGTCTTGACCGGGATCGGGTTGGGTTCGAGCGTGAGCGCGTCGAATAGCGGCAAGAGCGCGCCGAGTTGATCGCGCGCGGCGACGAAGTCGTTGCTCAGCGCGGTCGAGACGAGATCTTGCATGCGGCCGGGGACGAGGTTGCCCGCCACCGAGACCAGGCCGTGGCCGCCGACCGCGATCGTCGCCAGTGCCAATGCATCGTCACCAGCGAGCAACGTCTTGCCGGCCGGCAGGTCGTTGGCGATGCGTGTGATCTGCGCCAGGTCGCCCGATGACTCCTTGATCGCGACGATGTTCTGCCGTTCCCAGAGTCTCTGCAGCGTCGCCGGAGCGAGGTTGGCGCCGGTGCGACTCGGAACGTTGTAGAGCACGAGCGGCAGCTCCGGCGTGGCCGCCGCGACGGCTTCGAAGTGGGCAGCGAGGCCCGGTTGCGTCGGTTTGGTGTATGGCGGAACGACCACGAGCGCGCCTTGAACACCGAGTCCGAGCGCGTGCTCCGCCGCGCGGATGGTCGCGCGGGTGGCGCCGCCGCCGAGCCCGACGATGACGGGCAGTTCACGGCTCGCCGCCAGGATCGTTTTGAGGACACGGTCGCGCTCGTCGTCATCGAGTGTCGCGGCTTCGCCGGTCGACCCGAGCGCGACGAGGAAGTCCGCGCCGTTCGTGGCGACGTGGCGGGTGAGGCGATCGATCCCGGGCAGGTCGAGTTCACCATCGGGCAGGAGCGGCGTCGCGAGGGCGACACCGAGGCCGGACAGGCGCAACGTGGTCATGATGCACCTCCTCGAGTCTGATCGGCGAACAGCGGGTCGAGCACCGCGCGCGCGACGTCATCCATCGTATGCACCCCAGACTTGTCACGAATCCACTTGGCAGCCGCGATTGCGCCATCGGCGAACGCCGCCGCGCTGCGGGCGTGGTGTTTCAGTTCGATCACCTCCGCCGGCGCGTCGACGCCGATGATGTGATCGCTGTAGGTCGAGCCGGCTCGGATCGAGGCGACGCTGAGCGTGTCGGACTCGAGCGGGCCGCCCATCGCCCAGCGGGCCTTGCGCTCGCAGCCCGCGAGCATCGTGTCCGCGAGCAGCTTCGCTGTGCCCGACGGTGCGTCGTGCTTCCTGGCGTGGTGATGTTCGACGAGGTAGGGGTCGCGGCTCGTATCGAGATTGCAGAAGCGCGCGAGCACGAGCGAGAACCGCCGGAGCAGCGCGATCCCGAGCGAGAAGTTCGGTGCCGTGACTACGCCGATGCGGTCACCGATCCGTGTCGCGAGATCGGGCAGATCCCAGCCCGTGCTGCCGATCACGAGTGGCGTAGACGTCGCGAGCGCCCACTCGATGCGCTGCTCGACTGCCGCACCAGCGGATGCCTCGATGGCGACATCGACCACTCCGTCCGGTGGCTGGTCGCGCGTCACCTGCCATGCGATTGCGTCGCCGGCACGTTCTGCGATCGCGGCACCGAGCCGACCTTTGCCGAACAGGCCGATTCTGAGATTGGTCATGATGTGGCACCCTCCGCGATCTGATCGCTGTTGGCCGCACCGGCTGGCGGCGAGAAGAACTCCGCGTGCAGTCGGCGCATCGCTTCGTCGACTTCGGATTGCTTCACGACGAGCGACATGTTGCGCGCGTTGCCACCCATGCCGACGAGTTGCGGCGTGATTGGATGCAGCGCGCGACAGGCGCGTTCGACGGTTCCCGGGGTCTGTTGCAGGCCTTCGCCCACGGCTGCCACAATCGCGCAGTCGCGGGCGATCTCGACCCTCGCCAGTCCCTCGAGCGCGCGAACGAGCTGCTCGAGCGGAGCGTCGGGCTCGACCGTGCAGGCGACCGACACTTCCGCTGTGACGACGAGATCGACGCAGATGTCGAGCCGGCCGAACACCTCGAACAGCCTCGCGAGGTAACCGGCGCTCGCGAGCATGCGCGTGCTCGTCATCGTCAGGACGATGACCGGGCCGCGGTGGGCGAGCGCCGCGACGCCTCGGCGGTCGTGCCGGCGGCGCGGGTCGATCGTGGTGAACTGGCCGTGCGGCTTGAGCGTGTGTCTCACGGTCACGGCGATGCCGGCCTCGATCGCGGGCTGGATCGTCGCGGGGTGGAGCACGCGGGCGCCGAACGCCGCGAGTTCGGCGGCCTCGGCTGCGCTGAGCACGGGCACCGGCCGCGCCGCTGCCACCGTGCGCGGATCGGCCGACAGCACACCCTCGACGTCGGTCCAGATCTGCAGTTCTTCGGCACCGAGGGCTGCTGCGAGAAGTGCGGCTGACCAGTCGCTGCCACCGCGCCCGAGCGTGGTCGTGAAGCCCTGGGCCGTCGCGCCGACGTAGCCTTGGGTCACGACGATCCGGCCGGCGCGGGTGGACCGGTTGATGCGGCGATCGGCGAGTTCGCAGATCGTCGGGAAGTCTGGTCTGGCGCGGCCGAAGCGATCGTCGGTGCGCACCACCTCGCGCGCATCGAGTTCCGTGACGTCGAGGCCGTGATCCTGCAGCATCGCGGTGAACAGCGCAGTCGCGACGCGTTCGCCGTGCGCGACGATCGCGTCACTCGTCCTGGCGGTGAGTTCGCGCAACAGCGCGACACCGCGCAGCAGCACGAGCACTTCCTCTTCGAGCTTCGCGACGAGCGCCTGAACCGCTTGCGAGTCGCTGAGTGCCGCTGCCGCGACTTCGCGCGCATGTCGGAACGGTGCCGCGGCGCGGTTCAGCGCGTCGGCTTCGTTCTGTTCCGCGGCCCCGGCGGCGGCGAGCAGCGCGTCGGTCGTGTTCGCCATCGCGGACAGCACGATGCAGGGCGTGCGGCCCTTCGCGGCGAGGACGAGCGCGACGGCGGCGCGAAGGCGTTCGACATCGGCGAGCGACGAACCGCCGAACTTCATCACGATCATCGCGTTGCCTCCCCTGGCGATCCCGCGATGCCCGAGAGCATGCACTCGGCCATCGCGATGAGCAGTTCGGTGCCGCGCACGAGTTCCGGCCCCGTGATGTGTTCGTCGAGCGTGTGCGCAACCCGAATGCTGCCGGGGCCGCACATCGTCACGAGTCCGTCGGGCACGAGCGCCCGCAGGCGCGGCGCGTCGCTGCCGAACGTCACCGGAGCGTGTTCGAAGCCTGGCAGGTGCGCGAACTTCTCGGGTTTCGTGAACGCGACCTCACCAACCTCGCCGACGGCCGGTGCGAGCCGTCGCACGTGGTCGAGAAACTCCGAGTCCGGCAGTGTGCGCGCAAACAGCGTCGCTTCCGCGCGATCGGGGATGACGTTCGGTGCCTGGCCGCCGCTGAGCAGACCGAGGTTCCAGATCTCGCGCCCGAACTCCGGATCGTCGCGCTCGGGCAGTTCGCGCAGTTGCTGCACCCAATCGAGCAGCGGCCAGATCGCGGAGCGCCCGAGCTCGGGAGTGCCGCTGTGGGCCGCGACGCCCTTGGTCGCGATCCGCACCTGCATCGAGCCGCGCTGACCGCTCGCGAGCAGATTCTCCGTCGGTTCGCCGTTGACGAGGCCACGGCAGTCCCGCAATCGCGTCGCGAACTCCACGGCCGCCGCCGCTGCCCCGACGCTGTCGGTTTCTTCGCCGACGACCCCGAGCCAGGCGAAGCCGTCGTGGCCGCGCGCGAGCAGTGCCCCGATGGCGCCGAGTTGCGCGACGATCTGGCCCTTGGCGTCACACGTGCCGCGGCCGTGCAGCACGTCACCCTGGCGGCGTGGCGGCAGGAACGGCGGCACGGTGTCCAGGTGCGTCGAGAACAGCAGCAGTGGTCGGCCCCAGTTCGCGAGCACGTTGTGACGCCCTGGCGCGACCTCCTGAAGTTCGACCCGCGCACCGAGTTCACGCAGCAGCGAACGCAGCGCCGGGAGTCCGTGGTCTTCGCGACCCGTCGTCGTGTCGGCGCGGCACAGAGCTTCGGTGCGATCGAGTAGCCAGCCGGCGTTCGGGAGTGGGGCAGCTGCGTTGCGGCCACGGCTGCGGGCGTGGTCGGGAGCGGGAGTGGTGGAGTCGTCGGTCGTCACGTCGGTGGTCCTCGCGGTCGGTCCCGCGCAACCTCGCGCGGGTCGATTCGGTCAGCCAAATGGATCGATGGCCACCAGAGGAACCACTCACGACTCGCTCCCTGTGACAGGGCGCGCTCCGCGTCTGGCGCTCCGTATCGGCGAGACCGACACGACAACCACCGAGGTATTAGCCTCGGCAGCCAACAACGAACCCGCACGTCGGGTTCGCTGCTTCGGCGGTCGTCGCCTTTCGTTGCAGGTCCACGGGCCGACGCCCTTGCTGCAACTACTGATCGCGACCGCTCCTCCAGCAGTTGGCGCGAGCATCCGGCCGGCCGAGTCGCGCGTCAAGCCCGTTCGGGGTTCGATTGGCCGACTCTTCGCGCTATCCTATTTCGCCCGATCTGGCGCCGATCCCCCGCGGCGCCGGTACCGGCTGCGAAGCATCAGGAGTCAGGAAGGACTCAGGAAGACGGATCCGCACACGGCGTGACCTGGCGATGGGCTCCGGCGTGCGCTCGCGGTCGAGCAGAAGAGACTCGCCAATGCACTCAATCATCGAACAACAACCCACGCGACGCCGGTGCTGGTCCGGTGCGGCACGCGCCGCGCGGCTGTCGTGGGGCGTGGCGCTCGCCGTCGGTAGCCAGGGGGTGGCGATCGCGCAGCGTCCGCTCGTGACCGTTGGCGGTAGCAATCCCAACTTCCTGAGCCTGCAAGCTGCGGTGACGGCCGCCGCACCGGGCTCGGTGCTGGAGGTGCGAGCGGGAACCTACACCGGGTTCGTGGTCGACAAGTCGCTGCGGATCCAGTTCGGCAGCGGCGTGATCATCAATGCTCCGAGCGGTGCGACGCACGCGGTCACGATCCAGAACCTGCCGCCCGGCCAGGACCTGCTGTTCCGCGGCTCGAACACGCGGGTCAACGGTGGCGCGCTCGGCGGCATCCGGGTGCGCAACTGCTCGGGCACCGTGATGCTCGACGAGATCAACGGCACGCTGAACAGCGCGCGCATCGGGCTCTCGGCGCAGAACGTCGCGAGCTTGTTCGTGCGGGCCAGTCGCTTCGGTGGACTGCACGGCCTCGAGGCTCGCGATGCGGTCCTCGTCTCGGATGACGTTGCATGGTCCAGTGCAGTCGGCGTCGCCGTGACGGCGGTCCGCGGCACGCTCGAGTTCACGCACGGCAGTTTCGTCGGCAACCTCGCGCCAGCGATCCGGCTCGTCGACACCGCTGTGCGGCTCGCGGGCGATGGCTCGACGCGGATCGAGGTCCAGGGCAGCACGACCACGCCGATCGCCGCGTTCGAAGCGATCAACACCGACGTGCAGTTCCTGAGCTCGCGCTTCGTCATGCTGCCGAAGAACGGTGCGAACGCGTTCTCTCAGGTGGGCGGGGCGCTGTTCACTGATGACGTTCCCGGGATCGAGACGA
Organism: bacterium; assembly: GCA_024743115.1. GTDB lineage: Bacteria > Planctomycetota > UBA1135 > UBA1135 > UBA2386 > JAGQRA01. Next base: position 103,432 of record JANSXC010000003.1, on the reverse strand, counting down.
GCTATGGCCCGCCCGGCAGCGTAATGCGTGCGACGTTGACGCGAGGCACGTCGGCGCCGGGCTTCCTGCTGCTCGGAAAGCTGACGCGGTCGCACGCGGCGTTCGGTGTGCAGGGGATCTACCTCGACGAGCTCGCGCCGTTGTTTCCGATCGCGGTTGGCCAGGTGAATTCGACCGGGTTGACGCGGCAAGTGACGTGGCCGAACGCGGCCTGGCTGCTCGGTGAAGTCTTCGGCTGCCAGGGCTACGTGCTGCCGGCGACCGGCGGGGGTCTGCGGTCCGCCCCCGGGATCTGGGCGGCGCTGTAGCCGGGCTGTCCGGGCGTCGGCCGCAGCCCTGGTGTTTGCGCGGCGGATTCCGGACGACAGGCGGTGCGGTTCACGGTTCGATTTCTGACGTGGAAACCGAACGCGAACGCCTGCGCCGATTCCTCGCTCGTGATCGGGCGTGGGATGGCCGGTTCGTGACCGGTGTCACGACGACGGGGATCTACTGCCTCGCGTCGTGTCCGGCGCGGCGGCCGCGCCCCGAGAACGTACAGTTCTTCGACGACGAGGCCGGCGCGCGCGCGGCGGGCCTGCGCCCGTGCAAGCGCTGTCGGCCCGATCGCTTCTTCGCGGAGGGCGATCCTGACACCGCGCTCTACGGTTTGCTGCGCGAGCGGCTCGAGGCGGAGCCTGGCACGTTCCAGCGGGTTGCCGATCTCGGTCGCATCGCCGGTCTGCGGGCGACGGGGCTCAACGACCTGTTTCGGCGTCATGGCCACACGACGCCGGCGATTGCACTGCAGCGCGCGCGCGTGAAGTTCGCAGCGGCCAGGCTGCTGGCCGGCGACGATCGCCTCCTCGACGTCGCACTCGACAGCGGGTTCGCGAGTCAGTCGGTTTTTCACGACAACTTCCGCAACGTCCTGGCGATGTCGCCGCGGGCCTATCGCGCGATGGCCGATGCGAACGAGTTCGCGATCTCGTTGCCGGTCGACTTTCGGCATCGTGACACGTTGCGGCAGCTCGGTCGGGATCCCTCTGCGCCGGATCAGAAGGTGGTTGGGACGGAATGCCACAAGGCGGCCTGGCTCGGCGGCCGGCCGGCGGTCCTGAGTCTGCGGCTACTCGCCAGAACCGCACGATGCCGCGTAGCGATCGGCGGCCGAGTCGGTCGCGCGCCGGGGGGCCGGCGTGCGGTGATGGCGGCTGCGCACGTGGCCGCGCTGCGGTTGCTCGGACTCGACCAGGACCCGCGGCCGTTCGAACGCCGGGCGCGACGCGATCGTGACCAGCGTCGGCTCGTGGGCCCGCGCCCGGGTCTGCGCGTGCTGCAGAATGCGTCGGCATTCGAGGCGTTCTGCTGGTCGATCATCGGTCAGCAGATCAACCTCGCGCTCGCGTTCCGCTGCCGCAGCGCGATGCTCGAGCTGGCCAAGGCCCCGCGGATCGACGACCTCGTGCTGCACCCGACGCCGGCGATGGTGGCGGACCTCGATGTCGGTGCTCTGCGCGCGCGGCAGTTCTCGGGTCGCAAGATCGAGTACCTGCAGGACACTTCGCGGGCGATCGCTGACGGCGATCTGCCACTGGCGGATCTGGCGGATGGCTCGGCGGTCGACGCCGAGCGCAAGCTGCTCGCGCAGCGCGGGGTCGGTCCGTGGTCGAGCAACTACGTGATGATGCGTGGCTTCGGCTTCGGCGATTGCGCGCCGATCGGCGACACCGGACTCACGAGCGGACTGCAGGCGTGGCTCGGGCTCGAGGTTCGACCGGACGCGGCGAAGACTCGTGAGCTGCTCGAACCGTTCGCGCCCTACCGCAGCTTCGCGTGCTGGCATCTCTGGCGGTCGCTCGACCGCCCGGAAGAGGAGGAAACGGAATGACCTTGCAGTGCTGTGTGCTCTCGACGCCGTGTGACGACCTGATGATCGCCGAACGCGATGGCGCGCTGCTCGAGGTCAAGTTCGGGGCGGACCGATCGTTCACGGACCGGCTGGCGCGGACCGACGAAGAAGTGATCTGGGGCAAGGGGCTGCGATCGCCGGCCCGGCGGCAGTTGTCGGAGTATTTCGCCGGCAGGCGCCGCGTGTTCGATCTCGACCTGCAGCCGGGCGGTACGCCGTTCCAGCAGGCGGTATGGCACGCGTTGCTCGACGTCCCGTTCGGCAAGACGTGCTCCTACTCGGACATCGCGCAGGCCATCGGCCGCCCGTCCGCAGTTCGCGCGGTCGGTGCCGCGAACGGTCGAAACCCGATTGCGATCATCGTGCCCTGCCACCGCGTGATCGGCCGGAGCGGTGCGCTGACCGGTTACGCAGCGGGCCTCGATCGCAAGCGCCGCTTGCTCGATCACGAGGGCGTGTGCCTGCCGTTGTTCGGGCAGGCGACTGCGTGACCTCCGCATGACTTCGGGTGATCGGAAGCTGCAGATCGGCGCGTGGGAATGACCTGGCGGTGACAACGCGGCGCGGCGCGATAGCTAGCGTTCGGGCGTCGAGGATCAGGCCTCGACCAATCCGCCATGATCAAACCGCTGTTCGTCGTTCCCGTTCTCCTCACGACTGCTCTGACCGCCGGGCTCACGGCTCAGAGCTATCTCGAGATGCCCGCGACGGCCAATCCGTCGCTCGAGCTGCCGGACTTCGGCTTGCGTCCGTTCGCTCAACGCAGCTCCCGCGTGCAGATGTTCTTCGATGCGTCCGAGGTCGGTGCTTCGACGTTCACTGCCACGGAGGTCGCGTTCCGCTGGGATGGCCCGCTGCCGCGGGTCGGCGCGCCCGGCCCGTTCAACATCCAGCGGCTGCGCATCAGCATCGGCGTGACCACGGTGGCGACCCCCGCAGCGCGCTTCGCGGACAACCTGTCGTCGTCGTTGACGACCGTGTTCGACAGCACCGTCAACTACTTCCCCGATCCCGGCTCGGCGTCACCGCATCCGTGGGGTGGTCCCAACGACAGCTTGCGGTTCCCGTTCACTGTCAACGTGCCGCTGACGATCCCGGCTGGCGGCTGGCTCGTGCTCGACGTGCAGATGGAGAACAACAACTTCTCCATGTTCGGCTTCGCGCACACCATCCTCGATGGCGTCGCGACGTCGGGTGGACCGAGCGATGGTCAGGCGGTCTCGTTCGGCCAGGGCTGCAGCATCGACGGTTCGACGCCGCCCGTGACGATCGGGGTCGAAGGCACGAAGGCGCCGGGGGCAGCCCACTTCATCACGGGCCAGAATCTCGGCGCCGATGCGCCGCTGATCGTCGCTTTCGGGCTCAGCAACACGAGAAGCCTGTTCGGCGCGCTGCCGCTCACGTTCCCGGGCACGAACTGTGATCTGCTCGTGAGCCTCGATGCGACGACACTGACGTTCGCCGATAGTACGGGTGCGTTGACGGGTCTGCCGTTCGTGGTGCCGCCCGTGGCGGCCTACGCGGGCGTTACGTTGCACCACCAGCTCGTCGCGTTCGCGCCGGCCGCGAACTCGCTGGGCGCGGCGTTCTCGAACGCCCAGACGGTCACGCTCGGCACGCTGGCCGCGCCGGGCCGCGGCACCTACGTCGTGTCGCACGGTTCCGATGCGGACGCGACCATCGCGACCGAGGTGTCGGCGTTCGGCTACGCGGCGCGTCTCGGGACGCTGTGAGCGGCCCGAGCTGAGCAGCCCGAAGCTGCGAAGCCTCGCTATCGGCCCGCGCCGACCGGCCGCGGGTAGTGCTTGAGCGCGCCGACGACGTCGATTTGCTCGGCACCCGTCAGGCCCTGGAAGATCGGCAGTGCGAGTGAGGTCTTCGACGCGGTTTCGGCCACCGGGAAGTCCTTCGGGTCGCTGCCGAGGTACCCGAAGCACGGCTGGCGGTGGAACGGGATCGGGTAGTAGACGCCGCATCCGATGCCCTGCTGACGCAGGTGCTGGATCACGAGGTCACGCTGGTCGGCGGGCAGTCGCACGACGAACTGATGGTAGGCGTGGCGATCGGTGTCGACCGGCAGTTCGGCCCAGTCACCGAGGCCGGCCTCTTCGAACAGGTCGCGGTACTGCTGCGCGTTCGCGCGGCGGGTCTCCGTGATCTCTTCGATGCCGCGTAGCTTGATGCGGAGTGCCGCCGCCTGGATCGCATCCATGCGGAAGTTGCCGCCGATCGTGTGGTGCTCGTACTGCCGGCCCATGCCGTGATTGCGCAGCATTCGGACCTTGGCCGTGAACTCGTCGTCGTTGCTCGTGAAGAAGCCACCGTCGCCGATGCCGCCCATGTTCTTGGTCGGGAACGTCGACCACGCGCCGCACAGCCCGCGGCTGCCAAGCATGCGGCCCTGGTGCTTGGTGCCGATCGCCTGCGCGGAGTCCTCGATGAGGGGCACCGAGTAGCGGTTGCAGATCTCGAGCACGGCGTCGACGTCGAACGCGGTACCGAAGAGGTGCACGCCGATGACGGCCTTCGGGCTCTTGCACTGCGCGAGCGCCTGGTCGAGCCGTTCGGGGTCGATGTTCCAATGGGTCGGCTCGATGTCGACGAAGACGGGCTTCGCGCCGACGCGTGCGACGACGCCAGCCGTTGCGAAGAACGAGTACGTCGGCAGCACGACCTCGTCGCCGGGGCCGATGTCGAGCGCCATGAGCGGCGCGAGCAATGCGTCGGTGCCGGAAGACAGCGCGATCGCGTGACGGCAGCCGAGGTAGGTCGCCAGCTCCTGCTCGAAGTGCTCGACTTCGGTGCCGAGCACGTATTGGCCACTGCGGACGACGTTGACGACCGCGGCCTCGACCGCGGCGAGTGTCTGCTTGTCGCGGGTGAGATCGATCAAAGGAACCGGCATCGACAAGCAGGATAAAGCGCCCGGGACGGCTTGGAAGGGGGCGAATGCTCGCGAATTGTCGTTCTGGGTGGGTCCGGGGCTTGTGCGGCCCGCGGTGCCGGGTAGGAGGGTGTCGTGCCGACGTCCGAAAGCCGACTTTTCCGCCTGTTTTCACCGCTGGTCGCGGTGCTCGCGCTGGTCTGCGTCATCGCGCTGCCGGGATGTGCGACGACGCAGGCCTTGCGCGATGGCAAGGTGGTGTTCATCCACTGGAACGACTTCCACGGTCAGTTCCGGCCCCAGCTCGCGTTCTGGAAGGCGCGAGGCGGCGGCGACCGTCGCGCGCTGCCGCACGTGGGTGGGGCGGCGTCGATGGCGACGTTCGTCAAGGCGGCGCGCGCCGAAGCTGCGGCGGCGGGTGCGGTCGTCGTCGCGACCGATGGCGGGGACTGGTATCAGGGCACGATCGAAGGCAACGAAACCCGCGGGCAGCTGTCGGTCGAGTTCTTCGAGCGGCTCGGGGTCGATGCGGCCGCGCTCGGCAATCACGAGTACGACTTCGGGCCGGAGAACGTCGAGGCGCTGTGTGCTGCGGCCGACTTCCCCGTACTCGGTGCGAACATCATCATCGAAGCTTCGGAGGCGCGGCAGAACATGCCCTACGCCGAGCCGTTCCACGTCGTGACGGTGCACGGGTTGCGCATCGCGATCGTCGGACTCATCACGGAGCAGACCAAGGGCGTGTCGACCGGCCCCTGGGGCGAGGCCGGTTTCGAGGCCGAGGCCAAGGCCCTCGAGTTGGTGCTGCCCGAGGCGCGCAAGGTCAGTGACGTGATCGTGCTGTTGACCCACAGTGGGCTCAACGTCGACCGCAAGCTCGCGAAGCGCTTCCCCGAGGTGCCGCTGATCCTCGGCGGGCATTCGCATTCGGGGCTGAAGAAGCCGGTGCGCGAGGGCGATACCTGGATCGTGCAGACCCACGGCAAGGCGAGCGAGGTCTATCGCGTTCGAGCCCGGGTCGAGGCGGAGACGCGGAAGCTCGTGATCGAATCGGGCGAGCTCGTCGAGCTCGATCTCGACAAGTATCCGCCCGATCCCGAGACCGAGAAGTGGATCGCGGAGAAGACGACGCACATCACTGCGAAGTGGGATCGGGTCATCGGCGAGCTCGCGACGTCCTTGAACGACAACCGCGGTGCGCGTTCGACCCCAGCCGGCAACCTGGTCTGTGATGCGTTCCTGGAGGCAAGCGGCGCCGATGTCGCGTTCACCAACAAGGGCGGACTCCGCACGCGGCTGCAGGCCGGGCCCCTGACGCCGCGGATGATCTACGAGCTGTTGCCGTTCGACAACTCGCTGATCTCGATGGACATGACGGGTGCCGATCTGCGCGCCTTGATCGCGGGCTCGCTGAAAGGGCGCCGGCGCCTGCTCGAGATCGGCGGCGCGACCTACACCTACGCGACCGAGAAGCGCAAACGCGTGTTGCGGAAAGTCACGGTCGCGGGCAAACCGCTCGACGATGCCAAGACCTATCGCGTCGTGACGAGCTCGTTCCTTGCGCGTGGCGGCGACGGCATCGAGGGCTTTACCAAGGGCACGAACCGTAAGGACCACGGTGTGCTGCTGCGGGACACGCTGATCGCCAAGGCCGAGCGCGACAAGAAGGTCGTAGCGGACACGGCGAACCGCGTGCTCTTCGAGCGCGAGTGACGGCAGCCCCGGACGGCGGCAGGTAACTCAGTCCTTCAGGGAGCCCTGTTCCAACGAGCCCTGGCGCCAGCGATCTGCAAGCGAGTAGATCGGCTCGCAGAGCAGGTCCGTCACCGTCATCGCTGCGAGCAGTTCGGTGTCGAACGTCGGTTCGGTCTCGGTGACCGCGTCCGCGAGAGCTGCGTAGCGGTTGCGGTAGTTGCCGAGGACTCCGCGGAGCGCGCTCGCGGGCAGGTGCTCCTCGAACCGCACGTGCAGCAGCGTGATGCCGACCGCGCGGTTCTGTTCGATCTCGGGCACGAGGATCACGGTGCGTTCGTCGCTGCGGCCCTTGGCCACGAACAGTTGGCGTTCCATCGCGACCAGGTGTTTCGTGCCCTTGAGCGCGGGGTTCTTCGCCGTTCTGGACGGCAACGAGGTTGCTGCGCCGCGCTGATCAACGACGTGAATGCTCGCGCCCTGTTCGACATCGCCGTCGATGCGGTAGCGGGTCGAACCGAGGACCTCGGTGACGGCCGGGTCGAGGCCGGCGAGCGCGCGGAGGTCGCGGTAGCCGAGGTGGTCGCGGCTCGCGCCGGCTTCTAGCACGCAGCGGACGAGCGGTACGGTCAGCAGCGCCTCGTCGGCGCGCGAGATGCCCACCGTGACGGTCTTGGCCTGATGCTTGATCGCGTCGACCGGGCGCGTGAGCTCGTCGATCGCCTGGGTCAGCGCGTTCGTGAGGTTGTCGACGACGACCCCGGGCGTGCCCGCTTCGCCGAACTCGACGGCATAGACGTCGAGCGGCACGAGCCCCATCGCGTAGTTGCACAGCGCCGTCAGCTGCGTCGCGGTCGCGGCCTCGAGCGTGCCGTTGTAGCGCCCGAGCTGCAGGTCCTTGCGGAAGTCGAGCCAGGGCGGCTGCAGTTCGGCGCGCAGTGTCTCGAACGCGGTCTCGTCGGCGTTGCCTTCACCGAACGTGTCTTCGATCGCACCGCGCATCCGCCGCAGCGGCATCGCGAGTTCGTCGATTGCGAGCGCCGCGCGATAGCCGAACAGATGGCCGGCCATCGTCGACAACACGAACGCGAGCGCCGGGTGAACGAGTGGCACGGTGATCGTGGCTGCGGCCGCCGAGAAGCGGGTCTCGCCCGCGCTCGCGATCACGACCGGGCACGCCTTGTGGGCGCTGTAGATCGCGACTTCCTTCGCGACGTCGCTCGCGGTCGAGCCCGTCAGGCCCGCGGCGCAGACGAGGATCATTGGCTCGCACGACAGATCGATGTGCTTCTTGTCCTCGGTCGCGTCGCAGGCGATCGACTTGTAGCAGAGTTCGCTGAGCTTGATCCGGATCTCGGCCGCGGCTACGCGGTTCTTGCCGTTGCCGACGAGCGCCCAGTAACGCCGCTGCGGTGCGACCTGGCGGGCGACCTCGGTGATCGCTTCGTCCTCGGCCAGCACCTGGCGCATCGCGTCGGGTAGCGCGAGCAGGGCCTCGAGTAGTTCGTGTTCGTGCGCGTCGTCGTGGCAGTCCGCCGCGCGCGCGAGCGCGAGCGCAAGGAGCTGGCCCGCGGCGCACTGCGAGTAGAACGCTTTGGTGCTCGCGACGCTCATCTCGATGTCGCGGCCATCGCTCGTGTAGAGCACGCCGTCGGCCTTGTCGCAGAGATCGCTGCCGCGGCGGTTGACGATCGCGAGCACGGTCGCGCCACGCGCGCGCACGAGATCGACGGTGCGGTTGGTGTCTGTCGTCGTGCCCGACTGCGAGATCGCGACGATCAGCGTGTCCTGCATATCATCGCTGAGCCCGAAGCCACTGAGTTCGGTCGCGGGCAGTGCTGAGACGGCGATGTGGCTGTTCTGCAGTTCGTCCGCGATCGCGGCGGCGACGCCCTGGCCCGCGACCGCGGCAGTGCCCTGACCGATGACGAGCACGCGCCTGCAGTCCTTTTGCAGCGCCGCCTTCACGTTTGCCGGCAGCGACTCCTCGGGCAGCGCGACCTGCAGGCGATCACCGATTCGCTTGATGCGGCCGCGTAGCGTCTTCTGGAACGAGCCCGGCGACTCGTGGATCTCCTTGGCCAGGAAGTGGTGGTAGTCCGCGCGGTCGATGTCGCGTGTCGTGACCGCAGCATCCGTGAGATCGCCGTCGGAGAGCGGCAGCGGCGTGCCGTCGTAGGCCAGCCGTGTCATGCCGGCGATCGTGCCGGCGTGGGCCCGGTCGAGCACGACGACCTGGCCGCGCGACGCGGACGGGTTGTCCGGGTTGCCCGGTGTCTCACCGTCCATGCGGAGGTAGCGGTCGCATTCCTCGATCACGCCGTAGGGCTCGCTCGCGATGACGAACGTGTCCTCGGTCACGCCGACGTAGAGCGCCTGGCCGGAGCCACGCAACGCGAGGGCGAGCTGATCGGGTGCGCAGGCCGTTGCCGCACCGATGGCGACCGAGCCCTCGAACGCGGCGACGGTCCGGCGGAAAGCTTCTGCGAAGGCGGTGCCGTCTCGCAGCTGGCGCGAGACCAGCGTCGGGATCACTTTGGCGTCGGTCGTGATCGCCGGGTGCAGCGCGAGCTCGTGGCGTTGCACGAGTTCTTCGTGGTTGTCGACGTCGCCGTTGAGGGCGCCGAGAACGTACTCGCTTTCGACGTTCGAGTTCGCATTGCCCGTCTCTTCGTGATTGAGCGGGTGGGCGTTGGGCTCGCTGATGATACCGACGCTGGCCCAGCGCGTATGACCGAGGACGAGCGCTTCGGCCTCGGGCTCACGCAGCGCGCGCTGCAGCAGTTCGTCTTCGCGAATCGCCTGACGCAGCGCGGTCACGTTGTCACCGAGTTCACCGATCTCCGCGGCGTACTTGTAGACGAAGTTGAGCCCCGTCTTCGTGCGACGGACGGCACCGTTCTGGAACAGTTCGTCGTGGCCGCGGGCTGCGATTTCGCCCGCGAACTTCGCGGCCTCCGGGTCGATGCCGGTGACGAGGATCGAGATCCCGGCCGAGTCGCGACCGCGCACCTCGAGGCGATCGAGTGCCGACAGCGCGGTCTCGAGGCTCGAGAATGCGCCGGCCGCGTCGTTGGTCGTGAACTCGCCGCCGCCGGCTAGATTCTGCACGGCCTCGGCGTGGCGCAGGCGGTCGCGGAGCACGGCCCAGAGCGCATCCTTCAGCCGGACGAGTGCGGCGTTGTGCAGTTCGACGCTCGCGTCGTTGCCGATCGCGGCGGCGTCGTCGAGCGAGCTCTCGTGGGCGAGGACGCGGTCCTGCAGCACGCCGAGGCGCGTGCGCAGATCGGCGCGCAGATCGGCGTCCTGCAGCAGCGACCACAGTCCGGGTGCGCCCTGCAGTTCTCGGTCGAGCGCCGAGAGCGTCGTTGCGGCGGCGTCGAGTCCGGCCGCGTCGAGGGTCGCGGCGGCGAGGATGCCTTCGGCCTCGGTGACGGCCTGCGTCAGGCTCGCGGTCGTTGGAGGCTCACGCCGACTCTTGCGGCGCAGAACGGCGATGATGCCACACATCGGATACGAGGATTCTCGGGGTTACTTGGCCAGAGTGGCAGCGGCGGCCGAGTGCCGTCGCGGCACGGGGTCAGCCGGGTTCACCGCAGGCCGAATTGTTCGACCGACTCGCGGATCGCCGCTGCGAGGTCCTTCTTATCGGCTGTCGCGAGCGCGTTGGCCAATCTCTCGAACCAAACTGTGCCCGGTTCGGGCAGCGAACTCGGGGCGAAGCGCACCTCGAGGGCCGGATCGCTCCATTTGAGACGCAGGGCGTCGCAAATCACCATGCCGAGGCTCTTGTCGATCGGCAGCTCTGTGCGCTGTTTAGACAGTTCTTGCCAGGCTGCTGTGGGCAGTTGGCCGGCCGGGCGCGCATCGATGCCGGCGTAGAGCTGGCCGTCGGCCGTCCACTGCAGGAACAGGTCGCCGCTCTTGCAGGACAGCGACTCGATGCCGCCGACGAGTTCGATCGCCGCGTCGCGCACGATCGTCGGCTGTTTCAGCTCCTGACCGAAGCGCTTCGTCAGCGCGGCGCGCACCGCGGCGATGGCTGCGTTCTTGTCCTCGATGCGGCCCGGATGATCGTCACCGAGAACGGCGCGGATCGCCTTGTTGGATTCACGCGCCTCCTGCTGGCCCCATGGCATGCCGAGGAACGTGCGTTCGTTCGCGAGCGCGTCGACGAGCGGCTGCAGGTCGGTGGGTTTGCCGGCGCGCAGCAGCAGCTGCGCGAGGCGCGCCGCGAGCCGCGGGTCGTCGTCCGGTCGTGGGCTCGGGTCGCCGGCGCCGAGCATCACGAGGCCGAACCGCGAGTGCGTCGCGACCAGCCATGCCGGATCGTCACGATGGGCGGTGAAGAGCTCCGTGAGTTCGGCCTTGCGAGCTTCGGCGAGCGGGGCGCGGCGCGCGAGCCCGAGGAACGCATAGGGTCGCCAGTAGAAGTCGCGATCCTCCGCCCAGTCGATGAGCTGGTCGAACACGGCGGGCCCGACGGTCTCGGCCTTGGAGATCGCGTCGACGATCGCCAGCGGCAGCGCGTTGCGGCCGTTCCGCTCCGCGTAGGCGTCGACGGCGGGGATCGCGGCGGCGCCGGCCTTGGCGATCTTCTTGGCGGCCGCGAGGCGCAGGCCGTAGCGGCGCGACGTAGCGGCCTTGTTCACCACCTTGTGCCAGTCCGTGGCGGGATCCTGGGCCGGCGGCAGCAGCGCCAGCATCGGCGCCGAGATGGCGAGGACGGATAGCAACACGAGGGCTCTCACGACTGGCGGGCGGTCACTTCACCGTGTCCGCGTCCATCTGGTAGAGCATGATGACGGTGCCGTCTTCCTTCTCTTCCCCGATGTAGATCTTCCCCGTCACTTCGACGATGCCGGGCTTGATGTCCATCGTGACCCCGTCCGGCAGCATGCAGAACACGATCTCGTTGAGCATCGGCATGCCTTCGCAACCACACGCGTCGCTGATCAGCATGAACGCGTTGACCGGACCGACGCCCGGCGCCTCGCGCTGCATGAAGCCGTTGATCTTGACGACCTTCTCGTCGAGATCGGTGACCTCCTTGGGCAGCGTCATGCCCTCGGAGTAGTCGAAGCCCGCGAGCTCGGTGAAGCTCGCCTTGACCGGCTCGTCCGCTGCGAACAGCGTGAACAGGAGGCAGGTTGTCACTCGAAGGAGCGCCATGGGGCGGAACATGATACCGGGCGGCGGGAATTCAAGGTAGCCGGACCCGCACGGTGGTCGTTTCGCGGGGTCGGATGGTGAAATCGCGGGTTTCCCGAGTCTGGAGCGCGGTGACCTCGATGCGGTAGTTTCCGGGCAGGAGGGGGTGTTCGAGGGTCTGGGGGCCTTCCCACGAGAACGTCCGATCCGGCACCGGCATCTTGCGGCGGCCGGATCGCGTGTGGGTCCAGAACCGGCCCTTCACGGGCTGTCCGGCCGCGTCGGTGATGGCCCAGTGGCCCGTATGCCGGGTCCCGCGCTTGTCGACCTCGAGCACGAGGCGGCCGCCTTCGCGAGGGGTGACCTCGAGATCGATGGGTTCGTGTTCGATGTCGAGGATGTGCGAGGTCGGCACAATGAAGCCCTCGAGGCCACCGCCCACGCGCAATCGGACCTTGCCGCGCGGAACGAATGCGCGGTACCGCGATCCCGATTCGCGCCGCGCGTTCTGCACGGTTCGTGAGCTGCCATCGACGAGCCACTCGTACTCGAGTTCGTCGGGGGGAGGCGACGCGCCCTCTGCCAAATGAATCGTGACAGGCGTGAGTCGGTCGCTGAGTTCGATGTCGATCGTCTGCGGGTTTCCAGTCAAGCGGCCTGGTTGATGCCAGCGTGATACCAACCCTTCTTTCCGGGCTCGCACGCGATGGTGGCCCGGGGCCACACTCAAGCGTCCGTTTTCGTCGGCTCTTCGCGTCTTGCCGCTACTCAGCTCGAAGAGCGCGTTGGGCACGGGCTTGCCGCGGTGGGTGGCGCGCAGGTCTGCCATTGGCACCACACACTCGACGAAGCACGGTGCTGGCGAGCTGTCGAAGAAGATGCCGCCGTCGCAGAGCGCTTCGGGAATATCCACTACCTCGATTCTCATGCGCTCGCCTGGGCGAGCAGCCAGCTCAAAGTCTCCGGCTACGTCGGCTATCAGCGATGCGAAGATACGGAACTGCTGGGTGACCTCGTGGTAGACGCGGGCGCTGGGGGAGAGCTCGAAAGTCTGACCCCACAACAGCCGCTGTCCGCTGCTCGACCGATCGTTGCGGATACGCCCCCCAGTGATCCCTCCGCCGTCTGTCCATCGCAGCGCGCCGCGGATGCGAGCCGCTGGTCGGAGTACGAGATCGTCGAGTTCCATGGGTGGTGGTGGTGCGTCCGAGTTCGGCTCGGGCAGGGACAGCCACGCCGGCAGCAGATCGGGACGCAGGATTCCGGTCTCTGCGATCGCTCCGTGGTACCCCATGGCAAGGCGGCCGCTGATCTGCACTGGCTCCATGGCAGCGGCAACGATCGCCAGCGCCGGGTCCGGCGGCACCTGGAGTCGGTAGCTGCCATCCTGTGCGGTCGAGGTCGTACCGACGTTCGTGTTGGTGATTCGGCCGCTGTAGAACCAGAACGCCCCGACCCGGGCGGCAGCAACCGGCTCGCCCTCGGCGTCCACGACGCGTCCGGTCAAGATCCGCACGTGCTCGACCTCGATCACGAGTTCTCCCGGCTCGACCTTGTCCCGTCTACGGTGACGGATCGGCCGATAGTTCGGGTCGCGACACTCGATCCGCAACTTCGTGCTCGTCAGTTCGTCGACCCAGTCGGGCAGTTCGATCGTCGCGACACCCTCGATGTCGACCGTCAGCCGATCCTCGAGTTCATGGTGCTCACGCGCGGCGGTGCGGCCGCTGAGATCGAATCGCAGTGGCTCGGTCCACGGCACCTCCGGCACGATGCCGACGAGCCGGATGCGCAGCAGGCGATCGAGGCGCGGTCCCGGTGGTTGTTCGGTCGGTGCAGCGACCAGGTCGCGAGTCGTTGTCGACGGTTTTTGGTCCGGAGCACTGCTCTGCGGCGTCGCGATGGCGTTCGTTGTTCTCGGCGCTTCGGAGCCCGGGTTCGTCTCAACGGGATCCGGGCTGCGCCAAAGCCCCGCGAGCAGTCCGATCAACAACAGGATCACGACGATAGTGAGCAGCTGTCGGTGAGAACCGGACATTCCGCCACTCTACCGCGTTCCCTTCGTGCCGTTACCTCGGCATCCTATGCGGCATGAGCGAGGCAGTTGCGCCAGTCACACCGCGGCGGATCGATCGCGGCTTTCGGTGGCGCGGCGAGAAAGACGTCTCGCGGCTCGAGAGCTTCACCGATGCGGTGTTTGCGATCGTGCTCGCGCTGTTGTTCCTGCGCGATGCGGCGCCCGAATCGTTCTTCGAACTCGAAGCTGCGATCAAGTCGCTGTTGGCCGCGTTGCCCGCGTTTGCGATTACGTGTTACCTGTGGTTCGAGCACTGGTTGTTTTCGCGGCGGTTCAATCTGCGCGATGGCACGACGGCGTTCCTCAATCTCACGCTGTTGTTTCTCGTTCTGGTCTATGCCTACCCGCTGAAGTTCCTGTTCACGCTGATGTTCATCGGGTTCTTCGGTCCGATCGGCAGCCTCGATCTCGCTTCGATCACGCAGGGTAGCAACGTCGACTCGCCGTGGATCTTTGGCTATTACAGCGGTGGCTATCTGCTGATCTTCCTGATCTTCGTATTGATGTATCGGCGCGCCTTGTCTCAGCGTGAGGTCATGCAGCTCGACGCCTACGAGGTCTATCAGACCCAGGCGAGCCTGACGCGGTTCTACTTTCAGATGGCTGTGGCCGCGACGTCGGTCGGGTTGGCGGTGGCCAACGTCGGGGTTGACATCGGCGCCCCCGGCTGGTGTTACATGATCCTCGGGCCGGGCATGGGCATCCTCGGCTACGTGCAAGGCAATCGCGGCGAGAAGATTCGCAAATCGATCTACGGCGAATCCGAATCGGCCTGAGGCAGCGTCGCGTCGTGCGGCAGCGTGCCGCGTACGGCGCGCAGATAGCCGAACGGCGACAGGTACAGCAGGTTCGAAACGCGCGACGTGTAGATGTCGGCGAAGCCTTCGATCTCGCGCGCGAGCCGGCTCTTGTCGATGCCGGCGCGCATGAACGGGCCCCACTGTGCGTGGCCGATGCGATTGGCGGCGGCCGCGAGCGGGGAGATCCGGCCGTCGAGCTCCTCGATCGCGGGGCGCAGCGCGCGCAGGCGTTCGTGCAGTTCGTTGGCGGTTGTCGGCAGGCCGTCGATCGGCTTGCCGTCACGATCGATCCGCAGCAGCGCGAGGCGCAGCATCGCCTGCTCTTCGTCGAGGTGCTCCTTCTCGGTCATCAGCTCGGTGAGTCGGGCCTGATCCGGGGCGAATGCCTGCTCTTCGCGCACTTCGCGTTCGAGTTCGCGCAGGATCAGCACGGTGCGCCAGCGCTGAATGCGACTGGTGACGTGCACGTCGGCATACGCGTGGTCGCCGACATACAGGATCTCGCCGCCGTCGACGCCGAAGTGCTGCTGCACGAGTTTGGAGTTGCCGCCCTGGAACACGGAGCGGTCGTCGAGCGGGCCCGTGTGCGGCTGCGTCGCGCCCGAGCCTTCGTCGACGAGCTCGAACGGTTCGTCACCGACGAAGAACTTCGGCTTTCTGGCTTGCACGATCACGAGGTCGAACAGCCCGCGCCAGTCCATGCCTTCGGGCAGGTAACGGTCGAAGACGTAGCGCATCATCGGCGCCGTGTAGGACCACTCGCTGTTGGTGGCGAGAAACAGCTTCTTACCCGCGTGTCGCAGGTCGAGCAGCGCGCGCGGCAGGTCGCGGTCGAACTCCACGAAGCGTTCGGGGTCGGCGATGATCTCCGCCTTGAGCGCGCCTTCGAGGTGGGCGGCGTCCATCCCGCGGCCGACGAAATCGTAGAGCTTGCGGTAGTCGTCGGGTGCGACGTTCGGCAGGCGACCGGCGTCGAGCAGGTCGACGAGCTGCGCGTATAGGCAGGCTTCGGACAGCGAGAACAGCGTGTTGAGGAACACCCAACGCGGCTCGCTGAGATCGACCCAGACCTGCGCGTAGGAGCGCCGCTGCTCGTCGTGTCGCATCGCGGCCATGCCGTGTGCGGCCTGCGTGACATAGCCGAAACGATTGGCTTTGACGATGTTGCCGGTCTCGAGGTCGATGACGAGCCCGCGCGCGAACCGTTCGGCATCGAACTCCAGGCCCTCCAGCGGCAGCCCTTCCTCGACCAGCCGCCGCCGCGCGTGCGCATAGGCGCGCGCCTCCCACTCCTTCACGTCGTAATGCACGAGCGTGTAATCCATGTCGAAACCGACGACCTGGATCGAACGCATGTTGAGCGTGCGGTTGCAGAACATGCGGCGTTCGGGCGGCGGCGCGAAGGTCATGCTGCAGTTCTACTCGACCGTCCCGCGGACTCAACGCACGACGAACTCGGCCAGGTTGGTGCCGAACGTCTGACGCACGCTGTCCACCTCCACATGGATCGCCGTCGTGCCGTCCGCGACGAAGAATCGGAACGGCGTCGTCGTCGGCCGCAGTTTGAGTTCGACGGTCTCCGAGTCCGCGCCGACGTGAACGACACGCGCGCTGCCGCGATCGCGTTCGAAGCGCATCGTTGCCCAGCGGCCGCGCGGGCGCAGTGTCACCTCCGGTTGGCCGGGTGTGACATCGAACCAGCCGAGCATCTGGCGCTGGTCGTCGACGATCTCGGTGCTGTGCAATCGCAGGCGATCGCCGGGCAGCAGCCAGACCCGCGTCGACCCGAGGCTGGCGTCCGCGAGCCGCAGATCGGGATCCCCACCGTGTTCGAGCGGCTCGACGTTGATCGTTACCGCGTCCGCCTTCGTGAGGGCGGACGTGATCGTCGCGTGGCGGTTCGCGGTGTCGACGCTCGTGAACTCGGCGACGAACTCGCGCTCCTGATGGTCGAGGCGAATCGTGGCGCGTTCGCCGACTCGCGGGATACGGCCGAGATCGGCTTCGAAACGCCCCGCGTCGGAGCTGCCGGCATGACTCTCGGCGGGCCACTCCAGGTCGAGCATCACGCCGGCCGGAGCCGCCGGAAAACGGATCTGCCAGCGTTGGAGTTCGCGCGGTGCGAGCTCTAGTTCGGTTGGCTCAGATGCCGCAATGCGGACGAAGTCGACCGCCGTCTCCTCGCGGCCGGGGGTGGGCAGCCAGAACAGCCGGTAGTCGCCGACGGGCAGATAGGCCACGTAGCCATCGCGGTCGGGCGCAGGAGCGAGGCGTTGGCGATCGTCCGACGCCTGCGATTGCACCCACAGTTGGGCGCGTTGGGACGTTCCTTCGTCCGTGATGTCGCCCTCGAATCGCACCCGCAGCTCGCCGACGTTCGTGAGGTCGTAGATCGAGAAGGTCCAGACGTCCGCGGCCTGCTTCGCGCTCTGTGGGTCTGCGAACTGCCGGCCTCCGGCCGCGGTGGAGATCGCGATTCGCGTCGCGCGTTCGGCTCGTTCGCGGCGAAAGACCGTGCACGCCGCGCGGTCCGCGGGGGCTCGCTCCACGTCGTAGTGGACCTGCCGTGGGTCGAGGTGAACCATCGCCGGGAGGGCTTCGCCGCTGGCCTGCACGACGACGCCGAGCAGTGGTTCTCGTGGCGTCAGTCGAACGGGTTCGGACCCGGGTTCGAACTCTCGCCGCCCATCGGTCGTGACGGCGGCGACGGCCGTCCGACGCGTCGTTCGAATCCTGGCAACGGCCGGCCCGACGATGCGGACGCGGCAGGCGCCGGACTCGTCGAGCCCCGTGCGGATTGCGGGCGTATCGGGCTGGCCGCGATCCGTGATATCGAGTTGGAGGTGGGGTAGCAGCTCCGGTGAAGGCCCGACGACCTGGATCTCGGCAGTTCGTGGTGGGCACGGGACGAGGATGCGGTGGTGCTCGCCGTTGCCGAGGCGGAGTCTTCGCGACAGCACGATCCCGTCGTCAGCGGTCACCTGGATTCGGTGCCATGTCAGTGGCGCGATCTCCAGGGTTGCGATCGCGCCCGTCGCGATCGGTCGACCGATTGCATGCGCGACTACGGCCGTGCCGTGTGAGGTGAACGCATCGATCGCGAGCGTTCGGATTTCGTTCGGTGATTCGCACGTCAGTTCGACTTCGACCGTCGCGGAGTCGGTCGCGCCAGGCTTCGTCGACGGGGCCGCATCGCCGTGTCGATCGGGGTTTGCCGATTCCTCGATCGTCCCTCGAGCGGAGTCGATGCGATCGGTCGCCGGCCCGGGTGTCCTTGCCGGCTCCAGATCCCTCGGCGCAGCACTCTCCCCTTCACCGAATAGCCAGATCCCGATCCCGACCCCACAAATCGCGAGAAGGATGGCGGTGCGACCGTAGTTCCGACGCGGGATGGCCATGGTGCTCCCTGTCAGGGTAAACTCGCAGCGCCGCTTCTATCTATCCCCAACGCCGATGGATACCACTCGGCCATCTCGGAGGAATCCAATGCTCTCGTCGCGTCTCCTGACGTCTTCTTGCCTCTTGCTCGTTTTGGCCGGCACCAGCTGTGACAGCAAGGTCACCTCGGCGCTCGATCCCGACCTGCAAGCCAAGGTCGAACTGGTCACCGATTGCATCCCGCCGCATTTCCGCCGGCTCGATGCGGTGGTCGACTTCAGCAACCTCTGGCGTCAGGGCGACAACACGAACAACCCGCCGGACCCGACGGGCCTCGAGTGGAACTACAACGGCACCGGGATCGACTACTGCATGGATATCGGTGGCGTCTTCCAGATCGCCGGCGTCATCCAGTTCTACGCGCCGACTGGCGGCGCGCCGGAGACCGGCTTCACGCTGTCGACGGTCAGCCTCTCGCAGGCGATCGATGACGCGGCGACGGAGCTTCGCAATCGCCATGCCTCGGGTCGTCCGTTCATGGTCGGCGAGTGGACCATCTATGAAGGCGCGACCTGCAACACCAATGGCACGGTCAGCGGTGGCACCTCGTTCTCGACGGGCGCGACGACCAACCCGTGCGCGTTCACAGGCATGATTGCCGGTTCGGCCAACCAGAACGAACTCGAAGAGCTCGCGGCGACCGAGGGCGTTGCGGCGGTCGGTTCGCCGACGCCGCCGGTGCAGGACTGCAACATCAGCACGAACGTCAGCGGCGAAGTCTGCGTCTTCACGTTCGGCTTCTCGCAGATCTTCACCGACGAGGAGCCCGGGCAGGAGTACCCGCGCGGTGTGATCACGTGGTCGCTGACGAATCAAGCCACGAGTCAGACGGTCAGCGGCACCTTGACGTTCAACAAGACGAACATCGCCGTGCTCGATGTCACGGATGTCGGCGTCTTCGACATCAACGTCGACACGCTCGACGTGACGGCGCGCTAGTCGCCGTCACGCAACCGGTCAGAAGAAGGAACCAACCATGCGTATTCGTCACCTGCTGGCGCTTCCAGCGCTCGTATTCTTCACCTCGTGCTACCAGTTCGAGATCACGGCTCAGGGCGGTTTCGCCCAGCTCGCTCTCGACGGTGACATCGGCTACGTCACGGGCACGGGCGGCGTATCGATCCAGGACGACATCGAGTCGGGGCTCGGCCTCGGCGACGACCAGGGCACGCCCTACGTGCGGGCCAACATGGACTTCGGCGTCCCGAACCTCTCGGTGTCGGGCTTCCTGTTCGAGGACGATGGCCGCGGTCTGCTGACGCAGAACTTCGGTGGTGTCGCCGCGGGCGTGCCGGTGCTCACGGACTTCGAGATGGCGAGCGCGAAGATCGCCTACACGTTCGAGATTCCGCTCGGCCCCGTCTCGCTCCAGCCCGGCCTCGCGGTCAACCTGATCGACCTGTCGATCCTCGTGCGCGACTCGATCGGTATCGCGAGCGAAGACATCCAGCTGTCGGCGCCGCTGCCGATGTTGTTCGGCCGCGCCGAGATCGACATTGCCGACTTCCTGCAGCTCGTGGGTGAGGTCGGCTACGTCGCCGTCGACGTCGAAGACGTCGAGGCCAACCTGCTCGATGTCGAGGCGCTGCTCGAACTCACGGCGCTCGAGCCGCTCAACCTGTTCGTCGGCTATCGCTCGATCAGTTTCGAGGGCGAGGGCGAGATCGACGGCGACAGCATCGACATCGACCTGGGTCTCAGCGGCCTGATCGTCGGCGGCGGTATCCGCTTCTAGCGACCAGCGTCGGCGAGCTGCAGCCGACTTCCTGAGCGAGCTCCGACTGTCAGGGCTTGCCAGGACCGACAGCGGGGCGTCCGATGCGCGCATGCGCATCCTCGCCCCGCTGCTGTGTACGGCCGCGCTCCTCGCCCAGAACGCGGATCCGCTGCAGTTCGTCCCCGCGGACTGCGAGGTCGTGATACGGATGCGTGGCCCCGCCGCGTGGCGTCGCGAGTTCGAGAGCACGGGCCTCGGCAAGGCGTTCGCGAGCCCCGCGATGAAGCCGAGCTGGAAGCGGTTGTTCACCGCGATTGCGAACAGCAGTGAGCTCTCGGGCGAGCGCCGGGCGCGCGCCGAATCGATGCCGCAGCTGCTGCAGGCGTATGGCGGCGAGGTCGCGATCGCCATTCGCGCGGACTGGTCGAAGCTGACCTTCGGCCCCGAACCGCTGCCGGGGGCTGCCCTCATCGCGCTCGGCCCTGATCCCGACTTCGATCTCAACGAGCTCAAGGCGGCGCTCGATGTCGTGCTGCCGCCTGCGACCGGTTCGGAGATCACCCTCGGTGGCGTCTCTGCGCCGGTGCGAGCGGGCAAGGTCTACTCGATCGCGGGACCCGTTTTCGTCAACGGCTGTCTCGTGCTCGTCGGTGGATCCGATGTCGAGCGTGACGCCAGGCTGTTCTTCGATCTGCCGGCGGATTCGCCCGAGCCGATCGCCGAACACGTGCAGGGTGCGACGTTCGGTCTGCAGATCAACACGGGCGCGATGGTTGCTCGCCTGTGCGACGTCGAGACGGACACCGGACCGGCGCAGTGGATGGCGATGGTTCGCGATCTCGGCTTCGGCAGCGCGGACAACGTCACGCTCACGCTTTTTCCCGACGGTCACTTCGTCGCGCAGTCGCTCGGGGTCGAGTTCAACGGCACCGAACGTGGGCTGCTCGGTCTGCTCTCGCCGACTCGCCGCCAGCGCCCCGAACTGCTGCGCTTCGTGCCGCCGTCGTCGCGGACCTGGTCGGTGTCGCCGTTCGATGGTCGCAAACTCGAAGAGTACTATCCACGGATGTTCGAGATCCTGGATGGGGTGATGACCATGAGCCGTGAAGAACTCGAAGAGCAGTTCCTGCAGGCGACCAAGCTACGGCTCGTCGAGGACGTGCTCGCGCTGATCGGTGACGAGTACATCCTGCTGCAGGACCCGACGATGCCCGTCGGCATTCTCGAAGACGATTCCGATGAGCCCCTCACGAGGGTGCAGCTCGAGTATTCCAACAACTGCCTCGCGGTGGCCGTGCGCAATGGCGAGACGATGGCGAAGAACCTCGACACGGTGATTCGCGCGCGCGGGCTCCATGTCGGCCGCAAGAGCCAGGACTACGCCGGCACCAAGATCTACCGTCTGGCGCTGCTCGGTGTGTTCCCGCTCGAGTACGCGATCAAGGGGGATCTGCTCGTGATCGGGCTCGGCGACGGCGAGGGCGTCCGGCACAACGTGCGGGCGGTACTCGACCGCGTTGGCACGGCGGATGCCGAGGACGAGTTCGAGTTCCGGCCGGAGGTCGAGGAGCGCCTCGCGCGGATGCCGAGCCGGTGGCACGGGATCGAAGTCGCGTCGATGACCGAGATCATCAGCAACATCACGAAGTCGGTCGAGCAGGTCGTCGGCCCCGATTACCTACAGCAGACCGCGAGCGGCGAGGTCGAGGACGATCCCTGGTCAGCGATGATCGGGCTGTTTGCGACGTTGGCACCGGAGCTTGCGCGCCAGGATGCGGCGACCGTGGTCTCGGTCGACTACTTCACGCGCACCCGCTTCCTCTCACGGACGCGTTGGTAGCGCCGCGGTCCTGACAGCGCTTGACCGTTTCTTGACAGGTCGCCGCGCGGGCCTCCTATCGTGCAGGAATCGACCGCCTGCGCTCGCAATCCCGATACCGCATCCAGACCGTGCTCCTGCTCTCAGGAGTGACGCTGGCGGTCCTGCTCGTGTTCCAGATCTGGCGCACGTGGGAGCTCGAATCGTCGGCGCGGGCACTCGAGCTCGATCGTTCCGAGGCCGTAGCCGCGCGGTTGCTCGAGCGTTCGATCCGGTCGCCGGCCGTGTTCGAGGCGGCAGCGGGTACCCGATTCGTGATTCGCGGCACCCGGCCGGTCGTCGATCCGGACCTCGGCTGGCTCGAACCGATCGCGGCAGCAGCGGATTCGGACCTGCTGGCCCAGGATCGGCTCGATCGGGCCGCGCGCGCCGAGTTCGGGTCCGGAGATCCGGCGGCGGCGCGGCGGGCATTCGACGACCTGCGGCAGATCGGTTTGCCAGTGCCGATGCGGCTCCGGGTTCTCGCGGCGGCGGCATGGCAGGCGCGACGGGCCGGGGCGGCGGAACGCGAACGCGAATTCGTGGGCGAGTTCTTCGAACTCGCGGAACCGCTCGCGCCGGCGATGTACGGCCGCGAGACGGTCGCGACGGCGGTGGCGGCCATGTTGCGGTTGCTCGGACCCGATGGCCGGCCGGACTGGTTGGTGCAGCGGGTCGCTCTGCTGCCGGCCGTGACGCCGTTGCCGACGGACGTGGATGTGACCGAGCGTGCGCGCGTGGCGACCCGCCGCGCAGCGATTCGCGCGGCGTTCGACGTTTGGCAGCAGGTCTCACCGCGGCAGGGTGCGGGAGTCCACGGCCACGATCGCGCCGAGTTGCTGTGGTGGCAGCCGCATCCCGACGGCGGCTTCGATGTGCGGTCGCTCGAGGTCGCCGAGTTCCTCGCGGCCGTGCGCACGACTGCGGGCAAGCCGCCTTTGCCCGAGTGGCCCTGGCTCGTCGAGCCCATGGTCGACGACTCGCCGGTCCCCGGCTTTGCCGCGATTCCGTTCGTGCGAGGCCTGCAGCCCGCGAGTGGTTGGTCACGCGCGGAGGGCCGGTGGCTACTGCCCACGCTGACGCTCGTGCTGCTCGCGGCGTTCGGCCTGGCCGTCGCGCAGCAGTTGCGCGCGCAGCGTCGCGAGGCCGCCGCCGTTCGTGCGCAGGCGGAGTTCCTCACGACGGTCACACACGAGCTCAAGACGCCGCTGGCGTCGATCCGCCTGCTCGGTGAGATGCTCGTCGAAGGCCGGGCGCGGGGCCGTGAGAACGACTACTACCGCATGCTCGCGAGCGAGTCCGGTCGACTGTCGATGCTGATCGAGAATGTGCTCGATCTCGGCCGGCTCGAACGCGGCGAACGGGCCTACGACCTGCGGCCTTGTGACGTCAGTGAGATCGTGCAGGAGACGGTCACGATGCTCGAACCGCTCGCGGAACGGGAGGCGTCGCGGCTCGTGTTCGAGGCGCCGGCGCAGGCCATGATGGCGTGCGTTGATCGCGCGGCGCTCGTGCAGGCGCTGATCTCCGTGCTCGACAATGCCCGCAAGTACGGCCGTTCACCGGTCGAGATCGGGCTCACGAGCGAGCCTGGCGCGCTCGTGCTCACGGTGCGAGATCATGGGGGGGGCGTGCCCGTCGCCGAGCGTGAGCGCATCTTCGAACGGTTCACACGCGGCGCGGCGCACGCGCACGGCAGCACGCCCGGTATCGGTGTCGGGCTCTACCTGGCGCGCGTCATCATGCGTCGGCTCGGCGGGGAACTCGCCTGCGTCGCGCCCGGCGATGGCGGCGCCGGTGCTTGTTTCGTGTTTCGGATTCCCGAGGAGGTGGCCGCAGCAACCGTGGCCGAGGCATCATGAAGTTTCGACTCCTGCTCGTCGAAGACGACGGCACGTTGCGCATCGCATTGACCGATGCGTTCGAAGGCGAGGGCTATGACGTGACCGCGGCGGCAGACGGTCACGAAGGCCGTGCGGCGCTGCGTGAACAGCGGTTCGATCTCGTGATCCTCGACGTCATGTTGCCGGGGCCGAGCGGGCTCGAGTTGCTGCGCGAACTGCGTGAGCGCGATCCCGACACTCCGGCCCTGCTGTTGACGGCTCGCGGTGAGGAAGGTGACAAGGTCCTCGGTCTCGAGCTCGGCGCAGACGATTACGTCAGCAAGCCGTTCTCGCTCAGAGAGCTCATTGCGCGCGTCAAGGCGATGTTGCGGCGACACGAGCGCAACGAGGTCGTTACCGCACAGCAGTTCACGATCGGCGAGGTCGAGATCGATCTCGCCGCGTTCACTCTGGTGCGCGGCGGGCAGTCGCACGCGCTGTCGCCCAAGGAGGCGGGCATGCTCGGGCTGTTGTGGCGTGAGCAGGGGCGCGCGGTGTCGCGCGCCCGGTTCCTGCGCGAGGTCTGGGGCGACGACCAGTTCGTCGGCGACCGCACGATCGACACACACATGCTCAACCTGCGGCAGAAGCTCGAACGCGACAGCAAGCGGCCGCGCCATCTGCTCACCGTGCACGGGATCGGCTATCGGCTCGTCGTGGCAAACGGGGAGCGTTGACAAGTGCTTGACATCGAATTGACCGCGCACGGACCGGAGCACGCCGAAGAACGGGTCTCTTGATCATCATGAGAAACACCACCGCAGTCGTGTTCGCGTTCGCCGCGCTCCAGCTCGCGTCGCCCGCGCTTCCCCAAGGCCAGAAGGCCACGCCGGCGGCTCCCAGCGCCCCCAAGGCACAGCTCGGCGCCCAGGTGGCCGCCGCCGTCGCCGTCGAGGAGCAGGAGGGCGACCTGGCGCGTGCCGAGAAGCTCTATCGGTCGGCGCTCGCCACAGACGGGATCTCGGCCGCGGATCGGGCGTATACCAATCTGCGGCTCGGGCTCCTGTTGCAGCGGCTCGGGCGCAAGGGCGACGCGGCACCGTTCCTGCAGGCGGCCGTGAACTCCAAGCTCGTCGACGTCGACGCCGCGGGGGGCGCGAAGCAGGACGTCGAACGGCAGAAGCAGCTGCGCGTGCGGGCGCGGAAGCTGTTGGAGCAGATGTGGCACTTCAAGGCCCCCACGTGGCATGGTCCGTTGCCCGGTATCGAAGACCCCGAACTCGCGCGGCAACTCCTCTGGATCGGCGAGGCCGCCGTGCCGGAGGTCATTGCGCGCTTGCAAAAGCAAGAGACCACGACCGTCAGTGATCGTTCGCCGCTCGCATCTGCGTTCGGTTGCTACGTTGCCGGGTTGGCCGGGTTTCTGTGGCGCGTGGGAGGGCAGTCCGCCGCGGACTACCTCGCTGCCGGTGTCAGCGTGGAGAACGAGTTCTTCCGGCAATGCGTGGCGCTGTCGGCGTTTCAGGCCGAGAGCGAGCCGATGGTCGCGCTGGCCACGCGCTATCTCGCCGATGCGAGCGCGGATGCCGCGGTCAATCGCGCGGTTCTGACCAGCAAGCCGCAACGCGGGAAGAGTCTCGGCGACCGCCTCGATCCGGATCGCATCGTCAACGCGGCGCTCGAAGGGCCGCCCTCGGCGCTGCTGGCCGTGTTCTCGTGGGCCAGAAACCCCCGGACGTTGTCGAGTGGGCCGCTCGCGGCGCTGCACGAGCGCGTGCGGCGGATCCTGCAGAGCACCAACCCCGAGCTTGCCAGCGCGGCGCTCCAGTTCCTCACGACCAGGACCTCGCAGCAGTCGACGGCCGGGGTCGAGCTGCTGCTGGCGAACCTGTTGACGGTGCCGACTTCGTTCGGGCTGCAGACCCCGGACCTCAAGTTCGGTCGTTTCACCGCCGAGGAGGCCCGCCGTCTGGTTCCCGCGGTTGACGCGTGCGTGCAGCGCATGGGGCGCTTTGACGCGGAGATCTCGCCGCAGCGTGAGCGTTGGCTGAGTCAGATGGCGACCGTGATCGCCGTGGATCACGGCCCCGGTTGTGAGGCGCAGGTGATCGACTGGATCAATCGGGGAGCCAGCGCATGGGAGCCGCTGCGAGGACGCGTGACCGACGAGAACGCGGTGGCGATCGCGAAGCTGGTGAGCGGTTCAAAGCATCGCATCTACGGGATTCTCGACATCCTGGCCGGTGCGAAATCGCTGCCGCGCGAGGTCTTCCCCGTGCTGCGTGAGCGGGCCGCGGCGAACCGTGAAGAGGTTCCCGGATCCTCGGCCTATGCCTGGCCGATGGCTCTGACCGGCCATCCGGAGGCCCCAGACTGGATCTTCACGATGTGGCAGAAGCAGCCGAAGAAGGACTGGGCTGCTCGCGCGCTCGTCGAACTCGGGCGTCATGATCGTTCGGAGAGCGTGCGTCGCGCACTGCGTGGGATCGCATCCGAGTCCGCGCGTAGCCGCAATCCGCGACCGTTGCTCGCGCTCATGGCGATGGGTGACATCGAGGCGCTGGACTTGATTCGTCCGAACATGTCGCACGGTTCGGTGAGGCATCCGTATGCCGAAACCGAGCGCGTACCCTCGATCACGCCGATCCAATATCTCTTGTATGGCCCCAGCTCCGACTACCCACCGCACGGCTACACCCCGGAACGGGTCGAGCAGGCCATCGTGAAGGTGACGGAGTTCGGGTTCGGGAGTGCGCTCTTCACGAACGCCTACTCGCTCGATCTGATCCCGGACCGCAACTTCATCGCGCTCGCATCGCGGGCACTCGCGATCGACGACATGAAGGCGACGGAGGCTGCTTGGGTGAGTTCCGCGCTCGAGCGCTGGGCGGTAGCCGAGCCTGACTCGCCCCAAAAGCGCGTGTTCACCTCGTGGATCGCTGGCGTGCTCCGGGAGTCCGACTCGCGGCCGTGCCATCGATTGATCCACCAGTTGTCGATCTCGCACATCGAGCCGTTCCGAGCGGCGATCGAGGCCCTGCTGGATTCGCCCTCGGCTCAGATCGCGAAGCAGGCAGCGCGATTGTTGGTCCGTTCGGAAGATCGCATCACCAAGGATCTGCTCGAGCGTTTGGTTCGCAACCCGGCAGCCGGCGCGCGCCGCGCCGCGATCGAGGGGGCGACGGCGCTCGGTGCCAAAGCCGAGTCGGTGATCCTGCCGTTGCTTGGCGATACCGACACTGGGGTGCGGCACGAAGCGGCGCAGTTCTTCGGGCAGATCGTGAGCAAGCGCGCGGTGCCGCAACTCATCGCCTTGCTGCGCGACGAGGGGCCGGGCGTGCGCACGGTCGCCGCCGAGTCTCTCACGCGGATCCGCTTCTACCACGAACAACAGGCGCACTGGGATCGCGTTCTCAAGGGGCTCGATGCCTCGCCGGCATCGGCCGCCGAGAAGCTGCTGCTGCAGAGCAAGCCGGGGCATCCGAAGAAGCAGCGGTTGCTCGCGATCAAGTCGCTCGGCGTGCTCGGCGCGCCTGAGGCACTCCCGTTCCTGATCGATTGGAGTGCGGAGAAGGACGCCGAGGTCGCGGCGGCCGCGACGGCCGCAATCACGCGAATCCACCTTCGCGCGGGCAAGTAGCGCCCGTGCGGGTGGCGGCCGCGGCCGGCCGGCTGGGGCGCGGAAACCGGCGCGGCTCGAAGTTCTGCGCAACCTGACGCAGTGGCTTCGTATCATCCCCGCGCCACATGAATACGACGCTTCGCATGCTCCTGATGCCGGGTCTGCTGTTGGCCCTGCTCATGCCTGCCCTCGCCCAGGGCCAGCTCAAACCCGGGCTGCAGCTCGAGTCCGAGGACCTGGTTCTCGCGGTTCGGTTCGAGCCGGCGACCGCACGTGCCGGCGAGCACGTCAAGCTGATCCTCGAGGCGACGACGACGCCGGGCTGGCACGCCTACGGTTTCCTCGAGACCACGAACGTTCCCGTCAGTCTGTCGCACGAGAACATCGAGTTCGGTGGCCTCGAGCCGGTCGGCGAGCCCGAGATCCCACCGGGTGACGAGAAGGAAACGCTCGGGATGCTGAGCTATCCGTTGCCCGAGTACTTCGAGGTGACGCAGGTCGTGAAGGTGCCTGTCGGAATGGCGGCTGGCGAAGCCGAGGTGTCGGGCACGTTCGACTACCAGGTCTGCGACGAGACCTCGTGCAAGGCGCCAGCCGAGGCCGCGTTCTCCGGCAAGCTCACGATCGAGGCGGGTGACGTCCGGGCCGAGTACGCGGACGCACCGAGTGCCGGGTCGGGTGGTGAGGGTGAAACCGGCGAGCAGGGTGAAGGCGCCGGTGCAGCCGGCAACGGTGAAGGCGCCGGTGCAGCCGGCAACGGTGAAGGCGGCGGTGTCGGCACCGCACCGGCTGGCGAGGCCGAAGGTAACGAAGCCGCGACCGGTAAGCCGGGCGGCCCGTTCGATTCGTGGTGGGCCTTGATCCTCGCGTGCATCGGTGGCGGGCTGTTCGCGCTCGCGATGCCGTGCACCTACCCGATGATCCCGATCACGTTCTCGTTCTTCACCAAGCAGGCCGAGGCGCGTGGCGGCAACGTGCTGCCGCTCGCGCTGACCTACGGCGCGGGCATCATCACGATCTTCGTCGTGGTCGGCGTGCTCGCCGCGCAGGTCATCCAGCCGTTCGTGAACCACTGGGCGACCAACCTGATCATTGGCGCGTTTTTCGTGATCTTCGCGTTCGCGCTGTTCGGCTGGATCAACCTGCAGCCGCCGCGTTTCCTGCAGAACGCCGCGGGAGGCGCAGGTCGCGCCGGCGGCCTTGCGGGCGTGTTCTTCATGGGTGCGGTGCTCGTGATCACATCGTTCACCTGCACGGCGCCGATCGTCGGCACGCTGCTCGCGAGCACGGCGCAATACGGCTCGTTCCGTGTTGGCTTCGGCATGGCGATCTTCGGCCTCACGATGGCGATCCCGTTCGTCACGCTCGCGCTGCTGCCGACCAAGGTGAAGGCGATGCCGAAGTCGGGCGAATGGATGAACACGCTCAAGGTGTCACTCGGCTTCGTCGAGCTCGCCGCGGCGCTGAAGTTCATCTCGGTCGTCGACATTGCGCTCGGCTGGCAGTTCTTGAACCGCGAGCTCTACCTCGCGCTGACCGCGACGATCCTGCTGTTCTGGGCGCTGTTCCTGTTCGGCTTCCTGCCCAAGAAGGGCGAGTCCTATGCCGGCGTCAGCGCCTCGCGCCAGGCCATCGGCATGTTCGTCACGCTGTTCGCCGTCTACCTGTTCCAGGGTGCCGGTGGTCAGCGCATGGACTTCCTGACCACGACCTTCATCCCGCCCTACCACGCCGAATACGTCGGTCCGCTGGCCGAGGGCGGCGGTGGGAGTGGCGGCGGCACCGCCAAGGCCAAGGGCCACACGATCGTCAAGGACGACCCGATGCAGGCGGTGCAGGTCGCACAGGCCGACGACAAGCTGCTGATCTACAACTTCACGGGCTTCAATTGAGGCAGTTGCCGTGGCATGGAAGGCACTGTCTTCCGAGATCCGGCGGTCGCCGATCTCATGAAAAAGCACTTCGTCGAAGCCCGTCTGCACGTCGACTCGCAGAGCTACCTTACCGATGCCCAGTGGGCCGCCAACCAGAAGGCGCGCGACGAGATCGGCGAAGGGACGCTCACGCTGCCATTCTACGTCGTCGTCGATCCGAAGACGGGCGAGTCGGTCGCGGAGCACACGTTGAGCGGCGCCGCCACCGAGTGGACGGCGGGCTGGCTCGACTTCCTCGGCTTCGCGCTCGATGAAGCCGGGCGCCCGCGATAGCCGCGGCCGATAGCCGACGCGGCCGGTGAGCGCGCCCTACTTCCGCGGCCGCAGCAGCGTGCCGCGGAAGCCCTGCCGCTCGATCGGCACGAGCTCGTACTTCGCCGGCACGTGCTCGTTCCAAAACGGTGCGAGCCCGGGATGTCCGGTCGTGGTCAGGAGAGCGCCGGTCGCCGCGCTGACGATCGTCCTCATCCCAGCCGCGGTCATCTGCGCGTGGTAGGTGTCGAACCAGGCCGGGAACGGCGTCGGTTCGGGCTGCTGTTGATGCGCGCTCACGATGGCGGCGATGTCCATGAGCACGAGGTCGCGAACGGCCGAACGTGCGCCCGCGATCTCTTCGCGGTTGGCGACGATGAGCACGATCTTCTGCTCGGCGTTGAGTTCGGCGATGCCCGCGCCGAAACCGGGTGACACCGGGTTGCGCCAGCCGGGGGCCAGGGCCACCGCCGTGATGACGAGGCCTGCCAGTGCCGTGGCCACGAACGCCCGAAACGTCGCGGAGTGTGCCACGGTGAGGATCGCGAGCGGCAGCAGCGGGCCGAAGTAGGCGCCGCGTTCATCGATCTGCCAGTAGCCGAGGAACACGACGTTGGGCGCGAGGTAGAGCAGCACCGCCGCGAGGGTCGCGAGCGCGAGGCGGCGCGGGACCGGGTTGAGCAGCGCCACGAGCGCGCCGACCGACCACGGCAGGAACGGCAGGAACCACTCGCGCCAGAGCACGGCCGGCGCGGTGAGCGGCGCGAACGTTTCCCAGTATTCGGCGATCACGTCGGCGGCGTCGGTCGCCTGTCCCGCGGCGTCCCTGGCGAGCAGCGTCGACAGGAGGACCGCGGTCGCGACGTGGCAGCCGAACAACGTCGTGAGCTGCAGGAAGCGTCCGTGCTTCGGCGCGCGTTCGAGGAAAGCCGCGGTCAGCACGAACACCGGCGTGAGCAGGTGGCCGAGGGCGTGGATCGCGCCCGCGATGCCGCACCCGATGCCGAGCAGAGCGACGCGCGCGAACGTCGAGCGATCACACCAGCGCGCGAACAGCCACCACGTGAGTCCGACGCCGACCGCGAGCACCCCCGCGATCTCCCCTGTCGTCGCGAAGTAGGAGTAACTCGGCGTCGCGAGGGCAGCGGCGGCGCCGAGCAGCGGCGGCACGTCGCGCGGCAGCAGTCGCGCGAAGGCGAACAGCAGCAGCAGGACACCCGTTGCGCTGCCGAGTGCGGATGTGATCAGCAGTGCCTGATGACCCGTGATCCCGGTGCTCTCGAACACCGAGTAGACCTGGCTGCAGAGCCAGAGGTAAGCGGCGTGACGCGCGTAGTTGCCGGTGTTGCCCTCTTCGACCCAGACCGCGAACGTGTTGCCGTCGACGCCGTGCACGCCGCGCTGCGGCAGCAGCAAGAACGCGGTGAGCGCGCCCGCGAAGAGCAGGAGTGCGTGCCACCAGCGGATTCCAGGGGTCGTGGTCGCGGCGGGGGCGGTCATGCGCGCGCAGGGTAGCGCGCGGTGGCGTTGGTGTCAGCGTGCGTGTTCCGTCACTTCGGCGGCAGTCGATTGGCTTCGACGGCCCACGTCGTTTCACACTGCCAGACCGTCTTGCCCTTGCGGGTCACCTCGCGAACGCGGGTGTTTTCCGCGATCAGGAAGTTGCCGTGCGGCAGCATGTCGACGTCACTCGGGGAGCTGAGTTTGCGCAGTCGCAGGATGACCTTGCCGGTCTTGTCGAGCTCTACGACCTCGCCCTTGTTCCGCAGCACAGCGATCGTGTGGCCGTTGGCGAGGCGGTCCGCGTCGTGAACGTTGGGCATGTTCTTCGCCTGCCAGAGGATCTTGCCGGTCTTGTCGACCTCGATAATGCGGTCCTTCATCACGTCCGCGATCAACGTGTTGCCGTTCGCGAGTCGCTCGGCGTCGAACGGCCGGACGTCCTTGTCGTAGGTCCACACGATCTCGCCACCGTGGCCGTCTTGCGAGGGCTTCACTTCGATGACCCGGCTCGCGAACGTGTCGGCGATGAGCACGTTGCCGGTCGGCAGCAACTGGGCGCAGTAGGGATTCTTGAGGTTCTCGTACTTCCAGACGAGCTTGCCTTCGCGCGTTACGCGCTGAACGCGGCTGACCGAGAACTCCGTGATTAGAAGATCGCCGTTGGGCAGCGGTTCGACGTCCCAGGCGCCGAACACCTCGTCGAGGCTGAACGTCACCTGCCCATTGCCGTTGACTCCGAAGATCCGATTGTCGCTGTAGTCGGCGATGATCGTCTCGCCGCGCGGTTTGCCCGGTGCGGGTTTGGGATCCTGCTCGAGGTCGACGACGACCGGTGCCGTCACGTAACGGCTGGAGTTGTCGGCGCGCTTGAGCCAGGCGATGCCGCCAACGACGGAGGCCGAGAGGATCACGATGGCCGCAGCGAGCCAGCGCTGCGACCTCGTCGAGCGCGGCCGCGCTTGCGAGCGGGTCGTGATCGCCGCGAGGATCCGGTCGGACAGGTCAGGTGCGGGCAGCACACCAGCGGCTTCGCCGAGTACGGCGTCGAGTTGCAAGTCGCGGGCCCGGGCGCGCAGGCCGGCGGGTGAGATATCGTGTTCAGTCATCTTCGGTTCTCCGGTCGAGGCAGTCGCGCAGTTGCTGGCGGGCGCGTTGCATCAGGGTTTTGACGCCGTTCTCGGCCAGTCCGAGTTCGGTGGCGATCTCGCGGCGCCGCGCGGGCTCGTCGCCGTCGAGGCCGTAGGCGAGCTGGACCGCCCTCGCGGTTCGCGGCGCGAGCTTGGTCAGGCAGCGACGCAGTGCCGCGACGAGCCCGCTGCCGCCATCCGTGGCACAGTCTTCTTCCCACAGCGCGTCGACCGCGTCCGCGAGCAGACGGGCATGCTTGCCCCGTCGCCGAGACTGCAGCAGGAGAAAACGCGCGGTGCGGCGCAAGAACGTGGCCGTGGCCGCAGGGTCGAGTTCGAGCGCAGCCCTCTCTGCCGCAATCACGAAACACTCCTGGGCCAGATCCTCCGCCTCGTCCGGTTGCGCCCCATGCATGCGCAGGTAGCGCCACACCGCGTGCAGATGTTCGTGGACCGCACGTTCCGCGGAGTTCGCGGGATTCATGGCTGCTGCTGCAGCGCCGGCCCGCGAGCCGGGGTGGGATGGTCCTGTGTCGATCGTCAACGTCGTCACGCGGGGTTCAATGTCCGCCAGGAGCCGAGGGTATTCGACATTCCCGAGAATCGCATCGCGGCGGCAGTCGCTACGCTGCGAATCGTGACCGCGACCCCGCAGACGCCGCAGCAGCAGCCGCGCCGCAAACCTCGCCGGCTCGCGAAGCTGATCCTTGCGGGCTCGACGTTGCTGTTCGCCGGGCTCATCGGGGAGGCGGTGCTGCGCGTCGTGGGTGGGTTTCGGTTGTTCAGCGGCCGGCTCGAGACGGTGGTGCGGGCGACGGATGCCAACGCGATGCTGACGCTGGCCGAGAGCGTGGTGATGCCCTTCGAGGCGCGCTGGCGCGATCGGCGGACGGATCTCGACGTTGCGTGGCTGCGCGAATCGCCGCCGCCGTTGCCGGCGCCACCGGCGCTCGACCGACCGACGCTGCCGCAACACGACTGGCTGTTCAACTACTACACGCTCAACGAGGTCGTGCTGCGTTCGCCGCTCGCGAAGGCGCTGCTGCAGGATCCGAAGCTGTCGCCGCCGGACGAGTTCGCCGTGTTCTCGCCCCCGGGCGGCAAGCCGGCGCCGCACTACCGCTACCCGGCTTCGCGCACGCTGCCGACCGGGCTCGTCACGAACCGCTTCGGGTTCCGCGGCCGTGAGGTCGACGTCGACAAGCCGGCAAAGACCGTGCGTATCGTCTTCGTTGGCGCCTCGACGACGGTCGAGGCTCATCACCTGCCGCACAGCGCGCCCGAGCTGGTCGAGCACTGGCTCGGGCTCTGGGCGAAGGCGCGTGGGCTCGACGTGCGCTTCGAGGTTCTCAATGCGGCGCGTGAAGCGATCCGGTCGCACGACATCCGCGCCATCGTGGCGGACGAGGTGCTGCCGCTCGAACTCGACTATCTCGTCTATTACGAGGGCGCCAATCAGTTCCAGCCGGCAGTGCTGCAGAAGCACGTCGCGGTCGATGGCGACTACGAGCTCGCGTCGCCGCCGCCCGGGATTGTCGGCAACTACGACGACACGGAGACCGCGGACAGCACGTGGCTAGACGGTCTCGCGTCGTACCTCGCGACTGCGCGCTACCTGCGTTCGGCGCTCGCGGGCAGCGAGAAGCTCAGTGAGCCGCAAAAGCCCGCACAACGCATCACGTTGCCCGACGAGGTGCTGACGGGTGAGTTCCCGCTCGCACAGGCCGGCACGGTGCTCGACTGTGCCGCGATCCGCGGCGACCTCGCCGCGATCAAGCGCCTCGTCGAAGGCGCGGACGCACGCCTCGTCCTCTGCACGTTTTGGTGGTTGGCCGAGGACGGCATGCTGCTCGATCCGGTCTGGGCGGCCAACGTGCACGTGCACCTCAATCGCGCCTACTGGCCGTTCTCCTACGCCGTGATTCGCGAGCTCGCGGACGTGCAGAATCGCTTCTTCCGCGCCTGGGCGAAGAAAAACGGCGTCGACCTGCTCGACGTCGGCGCCGAGCTGCCGCAGCACGAGCAGCTCGCGATCGACGCGATCCACCAGAACGAGGTCGGGGTCCGGCTCAAGGCGTGGGTGCAGTTCGCGGGTCTGACCCGCATTCTCGAGCGCGATCTCGCGGCGGGCGCCGTGCCGCGGGCGGATGCGCAGCCGCTCTCGAGCCACCCGAACATCGGGGAAGTTCGCACGATTCCGCGCGCCGAAGTTCTGGGCAAGTAGACGCACGGCGGGTGCCGCGTAGTCTCACGCGGAATGCAGCGCAACCCGGTGCCGTTCCTCCGCAAGGTCAACATCGCCGAAGCGATCTCGTACGTCCTGCTCGTCGGGATCGCGATGCCACTGAAGTACATCTGGGACGAGCCGATGGCCGTGAAGATCCTTGGCTGGATTCACGGGCTCTTGTTCGCCGTCTTCGGCCTGGCTCTGGTCCGCGTCCTGTTCGACGCCCGCTGGCCGCTGACTCGCGTGATCGGCGTGTTCCTGGCCTCGCTGCTGCCGGTCCTGCCGTTCTTCATCGACCGCTACTTCCCGGCCTGGATCGCGGAATTCGAGGCCCGGCAGCCGCGGGACGGCGCGGGCGAGGCTGCGGATATCGGGCCGGCGGGCGAAAAATAGCAGAACCGGTCACATCGGCGGCCGGCCTCCCGCTCGGTGGGGTGTTCCAAGCATCACCAACCAAACACCGACCGACCAGGACCGACCGATGAACCAGTTCGCTACCAAGATCGCCCTTTCCGCCTTGCTGTCGACGTTTGCCGCCGCGCAGGGCCAGACCCTCACCTTCGGCGTCAACCCCGGCCAGACCACGACCGGCAGCGGCACGATCGGCGTGACCGTCGGCGGTCACGGCACCGTGACCGTGAACGTGCCCGGCGGCACGAGCTCGGCAGGCGTCACGACCGCACTCGCCAACGCGCTGACCGGGCAGGGCTACACCGTCCAACAGAACGGCACCGAGATCACGGTGACCTCCGGCCCGGGCGGCGCGCCGCTGCAGAACGGCGGTGGCATCGGCAGCACGGACCCGGGTGTGAACGGCGTCCGCGCCACGGTGCACAAGGCGCCGCCCCAAGGACCGGGGCCCAACCCCAACCCGCCCGGCAACAAGGTCAACGGCGGCAAGGTGCCGAAGGCGCGCGGCGGCGGCCAGGCGCAAGGCCCCGGCAGTATCCAGGTCGACGTCGAGGTGCAGAAGCTCGTCAACGGCCAGTGGACGCTGATGTGGATCCAGGTCGTCGTGCCGATCCAGCCCGGTGACG
Source organism: bacterium (assembly GCA_024743115.1). Taxonomy (GTDB): domain Bacteria; phylum Planctomycetota; class UBA1135; order UBA1135; family UBA2386; genus JAGQRA01. Next base: position 68,399 of record JANSXC010000003.1, on the reverse strand, counting down.
ACGCCAACGCGATCAACCAGCGCGTGCGCCAGCAGCTCGAGAACCAGGGCTTCAAGGTCAACGACGTCACGCTGCCGCCCGTCGTGCAGCCGATCACGCCGGTGCCGTGCATCGGGCTCGATCGCACGTTCAACGGCGAGTCGGTGCAGTCGATCCAGTTCGACTTCTTCGGCAGCGCGCAGAACTTCTTCCCCGAATCGTGGGCCGGCGCCGGGCAGTTCCCGATCTCCGGCGTGACGGACTGGGACATCGGCCTGCGCCCCGACGGCTCCGAGTCGCCCTACTTCATCGAATACAACGGCTCGCACCAGCCCGGTGGCAACGGCTTCTTCGCGGCCTTCGTGCAGCCGGGCACGGTCGGCGCCTTCCAGATCGGCTTTGGCTCGAGCCTCGATCCCTGGAACCCGCTCGCGATCCCGCTGCCCCTGGTCGGCCCCGACTTCTACTCGGTGCTCGATCCCTTCAGCTCGCTGTCGCAGCTGGCCTTCCCGGATCCGCTCGGCCTCATGCAGATGCCGCTGGTCATCCCGCCGGATCCGCAGCTCCAGGGCCTCGAACTGCAGCTGCAGGGGCTGACTATCGATCCGGCGCAGCCGAACGTGCCCGGCAGTGTCGAGCGCACGCAGGGCCTGCTCGTGGCGATCGGCCAGTAGCCGCTGCAACCACTGCCTGGGGGCGCTGATCCGCGGCGCGAACCCTGATACCGGCCGGCTCGCTCCCGCGAGCCGGCCGCTTCTGTCGAAGGGCGCAACTGGCCGATAGTCTGCTGGCCGTGCCGCTCGCCTCCGACACCGATCGCCGTGACATCATCTGCTTCTGTGGGCAGGACTGGTGGTATCACAATCGCGCCCACAGCGACTTCCAGCTGATGACACGCGCGGCAAAGCACCGCAAGGTGCTGCTCGTGAACTCGATCGGCATGCGCATGCCGATGCCCGGGCGCTCGCCGCTGCCTTTCAAGCGGATCTGGCGCAAGCTCAAGAGCATGCTGCGGCACGTGCGGCGTCCGTTGCCCGATGCGCCGAACTACACGGTGATGACGCCGGTGCTGTTTCCGTTCTACGGCAGCGAGAAAGCGCGCGCGTTCAACGCGCGCAGCATTCGGCGGCAGGTCGAACGCGTTGCGAAGAAGGCCGGCATCGTCGATCCACACATCATCGTGACGGTCCCCACGGCGTGGGAGGTCGCACGCGAAATGTCGCGTACGAGCCTGGTCTACAACCGCAGCGACAAGCACTCCGCGTTCGGTGAGGCGGACCAGGGGTTCATCGCGCAGCTCGAACGGGATCTGCTGACGCAGAGCGACGGCGTGCTCTACAGCAGCCGTGCGTTCCTCGACAGCGAGCGCGAGCTCACGGGTGACCGCGCGCACTTCCTGGATCACGGCGTCGACACGAAGCACTTCGCGGCGCGTGATCGCACGAACGCGCTGGTCGAGCAGAGCTGCAAGCGACCGATCGTCGGCTTCTTCGGCGGGCTCGATGATTACGTCGTCGACTTCGACCTGCTGGAACGCGTCGCGGTCGAGCGGCCCGACTACACGCTCGCGCTGATCGGCGACGCGACGCTGCCGATGGATCGGCTCACGCGCCACCCCAACGTCGTGCACCTGGGCTTCAAGCCCTACGCCGAGATCCCGCACCTCGGCGCGGACTTCGACGTGTCGATCATGCCGTGGCTCGACAACGACTGGATCCGCAGCTGCAACCCGATCAAGCTCAAGGAGTACCTGTCTCTGGGGCAGGAGGTCGTCACGACCTACTTCCCGGAGGTCGAGCATTATCGCGACTACGTGCACCTCGCGCAGAACGGCGACGAGTTCCTGCAACGGATCGATGAGGTCGTCCAGGGTGCGCGCGCGCCGGGTGATCGTGACGCGTTGCTCGGGTCCGCGACCTGGGACGATCGCACCCTCGAGCTGCTCGCGATCCTCGACTCCATCGGTGCCGGCGCCGGTCCGAAGGGTGGCGGCGGCCCGTCGAGCTCTCCGAAGGAGGACGCATGTGCGGCATCGTAGGCGTGCGCCGCTTCGACGGCCGGTCCGTCGAGGAAGGGCTGCTGCGCGCGATGGCCGCGCGGTTGCACCACCGCGGCCCCGACGGCGACGGGTTCGCGATCTACGCGGGTGGCGCGGTCGGCTTCGGTCACACACGACTGTCGATCATCGATCTCGCGGGTTCGCCGCAGCCGATGACGTCGGTGGCGGCGCCCGTGCACCTGACCTACAACGGCGAGATCTTCAACTACGCGGCGGTGCGGGAAGAGCTCGCCAAGAATGGCGTCGAGTTTCGCACGGCCGGCGATACCGAGGTGTTGCTCGAGACCGTCCGAATCGACGAGCTGCATGGGCTCGACCGGCTCAATGGGCAGTTTGCGTTCGCGTGCTTCGACGAACGCACAGACCGTCTGCTGCTCGCCCGTGATCGGGTCGGCATCCTGCCGCTCTACTACTACGAAGGTCCGGGCTTCCTCGCGTTCGCGAGCGAGGTCAAGGCGTTGCTCCCTGCGATCGGCGCGCCCGAACTCGACGACGACGCGGTCGAGGACTACCTCACCTACCGCTCGGTGCCACCGGGTCGGACGCTGTTTCGTGGCGTCAAGAAGCTCGCGGCCGGGCACGCCCTCACGGTGGACAAGAGCGGCAAGGTCGAGGAGCGCGTCTGGTGGCAGCTGCCGCGTGATCTCGCCGGCGAACAACTAACCGGGGACGACGCGATCCGCGCGGTCGCGGACACGCTCGAACGCGCCGTAGAACGGCGCCTGGTCGCCGACGTGCCGGTCGGCGCCTACCTGAGCGGGGGGCTCGACAGCAGTCTGACCGTGGCGTTGATGAAAAAGGTGCGCGCGGGCGGCGAGGTCGAGACGTTCTCGGCCGGCTTCGCGGACCCGCGCTTCGACGAGCTGCCGTATGCGCGGCAGGTCAGTGAAGCCGTCGGCACCAACCATCACGAGATCCATGTCACGGCCGAAGACTTCCAGTCGCTCTGGGAGCGGCTGTGCTGGCATCGCGACGGCCCGATCAGCGAGCCAGCCGACGTCGCGATCTTCCGGATCGCCGAGCAGGCGCGCGAGTCGGTCAAGGTGCTGCTGAGTGGTGAGGGCGCCGACGAGTTGTTCGCCGGGTATCCCAAGTACGCCTTCGAGCCGACGGTTGGCAAGGCGGCGCTGTTGCCCGCGTTCTTGCGTGTGCCGATCGCGCGCATGGGCGAGCGGCTGCTGCCGGGCTCGAAGTATCGCATGCGTCAGGCCGCCCGCGCGCTCACGGGGCGCACGACGGCAGAGCGGTTGCAGACCTGGTTTGCGCCGTTCACGTGGTACGAACGCCGCGCATTGCGGCAGAGCTTCGGGCAGTTACGCACGCTCGGGCAATACGAACGCTGCGCCGGCGATCACCTGCGCCGCATGCTGTACGTCGACTGCCACACCTGGCTTGCCGACAACCTGCTCGAGCGTGGGGATCGCATGTCGATGGCGGCGAGCATCGAGAATCGCCCGCCGTTCCTCGATCACGAACTCGTCGAGCTCGCCTTCCGCGTCGACTCCGATATGAAGGTCCGGGGCAAGAGCGGCAAGTGGATCGTCAAAGAGGTAGCCAGGCGCTTCCTGCCCGGCACGATCGTGGATCGCAAGAAGGTCGGTTTCCGGGTTCCGCTCGACGAGTGGTTCCGCGGCGGGCTCAAGGACTACGCGCACGATCTGTTGCTCGGCAAGGATTCGTTCGTGAGCACCTACCTCGAGCGGGCGCCGATCGAGGCGATGCTAGGTGATCACATGCGCGGTCGTCGCAACGAAGAGCTGCGACTCTGGACGCTCCTCGGCTTCGAGGTCTGGCATCGCGCGTTCCTGCGCGGCCAGACCGAGCATTTCGTCGCGGCGTCGGCGGCTACTTCTTAGCGGCCTTCTTCGCGGCGGTCTTCTTTTTGGCGACGTGCTTCTTGGCCACCTTCCTCGCGGCCTCGCCCGCGCGCGCGGCCTCGTAGATCCCGAGGAAGCGCTCGAGCGTCATTCGTTTGACGGCACGGCCGATCACGTCGAGCGGCACGTCGTCGATCTTCTTGAAGCGGATGCACGACTTACCGATGTCCATGCGTTTGCCGGTCTTCTTCCACTCGGCCTGGAGCTGGTCCATGTCCTCGCTGTCCATGTAACAACCGAACAGGTAGAGCGACATGTGGTTCTTCTGCGACGCGAAGCCCGCATACGGCAGCGGCAGTTTCGGGTCACAGTGGTAGCCCGGCGGGTAGATCTTGTGCGGCACGGAGTAGCCCGCCATGCCGTAGTTCATGTGCTCTACGATCCGCTTGTCGATGTTCTTCTTGAACATCTTGCGGATCGTCTCGAGTGCTTCCCGACGGTCGTCTGGCAGGTTCTTCAGGTACTCGTCGACGGTCTTGGCCTTGGACTGCATGGCGAGATCTTCCAGGCTCGCGCGGTGCGCTGCCAGTGGAAGTACTGCCCTTCGAGCCGTTCCTCGGCCAGCGGCAGTCAGACGATCGTGAGGCCGTCGAGCCGGGCGGCGAGTGCCCGGATCCGGGTGCGGGTCTCCACCCAGGCGGCGTCGCGATCGATCGTCGTGAAGCGGTGCACGTGGGTGAACGTCGGTTCGGCACGCCAGTCGGTCCAGGCTGCGAGCTCGTCGAGGGCCGTCGATCCGACGGCCGCATCGTCCGTGTCGGGTGCCAAGCCCGCGAGTTCGCAGCGGATCAGGAACCCGCCCGACGGGCAGCGGTTGGGAAACACGCGTGAGCAGTGGATCGCTTCGACGAGCGGGCTGTCGACGGTCTCGGTGGGCACGATGCCGTAGCCCTGCAGTGCCGCGCAGTCGACGGCGGCTGCGCCGAAGAACACGAAGGCACGCGGTGTGCGTTCGAGGCGCTCGACGAGGTCGAACAGGGCGGGGTCGAAGCCGGCGAGCAGCGTGGCCGTCTGATCGATCGGCGTCGCGAGCGTGACGGCATCGGCCCGCACCGGCTCAGCGGTTTCGTCGGCGACTTCGACGCGAAACCCCGCGCCTTCTGGCTCGATGCCGCGTGTGGTCGTGCTCGGCCGCAGACGTGGCCCGAGCTGTTCTTGCGCCGCGCGGACGAACTCGTCGCAGCCACCGGCGAACGCCACGGGCGGCGGCGCGACCGGGCACTCGTGCAGCGCCGCGCCGCGCCGTCGAACAGCATGCCGGCCTCGCATTCCGACACGAGCAGTGGTGGCGCGGCGTCGAGTTGCTGGAGCAACGGCGTGATTTCCTCCAGCGCGAACGCGAACGGACCGAGTTCGCAGAGGAAGCCGTCACGGAGCTCCGAACGAACGGTTCCGCCGGCGCGCTCCGCGGCTTCCAGCACGAGCACTTCGTGGCTCCGGGTCGCGGAGAGTGCGGCCAGCAGTCCGCGCATGCCGGCGCCGACGATCAGTTCGCTCGGCACACTGGCAGAATCCGCATCCATGAGCGCACGGTACATGAAACGAGGCGGGATCAACCCGCCTCGTCACGTTCACCCAGAACCAAAGCGGCGCGCCGACAGGCGCGCGGCGTGGTCCTGAGATGGTTTGGCCGCGAAGCGGCCAACCCAGCTCAGAACATCAGCTGGAACGCGATCTGGACGATGTGGTTGTCCATGTCCGTGCCGCCGGTCGGGCTGACCTGCTGGAACGTGTACTCGAACTGCGTCTTGGCCGCGTGGCCGTGGTAGAACGCGTTCGCGATCAGCGAGACGTTGGTCGCGTCGCCGTCCGCGGCACCGATGCCCGCGAGCGCCGAGTTGAAGTTCACGGTCGCGTTGTTGCCGACGTCCGCCTCGACACCGCTGATGCGGGCGCCGAAGCCCCACTGGATGCTCGAGTCGCCACTCTTCGGCATGATCCAGGTGCCCTGCACCGACCAGCCCATCGACTCTTCTTCGTCGGCGACCGTCTGCTGGTCGTCCGTGCGCATGAAGTACTCACCGAGGAACTGGAAGCCCTCGACGCTCCACGCCGTGTTGAGGTTGATCGACGTCGACTCGACGTCGAGGCCACCGGCGGAGTTGCCGTTCTCGAGCGCGACACCGACGCCGACCGTGCCCTGCAGGCCGCGGTCCTCGGTGCGGAAGTCGCCCTGCATGAAGCGCTCGTTGCGCTTGCCACCCGTCGTGTCGCCCATCGGGTCGAACTCGGCGTTGAGCACGTAGGACAGCTTGTTGTCCGAGTTGCCCGCCTCTTCACCGGCGTCGACGTAGCCGGCACCGAGGCCGCCCGCGGAGGCGCCATTGACCGCCGCCGCCGACCAGCGCAGCTTGTTCTCCATGTGCGAGCCCATGAGCCACGCACCGGTCGAGCGCAGGCCGGAGAAGCCGCGCGCCGCCGCCGAGCGGTCGATGAAGAATACGCCCTCGAGCAGACCGTTGGCCTCGAGGCCGAACTGTGTCTTGCCCTGACCGATCCGGAGCCCGAGCGAGCTGTTGTCGTCGCTCATGAAGTTCCAGGTCACGAACGCTTCCTTGACCGGGCCGTTGGCGCCCGTTGCGATCGGGCCGTCGTCGGTCGCGTCCAGCAGGACGCGGAAGTTGATGTTCTTGTTGAACGCGTGGCCATCGAGCGCGGTACGCACCGCGCGCATGCCGAACGTGTTGACGTCGGGATTGACGTCTCCGCCGCGGAAGCCCCACTGGGCCTTGATCCAGTTGTTGATGCTGATGCTGTACGCATCGCCCCCGTCGAACTTGAGCCCCTTGCCGGGGCCACCCATCCAGCCCCCGCCTTGGGCCAGAAGGACGGAAGACGAAGCCGCGAGAGCCAGAAGGCTGGTAACGATCTTGGTCATGTCAGGTCTCCTCCCTAATCGGGATGTTCGGTCTACCCATCTCTGCGCGCCGCCTGGTGTCTGTTCTTGGTTTCGACGTAAAGCGGCGGCGTGCTCGGAAGGTGACTTCCGCGGGAGGGGAACACAGCGTAGGAATGCGGTCAAACGGGAATCGCAGGAAACATCCCATGGCACCGAACGTTTGTTAGGGTTGTGGAGAATGCGTCAAGGGATGAGCCAAGCCATTCCAGCACAGTGATCTGTGGGATCGACCGAGTGTGGAGAAGTCTGCAGAGTCGGGATTCAGAGGCAGGCCCCGAGGTCTCGGGCGGAGTGGGCCTGGGGCGTGTGTTGGCCCTCCGTGAGTGGTTGCTTCTGGCCGTATTTCTCTGGAATAGCTAGAGTTGCGCACGCTGCCGGGTCACGACCAGGCCCCGGCCGGAGCGCCCATGACCAAGACCGAACATCGGACCACCTGCAGTCGGGACTGCCCCGATGCCTGCGCGATCCTTGCGACCGTCGAGGATGGCCGGATCACAGCTCTGCGCGGCGATCCCGAGCATCCGGTCACCCGCGGTTTCCTGTGCTACCGGACGAGCCGATTTCCCGAGCTCGCGGCTTCCGACCGACGCGTCGAGCGCCCGCTGGTGCGCCGGAACGGCGAGCTCACGCCGGTCGACTGGGACACCGCGCTCGCTCACATCGCCGAGCGGCTGGTCGCGATCCGCGCCGAATCGGGTCCCGCAGCGATCTTCCACTACCGCTCCGGCGGTTCGCTCGGGATCCTCAAGCAGCTGACCGATCTGTTCTTCGATCGGTTCGGGCCCTGCACGACGAAGATCGGCGACATCTGCTCCGGCGCGGGTGAGGCCGCGCAGCTGCACGATCTCGGTACCAGCGACAGCAACGACCTGTTCGATCTGCTCCAGAGTCGGAGCATCGTGTTGTGGGGCAAGAACCCTGCCGTGAGCAACGTCCATCTCGTGCCCGTGCTCAAGCGCGCGGCAGCCGGTGGGGCGCGGCTATGGCTGGTCGATCCTGTGCATCACAAGAGTTCGCCGCTCGCGGCTCGCCGCTTGATGCCGGCGCCCGGTCGGGACCTCGAGCTGGCGCTCGGGATCGCGCGGGTCCTCTTCGACGACGGGGCGGTCGATCCGGCTGCGGCGGAGTTCTGCGACGGTTTGCCCGGCTACCGCGCGCTCGTCGAGTCGCGTGACGTCGCGGCATGGGCCCGGCTCGCGGACGTCACGGCAGCCGATCTCCGGGAGCTCGCGGCCGAGTTCGCCAGCGGTCCGACCGCGATCCTCGTGGGCTGGGGCATGCAGCGGCGGCAGCGCGGCGGCGCGATCGTGCGCGCGCTGGATGCTCTGTGCGCGATCTCGGGCAACCTGTTCCGTTCGGGTGGTGGGGTGTCGTTCTACTTCGCGCGCCGGCGGGCATTCGCGCCGTTCAGCGACGTTTCCGTCGATCATCCGCGCACGATCCGCGAACCCCTGCTCGGCGCCGATCTGCTCGCGGCTCAGGATCCGCCGGTGCGGGCGCTCTGGGTGACCGCGGGCAACCCGGTCGCGATGTTGCCCGATTCGGCGACGGTGAAGCGGGCGATCGAGCAGACCGAGTTCGTGGTCGTGGCGGACTGCTTTCGGACCGAGACCGCCGAACTCGCGGACGTCGTCCTGCCCGTGCCGACCATGCTCGAGGACGACGACCTGCTCGGCTCGTACGGCCATCACTGGCTCGGCGAGTCCAGGCCCGTGGTCGCGGCGCCGCCGGAGGTCCGGCACGAGATCACGATCTTCCAGCAGCTCGCGGATCGGGTCGGCCTCGCCGAGTATCCGCGCGATACGATCGACGATCTCAAACGCGCGGCACTGCGTGAAGTCGCGGATCGTGGCGCGTCGCTCGACGACCTGCGTGGCGGCGGGGGGGATGGCCACGGCGGCGCGCCGCAGGCTGCCGCGGTGCGAAGTCCGGTCGCCGACAAGCAGCTGTTCGAGTCGGGCAAGGTCCAGACCCCGAATGGCAAGGTGCAACTCATCACGGCGATGTCGCCCGAGCCCGAGGTGACGGCGACGGCAGCGCAGCCGGGCGCCAGTGAGCCGTTATGGTTGTTCTCGAATTCGACGGAGAAGAGCCAGGCGTCGCAGTGGGCTGGCAAGGGGCTCGGTTCGCGGACGTGGGTAGCCGTGCATCCCGCTGCAGTGCCGGGTTTCGACGATGGCGCCGTCGTGCGCGTCGAGAGCCCGACCGGGACGATCGAGGCGGAACTACGGCTCGACGAACGACAACGTCGGGACACCGCGATCATGCCCAAGGGCGGGCATCACTGCGCTGGTCAGAGTGCCAACGCGCTGATCGCGGCGCGCGCGACCGATCTCGGTCTCGGCGCGGCGTATCTCGATTGCCTCGTGCGCATCGTGCCGGTGTGAGCGTGCCGATTGTCCGGCGCGGCATTCTTGCGTCTCTGCTCGTGGTCGGCTGCGGTGCGGGCTACGTTCGACGTCATGCGGCGCATTACTGGCACCCACGTCTACAGCTACGTGAAGTGTCCGCGTCTTGCGGCGCTCGATCTCCATCTGTCGCGCAAGGAGCGGCGGCCCGCCACCGAGTGGGAGGAGTTCGCGGCCAAACGCGGTCGCGACTTCGAGGACGAGTACGTCGCGGCGCTCGGTGTGCCCGCGCCCGTCTATCCGGAGCGTGATTTCGAAGCGGGCGCCGCCGCCACGCTCGCGATGCTGCGCGACGGCGACTGGATGATCCATCAGGGCGTGCTCATGGTCGAAGACCGCCTCGGCCTACCCGACCTGCTGCGCAAGCTGCCCGGCGAATCCGCGCTCGGCGATCACCACTACGAAGTCGTCGACGTCAAGACGTCCGGTCATTCGCGCGGCGACCAGATCCTGCAGGTCGTGTTCTACACGCAGCTGCTTGCCGAGGTTCAGGAGCGGGTGCCCGAGTACGGCGCACTCGTGCTCAAGGACGGGCGGGAAGAACGATTTCGAATCGCGGATTACGACGCGGCGGCGCGCGAGGTCGTGTCTGGCTTGCGGGCGCTGCGGGACGAGATGGATGGCGCGCAGCCGTTCCTGCAGTGGGGCTGTTCGGGGTGCTACCACAACCATCGCTGTCTGCCCGAGCTCGACGGCCGCGATGACCTGTCGCTCGTGCAGGGGATGAGCCGCGGCGCACAGGCGATTCTCGCGGAGCTCGGCTGCAAGACCGTCGAAGACCTGGCCGTGTTCCAGCCCACGGGCCAACGCCAACGTGGACACCTCGACAGTGCCCTCGTGCGCCGGTTGCGACGCGCGGCGCAGACTCGACTGCTCGGCAAGCCCGTCGTCGAGGCGCGGCCGCGGGGTGCTGCGTTGGCGCGCGGAGCGATCGTGCACGCGCTCGCGGATCCGTTTGCCGATCGCATGCTCGCGTTCGGTCTCATGCGGCCGGCGAGCCCGGATGGCGAGTTCCGGTTCGTGCGAGTCGAGCGGGCCGAGGACGAGTGGGATGCGTTCCAAGAACTCGTTGCGGGCGTGCCGCCGCGGGCACCCGTCATGCATTTCGGGGCGCAGCTACCGCGCTGGTACGAGACCCAGGCATTCGAGCGCGAGGCCGGCACCGCGTTCGAGGCGCGCTTCGTGGATCTGCGGACGCGGCTGAATCACGCGGCGATCTATCCGGGGCCGGTGTTCGGGCTCGAAGACTTCGTGCGGCTCGGGCTCGGGCGCGATCCAAGGCGTGCGGGTCATGCCGGCGCGGCGGCGATCTGGGCGTCGTTGCCCGATGGCATCGAACGCATGCGCGCCAAGCTCCAGGCCGACCTCGAGGATCTCGCACAACTGCGGGCCGAGCTCGTCGAGCCGCCGGAGGGTGAGAACCTCGCGGTGGATGCCGTGATTGACGTGAAGGGGGCGGAGGCCCAGGCGTGATGCGAACTCTTGTTCTGCTGGTGTGGTTGATTGCAGGTGTCGTGGCGACCGCGGTCCTGGCCCCAGGGCAAGTCGGGCAGGACGGCGGGCGGCGGCAGCCCCACGTCGTGATTCTGGTCAGCGACGATGCCGGCTACGCGGACTTCTCGATCCACGGCGCAAAGGACGTGGCGACGCCGCGCATCGATTCGATCGCCGAGAACGGTGTGCGCTTCGCGGCAGGCTACGTCTCGGGCGCTGTCTGCAGTCCGACCCGCGCAGGACTCGTGACGGGGCGCTACCAGCAGCGTTTCGGGCACGAGCTCAACATCCCGCCGCGTTTCAGTGAAGAGAACGGCCTGCCGGTCGAGGAGGTCACGATCGCAGACCACTTGCGCAAGTCCGGCTACCGCACGATTGCACTCGGTAAGTGGCATCTCGGCTATGCCGACAAGTTCCATCCGCTCTCGCGCGGCTTCGACGACTACTTCGGATTTTTGCAGGGCGCGCGGTCGTTCTTTCCGTTGGACAAGCCGACCCGCCTCAATCGCCTGCTCAAAGGTCGCGAGGTGCAGCCCGAGAAGTTCGACTACATGACCGATGAACTCGCGGCGCGGACGGCCGAGTACATCGCGGGTCACGACGATGAACGCCCGCTGCTGCTCTACGTCGCGTTCAACGCGGTGCATACGCCGATGCATGCGTTGCCCGCGGACCTCGAGGGCGCGGAAGGTTCGCCGAAGCGCCGCAAGCTGATCGCGATGACGCGCGCGTTGGATCGCGCAGTCGGACGCATTCTCGATGCGTTGACCGCTGCCGGCATGCTCGACGACACGCTGCTGTTTTTCGTCAATGACAACGGCGGCGCTACCAACAACGCGTCGAGCAATGCGCCGCTCCGCGGTCGCAAGGGCCAGGTGTTCGAGGGTGGGATTCGGGTGCCGTTCCTCGTGCAATGGCCCGCGCGGCTGCCGGCCGGCAAGGTGTGGAACGAACCCGTCATCGCGCTCGATATCGCGGCAACGGCGCTCGCGATGGCGGGCGTTTCGGCGCCGGTCGAACGCCCGCTCGACGGCATCGATCTTGTGCCGCTGTTGATCGGCGAACGCGAGCCGCAGGAGCGCGCGCTGTTCTGGCGCCATGGTGATAAGTGGGCGATTCGCCAGGGCCGTTGGAAGCTGCTCACGGCCGGCAGCGGGTCGCCGCCTCAGCTCTACGACCTCGTGGCCGATCTGTCGGAGCAGCAGGACGTTGCGGCGGCCGAGCCCGAACGGGTCGCCGCGCTGCAGGAAACCTTCGACGCCTGGAACGGCGAACTCGTCGAGCCGCGCTGGCGTTATCGCCGCCGCAAGAAGTAGTCGGGTATTGTGCGCAGATGCGCGCTACCTGTCCGGTGATCGCCTTCCTGTTGCCCGTTCTCTTCTGCCTGCCAGCGATGGCGCAGGCGGCGAAGGACCGTGATCGCGATCGCGTGTCCGACTTTCACGAGGTCCACAAGTATCGGACCGACCCGACGAAGGCCGACACCGATGGTGATGGTGTGCCCGATGGGGAGTGGCGGGAGCGGCGCGAGTATCAGTACACGGTGCGAGTCGTCGTTCAGGTGATGCGGCCGGTGACGCCCGACTACCTCAACGACGACTACCAGGACGTGCGGGTGCTCGACGAGACTGCCGACCACGTCGAGTTGGAGGTCGTGCTCTATCCGTTCAACACCGTCGCCGAGGCGATCGGCGAGGATGCGAAGTGGCAGAAGGCCGCGCGGAAGTTGGGTGAGTGGACGCGCTCCGGCCCGGCGGCGAACTGGAACTCGAAGATGCGTCGTGAACTTTGGACCGCGCTCGTCGCAGACGGAATCGTGCCGGGCAAGTTGTCGGACAAACAACTCGTCGAACGAGCGTCGAAGTGGCTGTGCCAGCGCGCCAAGTACAACGACAGCTTCACGACGTTCGTCACCGCGTTCGACAAGCGCGGGCGGCCGTTCATCCCGAGCGATCTCGAAGCCGTGGTAGCGAAGTCGCCGGAGGAACTCGAACGCCAGTGGCAGCGCGACATCCTGGCGCGCGGCATGTTCGAGCAGAAGGTGCGCGGCAGCTGCTCGTCATCGGCGACCTACCTCAACGGTTGTCTGCGCGCGCTCGGTATCCCGACGCGCATCGTGCTGTGTGTCCCGATCGTCGACAGCAACGACCCGACCGAGTTGAAGATGCTGCGGCGCGGGCTGAAGCATCGCGCGCTGCGCCGCGACACGGTTGCGGCGATCGAGAAGATCAAGGATTCGTGGGCGTCGCACACGTTCAACGAGGTGTTCGTCGACGGGCGCTGGCGCCGTCTCAACTACGACCGCCTCGGCCAGGACATCCGTGATCCTGGCATGTTCGGTCTGATGATCCACGTCGCGACGTTCTCGGACTGGTCGGAAGCGAACATGCCCGCGACCATCGGCAAGCGACAGACGCTGCGGCGCTATGACGACGTGTTCGGCTACGCAAACCCGTATTCCACGATCGCCTTGCGTGATGAGTTCGGGGTGCACAGCGAGGTGAAGCCCGACGCGCCGATCCTGACCGAGATGGAGGTCACCGATGCGGTGTTCTGTGACAGCCCGGACGCGCCCGATTTCGTCCGCGAGTGGGCGGCGAAGAAAGGGCACTTCGGCCTCGCCGCCCGCGTGGAGGGAGCCAGCAACAACCAGGATCTGGGGCGCTTCATGGACGCATCGGACCAGCGCGTGTTCTTGGTTGCGGATGGCCATCCGACGCTCGGGGTCGGCTTCGAGAAGCTCGTGCGTTGGTATCGCCCCGAGGGCCACGCCTACGTGTTCGTGCCCTTCGGCGGCGCCGACCGCCGCGACCTCGTGACCGGCGTGCCGTATCGGTTCGTGACGCGCAACCAGGGTGAAGAAGCGCACTGGCAGGTTCGCGACGATCTGCGGGTGATCCGGAAGCCTTGATCGCGCCGGCGTGAACCCGATGATCGCGCGCGGGACCTGCCCGCGTGGATCTGTCACTCGAAGAACGTCTGCTCCGATTCCTGGCTCGCGAAGAGCAGGGTGAGCGCCGGGCTCTGCGCGAGTTGCGTTCGCAGCCGGTCGATGCGCGTGTGGTCGAGGGCGAGTGCATTCGCGACGCCAAGTACCTCGGGGAGCAGGGTGGTCAGCATCGCTTCGGCGTGACCGACAACGCGTCGAAGTTCCGGTCGGGCGACACGGTCATCGTCGGCGACGGGCTCGACCTCGAGGGCGGCGTGGCGTTGGTCTACGGCGACTTCGATGCCAAGAAGGGCGAGCTGCGACTAGAGCGCGATCCGTTCTTGCGGGATGTGGTCTGTGACCTCGAGCCGGGCAACGAGTTCGTCATCGATCGGCGGCCGCTCAGTCTGCAGGGCCGGTTGCGCGATGCCGTGCGCGCGGCGTTCGAGTCCGACCTCGTGGCGAACGTTCTGCGCGGCAAGCACGAAGTCGGTTTCGACGAGGGCCGCCGTGAACGAGCGCGCAAGGCGCTCACCGAGACGGAGCTCAACGATTCGCAGATCGAGGCCGGTGCGCTGGCGATCGGCACGGAGAGCCTCGCGCTCGTCCAGGGGCCGCCCGGGACCGGCAAGACGCGGTTGCTCGCGCAGGTCGCCGTGATGCTGGCGCGGGCGGGCTGTCGCATCGCGGTGTGCGCCTACACGCATCGTGCGGTCGACAACGCGCTGCTCGCGATCCGTGGCCTGGCGAGCGACCTGGAGGTCATCAAACTCGAATCGTCCTCGTCCGATGGCCGTCAGCGGCTACGCGATGCCGGCGTGTCGCTCGCCGATGCGCGTCGCGTCAACCTGCCCAAGCGTGGTGTCGTCGTCGGTTCGACGTGCTACCAGCTCGGCAAGCTGCACGATCGTGAGCGGTTCCACTACACGGTCTTCGATGAGGCCGGGCAGATGCCCATCCCGCATGCGTTGCCCGGGATGTTGCGCGCCCAGCGCTGGCTGTTCTTCGGCGACCACCAGCAACTGCCGCCCGTCGTCACGAGTGATCGCGCGGATCCGCAGGCGGCGAACTCGATCTTCGAACACCTGCATCGGCTCTACGGCTCGCAGATGCTCGATACGAGCTACCGTCTCAACACGGGCGTCTGCGACGTCGTCAGTGGTGCGTTCTACGAGGGTGCCCTGCGACCTTCGGATTGCGCGGCCGAGCGTCGCATGCCGTTCGTTGCCGGTGGACGGCTCGACGAGGTTCTCACGCCCGATCTGCCCGTGGTCTGGCTGCGCATCGATCACCGTCAGCCGGGTCAGCGTTCGACCGAGGAAGCGAATGCGGTCGCCGACGTCGTCGAAGACGTCGTGCGACAGCACGGTGTGCCCCCCGAGCAGGTCGCCGTGATCGCGCCGTTCCGCGCGCAGGTTCGCATGCTCCGATCCGCGATCCAGAACAAGGGGCTGCCGCAGGGCGAACTCATCACCGTCGACACCGTCGAACGGATCCAAGGCCAGGAACGCGAGGTCGTGGTCGTGTCTCTGACGGCGGGTGATCCCGACGCCAACTCGCGGCGTGGGGCGTTTCATCTCTCGATCAACCGTCTCAACGTCGCACTATCGAGGGCGCGCACCAAGGCCGTGCTCGTTGCGAGCCGGCACGCGTTCGAATCGCTGCCGCACGATGCTGCGGCGTTGCGCATGGCGTCGCGCTGCAAGGAGCTGCGCGATCGGTTACCCGTGGTCGATCTGACGAAGCTGTACGCGATCTGAGGCGGAGCGCGGCTAGTTACGGCATGCCGCCGAGCCCGAGGTAGGCGACATAGAGCACCACCCCGAGCACGAGGCCCATCGCGAGCAGCCGCAAGGGTGCGAATCGACCGCGATCCTTCACAGCTCGTCCAGCAGCGCCTGGAACTCTTCTTCGGTGTGGATGCGAAGCTCGAGCTTCCGCGCTTTCTCGAGCTTGCTGCCCGCCGCCTCGCCGGCGACGACATCCGTGACCTTCTTGCTGATGCCCGACGCAGTGCGGGCGCCGAACTCCTCGACGCGCGCCTTGGCGTCATCGCGTGACATCGTGGACAGCCCGCCGGTGAACACGAAGACCCGACCGTCGAGTGGGCCGGCCGTCGGCGCCGACTCCTCGGGTTCGACACCGGCCGCCGCGAGGGCTGCCAGCGTTGCCTGGTTCTTCGGCGACTCGAAGAACTCGAGGATCGCCTTCTGTACCTCCTCACCAACGCCGTCGACCGCGGTGAGCTGCTCGGGGCTGGCAGCGCGCAGCCCGGTCAGGGAACCGAAGTTCCGCGCCAGGTCCTTGGCAGTTTGTTCGCCGACATGTCGGATGCCGATCCCGTTGAGGAAGCGCGGAAACGTCGGCTTGCGGCTGCGTTCGATGTTGTCGAGCAGGTTCTGCGTGCTGCGTTCACCCCAGCGGTCGAGCTCGAGCAGTTGCGCCTTCTTGTCCGCGAGCGTGAACACGTCTTCGATCGACCTTACGAGCCCGGCCTCCGTGAGTTGCTCAACCTGTTTCGGCCCGAGCCCCTCGATGTCCATCGCCCGGCGACTCGCCAGATGGACAATGCGGCCGGCGAGCTGCGCCGGGCAGTCGAGATCACTGCAGTAGAGGAACTTGCCCTCCATGTGCAGTGCGCCACGGCACACGGGGCACTCGCTGGGCGGTGCGACGGGTTTGCTGCTCTCCTTGCGCTGGTCGAGGAAGACGCGGACGACCTCCGGGATCACGTCGCCGGCCCGCTGGATCTCGACCGTGTCGTCGGGTCGGATGTCGCGCTCGGCGAGCAGCGTCCAGTTGTGCAACGACGCGTTGCGCACAGTGACGCCCGCGAGCTCGGTGGGTTCGAACGTCGCGACCGGCGTCACCTGACCAGTGCGGCCAACCTGGGCCTCGATGCTCAGTACGGTCGTCGTCGCGAGTCGCGGCGCGAACTTGTAAGCCAGCGCCCAGCGCGGCGTACGGGCGGTGCGACCGAGCTGCTGCTGCATCGCCGTGTCGTCGACCTTGGCCACGACGCCGTCGAGTTCGTAGACGAGGCCATCGCGCTGTGCTTCGAGATCGTCGCGATAGGTGAGGACCTCGTCGATCGACTTCGCGTCGCGCGCCGGTTCCGCGATCGCGAAGCCCCACGCCGCGAGCTGTCGTCGCAGCTCCGAATGCGTCGCGAACTCGATGCCTTCGGCATGCCCGATCCCGAACGCGATGAAATCGAGCGCGCGCCGCTTCACGATGCGCGGGTCGAGCAGCTTGAGCGTGCCCGCGACCGTGTTGCGCGCGTTGCGGAACGTTCCTTCGCTGCTCGTCTCCTCGCGTTCCTGCAGCCGGCGGAACGCCTCGCGCCCCATGATTACTTCGCCGCGGATCTCGATCCGCTCGGGAAAGGGACCGTCGCCGACGAACGCCATCGGCAGATTGCGAATCGTGCGCAGGTTGCGCGTCAGGTCTTCACCGCGCGAGCCGTCGCCGCGCGACATGCCGCGCACGAAGCGACCATTCTCGTAGACCAGGTTCGCGCTCGTGCCGTCGAGCTTCGGTTCACAGCTCCACGCGAGCGGTTCGTCGCCGCGCTCGAGTAGCTTGCGTGCCCGCCCGTCGAACTCCCGGACCTCCTCGGCTTCGTGCAACGACTCGAGGCTGCCCATCGGGGCGATGTGATCGATAGTTGCGAGCGTGCCGCCCTTCGGCAGGGGCGCGCCGACGCGCTGCGTCGGCGAATCCCCCGTGACGAGGCTCGGGTGCGCGGCCTCGAGCTTGCGCAGCTCGGCGAACCAATGATCGTATTCGGCGTCCGTGACGTCGCTGTGGCCGCGGTTGTAGTACTGATCGTCGGCGGTGCGGATCAGCTCACGCAGCTCCTGCATGCGCGGCTCGGGGGCGGGGTCGGGGGCGGTCACGGGCGTTGGATCGAACGGTGACGGCCGTTCCCGGTCAAGCCGACGGGATGGACTCGGCTCGTTTGTCCCAGTGCCCAGCGCCCAGGCTGACGCGCCGAGGCTCACGGAGTGAGTGAAGCCGTCGGTGCCGGCGCGGCGGCGGTTACCTGCGCAAGGGCGTGGTCCCAGAGTTTGCGGCGGGCGGTGATGGCCCGGTGGGCTGCCTGCGCCGCGAGTTCGATCGCCGCGGGCGTGCCGTCGTCGAACGCGTCGACGAGCCGGCGCGCGAGGTGCGAGTGCTGCTCGCCGTCGAGCTCGATGTGGCGTTCGAGGTAGAAGCGGAAGCCGGTTGCATTCCGTGTCTCGCCTGCCGATCCGGCGGCGAGGAGCGCGCGGAACATCGTCGGGATCAGGTCTTCACGCCCGAACAGAAAGCTCGCCGCGACCTCGAGGCGGGAGCCGTCCTGGGCGATGGCGAGCGTCGATTGAACGAACTCTCGGATGGCCGGATCGATGCGGCAGGTGGCCAGAGCCTCCGGAACCGCGACACCGCTCCGGAGCTGTTCGAGGAATGCCCGGATCTCGCGTGAGCTGGCACCGACCTCGGACATGGCCTGGATGTAGAGGTCGAAGTGGCTGGCCGGGCGGCCGTCGGGGCCAACGTCCGATTCCTCGTCGAGCACGATCTCGTTGATGAACCGCGCGAGCTCGGGGTCCCGCGGCGGCAGCCAGGGCAGGGCAACCCCGGTGAGCTCGTTCTGCAGGCGCTTGACCAGCGACATGAAGTCCCAGACGGCGAACACATGCACGGGCATGAAGGCGCGAAGTCGCGGGAGTGAATCCAGGGCCGCGTGGATCGGGTGATGCACCAGCCCTTCGAGCGTCGGGGCCAGGAGTTGCTCGATCCTCGAAGTCGTGTCGCTCACGAGATGGTCATCGGTGTCGCGGGTGCCGGAATCAAGCCGGCTCTGGGCGAGTGATCGCTGGATGGAACAACGGTCGAACGAAACGTCGAGCCGGCATAAGTCCACGGCGACACGCGGCTCGCTGGGGTCGTCGGACGAAACCCACAAAACCTCCGACCGATTGCCGGCGGTTCGGGGTGGTGGGAGGGTGATGAAACCCACCCTCCTTCTACCCGCGCTGGTATCGGTCCTGGCGGCCGGCCTGATCGCGCAGTCTCCCCGCCTTTCGCCCGCGGCGACGCCGAGTGACGGCTTCGTGGCCTTGCTCGAGGACGAAGGCGTCCTCTGGGGCCTCGGCGAGGACTACCGGACCCGCTTTCTCCCGAGCGGCATCGAGTTCCAGCCGCTGCTCGGCAAAGGCGAACCAGTGACCCGCCATCTGCGCTTCGAGATGACCGCGAGTGGACGTGAGAGCCAGATGCTTACGGCCGCCGCGCCGAAGCGGCGCATGGCCGATCTCGTCACGCAGTTCGTCCGGGGCGATGTGACGGAGGTCTACGAGGTCCGCGCCGACGGCCTCAAGCAGAGCTTCGTATTCGCGAACAAGCCGGCGGGTCAGGGCGACCTCGTCGTGCGTGGGGAGCTCGACACCAACATGGTGCTCGGCGGCGCAAACTCGACGGGCATCCGGTTCGACGCGACGCACGGACACGTGACGATCGGCAGGGTCATCGGCTGGGACGCGACCGGTCGGCAGGTCGAGGGCTCGCTCCGGCTCGACGGTCCGGTCCTCGAGATGCGCCTGCCCGGCTCGTTCGTCGACACCGCGGTCGCGCCGATCACCCTGGATCCGGTCATCGGGTCGACCAACACGGTCAGCAGCGGCGACGAGTACCGTCCGGACGTCGCCTACGATGCGTCGAACGACGTCTTCCTCGTCGTCTGGTATCGCGAAGTGTCGTCGACCGATGTCGACATTCGCGCGCAGCGTGTCGACGCGAGTGGCGCGAACCAGGGCAACGGCATCGGTGTCCGCACGGGCAGCGATTCATCGCTCGTGCCGCGGGTTGCCAACAACAACCGTCGTGACTGCTTTGTCGTCGCCTGGCACGAGGACGATGGCGTCGGGGCGCTCGCCCGCGACATCTTCGCGCGAGCGATCTCGGCTTCGAATGGCAGCCAGGGTTCGGTCCGCACGGTCGCGAACGGCTCGGCCGACGAGTATGGCGTCGAAGTCGGCGGCAACCGCGGCACCGGCACGGGCAACGCCGATGCGCGCGTCGTGCTGGCCTGGACCAAGGCGAGCGCCAACCCGAACGCCGAGTTGCGCGCAGCGAGCCTGACGATCGATTCGTCGCTCAACCTCACGATCGCCGCCGAGCGCATGGTTGGCTGGGGTGGCTACGACTCGAAGAACCCGGCCATTTCGGACATGACCGATGACAATCACGCGTGGTGGATCGTCTGGGACAGCTTCCACTTCGACATCGTCAACGGAGTGCCGACCCAGTACTACTCGAGTGGGCAGCGCGACATCATGTCGTCGTACGTCGACTCGCTGTTGAACAACGAGATGGGCGGCGACCTGCTGCGCATCGTCGATGGGGTCGACGACTACGACAGCCTGATTTGGTACGCCAACGGGTTTGCCGCGCCCGTCGAGCCTTCGATCGCCGGCAGCGGCACGGAATGGATCGTCGCCTACCAGGTGCGCAACGCCGCCGCGACCAACTCCTATCAGGTCGATGCCGCCGCGATCGAAACGGCGACCCGGCACGGCAACGATCCGTTCCTGGCCTATGCCGCTCGGACGATCGCGCAGACGGGCAGCGTCGACTACCGGCACGCGGAAGTCGCCTGGGGCGCGGAATCCGTGCTCATCGGCTACGTCGAAACCGACTCGGGCGGCTCGACGGACCCGTGGCTCTGGGAAGGTGACCTCGACTGCGACTCGTGCGGTGCCCTGACGCAGGTCTCGAGCTCGGGCGACATCGACGTCATCACGATCGCGACGAAGACCGGCGCCGGTGGCGGGGTCACCGGTGGCGAAGTCTCGCTGCTCGCGTTCGATCGCAATGCCGGCTCGACCGAGTCGGTCCGCACCAAGCGCTTCCGCAGTGACGACGGCATCACCGAGAACCTCGGTGGCGCCTGCGGCACGGGCACGACGACGCGGCTCTATTCGGACTGTGCCGTGGTCGGCAACGGCGACCACGACCTGCGCATCATGAACTCACGCAAGAACATCAACGCGCTGTGCGTGATCGGTTTCGATGAACTCAGCTCGTCCTGCGGCAGCTGCACCCTGCGGCTCAACCCCTACACCGCGTGGGCGTTCACCGTCACCACGGATGGCGCGGGTTACGGCAGCAAGAGCTTCTCGATTCCGAACGAGCCGGCGCTGTCCGGGCTCGCCTACCTCCACCAGTGGATCGTGCCGCAGGTCGCTGCGAGCGCCGGCTGCTCGATCCTCAGTGCCGATTTCACCGACGCGTTCCGCGTCACCATCCAGTGAGGCCTCATCCGATGAAACTTCAACAACTTGACACGTTCTCGGTCTCCGGCGCTCTGCTGGTGGCCACTCTCCTCACCGCTACGGGCGTCGCGCAGAAGCCCGTGGCCAGTTCGGTGCGGGATGCCGCGGTCGGTCGCTTCGTGGTCGATGCAACCGGCATCCGGACTGGCGGCGAGCACTATCGCGTGCACTTCGGTCAGCGTGGCGTCGAGTTCACGCCCGCGCTCGGTCGGCAGGCGCCGCACACGATGCCGTTCCGATTCGAGTTCGACACCGTCCTCCGGGGCGGCGAAGTCGTCTTCGAGGCCGCGGGCGCCACGATGCCCACGCAGGTCGGGTTCCGGGTCGACTACGATCACGCACAGGGCGTCACCGAGCGCTACGACGTGCGCGGCGAAGGCATCAAGCAGTCGTTCGTGTTCCAAGAGCTCGCCGGCAGCGGCGATCTCGTCGTGCGAGGTCGGGTCGTTACCGATCTCGAAGCGCAGCCGGTGGCCGGCGTCGATCGAATCGACTTCCTGCAGGGCACGTTCGGTGGCGTGACCATCGAGAAAGTGCTCGGCATCGATGCGATTGGGCAGAGCGCGATCGGTTCGATGAACTGGGACGGCCAGAGTCTCGAACTCGTGTTGCCGGCATCGTTCGTCGACCACGCCCGGTTCCCGTTAATCCTCGATCCGCTGATCGGCAGCCAGCGGAATCAGGGCAGTGCCAACAACGATAGTGAGGCGGACGGCGCCTTCATGGAGAGCGCCGATGTCTACCTCGCCGCGTGGGAACGCGCATTCTCGAACACCGACGTCGAGATTCGCGCCCGGGTGACCGACGCGACCAACTCGACCGTCACGGGTTGGCTCGCCGTCACCAACGGTTCGAACACGCTCAACCTCAACCCGTCGGTTGCGGCCGTGCAGTTCCGCAACCGCTTCGTCGTTGCCTGGCAGGCGGGGCCGGGGCCGCTCGGGCCGTTCGACATCATGGCCGCGACGGTTGACGCGGCGGGTGTCGTCGGATCGAGCGTGCGGGTCACCTATGACGTCACGCCAACCGGTCCCGTCTCGACGCCGGACAGCGAGCGACTGCCCGTGATCGCGAAGAAGCCGACCGACAGCGTGGCGGGCACGTTCATCGTGTTCGAGAACGCGGGTGTCGGGATCGAATCGCGAGGTATCAGCGTGAGCTCCACGGGTGGCATCAGCGCGGCTGCGAGCTCGCAGGTCATCGCCAGCGATGCGAGTGCGACGCGGCCGCGCCTCAGCTCCGGCAGCAACAACAACGCGATCTGCTGGCAGAGCAAGAACGGTAGCGGGTTCAACACGGTCAAGGTCGGTCGCGTCGACGGCGCGGGCGCAATCAACGCGACGATCTCAACCATCACCAGCTCGACTGGCCATCGGCAGTCGCCGGACATCGACGGCGACGGCACCGACTTCAAGCTTGTGTTCGACAGCCGATTCGGCGACGGCGGCATCCTGCACCGTGACGTGACGTTCCCGGCCGGCACGACGACGCTGGGTTCGGGTAGCTGGGTCAAGATCGACGCTCAGCAGCAGTTCGAGCCGACGATCGGGCTCGTCGGGTCGAAGTATCTCGTGATGTGGACCGAAGAGGTTGGCTTCCTCGACTTCGAGGTGCATGGCCGTGGGATCGAGAACACGACGGGCCTGTCATTCTGTGGCAACGAGTTCGTCGTCGGCGGCAACTTCGACAGCGAGACGCGGCCGGCGATCGCCACGCAGCGCAGTGGCTCGGATCTGCCGACGCAAAACGACGAGGCGCTACTGCTCTGGAACTCGGCGGCGATCCTGACCTTCGACTCGCGAGTGCGTGGCCAGATCTACAAGTCGCGCGTCGGTGCGACGCCGGTCGTGCTCAATCCTGGTTGCGGCGACCCGCTGACGCTCGACGAGAACGGTCCGGTTGCTCTCGGCAGCCAGAACCTCAAGTTCCGGATGACGTCGGCGAGCACGGGTCTCGGCCTGTTCCTCTACGGGTTCGGGTCGACGACGCCTTGCCCGACAGGCGGCAGTTGCGTCGCGATCAACCCGGTCGCGACCGCGGTCGTGCTGATCGCGGTTCCGGGGATCCCGTACTCGGTCGACTTCCCGCTGCCCTGCGATGGTTCGTTCGTCGGGTTGCCGCTCGAGGTGCAGGGGCTGCTGCTCGGCCCATCGACGGGCGCGTGCGCGCTGTTCCCGGACGCGTCGCTGTCGGAGCGTCGGCAGTACGCGCTCGACTTCTAGGCCGGCCCGCCGCGGCGCGCAGGCGCTATGATCGGCGGCGCATGAGCAAGACCTTCGCTGCGCTACTGATCGCGTGCCTGCTCGCCCCTGCGAGTTGCCCGCTCGATTCGTGGGTGCCGTTCCAGAACCAGCGCGTCGCTTCGCCTTCCGGTCAGCGCTACGTCGTGATCAAGGAGGTTCCGAAGAAGCGGAGCATCCGCTTCGAGTTCTGTGAGCGCAGCCGCGAGCGACTGGCGAAGATCGGGCCGATGAGCCCGGCTTCGGCCGATGCCTTCGCGTTGCGCAAGAAGCCCGGGGCCGTCGATCGCGATGTTGGCGATCGGTTGCTCGCGAAGGGGACGGTTGGCCAGTTGCCGTATCAGGTGCTGGTCCCGGACACGCTGCCCGGCTTCTTGTTGTTCGAGCAGTACTACCGGGTAGGTTCGGGCCGCGCGGTGATCTGGGTCGGCGACAAGGGCGTCGAGAAGCTCAGTCTAACGCTGCGGGACCTCTACGGCGGGGTACCGGAGGGGGCGCTGCATACAGTCAGTTCGATCTGGTGGTCGCGAGGCGTCTTCCTCGACGAGGTTGCCGGCGCGATCATCGTGGTCGCTGTCGGGGATCAGATTCGCGAGGTGTCGATCAAAGAGGCCGAGGTTTCCGAACCCGGTATCGCGCGCATCGCGGACTGGGCGCGCCGGGGCACGGAGAAGGGCCGTGCGCTCGCGCTCGAAGTGCTGGCCCGCAAGCAGCCCGACGCACTCAAGGCCGCGACGCCGACAGCGATCGAGCTCTTCCACGACGACAAGGAGTCGCTCGCGCTCCGCCTGCGGGCCGCGGTCGTGCTCGCACGCGCTGGCACGCCGGTGGCCGCGGATCGGTTCTTCGAAGCGGCGCGGGCCGAAGACCAGCCGCGCGAGGTTCGCCAGTTCGCCGTACGCAACCTGCCAGCGATCGTCGGTGAAGAGGCGATTCCGATCCTGCGCGAGCTCATGCGCGGGCCGGCCAATGGCGTCTGGAACGAGTGTATCGGGGCGTTCGCTGCACTCGGCGAGCCTGCGGTCGACACCTTGGTCGAGATGATGCTCGAGGAAGGCCAGAGCAATGACTACCGCGGTGGCGCGGCGAATGCGCTGGGCGGGATCAAGAGCCCGCGATCGTACGGCCCACTCCTCCAGGCGACGGCCACCGCGCCGGACTACGTCGCCAACAACGCCTGCAACGCCGTCATCGCACTCGGCGGCGACGACCTCACCGAGCGATTGATCGCGATCCTGGCCAAGGGCTGCACGCAGGACGGTCGCATTGCGTTGTATCTACAGCGCCATCCGACCCGGGCAGCGCTATCCGCGATCGACCAGGCGCTCGCGCGTGACGAAGGGGAGGAGACCGATGGGGTCACCGTCAGTGACACGGATCGGAAGTGGCTGAAAGAGGCGCGGGAGCGCTGTGCGGCGGCTGACGATGGCAGGAAGCGGCGGTAGGCCCCGGCTGCCCGGCGCTATTCGGCTTTGCTGCGTTGCGGCAGGCTCCCGAGCAGTCCCAGGACATAGTTCTTGGAGAAACCGGCAATCACGCTCCAGGTGATCAGTTTGGCATAGTCCGTGTACCCCTTGGCGTGAACGGTTGTGATCTTGTGAATGCCCGGTTCGCTCACCGGTGGTGTGCCATTGTTCTCCGATCCGGTGACCGTGGCATCCGCAGCAAACTCGGGGAACAGTTCACCCGCCACGAGCGATCCGAGAAAGAGCATGTACAGCAGGACCGCGAGGACCGAGCCGACGAACAGGTTCAGGACGAACTGTGTTCTGGAGTCTCCCAGTCGTTGGAGTTCGTCGTTGGGCATCTTGGCGGCGTCCCGGTAGATGACCAGCGCTGACCCCACGGCACCGCTCGTCGCCACGAGAATGATCGCTGGACCGAGGAGGTTCGGGTAGCTGACGGCGGTCAGCACAGCGGCGACTGCGATCACCATCATCAAGACGATGGCGCCGAGGAGGCGGGTCGCGAGCGCGTTCAGGAGCCGCTTGCGTGCGTCTTGCCTGCCGTTTGCGCCATCAGGCCGGGTCGATTCGGGGGGCGAAGTGCTCATGCCCTTGGGTATACGGGGGCGCAGCATCGTCGGTGCGAGTTCTCGAGGGCTTCCGTAGTCGAACTCGAGCGGGTTCGTCGGGGCCGTAGCCTGCCGTCCATGGGCGTGGCAAGATCGTGAGGATGCCCTACGACGCCGCCCGCCACGGACCACGCCGGATCGTCGGCCCGGGGTTCCACGACCAGGTGCACGAGGTCGTGCACCGCGTGCCTGCAGGGATGGTGGCGAGCTATGGCGACGTTGCGCGGGCGCTCGGCAGCGTCAATGTCGCCCGACACGTTGGTTGGGCGCTGGCGGCGCTACCGCCCGGCAGTGACGTGCCGTGGTGGCGCATCGTCGATTCCAAGGGGCGGCTCGCGCGGCCGGGGACGGCGGCGGCGCGGCGGCAGATGAAGCTTCTGCTCGCCGAAGGGGTGCGGGTCGAGAGGGACCGCATCGTCGAGTTTCGCGCGGTGCGCGTGCCGGCGCTGTAACCCACGCCGCGCTGCAATCAGCGCTTCATTCGGCGGCTGCGGCGCGGTCGTTGGCGGTGAGTTCGCCCGGTTGGCAGTAGTTCAGCCGTTCACGTTTGCGCTTGCGGAACAAGTCGTTGTAGACGTTGCGCGCGACGCGAACACAGAAGCCGATCCACGACTTCTCGGTCGGGAACGACAGGCCCTGTTCCCTGGATCGCTTGCGGTCGATCTGCACTTCGCTCGAGATCGCCAGGCGAGCCTGCTCGAGCGTGACGATGCGATACTTCGTGTGCGAGGCGATCAGCTCGTCGTTGCACTCGAGGCGATCGCCGAGATCGGGACGATTGGTGTGCCCGAGATAGAACCGCGCGATGCGAACCGCGGCCCGGGGATCGATCTGCGCCGAGTCCGGATCGCGGTCTGCGAGTTCGTCACCGAGGCAGGTGCGATAGAAGCTCGGCGAGATGCAGAGTCCGGCGAGCGCGCGTCGCTGTTTGAGTTCCGGCTGCCGGTCACACTTGAGCCACCGCGAAAGCATCTGCCCATAGCTCGGTGCCTTGGTCTCACCCCACGTCGCAAAGGCCCGGGTGCGATCGATCTCGCGCGAGAGGCTGAGGATCAGCCGCACCTCGACCTCGGATGCGAGGTCGGCGAGGTCGAGCCACGGCACGCGCGCGAAGTGATTGCGTAGCTCGGGCCGCACGCACTTGTGAAAGTGCAGGACCACTCGTTCGACGTCCTTACGGTCGAACGGCGACTGCAAGAACGTTTGTGGCGTAGACTCGCTCACGTCTCGGGATTCCACGGCTGAGGATCCACGGCTGGGGATTCCGTTTGGAAACTCCTTCGACCGGCCGACAGGGGGCTGTCGTCCGATTCATCAAGGGAAACTAGGTACGTATCCGGGCCGCGGCAACCGTCGCGAATCGCGGGAATCGCGGAAATCCGGATATTGGCCGGTTTTTGCCTGAGGTCATTTCGTTCATCTCCAAACGGAGAAAACCCCGCCATGACCGAAACCGACCTGACGCCTTCTGCCGATACCGTCTGCGACACCCCTCCGGCGAATCGCAACGAGTTGAAATCAATAGACTTCAAGAGCTTCGTCAAGCTGCGGCCCGGGACGTTGCAGCTCGATTCGACGCTGGCCTTGCTGGCCAACGGGTCGCTCGCGGAAGCCGATGTCGTGCCGTTTCTCGGTTGCTCCGTCAGTGCTCGGTTCCTGGGGTACGATGACAACGTAGTTCGCCTCAGGCTCGATCCACCGCACGCGAAGCTCTACTTCGTCGATGGCGAGGACGTGCGCGAGATCCCGGCGACCGAGGGCGTGTTTTCCTTCGTTGCACCGTTCGCGCCGCCGTCGTTGACCGATCTCGTGAGCGAAGGGCGCGACGGCATCTATCTCGCCGCGACCCGTTCGTAGCTGGACGATAGCCCCTGAAAGGCTGTCCCGAACGGCCTCGCTGCGTGGCGCCGCGGCACGTACTGCCGGCGGGTCGGCGGGCTTGACTCGGTTTCGATTTCGCGGTCTCCTCGAATCCACGAAGGCGAGTCCCAGCCATGCGAATCGACGAGGCCATCAAGAGCATCCACACCACGCTTGCGCCGGAGGTCGGTGAGATCTTCGAGCGCCGGGTGCAGAGCTTCCTCGATGATGTCGAGCGCTTCGTCGCGCAGAAGAAGTTGCTCGACGGTTCGCGACGCCGCGTGCTGATGCGCTTCTACCGCAACCGCAGGGTTGCTCCCGAACTCGACGAGAGTCGTTTGCGCGACGTCTACAATGGCGCGTTCGAGGAGGAGTTCGACGCGTGGCTGAAGCACCCGGACCGCGAAAGCGGCGCGATTTAGGAAGCCTGGGCCACAGTCCAGCCCCCCATCCGATCCGCGGCTCCCGGCCCGCCTGGTCAGAATCGCCGAATGGCGCGCGGACTACGTGCCCCGCATCGATGCCCTGACTTCTGGTCCGCGGGGTCGAGCGCGGTCGGTAGGGTCGGTGCTCTCGGGTTCGATCACCCCTGGTCGAGCCGGCTAAACGCTTACCCTGGGCGCGACCCGCGCGCTGGCGTCGTCGAGTTCGAAGTAAGTCGGTTCTTCGACGCCCATCACCCCGCCGACGATGCTCGTCGGGAACGACTCGCGCAGATTGCGCAGGTCACGGACGTTGCCGTTGAAGAAGCGGCGCGCGGCGGCGATGCGGTCTTCGGTCAGCGCGAGCTCTTCCTGGAGGGACAGGAAGTGGGCGTCGGCCTTGAGGTCGGGATAGTTCTCCGCCACGGCGAACAGCGTCTTCATGCCGACGTTCAACCGGTTCTCGTCACCGGCCTGGGCCTCGGCAGAACCCTGGTTGTCGGCTGCCTGATTGCGCAGTTCGGTGACCCGGTCGAGCGTCTCGCGCTCGTGTTTGGCGTAGCCCTTCACGGTCTCGACGAGGTTGGGGATCAGCTCGTAGCGTCGTTTGAGCTCTACGTCGATGTCCGCCCAGCTTTCCTTGAGGGCCTGGCGCAAGCGCACGAAGCGGTTGTAGGTGACGATCCACCAGATGAGGGGCACGAGGAGAATGCCCCCGACGATGAGGAAGACTTCCATCAGCGGTTGAGATCCTTGACGAGGTGGCGAGGCCAGAGTTCGCAGAAGCGGCGCACGAAGTCGAACCGCGCCTCGAAGTCCGCGGCGGACCAGCGTTTCGCGCCGCCGCCGAGGCACAGCGCCCGGTCTTCGATGTCGATCATCGGCGGTCGCTCGGCGAGCAAGAACTCCATCATTCGCGGGTGGACGACGTCGTAGGCGAAGCGCTTGTCCGATGACTTGACGAAGAACTTCTTGCTGAACTCGACCGACTCGAAGTCGATGTCGTCGAAACCGAACGCGCCCGCGACCTTGTCGAAGAAGCCCTCCGGTCGAATCAGCAGCGGCGGCGTGTCCCACGGTGGGTGCACGATCAAGTAGCTGAAGCGGTAGGTCGTGGTGGTGGTGCTCTTGCCGTTGCTCGACGTCACCTTGTAGCGAAAGTCGCCGCAGACGACCGAGCAGCTGGTCTCGAACAACTCTATGCGGCCGGTCATCGTGTTCTTCGCCGCTCGCGAGTGACCCTTGCGGAAGATCTCGAACTGCGCGTAGCGGTCGTCGTGGGACGAGTCAGTGTGCGGGTCGAAGTCGAAGTCGTAGCGCCGCGCGAACGCCCGCAGCTCGGCGAGTCGCTTCTGCTCCGCCTTCCAGCCGTAGTACGCGGCGATCCCGATCAGGATGACGAAGACGACGATGATCGTGATGATGAGGGCCGGTTCCATGGTCGTAGCGGAGGGGTCGCGCCTCAGTTGGTAGCCGGAGCCGGGCTGCGTCTGCCGAGCCAGAACGGCAGGATTCCGAGCGCCGTGCCGAACAGCAACGTCAGCAACACCCAGATCGTCAGCTGGGGAAACAGCGTTGGCCAGACCCAGCGGTCCGTCGGTGTCGCAAGGTCGAGGTTGCCGAACGGCAGGACCATCAAATCGGTGATCACGTGCGTGTCGAGGTGGGTGCCGAGTTCTCGCGTCGTCGCCAGCCAGCCGAACAGCACCAGCGGAATGCGCTGGGCGAACGCGAGTGCGAGCAGTCGCAGCAGATAGCCGCCGGCGGTCACGCCGCGGCGCGCACACCAGAACCCGAAGAACGGCAGGATCGCGAACAGTGCGACCGTGCCGCTGAACCCCCACACGATCGATTGCCGCGCCGCGGTTGCTTCGAGCAGCAATCGGCCGCCGAGGAAGAACCAGAACACCACCGCGCCATAGAATACGGGGTTGGGGGAGAGCACCGGGTTCTGGGCGCCGTGATCCGCATCGTCGCCCGGACGACCACGAAACAGGAACACGATCAGCGCCAGCGTGCCGAAGATGCCGACGACCGCGAGGTGCCAGTGCCAGGACGGGGCTGTCACCGTGTCGACGATCCACACGTGCGGGTCGCCGTCCGGCGCGCGGCCGTAGAGGTTGGGGACCTCGAGTCGTTGTTCGAAATCGTGATCGGCGACGAGCAAGTCGACGACGAACCCGAGCGCTGGTAGCGCCAGCAGCCCGGCCACGATCGTGCGACCGCGGCGGCGCAGGTGCGGACACAGGCAGAGCAGCAACGCCAAGACCAGGGTCGCGCCCTGGATCGGTAGCGAAGACTGGAACAGTTCTGCCATGCCCCGGTTGTCCAGGACCGCGCGACAAGATCAACACTGCGCCGGGCCGCCGGCAGGTCGCCGCGCCCGGGACGCCGTTTCGCCGGGGCACCGGCTCAGAACCAAAGCGGGGCGCCGAAGGCGCTCGGAGTGGTCCGGAGCTGGTTTGCTCGCGAGAGGCGAGCAACCCAGCTCAGAACGGGATCTGACCGGTGTCCACCTCACCGTCGCGGCTCTCGCCCACCGCGGACGAGAGCTGTGAGCCCGTGGCCGTCGATCGGTAGCCGTCGTAGGGCACCTCGTTGCGGCGAACGAGCTGCCCGGCCGAGTCCTGATACTCCGCGGGTCGCACCTCGACGAGCGCCGAACGGCCGTCGAGGTCGTCGGGGTCGATGTTGACCTTGCCGCTCGCCGGCAGCCCCAGCGCCTGCATCACCAGCCGCGCGCGGGTACGGCCGCGCGAGCTGAACACGAGATTGTCCCACGCGGCCTGCTTGCCGACGTGTTGGCCCTCCGCGACGACGAGTCGCAGCGACCAGCGGTCGTCGCCGCCGCGCGTCGTGCCCGTGCGCACCTCGGCGACGCGGCAGAGATAGGTGCCCGCCGGCACTGTGACGTAGTCCGCAACCCCTTCGGTCGAGTCGAAGTCGATTTCCATTTCCGGCCTCCTAGCTGAGCGTTCCTGCTGAGAAGTAACTGATGAGTGGTTCCATCAGGTCAGTGCCCAGCACCCGCGAGGCGTTACATCGACGTCCTCGAAAACGTGCGGCGCGGTTGGCGCCCTGCGGTCAGCGTCTGCCCGCAGACCGTGCGACGTCCTCGATCACGCCGTCGCCGTCGACATCGCCCGCGACGCTCGCGGTCGCGCCGTCGGCGAGCTCGGGTGCCAGCGGTCGCCGTGGGTTGCCGGGGAATCCGTGCTCGTCGAACTGTCGGAGCAGCACCCGGCCGTTGTCGCAGTGGCACACCAGATACCGGTGGCCGCGATCGGTGGTGACGAATCCGACCTTCGCCCCCGCCGCGATCACGCCGGGGAACGGCCCGCGCGTGTGCGACAGCCGTCGGCCGGCGGTGAAGTGGAACGCGGTGAGCGTGCCGTGGCCCTTGGGGTCGGTGCGCCACACCAGCACCTCGGCATCGTCGTCCCCATCTGTGTCGAACACCGCGAACGCGGTCGTCGCTGGTGGCGCGACGCGGCGCAGTTGCGTGACCGGGCCTCCGATCAGCAGATCCGATGGTGCTGTGGTCAGGCTGCCGTCGCCGCCGTAGAGCGAGTGCAGGCCGGCGAGATCGTGGATCGTCAATCGGACGGGGCGGACGGCCGCCGTGCCCATGACCGCGACGTCCGAATGGCTGTGGTCCAGGCCTAGCAGGTGCCCGAGTTCGTGGAGCGCCGTCGTGTAGATCGACTCCGCGTTCCATTCGCGGTCCGCATCGAAGTGTAGGAACGTGGCGCGGGCGACCGGCCCCGCATGAGCGATGGCGCTGGTCGTGCCGAACGACCGCTGCACGCCGCGATCACCGCGGAACCAGCCGATCGCGACCACCTGCTGATCGCGGTCGGAGGCTGCCTGGAGGTCCGCGAGCCCCGTGGCGTTCCACGCGGCTGCGGCTCGCTCGATCGCTTGCTGGCAGTCCGCGGGCGAGCACGGCGCGTTGGCGACGTCGACGCGGTAGCGCAGCTGCGGCCGGCCGGGCTCCGGCCAGCGGCCGCGCACGGCGAAGTCGGCGGGCTCGTCGCCCAGCGGTGTCACCGTGGGGGCGGCCGTGGCGTTTTCGGTATCGCCGCAGCTGGTGGCGGCGAGCAGCACCGCTGCCATCGCCGCAGAGAGCCGTCGTCCGGTCCGCGTGCGAGGAATCACCAGTCGCATTACAGGTGCCGCAAGAACTCGAGCACGTCCTCGCGTTCGTTCGCCGGCAGCGCGACATACAGGTCGCGACTGGTCAACCCTTCACCGCCGTGCATGCGAATCGCTTCGTCGAGCGTCTGCGCGCGGCCATCGTGCAGGTAGGGTCCGAAGTGCGACACGCCCCACAGCGGCTGTGTGCGCCACTCGGTACCGTTGCCGTCGGGGCTCGAACGCGAACTCTGCGGTATGCCGAAGTTGATCCCGTCCGCGAGTTCTGGGCCCATGTCGTGGATCAGCAGATCGGTGTAGGCGCGCACGGGCCCACGCGACGATTGCAGCTCGGCAATGTGGCACTTCGCGCAGCCGAGGTTCTCGAATGTCGCACTACCGCGCGTCGCGGATTCGTTGAACTCACGCGGCTCGGGTGGCGCGAGGAAGCGCGTGAACGCGATGAGGTCGCCGAGGTCCTGCCGCGAGATCTCGGGATCCAGCACGGGGTCTGCGTCGGTCGTGCTGGCGTTGGGCGTGCCCGTGCCTTGCGGCGCTAGGCCGGGTGCGAGGGACACGGTGCCCGCCGCGCCGCGGAACGGATCGCTCGTGATCCCCATCTGGTTCATCAGCGGTGCGCGCGTGAAGAACTCGATGTTGTTGCTCTGCGCCTTCTGGCCGAAGCGACCCATGCCCGCGCCGTCGCTGTTGGTGCGGCCGCTGATACCGTCCTGGTCGTCGTCCTCGGGATCCGCGTTGGCGAGGATCGTCGCGTTGCTGATGAACTCGAACAGCCCCGTGCCGAAGATCGGAATCGAGTTGCGCTGCGCGGAGACGATCGGGAAGCCGGAGGTCTGCATCGTGACGCGCGCGGCGTCGAGGCGATGGGCCTGCCCCGGCGTCCCGAACGCGGGCAGAACGGGGCTCGGCAGGCCCGGCAGGTTCGACTGAAAGATCGGCCCGAACCCCGGGTCGACCACAGCGACGTAGAAGTTGCGGTAGAGCTCGGAGCTGCCGCCGGGCACCGGCTTGCTGTGGCACGACGAACACGACGTCGCGTTGTAGACCGGACCGAGGCCTTCGCTCGGCGTGAAGCGCTTGCTGAACAGCGCGCGACCGCGTTCGAACGCCGCGAGCTCTTCGGCCGTCAGGTCCGGCAGCGGGTCACCGAGCTGGATCGGCTGCGGCTGCGGCTGGGGGCCCGGCCCGACGGGCGGTCCGCCGCTGCTGCTCTTGTGGCAGCCGACGAGTGCGAGCAGAGGCAGCAGGCAGGCGGCGAATGGGAGACGCATCGGGGAGGCTGGTGAACCGGGTTGGTGCGGGTCGAGAAGCCCCGAAAACCTAGCACAGACGAGCGGCCAGCGGGGGGCGGCTGCCGGGCTTCGTGGCCAGGGTGGCAGCGACGCCACGCCCCGAGGTTTGCGCTCGCCGCCTGGGGTGCCGGTGCGGGACGCAACTCGACTCATCGATGTCACGCGGAACTCCTGTCAGCACGCGGTCCCGTCTTCTGGATACACGCGAACTCCTGCATTGGTCCGCGGCATTGCGCGTTGATGAGTGAGACGGAGTTCGAAAGGCGGTCGAGATGCGTTAGCTTACGTCGACTGGGTTGTCCGCTGGAGCGGCCGGTCTGGCACCTGCCCGAGTCGGGATGGGGGGGCTTGGTTCTCTGGCCCGATCATGTCAAGAGTTCGCGTGCCCACCATGTTTGACCTCTCTTCCGGTTCGCCGAGCGATCTGCTCGACAGGATCTCCCAAGCTGCCCAGTCGCGGAGTGTTGTTCGCCCCCTCAGTGGTGAGCAATACATGCGAAGCCACGTCGCGTTCGAATCTGCGAGCGATCAGCAGTCGAAGATCTTGCGATGGCTGACCGATGACCTGCTGGCGAGCGAATCGAAGGAGTTCTCGGTCGCGAGTATTGGTGCCGGGAGCGGCATTCTCGACGTCCCGCTCCTCCGGGCCGTCTGCCAGAACAAGCGTGTTGAGTATTCCGCTGTCGAGCCGTTCGAGGAGCAATGCCGGGCGTTCGAGCAGCGGGCGGCCGAGTCTCTGGATCCGGACAATCCGCGGTTGACGATCATCAACTCCATGCTCGGACGAATGCCGCACGGCTTGCAGTTCGACTATGTGCTCTCAATTCACTCCGTCTACTACTTCGAGGACTTGCGGCGCGCGCTCGAACAGATGCTGGCGCTCAGGAAACCTGGCGGACAGTTGACGATCGCGGTTGCGCCTTGCGAGGCCATGAATCGGCTATCCGAGATATTCTGGAGGCCCCAGCAGGAAGGCAATGTCTGGTTCCAGGCCGACGTCGAGCGTGAACTCGGAGCACTGGGAATGAAGTGGGAAAGCGCGCGAATCGAAGGTGCGCTCACGTTCGACAAGGCGAGCAACGATGCGACCGACATCGTGAGCTTTATCGTGCAGTGTCCGATCGACCAGCTCCCAGAAGAGGATCGAGATATGATCTTCTCTTACATCCAGATGGTTGGAGAGGAATGCGACGGCCGTCTATCGGTTCCCCATCCCGTTTCGATTCTTACTTTGGCTTAGGCTTCGATGGTTTGGGCTCCGAGATGACCTCGTGTGCTACGAGCCATTCTTCGACAAGGTCTCTGAGCTCGCGACAATCATCGCCAGTGCACCGCTCGAGGTCCTCGTGGCGAATACCACGCCCTCTAACCTCCTTGAGGAGTTTCACGATCGCGGTGTTGCCGTCACTCCGATCCTCCGGGTCGGCTTGTGCAGGGCCGAAGCAGCCCTGCAGTTTTTGGAGGGCCGATTCCAGTCCCGGCACCGCCTCCAGGGTCTCGCGCTTTACGAGTGGTCCTACGTAGTACGGAATGAAGAACGAGGCGTCATCACGTAACTGGACGAGCTTTCGAGCCGGTTCGTGGAGTTGCGGATCGGTCGTGAACGCAACGATCACGTCCAGCATCGGTCCGAGCCCCTCGATCTCTCGCTCTTCTTCCGGCCGAAGCCTCTCGTACAGTTCGTCCTGCGTCTGAGCAGGCGCACGGCGCCACCGCGCGATCCCGGGGTAGGAAGCGTTGATGCCGCCGAGGCAGTCCTCGCGGTCGACGGCCTCATTGGCAGCCCCGATCGCCAGATCTTTCGCGAGGCTCGCAACGACGCTGATCGTCGCTGACTCGGGCGTGTGTTGCGAGCCGGCCAGAATCTCTTCCAAGCGGGAGCGCTCCATCGCGAGCGTGTAGCCGTTGTGAAAGCCGAAGTCAGCCACCCAAGCGAGCTCCTGGAGCGGCTTCTTGGCGATCGTCAGCTGTCGGTTCAGCTCGGTGATTGTGTGCAATGCCGGATCGCGCGCGGCGGTCGGTTCCATGCCGATGTGCTGTGCCAGCACGGTTCCTGAATACTCGGGGTACACCTGAATCGACTCGGTGTGCAGGTTGTAGATGCAGTACGTCGTCTCCTTCAGTCCGAACCTGCGCTCGATGGGTCTTAGGTCGGGGAGGTGATGTTCCAACGTCGTTGCGATGATCTCGGCCAGTACGCTTGATTCGAGGAAGTGCTTGCCTCCTACGACAAACTTGCTTGGAGGCGCTGGTCGTGGCGGCACGAGCGCCATCCAGGCCAAGGCCACGCCGAGAACGCTCGCGACCCCGTAGACGTGATTGCTGTGCCGAGTCCACCAGTCCCGAAGTCGCTTTCGGGACGAGGGCTCCCGGTTCCGGTGCCGCTCTTCGAGTGCGAGGTGCACTTCGCTTACGTCAGCGGCCAGCAGTTTGTCGATCAGATCTGCCTTGGGGCAGTTCCACACTCCACCGAGACCTAAGCGTTTGGCGACCTTGCGCAGGACGGGGACGGTCAGGGCTTCGAGTTCACGTCGAAGGTTGTCCGTCGGTGAATCTGTGTTTGACCGAAGCTCGTCTCTACCCATCTCGCTGGCTTCCCTTCCTGACTCGGGCATGTCGGCTCGTGCGGACATCGTCCGATGCGAATCCCTCTCTTGGCCACCTGTCTTCCGCAGCATCCTAAGTCAGGATCGAATGAGATTCCGAGGTTTCACGTCTTTGGCGGATCATCGTAAATCAGCCGAAGTCTTGGAGATCGGCGCTGGCGCGGCGGGGTGTCCCAGCGGTGCGCTGGGAGGGTCATTTTCGGCACTTCGTCACGTTCGGCGAGGCCTCGGCTGGTTCGCTGGCCGTGCACGGATCCGGGTCGCGGAGCAAGTCGGCATCGGTTGGCTAGCGGCAGCGATGCCTTGCTACGATCATCACTGAACGGTCGAATACACGACAACTCCAGGCGACCCACTCGGCGCCTTGGTTCATCACTCGACAATCTGCACGATGAACTGTCCCTGGAAGAAGTTGCTCCGTGCCTGGGAGCGTTCGGATCAGATCATGAGCTGTGTCGCGGAGTCCGCGTTGCAGTCGCGCCCGATCGGACTCCGGCATCCACTGGCTTTCTACGTCGGTCACTTGCCGGCGTTCGCCGTCAACCTTCTGCTCGTCGATCTGCTTGGTCGGCGGACGCCCTCGCCGAAGCTGGATCGCCTCTTTGCGTTCGGCATCGATCCGGACGAGGGCGAGGCGGTCGAGGAGCTCGTTCTGCCGGAGCTTCCCGCCATCGAAGATTATCGGGACAACGCGCGCGCCGCGCTACGGGAGGCCGCAGCTGAAGTGCTCGCGGCACCCGGGGGGGGTGGCGCCGACTCCGGGCGAGAACGGATGTTCATGGTGCTGGAGCACGAGTTGATGCATCACGAGACCTTGCTCTACCTGCTCCAGGAGATGCCGGTCGAGGACAAGGTCGCTTCGGCTCTCACCGAAGTGGTCGGGGGGAGCGCTGTGCGGTTGGGCGAGCTCGTCGAGATTCCCGGCGGGGAAGTCACGCTCGGTTGCGCCGCAGGCGATCGCGATTTCGTTTGGGACAACGAAGTTGGCCGGCACACGATCCAGGTGCCAGCGTTCCGGGTGCAATCGGCGCCGGTGACGATCGGTGAGTACTCGGCCTTCGTGTGCTCCGGCGGGTACGACAATGAGTCCTTGTGGACTCCGGAGGGTTGGCGCTGGAAACAGACGCGGGGAATACGACACCCGAAAGACTGGACCTCGCATCATTCTGATTCACGAGTTCGAAGCCTGTTCGAGACCCACGCGCTTTCCGATGTGTCGGGCTGGCCGGTCTGTGTCTCCTGGGCAGAAGCCGATGCCTACTGCCGGTCCAAGGGTGGCCGGCTACCCACCGAGGCCGAGTTGGCGCGAGCTGCGTACACCACTCCGGGTAACGTCGAGCGCGAGTATCCTTGGGGCGACGATGAGCGAATGGTCAGGGGGCTGGCTTTTGGCGCTCACGGCCCGCTTCCCGTCGGTGCAGACGAGCAAGGGGACAGCGCATGGGGTGTCGCGGAGCTGCTTGGCAACGGTTGGGACTGGACATCTACGCTGTTTGCTCCGTACCCGGGGTTCGCTGCGTATCCGCACTACCCTGGCTACTCCGCCGACTTCTTCGATGGGAAGCACTACTGCCTCTTTGGCGGTTCCTGGGCGACCGATCGCCAGTTGACCCGCCGGACGTTCCGGAACTGGTACAGGTTCAACTACCCGTACCCGTTCACCAAGTTCCGGATCGCCTGGGATGTCTGAACGCCGTTCGTCGCGCTAGATGCCCGAATGCCGTTCGCGGTCCCGAAAACCACCGCCCGCCCTGCTAGCCTGACGCGATCACCCGCGTGACGACTACCGCCATTCCCAATCCGAGACCGACCTCCCAGACGCTGCCTTCCCCGGATGGGGCCGCGGCCACCGCAGCGGGCCGCCATCTCGAACTCGCGGGGCAGCACTACGAGAACTTCCCGGTCGGCAGCTGGTTGTTGCCGCGGCGCGCGCGGCGGCATCTGCATCGCATCTATGCGTTTGCGCGGACGGCGGACGATCTCGCGGACGAGTATCAGGACGCCGCGGCGCTCGCGGCGTTTCGGCGCGACTTCCTGGCGGCGGTCGACGGCAACGGGCACGGCGGGCGTGCGAGCGCGCCACTGTTCTCCGACCTCGCGCTGACGATCCGCGAGTGTGCGCTCGAGATCGATCTGTTCACGGACCTGCTCGACGCGTTCGAACAGGACCTCACCGTCAACCGCTATGCCGATCGCAAAGAACTCGACGACTACTGCCGACGCAGCGCGGACCCCGTCGGGCGCCTCGTGCTGCGGGTTTGTGGTCATCGCATCCCTGAGTGGGACGCGTGGTCCGACTCGATCTGCACGGGCCTGCAGCTGTTGAACCATCTGCAGGACCTGGCCGAGGACCTGCGCGATCGCGACCGCGTCTACTTTCCGATCGCGGAGTTCGAGCGGTTCGGTGCTGCGATCGACGACCTGCGCGCGGCGAGCGCGAGTGCGGCGCTGCGGGCGTTCGTCAGGCACCAGGCCGCTGACATCGGCGCGCGCTTCGCCAGTGGCTGGCCGTTGATCGGCAGCGTGCGCGGTCGACTGCGTTACGAACTGCGCGCGATTCTGTACGGCGCGGCAGCCGTGCTCGGTCGCATTCACGCGGTCGACGGCGACGTGCTCGGTGGGCGCGTGCGGTTGACCAAGGGCGAGCGCGTGCGCACGGTGCTGCGCGGTCTCGTCTCGTCGCGGATGCCGAGGTTCGACTACGCATGACCGACCTCGCGACACTGCCGAGCGGCGCGACGTTGCCCGCAGCCGAGGTGCTCGAACGTTCGGGTTCCAACTTCCGCACGGCGTTCGGTTGCATGGACCCGGAGCGGCGCAGCGGCATGACCGCGATCTACGCGTTCTGTCGCGTGGCCGATGATGCAGCCGACGACACGCCCGATCCGGCGACCGGTCGGAGCCACATCGCGTTCTGGCGCGACGAGCTGCATGCGGCGGGCGCGGGGAACGCCAAGACGCCCGTCGGTCAGGCGCTCGGCACCACGATCACCCGCTTCGGCACGGCGGTCGAGGATCTGGATGCGCTGCTCGACGGGGTCTCGATGGATCTCGAGCCGCAGGGCTTCGCGGACGAACCCGCGCTGCGGCAGTACTGCGATTGTGTTGCGTCCGCCGTTGGGCGGGCCTGCCTGCCGGTCTTCGGGGTCCGCGGTGACGTCGCGATCCGTTACGCCAATGCGCTCGGGCAGGCGCTGCAGTTCACCAACATCCTGCGCGACCTCAGAACCGACGCGCAAGTCGAACGGGTGTATGCGCCGCGGTCCTGGCTCGACGAGTCGGGCGTCGATGCGGCGTGGCTGCACGATGGCGGCCCCGAGTCCGTGCGCGGTGTCGACGGTCCGATTGCCGCGCTGCAGTCGCGTTTCGTCGCGACTGCGCGTGACGAGTTCGCGATCGCGCGGCATGCGCTCGCCGAACTGTCACTCAGTGAGCGTCGCGCGATGGTGCCGGCGCGAATCATGGGCGCGGTCTATGGCAGCTTGTTGCAGCGGCTGAGCCAGCGCCTCGGGCGGTTGGACGCCGAGCGGGTGCGCGTGCCGCGGCCGATCAAGCTCTGGTGGGCCGCGATGGTCTTCGCCGGCATCCGCTCGTGAAACGCCAGGCATTCGTGCTCGGAGGCGGTGTCGCGGGCATGACCGCGGCGTTTGGGCTCGCGGATCGCGGTTTTGCCGTGACGTTGCTCGAGTCACGGCAGTGGCTTGGCGGGCGCGCGTTTGCGTTCGTCGATCGGCAGAGTGGGCGACGGCTCGACAACGGGCCGCACGTGATGCTCGGGTGTTATCGCGCGACGCGCACGCTCGTCGAACGGCTCGGCACGAGCGAGCTGTTCCAACAGGATCGCCGGCTGACGATGATGTACCGCCGCGAAGGCGGAGATCGCACCGAGTTGCGACTGCCGGCGTTGCCCGTGCCGCTCGCGATGCCGATCGGATTGTTCGGCCTGAAGCTCGGTTTCGGTGCGCGGCTGCGCGCGCTGTTCGGCATGGCGACGGCGCTGCTCGGTGCACCGGCGAGCTGGACCGTCGCCGACTGGGTGCAGCGCCGCGGGCAACGCGGCGAACCCGCGACCGTGCTGTTCGAACCGCTGTGCCGCGCGATCATGAACGTCGAGATGCACGAAGCCTCGGCGCGTGATTTTCTCGCGACGTTGAAAGAGGCGTTCACGGGGCGCGCGAGCCGCGCCGCGTTCTGGGTGCCGCGCGCGACGTGGAGCGAGATCTTTGCCGAACCGGCGCCGGCGGCGCTGGCCGCGGCCGGGGTCGAACTGCGAACCGGGGCGCGGATCACCGGGTTCGGGGTCGATGGTGAGGCTGGCAGGATTCATGAGCTTCAGCTCGGCAACGGTGAGCCCATTGCGGTCGGCGCCGACGATCTCGTGATCTCAGCGATGCCGTGGTCCCGACTCGCGAAGCTGGTACCAGACTTGGCGGCCAGAGAACTGCGCAGCTCGCCGATCGTGACGGCGCACTTTTCGATGCGTGATCCGATCGTGCCCGACGAAGGCCCGGTCGTCGCGCTCGCGGGCGGGGAGCCGTTCCATTTCGTGCTGCGGACCATCGGCGCGGACCTACGTCACTTCGGGCTGTTGTCGGGCGGGGACCGCAGTTTCGACGGCCAGTCGGTCGAAGCGATCGCCGAGACCGCCCGCGCGCAGTTGCGCCGCTTCTACCCGGACCTGCCGGCCGACTTCGCCGCCGAGATCCGGATCAGCCGCGAGAACGCCGCGACGTTCGTGGCGGCGCCCGGCAGTGAAGCGCTGCGGCCAGCACCCGGCCCGCTGTCGGGAGGGCCACGCAATCTGCGGATCTGCGGCGATTGGACCGGGGTCGGGCTGCCGGCCACGCTCGAGGGTGCGGCGCGCTCGGCTGAGCGGATGCTCGCGGTGCTCTGAGGCGCTCCGAGACGTTCTCAGTGGAACTAGGCGCGGGGCCCGACTTGGTGTCCTATGGGCGGACCGTGAAGCGTGTCGCGATCATCGGTGGTGGCTTCGCCGGCCTCGCAGCCGCGAAACTGCTGCGTCGCGCGCCGGTCGAGATCACGATCATCGATCGGCGCAATCATCATCTGTTTCAGCCGTTGCTGTATCAGGTCGCGACGGCCGCGCTCAACCCGGGGGATATCGCGTATCCGATCCGTTCCGTGCTACGCAGTCAGCAGAACGCTCGCACGATCCTCGGTCGCGTCGTCGGCGTCGATGTCGAGAAGCGCGAGCTCGAGCTGGCGGACGGCAGCGTGCCCTACGACTACCTGCTCGTGGCCGCGGGCGCGACGCACAGTTACTTCGGCCAAGACCAATGGGAGAGTCACGCCCCCGGCCTCAAGACCGTCGAGGACGCGCTCGAGATCCGGCGCCGCGTGCTGTCGGCGTTCGAGGCGGCAGAACGCGAGGCGGATCCAGAGCGTCTCACCGCGGCGCTGACGTTCGTCGTCGTCGGTGCCGGCCCGACCGGTGTCGAACTCGCGGGGGCGCTGTCCGAGATCGGGCGGCTCACCGTTGCGCGCGACTTCCGAACGTTCGACCCGCGCAAGCTGCGTGTCGTGCTCGTCGAGGGCACCGATCGCGTGTTGCCGCCGTACTCACCCAAGCTGTCGGACGCCGCGAAGAAGCAGCTCGAAGGCCTCGGCGTCGAGGTGCGCCTCGGCGAACGTGTGACCGCGATCGACGAGCACGGCGTGTCGCTCGGAAACGAACGCATCACCGCGCGCACCGTGCTCTGGGCCGCTGGCGTCGCCGCTTCACCACTCGGCAAGATGCTCGACGCGCCGCTCGACCGTGCGGGCCGCGTCATGGTCGAGCCGGACCTCAGTGTCCCCGGTCACCCCGAGATCTTCGTCGCGGGTGACCTGATGCACTTCGAACAGGACGGCCAGTTCGTCCCCGGCGTTGCCCCGGCCGCGATCCAGGCCGGCCGCGCCGCCGCCCGCAACATCCGTGCGCTCGTCGCCGGCGAAGCGACCCGCCCGTTCCGCTACCTCGACAAGGGTTCGCTCGCGACGATCGGCCGGGCGCGGGCGGTGGGCGCAATCGGCAAGCTCGAGTTGAAGGGCTTCTTCGCCTGGTGGGTCTGGTGGGTGATCCACATCGCGTACCTGATCGGCTTCCGCAATCGCTTGAGCGTGATGATCGGTTGGGCGTGGCAGTACTTCGCCTTCGCTCGCGGGGCGCGGTTGATCACCGGGCGGACCTGGGAGCCGGCGGAGCGGGCGTCGGAGCGCGTGGAGAGTTCGGTCTAGGGTTGCCGGTGTGGTTGCAGCGTAACCGTTGAGATAGTGGTCCGATGACGCAGTTGCTCGTGTGGGTGCCTCGGGAGGGCGGCGGACTGTCCGTTGGTCGGTGGCTGTCGAAGGCGGCCGACGAGTTCGACAGGAAGTTCACGCTCTCGGTGATGCCAGAGTTGAGCAGGCGCCCATTGCGCTCTCTGTCGATCGACAGCGAGGTTGCCCACGATCTCTGCCAGGAGGCGCGGGAGGCGATGTTCCTGCAGAACGCATGCTTTGGTGAGACCGAGATGGGGGAGCTGTTGGAGTGCTTGCTCCAGGCGGCGGACGTGGTGCTGATGGCCTGGGATCTGGAGGAGCCGCTCGTTCCGATCCACGAGCCAGGCGATGTGCTCGAGGAGGTAGCGCGGCAACTGGTCGAGTCCGCCGCCGGTGAGGTTCACGTCCTGTATTCGAGGATCGGCGATCCGGAGCGCGGTAGCGGATGATTGGCAAGAAGACCTGGGAGCGCCTCGTGAAGCTGGAACTCGATGACTCGAGCAGGACTCCCGAGGTTGTCTGCGAGATCCGGGCCGCGATTCGGTCGCGGAATTCAGAGGTCAGGCAGCGTGGGGTCGCGGCCGCTTGCGCCTCGCATGCACGTTGGCGATTGCTTCGTCGCGATCTCTTGGCCCGCTTTGCCGTCGAGCGCGACGAACTGGTCCTGTCCGAATTGTTGGAGGGGGTCGGAACGCATGCACCGCGAACTCGGCCGATGGCTTGGTGGAAGCCGTTCGTCCACAGCGATTCCGATCTCGTTCGCGTGGCGGCGTATGGCGCGTTGGCTGCGGTGCCGCACCCGAGCGTGGTCACCTGGATCCAGTGCGAGTCGCGCAACGAGTCGGAGCCGTTGGTCTTGGTGTCCGTGCACTTCGCACTGGCTCACCACGGTGTCCGTTCGTCCGTAGCGGTGCTCGCGGCGTTCTTGTCGAGCCGGTACCGCTACCAGGTGCAGATCCGTGCCGCCAACAGCCTGTGGTATCTGGCCTACGTGCTCAGCCGGGCCGACAAGGCGTTCGTTCTGGACTACGCGCGGCAGGTGCTCGATACCGAAGCGACTCCGCGGGCACGCTCGGTCCGATTGGCTTTGGATGCCCTTGTCACCGACTTCGGCGGCGCGGTCAAAGGCAAGCGGTAGTCACACGTGTCGCTACGTGCGCTGCCGGCGGCGCGCTACTCGATGTGAATGTGTCGCCCGCCGTTTTCCTCGGCCATCTCACGCAAGAACTCGGTGTCGTTCTGCTGCCCCATGGTTACGCAGTTGATCGTGATCTTGCGCAGGTTGTTGCACTCGCGCACGAGCCGCCGTAGCTCTGCCTTGTCCGTTACCGGCCCTGCGCTCGGGGCGCCGTCGCTGATGATGTAGAGGGTGTCGAAGCCGGCGGCGTAGTAGCGGTCCTGGGTGCCGCGGCCGCCGAAGTCGAGGGCGAGGTTGAGCGCGTCGTGGAGGTTGGTCGGTCCGGCGGGGCGGAGGGCGTCGAGGAAGTTGCCGAGCAGGTCATCGCGGGCTTCGTCGTCGACGCGGATGAGGGCGGGCCTGCCGGACTCCGTGCGCCAGATGCGGACGTCGTCGCTGAAAACGACTATGTTGAGCAGGGCGCCGTCGGGGAAGCCCATGATCATCTTCTTGAGTTCGCGGACGACGAGCTCGGCCTTGGTGAGCGTGTCCTTGACCGAGGCCCCGGTCTCGCCGCTCTCGAGCGTGATCGTCTCCGTCATCGAGCCGCTGAAGTCGAGGACGAACAGCACGCGGTCGGACTCGATCTCGAGGTCGAAGAACTTCTCGTAGCGGTCAGCCTGCTCGGGTTCCTCACCGGCCTTGCGTTCTTTGGCGACCTTGAACGTCGAACCCTCGCGCTTCCAGAACTGCTTCCACGGCTTGATGGAGCCGCGCACGACGGTTTGACCGGTCAGGCCCTCGAGCAGTTTGTGCAGACGCACGTCCATGGCCCACGGGTCCTTCTTGCGCCGCAGTTCGGCATCGAGTGCCTTGATGATCTCGGGGATCACGGGCTTGCACTTCATGATCGCCATGCCGTAGGCGGCGGCGCTTCTGGCCTGCCAGATCTTGTCGCGGGCGGCGACGCGGCTGAGCTGTTTGATGGCCTTGTCGCGCAGCGCGAGGATGTCCGCGGGCGCGGGCTCCTTGCCGAGCGATTCGTCGACGTGCGGCTGCATCGCGGTGCCGATCGCGTTGCACGCGGCGATGCGGACGTTGGGTTCCTTGTCGCGCAGCAGGTCGATGAGCGTCGGCACGAGTTCGACGGTGGCCTCGGCGGCCATGGCGTTGACCGCGCGCACGCGGAGCTCGGTCGGCATGGCGCCACACGCCCGCATGAGCTCGGCGCGCGCTTCGAGGCTCTTGTGGCCAGCGAGCACGCGTAGCACGGCGGCGGCGTCGAGCTGGTCCTGGTTCTTCTTCACCGCGCGGATACCCGGCGCCGACAGCTTGCTGATCAGCCAGGCGAGCACGCCTTCGCCGGTCATCGTGCGCAGGTGCTTGGCGGCGAGGCCGTGCACCTTCCACGGCTGCAGCTCGCGGTAGAAGTCGATGAGCTCGGTCGATGAACTCGAACCCATCGGCTTGG
The DNA here is from genome assembly GCA_024743115.1 of bacterium. GTDB lineage: Bacteria > Planctomycetota > UBA1135 > UBA1135 > UBA2386 > JAGQRA01. The sequence goes on along the minus strand of JANSXC010000003.1, from coordinate 23,937 downwards.
GATCGACGGACGCCGCGTCGAACAGCATCTTCGCGGCCGGCAGCGTGTTCCACTTCGCGACTTTGCCCATCAGTTCGTCGATGCGCGTGATCGCCTCTTCGTCGGTGCGGTCGTTCTTGACGAGTCGTACAGCACCCTTCTTGTAGTCCTCGAGCCACGACCGGTAGTTGGCGATGTCGATGGCCTGCGTCGGATCCTCTTCGACGGTCTCGTCGCCGCCCTGGGCACGGAGGGTCGGGGAGAGTGCGAGTAGCCCGGTGAAGAGCAGGCGTACGGCCCGGTGCGGGCGGGAGGCGGCGAGCATCCGGGCAGCGTAGCGACGGTAGGGCCCGGGGACGGGGCGGGTGAGGCGGTTTTTCGTCCGGTTTACGTGGCCCACGCAGGTGCGTCGCATCACGGCGCGAGCCGATTGGCGCGGTTCCGGAACCTACACGAGCCCGCGATTCTGGCTGCGAGAGCGCCAGTCGGCAGTTCGCGGGTTCGCATCTGCACGAACGTGCAGATCGAGGAGGTCGCTACTCCGCGTTCGGCCGCGGGTTCTCGAGGCGACCGACGAACAGTAGCAGGTCCGTGCGGCGGTCACGGATGGCGAACGCGAAGGGGCGGTTGGCGGCCATTCGGATCGGTTCTTCGCGAATTGCAGCGCCGGACGCGAGCACCGCCACGGTCGCCGCTGCGGCCTCGACGCCCTTGTCGTCGACGTTGAGCCACGTCCCGTGCAGCAGGTCGTCGAGCACCGGCGGCGTATCCTTGGTGATGCCCGAAAAGTCGGCTCGCTTCGGGTCGAAGGCACTGCGGATGCCGAGTGCTTCGAGCGCCTGTCGGATGCGATGGCGACCGTCGATCTGGAACGGCGGCATCGTCAGGTGCACGAGCCTGGCGGCGCGGCGCCGGAGGTGTTCGCCGGTCAGCAGCGCATTCTCGGCCGTGGTCAGCGACTTGCCCGCGCGCGGCAGCACGATCTCGAACGCCATGGCACGGTCTTTCATCGGCAGCTGGATCGCCTGCCATTCCGCGCTCTCGGCGTAGAAGAAGTCGGCCTGCGTGTGCATGACGGGGCCGTCGATCTTGCGCTCGGGAGTGACGTAGAACGGCTCGTGGCTCTTCGGCTGGTAGAAGTCGTGCACCCACCTGCCGCGATACCAGATCGCGTTGCTTAGCACGGCCCGCGTCGATGATTGGATCATGCCGCGCGGCACGAACTCGGCGATGCGACCGTTGGTGGCGCCCTTGATCCGCTGGTTGATGCGTTGGCGCACGGTTTCGGTTTCGTGTTCGAAGTCCACGGCGCGTGCGTGCGCGTAGAAGTCGTGCCGCAGGGTCTTCAGGTAGTCCGCCTCGAAGTCGTGGCCCTGCTGACACCAGATGTCGTTCGTGATGCGAACGTTCGGGTTCTCGCCTTCGCCGAAGCCGCCACTGCCGGTACGCGCGGTGCGAACGAGCAGGAGCCGCGCTGCCTCGCTTAGCCGATCACCGCGCAGGTCGGTCGGCAGTCGCAGCGTCTCGGCGATCTCGTCGGCCGTTTCGCCGCGTGCGCCTGGCAGCAGCATCAAGAGTGCCATCGCCACGCTCGCTGGCGAGGTCACGGTGTTCTTCGCACTCGCCGTGCTCGTCATCTGATTCTGCAGGTCACGCGCGAACGCATTGACGGCAGCGACGAGCCGCTTCTGGTCGGCGGTGGCCACGATTTCGACGGGCGTCGAGCGCACGGCGGCCGGCCGTTGGGCGGGCGAAAGTGCCGCGGACTGGATCAGGCTGCCGATCGTGAGCAGCATGCCGAATAGCGGCGGAAAAGCAGAGCGGATCGGGTGTGGCGTGTTCATCGTTCCTGCGCGCCCAGAACGCGACCTCGTGCGTCGGGTTCCGATAGAAACGGGTTTTCGCCCACTGGCCCGAAGTTCGCCGAGCCCGCTGGCCATTCGCGCGCGTGAGTGCGTAGGGCCGGGCATGCCTCGCGTTTCGTGCCTCCCGGGCCTGTTGGGGTCCGTTCTCGCGCTCGTCACCAGCGCTCCCGCGCAAACCGTGGATCCGCATCTCCGCGTCGATCAGTTCGGTTACCGGCCAAATGCGCGCAAGGTCGCGGTGTTACGGAGCGCGGTGCAGGGTTTCGATGCGCCTGCGCCGTACACGCCGGGTGCGACGATCGAGGTGCGGCGGTTGGCCGATCAGGCCATCGTCTGGTCCGGCGCGCCCGTGTCCTGGCGAGGGGGCATCGTGCACGCCGAATCGGGTGATCGCGTGTGGTGGGTCGAGTTCTCCGCGTTGCGAACGCCCGGTAGCTATTACGTCCACGATCCGGCGAGCGCGCGCAGCTCCGTGCCGTTCGACATCGCGCCCGACGTCTACGACGCGGCGCTGCGGGCAGCCGTTCGGGTGTTCTTCTATCAGCGTAGTGGCTTTGCGAAGAGCCCGCCGTACGCCGATCCACGTTGGGCCGATGGTGCGAGCCATCTCGGGCCTGAGCAGGACACGGACTGTCGCGCGGTGCTCAATCCCGTGCCTTCGACTTCACGCGATCTGCGTGGCGGTTGGTATGACGCTGGCGACTACAACAAGTACGTCAACTTCGCGGATGCCGCGGTGAGCCCGCTGTTGTCGGCGTATCTCGATGCGCCGCATTACTGGCCGGATGACTTCGGCATTCCCGAGTCAGGCAACGGCATCCCGGATCTGCTCGACGAGATCCGCTTCGAACTCGACTGGCTGCTGCGCATGCAGAACGTCGATGGCTCTTTGCTGCACAAGGTCTCCGTGACTGACTTCTCCGCCAGCAGTCCGCCGAGCACGGATACGGCGCCACGGCGCTACGCACCGGCAACCGCGTCAGCAACAGCGACCGGGTGTCACGTCTTTGCGCACGCCGCAGTCGCGTTCGGCAGTCGACCCGAGCCCGCGATGCAGAACTATGCGCAACAGCTCGATGCAGCCGCTGCGGCGGCATGGAACTGGCTCGTGCTGAACCCGTCGCAGATCCCATCGAGCTACAACAATCAAGGGTTCGCCAACGTGGCGGCGGAGGACTCGCCCTACGAGCAGGACATGAGCCGGCTCGCGGCGGCGTGCTGGCGATTCGTCCGGACGGGTGATCCCGCGATGCGTGCCTGGGTCGACAATCATCATGTCGACAGCCACCTGTTCCAGTGGGGCTGGGCCTCGCCGTGGGAATCGGATCTGCACACCGCGCTGCTGGCGTATGCCGATGCGAAGGACAGCACCGCGAGCGTCGCGGCTGCGATTCGACAGACGTTTGGCAACTCGGTCGCGGGCGGCTCACATCTCGGCCGCTACCAGAACGGCGAGGACGCCTACGGCGCGCACCTTTTCGCGCAGGACTACACATGGGGCAGCAACTCCACGAAGGCGCTGCACGGCAGCCAGTTTCTGCTCGCCAATCGTCACGGACTCGCGGCCGCGGATGCCCGTGATCTGCACGACGCGGCGGAGGGGTTCGTGCACTACTTGCACGGCGTCAATCCGCTCGGCCTGACGTTTCTCACGAACATGCGTGCTGCCGGGGCCGAGGGCAGCGTCGACGAGATGTATCACGCGTGGTTCGGCGACGGAACGCCGTGGGACAACGCGACGACGTCGCTGTATGGGCCGGCTCCCGGTTATCTCACGGGTGGTGCCAATCCGTTCTTCGCTCCCGATCCGTCGTATGCGGGCCCGTCGCTCGCGCCCCCGCAGGGGCAGCCGGCGCAGAAGAGCTATCGCGACTGGAACACGAGCTGGCCCGAGAACTCGTGGGAGGTCACGGAGCCGTCGATCGGCTACCAGGCCAACTACGTGCGATTGCTCGCCGCCTACACGATTGCGCCCGCGCCGCGCCTGGCGATGCAGATGGGCGAGGTCCTTGCGGGTTCGCCGACGAGTGTGATGCTCGGCGGCGCGGGCTCCGGGCAGCTCGTAGCGCTGACCGTCGCACTCGGTCGCGGGCGGTATTCGCTGTCGCTGCCGTTCCTCGAACTCGATCTCGGCCTGTCGCTGCAAGCGAACGCTGGCGACAACATTTTCGGCATCGCGTTCGCCGACTCGCAGGGTCGCGTGGTTGCGCAGCTCGCCGCATTGCCGCCGCAGGCGATCGGTGCGACGCTGTGGTTCCAGGCCGCCGAACTCGTCGATATCGAGCCCTCGCAATCGGCGGTGATCGAGCGCACCGTGCGCTGATCGTAGCCCGTGCTCCGGGGCCTAACCGAGCATGGCGGTGAGCGCGGGCTCGAGTTCGGGGTGCTCGAACTCGAAGCCCTCGTCGAGCAGGCGTCGCGGAATCGCGCGCTGACTCGCGAGCAGCGCGCCGTCGGCCATCTCACCGAAAAGCAGCCGCAACGCGAAAGCCGGAACGGGCAAGATCGTCGGGCGCCGAAGCGCGCGGCCCAGCGCTTTCGTGAACGTCGCGTTGGTCACGGGGTTCGGGCCGACGCCGAGCACGGGGCCGGACACGCGGCTGTTATCGAGCGCGAAGGCGATGGCACGGACGAGGTCGTGGCGCGTGATCCAGCTCAGCCATTGCCGGCCTGAGCCCAGGCGGCCACCGACGCCGAAGCGGAACGGCGGCAGCATCTTCTTCAGCGCACCGCCGCTCGGTTCGAGCACGAGGCCGATTCGCAGGTGGACGACGCGGATGCCAGCGGCGCTCGCGGCGGCCGTGCCTGTTTCCCAAGCCTTGGCGACCTCGCCGAGGAAGTCGTCGCCGGCGCAGAGATCGCTGTCCTCGTCGAGTTCCTCGTCGCCACGGCTGCCGTAGATGCCGACGGCGGACGCGCTCACGAGGACTCGCGGCTTCGGGTCGAGTTCGGCCAACGTCGCCGCGAGTTTCGAAGTGGCGGGTCCACGGCTGTCTGCGATGCGCTGCTTCTTGGCTTCGGACCAGCGTTCGGCGACGGTGTCGCCCGCGAGGTGCACGACGGCGTCGACCTCACCGAGTTCGGATCGGTCGATCTCGCCGGTTGTGGGATCCCAGAACGCGGCGCCCGTGGGAGCGGGGCGCCGGCGCACGAGCGGCACGGCTTCGTCGCCGCGATCTCGCAGCAACTTCACGAGGTGAGAGCCGACGAATCCCGAAGCTCCGGTGATTGCGATGCGCATTTGTGGGATGAGTATGGCATGCGCGCGGCCATCACCAGATCGCTCCTCGACTCCTTCGCCTCTGTCGCCCTGGCGCTGTTGGGCCTACTCGCCCTGCTCGGCGCTGGGGGCTGTGCACTGACGGGTGGTCCGGGGACGATCCATCGCGTCGACGTCTGCGTCTACGGCGCGACGTCGGCCGGCGTCGTCGCGGCGATCCACGCGGCGCGCGAGGGGCGTTCCGTCGTGCTGCTCGACTGCGACGACTGGATCGGTGGTCTGACGACATCGGGTCTCGGCGCCACGGACGTCGGCAACAAGGAGGCGATCGGCGGCCTGTCACGCGAGTTCTATCAGCGGCTGCGGCGCCACTACGAACGGCCGGAAGCGTGGACTCGGCAGAAGCGTGAAGAGTTTCGTGGTCGCGGCCACCGTAAGGGCGAGGACGCGGTGTGGACGTTCGAACCCAGCGTCGCGCAGGTCACGTTCGCAGAGATGCTCGCTGAGGCGAACGTCGAGCCGGTCGAGTTCCGGATCGCGCGGCGACACGGCGTCGTCAAGGACGGGCCGCGGATCCTCGCGATTCGCAGCGAACGTGGCGTGGCCGTCGAGGCGAAGATGTTCCTCGACTGTAGTTACGAGGGCGACCTGCTCGCCGCCGCGGGCTGTGAGTTCGTCGTCGGCCGCGAAGGCAACGCGCAATACGGCGAGACGCTCAACGGCGTGCAGGTGAAGAACTCCAAGTACCACCAGTTCGTCACCGGCGTCGATCCCTACGTCGCGCCGGGCGATCCGAGCAGCGGGCTGCTGCCGGGCATCGACCCGCAGGGGCCGGGCGTCGAAGGTGCTGCCGACCATCGCGTGCAGGCCTACTGCTTCCGCATCTGCGCGACGGACCATCCCGACAACCGCGTGCCGTGGCCCAAGCCGGCGGGCTACGACCCGCAGGACTACGAGTTGTTGCTGCGGCACTTCGAGGCCGGCGCCAAGGTCGCGCCGTGGCACCCGGTGCGGATGCCCAACCGCAAGACGGACAGCAACAACAACCGCGCGGTCTCGACCGATTACATCGGCGCGAACTACGACTATCCGACGGCGGACTACGAGACGCGTGCCGCGATCGTTGCCGAGCACAAGCGCTATCAGCAGGGGCTGCACTGGACGCTGGCCAACAGCCCGCGCGTACCCGAGAAGATTCGCGAGCAGTTCAACCGCTTCGGGCTCGCGGCCGATGAGTTCGTCGAGCACGGCAATTGGCCGCCGTTGCTCTACATCCGCGAAGCGCGCCGCCTGGTCGGTCACGAGGTCGTCACCGAGAGCCATTGCATGTCGCGCGTGGTCGCGCCCAACCCGGTGGGCATGGGCGCCTATGCGATGGACAGTCACAACACGCAGCGCTACGTCGACGAGCACGGTCACGTGCGCAATGAAGGTGACGTGCAGGTCAAGGTGCCGGGGCCTTATGGCGTGCCCTACGGTGCACTCGTGCCGCAGCAGAAGCACGCGACCAACCTGCTCGTGCCGGTCTGCGTGAGCGCGACGCACATCGCGTTCGGGTCGGTCCGCATGGAGCCCGTCTTCATGCTGCTCGCACATTCCGCCGCAATCGCAGCGGGTATCGCGATCGACGAGGATCTCATGGTGCAGGACGTGCCGTTCGACCGGCTCGAGAAGAAGCTGATCGCCGCGGGGCAGATCCTGCGCGTGCAGTAGACCGCCGGTCGCGATCGAGCTGCGCGGCGGTAACACCGGTGGGAAACCTGCCGCGATCGCGTGCGATTCGCGGTCGTTCGGCGGAATGCTCCTGACGCGCCGGGGAGATCCCGGCTCCGTGCTACGCTGGTTTCCCGCGTCCTCTCCGCCGACCCCGCGATGCATCGATTCCGTTCCCTGATCGTGGCTGCCGCGCTGGCTGCCGCCCTGCCGTCCCAGGATGCCGGCTCCGCCAAGAGCGGGTCCGCCGGCGCTGGCGCGTCAAAGATCGACGACGAGCTGCAGTCCGACGTCGAGCAGGCGCTCGATCTCGCGCGCGGCGCGATCCTCGCGCATCTCGACAAGGCGGCGGGCAAGCACGTGCGACCGGGTGTTCTGGCGCTGGTGATGCTCGCCGCGATCCATGACGGCGTCGACCAGTCGGAGAAGGGTTTCGTCCGCGCGGTGAAGCGGCTGTCCAACGCGCGGTGTGCGCAGACCTACGACATCGCGCTGAGGCTCATGGTGATGCAGGATCTGCCCGCGTTCCCTGACCGGCGTGACATCGCCAAGAAGGACGTCAAGCGCCTGCTGCGGCATCGCGACGAAGGCGCCTTCGGTTACATGATCAACACCGGGCAGTGGGATCTCAGCAACACGCAGTATGCCGCGCTCGGGTTGCGCTCGGCGCGGGCGATGCAGGTGGCGATTCCGAAGAAGGTGTGGAGCGCGCTGGCCAAGAACATCGCGGAGCAGCAGGACGTCGACGGCAGCTTCGGCTACCAGAAGCTCAACTCGGGTTTCCCGGGCTACGCGTCCATGACCGCGGCGGGTATCGCGGTTATGGCGGTCTGCCGACAGGCGCTCGGTGATGGCCACACACTGACGCCGAAGCTGACGAAGAAGATCGAGCTCGGCTGGCGATACTTCGACAACAACGTCGACCGCATCGGCGCGGTGAAGGAGCACTGGGCCTACTACTTCCTCTACGGCCTAGAGCGGGCCGCGATCCTGACCGATGTCGATCGGGTCGCGGGCAAGTCGTGGTACGAGCTCGGCGCGCGCATGTTGCTCGATCATCAGTTGCCCGGCGGCGGCTGGGTCGGGGAAGAGCACGGCGAACGTGAGAACAACCTGCCGTTCGGTCGGGGTTCGGCGATTGCTACGTCGTTTGCGGTGCTGTTCCTGCGGCGCAAGTTCCAGAAGGACCTCGTGCCGATCACGCCCAAGGTGATGACGCTGCCACAGATCGGCCCCAACAGCCTGCCGAAGCACGTCAAGGAGTGTGCGGCGGAGTTGAAACGACGCGGCAAGGCCGCGATGCCCGACATCGTCTGGGCGCTGCGGAGCAAGATCAGGAACCAGCGCGAGGCCGCGGCGACGGCGCTCGTCGGCATCACCGGCAAGGACTTCGGCTATGACACGGCGGCGGATCCCGCGACGCAGGGTCGCGCCGTGAAGCAGGTCGAACTCTGGTATCTGCGCAATCGCTGAGGCAATCGCGAGATCGGGTCGGGCGCGGCTGACGGTGTCGTTAGAGTGATGGCCGCTCGTCGACATGCCCAGTTCCTCCGACTCCAGCAGTTCTCCCGCCAACTCGTCGTGCGGGCCGTTCGATCGCCAGGCTGCACGCCGGCGACATCTCGAAGAAGGCAACCTGCTCCGCTCGCTGACGCTCGTCATCAACGGTGTGCCGAACGGCATCAACCTCGGCCAGGGCGTGTGCGATCTCGATTCGCCCGAGCCGCTCGTGCGCGGCGCGATCGAGTCGATCGACGGTGGCGATCGCCAGCTCTACACACCGTACGCCGGGCTGCCGGAGCTGCGCGCGGCCATCGCCAAGAAGCTGCGTGAGCACAATGGCCTCACCGAATATCAGGCCGAGAACGTCGCCGTCTGCACCGGCAGCTCGGGTGCGTTCTTCGCCGCGGGGATGACGCTCATCGAACCTGGCGACGAGGTCATCGTCTTCGAGCCGTTCTACAGCTACCACTGGACGACGGTGCCGTTGTTCGGCGCGACGCCCGTGGCGGTGCAACTCGAGCCGAAGACGCTCGCGTTCGATCCCGAGCGGCTGCGCTCGGCGCTGACGTCGAAGACGCGCGCGGTCGTGGTCAACACGCCCGGCAACCCATCGGGCAAGGTGTGGACCCCGGCGGAACTCACCGCGCTCGCCGAGGTGCTCACGGGGACCGACGTGATCGTGCTCACCGACGAGGTTTACGAGTACATGTGCTTCGACGGTCGCGAGCACGTCTCACCGGCGACGATCCCCGCGCTCGCCGAGCGGACGTTGACGATGAACTCGTTCAGCAAGACGTTCTCCGTGACCGGCTGGCGGATCGGTTTCCTCGCGGGGCCGCGCGAGATCGTCGAGAAGTGCGGCATCGTGTTCGACCAGATCGAGGTCTGTGCGGCGCGACCGATGCAGCGCGGCGTGCAGCGCGCGCTCGAAGAACTCGATGATTCGTTCTATCGCGACCTGCAGACGGGCTACGAGCAGAAGCGGGACGCCTTCTGCGCGGCGCTACGCGACGCGGGGTTCGAGTTCGAGCTGCCGCAGGGCGCCTACTACGTGATGGCCGACTACCGACCCGTGTTCGGCGACCTCGATCCGCATGCGGCGGTGCTCCGCATGATCGAGAAGATCGGTATCAATGCGGTACCGGGACACTTGTTCTTCGCGGATCCGAACGCCACGCGCACTATGCGGTTCCAGTTCGCCGTCGACTGGCCCGTGCTCGACGAAGCCATGCAGCGTTTGCGTAGCCTCGCCAATTGATCGATCGCCCGATGATCCACCGATGAGTCTCTCTCTGGCCCGCTCCCTCGTTGCGCTGCTTGTGAGCGGTGCGTTCCTGACGTCCGCGATTCCTGCGCAGAACGCCGAACCCGAAGCCGGTCTCGTGGCGCTGCAGCAGGCGATCCTCGACGCGTCGACCGACGCGGTCGTGCTCAACATCGCCGCGCATCCCGACGACGAAGCCTCACGCACACGCTTGATCCTGCGGCGCAAGCACGGCGTCAAGGTCGTGACTGCGTATGCGACCTACGGCGACGGTGGCCAGAACGCGATCGGGCGCGAGATCGGGCCCGAGCTCGCGTTCCTGCGCGTGCGGGAAACACTCGCGGCGGCGGCGATGTCGGATGTCGGCGTGATGTGGCTCGGGATGGAGGACTTCGGGTTCTCCAAGACGCTCGAAGAAACGCTCGAGTTCTGGGGCAAGGACCGGCTGCGCGATGCGATGCGCGCGGTCATTGACGAGGTGTCCCCGGATCTGATCGTGACCAACCACAACATCGAACGGGGCCATGGTCACCACCGTGCGTGTGCCTGGGCGATCCTCGAGGTTCTGAAAGAGCGCGCGGCGCGTGGTGATCGCGTGCCGCCGATGTTCGGTCGGTGTGGGCACGAGGACGCCTGGGTGACGGTCGACCCCGCCGAGCTCGATCCGCTGCGCGGTGAGACCTATGCGCGTCTCGCGCACGACGCGTGGGTCCAACACGTCACGCAGGGGCCGTGGGGGCCGCACAATCCGTTGCGGGTGACCAAGGAGTGGTGGGAGCTGGTCTACCCCGAGGGTCGGAAGCGCACGAAGGCCGACAGCTGGAACGCGTGGTTGCCGAAGCCGCGTAGCCGCGTGCTCCCGGTCGAGGCCCGCGCGATGACGGCAGCCAAGCGGCAGGATGTCATCGACGACCTGCTGCTCGGCGCCGAGGAGGTCACGGACCACGTCGTACTCGCGATGCAGCGCGTGTTGCTGGCGCAGGCGAACGTGCGCGTCGAGGTCTGGCTCGACAGTGACACGGTGCCGGTCGGAGGTGAGGGGATTGCGAAGGTGGTCGTTCACGGCCACGAGCGGGTCGCAGACGTCGAGGTCGAGTGTCAGGGTCGCATGGGGCGACCTGTGAATGCGCCCGTTCGGACTCGCGTGTTCGAACTGCCGACGCCAGCTGTCGACCCGAAAGCGAAACCGCAGCCGATGCCGGGCAAGTTCTCGGTGACGTTCGCGCCCGAGGTTGACGACGAGGGGCAGCCGAAGATCGGTCCCGAACCGAGTTTCGTCGACGTGAAGGTCAGCTTCCGGCTGGCATCGTCCGATGGTTCGTGCGTCGTCACGAAACGGTTGCCCTACACGACCGTGCCACCGGTGGTCGTCAAGCTCGACCGCAGCGTGATCATGGTGCCCAAGGGCAAGGTTGCGGAGCGCACGTTCAGCGCGAGCGTGCGCACCTATCGCAACAACGAGCCCGAGACGCCGGTCAAGCTCGCGATGGGCCCCGGGATCCAGGCGACCTCGGCGCCGGGGCGCTTGCAGTTGACCAGAGATCACAGCGAGGCGCGGCTGCTCGTCAACGCGACGATCGATCCGGCCGAACTCACCGCGGATGCGGGCGTGCTCGTCGGCTTCGGTGATCACTCCGCGCGCGTGCGCGTTCAGTCGGTGGACGTATCCGTGCCGGACGGGTTGCGCGTCGGTCTGGTGCGCGGGCCCGACGATTCGACCGAGCGCGCGCTTGCGGATCTGGGTGTCGAGGTCGACGTCTTGGAGCGCGACACCCTGATGACCGTACCGCTCGAGAACTACTCGACGTTGCTCATCGACATCCGGGCGAACTATCACCGCAAGGATCTCGCGGAGATGCGCGGGCGCATCCTCGAGTTCTGCCGTGCTGGCGGCCGGGTCGTCGTGATGTATCACAAGCCACGGGAGTGGAACGCCGCCGAGGCCGATCAGTCGCTCGCACCGTTTCCGTTCACGGTCGGGCGTGAGAGGGTCACGGAGGAGGATGCGGTCGTGAAGTTCCTCGAACCCGACCATCGGCTCGTGACGCAGCCGCATCGAATCACCGCGCGCGACTTCGAGAACTGGGTGCAGGAGCGCGGGCTCAACTTCCCGACGCGCTGGGACAAGGCGTGGACGCCGCTGTTCGAGATGCAGGACTCGAGTGAGAAGAAGCCGTCTCGGGGCTCGCTGCTCTACACCGAGTACGGCAAGGGCGACTACGTCTACTGCTCGCTAGCGATCTACCGCCAGCTGCGGGTCGGCAATGCCGGCGCGGCGCGGCTGCTCGTGAATCTGCTCGCGCGCTGAGCCGGTCAGCGTGGGCGCTGTTCGAGTGCGCGAATCCGCCGTTCGAGGTCGGCGATGCGATCGAGCAACGAACGATCCGGTAGCGATCGCTGCTGACGCGGCTTCGCGTAGCGGTCGATCTGCTGCGCGATCCTGATCGCGTTGGCAATGCGATCGCGGTAGCCGTGCAGCATCAGGAATCGCGAACTCGATGCGCTCGCGAGCAGATGGCCGGGGCGCCAGGTCTGGTGGCGGTCGAGGTCGCGCAGCATGCGGGCGACCTCGCGCGCGTCGGCGTGTTCCAGCAGAACGTGGGAATAGACGATTTCACGCAGCTGGGGGCGGCGCAGGATCTCCTCCGCCGGTCGCCACGGCGACTGCAGCGGCGGGCTCGGATCGCGGTCGGTCGCACCGAGGTAGAGCACGCCGTAGACGCCGCGCAGCTCGTCGATCGGTAGCACGGCGAAGCCGCGCGTCGACAGCAGGGCGTAGAGCAGCTCTTCGGCGCCGAGTGCGTCGACTGCGACCGGGCGCTGCAGGCGGAACATCCCCGCCTGCTCGGCTTTTCCGTAGTCGTAGAGGTAGTTGCGGCACAGGAAGTCCGCGGTCGCCTCGATCAGCTCCGGGACCGTGAACTCACCCGCGGGCAGCACGAGTCCGTGCCGGTCGGCGCGAATCTCGCCGTGCGTAGCGGTCGCCGCAGCAATCGTCTGCTGTGCCGGGGCGACCGACGCCGCGGCCAGCAGTACGGTGGCGCACACCGTTCCGGCGGCTCGCCGCATGTCAGTTGCCCTTCTTGAGCAGCTTGGCCAGTCGGTCGAGGCGCTTCTCGAGATCCGCGAGTCGTCCCTCGAGCCGCTTCAGTCGATTCGTGGATACGGTCGTGCGCTGCGCCTGACTCTGGGCTCGCTTCATCGGCTGCTCGTCCGCCTGCGGTTCAGCCGGTACGTCGCTGTTCTGCACCATGCGGATCGCTGTTGCGACCTGGTCTTGCATGCCCGTGATCATCAGCGAGCTCTTCGAGCCGGCCGTGCCGAAGCTGAGCATCGAACTCGAACCCTGGTGAGACGCAAAGAACGGTCGCATCGAGTTGACCGCGATCTGCGAGTTGATGTGCTTCAGCGGCAGCACGGTCGAGACCGGCATGCGCAGGTTGGGTCGCGAGAGAATTGCCTCCGCCGTGCGTTGCGGAGCCGAGTTGAGAACCTCGCGGCCGCGTGGGCCCTGAAGCGAAACGACCTCGTAGAGCTTCTTGCCCTCATCGAGTGGGCGAACCACGATCCCGCGCGTCGCGAGCATCGTCGTGAGCACGTCCTCGCAGCCGCTGCGGTCGGTCTCGATCCGATTCTGCAGCTTGAACTGGTCGGCGCAGTGCGCGAGTTCCTGTTGATTGACGAGGATGTTCCAGCCGAGATAGGACGCCGAGCGGTCGACGAGCTCGCTCATCTCGATGGCGCCGGGTTCGATGACGAATCGTTGGAGCCTCGGATCGGTCGGGCCCTGGGCGGGAAGAACGTTGGCCGCCGTGGCGGTCAGCAGACAGGTGAGGGTCGTGGTCTTGAGCATCATGGCCTCCGTGTTGGGGGCTCGGACGAGGCTCGCGCCGCAGTTCTTCCCGCAATCCTGCCGGCCCGATTGCAGCCGGCCTGAATCCCGCCGACCAGGGGCTTAGCTCCCGGACTCCGGCGGCTGCCAAACCGGCGGCAACAGCCTGCGCTTACCGTCCTTGCTGCGCGGCACGTAGTCCTCGCCCGTGTCGAACTCGCGATCCCAGAGCTGGCAGGTCACCTGCTTGTGCTTCTGATCGAGCCCCTCGCAGTAGTTCGTGTAGATGCATCGGCGCACCGCCTCGCCGTGGCCTCGCCGCATCTTCTCCCACCAATCGGGGTCGGCGAGGCTCTGCCGCGCGGCGGCGATCGCGTCCGCTTCGCCGCGCGCGAGAATGCCCTCGGCCATGCCGAAGTCGCAGATGCCGCCGGCAGCGACAACGGGAGTCTCGTGACCTGCGTGGCGCACCGCGGCGCGGATCGATGCGGCGAGGTGAACGTTGCGTCCGAATGGGCCACGTTCGTCGCTGCGCACGGTCGGCATGCACTCGTGACCGCTGGGGCCGGTGTACGGATACGCGGCTTCGCCGACCTTTGGTTGCTTTGCGTCGTCGAACTTGCCGCCCTTGCTGATCGACAGGAAATCGAAGCCTGCCTTCGCGAACGCGACGCCGTAGTCGGTCGCATCCTCGATCCGGCCGCCGCCGTCGATCACCTCGTCGCCGAGGAAGCGGGCACCGACGGCGAACGTCGATCCCACACTCGCGCGCACGGCCTCGAATACTTCGAGCGGCAGGCGCGCGCGCGCCGCGGTCGAGCCGCCGTAGCCGTCATCACGCACGTTCGTGCGGGAGAGAAACGAGGCCATCGTGTAGGCGTGCGCATAGTGCAGCTCGACGCCGTCGAAGCCCGCGCGCTCGGCGCGCGCGGCGGCGTCCGCGAACAGCTCGGGCAGCACCTTCGGCAGTTCGCGAACGTGGGGCAGTTGGAGGTCGTTCACCTCGTCGCGGTAGCCGTGCGAATAGTCACGGAACTCGCGGGCGGTCAGCACCTCGCGCAGGCGCTCGTCGTCGCAGGTCGCCAGCCGGGCGCGCACCTCGGCCTCGTCATCGGACCGCATCGCTACGCGGTGCGCCGGCGTGATCGCCAGGAAGCGCGCGAAGAACTTGTCCTTCTCTGGGCGGCGACGAATCGTCAGGAAGTCGATCGTTTGCAGAAACAGGCGTGTTTCGCCGTTGCTGCGCTCGCGCACGCGATCGACGAGGCGGCGCAAACCGTCGAGGAAGCGGTCGTGGCCAACGCGCAGCAGCGGACCGCTCGGCACGTCGCGGATGCCGGTCGCCTCCACGACGAGGACTCCGGGGCGACCGTCGGCGAAGCGGCCGTACCAGTCGATCACATCGTCAGTGGCGTGGCCGTCGTCGGTCGCGCGCCACGGCACCATCGCGGGCACCCACGTGCGCGTCGGCGCCGTGACGGGGCCGAGCTCGATGGGGGAGAACAGGCGCGACGCCGCGGCTTGCTCCGCGGTGGGCCAGACGGCGTCTGGCAGGTCGTGCCGGATCACGGACATGCAGGGCCCAGGCTCTTAGCCCTTCTTGCGCTTCTGCTGCCGCTGCTTGCTCTTGGGCGGCTCGCGGAAGCCCTTGCGCGCGCGCCGCACCTGGCCCATTGCCTGCGGCGGCTGCTCGAGCCCGAGCGCGTACCACTGCATGTCGAACGTCTGCATCGACATGCGCTGGCGGTTCTGCAGACGCAGCAGGTTGTCCTTGGTCGCCTGGTTGGTGTCGTTCTTCTTCAAGAACGCGGCGAGCACCGCCTGTGCTTCGCCGCCCTTGTCGGCCTTGTTGAGCAGCCAGGCGTAGGTGTTGTGCAGCAGCGGGTGCTTGCGCGCGACCTTGCTCGTGAGCGCCAGGATCTCGAGGGCGCGATCGGGGTTGCCGTTCTTGTGGTGGATGCAGGCGAGCATCAGGCGGGCGTCGGCAGCGCGCACGGACGCGCCTTCGAGCAGCTCGACCGCGCGCTCCTTGTTGCCGCCGTGATACGCGAGCACGCCCATGTTCGCGAGCAGCTGGCCGCGTAGCATCGGCACCCACTTCGCCATCGGCAGCATGGCTTCGAGGCTCTGCATGGCGGGTTCGAACATGCCGGCCTCCATCTGCTTCTGCACGCGGGCCATCGCGGGCTGCAACTTCATGCCGAAGCGGCGCGCGAGCAGGATCCACGACACGAGGAAGAGCACGACCGAGAACAGGATCGCCCAGCCCCAGGCATAGAATTCGAGCGCGACGCCGCCGAAGGCGACGATCAGCGCGAAGGCGGCGCAGACAAGGACGGAGTACACGGGCAAGAAGGTTACGGGCGACGGCCGGCCGTTCCAGCGTGACGCCGCTCAGACTGTCCTTTGCTCCGTCTCCTACTGCATCGTCGTCTGCACGGCGTTCGTCAGCACCGCGCCACCGGTGGCCGTGCCGTCGATGGCAACGAGCTGGGCGAGGATCTGCAAGCCGCGGAATCCAGCATCCGACGGCAACGCGAGTTCGAGCGCGGTGCGGCCGGCCAGATCGGCGAGGGCGAACGAGGTCACGAGCGGCGTGACGTGCAGGGCTCCGCCGAACACCGGGGTGGCGCCGGGCTGGATTCCGAGCGCCCAGATGCACGGGGCGACGGCGGGCAGGCTCGCGGCCTGCAGCCGCAGCGAGCCCGCGAGACTGGCGCGTCCGGTCAGCGAGAGCGCGGCGGTGCCGGCGCTACCCGTCGTGCCGGCCCCGATCGTCGACATCGCGCCCGAGTCGAAGCGCGACCGCAGCAGCGCGATCGTGTCGGCGACCGTGAACTGTCCCGGCACGGTGCCGACCTCGACCGCCATCGAGCCCTGGCTCAGCCAATAGGTCCCGAGTTCGTTCCAGCCCACGGTCGTCGTGCCCTGGTCGACGAGAACGATCTCTTCGCCGGCATTGTGGAGCACGGTGTGCGGAGTCTGGTTCGCGAAGCCGCCGCTCGTCGGCACATGGGTGAGCACGCGCCACAGGCCGGTTTCGCTGACGGGCAGCGTGAAGCGCACGTTGTCGGTCGGCCCGGCGGATGGCAGCGACACGGCAGCGATGCCACCGTTACTGCCGCTGACCGCGAGCGGCAGGAAGCCGCCCGTGATGACGGTCGATGGATCGCTCTCTTCGCGCTCGATGGGCAGCGGCCGGTGCCCGGGGTTGCGCAGCGGTACGGCGGCCGGCGTTTGGAAGTAGTTCGCCGTGAGCTGTGGCAGGTCGTCGTAGAGCCCTTCGGCGTACCAGAACAGGTGACCCGGCAAGTTGCGGGTGCGGTTGGCTGCGACCATGCCCAGGACGGCGCTCGTCGGCGTGCCCGAGACCGCGCGGATGCCGGGCGCAATCCGCCCGCGGTCGATCGAACGGACTCGCAGGAGCTGCTGGTCGAGGGTCGCGGTGTAGGACGACAGCGTCGTGCGATAGACCTGCGGATAGACCAGGTCCAGCGCGCCGACGACGAGCCAGTCCGGCCAGTCTTGCAGGAAGCTGTCGTAGGCGAGCGGCAGGATGATCGGCGCGTTCGTAACCCGCACGTTGCTGCGGCGCGCTTTCACCGCGTTGTGCAGTTGCGTGACGAAGTTCGTGAGGCCGTCCGCACGCCAGCGCTTCCAGCCGTTCAGATTCGTGTTGGTCGGCGGCCACTGACCCGTCGCCAGACGATAGGCGGCGCTCGTCGTGGTGTCGTAGCCGAAGCTCGTCGATGGGTAGCGCACGCGGTCGAACTGGATCCCGTCGACGTCGTAGCGATCGACCACTTCGACGGCGAGATCGATCAGGAACTGGCGGACGGCCGGGTGTTCGTGAATGGCCCACGTGAAGAAGCCGCTGCCGCCGTCGGGAACCTGCGAGTTGCCGTTCTGATCGCGTGCGATCCAGCTCGGGTTGGCCGTGAGCACTGGCCCGACACCGCTCGGGCCCGCGAACCACCCGCTCCAGCCGAACATGAACCCGTACTCGAACCAGGCCTCGACCTCGATGCCGCGGCGGTGCGCTTCGAGGATGAACTCCGCCAGCGGATCGCGGCCCAGGAACGATGGATCCTGGCGTTGGCCGCAGGTTGCGAACAAAACGTCGCTGGGATGAATCGTGTAGCCGCGACTCCACACGTTGACGCAGACCAGGTTGCAGTTCGCGGCCGCGAGCTGGTCCAGGGTGGAGATGATCTTCTGTCGGGTACCGAGTCCGTCGCGCGCGACCCAGGTGCCGCGCAGTTCGGCCTGGGTTCGTCCGACCGCGCCCAATGTGAAGAGCGCGAACAGAGCGAGCAGGAGTGGTTGTGTAAGCCGGAGGCGGGGCATCGTCGGAGTTGCGCTGGCGGGTAACTGGGTCCGATCGTGGCAGGCGCGGCAGAGAGACCGGCACGTTACCATGCGGCGCCCGCATCACGGCCGTGGTGCGCCATCACTGATTCGAAACCACAAGGTAGACAATGATTCGCCCTGCCATGGTCTTCTCCTGCTGCGCGTTCGGCCTCGGCGCGCAGGTCTCGTTGACGCACATCGGCACCGTCGACGTGGCCGTCACTTCGAACGCAGCCAACCCCGAATACATCGGCGCCAACCCGAGTGCCGTCGCGTGGAACGGCACCGATCTCTGGGTCGCGGGTTTCAACAACGCCGCCGGCACGAACTCCACCGCGATCGTCAAGGTCAGCAACGCGCTGACGACCCCGGCCTTCGGCGCGACGTTCGGCGTCGTGCCCGCGACGCCCAGCAGTCGCGGCTACAGCGGTCTCGACATCGAGGGCTCGCGCCTCGTGTCGGCTCACGACTTCGGCACGAACACTCCGGATGGCATCTCGCAGTGGGATCTCAACGGCAACAACAACTGGATGAAGGACGGGCGTGGCAGCAGCGGCGCCGCGTTCGACCCGGGCTTCGTCGGAGTGGTCGATCCCGGGACGGCGTGGATGACGTTCAGCGTCGGGCGGCGCCTGCTGCAGGACAACACGACGGGGGCCGATCTCTACACGACGGCGAACGGCATGATCGTCAACGCGGGTTCGGGCACGCTATGGCGCGACCTCGACTTCGATCCGTTGACTGGCGACATCTACCTGCGGCGCAGCAACGAGATCGTCAAGTGCGAGCGCATCGCGGGCAACACCGTGATCAACAACCAGGTCCTCGTCAGTGCCGTGCCGGCGGCGTTCGTCAATCAGCAGAACCTCGAGTTCGTGCAGCACGGCGGTGAGCAGTTGATCTTCTGGAACGACCGTGCGAGTCAGAACGGCGGCCAGTTGTTCGAATCCGTGATCCGATGCCATCGCCCCGATGGCACGTTCCTCGAGATCGACTTCGGCACGTTTACCGCGGCGGCCGGCGCGGCGGCGTACGACTTCAGCTACGACGAGCAGAGCGGCACGCTCGCGATCAGCGACTTCAGCGGTCGCGCGGTCTACATCTTTGCCGTCAGCGTCTTCTCTCAGTACGGCGCGAGTTGTCCGGGCCAGGGCAGTATCGCCCCCGAACTGAGCGCCGTCGGTGACACGCGCGGTGGTGGCGCGATCACCTATACGGCTGCGAGCACGGCGCCGTCGTCGGTCGGCGCATTCGTTTTCGGCTTCTCACGCACCAGCATGCCGCTGACTCTGCCGCCGAACTGCCTGCAGCAGGTCACGCCGATCCTGTTTTCGGCCGGGCTCTACTTCACGGGGGCGGGCGCACCCGGCAGCGGCACCGGCACGTTTTCGCTCAACGTCAACCCCGGTCTCGCCGGGATCACGCTGCGCGCCCAGTCCGTGATTCTCGAAGGCGGCAGCCTGTCGTCGGTGATCACGACCAACGGCGTCGAGACCGTGCTGCAGTAGCCCGGTGGGCGCTGTTAGCTCTCGGACCAGGTGCCTACGAAGCGGTGGGCTACGTAGGTCACGAAGCGTGCCGGTGAGAGCAGGTTCATCTCCCAGCCGTGGAGGCCGCCATCGTCGTACTGCCGGCGGCGAGTGTAGTCGCGCAGGTCGCTGATCGTGGTGCGGTCGTTGGTGTCGTAGATCGCGTCGACGGCCCACACCGTGGCCCCCGAGTGGATCGACACCAACTGCGTTCGCATGCCGAGGTGGGCGGGCTTGTAGGGCCGCCACGCGGTAACCGCGCCGACCATCAAGCCGTCCAGGGCGTAGCGGTCGCAGAGTCGGACCATGGCCTCGGTCGACAGGCGGCCGCGGCGCAGCGAGGCGTCGAGCATCGCGTTCTCGGAGGCGCTGCTCGGCAGCGGCACCACTTCGAAGCGGCGCAGCTTCATCAGCTCGGAGAGGAACGAGTCGCGGATCTGCTCACAGTCGGCGGTCACGCCGGCTTCGGGAGTGAACGGCAGCACCATGATGCGGCGCACGTTCTCGAGGTCGGCGCGTTCTGCGAGATAGCAGTCGATGGCCTTCGGGCGCGGGCTGTGGCCGAGCATGCAGCCGCCCAGCGCGATCGGCAGGGTCAGTGCCGTCGCGAACTTCGTGATGGCGCGCCAGCCAGTTCGGTGCAGCCTGTTCCCGTGTCGTGGCGTCATCGCTAGCGACCCGCGGGCGGCATCGCCGCGCTTTCGACGTTGCTCGAGGAGTATTGCTCCATCGATTGGTTCATCGCGTCGATCTTGGCGAGTAACGCGGCCTGTTCGGCCTTGGCTTTCTCGATCCGAAGACTGAGGATCGTTGCCTCCTGTTCGCTGAGTCGCTGATGCGTCAGTTCGAACTGGGCTTGCACCTGTGCGCGGTCGGCCCGTTCCTTGGCCAGGGCTTCCTGCTCACCGCTGAGCATCGCCTTGAGGTTCTGGTTCTCCGCGTTCGCGCTCTCGAGATCGCGCAGGACCTTGGCGTGCTCCTCGTTGAGGGCTTTGAACTTGCTGAGGAGCAGGCTCTGTTTCGGGCCCCAATCCATCTCCGTGCTGACACCGGCTTGGGTCAGACTGCCCTCATAGCCGTCGTTGGGGTCGGACGGCGCCGGCTCGAACATCTTCGGCAGTGTCGTGCAGCTGCCGAGCAGCAGCACGGCAGTCGTCGCGATGGCGACGGCGAGTCGACGGATACGCAACTCAACCACGGGTGGCCTCCTTCGTGTAGACGCACTCGACGATCACCGAGTTGCCGCAGCCGCACTTGACCTCGAACCCAGCGACCCGCTGCCCGTCGAGCAGCGGCACGACGGACAACGCCTTGCCGTCGGTGGCATCCGAGCCACAGTCGACGAGGGCCGGGTGTTCGAGTATGCGAACGGCGTCGCGACGCAGCACGCCGGCGCGGCTCTGGTCCTGGTTGCGTTCGGTCTCGGTCATCATCTTCTCCAAGCGAGCACGGCTCCAAGCGAGCACTGCTCTACGCGAGCACGTCGATGTGCCGCGACTCTCCGTCTTTTCGACCGATGAGCGCCTGGGTCTGAAGCCTCGTTGCCATCGGCTTTTCGGCTATGTCCGCGGGCTGATCCTCGGCGTCACTCGCGCCCTCTTCACGCATTGCGTGTTCGAACGCCTCGCGATCCCGGGCCTGCTGACGAGGCGGGCGGTCTCGAACGACGGGTTGGCTCGCAACGGGCTGTAGGGCGGTCGCGGCTTCCATGACTCACACCTCGGTTTTGAGTTTGAGGCGTAACCGCTCGATCGCGCGCGTCAGGATCTGGCTGACGCGTGACTCGGTCACACCGAGGATCTGTCCGATCTCTTTGAGGTAGAGACCTTCGTTGTAGTAGAGGATGACGACGTTGCGGTCGCCCTCGGGCAACTCGGTGATGGCCTTGGCGAGCCGCTCGCGGTCCTCGCGCGCATCGACCGCAGAACCGGGACTCGGCTCGGAACCCGAGATCGCGTCGCCCAGAGTGCCGGCTTCGGCGTTGCCGGGCGCCGTCGCGTCGAGCGAGAGCGTCCGGCTGGTATGAAGCGCCTGGAGGTCTTCGTCGATCTCCCGCTCCGAGCTGCCGAGATGTTCCGCGAGCTCTTCGATCGTCGGTTCGCGATCGAGGTCGCTGCGCAGCGCGGCGATCGCGCGATCCATCTTGCGCAGCCGGTCGCGGCGATTGCGTGGCACCGGGTCGTGCTTCCGAACCTCGTCGAGGATCGCGCCCCGCACGGCGGTGTAAGCGAACGTCTTGAACGATGCGCCGCGTGCGGGGTCGTAGGTGGCGGCGGCATGCATGAGGCCCATGACGCCGACCGAGTAGAAGTCGTCGCGATCGAGCGATGCGGGCATCGTGACGGGCAGTCGGGCGACGACGTATCTCACGAGCGGCAGATACTGCTCGACGAGGTTGTCGCGTTCTTCCACGGACCGCAGCATCGTGCTCGTGCGCCCTCTCATGATTGCTGGTCCTCGTTTTCTTCGCGTTCGGCGGCTTCGAGTGCGGCCTGGCGCTCCGCCTCGTCACGCGCCATGGCGGCGAGCACGACATTGATCGCGGGGCCGATCAGCAACCGCCCGGCGAGGCAGGCCACGATCAGTGCGACTACGCCACGGCTGAGCGCCGTCAAGCCATCCGTGCCCGAGAGCGTCGCCACGAGGAACGTGACACCGAACGCGATGCTCGCGAGGTAGGCGGTCGCGATGCGCGCGAGTTCCTGGCTGCCGGCGTCGTCCGTCATGATCCCTGCCCGAGACTGATCGGCATCGGCGGTCGTCGGGGTTGAGGGCATCGCTCAGAACCGGCGGTGGTGCGGGCGTTTCGTGGCGTTGCGCCAGCAATTACGGTTGTGATCAGCCGGCCGTTGGGCGGAGGCGATGCGTCGGTTGTTGCGGCAGTCGGCGGCGGCGAGTGTCGGGAAGTTCGGCAAGCACGGCGGCACAGAGTGCGCGCAGGTCGTCGAACGCAGCTCCCGAACCGGCGATCGAGAGCGGTCGCTGTTCTGCGAGACTTCTCTCGAGCTGTCCGTCGCGGGCGATCTTCGCGGTCAGGGGAGCGCGAGTTCCAAGGAACCTGTCTGTCACTGCACCGAGCTTGCCGGCGGCGCGCGCCGCTTCTTCGTACGAGGTCGCGCGGTTCACCACGAGGCGTGGGGGCGCCGCACGACGTGGTTGCAGCACCTTCGTCAGGGCATAGGTGTCGGTCATGGCAGCGACGTCCGGAGTCGTTACGGCAAGCACGACGTCTGCGCGTTCGGCGACGCGCATGGTCGCTTGCGTGATTCCGGCCCCGGTGTCGGCGATGACCACGTCGAAGCTGGTTGCGACGTCCGTGAGTTGCTCGAGCAGAGAACTCATCGTGGGTTCGTCGGCCAGGGCCGTCGATCCGATCTGTCCGAGGAGCACGGCTGTGCCTGCGGGGCCAGGGACGAGCGCTTCCCTCAGGAGGCACCGCCCCATGGCCGCGTCGTCGACGGTCCGTTCGCTCGCGAGTCGGAGATGCACGCCGACGTCACCGCATCCGGGGTCCAGATCCGCGAGCAGCACGCGGTAGCCGGACTTGGCGAGCTGCACGGCGAGGTTCACTGCGATCGTCGTCTTGCCGACGCCGCCTTTGGCGCCGGCCACGCAGATCCACGGCGTCGGTGAGTGGGGGCCGGGCACCGTATCGAGGGTGTGGGGTTCGAGGGTGCGGGCGAAGTCTGCGAGTTGCTGACTCATGCCTTGGCTCCTGTGCGGTTTCCGGAGGCCTCGAGGTCGAACGCAGCCGTCGCGATCGCGTCCGGCTCGGCCGTCACGATGTCGGCGGGAACTTCCTGCCCGATGCACAGATGACTCAGTGGCAATCCGCGTTCGATGACGGCGGACAGTGCGTTCCCGGGCTCCATGGTTTCGTCCCATTTCGTGAGGCAGACCGCTTCGATGCCGAGGGGATCGAACGTGTCGATCACGAGTTCGCTGTCGCGACGATTCGTGCCAGCCGCGAGACACAGCATCGTTTCGCACTCGCCGGCGCGAAGGTTGCCCTGCAGTCGCGACAGCGCGTCGCTGTCGCGCGGGCTCTTGCCCGTCGTGTCGACGTAGATGCGGTCGTGGTCCGAGAGTTCGGCCACCGTCCGGCGCAGGTCGCTCGCCGTGAACGAGACGACGAAGGGGACATCGAGCAGATCGGCGAACGCGCGCAGCTGTTCGACCGCTGCAACGCGATAGGTGTCGAGGGTCACGATCGCGACGCGTTCGCCGCGACTGCGTGCCCTGGCGGCGAGCTTCGCGAGCGTCGTGGTCTTGCCGACGCCCGTCGGGCCGACCAGCGCGAGTGTCTTGCAGGCCGTGGTGGGTTCTTCCGATTCGACGACGTCGGTCGTGCGGATCAGGCCCGCGAGGATGCGGGTGGCGATCTGATGGAGCGCCGGGTCACCGGGCCGCGAGAGGTTGACGCGCGTGCCGAGCAGCGCGCGTTCGACCGCGCCGAGTATCGGCTCTGACACCCCGAGCTCGGTCGCCTTCGTCGCGAGTTCACGGAAGCCCTGGGTCCACTTCGACACCCCGCGGTGACCGTGGCGGCCGGCCTGGTCGCGCATGGTCGACGGGATTCGGCTCGTGGCGTCGGGGGGGGGGGCCGCCCCGCCCCGGCGGGGTACCCCGGCGGTGGGGCGGGGGGGGGCGACCAGTGGGGCGGGGCCCCCGAGGCCGGCGGC
>JANSXC010000034.1 GCA_024743115.1 bacterium | reverse complement strand
GCGGGCTAGGAGTCCGCGAGTGGGGTGGGTTGCGCATGTGTGGGCGGGGTGGGTCTTGTGTGGGGGACTCGTGCATTGGTTGTTGCATGGTGTGCGCGGTGCCTTCGGTGTGTGTGTGTGTGTCTTCGTCGACGACCTGGTCGCCGGTCACGCCGAGCAGCATCGTGCCGAGCCGGTCGTGGCCGTCCGGCAGATCGCCGCGGTAGCGCGGACGCTCGAGGCCGCGCTGCTGGAACATCGCGTCGATCTTCCGGTTGGCTTCGTCGACCTTGCCGTTCTCGTGCAGCCACTTCTCGCACTGTTGATCGATGGCTGCGTTGAGGAAGAACGCGAGCAGCATCGGTGCCGGGCCGTTGATCGTCATCGACACCGAGGTCACCGGATCGCACAGATCGAAGCCGGAGTAGAGCCGTTTGCAGTCGTCGAGCGTGCAGATCGACACGCCTGCGTTGCCGACCTTGCCGTGGATGTCGGGCCGCACGGCCGGGTCCTCGCCGTAGAGCGTGACGCTGTCGAATGCGGTCGAGAGCCGCTTGTAGGGCTGGCCGTGCGAGAGGTAGTGGAACCGCCGGTTGGTGCGCTCCGGGCCGCCTTCACCCGCAAACATGCGCGTCGGGTCCTCGGCCGTGCGCTTGAACGGGTAGACGCCGGCCGCGAACGGGAACCGTCCCGGCACGTTCTCGGTCAGCAGCCAGCGCAGCCGTTCGCCGTGGCTCTGCCACCGCGGTAGCGCGACCTTGGGGATGTCGAGCCCGCTCAGCGACTGGGTGTGGTTCTTGATCCGGATCTCCTTGCCGCGGACGTGGAACACCGAGTGTTCGGCTGCAAGGCCTTCGGCCAGCTCGTCCCAGCCACGGATCGCCGTCAGGCACTCGGGAGCGAGCTCTTTCTCGAGCTCCGCTGCGGCCGCTTTGGTCGCGTCCTGTGCCGTGCCCGCGGGCAGCTCGGCTGCGGCGCGCTCGAGCACATAGAGGCGCTCCGCGAGAGCGCTCTGTTCACGCGCCCACCGATCGTACTGCCGGTTGTTTTCGACGATCTCCGCGAGATAGCGCGCGCGATCGGCCGGGATCACATGGGCGGTCCCGGGGTCACCCTCGATCATCGCGGTCGTGCTCTCGAACCGGCCGGGGCACTTCCCGTTCAGCGCGCGGGCGATCGCCTTGTAGAGCGTGTTGGTGCCCGGGTCGGCGAACTGAGCGGCCATCGTGCCGTAGACCGGCATCTGTTCGACGGGCGTCTCGAACGCCTTCTGGTTGCGCTGAACCTGCTTCTTTACGTCGCGCAGGGCGTCGCGCGCGCCGCGGCGATCGAACTTGTTGATCGCGACGAGGTCGGCGTAGTCCAGCATGTCGATCTTCTCGAGCTGGCTCGCCGCGCCGAACTCGGGCGTCATGACGTAGAGCGAGAGATCGGCGTGTTCGACGATCTCGGTGTCGCTCTGGCCGATGCCGCTGCTCTCGAGGACGATCAGGTCGAAGCCCGAGGCCTTCAGCACCGCGAGTGCGTCCGCTACGGAATCGGAGAGCGCCACGTTGGAGCGGCGCGTCGCCATCGATCGCACGAACACCCGGCCATCCATGGCCGCGTTCATCCGGATGCGATCGCCGAGCAGTGCGCCGCCGGTCTTCTTGCGGGTCGGGTCGACGCAGAGCACCGCGATTCGGGCGTTGGCGAAGTCGATCAGGAAGCGCCGCAGCAGTTCGTCGATGAGGGAGCTCTTGCCGGCGCCGCCCGTGCCGGTGATGCCGAGCACCGGAGCCGGGTTGGTGATCGCGGCCGCGGCTGCGCGCACGGGAGCGCGGTGCTGATCCGGGAAGTTCTCGACCAGCGTGATCGCTTGCGAGACCGTGCGGGCCTGCGGCTTCTCGAGGCGCGGCAGTGCTGTCTCGGCCGTGCCGGCCGGGAAGTCACATCGCCGCAGCATGTCGTCGATCATCCCTTGCAGGCCGAGCGCCCGGCCGTCGTCGGGCGAGTAGACCCGCGCGATGCCGTAGTCCTGCAGCGCGGTGATCTCCTCGGGCAGGATCACGCCGCCACCGCCGCCGAAGATCTTCACGTGGCCCGCATTGCGCTCGGCCAGCATGTCGTGCATGTAGCGGAAGAACTCGTTGTGCCCGCCCTGGTAGGACGTCACCGCGATGCCCTGCGCGTCTTCTTCGATCGCCGCGTCGACGATCTCCCGGACGGACCGGTTGTGGCCCAGGTGGATGACCTCGGCGCCCGAGGCCTGCGCGATCCGCCGGAAGATGTGGATCGACGCGTCGTGCCCGTCGAAGAGGCTCGTCGCGGTGACGAGCCGGATCTTGTTCTGCGGTTCGAAGGGGGTAAGGGCGGGGTCCGAGTCGGAATCGGACTCGGTTGACTTGGGCGATGCTGCTGAGGTCACTGGGCTTCGGTCGCGTCGTGGGTCGGGTTTCCGGGATCAAATGATAGCGGCGTGACGCGCGGGGCGCGGTACCGGCGGGTCGTTTGCGCCCAATGGGGCGTGGCAACGCCCATTCAAGGCTGATTGGCGCTTGCAAACCGGGGTCCCGAGCCGGGGTCCCAAACGCTGGTCCCCGCTCCCGTTCCCCGGCCGTGGGGCCCCATGGCACGAGGGCCAGGGGGCGTTGCCGGGTCACGCCGATTCGAAGCCTGGTTCTGGATCAGTCGCGGCGGGACTGGCCCGACGCGCCGGATCGGTCGACTCGGCGGCTGCCGGCTGGCCTACTCGGCTGCGGCTTCTTCGGCCTCGAGCGGCGAGAAGTGCTGCGCGACGATCTTCCAGTCGTCGCTGAGTCGGCAGACGGAGAACGTGCAGCTGCCGCCCTGTTCGTGGGCGCGGCCCTCGGGGTCGATCTGGGACAGCTTCCAGGTGCCGATCGCGGTCGCGAACTGGTCGTCGAAGACCTGGAAGTCCATGTCCTTGAGCTCGAGCTTGACCGAGTCGAGATACCGGAACTCCTGGTCCAGCACCTCCTCGAAGGCGCCCCAGCCGCGGTCACGCCGGCCGCTGGCGTCCAGGTTCCGAAACCGCTGGTCGGTCCAGAAGTGGGAGCGGTAGGTCTTCAGGTCGCGGCTGTTGAAGGACTGCCGCATGCTGCGGAAGAAGTCCTCCATTTCCTTGATGCTCTCGACACTCATAGTGCGCCACTCATGCTGCGGATGCGGGCGGTCGTTGCCGCCACAAGTCGTTGTAATTGCAGTAGAACGATCTGATCTTGCGGCGGTCGGCCAGATGCGCGGCCAAAGCCAGCGCCAGGGGCCGCCGTCTCCGAGCTAGCGCTCGATGTGACCGAACAGGGGATCCTTGGACTTCTCGTAGACGACCTTGCCGTTGACAAGAGCCGTTTCGACGAACGTTGCATAGTGCAGCGGGTCGCCGTCGAGAATCAAGATGTCGGCATCCTTGCCGGCTTCGATCGACCCGATCCGGGCGTCGGCGCCCAGAATGCGCGCTGCATCCAACGTAAGCGTTCGCAGAGCCTTACGGTTGTCGAGTCCGCCGCGGATGGCGTAGGCGGCGTCGACATGGGGGGTGTTGAGGTCCTGGCCGAGGATGCCACCGGTGCCGACGTTCGCTCCGCCGAAGCGGCCGCCTGGGGAAGTGACGGCGACCGGCACGCCGGCTTCGGCGAGGATCGCGGCGCTGGCGATGTTCGTGCCCGTCGTATCGGGCTTCTTCGGGTCCGCCGCCATGCGGTTGCGCGGGTTGAGGATCACCATCGATCCCGTCGCGGCGATCTCGTCGGGGACGAGCCAGGCGCTGATCGGGTTGTTGAGCACGACGCCCTGGCCGAACAGCTTGCTGATCTCGAGGCCCTGGCGGATCGCGTCGACGTCGTTGGCGGTGAACCTGGCGCCGCCGCGCATGCGCAGGAACATGCTCATCGGCGAGCCGCCGACGTTGACCCACAGCCGGGTCTCGCCCTTGAGGATCGCCACGACCTTGTCGGCGCCGCGCGGCATCTTCGGGGCCTTGGCCTTGCTGTCCTTGGCCTGCTTGGCCGGGAACTCCTCGAGCTCCGACAAGTACTTCTGCGCGGCCTCGACCTGCTGCCGCAGCTTGCCGAAGTCCCCGAGACTCAGCGGCACGTCGATGCCGGCCACGCGGTTCTCGGCCATGACCATGCCTTCGACGTCACCCCATGCGAGCTTCGCGATCGCATTGCTGCCGGTCGGCAACTTGCCGTTGCCCGCGCCGCCCGCGAGGAACGAAGTGATACCGGCCGCGAGGCCCTGCTTCATCTGCGGGTCGTAGGGGTTGGCGCCGTCCTTGAACGGCGGGCGACGCGACGCGCCCATGCCCGAGCCGGCGACCGCGACGAAGCCCGGTGACACGGTCTTGCCCTTGGCGTCGATCTCGGTCGTGCCCTCGGGGAGGTCGAGGTTGTGACCGACCTGCTCGATCTTGTCGTCGGCGATCAGCACGGTCGCGCCCGTGAGGCGCTGGCCGGTTCCGAGGTAGACGTCACCGCCGACGATCGCGGTGTACTTCTTGGGCTCGTCGGCCTTCTTCTTCTCGACCTTCTCGGCGGCCGGCGGGGCGGGCGGTGGAGCGATGGTCCGGCGGCCACGGCGGCCGCGGCCCTGGCCCGGCAGGTCGGCGATGGCCGCGAACGTGATCGTCGCGGCGAGTAGGAGTTGGATGCGCATCGGAGAGTCCTGGAGTGGCTCGGGATGGATTGGGCTTCTGGGAGCGGCGGGGTGGGATCGTCGGGACGGGATCAGGGCTGCTTGCGGTCGACCTTGCCGCCGCGGAACCAGACGCTGTCGAGCTCGGTCTGCGGGGACAGCGGGTCCCCCGTGAGAACGAGCAGGTTGGCGTCCTTGCCGGCTTCGAGCGAGCCGACGTTCTTGTCGATGCCGAGCATCTTGGCCGGCATGAGGGTCACGCCCTTCAGCGCGACGTCGACCGGCAGGCCGCTGCGGACCAGCTCCATCAGGCGGAAGAACGTGCTGTCGGCTGCGCTCGCGGAGTCACCGATGACGAAGCCGATTTCGATGCCGGCGTCGTGCATGAGCTTGGCGGGGTGGGTGAGGTGACGGGAGCGGCCCTTCGTCGACAGCGTCGCCGGCAGGAGCAGCGGGCAGTCGAGCGCCTTGACGTCGTCGAGCACCATGTCGAGCGTGCCCGAGTAGGGATCGTGGCCGGGTACGACGATCGCCCGCGGGAACTTCAGGTCTTCGTCGACGACGGTTTGCCAGTGCGCGAGGTCTGCGGCGGAGCCGATGCGGATGATCGCACGCTTCTTGCCCTCGAGCAGGTCGGCGATCGCTTCGAGGTTGGGGTCCTTACGCTTCTGCCGCGTTGAGCGCGTGGGCGCCTTCGCTGGCGCCTTCTGCTGCGGCGCGGGCTTGGGCGTGGGCTTGGGCTTGGGCGTGGGCGTGGGCGTGGGCTTCGGGCTCGGGGTCGGCTTGGGCGGCTCCTTGCCCTTGGGCGGTTCGGCCTTCTTGGTCTCGGGCTTCTTCGCTTCGGGCTTCGGCGTCGGCTTGGTCGCGGGCTTCGGCGCCTCCTTCGGCTTCTTGCGCTCCTCGACGATCTTCTTGGCCTTGTCGAAGTTGCCCTTCAGCAACTTCTTGGTGGCGCTGTCGCGCTGCATGCCGATCTGCAGGAACGCTTCGGCCTCGGCCGTGAGGTCGCCGATCGTCTTGCCGTCCGGTGCGAGGATCGCGCCCGTGCCCGGGAAGCCGCTGCCCTGTGGCGTCAGCGCGAGCGACGTCACGCCGGCCTCGAGCAGCTGGCGGAAGACCTTCTGCTTGGGGTAGAGACCGTCGACGACCTTCGCGGCTGCCTGGTTCTTGGCGCCGCCGCCGCCGCCACGGTTGCGCTGGAAGCGCGAGAAGCCACGCCGGGGGAAGCCTCGCGGCAGGCTCATCGACGGGCGATTCGATCGGAGCCCGGCACTCGAGTAGGCGCTCACGAGCCCCGGCATGATGGTCTTGCCGGCGGCGTCGATCACCTTGGCGCCGGCCGGGACGGTGACGTCCGCGCCGACGGCCTCGATCTTGCCGCGTCGGACGACGAGCGTGCCGCGATCGATCGGGTCGCCCGCCATCGTCAGGATGCGCGCGTTCGTGAACGCGATCGGTCGGTTGTCCTGCGCACGTAGCGAGGACAGTGGGGCCGTCGCGAGCGCTGTGAGCGCGAGAACGGATAGAACGACGGACAGAACGTAAGGGCGAGCCATGCTCATCGGACGTCTCCTCTGCGGAAGATCAGAGTTCCTTCGATGTAGACCTTCTCCGGACCGAACCGCGGATCGAGCGGGTCGCCGGCAGTGACCTGGAAATCGGCATCCTTGCCGACGGTGAGTGAACCGAGGCGATCGCCCATGCCGATCTGCTGGGCGGGAACGATCGTGATCGCGCGCAGCGCGGCCTCGTAGGGCAGGCCGAGGCGAACGGCCATCGCCGCCTGGACCTGGAGTTCTTCGGGAGGGATGACCGGGGCGTCGGTGTTGATCGACAGGTTGTGGCAGCCGGCATCCCAGAACGCCTGGCACATGCCCTGCATGCGGCCGTAGCGATCGAACTGATACATGCGCGGGCCGAGGTTGACCGGCGTCTGCCATTCCGCGAGCGGCCCGGCGGCGAGCCAGCCGTCGAACGAGCCGTGCGACAGGATCATCTTGACGTCGAAGACGCCGCGGAACATGCGGGCCGTCGCGACGCAGTCGCGGGCGCCCGCCGTGTGGATCAGCACCGGCACCTTGCCGTCGAACACCTGGCGCAGCTGTTCGAGCGTCGGGTCGAACTTCGGCGCGTCGCCTTTGCCCGTTTCGTGCGCGCGCCAGGCCGCGGCGTAGTCGCGGCCCTTCTCGAGTGCGCGCGTGAGCAGCTCGCTGCTGCCCATGCGGGTCTGGCCGAGGTCGCCGCTGTAGCGCTCGGGGTTGTAGCCCTGTGCGACCTTCATCGCGCCGAGCTCACGGATCACCATCTCGTCGAGCGAGCTGCCCCAGCGCATCTTGAGCAGGGCGCCGAAACCGCTGATGTTCGTGCCCGAGCCCGGGATGAAGAGCGTGGTCGTCACACCGCCCGAGAGCGTGCGGTGGATCAGATCCGTGTTTGGTTTGATCGTGTCGAGCGTGCGCAGCTCGGCGTTGATCGGCTGCACCATGTCGTTGATGTCGCCGCCGCCGCTGGCGACGTGATGGTGCAGGTCGACGAAGCCCGGCGTGAGCCAGTGCTCACCATGATCGACGATCGTCGCGCCGTCGGGGACGGGCGTCGTCGATCGCGGACCGATCGCGAGGATCCTACCGTTCTGCTCGACGAGCACGCCGCTGCTGAGCGGCGCGTTGTCCGCGGGCAGGATACGGGCCGCGTAGTGCGCGGTCACCGGCCCCGCGTCTGCGGTCTCCGCCTGGGCCCAGACCGGTGCCGTGACCGCGAGCGCGGTCAGGCTGGCGAGGCTGCTGAAGCGGAGGTGCATTCGGAATACGGGTGCTTCGGCTACCAGACCGGGCGCTTACCGTCGCGGCGGTAGCAGATCGTACCGTTGATGACCATCAGCTTGACGTGACTGCGCGGGTCGATCGGGTCACCGCTCCAAACGCCGATGTCGGCGTCCTTGCCGACCGTCAGCGAACCGACGCGGTGATCGATGCCGGCCATGCGGGCGGCGTTGATCGTGAGGCCACGAAGCGCCCACTCGTGCGGCAGGCCGAGGCGCACGGCCATCGCAGCCTGCAGCGTGAGCTGTTCCTGTGCGACGACGGGCGAATCGGTGTTGATGCTGATGCCGTCGCGGCCGACACCGGGCACGCGTTCACGCCAGCCGTGCTGGCCGCCGAGCGCCCAGTTCGCCGCAAGGCCTTCGATCCGGCCCGTGGCGCGGTCGAAGTGGTACTGGCGCGGACCGTTCGCGATCGCGACGCCGTGCTTCGCCATCTCGCCGCTGAGGCGGAAGCCGTCGAACGTGCCGTGCACCACGACGGTCCAGAGGCCGAGTTCGAGGCGCAGCTCCTGCAGCGTCTGCAGCACGACCTGGTAGATCTGCGTGTGGACCGACACCGGGTACTCATGGCGGAACAGGCCGCTCACGAGTTCGAGCGTCGGGTCATGCTTCGGCCGCGGGCCTTCGCCACGTTCGGCCGCCTGGACCTGCGCGAGGTACTCCTTGCCGCGCATCAGCGTGGCGCGGATGCCGTCGCTCATGCCCATCATACCGTAGCCGAGGTCACCGCTGCGGCGTTCGGGGTTGCCGGCCTGCGCGATCTTGAGGCTGCCGGGGAAACGCACGAGCGCCTCTTCGGGGCTGTTGCCCCAGGTCTTCGTGATCGTGCCGAAGCCACCCATGTTCGAGCCCGAGCCCGGGATGTAGAGCGCGGTGCTGACGCCGCCCGCGCGCGCGGCGCGGAACTGGTCGTGCTCCAACCCGATCAGATCGAGCGTGCGGAACTCGGGGTTCGTCGCGTGCACCGTGTCGTTGAGGTCGAAGCTCTCGCTCGCGACGTGGCAGTGCATCTCGACGAGGCCCGGCACGATGATCGAGTCACCGCAGTCGATGAGCTCGTAGCCTGCCGGCACCGGCGTCGACTTTGCCGGGCCGACGGCCTCGATCGTGCCGTTCTTCGTGATGACGATGCCGTCGATGATCGGCGCGGCGGTGATCGGGATCACCTTGGCCGCGCGGAACGCGTAGCCAGGGCTCGGCAGGCCGCGCGGGCCCCACTTCGCGACCTTGTAATCGGCTTCGGTCTTCGGCCGGTTGGGCCGGAAGATCTCGAACGTCGTCGCTTCGCGGGCCGGTTCCTGCGCCTTCGCGGCCGGCTGGCTCTCCTGGCAGAGAGCAGTCGTCGCGAGTAGGGAGCAGGCGATGGTGAGGGAACGAATCATTGCTTGCTCCGGTTGTCGACCACGATGCGGCCGTTGCAGACGGTGAGGAGCACGCGGCTCTGCGGCTCGAACGGGTTGCCCGAGAACACGACGAAGTCCGCGTCCTTGCCCTTCTCGAGGGTGCCGATGCGGTCGTCGAGCTGGAACGCGCGGGCGGGCCAGATGGTCAGCGCTGCGAGCGCGTCCGCGGGGCTGAGGCCGTAGCGCACGGCGTAGGTTGCGTGCATCGGCAGGAAGCGGGCGCCAGCGCACTCACCGCTGCCGAACAGCACCGGCTGGCCGCGGTCCGCGAGGATCGCCGGCTTGTTGCGCAGCTCGCCATCGTCGTCGGTCGAGACCACGACCGGATCGACGATCACGGTGGGGCGCTTCTCGCCGGCGATCGAGGCATCGTCGAGCAGGTCGGCGACTCCCTGCAGGACGTAGGGCACCTTCTCCTTCTCGAGCAGTGCGATCACGTCACGGATCGCCGCGGCGCGATTGCAGGTCACGACGAGCGCGGCCCGCTTCTCGACGACCGCACGCAGCGGCTCGAGGTTGGCGTCGAGTTTCGGCGCCTTCGGCTTGCCTTCGTCCTCGGTCTTCTTGGCCGTGACCCGCTTGGGCGCAGCGCTCTTCTTCGGCGCGTCCTTGCTCGTGCGCTTGGCGGTGAAGTCCTGATTACCGGCCGGCCCGATCGAGACCTTGCCGGTCATCGTGTCGCCCTTGACCGTGGCCTCGAGCGTGGCGTCACCGCCGCGCCCCATGCCGCGGAACTCGAGCTTGAGCGTGCCGTTCTCGTAGCTGCCGCTGGAGATGTCGCGCGGCCGCATGCGGCGGCTGCCGAATCCCATCTGGACCGTGCCCGTGACCTTCTTGCCCTGGCGTTCGAGCGCGAGGATCACGTTGATCTTGATCTGGCCGCGAATGTCGAGCTCGGCCTCCCATGTGCCCGTGATCGGGTCGACGTCGGCGGCGGCCTTCTTGGTGGCGTCGCCTTCGGGCTTCTTGGCTGCCTCCTTCTTGGGGGCGGCCTTGCCCGTCTTCCATTCGATGAGGGCCTTCTCGTAGTCGGCCCACTTCTTGGCGTAGGCCTTGCCGCGATCGAGCTGGCTCTTGACCGCGTTGATCGCGTTCGGCGTGATCGCGTCGTGCGCCATGCGCACGCCGGCGATCGGGCGCAGGGCCATGCCGGTGTGATCCACGGCGCCGAGTTTGATCGCGGCGACGCGGTGCGGGGAAGTGCCGCGATCCTTGCCGGACACCAGCACGGTCGTCAGGCCCTCGGCCAGAGCGGCCGCGAACATCGGATCGTCAGGTTCGATCGCCTCGTGCAGGCGCGCGGCGGCGCTGCCCGAGGGCACGCCCTGGCCGTCGCCGGCCAGTCCGAGGTGCGAGAACGCGTCCACGAAGCCGGGCGTCATCACCGCGTCGCCGAGGTCGATGACCTCGGCGCCGTAGGGCACCGCGAGCTCTTCGCCGACGGCTTTGATGCGGCCGTCCTGCACGAGGATCATGCCGTCGCGGAACACCCTGCCCGTCGCGTCGAGGATGCGGCCGCAGCGCACCGCGAGCACGTTGCGCTTCGGCATCGCCTTGCGTTGCCAGGCGCGTTCGCCAGCGACCCAGGTCGACTCGACCATCGTGCCGACGGCGAGCGGGTCGCCGCTGAGGATCACGAAGTCGGCGTCGCGGCCGGTCGCGAGCGTGCCAACGCGGTCTTCGACGCCGAGGATCGCGGCAGCGTCCGCGCCGATCGCGCGCAGGGCGTGCGCGCGCGGCAGGCCGTGGCGCACCGCGATCGCGACCGCCATGAGGAAGTCCCGCGCGGAGACGCCGGCGGCGGGACTGAGCCCGATCTTCATGCCGGCTTTGGCGGCTCGGGCCGGTGCGTCGGGGCGCGGCTCGAGCGTCTTCTGCCGGCGGTTCTCGCCGCCCGGGTTCTTCATGCCGAAGCGAATCGGCACGCGGAACGTCGCGGGCACGTTCTGTTCCGCCGCGAGCGTGGCGACCGGGCCGATGTGCTGCGGGTCCTCGAGCACCATCTTGAGCCCGAGTTCCTTCTGCAGGCTCAGTGCGCGGTGCACGTCGTGGGTGCGGACCGCGGCGGCGCGCACGGTCATCTGACCAGTCGCGACGGCGGCGAGCGCGCGTTCGTCGAACTGGTGCTCGGCCGGTCCTTCGCCGCCCGGGCCCTTGTCGGCGTCCGCAGCGGCGGCGAGCAGAGCTCGCAGCTCGGGCAGCACCGAGATGCGGGCCGTCGGCGTCTGGATGCGCGACGGCTCGAGCGGTTCGTCGCTCGTCGGGTGCGGGTTGGGTTCGAAGACCCGCGGCGCCTTGGTCGCGGTGTCGCCGAAGTTCATCCGCACGCAGTTCGTGTCATCGAGCACGCGCTCGATGATGTCGTCGCCCGTGGTTTTCACGACGGCGCCCTGGCCGGATACGAGCCGTTGGCGGCCCGGCGACAGGTAGATGGTCGTGACGCCGCCTTCGAGTTCGGCGCGCAGTTTCTTCTCGAAGTCGAAGGCGTCGACTGCGAGCGCGTCAGGCGTGACCTGGTACTGCGAGTCGGCGGCGGCGCTGAGGTCGGTGTCGACCGCGACGATGCCGGGCATGACGACCTTGTTGCTCGCGTCGGTGACGGGTACGCCCGCGGGCGGTGCCGTCTTGCCGATGCTCTTGACCTTACCGTTTTCGACGATCAGCCAGACGTCCTCGAGGGCTGTCACGCCGTCGCCGGTGAGCAGCTGGCCGCACTTGATCGCGCGGCTGCCGTTGGCGGGGCCCTGCGCAGTGCTTGCCGGCGCCAGCAGGCCGCCCGCGAGCGCGAGCAGCGCGAGCGCCTTGGAAATCGCGGGGGAGAGATGACGCATCACTTCTTCTCGCCTTCCTTCGGCTCGTTGTCGCCGTCCGGGCCCGCGCCCTTCTTGGCCTTGTCCTTCTCCTCGCCGAACAAGTACTGCAGGCGCGGGTCCTTGCTGCGCTCGTAGACGAGTTCGCCTTCGAGCAGCACCATCTCGACCCACGTCGTGGCGTCGAACGGATCTCCGGTCAGGATCTGCAGGTTGGCGAGCTTGCCCTTCGTGACGGTGCCGAGCTGGCCCTCGAGGCCGAGGATCTTGGCGGGTGTGACGGTGAGCGACTCGAGCGCCTGGCGGCGGCTCAGGCCGTTGCGCACGAGGGTGCCGAGCTGCCACCACGGGTAGCTCGTCGGTCCGTTGCTGCCGAGGGTCATTGCGAACGGAATGCCCGCGTCGGCGAGCATCTTCGCCGTGCAGATCTTCTGGTCCTTCTTGGTTTCCTCGTCGGTCTCGCGGTACTCGATCGTCGCGTCGAGGATCACGGGCTGGTTGAATCGGCCGAGCTTCGCGACCGCTTCGTCGATGTCGCGGCCGAGCACGATCTGCAGGTCGAGGTCCTGCGTCATACGCAGCGCCTCGGTGACCTCGGCGGCCGTCGGAACGTAGAGCCAGCCCTTGGCCTTCTTCTGCACGAGGTGGGCCGCCGCGCGCTTGGTGCGGTCGTACTCGTCGTCCCACTTCTTGTCCTCGGGGATCGCGCCCGCGGCCTTCTCCTTCTCGAACTCTTTCTTGCGGCGTTCGAAGTCGGCGAGGTAGTCGCGCACGTCGGTGAGCGCTCGTCGCATTTCGCGGATCTGCTGCAGCCGGCTGCCGCGCTGGTTCATCAGCGACATCTTGATGCCGGTGTTGGCTGCAACCGTCATGTCCTCGATCGTCTTGCCGAACGGGCGGAGGACCATGCCGGAGCCGCCGAGCAGCGTGAAGTTGCCGGGCATCACGTGGACCGTGCCGACACCGTTGCGCAGCGCGCCTTCGAAGTAGGTCGAGGCCGGATCGATCGCATCGGCGACGGACAGCCACGGCACGTTCTGCATGCTCTCGTTGCTGCCGCGGATGCCGCCTGTGCCGTGCGCGATGACCCACGTCGGCATGACCGTCTTGTCACTCGCGTCGACGACCTTCGCGGTCCACGGGATCTCGATTTCGCTGGTCTTGGCGATCTGCTTGATGCGGCCGTTCTCGATCAGGATGACCTGATCCTCGAGCGTCGGTCCGCTGACGGTCAGGACCTTGCCCGCCTTCACGGCGACCAGGTCCTGGGAAACGGCGGTGGCCGCGAAGAGTGCCGCGCTCGCGGCGAGGAGGAGGGAACTGTTCATCGCGAAGTGGAGGCGGTGTGGACCGGGAGGCCGTTGATGTGGACCGAGACGGGGGTCGTGGCGGGGTGGAGGGGATCTTGCGACCAGACGACGAAGTCGGCGTCCTTGCCGACAGCGAGGCTGCCGACACGTGCGTCGATACCGAGCAGCTGCGCTGGCAGGATCGTCACGGCATCGAGCGCGAGACGCGGTGGGATGCCGTTGCGCGCGGCGAACATCGCTTCGCGCACGAGGTCGAGGGCGAGAGGGTTCGTGCCCGTCGTGATGACGAACGGCACCTTCTTCTGCGCCAGCAGCGGGGCGGTCGCGCCGCGGGGGTCGGCGCCATCGCGGCCGGCCGTGCCGGAGACGCGCTCGGCGCTCGGGGCGCCGAGCAGCACCGTGACGTCGGCGTCCTTGAGCTCGTCGATGACGTAGTGCGCGTCGTACGCGTCGTCGATGACGGTCTTGTAGCCGAACTCCTCGGCGAGCCGCAACGCGGTGCGGATGTCCTGCTCGCTGCGCGCCGTCGTGAACGTCGTGAGCTTGCCGGCGAGCACCTGCTTGAGGATCTCGCGCCCCGGGTTCGGGGTCGGATCGCCGCCATCGAGCGTGTTCTCGTCCTTGGCCTGGAAGAACGCCTTGCGCGCCTCCCAGATGACGCCCATGCGCGTCGTCGGGCGGCGGTAGTAGATCGAGTCGACGCGGCCGCCACGGATCGCGCGGTTGCCGAGCGACGGCTCGCTGCCCATCACGAGTCGCATGCTGACGTCACGGCCGAGCACCATGCTCGCCGGGTCCGTGCCGTGCGTCTTGACCGCGCACCCGAGGCCCGAGATGACGTTGCGCGTGCCGGGCATGACGTGCACGGCGGTGACGCCGGCCTCGCGTGCGCGGGTGAACGCGGGGTCCTCGGGGTCGAGGCAGTCGAGCGCGCGCATGTGCGGCGTGACCTCCTCGCTCTGCTCGTTGAGGTCCTGGTAGCTCTGGGTCGTCTGGAACGACGCATCGATGAGCCCTGGCGTGATCGTGCGACCGGTGCAGTCGACGATCACCGCGCCGTCGGGGATCGGCGTCGATGCGCCGCCCACGGCCTGGATCTTGCCACCGCTCACGATCAGGACGCCCTGTTCGATCGCGGGGGCGCCACCCGGCAGGATGCGCGCGTTCTGGTAGACGGTGACCTTGTCCTGCGCCGCGGCGAGCGTGGCGAGGGTCAGGACGGACGGAATGAGCAACGCACGCATCAGCGATCTTCCTTGGGCTCGTTGCCCGCGAGCAGCTGGCCGTCGACCCAGCTCGCGAGGTGAGAACTGTGCAGGTCGAGCGGGTGTCCGCTCCAGACGTTGAAGTCGGCGGCGCAGCCAGTGCGCAGCGCGCCGACGTTGGTTTCCTGACCGAGCATCTCGGCGGGCGCCCGCGTCATGGCCGCGAGCGCCGCGTTCTTGTCGAGGCCGTGGCGCACAGCGAGCACCGCGGACATCCGCAGCTGTTTGGGGTCCCCGCCGAACGCGAAGGGCACGCCGGCCGCGGCGAGCTTGCCGGGCAGTCGCAGCTGGGCGAGCCGCATCTCGGGACGCAGCGTCGACAGCACGATGCCGGCCTTCTGCTCGGTGATTCGCGGCATCACCTTCTCCGCGTCGCCGCCACCGACGATCACGGGTTCGAAGTTGAAGTCGCGCGCGAGGTCGAGCAGGCCCGACAGCTCCGTGTAGGTGTCGGCGTGTGCGAACACGCGGCGCGAACCGTCGAGCACCTGGGCGAGGATCGCGATGTCCGGGCCACCCTGCACGCCGCTCTTCGCCGCGGTGAAGACCGTGCGCAGCATGTCGAGGGCACCGATCAGGGACGTCGGCGCGCGCTGCTGGTTGCGCGCGGCGCGGTTCAGCGACAGGTGCAGGTGCAGTTCGCGCTCGGCGATGCGGCCCATGTGGTCGCCGGCCTTGGTCGTGCCGGGTTTGGCGAGCGCCGCGATGCCGCCGGCGACGTTGCGCTGCGACGGCGACAGGGCAAACGATGTGATGCCCTGTGGCGCGAGCGAATCGAGATCCTCATGCCACGGGTCGAACGCTTCGGCCGCGAGCAGGTCCGGTGTGAACGCGAACGCCGCTTCCGCGAGATCCGCGTCCTGGCCGAGCGTCGCCTGCGCGAGCACGAAGCCCGGCGTGATGACCGCCTTGCCGTAGTCGATGACGCGCGCATTCTGACGCGCTTCGGTCGGAATCTCGTCGCCGACGTATTGGACCTTGCCCGCACGGATGAGCAGCTGGCCCGGCGCGAGTTCGGTGCCAGGCGCGAGCACGATCCGGCTCGCTTTGACGAGCAGGTCCTGCGCCTGGGCGGGAACGGTGAGAGCGATCGCGCCGAGCGCGATCAGCGAGAAACAACGAAGCATTGGATCAGTTCCCCTCGAATTCGGTGCGGCCCTTGCCGAGCACGAACAGCACGCGGCTGTCGCTGTCGAACAGCGGTCGGTCACAGACGATCAGGTCCGCGAACTTGCCGCGGGCGAGCGAGCCCGTGTCCTTCTGGATGCCGAGGATCTCGGCGGGCGTGAGCGTGATCGCGCGCAGCGCGGCCTTGGCGTCGAGCCCCTTGCCGACCGCGGTCGCAGCCATCAGCGGCAGCAGCGGCGCGCTGCGCGCCTTGCCCGTCGCGATCGCGAACGGCACGCCGGCCGCGTGCAGCGCCTGCGGCACCGTGCACGGATCGAACGCGTCGTAGAGCTCCGGCATGCTGTTCGGCAGCACTTCGGTGAGGACAACGGTCGCGCCGGTTTCGGCGAGCTCTTTCGCGACGGTGCCAGCACCATAGGCCTGCTCGAGCACGAGCAGCGGCACGTCGTTCTTGCGCTGCATGTGCAGTGCTGCGCGCAGTTCGTCGGGGCGGTGGGCCTCGACGCGCAGCGGCATCTCGCCCTCGAGTACCGCCAGCAGGGTTTCCTTCTTCGGGTCTTCCTTGAACGGCTTCGGGTAGCTCGGGCGCTTCGGCGGGCCGTCCTTCTTCTTGTCCTTGCCGTCGGCCTTGCCCGACGGCTTCTGGGCAACGCCCTTCGGGCCGGGAGGCGCTGGCTTGGGATCCTGGGCGTTCTGCTCGGCGAGGATCTCCAGCAGCGTTTCGAACGCGAGTTCGGTCTGCTGTTCTTCGGCGGTCAGTGGTTCGGCGTTCTTGCCGTCTCCTGGTGGGACGGGGCGGCGACCGCGCGGGCCGCGACCGGCTGGCCGACCCGCGGGTGCTGCGCTCTCGGTCTTGTCAGCCGGCTTGCCGTCACCCGCCTTCTTCTTGCCCTTGTTCTTCTCGTGCCAGGCGAGGTACTCGGCGAAGTCCTTCTCGTACTTGTCGAGCGCCTTGTTGTAGTCCTTCTTGGCCTTCTCGTACTTGTCGAGGCCATCGAACGTCTTCTTGAGCCCGTCGAGCTGCTGCTGGCGCTGTAGCGCGTGCGTCGGCCGCGGACCGCTCGTCATGCGCAACTGCAGGCCGGCCTTTTCCTTGCCCTCCCAGACCTCGAAGCCTTCGCGGCGCGGGCGCACGATCGCGCCCTGGCCTGCCGGCGCGCTCACGTAGGCGACCGTGATGCCGGCGGCGGCGAGCGAGTCGTCGCGGTTGTGGCGCAGCTGCAGGTCGTCCGCGAGCGCCATGCCCGCATCGAGCCCGCCACGCTGCGTCGCCGGATCCGTGAACGCGTCCGTCTCCGCGTCGATCAGACCCGGGTAGACGTGACCGTTCGGGAAGTCGCGCGTCGTCGCGCTCTCCGGGATCCGAACCTCGCCCTGCTTGCCGACCGCGAGGATCCGCTCACCACGAACCAGCACGACGCCGTTCTCGATGACGGGGCCGCTGACCGGGTGCACGAACTTCGCCGTGATCGCCGTGACCGGCTGACGGTTCCGGCGCGCGCCACCGCGCCGGCGAGCGCCGGCCCGATTGCCGCGGTTACCCCGTCCTGGACCGCGCTCTGCGGCCGGCGATTCGGCCTTCGGAGTCGGTTTCTCGGACTTCTCCGGTTCCTGCGCCCTTACCGGGGCGGCCAGGGTGAGGAGGGGGAGCAGGACAGGAAGGTGCCAGGGGATCCTTCGCATGAGCGCCAGCAGGTTGGGGTCTCGGAGGGTCCGCGGAGCGGACAGGGGGGCGAAGCATTTACGGACACCGGGCCTGGGACTGCCAACCCTTTTTGACGGCGGCGGTGCAACTTGGGTGTCGCGGGGGGGCGTGGGTTGACCGCATCGTTCGGCGCGCGGTGGGCCGCCAGATTTGTGTCCCGCCGTAATCCGGGCATGCCTGCTGGCATCGCACCCGTCCCGACCCGTCAAGCGGCGCGGGTCAACGGCTTCCGACACGCACGATCGCTGCGTTCGATACCGATGCCCAACGCGAGTACGCCGGCGATTCGAAGCAAATGCCCTGAAGATTGAGTTCGAAGCCCAGGAGCAGGCCGGTGTTCGCGAGCGGGAAATCCCAGGTAGAAATGCCGTTCACGGGCAAGCTCGCGGCGAAGCTGAAGTCGGACGAGGTCCAGGCCAGGCATCCCGGGAGCTGGAAGAAGCCGAGATCGAACGGGATCGGTTGCCCGAGGAATAGGGAGCGGTTGATGCCCAGAACCCCGAAGGCACTCGCGAATGGCCCGAACGTCGGAACGTTGGATATCTCGAGCTGCAGCGTCTGGCCGATGATTGCCGACGAGCCGTTCTTGACCGTGAGTTGCGGGGTACCTTGGCTGCCGATACAGCCACTGCCGTAAGGCGACCAGCGCCAGAAGACGGGGAGGCCCGCTTCCCATAGCTCTGCGTTTGTTTGGCTGTTACACGTGCCGCCATATATCAAGTGCCGGTTGCTCGATCGTTCGAACACGAGTGTATGGCCATGTCGTGTGCTAAGGCTCGTAGGGCCCGGCTCGTGATAGGTCCAACTCGTACCGTTCCAGGTCCAGAGATCACCGAGGCAGGCCCCCGCGAGTCCGCCATGAACCACCACTCGCTCGGCGTTCGGGTCATAGCTCATCGCGAAATCTGATCTCGGCCCTGGTGTCCACGACCCACTGGGCGCAGGGTTCGGCACGATCGGCAGCCATTGGATGCCGTCCCACTCCCACAGGTCGCCAAGTGTTTGCCCCCCGTCGCGACCGCCGAAGAGTACGAGTTGCCCACGAAACTCGTCGAACGCGAGTCCGTGAGCGAATCTGGGAGGGGGCAGTGCCGGTGCGGGCACGTTCGACCAGCTCGTACCGTCCCACGACCAGAAGTCGCCGAGCGCGTTTCCATTCGCCGACTCGCCGCCGAAGAGTACGACTTCGTCGCGGTTACGATCGAGTGTCATGCGGTGCCGACTACGGGCCGCAGGAGCGACCGTGGGGCGGTGAAGGGTCCATGAGTCGTCCGCCCACGTCCAGGTGTCGGACAGCGTGAGCCCGGCCGGGTTCACACCGCCGAACAAGACATTGTTCTGTCGAGTTCGGTCAAGTGCGAGAGCGTGTGCCCGGCGCACCATTGGGTTGTTCGTGGAGAATTTCTTGGTCCATGTTGCACCCCGGAGTTCGAATGTGAGGACCGGGTAAGGCGTTCCCGTATCTCCGCCGAACAGCAATGCGCCTCCCCCGGGCAGTGCCGTCATTGCGTGGTCTACTGTTCCCGGAGGGCCGCCGGCTGTAGGGGTGAGCGCCATG
The DNA here is from genome assembly GCA_024743115.1 of bacterium. Classification (GTDB taxonomy): domain Bacteria; phylum Planctomycetota; class UBA1135; order UBA1135; family UBA2386; genus JAGQRA01. The sequence goes on along the minus strand of JANSXC010000034.1, from coordinate 33,546 downwards.
GTCACGGGCGCATTGGGGCCGAGGCTCAATTCCCACGTGTCGTTGAAGGCCGCCGAACCGTAGCCGCCGAAAACGATGGGGCGTCGTCGGGTCGAGTCGTAAGTTGCCGCGTGTGCGCGTCGTGGTCCAGGGCCGACGGAGAGCGCAAGAGACCACGAAGAGCCGTTCCACTCCCACGTTTCGTCCAGATCTCGACCGAGCGAGTCGCGTCCCCCGTGACTCAGGCAAACACTCCGGCTCGCATCGTAGACCATCGCAATCGAAGCGCGAGGGCTCGGGCCGGTGCTGGTGGCGAGTGTCCAGCTCGAACCGTCCCACTCCCAGGTATCGTCGAAGAAGACGTTCGCGGCGTTCTGGCCCGCGAACATGACGGTCCTTCCGCGCCCTTGGTCGTATGCCATGCCGCCGTAGAAGCGTGGGCTTGGTGCTCCTGTACCGCCTGTGTGAACCTGTGACCACGCAGCACCGTCCCACTCCCAGGTGTCGCCGAATGCCGGGCCTGAGCCCTGGCCACCGAAAAGGATCGCGCGCCCGCGTTGGGTGTCGAACGTCATGATGGGGCCGCATCGTCCGCCGGGCCCCGAGGTCGCGACCTGCGTCCACGTCGCGCCGTCCCACTCCCAGGTGTCGCCGACGAGCCCGCTCGCCGTAGCCCCACCGAACAAGAGCACGCGATTGCGGGCGGTATCGAACGCCATTGAGTGATAGGCGCGACCCGATGGCCCTGGGGTAGCGATCTGGAGCCACGAGACTCCGTTCCACTCCCAGGTGTCTGCTCGCTTGATACCGTCGTTGCCGCCGAACAATACAGCGGCTCCGCGAACCGGGTCATAGGTCATTGTGGACCCGCCCCTCGCCGAGGGCGCCGGCCCGCTTTGGCCTACTTGATTCCAGCCCGGGCTTTGACCCTTTCCCTCATTGCATGAAAGCAGGCAGACGATGGCGATGTAGACGAACGAGCCGAGCCCAGAGCGGTAGCTTGGTTGCATGGATAGGTCCCCGAAGTTGACTCGGAAACCATGCGCGGGAAGTCTGCCCAGTCAAGGCCGGCGAAGTGCGTAGTTGCTATGTTCCGGTTACCGCGCCGAGCAGGAAATCCAGCACTTCCTTGCTCTGGTACAGCTTGCCCTTGCGCCTCTTCGGCAACATCAGGTGGGTCTTGCCAGCCTCCACGGGCCGTACCTCGGCAAAGGCGTCGAGCCAAGCGCCGCCGAGCGGTGTGCCGGGTTCGTGGCTGACGACGAGGCGGTCGTTCTCGACCCACTGCACGGCCCGCACGTCGAGGCCCATGAGGCCGTGTTTGAGGCGGAAGACGCGCAGCAGGGTCTGGACGGGCGGCGGCAGCTTGCCGTAGCGGTCGCGGAGTTCGGCTTCGAGTTGGGCGAGGTGGTCGTCGTCGACGGCTTCGTCCATCTCGCGCAGGAGTTCGAGGCGCTGGCGCGGGTCGGTGAGGAAGTCGAGCGGCAGGTAGGCCTGAAGGCGGAGGTCGACGTCGACTTCGGCAATCGTGGCTGTTACAGGTCGGCGTTCCTTCGCGGACTCGACCGCGGAACGCATCAGCTGGCAATACATGTCATAACCGACCGAGGCGATATGACCTGATTGCTGGGGCCCTAACAGGTTGCCGGCGCCACGGATCTCGAGGTCCTTCATCGCGATCGCGAAGCCGGCGCCGAGGTGGGAGAACTCTTCGAGCGCTTTGAGGCGTTTCTTGGCTTCGCGGCCGGGGGGCGCGTCGCGGTCGAGCAGGAGATAACAGTACGCCTTCTCGGAGCTGCGGCCGACGCGGCCACGCAGCTGGTGGAGTTCGGCGAGGCCGAAGTGTTCGGCTCGGTCGATGAGGATCGTGTTGGCGCGCGCAATATCGAGGCCGTTCTCGATGATCGTCGTCGACACGAGGATGTCGAATTCGCCGCGGACGAACGCCCGCACGGTCTTCTCGACCTCGGTTTCGGTCATCTGGCCGTGGCCGATTGCGATGCGGGCGCCGGGCGTCAGCTTGCGCAGCCTTTGCGCGAGCGGTTCGAGTTCGTCGATGCGATTGTGCAGCACGAAGACCTGGCCGCTGCGCGACAGCTCGCGCGTGAGAGCTTCCTGCAGGATGCGGTCGTCGCGGAACGCCACGCGCGTCTCGACCTCCTGGCGGCCCGGCGGCGGATTGTCGAGCGTGCTGATGCCGCGGATGCCGAGCAGCGAGCCGTGCAGCGTGCGCGGGATCGGCGTGGCGCTGAGCGTCAGCACGTCGATCTCGGCGCGCATCTGCTTGAAGCGTTCTTTCTGCCGCACACCGAAGCGTTGCTCTTCGTCGATGATGACGAGACCGAGGTTGCTGAACTCGATCGTCTTGCCGAGCAACTGATGGGTGCCGACGACGATGTCGACCGTGCCCTTCTGCAACTGCTCGGTGACCGCCTTGCGTTCCATTGGCTTGCGATAGCGCGACAGCAACTCGACTGTGAGGCCGAAAGCCTCGCAGCGCGCGCGGAACGTCTTGCCGTGCTGCTCGGCGAGGATCGTCGTCGGCGTCAGCACCGCGACCTGACGGCCCGTGATCGCGACGCGAAACGCGGTGCGCAACGCGATCTCGGTCTTGCCGAAGCCGACGTCGCCGCACAGCAGGCGATCCATGGGGGACGGCTTTTCCAGGTCACTGGTGATCTCGCCCCAGGCGCGCGCCTGATCCTCGGTATCACGGAACGGGAACGTATCGAGGAAATCGCGCTCGAGCTGATCGGTGGGATACGGCTCGCGTTTGACCAGCTCGCGCTGACTCTGCACCTCGAGCAGTTCGGCGGCGAGATCGAACAGCGCTTCGCTGACCTGCTCCTTGCGGCGCTGGAACGCCTTGCCGCCGAGTTTGTCGAGTGGTGCCTTACCGCCGCTGCCGACATACTTCTGGACCAGATGGATCTTGCTCGCAGGCACGAGCAGCTTGACCTCGTCCTGGAACTGCAGTCGCAGGTGTTCTTCGGTGCCCTCGCCGCGATGCACGAGCTCGGTGCCCTCGAATCGCGCGACGCCGTGCACCGCGTGCACGACGAGATCACCCGGCCCGAGCTCGAAGAAGCTCTGGATCGCGCGGCTCGGCATCTTGGGCCGCTCGCGGATCCGCGCTTGCTGCGGCACGCCGGCGAACTCGATGTTGCTGATCGCGGTCGCCTGGAGCTCGGGGACCCGGAAGCCGCGACTCAGTCCACCGACGAGCAGGTCGACGTTCTCGCGCGCGAGGTCGACGTTCTTGTGCGCGAAGATCTCGAGCAGGCGTTCGCGTTCCTGCTCGGAGCGGCAGAACAGCAGCACCTTGCCCTGGACGCCGCGCACGCTGCGCAGTCGCCCCCCGGGATCCGCCTCCCCTGAGCCCGCTGCCGAACCGGCCGACAGCACCTTGAAGTCGTAATCGTGGCTCGGCAATGCGCCGATATCGACCCGACGGCACGGGCGCAGCGTGTCCTGTAAGTCCTGCACCTTGCTGCTGAGCTCGCTCTCGAACGCAATCAGTCGGGCCGTTCGTTCTTCGATCCGCAGCGGCTCATAGGCGGCAATCAGGAGTTTCTGCGGTGACAGGTGCAGCAGCACCGAGCCTTCCTGGGAATCGTCGGCCTTACCGAGCGCCAGGGAATAGCGTTCGCATACGGCCGTCGTCCGCTGGCTGCTCGGATCGAACGTGCGGATGGACTCCAGCTCGTCGTCGAAGAACTCGAGCCGCACGGCGTCGTCCGCGCCCATCGGATAGATGTCGACGACGTCGCCGCGCACGCTGCATTCGCCGGGTGCGAGCACGAGCGGGACGGCGCGCAGGCCGGCGCTCTCGGCGCGGACTAGCACCTGGGCGCGGTCGAGCTTCTGGCCGCTCCTGAGCTCCAGTTTACTCTTCTTGAGCATCTTCGGCGTCGCGACGGGCTGCAGCAGCGCCTCGATGCTCGCGATCAGTGGCGTCTTGTCGGCCGCGTGCTGGGCCAGCGCGCGCTGACGTTCGCTCCGCGACGCCGGGTCCGGCTCGCCGTCATCGTCCTCTTCCTGTCGCGGCAGCACCTGCGCCGTGGTGCCAAACGCGAGCATGTCCGTCTGCAGCTGCAAGCTGTCGACATCGTCGGCGGTCAGCACGAGCGTCGGCCCGCTGTGATCCTTCTGCAGCGCCGCGATCAGGAGGCCCGCGCTCGCGCCCCAGAGTCCGCCCGCCTTGACGTGCGCGCCGCGCCCGACCTGCGCGATGAGGTCCCGCGTGACCCGCAGGTCGCGGAACGCGCTGAGCAGTCGGTCGGTGGGCGAAAGGGGCACCGTGTGAGGGTAGGACGGGCGCGCCGCGCTTTCGATCGTCAGATCGAGCGTGGGCTCGAGCTCATTGCGTGAACGCGATGAAGTCCTTGTGCCCGTCGCCGCGCTCGAGCGCGCGGTCCATCGCGGCGATGATCGCGGGCAGTCCGATCGTCGGTTCGCTCCCCGCCGCGTCCTGCATGAGGCGGGCGTCCTTGCGCGCCATCGTGAGTTCGAAGCTGGCGCGGCCGCGGTCCCCCGCGGCGACGTGCTTGCCGATGATCGGCATCGCGTGGCCGACCTTGAAGACGTCGAACAGCTCGAGCATCTTTCCTGGTTCGATGCCGGAGCCACGGCCGATCGCGAGCACGTCGTTCAGCGCCGCCGTCATCGCGAAGTAGACCGAGTTGCCCGCCAGCTTGTAGGCCGCGGCGAGTTCGGGGTGGTCGCCGACGTGCATCAGCTTGCCCGTCATGGCCGTGAGGTGCTCCGTCAGCGCTGCGGCGTCGTCGTCGTTTGCCGACAGCAGCATGAGGCCGCTCGCGTCGCGCGCGTTCTGCGGGGACATGAAGACGGGTGCGGGAACGTATCGCACGCCTTCGCCGCGCAGGCTCGCGTAGCGCGCGGCGACCTTCGGCGGTGCGTTGGTGGAGTGATCGATGACCCACGCGTCCGGCGCGAGGCCGGGGCGGAGCGTGGCGATCACCTCGTCGACCGCCGTGTCCTCGGACAGCACGAGGTGAACGTGGCTGCAGCCGGCGGCGGTGGCGGCGGGGTCGCCGGGCGCGGTTGCGCCGCGCTCGACGAGGGGCCCGGTCTTGCTTGCCGTGCGGTTCCAGACGCGGACGGAGTGCCCCTTGGTGAGGAGGTTTTCGACGAATCCGGCGCCCAGTAGCCCGGTTCCCAGCAGTGCGATATCGGTCATGATTCAGGTCAGCGGGGCGGAATCGTCGAGCAGGGAGCCGGGCCGCGCAAACGTTCCCGGGGACGGATCGGGAAGATTCTCGCGGTTCGTTCGTCCCGTAGCCGAAACGCATAGACTGGATCCAGTCGGCGTCCGAGGCGCTGCCGCACCGCTGGACCGACCGAGGCAACCGATGACCGAGATCAAGAATCGCAAACTTTCGCTGCTCGTCAGCCTGGCCCGTGTCGGGGCCGTGCTCGTCGCGCTGTCCGTATTCGGTTGTTACGTCTACGACGCGCAGCAGCGGGCAGACGCTCGAATGCAGGCCGCGGATCCGGCCGGCGGTGGCGCCGTTGGTGGAGTGGGCGAAGTCGACGGGGAGGCCGCGGGCAAGGGCGAGATGGGGGCGGCGCTCCCGTCCTCGAAGGTGCTCGTGATCGATCCGACGGACGGAATGCTGTCGAGTTCGAAGTTCGCGACGATCGTGCCGGCCACTGAGTTCGAGATGTTGCCGTCGACGAAGGGCATGGTGATCGATCCCGCGTCGCTGCTCTCCAGCTCGAAGTCGGCCGTCATCGTGGACTCGGAGGGCACGAAGGCCGATGCGGCCAAGGCGCCGCCGGCGCTGCTGCCGTCGTCGAAGGTCCACGTGCCGAACGAAGAGAAGTTCCTCTTTTCGTCGAAGTCGGCGGCGCCGCCCACGGGCCCTGTGCTGGAGCTCATGAAGCGTGCCGCCGAGTCGACCAAGAACCAGTCGGCGACCCAGAAGTCGGCGCCGAAGAAGTAGTCGAGAACCGTTGGATCGACGATGAGCTTCTCCGAGCTGCTGCAGAACGCGGGCTTGCAGTTCGCCGTGCTGTTCCTCGTGTTCCTGCCGCTCGAGCGGCTGAACCCAGGACACGACCAGCCGGTGTTCCGGCGCGGCTACTTCACGGACGTACTGTTCTTCCTCGGGCAGTACCTGCTCTGGACGGCGCCGGTCCTGTTCGCGTTGACGTGGATCTACCGGAACGCGGATGAACTGCCGCTCGCCGGCGTCCGAGAGTCCGTCGCCGCGTGGCCGTGGTGGGTGCAGTTCCTCGCCGTGATCTTCCTCAGTGACCTGGCGATCTACTGGGGCCATCGACTGTCGCACCGCTACGAGTTTCTGTGGCGGTTCCATCGCGTGCACCACACCGCCGAACGGCTCGATTGGCTCGCGGCGCATCGCGAGCATCCGTTCGACAACCTCTACACGCGCACGATCGAGAACCTGCCGCTGATCCTGCTCGGGTTCCCGCTGCATACGATCGCCGGCTTCGCGATGGCGCGCGGCTTGTGGGCGATCTACATCCACAGCAACTGTTCGCTGACGCCGGGGCCGTTGCGCTATCTGATCGGCGCGCCGCGATTGCACCACTGGCATCACGCGATCGAAGCGCGCGGCCAGGTCAACTTCGCGAACCTCAGCCCGCTCATGGACCTGATGTTCGGTACCTATCACGATCCGGGCCACATGCCGGCGCGCGTCGGCATCGGCGAACCGGCACCGAAGGGCTACGTGAGTCAGCTCGTCGATCCGCTGCTGCCGGGTGTGCTGCGCAAACGGCTCGCGACGCCACCGGAATCACCGTAGTCACGCCGGGCGTTGCGCGAGCCGGCAGTCGGACTCAGCTTTCTTCTGCGGCCGCCAGCTGCTCGAGCAGGCGCGACGCCGCGAGCTTCTCGGCCGAACGCTTGGTCCGGCCCGTGCCTTCCTCGCCGCGCCCGTCGTCGAGTCGCGCGCGCACGCGGAACTGCTGCTCGTGCTGCAGCCCGGTCGTCTCGAGCAACTCATAGCGCGGCTGGCCGAGTTTGAGCCGCTGGCAGAAGTGCAGCAGCGCGGTCTTACTGTCCTTGACCGGGTCCTTCGGTGCCTTCTGTGTCGCGTCTGCGGGCAGGCAATGGCGCCGCACGAATGCGCGGGCCGGCCGGATCCCGCCGTCCTCGAGGATCGCGCCGAGTACCGCCTCGACGAGGTCGGCGCGGATCCGTTCGCTGCGGCACTCGTCGGCGCGCAGACCCTTGCCGTGGCGCAGGTAGCGCGCCAGGTCGAGTCGTTCCGCGACGGCGGCGAGTGGCGAGCGGCTGACGATGTTCGAGCGGGTCTCGGTCAGCTGGCCCTCGGCGACCTCGGGCTCGGCGCGAAACAGCACTTCGGCGACCGCGAAGTTGAGGAACGCGTCGCCGAGGAACTCGAGTCGTTCGTAGCTCGCGAGGCCTTCGTTGCCGAGCGACGAGTGCGTCAGCGCACGGTCGAGCAGGTCGAGGTCCTCGAACTCGTGGCCGATCGCGTTCGCGAGTTCGAGCAGCGCCTTCTGGCGGGCGGCGACGGTCCTGGGGTTCCTGGCGGCGGGCATGGGCGGAACGCAACAACGTAGTGCGGCGCGCGGCGACCCGCTACCCTGCCCCGCGCGATGACGGTGACCGCAGCAGCGCCGAGACCCGGCCGGGGCATTTGCGAGACCCTGGTGCTCGCCGGACTCGCGCTGCTGTTCTACGGGGTCACGTTCCAGGCGGCGCTGCACGGCACGGACTGGCGCTGGTTCGTGTTGTGGTTCGAAGAACCTGGCGCGGTCCACCCGCAGCACCCCGGTTACCTCGTGGCGGCCCATGGCCTGGCCCTCGTGCTCGCGCCGTTCGGGTTGTCGACGTTCGGTTTGCTGCAGGTGCTCTCGGTGCTGGGTGGCGCCGTGGCCGTGGCCGGCTGCCATCGCGCCGCGCTCGCGCTGACGGGTCGTGCGGGGGATGCCCGCGGCGTAGCGCTGATCGCCATGTTCTGCCCGGCCCTGTGGCACCACGCCACGGTCGTCGAACTGCACGCCCCGTTCTTCGCCGTCGTGGCATGGGCGGCGGTTCCCGTCGTGCGTTGGGCCCAGGGCCGCGGCGTCGGAACGGCGGTGGCCGCTGGACTCCTGACGGGGCTCGCGGCGTGCATGCATGCCACGGGGCAGCTGGTGGTCGTGATCGTCGCGGTCACACTGTGGCACTGTGGCCGCGCGCGCGGGAACGGTCGGCTGGCGCGCGAGTTCGTGGCGTTCGTCGCGAGCCACGCGGTTGCGTTCGGCGCGTTCTTCGGCATCGTCCGCGCGCTTGGCAACCTGCCCGCGGCCGTCGAACGCTTTGCGGCCATGCCCGATTCGCTCGCGGCGCCCGACAACCCGATCGACTATCTGCTGCGCTGGTTCCGTGACATGGACTTTGCCGCGCAGATTGGCCCGACGGTGCTGAACGAGTGGCTCGAACCGTTCGCGCCGCTCGCGGTCCTCGTGCTCGCAGGACTCTTCGTGAGTCGGTTGCGTTCGGCGGTGCTCTGGTTGCACGTCCTGCTCGCGATGTACCTTGTCGTGACGGTCGCACTCGTGCACGCCTGGACGGACGAGCGCGGCGCATATCTCCTGCCGCTGTTGTTGCCCGTGACGCTGATCTGCTGGCACGCGCTGCGGTCGCCGCCGCTGCGATTTGGCCTCGTGGCTCTGACGCTGGTTGCGGGACTCTGGTTCCGCGGCGAGCCCGGTCGGCTGCCGCCCGACGACGCGTTCGGTTCCGCGGCCGTCGCGATGCACCGCGAACGGCCGACGTTCTTCTTCGTCGCCGACTTCCCCGAGATGGACGGCGGGCTGCGCGCGGACCCGCGCCTGCCGCTCGAGGTCGGCCGCAAGGCCTACGACGAGCTGCTCGCCGCGCAGGGCCAGGTCGCGGGTTTCGAGCCCACGCCGTTGCACGTCGTGGGCTGGTTGTCGCTCCTCGTCGCTCGCGAGCAGCAGGCCGGGCGCCGCTTCGTGATCACCGATCGGGCGATCGAATGGATGACGGCGCGGGTGCCGGTGTTCGGCGCCGGTCTCGAACTGTTCGAGCGCCAGAGCGGGGCCCGGCGTCTGTCGCCGGCCACGGGGATCGCGGGGCTCGTCGTCGAGCCCTGATCCGGCGGCAGCGGCTCGCTGCGCGGAATCGAACGATGCGCTGAGCCGTCAGCCGGACCAGCACCCGGATTTCGCGGGCCGGCCCTGCGGTTTGACTCCGCCGCCGCCGCTCGCAGGGCATCATGCGCCGCTCTGCCCTGCTGTCCCTCGCCGGAATCACCGTCGCCGCCTGCCACTCCGCGCCGCCGGTGTTCGATCTGCTGCCCGACCCGCTGCCGCGGCTCGCGGACGACGCGGCGATCGCGGCGGCGGCCGCGCCGGCGGCCGGCTCGAGCCTCGCGGCCGGCGACCGGCTCGAGTTCCAGTGGACCTCGACGCTCGGTGATACGCCCGAGTCCGCGCTCTGCATTCTCGAACTCGAACGGCTCGGCTTGCGCGGCGCCGCCCGCGAGCTGGATCGCAACGAGTTCGCCAATCTCCAGCGCACGGCGGCCGATCTCGGCAAGGAACTCGGCCTGCCGGTGTCGCTGCGCCTCGATTCGGACAACGCCTCACACACGCTGCCGTCCGGCGGTCACGCACTCGCGCTCACGATGGAGCTGCCTGATGGCGATTCGCCGCGGCGCGAGCTCGTGCTGCCGGCCGCCTGCGAGGGGCGCGGCTTCCTGACGGCGCGCACGCGGATCCAGGAGCTGCTGACGCGGGTCGATCCCGCGGTCGACCTCGACGGCCTGCTCGATCTGACGTTTTCGGTCTGGGCACCGTTCGTCATGCTCGCGAGCGAGCACGACCTGCGCCGCCTGCCCGGCATCGACCTCGCGATGACCGAACTCGCGGACACGCCGTCGATGTTCCGGTCGTTCTTCCAGTGGATGTTCCGCCAGCCGTTCGAGATCGAGTTCCCGTTCTGGGAGCCGTGGCCGACCGCGGACCGTTCGCGCTGGCTCGTCCCGATCCGCCTCGTCTGGGGTGGCCAGGTGCTCGTGCAGGGCTACGCCGAGTTGGCGCGTCCGACGGGTCTCCTGTGCGCGACCGGCGGGATCGTCGGCCTGTGTCTGCACAAGCCGAGCGACCCGAGCAAGTCGCTGACGCTGCGACTCGTGCGGGTCAGCAAGGGCGGCGAGCAGCTGATCGCGAAGCGCTGAGGCGAGCGCTGATTCGGCCGAGGAAGAATTGCCGCGCGCTACTCGTTCCCGTCTTCGGCCGCCTCGTCGCCGTCGGACTTCAACTTGTTCATGATGTAGCTCTTGGCGAAGCGCCAGTCCTGCTCGACCTGGCGCAGGCTCCAGCCGAGCAGCTCGGCGACTTCGTCGTTCTGAAGGCCGCGGAACGCGCCCGGCTTCTTCGGGTCGGGCTTGCTCTCGAGGATCTTCAGCATCGCGACCTGACCGGTGCGCTCGTTCATCTGGCGCAGCTCGTCGAGGATGTCGTAGATCGGGCCGAGGTCGGGGCTCACGCCCTGGTCGCGCAAGAACTGTGATTCGACCGCGACGCGCTTGCGATCGCCGCGCCCCTTGTCGTTCTTCGTCTTGCGGTAGTGGTCGATCGCGATGCGCATCAGCTCGGTGTAGAAGCAGCGGAAGAACCACGTGCGGCCCTTCTCGAGCGCGGCGGTGCGATCGCGCAGGCGGGCGTAGGCGGCGTTGACGATGTCCGTGCCGCCGAGGCTGATGCCGAAGTCGGCGCCGCGTTGCTGCCAGTTGTTCTCCATCCACGAGTTGGCGCACTCGCGGAACATGTCGTAGTGCTCGCTCCACAAGCGGTCGCGCGCGGCGCGGTCGCCGTTCGCGGCCTTCTCGAGGTCCTCTGCGAAGCGGTCCTGGTCGTCGTTGGGTGGGGAGGCAGAAGCGGACATGGGCTCGATCATAGCTCGGATCCTTCGGAATCCATGGTGGGGTCGTCGGCGCGTTCGATGCGTCGGCGCGCGGCGGCGAAAAGGTCGGTGTGGATGCGTTGCCAGTGGCGTTTGCCTTCGGCCGGGTCGAGACCGAGCAGTTCGGAGCATTCCGAGATCCGGAGTCGCGCGAACAGCCGAAGGTCCGACAGATCGCGCTCGGCCGGTGGCCGGTCCGGGGCGGACGAGGCGATCGCGAGGGCCTGGCGGGCGTCGGGTCGGCCGGCCGGCGGCAGTGAGGCCGCGGTGGCTTCGCGCAGCCGGCGGGCGAGTTGCTGGAGTGAGTCTCGGCGGGCCGGATCCGGCGTCGCCGAGTGGGTCAATTCGGCGAGTTCGCGGGCTGCAGCGGCCAGGAGCGCGCTCCTCGTCGGCCGGGTCGGTCGGGCGGGTTGGTCGGTCACGGGGGGTCGTTCTCGGGTTGTCGGGCGGAGTGGAACCCTGCACGAGCGCGGGCTCGTGACCCGACCGCAGCGATTTCTCGACGAGTCTTCGCGAGCCGACGAGGCGTGGTTTTCGGGGCTCGTCACTGCGGTCGTGCGGAGTCGCCGTCGCTCGGGTGGTGCCATGACCGCCGACCCCACGCAACTCGCCGCTCTCCTCTGGACCCTGGCGGGTCTGACCCTGCTGTTCTGCGCCTCGATCGTCGATCGGGTCGGCCGGCAGGAGGAGCGCGGCCAGTCGTGAGTCGCCGCGGCCGGCGATCACTCCCACCCCGATCTCGAATCCCCGAACCCCCAACCTCGAGCCCCGACCGACCGATGAAGACCCCCCGCACGTTCCTCTCCTGCACGACGCTGACCCTGAGCTTGCTCCTGACTGCCTGCAGTGGTGGTGGGAGCAGCGATACGCCGGGCGTCGAAGGCAATCTCGAGTGCTCGCCCGGCGCGTTCCTGCCCGAAGTCCCGAGCGGCCTCGGCGTCGCCGGCGTGATGGATGGCACCTGGCGCGTCGTAACCGTCGACCTCCTGCCCGACGCCCGCACCCGCAACCCGGATCCCGGCGAGGGCTATGGCACGGTCGGTGAACGCTTCACGTTCCGCGACGGCCTGATGTACTTCGAGACCGGCGGCGCGGGCTCGGGCGGCACCACGGAGCCGACCAACAACCCCAACCTGCCGAACGTGCCGCAGATCGAAGTGACGTTCGAGTTCGCGTGCAACGAAGTCGCCAACGCGATCACGCTCTACGGCCTCGGTGTCCGTTTCGCGGACAATCCGATCTTCGGACCGGCGGTGTTCCGGCAGTGCGCGGTCTTTGGCACGACGTCCGCGACGACGGCCGAAGCGATCGTCGTCGAAGAACAGGTCGTCGGTGGGCTCAACCCGGTCGATCGCTTCACGGTGCGACGGCTCGTGCTCGAACGCGACAGTTCGTCACCGTTGCGCTGATTCGGCCGCGATCGGTTGCCGACTCGATCCTAGACCGTCTCGCGGTTGCGTTCCTTGCGCTTCCGGTCGGTCTCCTTGAGGTCGACCTTGCGCAGGCGGACGTTCGTCGCGGTGATCTCGACGACCTCGTCCTCCGCGACATACTCGAGCGCGTCCTCGACGTTGAACTCGCGGGGCGGCGGCAGTTTGACGAAGGCTTCCTTGGTCGAGCTGCGGATGTTGGTCGCCTTCTTCTCGCGGACGATGTTGACGACGAGGTCGTTGTCCTTGCAGTGTTCGCCGACGATCATGCCCTCGTAGACCGTCGTGCCTTCGGGGACGAAGAACTGGCCGCGGTCGCGCAGGTTGTCGAGGGCGTAGAACGTCACGTTGCCCTGCGACATCGAGATCAGCACGCCGGCGACGCGCTCCTCGATCGGCCCGCGGTGCGGGCCGTAGCCGTGGAACACGTGGTGCATCGTGGCCTGGCCGCCTGTGGCGTTGAGGACGCGGCTGCGGACGCCGATCAGGCCGCGCGCCGGCACGGTGAACTCGACGCGCGTGAACGTGCCCTTGGGCTCCATCTTGAGCAGCTCGGCCTTTCTGGTGCCGAGGATCTCGATGACCTTGCCGCACGCGTCCGCGGGCGCGTCGACGGTCAGGTATTCGATCGGCTCCTGCTTCTGGCCGTCGACCTCCTTGAAGAGGACCTGCGGCTTGCCGACGCCGAATTCGTAGCCTTCGCGCCGCATCGTCTCGAGCAGGAAGCCGAGATGCATCACGCCGCGGCCGGAGAGTCGAAACGAGTCTGCCGTGGCGCCCTGCTCGACGCGCAGCGCGACGTTGACGCGCAGTTCCTTCTCGAGCCGTTCGCGCAGGTGGCGTGAAGTCAGAAAGCGCCCGCCGTCACGCCCCGCGAACGGCGAGTCGTTGACTCGCATCACGATGGTCATCGTCGGTTCGTCGATCGCGATCACGGGCATCGCTTCGGGCCGTTCGGTGGCCGCGAGCGTGTCGCCGATCTCGATGTCTTCGACGCCGTAGATGCCGCAGAGGTCGCCGGCTTCGACCTCGGAGCCCTCTTCGCGCGACAGGCCCACGAAGCGGTAGACGCCGCGGGCCGTGACCTCCTGCTGGCGACCGTGGCGTGACAGGTGCACGAGGCGGTCACCGGGCCGGACGCGACCGCGGTGCACGCGACCGATCGCGATGCGGCCGACGTAGTCGCTCCAGTCGAGTGTCGTGACTCGGAACTGCAGCGGTTCCTCGGGGTCGTCGGTGGGGGCCGGGATGTGCGCGACGATGGCCTCGAACAGCGTTTCGAGATCCTTGCCCTCGCCGCCGGCCTTCGCTGCTTCGAGATCGGTCGTCATCCAACCCTGGCGGCCGCTGCCGTAGAACACCGGGAACTCGAGCGCCTCTTCGTCGGCGTCGAGATCGATGAAGAGGTCGAATACCTCGTTGACGACTTCCTGCGGTCGCGCGTCGGCCTTGTCGATCTTGTTGACGACGACGATCGGCTTGAGGTGGTGCGCGAACGCCTTCTGCAACACGAAGCGAGTCTGTGGCATCGGACCTTCGGCTGCGTCAACGAGCAGCAGCACGCCGTCGGCCATCGAGAGCACGCGCTCGACCTCGCCACCGAAGTCGGCGTGGCCCGGCGTGTCGATGATATTGATGCGCGTGCCCTGATAGGACACGACCGTATTCTTCGCCAGGATCGTGATGCCGCGCTCGCGTTCGAGCTCGTTGCTGTCCATCACGCAGTCGGCGACGGCTTCGTGATCGCCGAACGTGCCGGTCTGCCGCAGCAGGCCGTCGACGAGTGTGGTTTTGCCGTGATCGACGTGGGCGATGATGGCGACGTTGCGGATGTTCTGCGGCATATGAGGGCGAAGGATTGTCCAGAGCCCCGCGCAGCGGTCAACCTCCCCGGTGCCCGATCCGTGTTTCTCTGCCCGAACAGTGGTTCGGGGGCGCCACCCTGAGGGTCGGGATCAGGGCAGGGATCAAGGCAGGGCGAACCCGAGTTGCCTCAGTTCGGCGGCCAGACGCAGCAGGGGCAGGCCCACGATCGCGGTCTGGTCCTCGCAGTCGATAGCGGCGAACAGGGTGATTCCGAGGCGTTCGATCTTGTAGCTGCCGGCGCAGTCGAAGGGTTGGTCGGCCGCGACGTAGCGCTCGATCTCGGCCGTCGTCAGTGTGCGCATGCAAAGGCGCGTGACATCGAGGAACCCGGTCGTGGTCGCCGGATCGTCGTGCGCGATGGCGACGGCGGTCAGGAGTCGGTGCTCGCGGCCCTGGAGGCGTTCGAGCTGGGCGATCGCGCGGCCCTTGTCACCGGGCTTGTCGAGTACCTCGCCGTCGATCGTTGCGACCTGATCGCTGCCGATCACGAACGCGCTCGCATCCGGGGCCGCGGCGCGGGCAGCGGCGTGACCCGCGAGTGCCTTCTCGCGGGCGAGCGTGACCGCGATCTGTTCGGGCTCACTGAGCCGCTGTTTCGCGGCGGCCTCATCCACGTCCGGGGCGATGGCCTCGAATGGCAGGCCAAGGCGTTCGAGGAGAGCGCGCCGGTAGGGCGACGTGCTGGCGAGGACGAGTCGCGGCATGTCCGGATGACAAGGGTTCGTCGCGAACGCTCCTACGAAAAACTCGGGCGAAATCCGTGCTGCGTTCCAGCGTTGTGCGCTCCATAGTGCGAGGCCGATTTCTCGCGCCGACCAGCGACCAAATGAAGCGACTCCTCACCTCGTGCAGCGTTCTGATGCTGCTGTTCACGCCGGCCTGCGGCGGCGACAAGCCCGCGCCGGGTGGTGGCTCCGGTTCGAAGGCGCAACAGCCTGCCAAGAAGAAGGGCTCGGCCGCGGCGAAGCGCAAGAAGCCGCAGCGTCCGGAGCGCGTCAACATGGTCATGGTCAAGGCCTTGTTCGGCTCGGAGCCGAGTTCGCCGAAGGTCGACAACCCGATCACGCCGGAGAAGGTGGCGCTCGGGCGGTTGCTCTACCACGAACAGCACCTGTCCAAGAACGGCGACATCAGCTGCGCTTCGTGTCACGCCCTGGACAACTACGGTCAGGACGGCAAGCCGACCTCGCCCGGCACGGCTGGTCAGATGGGCGAGCGCAACACCCCGACGGTCTGGAACGCGGCCCGGCAGTTCGCGCAGTTCTGGGACTACCGTGCGTCGACCGTGGAAGAGCAGGCAGTCATGCCGGTGCTCAACCCGATCGAGCACGGTCTCGGCGACGAGGCCGAGGTCGTTGCGAAGATCAAGGAGAAGCCCGAGCTCGTGGCGGCGTTCGGCAAGGCGTTTCCTGACGCCGGTGATGCGGTCACGGCGGCGAACTTCGGCCTCGCGATCGGTGCCTTCGAGCGCACGCTGGTGACGAAGTCACGCTTCGACAAGTTCCTCGACGGCGACAGCCGTGCGCTGACCAACGACGAGAAGCGCGGGCTCAACACGTTCATGCAGGTCGGTTGCACGACCTGCCACATGTCCCGGCTGCTCGGCGGCAGCATGTTTCAGAAGGTCGGGGTGCACAAGCCGTACCCCAACCAGAAGGACACGGGTCGCCACAAGGTCACCGGGATCGAGACCGACAAGTTCCTGTTCAAGGTGCCGTCTCTGCTCAACGTCGCGAAGACTGCGCCCTACAACCACGACGGCGCGGTGGCGACGCTCGCAGAAGCCGTCAAGCAGATGGCGGACATCCAGCTCAACGTGAAGGTGACCGACGCCCAGGTGAAGGACATCGTCAGCTTCCTCGAAGCGCTGACCGGCGAGCTGCCGGCCGAGATCGTCGGCGAGCAGAAGTAGCGGGCCGCGATTGCGGCACGCTACCGCCGTACGAAGATCTGTGCGCCGTTACTCGGGACGATGTCGTTGTTGCTCGTGTCGAAGCCGAACGCCTGCCCGAACAGCCGCAGCCCGTAGTAACCGATGCCGCCGGGAATCGTGATGCTGGCTGTCCCGGGCGGCGAGCCGAGTGAGCCGACCGCGAGCGTGACCGCCGAGTTGGCGTCGAGCAGGTAGCGGCCCGAGAACGGCGCCGGCATCGCGACGTTGCCACGGCCGAAGCTCACGACGATTGCGAAGAGGTCGTTCGCGGTCGCGGTGAAGGGTGGCGTGTAGTCAAGGTGGGCGGTGCCGCCCGTGACCGGCTCACTGCGGACGGTCAGACCCGTTGCGAGTCCGGCGGCGGCGAACATGGCGACCGTATCGGGGCGGTTCCTGATGCCCGCGATGGGCGTGCCGTGGCTTCGCAGCAGCGAGCGGATCGCGAACATGTCCAGGGCCGCGGCGCCGGCCGGCGACAGCTGGGCCTCGGCGGCGCCGCGCAGTGCGACGACGGGACCCGTGACGATCGGCGTCGCCGACGAGGTGCCGCTGAAGCTCGAGGTGTAGTGCTGGCGGACGTCGCCGGGGTTGAAAAGGTAGCCGTAGCCCGTCGTCGTGACGTTGCTGCCCCAGCCGTTGGCGTCGATGCGGTTGCCGTAGCAGCTGAACCCGGCCCGCGTGTTCGATCCTGCGTTGCTCGCGCCGACGATGATCGCGCCCGAGTCGCGCACGTTGGTGTTGAACAGGCCGCCGAGCTGCGGTGCGTCGAGGTTGACGCCGCCGTTGCCGGCCGCCTCGACCGTGACGACGCCGAGCCCCGTCGCGATGAAGATCGCGTCGAAGTCCGCCTGATTCCATTCCGTCGGGCCGAGGCCGAGCGGCGTCGAGGTCTGTGCCTCGAGCACCATGACGTCGCCCGAGCCGAGGTACGGCAGGCCGACCGCGATCGCGTTGGCGACGCTGTAGCCGCTCGCCGGGTAGTCGGTCGCGACGAGCAGGTCGGCGTCCTGATTGAATCCCGTGATGCCGTAGATGTCGTTGTCCGCGCCGATGATCCCCATCACCGCAGTGCCGTGGTTGTTGAACCCGGGGTTCGCGATCGGCGGGCCGACGAGCGCACTCGGTACGAGGTCCTTGATGTCCTCGTGGTTGAAGTCCCAGCCCCACTCGATGTCGAGCACCTTGATGCCGTCGCCCATGCCACCGATCGTGGAGGCGATCGCGTGCCCTTCGACGCCGCTCGCGCCCGTGGCGCGGTAGCCCTGCTGCGAGGTGAAGTCCGGGGTCACGGGCAGGATGTCCCCAGGGCGCGGGGTGGGTGAGTCCGCGCCGCGGAACGTGGGTGAAATCACGGGCGGCGGCGTCGGCAGTTCGCGCGGGTACGCGAGTTCGACGGTCTCTAGCGCGTTGAGTCGGGCGACGAGTTCCCGCGTCGCGGCGCCACCCGAGGTGCCGACATCGAAGTAGAGCCCGAGGTCCACGGGCGGCAGCTGGCCCGGCGTCGTGCGCTCGAACTGGCGCGTGCGGATCGTGCGCAGCGCTTCCCGATCCGTGAAGAACGGCGCGATCGGTCGCTCGCCGATCGCCGCGAGTACATCGGGCGCGAAGATCATCCCGTTCGCCGCCAGGTCGGGGCGATGCTCGACGATCTTGAGCACGACGCGATTCTGATGCGCTTGCGCGGGCAGCGCATTTGCCGTGGCCTTCGGCATCACGCTGCGAACGCGTTGGCCGGACTGCTGAGCGGGTTTCTGGGCTGGAGATTGCGCCGCTGCCAGCAGCAGCGCGCACACGGTAGTGAGAGTGGCGGCGGTTCCCATGATCGGTTCCTCGCGAGACCAGGCTAAGCCCTCGGGAGGTCACCCGTCTGTTTAACAGGTGACGACTGCGGAGATGGATGCTGCGTCGCGAGCGGAAGAGTGGTTAGGGCTGAATCGTAATAAGTAGGCCATTAGAGGTGGACCACCCCGCGGGTGTAGTTGCGTCGGAAAAATAGGCCTGAGCGAAGATGTTAAGGCCAACGAACGTGGGGTCGTTCGGGATTGGGTACCCATACACGGCCTCTCCTGCTCCGGGTACTCCGGCTGCGCCTGTTGCAACGACGACGATGGGGACCGCTGTAGTGGCATCGATCCAGACCTGGCCAATTACCGTCTGCTGGTCATCCGCCGCCAACGACTGATATAGCACGCCTAGGGCGCCGCCGATGACATCCGTGACTTTGTACTCGAAACTCGCGTTCCCGATTTCTGGGTCGCCGCCAGCGGAGCAGAGGTCTGGGAAGTAGTTTCCCTGGCCTTGGGAGCTCCAGCCGTACTTCTGTGATGGGGCGAAAATTACGGTTATTGCGCACGTAGCTGACACGGTACCGTTCTGGACGGTGATGGTTGCAGTTCCCTGTCCGACCGCCTGCATGTCACCATCGGCCACCACAGAGACTACGTTTGGGTCCGAGCTCGAGTAAGTTGTGCCGGACGATGCGAACGCAAGGTCTCTGGCGATGCCGTCGTTGAAGACTCCCAGGACGCCAAGTCTTGCCCGAGCCATTGGCGCCCAAAGTGTCAACGCGTCCTCGGACAGCGCGATCGAGTTAAGTTGGTGCGGTACCGAGACCGGTAAGGAGAACGGGAGCGATGCTCCGGCATCTCCGCTCGCGTCGATCGCGAACGCAGAGAGGTTGAGCTCTCCAGCCTGTTCGGCAGGCACAGTGATGGTGAAGTCGAATGGTGCGGAGCTAAGCGTTGCTTCATCGTTGGGGAAGGCCAGTGCGCATTCCACGGGGACAAACCCATTTTTACCCGAGACGTTCACGGTAATCTGATTCCCCGGCCCAACAGTGCCGGCCGTCAATTGTATGGAAAGTGCATCGAGGGTCAGGTTGATACTGTCGTTAAATTGGCCGCTCGGGGGGGTTGGGTTTGGGGGAGGGAGATGCGCGTACTCGGCAATGGGTCGGTTCAGCGTAGCTACAAGCTCGTTGTAGAATGTTGCAGTCGATGTTGCTCTAGTGTGATGGGTGAGGCCGAGAGCGCTATAGAGCTCCGTCACTGAGCCGTTCTGGCCGGTTGCGAGGCCTGCCTCTTGGCTCTCCTTGAGGACAGCGAAGTCGTGCTGTCGTCCCCTGTAGACATCGTTGACGGTCTGAGCGAGGTGGCCGGCAATCTTGGCGAGTAGTCGGAAAGGTCCTGGCACGACATTAGATACGGCTTTGAGTGACGCCGTTCCAACGTTGAGTATGACCTCGCAGCCAGTTCCGATGATGGCCCTGGTGGGGATGTCGGTAGCGCCAATGTAGAAGTAGGCAAAGCTTCCTTCTGACAAATCCCGTATCGCGCCGAACCTGGGCATTCCGTGAGCCGTCAGTGCGTTGTCGATGTAGCTACCGAAGGTCGGGTCTTCTGCGAGGCCTTCCAGAACACTGCCCCAGGGGCTGCCCCATTGGGGGGAGTTGAGCAATACCAAGCGGTTGATGTCGCCGCTTAAGTAGTTGTCTGACCGTTCCCATGCGCGAGGAATTCCGCGCTTGGCATTTCGGTAATGCATGCGAGGTAGGACGCCTCCCATGCTGTGCCCAACCCAGTCGGCCTGTGTCGCTGCGATGCCTTTGTCGCGGCACGCATTGAGCACTTTCTGAATCGGCCAGCCCACGTGACGAGCGTTCATGAAGAAGCCATCGCCAGCGGAGCCGGAATAGTCGACAGCGAAAGACTCGAAGAGTGGATCGGTTCCGTTCTTGAGCGGAGCGAACTGATTTGCCCAAGTGTTGCGATTCGACCATAGGCCATGGCACAGGACGACCGGAGGACGCCGAATCTCGATCGATTCGATTGTCGGAGTCTGTAGCGTGACCGAAAGATCGACACTGCGGGATGCAGCCGTGGGGTCAGCGGGGCTTCCGGGTCGGACGAAGTCTTGTGGCGCTTGATACAATGCATAGCCACGCCATCCCTGGGTTGTGCTAGCAAGTGATCCGCTGACGATGTTCTGTGAAAATGACCCCCCGACGGTCGCAAGTGCGCCGTACGATGTAGTTGGGATAGGGAGGCTTACGGAATAGTCTGCTGGATAGGGGCTGTTGATGCGGATGAGCAGCTGGGTGGTGCCGTCGGCCGCGCACCCGATTCGGGGGGCGCCACCCTGCGCCAAGAGCTCAGGATTGTTGGATACCGATCCATTGACTAGGAACAGTAGGTCTGCCTGCGGGCCAATTCCGTCTCGAGAAGCGGCGTCAACTATCTCGATTCTAGCTGGTGCGGCTACGAATACGTCTTCGCGTGCGTTTGTGTCTCCGGCGACTAGGTTGGATGAGTTGCTACTAAAGCACGCAATGCCTGTATCCGAGATCGAGATGCCGGACGATGTACCGTTTTCAGGAGCCCCTCCAATCCCGACGCTGACAGCTTTCGTCTGTTGGGTGGAGAGTTCGTAGCTCCAGACGGAGCCAGAGCCGTTCGAATAGAGGATGTGCTCGCCGTTTCGGGATACCGCTAAGGTGTCGGGAATTGCACTGGAGACTACGGTGGTAGTCTGTTGCGCGAGATCTCGTTTGAACAGGGTGTTGGGGCTTGTAGCCGACTCAAAGTACACGGCGGTTCCGTCCGCAGTGATGAATCCCTGGATGGCAGTCGTCGGGATACCGGTTGAAGAGAGGCTTACGATTTGGGTGGTTCCCGCGGTTCGATCACGAAGGTAGAGGTAGTTTGCTGGGGGGGGCGGAGGTGTAACAAGATCGGTCGCGTTTGAGGTGAAGAGGACGTATCTCGCGTCGTCCGACATCCCCGATAAGAACCCGGTGCTAGACGTTCCTATGACGGAGACAGTGATTTCTTCATACGAAGCCGACGCAACGTCGAATAAGAATACGCCTGAGAAGGGGATGAGAACGCTTCGGGCAATCTCTCTTCCGTTGGCGGATACGATTGGTGTCGCGTACGCAAACCCACCGGCGACGTTTGGTATGCTTGTCGAGGTGTTCGTGGCTCGGTCCACCAAAGTCAAGTTGCTGGACCCAGTCAGCGTCAAGATGTGTGATCCGTTGGGTGTACTTGCCTGGAGTCGATCGGTCGCCACGAGTGTGATTCCGTTCGTCGCGAAATCGTGTAGGAAGACATCATACGAGTTGTTGTTGTCTCCAGGTGTTATGCCGTTCTCAGATGAGTCGAACAGCACGTTGCCGTCTTCTAGCAATCTAGCTCGGTTCGTCTCTTGGATAGTTAGCTGAGTTCCAGAAGACTTGATGTTGGCGCGGGCGGTAACCTGTTGGCAGGTGGCGGGGTTCACGGCGGCGGTCAGCCAGAGGGCAAGAATCACCATGGGCGCGTTTTGCATTAGGCTATTCTGTCACGCGGAGCCCAACCCGGAAAGCCCCTCGAGTTCAGTAGAGCCTTGGAGTGTGAAAGCGAATCCGGGCAAAGAACGGGGAGATGAGGAGTTGAGTAGTTGACCATGCATCGTAATCGCTAATCAACGATGTACTTGCACAAGGCGACGCGCCGCATTCCTCGGCCACGCACAGTGAGCTCGTTGGAGGCCTGACGCGCGAGGTTCGAGTAACCGTTGAACGAGATGGTCGCAGAAGTGGGCGCCGGGGAGTCACGCCCGCGCGTTTTCCGGCAGCTGTTTGGCGGGATGATCTCGTTGCTTTCCGAGATCGATCGAGAAGCAGTCATGTAGGTTCTCGATGACTTGGACGTCTGCCCGAGGCCACCTGGATCCTCGACTTCAAAGTGGGCGAAGTCTTGGGTTCGCAATGCGAGCCGTTGCGGGTCGATACTCGCATCGTTCGGATGCAGAGGCAGGCAATCGTACCTCTGGGCAGCACGTGGCGGCTGCGCCAAGGAAGAGAGGGCTTCAAACGCCATCAGCTACCTTGGCCTCCATCGCTATCGAAGGCTCTACACAGAGGTCATTACTCGAGGAATGACGTCGGGCAGCGCCGGCGTCGTGGGTGGGTCATTGGATGGTGCGTGTTTCATCCGCAGCCAAGCTCACGTGCCCTTTGAGGGCTGTGAACTAGTGGGATGTACGGGAAGTTTCTTCGCAAAGTTTGAGCCGTCTGACTGGCCGCTTTCGTACCTCCACCAGGAGGCAATGATGAAAGCGATGGGGCGTCCCGTACCGAAACTCACACTCAGCGATGCCGAGCGAGCAGAGCTGCAGAGACTTGCACGCAGCCGGTCAGGCCAGGCCGCCGCGTACCGGCGAGCACGGATCATTCTGAAGTGTGCGAGTGGCCTCAACGACATCGAGGTCGCGGAGGAGCTCGACACGACCAGAGAGACCGTAGGGAAGTGGCGGCGTCGCTTTCTCGTCGACCGGCTCGATGGACTGTACGACGAGCCACGGTCGGGAGCGCCGCGGAAGATCACGGACGATGTCGTCGAGGCTGTGATCGACACCACGTTGAACCAGAAGCCGCGAAAGGCGTCGCAGTGGAGCACTCGGTTGCTCGCGAAGCAGACCGGACTGTCGCACTCGTCGATCCGGGAGATTTGGCGAGCGTTCGGACTTCGCCCTCATCGGTCCGAGACGTTCTCTCTCTCCACCGACCCCCAGTTCGTCGCGAAAGTGCGAGACGTTGTCGGGCTCTACATGAATCCGCCGGCGAACGCCTTGGTCCTGTGCGTTGACGAGAAGTCGCAAATCCAGGCACTCGACCGGTCTCAGCCAATCTTTCCAATGCGACCTACGACGCCGCATCGCGTCACGCACAACTACGTGCGCCATGGAACCACCTCGCTGTTCGCGGCGCTCGACATCGCGACGGGCAACGTGATCGGAAAGTGCTTTCGTCGGCACCGAACCGACGAGTTCCTCAGATTCCTCAACGTCGTCAAGAAGAACGTCTCCGACGATCTCGACGTCCACTTCGTGATGGACAACTACACGACGCACAAGACCGAGCGCGTGAAGCGCTGGCTGCTGCGAAACCCGCGCTTCCACATCCACTTCACGCCGACGCACGCGTCATGGCTGAACATGGTCGAGGGTTGGTTCTCGCTGTTATCTAAACGCAAGCTGAAGCACGGTGTCCACTGCAGCACGCAAGCGCTCGAGCGTGACATCGGCGACTTCATCGACGCTCACAACGAAAGCCCGACGCCGTTCGTGTGGACCAAGAACGCCGATGAGATCCTGGAGAGTCTCAAGCGATACTGCGAAGCCGTGAAGCCGTGAGAATCGCCCCAAACATTGAGGTCGAACTTCCCGTACACCACACTAGCGCTCAGGGTGGGTGGACGCTATCATTTTGTGATAGCGAGCCTTGCGCTTCACGAGTTCTTGATGCGTCCCGGCCTCGACGATGCGACCACGTTCGAGCACGAGGATCTGATCGGCGTCGCGCACCGTGGAGAGGCGGTGGGCGACGACGAGGGCCGTGCGGCCCTGCAGCGCGACTTTCAGGGCCCGTTGCAGTCGCGCCTCGGACTCGCTGTCGATGCTCGCGGTAGCTTCGTCGAGCAGCAGCACGTCGGGGTCGGTCACGAGTGCGCGCGCGAACGCCAGCAGTTGGCGTTCGCCCTGTGACAGCGTAGCGCCGCGTTCCTGGACCGGCGTCGCGAGGCCCTGCGGCAGCGCGTTGACGAACGTGTCGGCGCCGACGGTGGCGAGCGCCGCCTGCACGCGTTCCTCGCTCACGGTCGGATCGAACAGCCGCACGTTGTCGAGGATCGTGCCGGTGAACAAGAACAGGTCCTGAGCCACGAACGCGATGCGACGGCGCAGTGCGATCGGGTCGAGATCGCGCACATCCTCGTCGTCGACGCGGACCTCGCCGCTCGTGGCGTCGCGCAAGCGCGAGATCAGCGCGAGCAGCGTCGACTTGCCGGAGCCGGTCGGGCCGACGATCGCGACGGTCTCGCCCGGCTTCGCCGTGAACGAGACGTCGTGCAGCACGGGTTCGCCGGTCAGGTATTCGAACCCGACGCCGTCGAATCGGATCTCGGCCTTGCCCTTCTGCGGCGACGGCAGGTTGCGGCCGCCTGGCGGCGGGAACGTCGGCTCGTCGAGGATCTGGAACACACGTTCGCAGCTCGCGAACGCGGCCTGCAGCACGTTGTACTTCTCGCCGAGCTGTTTGATCGGCGACGTCAGCAGCTGGTAGCAGATCCAGAACTGCACGAACTGGCCGGGCTGCAGCGTGCCCTCGAGGACCGCGCTGCCGCCGAACCAGAGCAGGCCGACCGTCGTCATGCGCATCGCGAGGTCGATCAGCGCGAAGAACACCGAGAAGTGCAGCACCGCGCCGCGCCAGGCATCGGCGGTCTCCCGGTTGCGTTCGCGGTAGCGCGCGGCGATGCCCGCTTCGCGGCCGAATGCACGCGTCGTGCCGATGCCACCGATGAGTTCGGTCGTGAACGCGTTCTGCAGCGCGAGGCGGCTGCGCACGGCGCGATAGGCCCGCTCGGCCCGTTTGCGGAACAGCAGGCTGATGATCAGCAGCGCAGGCGTCGTGGCGACCGTGAACAGCGCGAGCGGCGCGTCGAGGTAGAACAGCACGACGACGACGCCGGCGATCTTCATGAGGTCGAAGATCGATTGCAGCACGCCGGTCGCGATGAGCTCGTTGAGGTTCTCGACGTCGCTCGTGATCCGCGTCGTCAGCTTGCCGGCCGGGTTCTTCTCGTGGAAGCGCAGCGGTGTGCGCAGCACGTGGTCGAACAGGAACCGCCGCACGTCGCGAATCACGCGCTGGCCGTTCCAGGCCGTGAGGAGGCCGTAGACGTAGCCGAGCACCGCGCCGCCGCCGATCGTGCCGAGGAAGCCGACGCCGAGCCATAGCAGCATCGACAGCCGTTCGTCGGTCGACTGATCGGTCGCCGTGATGGGGCCGTCGATCGCGAGGCGCAGCAAGTACGGCCCGAGCAGTTCGAGCACGAACGAGACGAGCAGGATCAGCAGGCACGCGAGAAAGCCGCGGCGATAGGGCCGGACGAACGGCCAGAGGCGTCGCAGGAAGTCGAACGAGAACTTCCCGGTCGGGGCGTCGTCGGCGTAGGGGTCGGTCATGCCGCGCCCTCCTCGCCGTCGCCACCAGGGTCGTTGGACTCGAGCGCATCGGACTCCGCCTGGAGCTGCCAGGCCGCCGCGTAGCGGCCGGCGCCTGCGAGGAGTTGCTCGTGCGTGCCGCGTTCGCGCACCTGGCCGGCATCGAACACGAGAATCAGGTCGGCGTCCGCGACGACGGATAGCCGATGCGAGGCCGCGATGACGGTGCGGTCGCGGCGCGCCGTCTCGAGCCCGCGCAGGATGCGCTGCTCGGTGCCGGGGTCGACCGCGGACAGGGTGTCGTCGAGCAGCAGACCGGGTCGGTCGCTGAGCAGCGCACGCGCCAGCGACACGCGTTGCTTCTGGCCGCCCGACAGCGTGACGCCGCGTTCGCCGACGAGTGTCGACAGCCCGTCGCGGAACTGCGGCAGGTCCTGATCGAGTGCCGCAGCGCCGACGGCCGCGTCGAGCGTGGACGGGATCAGGTCGCCAGCCGGCGCCGCGGCGTCGCCGGGAGCCGGCGCCGCGGCATCGCCGAACGCGACGTTGTTTGCGATCGTGTCGCTGAACAAGAACGGCTCCTGTGCCGCGAGTGCGAAGCGTCGGCGCACGATCTCGGGTTCCAGGTCGAGCAGATCGTGGTCGTCGAGGAAGATCGTGCCGCGCGGTGGGTCGTAGAGCCGCATGAGCAGTGCGAGCAGCGTCGACTTGCCCGCGCCCACGGGCCCGACGAGACCGAGCTTCTGGCCGGGTTCCAGGGTGAACGAGACGTCGGCCAGGGCCGGCCGTTCGGCCTCGGGATACGTGAACGTGAGGTTCTCGACGCGGATCCGGCCCGTCAGCTCGGGGGCCGCGCCCGTGTTCGGTTCGGGCTCGACCTCGAACAGCTCGGCGATGCGGTTCGCGCCCGCATACGCCCGCGGCAGCATCGCGATCGTCCAGCCGAGAACCTCGAGCGGAAACGTCATCAGCGCGAGGTAGCCGATGAACTGGAACAGCTCACCGACCGTGATGCGACCCGCGATCGCCTCGTAGCCACCGACTGCGAGCACGGTGAGTAGCACGGCACCGCTCGTCGTGTGCGTGAGCGCATTGAGCAGCGAACGCAGGCGCACGAGGCGGAGGTTCGCGAGCAGGTAGCGCCGGTTCTTCGTCGCCATCGCCGCGCGTTCGCGCTCGACGCGAGCGAACTGGTGCACGACGCGAATGCCGGCGAAGTCCTCCTGGGCCTGCTGCGAGATTTCGCCGACGGCTTCCTGCGACTTCTTGCTCCACTTGTGCAGGCGTGGCATCACGCTGCGGAACGCGAAGAGCAGCAGGCCGAAGACGCCGGCGGCCGCGAGCGTCACGGGCACGTTCATCGACGCCATGAGCCAGGCACCGGCCGGTAGCACGCAGAGCGCGTTGCCGCCGTGCAGCAGCAAGGGCCCCATGACGAAACGCACGAGCTCGGCGTCCTGCGTCAGGCGGCTGACGAGATCGCCGGTGCGCGAGCGATCGAACCACGTCATCGGCAGCCGCTGGAGGTGTGCGACGAGGTCGTTCTTGAGGTCCTCCTCGACGTGACGCGAGACGTCGATGAGCAGGCGGCGTGAAACGAACCGGCTCACCGCTTCGGCGAGGCCGAGTGCGAGCAGCACCAGGCACGCGGCCCGCAAGTCGCCGTAGCCCGCGGCGAGCGTCTCGGGATCGCTGGTCGCGATCGTCGACGTGTCGGGATCGGGCGGGGCCTGCGCCGCAGCCGTGAGCAGGTCGAGCGTGCGGCCGATCAGGCCCGGCATCCAGAGCGTGACGGCGGCGTGCACCGGCACGAGGGACATGCCGAGCAGAACGGGCAGCCGGTGGCGCCAGAGCAGTCGCAGCGGCCGGCCGAACGCGCGTTTCAGCCGGCCCGGACGCTGCGTCTCGCTGCTCTCGGTCGATGCCACGGGGTGCACAATGGTCCGCCGGGCCCGGTGTTGCAAATCCCGACGCTCGAGCGCGGGGGCGGTCCCGCGCCGGCGTGCCTCGAATCGAGACGCCGAACGAAGGTCGGCACCACCCGGGTACGGGGTTCTGCCGATAGGGGAGCGAGGTCTGGAGTCAGGACCCGGAACCGGGGCACGTCCCCGTCAGGAGTGATTGCGAATGCGTACTACCCGTGCCAAGAAGGGCCGTGCCACGAATGAGGCTGGCTTCACGTTCGCCGAGGTGACGTTCGCCATGCTGATCCTCGTCGTCGGCGCCGCGGTGCTGATCAACCATATCGCGGTGAATTACCAGACGACGCGCGTCGAGAAGGATCGCGTGTTCGCGTATGCGAAGGCGCAGGGCATCCTGTCCGAGATCCAGAACCTCGTCGATCGTGGAGCGACGGACAGCGCCGTCGACCTCGACGCGCTCGACGACGGCGTGACGAGCAACAATACGCTCACGATCACGACGGATGCGACGAGCACGCTCGTTGCGCCCGACCACGTGCTGTCCGGTAACTACCAGCGTCACGGCACCTGGCTCTGGACGCGGCGCATCTCGGTGCAGCCGTTCTCGGGCGTCAACAACCGCAACGTGCGCTACGTCACGGTCACGATCTTCCGGCGAGACGAGGACGGCAACGAGATCGCGATGGCGGACCTCTCGTCCGTGATCAACTCGGCGGCGGTCGCGTTCCCGACCACGCAAGTCTTCGACGTCTACCTGCTCGCGATCGAGAACATCCCGGGCTGGTGGGTCTACATGGACACCATCAAGCCGTTCGTCGAGTCGATGATCACCGACCTCGAGAGCCGCAATCCGGGCCTCGTGTTCCGCACGCACTGGATCACGAAGTCGTCGTTCGGTCGCAATCAAGGCTACCGGCCCTACGTCAACGACAGCAACGACAGTCGCCAGCCGGTGCCCGACGTCTACCACTACCCGGGCAAGATGCCGGCGGGTTCGTCGTCGGTCTACTACTACGTGCCCGACAACATCAAGGGCCACATCAACCTCGATGGCGTCGCCACGAACGGCTACGACGCGACGCTCAACCCGCACCCCTACGCGCTCGCGGACTACTTCAACCACTCGATGCGCTACCCGCAGGAGAAGGCGCTGTGGGACACGCGCATCGCGGAGATCGAGGCGCGGGAGGCCGCGATCGCGGCCGCGAAGGCTGGCGGCACGACGCCGCCAGCGGAGCTCGACGACATGTCCAAGGAGCCGACTTTGCGGCTGTTCCTCGAGGACATGATCACCGCGCCCGAGAAGTACAAGAACGCGCTGGTCATCAACCTGCACGGTGAGCTGCTGCCGATGCCGCCGCTGCGCAACTACAGCGATGCGGCGCGCGTGCCGTTGAAGGCGCCACACGTGCGTGTCGTGACGCACCCCGAAGAGCTGCGGACCATGCGTGACGATGTGAGCCCCGGTTCGAGCGATCCGGTGGTGCTGCGCATGTATGCCTACCTCGATGATCCGAACTATTCGGGGATCGATCGCATCAACTCCTCGGACCCGATTGCGCCCAACTACACGATCGTCGACGTCATGGGGGTCGATCTCGTGGACGAGACGACTTTCAAGATGATGTCCTTCGCGAGGCTCCAGTGTGTGCCCGGCGGTGTGCCTGCGAACGGGACATCCGACTACGCGACGAGCTGGCAGGACGCGACGTTCTTGAGTGACGCGACCGATCCGACTCAGATGTGGTACTACGCGTTCCCCGTTCAGAACGGAACGGACCCTGTGTTTACGCGGATCGTGCTCGCCAACACTCCGGTCGTGTGTCCGCCAGTGAGCGGCTACGGCCTCGATGCGGGCTTCAACCTCTACGGCATGCACTACGTGCCATCGCCGGTCGAGGTCGGGCGCGACTTCACCAACGACCTCACGACGCCTACGAGTGGTGACCTACCGAAGAACACGGCGCGTTGGCGCTTGACGATCGATCCGGTCGCGCTCACGAACAACTCGTTCACGACGCCGACCAACGGCCGCTACAACCCCGACGACGACGTCGTTCTCGAGGTTCGCACACGGATCTACACGGGGCCGACAGAAGGCGGCGTGGCCTGGCCGCCGGCCAACCGTTACGAACCCGAGAACCTCTCGGTGACGTACACGTGGTGGGCCGACAGTGCCGACGACGTGCCCGCGACCGAGCGCGCGCAGTTCAACGGCGATCCGCGCCACCTGCCCTACAAGGACTGCTTCAACGGCGCCACGGACTTCCCCAACTCGTACAACTGGTACCACGACGACCTCTGGGACGGCACCGACTACGCGGGCTGGGACTACCCGGCGCTCGACGCCTACCGCATCCGTGACCGCTGGAACGGTGCGATGTCGTGTGACGTGCCGCGGCTGATGCAGCTGTTCCGGCAGGGGCTCACCAACAGCGCCTGCGTCTACACGACGCTGACGGGCTACTCGTACTACTACACCGGCATCGGCAACGACATCGGCTACGACAGTGCGAACGGTTACCCGAGCTCGATTCCGTCGAACATGATTCCGCACGGCGGGACGGGCAGCGGCTACCTCAACACGATCACGAGTTCGCGGCGCTGGGTGCGGGAGCCCGGCAGCAACGCGTGGTTCGGTATGCCGTGGCTCGGGGAGCTCTACCCCGACACCGCGGCGTCGGTGTGGCAGGCGGAGGATGTCGCCGGCAACATGCGTGGCAACCTCAATCCGGGCACCGGCACGGGCGAGTTCTACCAGACGCCGGTCAATTCGGCCTACCTCGCGAGTCGACGCCGGGCCAAGGGTGTCGAGATCCGGACGCACCACCAGCGCGCCGCCGGCCGCGGCTGTGTGTCGTTCTTCAACTGCGGTTCGGGTGGTGCGACGTTCGACCACATCTTCGCGGGCGGTAACGGCAGCATGGTCGGCCCCGGCCTCGAGATCGCGAACAACTACAACCTGACCCTGCCGACCTCGGCGCCGATCAGCCGCCCGTTCTCGGTCACGGACAACGCGTGGGGTGCGGACGAGTGGGGCTACGCGCCGTACTCGACCAACCGCTACAACGCGACGCTGTTCAAGACCTACTTCAACCACGGTTCGGGCACGGGCTCGGGCGCGGTCAAGCTCGTCAACCCGGCGGGCACGGACGCGACCTACATCGTCGTGAACGGCATCGACCGCACGGTCTCGACGGGCACGTCGTTCATCGCCAAGTGGTCGGTGCTCACGCTCGTGCACTCGTTCTTCGAGGCCGGTGACACGTCGAACACGCTGCGTATCCAGCAGCTGCCGCGCGTGGAGATCGACTACCCGAACGACATCTCCGAGCTGCTGAACCCGCCCGAGATCGACATCCAGTACGACGTCGACTGGACCCGTTGGGACGGCCTGCCCTACACGCAGACCGGCACGTTCAACGAGAACGAGTCGCTGCTCGAGTACGCGATCATGTACTCGCGCGACAACGGCGACACGTGGCTCTACGTGCAGGACGACACGGTAGCGACGCCGCACGAGCGACCGACGAGCTCGACCCACCTCGTGCCCGATCTCTCGATCGGGCAGGAGACGTTCCGCTGGTCGACCCCGTCGGCAACGTTCCCGCGCGGCACCTACCTGCTGCAGATCAACTGCTACCGGCAGGGCGCGCAGGTCCACTACTGCTTCCACAAGACCAAGATTTACGTCCAACGATGAGCTGCTCCTCCCCAATCAGTGGCAGTCGGATCGGTGACCGCCAGATCTGTGAGTGCCGTATCAGTGACCGCGGGACTGCGGGCTTCAGCCTGCTCGAGCTGACCATCGCGACGGTCATGCTGTTCGTGATGCTCTACTCGGTCGCGAACCTCTCGCTGTCAGGGGCCGACGCCGCGGATCTCTCGCGGCGCATGACCCGCGCGGCGGAGGTCGCCCAGGAGGTCATCAACGACACGCGGCTCGAGCTCGTTTCTTCGGTGCGACTCTTCGGGGCCGACACGGAGGGTGCTGCGAACCTCGGGGTCCTCGACCTCGATGGCGTACCGGCGCCGATCGGGACGAGCCGGCTGCCGACGGTCTCGCCGCTCGGTGAGTTCGCACCCGACACGGTCGGCGCGGAGATCACAGGGAACTCGCTGTTCTTCGCCCGCGTCGCCTGGACGGACCGCTTCGTTTGCACGAGCACGAACGAGTACCTCGTCGACGTTCTGCGCTGGGTCTACATCTACCTGACGCCGGAGGACGGTGGTCCGCGCGGTGGTTCGCCGCTCGGGCTCAACCTGATTCGGGTCGTCGGTGAGCCCGTGATCGACGCCGTGAGTATCGACGCGATCACGGACCCGACCGATCAGGCCGAGGTGCTGCTGCACCTCGTGAACGCGACCCCGGATGCCGGTGGAGTCACGCACGAGCCGGTGCAGATCGTCTGGCGGCGCGGGGACATGCCGAGCGTCGTCGGCACGATCCGGCAGATCGACCCGAGTGACGGTTCGCTCAGCGACACCCCGCTCGTCGCGACCGGGCGTTCGACGCCGTTCGAGATCGAGCGTCGCGACGACACCGTGACCGGCATGCTGTACTACCGGCACCACTCGGTGGCGACGAACTACTCGCAGCCGAGTTTCGGCGTGGCGACGTTCGGGGTCCCCAGCAACTCGGGCGACGGTTTCCCGCACGGCCTCGAGATCCAGATCGTCGGACCGAGCTCGGCCCGCCAGGTGCTGCTCCACTTCGTGCTGACGAGCACCAACTCCCGTGGTCACAAGGCTTACCACGATTCGCAGGTCGTGGTGGACACCCGGGATATGTAGCTTCGGACGCGTGCGGCGGGCCCCGTCCGGCCCCGCCGACGACCGCGATCCGCCAATGCGTGGCCGTCCGGGTGGCCGTAGGCTCTTGCGCGGCCGAGCCTTGCATTGCCGCCCAGTCTTGCATCGGCAGCAGTCGCGCCTATGCTGTTTCGCCCTGATCGGGCCGCTCCCGGCCCGTTCCGCCGCCGATGAGCGGCCCAAGCCCGCTACCCCGCAGCCCCGCCCGCAGCATGGAACAGAGCCTCCCGCAGGAATTGGTCAAACAGGTCTCCGGTTCGTTCCGCCTGACCGCGCTGCTGCAGAAGCGCGTGCGTGAACTCGTCCGCGGCCAGAAGCCGCTGTTCGAGACCCGTGAGCGCAACTACATCAAGATCGCGAGCGAAGAGCTCCGTCGCGGCCTGATCGAACTCGTCCCCGACGAGGAGCAGGCCGAGCCGACCCTGTAGGCGGCTCCTGAGGGGGCGGCCGCGGCCGATTCTGCCTAAGCCAGCCCCGAGCGCCGCTCGGCCTCGACCTTCGTGATCGCGGCGAGCACGTCGGCTTCCGTGTTCGCGGCGCACTGCACTGCGCTGCCGATCGCGAGCCACGCCGTCGGCGTTTCCCGTACCTCGAGGCCGCTGCGTTCGAGCAGCACCGGGTCGTGGTCGGGGTCGAGTGACTGCACGATGCGCGACGGCACGTAGGGCAAAAGCGCCGCGCGTCGCAACGCGACCGCACGTTCATCGCTGCGATCGCCCACGATTGTGACGAACAGCGGTTCGTAGAACACCAGGTCGACCGCGCGACCGTAGCCGGCGACGTAGTAGCCGTACTCGCGGTAGTCGCCCGCGAACGACTCCAGCGCGCCGATGGCTTCGTGGAACAGGTCCGGCCGGCGCGCGAGATACGACAGCCGCACCAGCGACTCCGCCATCTGCGCGTTGTCGAGGATCGAGCGGTTGCGACGCCGCATCGAGCCCGCCGAGCCCTGGTCCTGCAGGATGTCGTAGAACCCACCCGACTGCGCCTTCTGCCGTTCGATCACGCGGTCCGCGATCGCCTCGGCGGGCGCGAGCAGATCCGAGTCGCCCGTGTTCTGGGCGGCGTCGATGAGCGCGCGGATCAGGAACGCCTGGTCCGCGAGCATGCCCGGCAGGTGGTAGGTGCCGTCCCAGTAGTGGTAGACCTCGCGGCCGTCGTAGAGGTGGTCGAGCAGGAATCGCAGCGTGGTGACCGCGTGCTCGTGCCAATGCGGCTGCTGCAGCACCGCGGCGGCCTTGAGCAGGCTCGATACGGCGATTGCGTTCGCGTGGCAGTAGACGGTGTCGTCGAGCGTCGGGCTCTGGTGTCGACTGCGGTCGGAGCCACCCGTCGTGAAGTAGTCGTGAT
Organism: bacterium; assembly: GCA_024743115.1. Lineage (GTDB taxonomy): Bacteria > Planctomycetota > UBA1135 > UBA1135 > UBA2386 > JAGQRA01. The sequence goes on along the minus strand of JANSXC010000034.1, from coordinate 333 downwards.
CGCCGTTCTGGCTGCCGGCGAAGGCGCCCGTCTTCGGGTCACGCATCGTCGTCATCATCCACTCGACGATGCCCTCGGCTGCGCGGCGATAGGCGTCGTTCTCGAACAGCTGGTAGGCCTCGAGGTAGGCGCGTAGCACGAGCGCATTCTGGTCGAGCAGCTTCTCGTAGTTCGGCGTGTGCCAGTCCGGCGTGCGCGAATAGCGGAAGAACCCGCCGTCGACGTGATCGTGCAACGGGCTGTCCATCATGCGATCGAGCGTCAGGGTGACGGCTTCTCGCATCTGCTCGTCGCCGCGCTTGCTGACCTGCACGAGGGCGAAGTCGAGCGCTT
>JANSXC010000029.1 GCA_024743115.1 bacterium | reverse complement strand
CCTCACTCGGGCTGGTGCCGCGGGCGATGCGGGTGTCCGAGGTGCTGCGATGGCGGCAGGACTGGGGGGATCTCAGCCCGCACCCGATGAGCTTCTGCGCCAACTCGACCGTTCGTCAGGACTTCTCAGAAAGGGTGTAACAAAGCGCTCTGACTGCAGCCTCTGCGACGCCCTGTGTCTGTTCCCACTCAATCGATCAGTTCTCAGGTTGGGCGAGGTGCTCATGTGGGCCGATCGAGCGCTCGACGTTGCCCCCGCATCCGCAGGGCTCGGGGAAGTGGGGATCAAGAGGTCGTGAAACCGCGCGGGGGTCGGGTCAGGCGATCGGTGGGGCGGGATCGCGCGTGGGCGACAGCCAATCCACGAGTTCGAACAGCCGTTCCACCGTTGCGCGATTGGTCGCTGCGGCGGCGCTGGCCAGGCCGGCACCTGCGGCGTCGTCTTCGTCGAACCAGCTCATGGGCAGTTCGGAGCCGGCGGCTGCCTGCCAGCGGCGTCGCCACGCGGCGGGCAGGTCGGGCGGCAAGGGCTGATCGGCGAGGACCGACCATACCAGGCCGAACGCGCGCGGCAGCACGTGGTACGGCCGGTAGCCGCCGCCGCCGGTTGCGACCCAGCGGCCGTCGCACCAGCGGTCGGAGAGCTCGCGCGTCAGGGTCGCGGCGTGATGGGCGACTGCCGTCGTGCAGTCGATCGTCGCCAGCGGGTCGTCGCGATGCGTGTCGCAGCCGTGTTGGCTGACGATGAGCCCGGGCCGGAAGCTCGCGACCGCGGCGCGCAGCACGGCGCTCGTCGTCGCCCGCCACGATTCGTCGCGCGTGCCCGGCGCGAGTGGGACGTTGAGTGCGTAGCCGCGGCCGGCACCCTGGCCGCGGTCCTCGACGAACCCGGTGCCCGGGAAGCGCACGCGGGGATCTTCGTGGAACGAGAGCGTGAGTACGTGCGGGTCGTCGCGGAACATGAACTCGACGCCGTCGCCGTGGTGCACGTCGAAGTCGACGTAGAGCACCCGTTCGACCCCGGCGTCACGGGCGCGGGCGATCGCGAGCGCGAGGTCGTTGTAGAGGCAGAAGCCCGCAGCGCGGTCGGGCATCGCATGGTGCAGGCCGCCGCCCGGGTTGAATGCGGCGCGGCATTCGCCCGTGAGCACCGCTTCGGCTGCGGCGACGGTGCCGCCCGCGATCGCGGCGGCGCCCTGGTGCTGCCCTTCGGCGATCGGCTGGTCGCCGGCGCCGAGGCCATGGGCCGCCGCCCGGGCGAGCGTGGCGTCGTCGGGCAACGCCTTCGAGGTCGCGATCAGGCACTCGATGTAGTCGAGGTGGTGCACCCGGGCGAGTTCGGCGGCGTTGAGCGCGCGGCTCGGCAGCAGGTCGGCGGCGCCGAACGCGCGGACCTGCCGCAGCAGATCGAACAGGGGTTGCTGACGGTCCCGCGCGAACGGATGGCCCTCGCCGAGGTCGTAGCTCGGTAGCGCCGTCGCATCGACGAGGCGGGCGGCGGGCCGCGCGAGCCGATCGCGGAGTTCTCGCACCAGCGTCGCCGGGTCGGCCGTGCCGTCGAGACGGTCGCGTGGGGGCAGCGGCTCGAGCGTCGCGAGCTGGCTCGCCAGCAGTTCGGGCGGGAAGAAGTGATCCGGGCGCGCGGCCAGTCGGGTGCGCAGCACCTCGGCCGGGACCGCGAGTTCGAAGCAGCGAACGCGCGGCAGTCCGCGGGTCAGCTGATCGCGATACGTTGCCCGCAGGGCCGAGCAGGCAACGACCAGGCCGGTCGGTCGCGCCGCGTCGAGCGCGCTGCGCACGCGGTCGAGCCACGGGCCACGGGCGGCCTCGTCGAGCGGTTCCCCGCGTCGCATCCGTTCGATCGCGGTCGGCTCGTGCAGATCGTCGGCGTCGACGAATTGCAGTTCGAGCGCGGCCGCGAGCGCGCGACCGACGGTCGTCTTGCCGACGCCGGCGGGGCCGACGAGCACGACGAGCGGCGGTGCTGGCGGATCCAGGGGCTCGTCGCTAGCCGTGTTGTCGGGCCGATCGGACATCGCCGCAGGATCTGGAATCGTGCCCGGCAGCGCAACGATTCCGGAAATCGTTCCGGCGGCGGGCCCGGCTGCGACAATCACGAACGTTGCTCTGCGCCAAAATGGCCACTCCCACCGACAGCTCTGCCACCAGCACGTCCGGCAACGGCCCGGCGGACCTCGTGCTCGTGCAGTCGGCGCTGCGAGGCGAGCGCCATGCGATCGACGGTCTGCTGCAGCGTCTCGGGTGCATTCCCCGCTTCGTGTTCCGGCTCAACCGTTCGCTCGCGGTCGGGCTGCCGGCCGAGGCGCTCGAGGACGTGGTGCAGCAGGTCTACGCGGCGCTCTGGCCGCGCCTCGGCGACTTTCATGGCCGGAACCCGCTGGAGACCTGGGTGTTCGCGTTCTGTCGCAACTGTCTGCGCAGCGCGGCGCGGCGCGGGCACGAGCAGCGGCGCGCCGCGATGTTGAGTCCCGAGATGCTGGCGACGCTGCCGGCCGAGGGCGGGGCCCCCGAGCTGCCAGTGGCGCGGCGCGAGGCACTCGAGCTGCTGCAGGACGAACTCGCTGGGCTGTCGGCCGAGGAACGGGACGCCGTCGAGGCCCGCCATCTGCACGGCGCGAGCTTCGAGGATCTGGCGCGCGCTTCGGGCGTGGCCGTGAGCACGATCAAGGACCGCTGCTACCGCGCGATTCAGCGACTGCAAGAACGACTGGGCCGCCGGCTGCACCCGGAATGAGGTTGTCATGACGACGATGGAGTTCGAAGACCTGATGCGAGCCCACGCGCTGGGCGCCTTGCTGCCGCACGAGCACGCGCGGCTGCTCGCGCTGGCTGGTGACGATAGCGGTGCCGCAGCGGATACCGCGCACGAGCGGTCCGCCCGCCTCGGTGAACTCGACGCCGTGCTGGCGACGTTCGCGGTCGAGCGCGAGCTGCAGGCGAGTGTGACCGCGGCGGACGAACCGTTCGCCGCCAGTGATCCGACGCTGCAGCAGCTGACACGGACCGCGGCGCGCGCGGAGCAGGAACTGCGGGCGCGGCTGGAGCACGGCGTGCCGGCCGGTGCGGCTGCCATCGATAGTTCCGTGGTTGCGGACGGCTCGCCGCGTGCCGGTCAGGTGACGCGTTGGCGTCGGCCGGTCGGGGGCCTGTTGCTCGCGGCGGCGGCCGCGGTCGCGCTGTGGTTGCTCGGCGTCTTCGACCCGGCGGAGACCCGGCTGGATCCGCGGTCGCCCGACGATCTGCGCGCGGGGGATCGCGGCGCGCCGCCGCTGCAACTCGTGCTGCTGCAGCCGACGCTCACGGCCGAGTCCCGCACGATCTCCTGGGGCGCGGTGCCGGGCGCGAGTGGCTACCATGCCAGTATCCTCGACCGCAGTGGCGCGATCGTTCTCGAGCGCGCGCCCGAGCTGCTGCGGAGCACGGCATGGGAACTATCCGCGATCGATTACGAGGCCGTTCAGAAGCATCGGCCGCTGCGCCTGCGCGTCACGGCGCTCGACAGCATGGAGCTGCCGATCGGCAGTTCTGGGGATCTCGAGCTGACGCTGCGCTGAGGGCCGCAGGGTCGTCGACGGCTGCGATGGTGGTCGCCGGCCTCATGTTGGCGGCGGCGGTGCCCGCGCAGGGCCCGGACGCGAATGTGCGCTTCGACGAGCGGTTCGCGGCGGGTCGCCGGGCGCTCGCGGCGGGGAAGCTCCTGTCGGCGAGCCGCGCGTTCTCGCAGTGCCGCGAACTCGCGGGTGAGGTTGCGCCAGAGCGGCGGGCGGTTGCACGGTTCGCGAGTGAGCTGTTCCTCGTCGAGACCGCGGTGCAGGGCGGGCAGGCTCAGGATGTCGAGGTGCAGCGACGGGTGGTCGAGCTGACGGCTGCGGCCGTCGAGAGCGGCGCTTGGACTGCTGCCGGAGTCGAGGGCCTGCGGCTGCGCGCGCTCGTGCTGCGGTGGCAGAGTAATGCCGCGGGGTTTCGCACGGAGTTGCCGGCCGCGGATCGCGATTGGCTGCTGCGTGACGACTTCTTCACGGCGATTCCGGCGCGACGACTGCGCGGCTTCACCGCTGCGGCGCACCTGCTGCGCTTTCAGCTCGCGATCGGTACGGCCGCCGAACTCGCGATGCTGCGCGCGTTGATGGCGGTCGAACTCGGCGGCAGCGAATGGCGTGACATCGTGCTCACCGAACTGGCGCAGTACCACGCCGAACGCCGCAGCCTCGATCGCGCGCAGGTGTTCGTCGAGCGTTTGCCGCGCGACAAGTCTCTCGGGCTGCGGGCCTGGCTCGCGCTGCAGCGTGAGGATCATTCGCAGGCGCGGGCGCTTGCCGAGCGGCTCGTCGAGCAGAGGCACCCTCAAGGGCATCAACTGCTCGCCGAGGCGCTCGAGGCTGGCGGTGATCCGGGCCGGGCGGTCGAGCACTACGGTGCCGCGCTCGCGATCGCGCGCAGCGCCGCGGCGCGGGCGGCGGCGCGGAACGGGCTGGGGGACTGCCGGCTGGCCACGGGAGACCTCGATGGCGCCGAAGAGGCCTATCGGCAGGTGATCGACGACGATGACGCCCCCGCGGCACGATCCGCGTCGTCCCCCGACTCCGATCACGACATCGGCCTGGTTGCCGAGCTGGCCGAGACCCACAAGGATCTCGGTCGACTCTACGAGGCGCGGGGGAATCCCCACTGGGCCTGGGTGAGTTACCACTCGGCGCTCGAGTACGGCGAGGCCGCGCGATCCAGGCTGCTGGCGGACCCGTTCGGCGGTTCCTGGCTGCAGATCCACGCCGATCAACTCACCGCGATCGATGGCATCCTGCGCACGAGTGACGACCCGGGCTGGGAAGTCGTGCGCGCGCTCGAACTCGGCCGCGGTCGCGCGGCGCTCGACCTGCTCGGTCGCGGCGCCACGACGCTCGATGTGCGCGAGTTGCGCGAACTGATCCGCCAGCGTCTGCTCGCGACCGACCCCGCGACGTTCGCGCGGATCGGCCGCGAACTCGAACTCATGCGGACTTCGATTGCGGCGGCCGCCGCCCGGCTCGAGGTGCCGCCGGTGTCGTCTTTGCGCGCGTTCGGGAGGCGCCAGCGTGACCGCACGATCCTGACGTGGTGGCTCGGGCGCGAGCAGGCGTGGCTGCTGGTGATCAACGGTGATGCGATCGAGAAGTTCGAGCTCGGGGACAGCCGCACGATTCGCACGGCGGTCGCGAGCGCGTGGCGAACCGTAGCGGTGCCGGGGGGGGAGACGACCGCGCTCGCTACTGCGGCGGACCTGCTGGTGCCGGATGCTGCCCGGGGTTCTCTGCGGTCCGTCGTGCTCGCAATCGTTCACCCGTCGATGGCGCGGTTGCCGCTCGCTGCGCTCCGGTTCGATGACGACGCGTTCGGCGTGAAGCACGCGCTCGTGCAGGCGCCTTCGCTCGCGGTCGCGCAGTTGCTCGATCGTCGCGACGCGACCGGCCGCGGCACCGTGATCGTCGAGGCTCCCGAGCACACGAACCTCACCCAACGCCTCGGTCTCGATCCGCTCGTCCATACGGCACGCGAGTGCGAAGGCGTGCGCGCCGCGCACCCGAACGCGGAGCACCTGCGCGCGGCAGCCGCGACGTTCGCGAGCGTGCGCACGCGCCGGCCCGACCTGCTGCACGTGGCGGCGCATGCGATCGATTGCCCGGGGCTGCCGACGCAGTCGCTGCTGCTGCTCGCGGACGGGCCGCACGCGATGGGCAGTCTCGGTGAACTGCAGTTGCCCGGCACGTTCGTCGTGCTGAGTGCTTGCGCGGCGGCGACGGGTGAAGAGCGCGGCCACGAAGGCGTCGTCGGTCTCATCGACGGACTGTTCGCGGCGGGCGCGCGCGCCGCGGTCGCACCAGTTACGAGTGTCAACCAACAGGCGACCGCGGACTTCATGCGCGTGTTCCATGCCGAGCTCGGCAAGGGCGCGGCTCCCGCGTTCGCGCTGCAGCGCGCGCGGGCGACCCTGCTCGCCACGGACAACTATCGCGACCCGCACTACTGGGGCGCGTTCACGCTGTTCGGTGGGCCGGGGCAAGCCGGCGAACCGGCGGCGCGACCGCGGCCGGAGCCGCGTCGCGCGCTCAGTCCCGGCTGGCTGCTCGTCGTCGGGCTCGTGCTCGCGGCGGGCTACCTGCTACTGCCAAGGCAGCAGCGCGGCGTCGGCCTTGGGTAGGGGCGGCGCGGCGCGCTTCTCCCAGACCACACCCTGCGCGGATTTGTTGCCGTTGCCGCCCGGATCCGTGAACAGGATCAGTGGTTCCGTGCGGCGTTCGGCGCTCGGGTAACTCACGTTGCCGAGTCCGAAGCCCAGGAACGTGAGCTGCGATCGCCGGCCTGCGGTGAGGTGGCCGGCCTGCGTGAAGGCGGGCGGCACGAGTGCGGGGTTGTTCAGGAACGCGGCCGTGTGCTGCGCGCTGTCCTGCCACTGCACCGTGAACTTCGCGCAGCGCGTCAGCGGATCGATCGGCAGGATGCGCCGGTCCCAGCGCAGCTGGTCGCCCGTGAACGGGTGCTCGACCATGACCTGCAGTTCGATCTGCGGCAGCGCCACGAAGTCCCAGTGGGCGGGCACCGCGACCTCGTAGGTCGCGCCGTACCAGCCGAGCGAGGCGAGCGCGAGATCCTGCGACAGGTCGACGAGTGCGGGGCGTAGCGCCGTGTGTTCGTGACGCACGGTGTACCACTGGATGCCGTCGGGGTGCTGCAGCACGAGGTCGACGTCGCCGTCGGCATCGACGTCTGCGGTCGCGAGGCCGCAAGGGTTCTGCAGGCCGAGGTAGGCGGCGGGATCGTGTGGCGAACGCGCGACGATCGGACCCGGGGCACGCCCGCGCTGGATCGCCTGGATCTGCAGAGTGCGACCGTCGCTGCCGAACGCGACGACCTCGAGTGCGTCACCGCGGGGCAGCAAGGCGGCGCTTCCGGTCGCCGTGCCCGGTTGGGCGGTGAGCCAGTGGTAGCGCAGCGCGGGACCGTCGAACCAGCAGACCAGCACCCCGGTCGCGGTCGTCAGCGCGAGCGCCGCGCCCGTGCCTGGCGCGGTGCCGAACGGCGCACTGCAGAGGTGGTCGATCGTCGCGTAGGGCACGAAGCCGGCGTACTGCAGCTGCCCGGACAGGTCGTCGGTGCCGATCAGGACGCCGAGTCCCGGAAGTTCGGCCGCGACGTCGCTGCGCCCGTCGCCGTTGAAATCGGCGAGCTGCACGTGGCGCACGGCCCATGGCAGGTCGGCCCGCGTGCTACGCACGAGCAGCGGAATGCCGAACGGGGCGTCGAGTTCGTACTTGATGATCGCGTGGCCGGCGGCGCCGCGGTCGTAGACCACGGCAATGTCGTCGCAGCCGTCGCCCTCGACGTTGTTGGTCGCGAGTTCGATGGCGCCGAGCATCGGCGGCAGCGCGCCGAAAGCGGCGGTCGCGAACGCACCGCTCGTGTGCGGATCCAGACCGGTGCCGAGGTCGAACGTCAGGCGCGTCAGATACTGCGCGGCCGGATCGGCGAGCAGCAGCGTGTCCTGGTCGAGCCACGCCTGCCGCAGCGGCGCAGCGTCCGTGAGCGCCAGCGACCGCAGCGCGATCGGCCAGTCGCGAAAGCGCCCGGGGCAGTGCTCGCGACCCATCGCGAGGCGCAGCTCGGGGCCGTGTCCGGTGTCGCCGAGCCAGAACGCGTCGGCGACGTGGTTGCCGTCGAGGTCGACGGTGCCGAAGCGGAGCAGGTCCGCGGTGGTCGGTACGCCTAGCGCGTCGACGAACGGCGTGTGCGCCATCTGCTCGGGGCGATCCGGGAACTCGAGCGTCGACGTCGCGGCGGCGCTCTCGAGCTTCGGCCCCTGGGGCAGGGCCAGCAGCGCGAGGCAGCCGAGGGTGGCGAGACAGGTCATGGCTCAGGCAGGCAGGGAATCGCGAGCATAGCACGGCGGCGGCCCGACGTCCGTTCCGGTACGTAAAGCCGAGCAGGTGCCGGGCCCCCTGCCAAGGATTCGGTCCGACGCCTGCTCGATCCCGGGTGGACCGCCCACCCGGACCGGTGGCGGCAAGCCACCGGGCTACGGCGTGGTTGTGGGGGCGGGCGTGATCGCCGGCACCCTTCGGCGGATTTTCGTCGGCGGCCCGTGGCACGGTCGCCGCGCGGAGGCTGTCAGCCGTCGCGTTTGCGTTGCGGGTCGGCCGCTTTGTGCCGGGGGGCGTTCGAGCTCCCGGTCGGACCTTGGTCTCGCGACGGGGTCGCCTTCCCGGGTTGGGGCGCGCCGCCGTCGGGCGGCGGCGCCAGCGCCTGCATCAGGCGGTCGACGTCGCCGAGGAACTCGCCGAGGCCGTCGACATCGACCTGGGTGGACGGGGTGGGCGCCGGGCCCTCGGGTTGGAGCAGCCGGGCCATCTGGCGTTCGCGGGCACTCTCGTCGAACAGGCCGTGCCGGTCGAACATCCGCGCGGCCTCGAGGTGGACGTAGAGGTCACCCTCGAAGCGGATGCGCGCGGCGCGCATCGCGGCGAGTGCGCCGTCGATGTCGTCGGCGAGCTCGCGGATGCGGGCGCGGGAGACGACGACCCGCGCGTCGTCGTCGTTCGTGGCGTCGCCAAGCACGTCGCGCGCGCTCGCGAGCGCTTCGGTGCGTTCCTGACCGTTGGCATGCTCGGCCAGATCCAACAGGTGCTCGGCAACGAGGGCGCGCGTGCCGACGTCGGGCTTGATGACGAGCAGGTTGGTCAGGTCGCGCTGCAACCGGCGCACCGAGGCGCGGTCGCCGAGTGCTTCGAGCGCCTGGATGCGCAGGCGCAGGACGTCGGGGGTGGCTTCGCCATGCGCACGCTCGGCGGCGTCGAGGTCGAAGATCGTTGCCGCGTAGTCGCCGAGCCGGAAGCGCGCCTGGGCGCGCACGAAGAAGGCCCGCGGCTCGTGCGCGCCGCGCTCGATCACGGCGGAAGCCGCAGCGACGGCGGAGAGCAGCAGATCCTGGCGGTCGGTGGCCGTGCGCTGGTTGCCGCGTTCGTCGACGTTCGTGGCCGCGACGGCGAGGTAGCGCTCGGCCTCCGCGAGCTGTTGCCGGCTGGCATTGCGGTCCCGCTCGGCCAGCAGCCAGGCGCCGCCGAGTGCGAGCACGAGCACGACGGCTGTCAGGAACGTCGGCAGCGGCCGCCGGCGCGCGAGTCGCCAGATGCGGGCGCCGGGACCGGGCAGACGGGCGAGCACGGGTTCGCCGCGCAGATGGCGTTCGAGGTCCTCGGCGAACTCGAGCGCCGAGCCGTAGCGCCGGCGCGGGTCACGATCCATCGCCTTGTGAATGATCGCCGCGACGTTGCGCGGCAGATCGCGCCGTAACCGGGTGGCGGGTGTCGGATCGGCCTCGAGCACGGCCTTGAGCACGCTCTGCCCGGTCGGACCATCGAACGGCGGCTGGCCCGTCACCAGCGCGTAGAGCGTGGCGCCGAGCGAGTAGATGTCGGCGAGCGTGCCGGCTTGGGCCGAGCCGCCGAGCACCATCTCGGGCGCCATGTACATCGGCGTGCCGACGATCGCGCCGCTCTCCGTCATCGAACCCGTGCCGGTCTCGCGCGCGAGGCCGAAGTCGGTGACGGCGACCCGCAGGCTTGCGGCCTCGGCGGTCGCCGACGGCGATTCGCCGTCCGGGGCCGTCCGCAGCATGATGTTGCCCGGCTTGACGTCGCGGTGGACGACGCCGCGGTCGTGGGCGAACTGCAGAGCGCGCGCGACCCGTGCCACGATCGCGGTGGCCTGCTGGACCGGCAGCGGCCCGACTGCGAGCCGTTCTTCGAGCGTTACACCGTCGACGAACTCCATCGCGAACCAATGCAGCCGTCCGCGGGTGCCACGGTCGTGGAACGCGACGATCTCGGGATGGCGCACGCGCGCCATCAGGCGACCCTCGCGGTAGAAGCGGGCGAGCGCGCGTTCGGTCAGGGTGAGGCTCGGCGGCAGTACCTTGAGCGCGACGCGCTCGTTCGTGGCCTTGGCGCGGGCCTCGTAGACGATGCCCATCGAGCCCTTGCCGACCTGCCGCAGGATCTCGAACTCGGGCAGTTCGGCCGCGAGCGTCTCGGGCGCGAACGTGTAGAAGTCGCGCGTCGAGCCCCAATCCGGGGCGCTCGAGCCCGAACCGCCGCGGGGCCTCGCGCCGGAGCCCGATCCACGATCGTCGGTCGACGACGTTCCGCTCACGACGCGAGCTTCCTCACGCAGTGCCGCCTCCCGGCGGGTGGTCTCCCGGCGCGCTCAGCGCGCGTTCGATGGCGCGCAGTTGGCGCAGGAGCGGCGCGAGGTCGTCGAGCTTCAGCATGTTGGGGCCGTCGCTCGGCGCGTTGTCGGGGTCGTCGTGGACCTCCATGAACAGCCCGTCGACGCCGCACGCGACCGCGGCGCGCGCGAGGAACGGCACCTTGGTGCGGTCGCCGCCCGTCGAAGTGCCGGCACCGCCGGGACGCTGTACGGAATGGGTCGCGTCGAAGATCAGCGGCTGGCCGAAGCCGCGCATCGTCGGGAAGCCGGCGAAGTCGACTACGAGCGTGCGATAACCGAACGACGCGCCACGCTCGGTCACGAGCACGTTCGGGTTGCCGGTCGACGTGAGCTTGGTCACGACGTTGGCCATGTCCTCGGGCGCGAGGAATTGGCCCTTCTTGACGTTGACGGCACGGCCGGTGGCAGCGGCGGCGAGCAGGAGGTCGGTCTGGCGGCAGAGGAATGCCGGGATCTGCAGGCAGTCCACGACTTCCGCGGCGGGGGCGCACTGGCCGGCTTCGTGCACGTCTGTGACGACCGGCAGGCCTAGGTCGCGGCGGACCTCGGCGAGAATCGCGAGCCCCTCGTCGAGGCCACAGCCGCGGAAGGCGCCGCCCGACGTGCGGTTGGCCTTGTCGAAGCTCGACTTGAAGACCACCGGCACGCCCGTATCCGTGCTGATACGCTGGAGCGCAGAGGCGTGGCGAAGGGTGTGTTCCCGGCTCTCAATTACACAAGGGCCGGCGAGGAGTCCGAACGGGCGGCCGGCGCCGAACTCGACGTCGCCGATCCGGACGAGGGCTGGGGTTTGGTTCGCGTGAGAAGGCGCCATCACGGACATGCTAATCGCGGTCGGCGTGACTGCCACCTGTCGGTCGATGCGCGAGGGCGCCAGTAATGGCTTGCACGGCAGGGACTTCGGGCGCAGAGAGTCCGCACGTCCCCAAAATCCAGGGATACGGTTCTTGGTCCCTCCTCTCACGAGCCACTCGAGCTCTTCACCAAGACAACCGCTCATCACCATGCATAAGCTCTCTCTCGCGGCACTGCCGGTCCTTGCCAGTGGCGTGCTCGCCCAGGGCATTCTGGAAGGCGTCGAACCGAACAACACGACGGGCACCGCGACCGTGCTGCCGCTGGGTGACCAGGCCTACGGTGACATCACCGCCGGCGACGAGGATTGGTTCGAGATCACCGTCGCGGCCGACTCGGACTTCAAGATCTGGACGGGTCCGGGTTTTGCGGGTGCGATCGACGACACCAAGGTTCGCGTTTTGGAGAGCGACGGCACGACGCAGCTCTTCGACGTCGACGACGGCAACACGGCGACCCACGGCTACTACTCGACGTTCACGGGTTCCCTGAACGCGGGCACGTACTACGTCGCGGTACGCGGCTTCGACGCCACGACTGCCGGCAGCTATACGCTCGATGTCGTGCTGGCCGCGCCCGGCACCTACGTCGTCACGCCGCCGGTCCTGACGCCGGCCGTCGAAGGCCCCGAGAACAACGACCCGCGTCCGGCGTACGGCAGCGGCACCGCGACCGCCGCGCTCGTCGACACCGTGAGCTCGGGTGAGATCCTCGCCGGTGGCGGGGGCGCCAGCTACACCGCCGTCGGCGCGGACTACGACTTCTACGAAGTCAGCATCGCGACCGCCGGAACGCTCGTGATGGAGACCGTCACGGGCGCCGCCGCACCGGCGCTGTCGGACTCCATCCTCTTCCTGGCCGACAGCGGCCTCAACGCGCTCGCTTCGGACGACGACGGTGGCGCGAGTCTGCTGTCGCGCCTGGCCTACGCGGTCACGCCCGGCACCTACTACGTCGTCGTCAAGGGCTGGGGCGCCGGCAACTACGAACTCGAGGTCTCGCTGCTCGTGCTGCCCATGGGCGCGTCGACGTCCAGCGCTGGCACCAATGCGTGCACCGGCTCGGCTGGCGTGCCCGTGCTCGACGTTCGCTCCGAGCCGAACTTCAGTGCCCGTCCCGAGGCGCCTGTCCTGGGCTCGACCTACTACGCCGACGCGACCAACCTGCCGGCCAGCACGGTCGTCCTGCGCGTGATCGGTCTCGCCAAGCTCGGTTCGCCGTTCGATCTGACGAGCTACGGGGCGCCGTCGTGCCTCATCGAGGTCGATCCGCTCGATCAGGCCTTCTCGCTCAGCGATGGCGCGGGCGTGCACTTCTGGGGCATCAAGACGCCCGCGGACGTGGCGTTCATCGGCTTGCCGATCGAACAGCAGGTCGTCGCGCTCGACCTGCCCGCGAACACTCTCGGCCTCAGCGTCACGAACACGCTGTCGTCGATCTTCGGCGTCACGCACTGATTGGCGCGCGCCGCCCCCGGAGTCCTACTTCGGGGGTTGGCGCCGCAGCTCACCGAGCCGCAGCGCGAGCTTGGACAGGCCGCGATGCACGAGGTTGCGCGCGGCGCCTTCACTGCGGTCCATGCGCTGGGCGATCTCGTCGTAGCCCATGCCGCAGAGTCGCTGCAGGCAGATCGCTTCACGGTAGTCGTCGGGCAGGTCGTCGAACGCATGCTCGATGCGCGCGATCTCTTCCGCGCTTGCCGCCTCGCCGCTGGGCGACAGCAGGTTGCCGAACATCGCTGCCTGGGCGCTGTCGGTGAACTCGCGTTCGCGTGCCGGCGAGCGGCATTCGGCATCGACGAACCGGGCCTTGTCGACGAGCTTGTGCTGAGCCCGCAGGTAGAGCCAGTGACGGAATGCCGCCTCGCCTCGCCACTCGAACTCCGTGAGCTGGCCGAGGACCTCGCGGGCGACGGATTGGACCAGGTCGTCGGGCGATTCCTTGAGCCGGAGTTTGCGCCCCATGCGCAGCCGCAGCCAGCCGCGCAACCCCGGAAGGTGCTGGACCAGGAGTTCCTCGATCGCGGCGCGGTTCTTTTCGATTGCGCGTGTGACGAGTGGGAGACTGGATTCGCTCATGCTGCCTGAGCAAACATAGCCCAAAGCCCCATGGCGAACCTGTCCGACCACCAGCCCGAGCCCGATCTCGAAGGCCTCGTTGCCGCGGCCCTGGCCTGCCGTGAGAGTGACGGGGAAGCCGGACTCGAGGCGTTCCTGGCGGAACACGCTGCCAGCGCGGACACCGTCCGCGAGGCCCTCGCCGATCTCGAGATCGTCGACCGGATGACCGGGGACGGTTCGGCGCCGCCCACTGCCGTGCCGCTGCAGTTCGGCGAGTTCCGGGTCAAGGCCGAGCTGGGCGCGGGCGGTATGGGCGTGGTCTACCTCGCCGAGCAGACTTCGCTCGGTCGCGAAGTCGCGCTGAAGGTCGTGCGCCCCGAGCTGCTCTTGTTCGAAGGTGCTCGCGAACGCTTCCTGCGGGAGATCGACGCGGTGGCGCGCATCGAGCATCCGGGGATCGTGCCGATCCTCGCATCGGGCATGACCCGGGGGGTGCCGTGGTACGCGATGCCGCGATTGCGCGGGCGTTCGGGGGAAGAGCTGCTGCAGCGGTTGCGAGACCGGTCGGCGGCGACGTTGACGGGCGCCGACCTGCTCGAAGCGCTGCGGTTCGACGATTCGGTGTATGAAGCCGGTGAAGCGGTTACCGCGAAGTTCTCGGGCAACTACTGGCGGGGTGTCGTAAGGCTCGTACACGAAGCGGCGCTCGGGATTCATCACGTGCACTTGCGCGGCATCGTGCATCGCGACCTCAAACCGTCGAACATCGTCTTCGATGCAACGGGTCGGGCGGTCGTGCTCGACTTCGGGCTCGCACAGGTCCGTGGTTCGACCAAGCTCACGCGCACGGGCAGCACCGCAGGGTCACCGGCGTTCATGGCGCCCGAGCAGGTGCGTGGCGAGCCCGCCGACGAACGCACCGACGTCTACGGCCTCGCGGCGACGCTCGCGGCGCTGCTCCTCTTGCGGTCACCCTATTCGGGTCGCACGGAGGCCGAGCTGCGCGAGCAGATCCTCACGGGTGCGCGACTGGACTTGTCGCACCACGCCGAAGTGCCCACCGAACTCGCGATCGTCGTTGCTGCGGCGATGGACGTCGAGCGTTCGCGGCGGCACGAATCCGCGGCGGCGTTCGCGGCCGATCTCGACGCCGTGCTTCACGGGCGCCCGATCCTCGCGCGGCGGTTGCCGTGGCCCGTACGCGCGCGGCGCTTCGTAGCCCGCCACCGCGTGCTGTCGGTTGCGATGGCGGTCGCACTGTTCTCGGCTGGCGTACTCGCCACGGTGTTGCTGGTTCAGGCCGAACGATCGCGCGTCGAGCTGCAGGGGCAGGTCGAGCGTGCCGATCGCAGTGTGACGGTGAGCGTTGACGCCGTCGAAGCACTGCTCTTCGAGGTCACGGTCGATCGGCTGCGCAACCAGCCCGAAATGCAGCAGCTCGGACTGCGGCTGCTGCGCCATGCGGTGACGTTGTTCGACGAACTCGCGATCGACGAGCAGCACCGCCGGCGTGTCGAATGGCTGCGGATCCGATCGTGGTCGCAGATCACCGTGTTCGAGAGCCTGTTCGGCAACGCGGCGGCCGCCGAAGCCGCGGCGCGGCGGTTGATCGAACTCGCGGACGCGCGACTCGCGGAGCACAACGAGCTGCGCCTGCGGATCGTCCGCGCGAGTGCGTGCAGCGAAGTCGCGGAGTGTTGTTTCAAGGCCGGGCGGAGGCAGGAGGCCGAGGAGTTCGTGGCGATCGCGCGGCACGATCTCGAGTTCTGTCGTGACGACGAGGAGCATGGTGAGAACGCGGTCCGCGAACTCGCGATGCTCGAGACCGTGCTGGGGAGCGCCGCGCGGCAGGCGGGGGACCAGGCGACGGCACGCGCGGCGTTCCGGCGAGCGGTCGAGATCGCCGCGGAACTCGACGAGTCCGAGCAGCCGGCGTTGATGCATCACCAGTCGCAGATGTTTCTGGCGCGCAGTCTGCGACGGAACCGCGAGTTCGACGAGGCCCGAACGATCCTCGCGGACATCCTCGCGGACTATCCGGAGGTGCCCGACAAACGCTACGAGTCGGGTTGGCCGATCCCGCGCGAGCTACGGGCCCGAGCGCTGTCCGAGCGCTTCCTGATCGAGTTCTACAGCAAGCGCTACGGCCGGGCGATCGATCTCGCGCCGGCGGCGATGGCCGCGCTCGGCGACGTGCTCGATGACTATCCCGACGTCGCGAACCTGCGGCTCGAGCGCGCCGCGGGCGCGGGCAATCTCGCGCTCGCGCTCATTCGGCATGGCAAGGACTACGAAGCCGCGGAGCCGTGGCTCCGCCTGGCCGTCGCCGATCTCGAACGACTCGTTGCCGGAGCGGGCAGTCCGCAGGCTGCGCACTTTCTCGTACAGCAATACAAGTCGCTCGCCTATGTGTTGCGCCAACTCGGGCGCTGGGACGAACTGCTCGTGACCGCCCGCGCGTTGGCGGCGCGCGAGGGCAATCCCGAGAACCTGCGGCGCGCGGGGTCCGAGATCGTGCACTGCGCGCGTGCATTCGCGGACGCGCGGTCACCGGCACTCTACGACGAGGCGCTTCGGCTGCTGATCGGCGCCCGGCGCGCGGGGTTGGAGTTCCGGATCGACCGGCCGCACTATGCGCCGTTGCACGAGCTGCCCGGTTGGGCGGAGCTGGCGAAGGACTGAGTCACCGTGGCCTGGCATTGCCGGCGGGCCGTGGCGCATACAGTTGCGCGGCGGTCGTCGCGAGTCCGATCGTGATCGGGCTGTGGCCGCCGTGATCGCCGTCGAGGTGATACGGCGCGCGACCCTGAATCGTCACGCCGCGTGTCGGATGGATCGTGAGCGCGCGGCCGGCGCGCAGTCGGCCGCAGAACGCGCGCAGCCCCTGCCAGATCCACGCGGTCCGCGACTTCATCCGGAACGCGTGGACGTGCAGCAGGTCGTCGCGCGGATCGATGCCTTCGGCGAGTCGCACCACACCGCCGTAGTTGCGGACGCGCGTGACGAGCACCGAACTCAGGTTCTTCAGCTGCGTGCCGTCCGCGAGTTCGGCGGCGAGGTCGTAGCGCGGCCATCGCCGCACGATGTGCAGGATCGGGGCGAGCCACTTGTGCTTGCCGAGCGTGCCCGTGCGCACCTGGCTCAGCCGCTCGACGACCGCGCCGTCGACCCCCGCGCCGACGAACAGCAGAAACCGCCGCCCATCGCACTCGCCGATCGGATGGCGTTGCAGGTAACCGTCTTCGATCGTGTCGGCGGCGTGGCGTGGATCGGCGGGCAGCCCGAGTTCGAGCGCGAGCACGTTGGCGGTGCCGACGGGCAGGAAGCCGAGCGGTCGGGACGGGTCCGGCATGCCGTTGAGCACCTCGTTGATCGTGCCGTCGCCGCCAGCCGCGATCAGGCCGTCCCAGCTCTCGTCCGCCGCGGCTCGGGCTCGTTCGGCGCCGTCGCCGGCTCGCGTCGTGAAGAACGCCTCGGCCTCGATGTCACGATCCGCGAGTTCGCGGCAGAGCGCGGGCACGCGTTCCTGCGCTCGGCCGCCGCCCGAGATCGGATTGGCGATCACGAGCAGGCGGCGCGGCGGGCGGGGGGCGGCCGTGGCCCGGTCCTGCGGCATCGCTTTCGGTGTCGGATTTGCGGAACTGGCCACCGCGGGCCACAGTAGCGCGCGATGGCCGCGCTGCGCATTCTCGTTACGGGCACCACGGGGTTCCTCGGCCCGCACGTCGTGCGCATTCTGCAGGCGCGGGGTCACGAGGTCGTGACGGCGGCGCGGTCGGGCGGTGATGCCGCGGTCGACCTCGCGCAGCGCGGCAGCGTCGCCGCGGTGGCCGAGGCCCTCTCGCCGGAATACGTCGTGAACCTCGCGGCGATGTCACGGATGGGGGATTGCGAGGCCGATCCGGAACGCGCCCACGCCGTCAACGCGCAGCTGCCGAGCGAACTCGCCGAGCGCTTCGGCGATCGATTGCTGCACTGTTCGACCGACCTCGTGTTCGACGGTCGCGCGGCGCCCTACGACGAACGTTCGCAGACTGCGCCGCTGTCGGCCTATGGCCTCAGCAAGGTCGCGGGGGAGGATTGCGTCATGCGACACGGCGGCCGCGTCGTGCGACTGCCGTTGCTCTTCGGCCCGGACCCGTCGGGTCGCGGCGCGTCAGAGATGATCCGTGGCGCGTTTGCAGCCGGTCGGACGCTCGCGCTCTACACCAACGAATACCGAAGCCCCCTGCACGTCACCGACGCCGCTCGCGGCCTCGCTGAGCTCGTGCCGCTGCGCGCCGCGCCGCAGCTGCTGCACCTCAAGGGCCCCGAACGTTGTTCGCGTTGGGATTTCGGTCGCCGGTTCTGTGCACTGCACGAACTCGACGGTGATGCGCTCGTCCCGACCGAGTGCCAGGACAGCACGCGACCGCGCGATGTCACGTTGGATGGGTCGTGGCGGCCGCAGCGTTCGTTGGACGAGATGCTCGCGGACTCGTAGGCGAGGGCGGCCTATTCGCAGAAGTCGCGCTGTGCTCGTGACGGCCGGCTCTCGTGGGCCGAGGAGTTCAGAGCGGCTCCTGGACTCGTCCGCGCCCAACTGGCCGCGGTCCAACTCGAAGCTCGGGCGTGCGCCCCACCTCCAGGCTCGGTACGTGCACTCCCGCCCGAATCCGCAGGGTCTCTTGCGCCCTCACGTTTGGCGCCAGCGCCAGAGACCGATCCTCGAAGACCAGCTCACATCCGCGTGCCGCCAGTGCTCCATCGGTATCGCCCGTTCGATCGTCCCGCGGCGCTCCTACTTCCGCCGCCGCCGGTCCAGGCGATGGCCCTGCGACAGCTGTTCGTACTCCGGCAGCACATAGGCTTCGTCGGGCAGCGCCTCGAGCGCGGCGTCGATCTCGGCGACGACGTCCTCCAGGCCGGCCTCGTTGGCGCGGGCGCGGAGTTCGTCGGCGGTCTGCAGGCCGGTGCGGCTCAGGCCGTCCACGGCGGACGTGGCCGCGGGGTTGATGTCGAAGGCCGTGCGCATCGCGCGCCAGGCGCCCTGGAGGTCGCCGTAGCGCACTTTGACCGCGCAGATGCCGTGGTGGGCGACGGCGAGGTAGTGGGTGCTGTCGGTCGCGGCGGTTTGGGTGACCTCCTGGTACTTGCGGAAGTGGTCGGCCGCGCGTTCGTAGGCGGCGATGGCTTCGGCGCTGCGGTTCTGGCCGCGATGTGCTTCGGCCACGACGAGCAGTGCGTAGCCGGCGAACCAGTGGATCGTCTCCGGCGCGCCGGCGGCCTGCACGCGCCGGTCGTAGTCGGCTGTCACGGCGGCCGGGCCGCCTTGTTTGAGCAGCCGTGCGCGGTGGCGGTCGTGCAACAGCGCCGAACCCGGGAAGCGTTTCAGGCCGCGGTCGAGCACGGCGGCTGACTGGGGCGTGCCGAAGAAGTTCAGGAAGTCGTAGTGGTAGGCGGCGTGGGTGTCGCGGCCGAGCGGATGCTTGCCGAGCACGGCGTAGGCGGCGTGCACGTCGGTCGTCCACTCGGGCGGCCATTCGCGCTTCTGCCGTACCGCGGCGACGATGGCTTCCTGGCGCGCCGCGGCGAACAGCGCGAGCAGTTCCATCGCGAGCTGGCCCGGGGCATCCGGCGGCAGCTCGGGAGCCGCTTCGATCGCGAGGTTGTGCGCGAGCCGCGTCCGGCCCGTACGCTGCGCGAGAACGGCACGAATCGCCGCGACACGCCAGCCCTCGGCGCCGGCCTTCCTGGCCTTCTCGACCTTGCGGAAGGCGTCCTGCAGCAGCATCCGGCGGTAGCGTTCCGCGCGGCGCCGCGCACCAGGGCCCGTGCCATCCAGCGTCGAGAGCGCCTGCAGCAAGCTGGCTTCGGCGACATCGAGCAGGGCGCCGGGATCTTCGGGCTTCTTCTTCAGTGCCTCGTCCCGGGCGGTCGCGACGGTCGCGGCCCGACCTGCTGTGAACGCGCCCGTGTAGGCGGCGCCCTCGAGCACGGACTGCCACTTCTTGGTGTCGATTGCGGAGCGTTGGCCCGCGAGGCCGCGGTGGGCGGTCGCGAGCGTGCGGGCACGGGTCGAGTCGCCGGCGAACTTGTCGAGCGCCGCAACGAGCTTCTCGCGCTCGGCTTTCGGCAGCCGCGCACGCAGCGTGTCCGCGATCAGGTCGACCGTGCCCGGGTCCTTCGCGATCGTCATGCCTTCGCGAGCGCGCTCGGCGAGTTGGGGATCGAGACCGTAGGCCGCGAGCCGCAGCAGTTCGACGGGCGCCTGGTCCCCGAGTTCGAGCGCGGCGTCGAGCAGCGCGCGCTTCTGTTCGGCGTTGCCTTTCGTGAACGTGCGCTCGATCTCCTCGCGGTCGATGCTGTCGACGCTCGCGAGTTTCTCGAGCAGCGAACGATCGCCCTTGACGATCGGCGCGGGCTGGATCTTGCGGTTCTTGATGCCATTGTCGATCGAGTCGAGCACCGACTGCACGTCCCACGTGTGGTAGACGTCGTAGGACTCGGAACCATCGAGTTCGACCATGATGTGGCGCGGCGAGATCCGTTTCCCGTCGAGGAACTTCTCGTAGATGATCGGTTCCATCGCGATGTGCTCGCCACACGTGATGCAGCCGAGTCGCGGGCACGGGATGCGGCGGCCTTCGTCGTCGTAGTCGCGCGGGTTGTGGCGGTAGACCGACGCCGTGACGCAGACGTAGGGCTCGTAGAGTTTTGCCACCTCGGGATCGCGGTAGCGAATGCCGGCGTAGTGCTCGCTGGCGATCTCGCCGTCCATGTTGACGCAAACGAGGATCGGCTTCTTGGTCTCTTGCGACAGCCGCACGGCGTCGGCCCAGGTGCGCTGCCACTGGATGATCGTCGGCTTGGCCCAGTCCGCGGCGGTCGGCGCGGGCCACATCCGTTCGGGAACGAGTCCGGCAGGGCGCGGGCCGGTTTCCTGGGCCAGGAGGCCGGTGGCCACGCCACCGCTCAGGACAGCGAGGAGGCTCGGGATCAGCGGGCGGATCATCATGCTGCGAAACACGATAGCGCGCCGCGGGTGGCCCGGCAGCTCGGCCGGGCGCGAATCCCCGGCGTTTGGCGTCGCTTTCTCGTCTCGCCGTTCCACTGAAGTGTCGGGCATCGCGAACGGTTTGCGGTTGCCCGGCCGTTTGCACGGGTCCTCGACGGCGACCGCCGAGGCCCGTTTCTCGAGGAGATCAGAGCGATGCGACTACTACTTACCCTTCTCTTCCTGGCCAGTGCGATCGGTGCGCAGCACGTGGTCGACCAGTTGAGCCTCCGCGTGCCGAAGGACGGCCTGACGTGGGAGGTGGAGCATCCGCTGACGGCCGAGGACGTGGTGCTCACGGACATCGAGTTCGAGGGGCGTCGGCCTTTCCCCAATGCGGGCGCCGGGGCGTCGTCGCCGGCCGGTCACACGGGCAGCTACAAGGACTCGTTCGCCGATGACGGCGCGATGGGCTGGGCGTTGTACTGTTCGCGCGCAGAGAACGTGATCGGCCTGGCGCAGGTCCAGGGCAAGGCGGAAGCGGACATCGAGTCGGGGATCGGCAACGCGAGCGCGGCCGTCGCGGGTTCGGCGCTCGTGAACTACGCCACGGTCACGGCCCACGCCACGGACCGACAGGCGATCGCGATCGCCTCCGCGGCTGCTCCGGTTGGTGTGGGGGGGCAGATCCAGCTCTTCGGGTTCGGGGCTGGATTCACGATCACGGTCACCCCCGATCAGCCCGCTGGCCAGACCAAGGTCATGGCGAAGGTCGATACCAAGGGCTGGCGGGCCGGCAACTCGGCGACGGTCGTGTTCGATACGGTCACGATGGGCAGCATCGCGCTCGAGGTCGCGCCCAATGGCAAGCACTGCAGCGGTTCGATCGGCGGCGAGGTGTCTGCTGGCGCCTATGTCGGGTTCAGGCCTTAGCGATCGGTGAATCACCCAACCAGCCGTGCGTCGCCGTGCTACCGTGCACGGCGCGTGCGGCAGTTGTCGGTGCTCAGGGTTACTTCGACGCAGGATCCAGTGGGAGCCTGCCAGCTGGCCCGCGGGTCGCAGGGGATGTGAGATGGCAAGGTTCGATCGACAAACGGACGAGCGGGGCGTTGGCGGAAGCGGTGCCCGCGAGAGAAGCAGCGGACGCGCGGGCTCCGGAGAGCGGGGGGCCGCGCGGCAGGGGCTCGTCCTCGGCTTGGCCGTCGTGCTGCTCGCAACGGTGGTGTGGTTCGGCTGGCAGCTGGTGGCGCAGGGTGGGGTCGAGCCCACGCGCAACGAGGGCGGGACCGCGGCGGATTCGGCGGCGACTGGTGACGGGGCCACCGCCGGGAGTGGTGTCGCGCCGACCGCTGCGGGATCGGAGCAGAGGGACTCGCAGCCCCCGAGCGTCCGGTTGGTCCTCGGCAGTGGCGGGGCGTTTCCGGACGGTGCGGTGCTGGTGCTCGACGGTCGTGGCGAACGCGAAGTCCGCCTGGTGAGTGGCGAACTCGACGCGGCGTTCGAGATCGGAGCCGTCACCTTGCGGTCGTTGGCGTCGCCGCCCTGCTTCCGCGAGGTGTCGGCGGAGCTTCAGGCCGGTCGCAACGTCCTGGCTCCGGTGCCAATGGCGCAGTTGCGGCTGAAGTACGAGATGCTCGCCGGGCACGAGTGCACGCCGCACGCGTTCGATTGTGCGGCGTTCGCGATCTCAGCCCGTGCCGTCGAAGCGGCCGCGCAAAGGCGAATGAGTCCGGACGAGGTGATTCGCGACCTCGAGAAGGTGAGGGGCGAGGCTCTGGTCGATGGTCTCAGCGTGCCGGCCGATGGTTCGGAGTGCCTGTTCGCGATGGGAGCAGACGTGGTGCGAGTCATGCCGGCTCACAAGGCGTGGTATGGCGATGCGGACGGTTCGACTGCCCGTGCGCTGGGCGGCGGCGTCCCGCTCGTGGGTGGCTCCAGGACGCCGGTCACGAGGCCGTTCGTGGCCGTCCCCGGGACGACGGTCGAGGTCACGATCGTTCTCGAGCCGGCGGGCACGCTCGAACTCATGCTCGCGGGCTGGCCGCAGCGTGGGCGGACCAGCATCGTTCTGCGACGGGCGGGGGCGGCCGGTGCCGAGACCGTGACGCGTTCGTGGAAGACGGCGGACCGCCGCACGGTGCATCACGGCGTCGCGAGTTCCGGGGCTCCGAACTCTGGCACGTCGAACTCTGGCGCCCCGAACTCTGGCGCCCCGAACTCTCGTGCACCGAACTCCGGTGCCTCCAACTCTGGGGCGGATGGGGCGTCGGCCGACCGGGTGGTTTTCGACGGTTTGACGCCAGGGGTGTATCGAGTGGACGCGGTCCATGTCCACGGGTTCGAGTTGACGTGCGCGCTGCTGATCACGCGGGTCGAGACGAGTGGTCGGGCGACGCTCGAGCTGGCGCGAGGCATGGGTCGCCAGGCGCTGCGGATCGGGCGCGGCAGCACGCGAGGCGGCGGCAACCTGCTGATCCAGGTCACGCCCACCGCGTTCCCTGCTCGCGGGCAAGACGTGCCGCCCGCTGGCAACCTCGTCACCGTCCGGCTCAACGACTGGACGAGCGACGACCTCGTGGTCACGGGGCTCTCGGGCACGAGCGGCATGGTCTCGTGGATCGGCACGACCGGTCGCAGCGTCATGCCGTTCGACCTCGCGCGCGGTTCGCGGCTCGAGTTCCGATGAGCGGGTCACTGATCCCGGCGGTGCCGGATCCCTGCCAGTCAGATCTCTTCTGATCAGGTTTCTACGGATCAGTTTCTACGGATCAGTTTCTACTGATCAGGGGCGTTGGCCGCGCACGGCATCCTCGGGTTCGCCGCGGTCGCGAATGCACCGCGCGGTCCCGTTCTCGACGAGTAATTCCGCGGGGCTCGGATGGCTGAGGAAGCCGGTCGGACTGTAGGTCAGGCCGTAGGCGCCCGCGTGCAGAACCGCGACGAGGTCGCCCGCGGTGAGTTCGGGCAGGTCGAGGTCGGCCGCGAACTGGTCGGCAGGCGTGCACAGCGGGCCGCCGATGGTGACGGGCTCGCGTGCGCTGGCGAACGGGCGGCCGGCGTGCACGAGCAGCGGTGGTCGCTTGAGCACGGCGCCGACGCCGGCGGCCATCGCACAGTGGTGGAGACCACCATCGAGCACGACGTGGCGGGCTCCGCCGCTCCTCTTCGTGCGGACGACGCGCGTGAGATAGACGCCGGCCGGAGCCACGAGGTAGCGCCCGAGCTCGACGAACCAGCGGCGGCCGGGGCGGTCGTGCGCGGCGATCAGTTCCTGCAGGCCGGCGCCGGCCGCCGCGAGATCGAACTCGGGGTCGCCGGCGTAGGCCGCGATGCCGAACCCGCCACCGAGGTCGAGTTCGTCGATCGACAGCCCGAGCGCGCTTTCCCAGGCGGCGGCCCGTTCCACGACCGCGGTCGCGTGCGCGACGAAGGCCTCGGCCGCGAAGCACTGGGTGCCCGCGTAGACGTGCAGTCCGCGCAGCTCGAGGTCGGCATCGGCGCGGGCGATTTGCTGCAGCAACGGTTCGACCTGGTCCTCGTCGACGCCGAACCGGCTGCTGCGGCCGCCCATGCGCAAGCGCGAGCCCGCGAGTTCGGTCGGCAGGTTGACGCGCACGGCGACCCCGACGCGGCGACCGGCCGCGCGGGCCGCTTGGCCGGTCAGTTCGACTTCGTCGGCCGACTCGGCGTGCACACAACCGAGGCCGAGTGCGATCGCGGCGGTCAGTTCGGTGGCGGTCTTGCCGGGGCCGGCGAAGCGCAGTTCGGCCGGGTCGTGGCCCGCTGCGACCGCGACGTGGAGTTCGCCGAGCGAAGCGATCTCGGCCCCGACTCCGCGTTCACGTAGCCGATGGGTCACGGCGAGCGAAGGGTTGCTCTTGATCGAGTAGAGCAATTCGACGCGGTCGCCGAGGCTGTTGCGGACTCGTGCGACCTGTCGATCGACCGTGGCCGCGCAGAACACGTAGCTCGGACTGCCGAACTCGTCTGCGAGCTGCGTGGCCCGGCAGCCGCCGATCGTCAGTTCCGGATCGGTCCATCCCAACGCGTTCAGGGCGCGTTCGCAGCTGGCGTCGTAGGGCTCGCGGGCCATCGCCGCGATCGTGCCCGAGGGGAGCCCCTTTTCCACTGGCAATCGGCATGCGATCATGGCGGGTGGCTCTCTCCGCCGGCTCCTCGCCAGGGGCCGGCGATTCGGCACGAGTTCCAGGCGTGAATCTGGCCGTCGCCGTGTCCTCCACCCTGCCGTTCTGATGACCGAGATCGTCCGCTTGCCCGCGCCTGTCCGATGGCGGTTCTTGTGGCTGCTGCCGCTGTGGTTCGCGGTCTGGACGCTCGCCGGCACCGCGGCTGCGGGGCATAACGGACAGCTGTTCTTCCTGGGGTCGTTGGTCGGGGTCTGGGCGAACGCGCTCGTCGACGCCGAGGCCGGTTCCGGGTTGGCAATCGGTGCCACGCTGCTGGGGGGCGTGCCGCTGCTGGCGCTGCTCGGTTGGCTGCTGGATCGGCTCGGTGCCGATGTCTGGCTGTTCGGAGTCGCGCTGGCGCTGATCACCGTATTGTCGACGTACGTTTTGCTGCAGGGACATGCCGACTTCGATGCCGCGATCGCGCATCATGGCTCGATGCTCGCCTACCTGGTCTGCGCGCTGCAGTTCGGCAGCTACGGCGCAACGCTCGTTGCGCTCGTCGTGCAGGCCGGACGCGGCGGTCGGGCGTTCGAGTAGTGGTCTTTCGAGTCATGGTCTTTCGAGTCACGGGCTGGCGGATGATCGGGATTCCTCATGAGTGATGCGGCGGGGCTCGACGAGGCCACGATCCAGCGTCTCACGGCCGCGGCCCGGGCCGTGCAGAAGCAGGCCTACGCCCCGGCGTCGGAGTTTCGCGTGGGCGCCGCAGTGCTCGCCGCGGACGGTCGGGAGTTCGTCGGCTGCAACGTCGAGAACGCGAGCTACGGCCTGACGATCTGCGCGGAACGGGCGGCGGTTTGCGCGGCGGTCGCTGCCGGCGTGCGCGAAATTCGTGCGGTCGCGGTTGTCACGGACCTCGACGAACCGGCGCGGCCCTGCGGTGCGTGCCGGCAGGTGCTGGCGGAGTTTGGCAAGGACATGGCGGTGCTCCTCGTCGGGCGCGGGCCGGCCGTCAGGCTGCTCGATCTCGAGCGTCTGCTGCCGGATGCGTTCACGTTCGAGCGCGGAAGCTGACGCCGCTGTCGACACGGCTCGGCTCGTGCGGCACGATCGGGTGTCCCATGTCCCAGTCGTCGAGTCCCGTCGAGTTCCGCGTTCCGCCCGTCGACGCGGTCGCGCTCGAGACGCGTGCCGCGGCACTCGGCACGCGTTCGATCAAGCGTGCGGCCAAGATCAGCGGCCTGAAGCTCGCGGTTGCGATGATGGATCTCACGACGCTCGAGGGCCAGGACTCGCCCGGCAAGGTGCGCCAGCTGTGCCAGAAGGCGAAGCGCCCGCTGCCCGCCCGCGACGAGGTACCGTCGTGCGCGGCGGTCTGTGTCTATCCCGACCTGGTCCCCGAGGCCGTCGCGGCGGTCGCGGGCAGCGGGGTGGCGGTGGCCTCGGTCGCGACGGGCTTTCCTGCCGGTCGCATCGACCGCGCGTTCAAGCTGCGTGAAGTCGAGCGCGCGGTGGCGGACGGCGCGTCGGAGATCGACATGGTCATCGACCGCGGCGCGTTCCTGAGCGGGCGCTACGGCGAGGTCTACGACGAGATTTGCGCGGTCAAGGCGGCCTGCGGCGCAGCTCACCTCAAGGTCATCCTCGAGACGGGCGAACTGAAGACCTACGACAACGTGCGCCGCGCGTGTCGCATCGCGCTGCTTGCGGGTGCGGACTTCCTCAAGACGAGCACGGGCAAGGTCTCGCCCGCGAGCACCCGGCCCGTGGTGTTGCTGATGCTCGAGGCCGTGCGCGATCACTATCTCGAGACCGGCACGATCGTCGGCGTCAAGGCGGCGGGCGGCATCCGCACGAGCAAGGACGCTCTGCGCTATCTCGTACTCGTCAACGAAACCTGCGGCGATCTGTGGATGACGCCGAAGTACTTCCGCTTCGGTGCAAGCTCGTTGCTCAACGACGTGCTCATGCAGCTGGAGAAGGAGCGCACCGGGCGCTACCAGCGGCCGGTCGATTTCAGCGCGGACTGAGCCTTTGGGACCGACTGATCAGAGTGCCAACAGGCGCCGCGCCAAGAACCTCAGCGCCACGTCTGACGCCACCTCACGAACCGGAGCCAACTGATGTCGAAGGAAACCGAGAAGTCGAACGACGCTGCCGCCGCCTCCGCAACGGGGTCACACGCGCTGCAGTTCGGCACCGCATGGCAGTACGAGTCCGCGACCGAGGGTACCGATCACTTCGAGATCGCCGAGCGCTACGACCTGTTCGTCGACGGTGAGTTCGTCGCGCCGCAGAGCGGCGAGTACTTCGCGACGATCAACCCGGCGACGGGCGAGCCACTGTGCGAGGTCGCGAGCGCGAACGCGGCCGACGTCGATCGTGCCGTCGCTGCGGCCAAGGCTGCGCTGCCGGGCTGGAAGCGCAAGTCCGGGGATGAGCGTGCGCGCTACCTGTTCCGGATCGCGCGCATCCTGCAGGAACGGGCCCGTGAGTTCGCTTGTCTCGAAACTCTCGACAACGGCAAGCCGATCGCCGAGACCCGCGACGTCGATGTGCCGCTCGCGGCGCAGCACTTCTTCTACCACGCGGGTTGGGCCGACAAGCTCGACCTGCTGTTCCCGGGGCGGGTCCCGGTGCCGGTGGGCGTCATTGGCCAGGTGATCCCGTGGAACTTCCCGTTGCTCATGGCAGCCTGGAAGATCGCGCCCGCGCTCGCGGGTGGTAACACGGTCGTGCTCAAGCCCGCGGAGACGTCGCCGCTCACGGCGCTGCGCCTCGCGGAGGTGTTCCAGCAGGCCGGGTTGCCGGCCGGGGTCGTCAACTTCGTCACGGGTGACGGCGCGACGGGTCAGGCACTCGTGCGGCACCCGGATCTCGACAAGGTCGCGTTCACGGGCAGCACCGAGGTCGGCAAGGACATCCAGCAGGCCGTCGCCGGTCGCGGCGTCGACCTGACGCTCGAACTCGGCGGCAAGGCGGCGCACATCGTGTTCGAGGACGCCGCGATCGATCAGGCGGTCGAGGGTGTCGTGCGCGGCATCTTCTTCAATCAGGGGCACGTCTGCTGCGCCGGCTCACGACTGCTGGTGCAGGAGAGCGTGCACGACCTGTTCGTGCGCAAGCTCGCACGGCGCATGGAGCGCATCCGGGTCGGTAACCCGCTCGACAAGAACACCGACATGGGCGCGATCCACTCCGCCGCCCAGCTCGCACGCATCGAGGAGCTGGTTGCCGCGGGCGTCGACGAGGGCGCGACGCTGCACCAGAGTTCGTGTGAGCTTCCGGGGCAGGGCTTCTGGTTCGCACCGACCATGTTCACGAACGTCGCGCTGAGCCACCGGATCGCGCGCGAAGAAATCTTCGGCCCCGTGCTGAGCGTGCTCACGTTCCGGACACCGGAGGAAGCGGTCGAGAAGGCCAACAACACGAGCTATGGCCTGTCGGCCGGGATCTGGACCGACAAGGGCGCGCGGATCCTGTGGCTCGCGGACCGACTGCGCGCGGGCGTCGTCTGGAACAACACGTTCAACCGCTTCGACGCCGCGTCGCCGTTCGGTGGCTTCAAGGAGTCGGGCTTCGGCCGGGAGGGCGGGCGCGCCGGCATGCGCGCCTACGTGCGGCTGCAGGACGGCTTGTCCGCGGGCTGATTCCTTGCTGACGACACACGGAGACGAACGATGACATTGCCGGTTGCCAAGACCTACAAGCACTACATCGGTGGCAAGTTCCCGCGCAGCGAGTCCGGGCGCGCGTTCCAGCCCAGTGGCAATCCGGACATCAACGTCACGCGCGGCAGCCGCAAGGATCTGCGCGAGGCGGTGCTTGCCGCGCGCAAGGGGCTCGCGAGCTGGAGTGGGGCGACGAGCTACCTGCGCGGCCAGATCCTCTACCGCATCGCGGAGATGCTCGAGTCGCGGCGCGAAGCGATGCAGGCCGAGCTGCGTCTCGGTGGCGCGACCGCGGCCGAGGCCAGAAAGGAACTCGATGCCGCGATCGCCCTGACCGTCTGGTATGCGGGTCTCAGTGACAAGCTGCAGACGCTGCTCGGCAGTCAGAACGAAGTGCAGGGACCGTTCTTCGCGTTCTCGACCGTTGAGCCGACCGGCGTGATCGGGGTCGTCGCACCGGATGGCCCGGCGCTCACGGGGTTGCTCGCGCTGGTGCTGCCCGTGCTGGTGGGCGGCAACGCCGTGATCGCGGTTCCGAGTGCATCGGCGCCGTTCGCGGGGCTCGCGCTGGGCGAGGTTTGCGCGAGCAGTGACGTGCCCGGCGGCGCGCTCAACATCGTGGCCGGGCAGCGCGCCGAACTCGCGCCGCAGCTCGCTGCCCATCGTGATGTCGATGGGCTGTTCGTCGCGGGGAAACCCGATGCCGAACTCACGGCGGCCGGCGCCGACAATCTCAAGCGCACGCGCTTCTGCACGCTCCCGGCCAAAGACTGGCGTGACCCGAAGCTTTTGCGGGCGCTGTCATGGGTCGAGCCGTTCGTCGAAGTGAAGGCGCTATGGCACCCGGTTGCGCCTTGATGGCGGCATCCGACTCGCAACATCCGAACCGACCGCGACGATGAAGCACCATCCGGCAAGACTCATCGCCAAGAAGCGTGATGGCGGCGAACTCGCGGCCGACGAGATCGCGGATCTCGTCAGTGGGGTGGTCGATGGCACGCTCGGCGACGCGCAACTCGGCGCGTTCCTGATGGCGGTCTGCTGCAACGGTATGACGGCGGCCGAGACTGCGGCGTTGACGCTCGGGATGCGCGACTCGGGAGTCGTGCTGCGTCACGATCGCATCAGCAAGCCGAAGATCGACAAGCACAGCACCGGCGGCGTGGGCGACAAGGTGAGCCTGCTGCTGGCCCCTTTGGTCGCGGCTGCCGGCGTCGCGGTGCCGATGGTAAGTGGACGCGGCCTTGGTCACACGGGTGGCACGATCGACAAGCTCGCGGCTCTGCCGGGCTATCGCACGGATCTGTCGATCACGGAGTTCGGGGACGTACTCGAGCAATGCGGCTACGCGATGCTGTCGCCGAGCGCTGAGCTGGCGCCGGCTGATCGACGGATGTATGCGACGCGCGACATCAGCGGCACCGTCGAGAGCATTCCGTTGATCACGAGTTCGATCCTGAGCAAGAAGCTCGCGGAGGGCATTGATGGCCTCGTGATGGACGTCAAGTGTGGCCGTGCCGCATTCATGCAGCGGGAGGACGACGCCCGCGCGCTGATGGAGACGATCTGTGCCACCGGCCGTTCCGCTGGTGTCAAGATCGCGGCGCTGCTCACGGACATGGATCATCCGCTCGGGCTCGCGCTCGGCAACGCGCTCGAGGTCGTCGAGATCCTCGAAGCACTGGACGGCAACTGCCCCGAGGATCTGCGTGAGGTCACGCTCGAACTCGGGGCCGAGATGCTGGTACTCGGCGGGGTCGCCGTCGATCCGCGAGCCGCGCGCGCGACGCTCGAACGGCTGTGGCAGGATGGCGTCGTGCGCCAGGTCTTCCGCCACAACCTCGAACTCCAGGGCGGTGACGTGCGCGTGCTCGACGATCACACCCTGCTCGGTCGGGCGCCCGTGATCGAAGCGGTGTCGGCTCCGCGCGCGGGCTTCGTCGAGGACGTCGACCCGCTCGCGCTCGGGCAGGTCGTCGTCGACCTCGGCGGCGGCCGGCGGCAGCCCTCGGATGCGATCGACCCGCACGTCGGCATCGTGCTGCAGAAGCAGCTCGGGGATCCGGTCGCGGCGGGGGAGCCGCTGGCGATCGTGCACGCCGCGACGACGGCAGCGTGGGAAGCGGCGCGGGTGCGCCTTGTGGCCGCGATGCCGGTCGGCGAGGAGCGCAGAAAGCGCCGGCCGGTCGTGCTGGACCGCGCCTGATCGCGGCGGTCGATTCCGGCGCCGGCCTGTTCGTCCGTGGTGGTTGCGAGGTGGCGCTGCGTTTCAGCGGCCGTCGAACGCGCGCAGCGCGCGCTGGACCGCCGGATCCTCGTCCTGCCGCAGCCAGTGCACGTAGCGCAAGACGCGTTCGCGATCGGGGTGATCGCGGAGGCGGCGCAGTGCGAATGCGCGCAGGTGTGGCTCCGGTGAGCCGAGTGTGTCGAGCAATGCCGTCGTCGCGCCCTCGCCGCTGCTGGCGCGGTTGCCCTGCAGCAGGAGAACTCGCGACGCGAGCCGTGCGGGCGCGCGTGGCGATAGCTCGAAGTCTCCGAGGTCCAGTGAGTGCGGCATGAGCAGGAGTTCGTCCGCGGCGGCGATGCGGGCTTCGAGGTGTGCGCGGCCGGTCACGAGAACGGCCGTGAGATGCTCGCCGATCTCCCGTTCTGCCACGCGGCGCCGCCGCATTTCCGCAATGCCCGGCCGGCCGAAGAAAGGTAGCAGGTGGGCGGTCATGCCGCGGACTTGATCGTTCGGATGCTCGAGCAGCATCGGCAGCAAGGGGCCGGCCGCGGGACCGAGCGGCTGGAGCTCCTGCACCGGGAAGAACGGCAGCTTCGGCAGCGCGCGTGCCAGCGTCGGGACCGCGCGTTCGCCGACGGCGACGATCGCGCGCAGCGCGGCCCGTTCCCTTGGCAGCCAACGCTCGAGACTCGGCAGCAGTTCCGGTCCGGGGCCCATCGTGGCGACCGCATAGAACAGGCGCTCGGGCTGGTGCAGTCGCGGCCGTTTCAGGATCTCGGCGACGGTTGCCAGGACCTTCGGGTTGCGGGTGCGCGAGCGATAGTATTGCTGGGCGTAGCTGCGGTGCTGCGGGTCCGGCGAATCCAGGTCGCGCGCCAGCAGTTCGGGGTGCAGGTCGAGCGCCGCGCTGAACAGCCGCTGGCCGATGGCGCCCTGCCCGCGGTACGCCAGCGCGGCCTCCGGATCGATCGTCGCGATGGCTCGGGCGATGGCCTGGAACGTGGAGCTCGACTTCGGTTCGAGACGCCCTTCCAGTTCTTCGCGCAGGCTCTTGCGATCCGCGGCGTTGCAGGCTTTGCCGAGCCGGCCGATGGCCGCGAGGATCTCGTTCGCGTGGTTCGGGAGCTTGTCAGGAATGCGGTCGAGGAGCACTTGGACCAGCCAGAGTGCACCTGGGCCGTGATCGGCGACGGCCGCAGCGAGGACCTCGTCGTGCGGCCAGGGGCCGGGATCACGGGCGAGCAGTTGACGCAGTTCGCGCATCGTCGCGGGATCGTCACCTGCGATTCGGAGCAACGCGCCCATCGCAGCGCCGCGCGCGCCGGGGCCGCGTAGCACGCGGTCGCGCAGCCATTCCGCGCTACTCGGGTGACCAAGGCGACCGATGGCGTCGTAGACCGCGGCGAGTGCATTGGCGGCATAGAACGAGAACCTGCGCCCCTGCTGGACGTGGCTCGCGCGTTCGGCAGCACGGCGATAGCGGGCGTCCCAGATCAGGCGTTCGTCTGCACTCGGTGGTGCGAGGTCGAGCTGGATGTCGAACACGACTTCGAGCAGTGGCAGGGCGAGTTCGTCGCGCGCGGCGAGCTTGCGCAGGCGGCGCACGACGCCGCGTCGATCGGACTCCGGCAATTGCTCGAACCCGCGGCTCAGAGCCCGCAGTGCGATCGCGCGTAGCTCGTCCACGCGATAGCAGATCCAGCCGGCGTCGCTCTCCGGAAGGTCGAGGCCGCCGAGCAGCAACGGCAGGTACGCCGGTGTCAGTTCGGGTTCCTTGGTGACGCGATTGGCCGCGGATTCGAGGATGCGCTTCCGCGTCGCCAGATCCTCGCACCAGTCTTCGTCGAGCGGTGGTGGCAGGGCCGTGGTCACGTAGGTCATGAGCAGCTCGCGTTCCGTGGCGCTCCATTCGGGGTACCGCCACGCGGCCAGCGTGGTGATCGCGGCGCGTCGATCGTTCGAGTCCTTCGCCGCGAGCTGCGCACGCACGGCTGCCTGGCCACGCTTCCGGTCGCGTTGCAGAAGGGTGTCGATCGCGTCGGTGCGCACCGATCGCAGCGGGTCCTCGAGGGCGGCGACGATCGCGGGGAGCGGCGCGCGCGGGCGGGTTCGGAGATGCAGCGCGGCGCGCGGTCCGATCGGCGCCGGCTCGGTGAGGCGGGCCTCGAGTAGCTCGTGGTGGCGCGTGCCGAGATAGCCGATGCCGAGGTCGACCTGCCGCATCATCTCCTCGTCCGCGGCATCGAGTCCAGCGACGAGGGCGTCCTGCAGTCGCCGTCGGCGCCCTTCTTCGTCGGGGTCACGATCGAAGTAGCGCGAGGCGTAGAACAGTGCGCCCTCGAGCCCGAGGTGGCGCGCGGGTGATTCGGGATTGGCCGCGGCCGCGAGCAGCGCGTCGAATCCCGCGGGCCCGAGTTCGGCGATCGCAAACGCGAAGCTCTGGCTGTGGAACTCCTCGACATGTCCCAGCAGATGAACGCCCCGTTTGCCGGCTGCCACCGCATCGCGCCGCAGATCGTCGAGAATCGCCGCGCGACCCGCGCGGTTGGCCTTCTGGAGCGTTCGCCACTTCGCGTCGACCGGGGACCGCGCCAGCTCCTGCCCTGGCGATGCCGGGGTCGTGACCAGGGCGGCGGTGACGGCCGCGGCGATCGTGCTTCGCAGGTTCCTCATCGGTCGGTGACGTTAGCACCTGGGTACGGAATGACGTGCGATCGCCCCATGCCATCGCGAGGCCGTTCGCGCTGGGTGAGCGATTCGGTGCAGTCGGACGATGCCGCGCACCGCATCCGTCGCACGCCACGGGCCGTTGGATGATGCGAATCCGGCGCCTGCGGTCATCGAGGTGGTTCGCACTGCGGCCTTGCGGTAGAAAGTTTCGCCCTGAACGCCAGCTCCGAGGTGCCGCAGGTCGATGCATTGGACCGCGGCGCTGCGAACTTCGACCGTATTTTGCATCCAGAACACCCACCCTCGACTCTGCAATGAAGACTGCTGTTGTTGGCACCGGCTACGTCGGCCTCGTCACGGGATCCTGCCTCTCCGACGTCGGCATGGACGTCACCTGCGTGGACGTCGACGCCGAGAAGATCGCGAACCTCGAGAAGGGCGTCCTGCCGATCTACGAGCCCGGGCTCGACGCGATCGTCGAGCGCAACACGAGCTCGCGGCGACTCAAGTTCACGACGAAGCTCGCGGACGCCGTGCAGGGCGCCGAGGCCGCGTTCATCGCGGTTGGAACGCCGCCCGGTGAGGACGGCAGTGCGGATCTGCGCTACGTGCTCGCGGTCGCGAAGGAGATCGGTGAGCTCATGACGGACTACCTCGTCGTGATCACCAAGAGCACGGTGCCCGTCGGCACGGCTGAAAAGGTCAAGAAAGAGGTCGCGGCGGCGCTTGCGGCCCGCGGCGTCGATATTCCGTTCGACGTGGCCAGCAACCCCGAGTTCCTCAAGGAAGGCGCGGCGATCGAGGATTTCATGAAGCCCGATCGCATCGTCTGTGGCGTCGAGAGCGATCGCGCGCGGGAAGTCATGGCGCGGCTCTACAAGCCGTTCACGCTCAATGGCCACCCCGTCTATTTCATGGATGTGCCGTCGGCGGAGATGACCAAGTACGCGGCCAATGCGATGCTCGCGACGAAGATCTCGTTCATGAACGACATCGCGAACCTGTGTGAGCAGCTGGGCGCGGATGTCAACGAGGTGCGCAAGGGTATCGGCAGTGACCCGCGCATCGGCAACCGGTTCATCTACCCCGGTATCGGCTACGGCGGCAGCTGCTTCCCCAAGGACGTCAAAGCGCTGGTCCGGACCGGGCGCGAGAGTGGCTACGATCTGCGGATCCTGCAGTCGGTCGAGGACGTCAACGAATCGCAGAAGGAGGTGCTTGCGACCAAGATCAAGCAGCACTTCAACGGTGATCTCGCGGGCAAGCGGTTTGCCATGTGGGGCTTGTCGTTCAAGCCCGAGACCGACGACATGCGCGAGGCGCCGGCGCTCGTGATCGCCGAGCAGCTGCTCGCGGCGGGCGCGACCGTATGCGCCTACGACCCGGTTTCGATCGCCGAGTGCAAGCACATGATCGGTGACAAGATCGACTACGCCGAAGACGCCTACGCGGCGCTTGATGGCGCGGACGCGCTGCTGCTCGTGACCGAGTGGCGTGAGTTCCGCGTGCCCGACTGGGACCGCGTCAAGGCCAAGCTCTCGCAACACGTCGTCTTCGACGGCCGCAATATCTACAGCGGATCGGAGCTGCGCGAGAACGGCTTCACCTACTACGGTATCGGGGTCAAGTAGATGCCACGCATCCTCATCACGGGCGCCGCGGGTTTCCTCGGTTCCCATCTCTGCGACCGGTTCCTCAAAGAGGGCTACGAGGTCGTCGGGATGGACAACCTGATCACCGGCGATCTGCGCAACCTCGAGCACCTGTTCCCCGAGGCGGCGTTCTCGTTCTACAACCACGACGTCAGCAACTTCATCCACGTCCCAGGGGCGCTGGACTACATCCTGCACTTCGCCTCGCCGGCGAGCCCGATCGACTACCTGAAGATCCCGATCCAGACGCTCAAGGTCGGCTCACTGGGCACGCACAACTGTCTCGGCCTGGCCAAGGCCAAGAACGCGCGGATCCTCGTCGCATCGACCTCCGAGGTCTACGGCGATCCGATGGTGCATCCGCAGACCGAGGAGTACTGGGGTAACGTCAACCCGGTCGGGCCGCGCGGTGTCTACGACGAGGCCAAGCGATTCCAGGAAGCGATGACGATGGCGTACCACACCTACCACGGGGTGGAGACGCGCATCATCCGCATCTTCAACACGTACGGCCCGCGGATGCGGCTCAACGACGGGCGCGTGCTGCCCGCGTTCATCGGCCAGGCACTGCGCGGCGAGGACCTCACGGTGTTCGGCGACGGCAGCCAGACGCGGTCGTTCTGCTTCGTCGACGACCTCGTCGAGGGCATCTACCGCCTGCTGCACAGCGACTACCCGTATCCGGTCAACATCGGCAACCCGGACGAGATCACGATCCTGCAGTTCGCCGAAGAGATCATCAAGCTCACGGGCACGACGCAGAAGATCGTGCACAAGCCGCTGCCCAAGGACGATCCGACGCAGCGTCAGCCCGACATCACGAAGGCGCGGGCAGAGCTCGGTTGGGAGCCGAAGGTGGCGCGGGCCGAGGGGCTCAAGATCACCTACGAAGCCTTCCAGCAGCTGCCCCGCGAGGTGCTCTACAAGCAGGAGCACCGTGACTTCGAGCAGTTCGTGCGCAAATGAAGAAGGTTCTCGTAACGGGTGGGCTCGGTTTCATCGGCTCGCATACGGCCGTGGAGCTGCTGGCCAAGGGCTACGAGGTCGTGCTCGCGGACAACCTCGCGAATACGCGACCGGATGTGCTCGACGGCATCGAGCGCATTGCGGGCAAGCGGCCCGAGTGGGTGAACGTCGACCTCGCCGACCAGCAGCAATGTGGTGAGTTCCTGGCGGCGCACCCGGACTTCGACGGCATCATCCACTTTGCGGCGTTCAAGGCGGTGGGGGAGTCGGTCGACAAGCCGCTCGACTACTACCAGAACAACCTCGGTTCCTTGTGCCTGCTGCTGCAGTACCTGCGCGGCCGGCCCGAGTGCGCGTTCATTTTCAGCTCATCGTGCACGGTCTACGGCCAGGCCGACGAACTGCCGGTGTCCGAAGGGGCGCCGGTCAAGCCGGCGGAGTCGCCCTACGGCAACACCAAGCAGATCGGCGAGGAGATCATTCGTGACGGCGTCGCGGCGCACGGCTTCAAGGCGATCGCGTTGCGCTACTTCAACCCGATCGGGGCACATCCGACGGCGGCGATCGGCGAACTGCCGCTGGGCGTGCCGCAGAATCTCGTGCCGTTCATCACGCAGAGCGCGGCCGGCCTGCGCGGTGCACTCAAGGTGTTCGGCAACGACTATCCGACAAGCGACGGCACCGCCGTACGCGACTACATCCACGTCGTCGATCTGGCGCAGGCCCACATCGTCGCGATGGAGCGCATGATCGACGGCCGCACCGCCGAGGATTTCGAGGTCTTCAACCTCGGCACCGGGCAGGGCTCGACGGTCCTCGAGGTCATCAAGGCGTTCGAGCGCGCCACGGAGCAGAAGATCGACTGGGACTTCGCGCCGCGGCGGGCGGGCGACGTAATCGCGGCCTACGCGGATACGAAGCGCGCGGCCGAGGTGCTCGGCTGGCGGGCGAGCCGATCGCTCGAGGAAGCGATGGGGGATGCCTGGCGCTGGCAGCAGTCGCTCGGTGAGTCGGACAGCTCGGGCGCGACGGGCGGAAAGTAACGACACATGCGCATCGCACTCTTCTCGTACGAGTATCCGCCCGAGACCGGTTTCGGCGGCATCGGCACCTACTCGTTCTATCAGGCGCGGGCGCTGGCCAAGAACGGCCACGACGTACACGTCTTCGCCGGCTCGACGAAGAACGGCATCTACCACTCCGAGCACGACGGCGTGAAGGTCACGCGTGTGAAGCGCGAGGGCTGGGTCAAGGGGGCGCTCGAGGGACTGACGAATCGGCGGGCCTGGTGGGCTGCGAACCGCATCGAGACCGGTTTTGGCGCGTTTGAGGCGTTCCGTCACCAGATGGACAAGACGCCGTTCGACTTCATCGAGGCGCCCGAATGCGGCGGCGATTCGGTCATCACGAGCACGCTGCTCGACGTACCGACGGCCATCAAGTTCCACTCGCCGGCCAGACTCATCATGGGCATCTACGACACGCCCAAGATCGACCGCGAGGCGACGGCGTTCATCGAGCAGCTCGGCATCAACCAGGCGACTGTGTTGACCTCGTGCAGCCAGTTCCTCGCGGACGAAGTAGCGACGAAGATGAACGAGCCGAAGCCGATCCATGTGGTCAGCAATGGCATCGACGTCGAGCTGTTCGATCAGGACAGCGGGGTCGACGTGTACGAGCAGTACGGGCTGCCGCGTGACAAGAAGCTGATCTTCTTCGCCAACCGGATGGAGGAGCGCAAGGGAATCCACATCGTCCGGGAGATGGTGCAGCAATGCCTCGCCAAGTACGAGGACATTGCGTTCGTGTTCGCCGGGCGTGATCTGTTCGGCTACATGGAGAAGCAGATCCTGCCGTGGGTGAAGGAGAACGACCTCCAGTCGCGCTTCTTCTATGTCGGGCAGCTCGATCTGCCGGCCGTCCGCGCGATGCAGAAGGCGTGCAGTATCTTCCTCGTCGCGAGCCTCTGGGAGAACGCGCCCTACTCGTGCATCGAAGCGATGACCGCGCGCTGTGCGATCGTCTCGTCCGATTGTGGCGGCATGCCGGAGCTCATCGACGATCACCGAACGGGCCTCCTGGCGCGGAACGGCGATCCCGAGTCGTTCGTGAAAGCGCTCGAGGAGGTCATCGAGGACGATGGGCTGCGGGAGCGCTGCGGCGAAGCGGCGCGAGCCGAGGTCGAGAAGCGCCTCACTGACACCTACATCGCGAAGAAGAGCGTCGAGGTCTACCAGAGCTACCTCGAAGGCAAACCGGTGATGACCGAGTCGCGCGAGGAGCGCGCCGCCCGCGTCGCGGCGGACGCCGTCAGCGCAGGCGCCTCGGCCGGTGAGATCACGGAGCTGCGCGAACGCGTGGCGCGTCTGGCCACGCAGCTCGAGGCCGAGAAGGTCCGCGCCGGCGAGGTCGAGGCCGCCCTCAAGGGCCGGCGCGAGTGGCGCTGGGGCAGCCGCCTGCTCAAGGTGCTGACGCTGGGCGCTGCCGGTCGGGACGGGGCTGCGACCCGCTGAGTCTGCTCGCGCCCGGTACCAGGAGCGGATCTGGTTGGCGCGGAGGCATTCCGATCGGGAAGTCGGGCCCCGCGATACCATGGGCGTCATGTTCTGTGCTCGCCTCGGCCGCCCCGCTGTCGGGTTCGCCCTACTCCTGTTGACGAGTGCTGCGACGGCGCAGCAGTGGCGCCAGCTCACGCCGGGCGCGGTGTCGGCGGCCGCGGCGTGTTTCGACCCCGAGCGGAACGTCATGGTCGTCTTCGGCGGCACGGTGACGTCCGCCGTGCCCGTGCGCGACGGCAGCAGCGCGACCTGGGAATGGCAGGGCTCGGATTGGGTGCGGGTCGGGGAGAACGTGCCGGCGCCGCCGGTGCGGTTCGGCGCCGCGATGGCGTACGACCCGGTCCACGGTGGCTGTCTGCTGTTCGGTGGGCGCAGTGGATCGGCAATCCATACCGACACCTGGCGCTGGGATGGTCGGGCGTGGAGCCAGCTCACCCCGGCCGGCGCGCCGCCGGGAGGCGAGGGCGTTCGGTTGGCCACCGACTGGGCGCGTGCCCGGATCGTGCTCGCGCCGAGCGGCGGCACGACCTGGGAATGGGATGGCAGTGACTGGCTGCCCGTGGCCCACGCGGGCTCCGACCCGGGGCGCGTTCCGCTGGCGTACGACCACACCCGTGGCCGGGTCGTTGCGTTCGCACAAGGTACGTTGTGGGAGTGGGACGGCGCGAGATGGATGACGTTCGGGACCGGTGGCGTGGTTCCCAACCGCACCGATCACGTGCTCGCGCACGATCCGATTCGCGGCCACCTGCTCGTGTGCTGCGGCGTCGTCGGCGGTAACTACGCCCGCGACTTCTGGGCGTGGGACGGTACCAGTTGGCAACAGCGCGCGGATGTTCCGGCTGCGAGTGGCCGAAGTCATCACGTCGGTGTGTTCGATCGATCTCGCGGCCGATTCGTGGTGTTCGGCGGCGCGGATTGGCGCGGCGACCATGCCGACGTTTGGGAATGGGATGGATTGCAGTGGTACGCCGCCGAGCCGTCGCCCGTCGAGTGCTTCGATCCCGTCATGGCCGGTGATTCGCTCGGCGGTCGCATCCTGCTGTTCAGTTCAGGCGGTTCGGGGCAGACGTTCGAGTGGCACGACGGCAAGTGGAACGAGCAGGCTCCGACGACCATGCCGACCGAACAGCATCGCGGCGGGCTCGTGTTCGATTCGCCACGAGATGTGTTCGTCTACTTCGGCGGTAAGCGCGGCAGCTTGCTCTCGAGTGACACTTGGGAGTGGTCGCTCGGTGACTGGCACCAGCGCCAGGTCGTCGGTCCGCCTGCGCGCAGCTCGCATGCGATGGCCTACGACGCGGCGCGGGCTCGGATCGTCGTGTTCGGTGGTCGTGGGGCGAGCCAGATCTTCGACGACACTTGGGAATTCGACGGCACGCAGTGGCAGCAGGCCTTACCCGTGACCAAGCCCTCTTGGCGCGAACTCAGTGGCATGGCCTTCGAGCCGATTCGCCAGGAGGTGCTGATGTACGGCGGTCTCCGGGGCTACACGACGCTCGGGGATACCTGGGCGTGGGACGGCAACGACTGGATTCAGCGCGGTTCGTCGTTGCCGCGCGAGGACTTCGCGATGTGCCTCGATCCCGTGCGTGACCGGGTCGTGCGGCACGGGGGCTACTGGCGGCATTCGACCGGGTCGACCGGTCACGCGGACACCTGGGAGTGGAATGGTGCCTCGTGGACTCGGATCGCGGGCGCCGGCACCGTGATCTCGCGGCGGACCGCGATGGCTTCCGATGGTCGGGATCTGCTCCTGTTCGGAGGTATCACGGTGAACGGGAATGCCAACGATCCGCTGGCCGAGACCGCAATCCTGGGGCGGCAAGTGAGTCATGCTTCGAACTACGGCACGGGTTGTTCGGGCACCGCACCGGCGGTGGGGTTGGCGGCCTACGGGGTGCCGCGTATCGGCAACCGGGCCTTCGGCCTCACGGTCCACGACACCCGACCGGGGGCACGTTGTTGGGTCGGACTGAGCACGGGGATCGCGGCCCAGCCGTTGCATGGCTGCACGATCCTCGTCAAGCCCTGGATTGGGGTCGTGACGGGAGTGTCCTCCCTTGCCGGGGTCTGCCGATTGCCTCTGGCGCTGCCCGACGCGCCCGCATTGGTCGGCATGAGATTCTATCTGCAAGGGTTCGTCGACGAACCGCGGGGTGCGGTCGCCGGCCTCGCGTTCACACCGGGACTCGTACTCGCGATCGGGAACTGACCGGCGGCCATCGACCGAGCGATGGCAGGCTTCGGTGCGGCTACGGCGGTCCGTACTGCGCCTCGAACGCGTCGAAGCACTGCGCGATCGTCGTAGGCGGCTCGGGGCGCAGGGTTGCGTAGAGGTCGGGATCGCCAGCAACGCGTTCGATGACGGACCGCAACGCTACGGCATCGCCGGCCGGGAACAGGAAGCCGTTCTTGCCGTCATGAACCACCTCGCTCATGCCGCCGAGGTCGGAGGCGATGACCGGCACACCGGCAGCAAACGCCTCGAGCACGACGAACGGCGTGTTTTCGTACCACGTGCTCGGCACGACGAGTACGTCCATGTCGGCGAAGATCCGGGGAGCCTCGCTGCCGTCGTAGGGGCCCATGAAGCGGATCCGCGGGTCGTCGCCCGCGGCCGCCTGCGTGTTGCCGATGAACTCCGCGAACATCGGCTCTTCGAGTCGGCCGTGGATGCGCAGGTCGACGTCGGCGCCGCTGTCCTTGACTGCGCGCACGAGAATGTCGGGGCCCTTCCATGGCGACAGCACGCCACAGAACGCGAGCCGCAGTGGTTGCCGCGGGCGTGACGCCGGCAGCGGCGTGAGTCGCTCGGGCTCGAGTCCGTAGGGCACGGCATGGACGTTGGCGTGCTGCAGGCCGTTTCGTTCGAACATCGCGCCGAGGAATTGCGATGGGGCGAAGATCGCATCGACTTCGTGCAGCCTCTCGAGCTGGGTTCGCGGACGATCGAGCAGCGCGCGCAGCCGCATGTTCGGATCCTTGCGCAGCTCGGCTGCGCCATCGGCCGCGCCGGTGTTCTCGAGCTCCGGATACTCGCAACGGACACAGCCGCGGCCGCCGTCGGGCGGTCCCTCGCAGAGTGAACCATCGGTCCGGAGCAGAGTGAACCGCGGGCACAGGAACCAGAAGTCCGTGAGACTGGCAATCGTGCGGGCGCCGTGCCGCCGCGCGACGGCGATCAGGTTCGAGCCGAGCTGGCGCAGATGGAAGAAGTGCACCGCCTCGGGCTGCACGTCTTCGAGCACGTGGCGGAACCAGCCCTCGAGATGGCGGTTGTCGTAGTCGCGCAGAACGTCGTTGGGGTTCAGTTCGCGCCAGTGGTTGAGCCGCAGCACTCGGAAGCCGTCGTAGGGCTGTTCGAAGAGGCGAACGGGCGGGTGCTGGCGTTCGTGGTCCCAGTGCAGGGACAGCACGGTGACCTCGTGGCCGCGCCGGCGAGCTTCTCGGGCGGCGGCGAGGCAGTGCTGTTCTGTCCCCGAGTGACAGTCGGGGAAGAACTGGTGGATCACGTAGAGCAGCCGCATTCGTCGGCAGCGCGCCGGTCAGGCCTTGGCGCGGTCGCGAATGAAGCCGGCAACCCGCTCGTGCAGGCGCTTCTCGGTGACGTTGATGTCGAAGTCCTTGTCGAAGCGGCGGCGGGCGGCCGCGGACATCTCGCGCTCGAGGTCCTGGTCGCGAATCACCCGCTCCAGTGCGTTGGCGAATGCCTCGCTGTCCTCCTGTCCGACGACGATGCCTTCGACGCCGTCGTCGATGACCTCGGTGATCGAACCGGCGTTCGTCGTGATGACGGGGAGTGCCGAGGCCAGCGCTTCGAGCATCGCGGTCGGGATGCCGTCCTTGTCACCGGATTGCGTCTCGACGTAGGGTGCGACGAACGCTCGGCTCTTCTCGATCAGCGGCGTCATCTGCTCCTGGCGCATCATGCCGTGCAGGATGACCTGGTCTCCGACGCCGTTCTGCTCGATGCAATGGACGAACTCGTCGTAGTACTCGAGGCTGCCCTTACTGTGCTCGTCCTTGCTGCCGACGATGTGGGCGACGACCCGCAGACCCTTCTGCTTGAGCTGGCCGATCGCCTCGACGAGGTGGGTGAGTCCCTTCTTGGGTTCGATGCGCGAGACCGATAGCACCTCGAAGTCAGCGTCGGCCGCGCGCTCTGGCCGCTCGATCGCGGGGAACCGCTGACCATCCACGCCGTTCGGCTTGACGATGATCTTGTCGTCGAACTTGCCGCCGCTGATCTCGGACAGCTCGCGCTTGATGCGTGCGCTCGTGGCGACGACTACGTCCGCGAGCTCGACGTGCAGCGGCACGAGCTTGAACGGGTAGTCGTCCATCATGTGGTCGGCGTAGCACGACACGCCGCGCGGCAGGTCGAGCAGCCACGCAGCCTGCATCGCCATGAAGGACTGGTCGTAGAAGAAGTAGCTGTGGATGTACTTCGCGTCGGCGAGTTCCGCCATGCGCGCGAACGTGCAGCCCTGTCGCACGATCGACTCCTTCTCGAGCTCTTCGACCGGCTTGCCCGTCGCTGCCGACACCCGCTCGAGGAAAGCGCGTAGCCGACCGGGCTTCGTCTTCTCGTAGTGCTGCATGTCGCGCGTGTGGTTCTCCCACACCGGCTCGAGCTGGACGCGCCGGTCCATGAGCGGCCGGAACGCCGCATGCAGCTTGTCGGTGTCACCGAGGTCCCAGTGGAACAGCTTGATGTCGAGCCCCATATGGGTGAAGCCCGTCATCTCCTGGTAGACGAACGTGTGGGAGTAGATCGGCCACTGCCAACATGCCGCCACGATCGCCATGCCCTGCACGTTCGTGCTCGGCACCTGGTCGCTACTGGCCTTGGCCTTCTTGCGCCGCTTGAACAAACTGGAAACCCACATCACCGTACGATTCTTCGCATCACGCAGTCTTCGGTACCACTTCTTGCCTCGGCGCGAACAGTACGCGAGGCCGGTGCGAT
This sequence comes from bacterium, assembly GCA_024743115.1. Lineage (GTDB taxonomy): Bacteria > Planctomycetota > UBA1135 > UBA1135 > UBA2386 > JAGQRA01. The sequence continues at coordinate 25,959 of JANSXC010000029.1, read as the reverse complement.
TCCACACCGCGAAGCCGGTGCGATACTCCCGGCTCGCGGCGAGTTGCGCCAACTCTTCGCGTGCTTTTGCAGACTCTTGGCCGAGCTGCTTGCGCCGCTGCTCCAATTGATTCTTCGCCCGCTGCAGCTCGGCAACCTGAGCCCTTTCGCGCTCGAGCTGCTGCCGCAGGTCCGCGGCATCGCGGGTCGAACTCTCGAGTTCCTGACGCGTCGATGCCAACGCGGCTTCACGCTCGCGCAGTTCGCTCGAGTTCAGCTGCAGGGACTCGGCGAGATTGCGGTTCGCCTCGCGCGCACGACCCAGCGAGTCCTGGGCCTCGTCCCGGTCGCCACGGGCTTCGTCGCGTTCGCCGCGGGCTTCGTCGCGCTCGGCACGAGCTTCGTCGCGCTCGGTTCGGGTCCGTTGCAGTTCGTCCTCCACGAGCGCGCGCAGCTTCGCCACCGTGTCCGCTTGCAAGCGGGCGGCGTCGAGTTCCTTGCGGCTGGCCTGGAGCTCCCGGCGGGTCGCCTCGAGTTCGGCGCGGGTCGATGAGAGGTCGGCGCGGGCCGCCTCGGTGTCGTGGCGCTGAGCTTTCAGCCGATCGCGAACCCGTTCGGTCTCCTCCGTCTGGCGCTCGGCGCGCTCCCGCTGCTCGATGAGGCGGCCGCGAATGGTCTCGCGTTCTTCGATCTCCGACCTGACCCGCTCGTCGAGTTCGACGTTGCGCGCCCGGGCCTTCTGGTAGTAGCCCTCGACCTTCTCGCGTTCCTCGGTAACGGCGCTGATCTGCCGCTCGAGTCGCGCGGCCAGATCGCGCAGGAATCGAACCGTGTCGCGCTCGTCTTCGAACAACTCGCGTGTGTTGCGTTCGCCGATCGCGGCCAGTCTGGCACGGCGTTGCTCATCGCTGCTCGGTTGGTCCTCGGTCGGCTCGGATTGCGTGGCCTGCGCTGCGGTGTTGAGCCGCTGCACGAGCTCTTCCACGCGCTCGGACCGCGCCGCGAGGCGGTCGAGTTGCAGAGCATCGAGCGTCGTGTTCACGAACAAGGCGAACCCGTCGGTCTCCCCGTTGGTGGCGAGGTGATCCGTGAGGGCTTCGAGGACCCGGATGAACTCGGCTTCGTTCTCCTGGTTGGCCCGCTCGGCGAAACGGCGTACGGCCGTCGCCGCGACTCGGTTGACTTCGAGAAAGTAGGACCAGCGACGCCCGTCGTGGAACCAGACGGTGTTGGAGCGATGCAGGCGGTAGGCGGCGAGCGGGTCCGGAATGTGGTGCAGCGTGCCTTCGAGGGCCGCCTCGAGGAAGAGCTGCCAGTCGAGGCAGTACTTCAGCCGGCGCAGGGTGTCGGCCTGAGACCGCAGCCAGTCGGTGCGCGCGACGAAGTTCGTGCTCGTAGCGAGGAAGTTCCGGCTCAGCAGCTCCGCGAACAGGTCGTCAGGCGGCACGGCCGTTGACGGTGCCGTCGCGGTGTACCACTCCACCCACTCGAAGACCTGGCGCCCGTCGAGCACGAGGCTCGCGTTGTCGCCCGTGATCGCCCCGCCCTCGCTGTCGATGAGGTGCAGACCCGTTGTCACGAGCTGGGCCTCCGGCGCTTCGTCGAACGCGGCGAGGCACTGCGCCAGCCGATCTGGATGAAACAGGTCGTCCGAGTTCAGCAGCGCGACATACGGCGTGTCGATGCCCTCGAGTGCTTTCAGCACGCTGTTGCCGAGCCCGAGGTTGTTCTCGTTGACCGCGACGGACAGTCGCGGATCTTCGATCGCACTGGCGCGTTCGACGGTGGCGTCCGGCGAGCGGTCGTCGGCAACGACGACGCGGAAGTCGACCTTACGCTGCGCGAGCACGCTGCGAATGGTCTCCTCGATGTAGTCCTCGTGCTTGTAGGACGGGATCAGCACCGTGACGTTGGGGCTGGAGTTTGCGCGCGGCCGCGACGGCTTGCCGATCCGGAACGGCCGTTTGCGGTTGCTCGATGTGAGGCCGACGACCTCGCACCACGGGCGACCGTCAGCGGTCCGGCCGCTCGTCTCCGCGTACTCGTGGTCGGCCTCGAGCAGGCGCGGGCGCCGTCGCGGCGGCGCGTAGAGTCGATGCAGGACCTCGAGCAGAGTGGGGTCACGGCGCTGCCAGGCGAAGCGTTGCGCGATCGCTCGCAGCCAGGGCAGCGAGGCCAGTTGCTCTTGCCCCTGATCGTCGGCCGTAACGGCTTCGAGCCACGAGCGCATGGCGCTGCGGTGCCCGTTGTCGGCGATGCAGCCGGTCCAGCTCTCGCACCGCACGGGATCCTGCCAGCACGGGTGGTCGAGCTCGGGCAGACCCAGCGGTTCGGGCGTTACGGTGGTGGACTTCTCGAGGTGCGCCGCGAGCAGTTCGCGCAGCGATCGCATGGTCTCGCCGAAGGCCTCGTTGTCGAGCGACGAAGGCCGATCGGGGCTGTTGAAACGCTGCCAGTAGCCGCCGAAGAAGTTCTTCACGAACTCGAGATCGAACACGTCGAGTTGCGCGAGTGGTGGCTGCTCTTCGCCGTTCGCCAGCGCCAGGCACAGGTCCACGTCGAGTTCGGCGCACTCGATGGCGACGTCTTCGAAGTCGAACCAGTGCCCGGGCGTGAACACGAACCGCGCCCGCAGCTCGGCGCCGACCGCGCGCGCCAGGTCGTCGGCGCGTTCGAGTTCGCCGGCTGCGCGTCGGGTCAGCGTGACCTCGAGAGCGCGGACCTCGAGCTCCTCGAGCAACGGCTGCACTTCGGCTGCGGGGTCGAGCGAGTGAACGCGTAGATCGAGTGGCGGGCGGGTCGCGGCCGCGCGCAGGTCGCGAAACAGATTGCGAGTGGCCTTGTTGGCCTTGAGTCGGTCGGCGCGCAGTTCGAGCTGGCCGGCGTGTGCCAACTGGTCGGCGAGGTCCTCGGGCCACTTGGCCCCGCGACCGTTCGGCAGCTCGAGCACGAGTCGGCCCGTCGGGCGGGTCCCGTTCTTTCCGGTGCGGTCCGCGTCGGCGCGGCCCGCAACGTCACCGGCGGAACCAGGATTGGATTCCGGCTGGTCGGGTTCCGGCGTGCCGGTTTGGTCAGCTGCAGCGGACATGATCAGAGGGTCCGGCGAGTGCTGGGCCCGATCTTGTTATCGGTAGATCGGGGGCGAGCCCTCGCTTCGGCGCGAACGCGCCATGGGACCGGACCATGATGGCCTGAGCCCCGCGGGTTGTTCAACGGCCGGCTGGCCCTGGCCGACGATTTCCCCGTGCGTAACTGACTTCGAGCCGGCACGATGCGGCCGTGCGGATCTCGCTCGTCATGCCCACCTGGAACGCCGGTCCTCTGCTCGAAGAGGTGCTGGCGGGGATCTGCAGTCAGCGGGACCCTGGCTTCGACGAGCTCATCGCGATCGACAGCGGGTCGACGGACGGCACCGTCGAACGGCTGAAGGCGGCCGGGTTCCGGGTCGAGCCGATCCCGCAGCGCGAGTTCGACCACGGCAGCACCCGCGATCGCGGCATCGGGCTCGCGACCGGCGAGATCGTTGTCCTGACCGTTCAGGATGCGACGCCGCAGGGCACGGACTGGCTGCAGAAAATGGTCGAGCCGTTTGCCGACCCGGATGTGGCCGGCGTCTGGTGTCGGCAGATCCCGCGGCCGAAGTGTCAACCCGTCCTCGATCGCCGGATTCGCGGTTGGCCGGGTTGGGGCGAAGGCGTGACGATCAAACGGCTGCCCGCAGGCAAGCAGCTCACGGACCTCGAGCCGTTCGATCAGCTGATGCTCAGCGCGTTCGACAACGTCGCGTCGGCCGTGCGCCGTTCGGTGTGGGAGCGGTTTCCACTCGGGCCGCGGCGTTTCGGCGAGGACGTGCACTACGGCAAGCGCGTGATCGCGGCCGGGCTCGCGATTGCGCATCAAGGCGGTACGTGCGTGATGCACAGTCACGATCGCAGCGCCTGGGACGAAGGGCGGCGGACGTTCTGCGACCATCGCAACCTGCATGGCCTGTTCGGCCTGGTCGGGATTCCCACGCGCGAAGCCCTGAAGGGCGCGCTCGTCGAGGCGACGAAGGAACACCTCGACTACGTGCGCAGTCTCGGACTGCCGCCCGAGGAGGAGGGGCCGGCACTCGAGTGGACGCGCGACTACGTCAAGTGGCAGTGCTGGGGGCAGTTCCTCGGCGCGAAAGCCGGGGCGAATCCGCGCGGCCTGAAAGGCGTGTTCTACCGCTGGCTCGGCCGCCGGCTCGAGCGCGGCATCGGCTGACCGGCTGCCGGCTGACCGTCGACCGTCAGTCCTTCTGCTCCTGTTGGAGCTGCCGCACTTCACGGCGCGAATGCGCCAGCAGCTCGATCAGGTGCTCGACCTGGGCGACGAGGTCCTTGCGAGCCTGCTCGCTGAACCCGAGCTTCCGCGTCAACTCGGCGTTCTGCGTCGTCAGCTCGGCGAGTCGGCGATCGAGATTCTGCAGCGTCGCCTGCAGCGAGCCGTCGGAGTCCGAAGGTGGCGGGGGCACGCGCGGGACTATACCGTGCGACGCCGCGTGATCCTCGTTCTGGCTCCCTACGTCCCGCATCCGCCGAGTCACGGCGGCAGCATCCGCTCGCGCGTGTTGCTCGATGCTCTGGTCGAAGAGCATGGCCACCAGGGCCGGGAGGTGCATCTCGCTGCACCCGTGCAGACCGAAGGCGATCGTAGTGCCGCCGCAGAGCTTGCGAGCCTCCTCGGACTGACGTTTCACGAATTGCCGGTGGCGGGCGCGGCGTCGTCGCCGGCGCGCAAGCTGTTTTGCTGGGCGCGCGGTCGATCGGAGTTGTTCGCGCGCCGCTGGTCGCCGGCGGCGCCTGCAGCGGTCCGTGAACTCGTCGACCGCCTCGCGCCGACGCTCCTGGTCGCCGACAGCAGCTTCGTCCTGCCGCTCGTGCCCACGCCGGCACCGACCACGCTGCTCTACCTGCATAATCTCGAGTCCGACATCTTCGCGCGCCGGGACGGCCAGCGGCGGGGCTTCGGCGAACGCATCTCGCGTTGGTTCGAAGCGCGCGGAATGGCAAGTGAAGAGCGCCGGCATTTGCGACGCGCGACGTTGGCGGTCACCGTTTCGGAACGCGATGCCGAACTGGCGCGCGATCTGGTGCCGAACGTGGACGTGGTCGCGGTTCCGAACTCCGTCGACCTCGAGCGGTTGCCCTTCGCACCGCCGCGACGCGAGGGGCCGCCCCGCCTGCTGTTCGTGGGGGGGCTCGACTATCCGCCGAATCGCGAAGCCGTCACCGAACTCGTCGAGCGGCACCTGCCCACGCTCCAGGCGCGGCATCCCGGGCTCGTGCTGCGGCTCGTCGGGCGCGACGACTCGGGTTACGCGCGGCGCTTCCCGGAGCGCGATGGCGTCGAGCTGCTCGGGCTCGTCGACGACCTGTTGCCGCACTACCGCGCCAGCGATGCCGCGTATCTGCCGATCCGCAGCGGCGGCGGGACCCGTATCAAGATCCTCGAGGCCTGGGCACTCGGGTTGCCGGTCATCGCGACCGGAATCGCGGCCGAGGGCTTGGCGGGCGAAGACGGCCAGCATCTGCGGCGTTTCGAGACCGTCGAGCAGGGCGCTGACGCGCTCGACGACGTGCTCGCGGGGCAGGGCGCCATGCTGGCGCAGGCCGCCCGCGGACTGGTCGAGGAGCACTACTCGCACGCCGCGGCCACCGCGCAGCTGTGCGAAGTCGTAGCCCGAGCGGTTGGGCGGGCTACGAGTCGCTGACGCGTGCGTCCGCCAGGATCGCCGCGACCGAGCGCCGGTAGTGTCGTCGTGAGCACGTGCGTTGCCAGATCGCCGCGGGCAGCCGCGGGACCGTGCTGAGTGCGGCGATGACGCCGAGACCTGTCGGCACTTGCAGCAGGCGGGCGCGTTTTCTGATGTTCCAGCCGAAGCACAACGCATGGCGCAGCACCAGGCCGGGGTCCGTGACGCTGCGAACGAAGAACAGTTCGTAGTTGCGCCAGTTGAGGCGTTCGACGCCTTCACGGCCGAACACCCGCGTCGAGGTGCCGCGGTGCGCGTGGTGCACGACGCTGCCATGGGCGTAGACCGCGCGCCAGCCGCGGCGCAGCGCCTGCCACGACAGGCTGACGTCTTCGACGTAGCAGGGCTCGAAGAGGCTCTCGAAGCCGCCGATCGCATCGTGCTTCCGGCGATCGAACGCGCTGCTGCCGCCGCCCGCCCAGAGCACGGCGGCGCCGTCGTCGGCGGCCGTGCCCGGCTCCTGCACGAAGCGCAGTTCACCGTGCCGAACGAAACAGCGCGCCAGACCGGTCTCCGAACGCGTGCCCGCCATCTCGATTCGCGAAGTCACTGCGAACAGGTCGCCCGCGTCGAACGGCCGCAGCAGCTCGACGAGAAAGTCGCGCTCGACCCGCATGTCGTTGTTGAGGAACACGAGGATGTCCCGGGTTGCGGCTTCGACGCCTGCGCGATTGCCGCGGATGAAGTAACGGTTCTCCGGCAGAGCGACCGTGCGAACCCAGTCGTGCTCCTGGCGGACCAGGTCGAGTGAGCCGTCGGTACTGCCGTTGTCGACGACGATCACCTCGTGATCGCCGGGGCACGCGTCGACCGCGATACGCAGGGAAGGCAGCAGCTCGCGCAGGTAGTCGAGCCCGTTCCAGTTGAGCACGATGATGGATGCGTTGCGGGTTGGCGGTGGCGTTTCCTCGGGGCGTTGGCGGGTGAGGAGCACGAGCGGCGTCGCGAGCAGGTCCCAGACGAGCAGGAGGAGTGCGAAGGTGAGCACCGCGAGCATCACGATCGGCAGGAGCAGAACACCGCTGATTCTGGCGACCGGACTCATGTTTCGATCCGTCGGATCAGGTCGGTCGCGGCCGCGTCGACATCGAGCACGCGGTGGACTTCTTCGCGTCCGCGCGCAGCGATCGCGGCCGCGGCAGCGGGGCCGTCGCACAGGCGTGCGAGGGTTACCGCGAGGGACTCCACACTCTCGGTTTCGCACAGCAGCCCGGTCTCGCCGTCGCGCACGAGTTCCGGGATTCCCGAGATCGGTGTCGTCACGACGGTGACGCCCAGCGCCATCGCTTCGCAGAGGAAGATCGGGATGCCGTCGCGTTCACCGTCCTCGGCCACGACGCACGGCAGTACGGCGCCGTCGGCGCGCATGAGTTCGGCGCGAACGGCCGTGTTGTCCTGCGCGCCGAGGAACGTCGAACGATCGGCGACGCCGTGTTCTGCGGCGAGCGCGCGCAGCCGCGGCAGTTCCGGCCCGTCACCGCAAACGCGCCATTCGAACTCGATGTTCTGGGCGCGAAGCATCGCGAGTGCCGGCGGCATCAGGTGCAGGCCCTTCTTTGCCACGAGTCGGGCGGCGCTCACGAGCACACCGCGCTGCGCCGGCTGGGCGCGGTCCTGCCAGTTCTCGAGGTCGAGCCCGAGATAGACGACGGGTACGCGATCGTCGGTGAGATCGAGGTCCGGTTCGAGTTCGCGCAGCCGATCAGCGCAGAACCGTGTCACGACGCGAAAGAAGTGCGCGCGTTCGAGCTTGTCACGCCGCATGCGGTGGTCGTAGGGGAACTCGAAGTCGACGTAGCTCGAGATCGAGACCGGGATCCCGAGCAGGTGGCCGGCGCCGAGCGCGACGTTCGCGGGGTAGGTCGAGCTGTAGACGTGGATGCGACCCGCGCCGAGTCGCCGAAGGTGGTCGGCGAGCGCGAAAGCGTTGCCGGGGTGGCGCGGGTCGCGCAGCGGCAGCTTGCCGAGGAGGCTACGCGTGCTGCCGTGCGCTTCGCTGCGATACAGCGCGAAGAGATCCCGGCCCGTGCGGCGGAGCAGCCAGCGCAGGACGCGGACCGCGCGTTTCGTGATGCCGTCGCGGGGCAGGTACTCGACGACTTGCGCGAGTTGCTCCGCCTCGCTGTGCACGGGCGCGCCGGGGTTCTTCGCGAGCACCACGACGGGCCAGTCCGGTCGTTGACGCAAGATCGCGAGCGTTTCGCGATAGACGAACGTGTGCGACAGGTCGGGCAGCACGGGCAGAACGAGCACGGTCTTGCCGCTCGGGTTCTGCCCGATGTCACTGCGCTTCGGATCCGGTGTGGTGCGCCCGGCGGCGAGCGCGGCGATTCCGCCGAGCACGAGATCGAGGCCGCGGAGCCAGAGCGCGCGGACCAACTCGCGAATGCGGGTCCAGGCTCCGAACGCCACCGGCTGACCCGCTTCGTCGACGACCGTGACGGGCTGACCGGCGCGGCGGATTCTGCCGAGCGGGGCGGGAGCCTCGGGCCAGCCGGTCCAGACGACCGTCGACGGGGCGGCCGGTTCTTCGTTCACCCGAGCTCTCCGCGATAGATCGCCTCGAACTCGTCGACAGCCGCCGCAAGGGATTTGGGCGGCTGGACGGCCGCGCGGTAGCGGGCGAGCCGTTCGGGTTCGTCGACGAGTCGTTGCAGCCGACCTGCGAGATCGGCGCTGTCGCCGGCCGTGAACAGCTCGCCGTCGACCTCGTCGTCGACGACTTCGCTCAGGCCGCCGAAGCGGCTCGCGAGCACGGGTAGTCCCGCGGCGCGGGCTTCGAGCACGACGAATGGCGCATTCTCGTGCCACGTGCTCGGCACGATCAGCACGTCGATCGCGGCGAGGACCTCGGCCAGCTCGTGGCGCTCGTACGGACCCAGCAGCTCGATGCGGGGATCGTCGGTTGCGCTCTTCGCCAACGCACGTGAGTAGTCCGCGAAGTCGGTCGAGCGGCCGCGCAGGATCGCGCGACAGTCACCTCGAACGTTCTTCAAGGCGTCGACGAGGACGTGCGGCGCTTTGTGCGGCGCGTAGCTTCCGAGGAAGCCGAGCGTGAGCGGTCGGTCGATTGTTGCCGCAGTGTTCGCGAGATCGGTGTGCGTAACGCCGTAGCTGCGGTGCACGATCCGGTCTTCGGGCACACCATCGTTGATGAACACGTCACGCAGGAAGCGCGTCGGTGCGACGATCGTTCCGCGCCGGACGAGGCGTTCGTGGAGATAGTCGCGGCGTTCGAGGTGGCTCGCGACCTTGCTGCGAAGATCCCAGCCGGGCTTCGACTCGCCGCGCGAGGTCGCGTGCAGTTCGGTCAACTGATCGGCGACCTCGTGGTCGGCGAGTTGCTTGCTCAACTCGGGCGCGTGGCAGGGCAGGCAACCGCGGCCCCCGTCGGGCGGGCCATCGCACGCCGTACCGTCCGGCTTCATGAGGATCACGCGCGGGCACAGGAACCAGAAGTCCATCAGTGAGATGCAGCGGCCGAGACCGAGCATGTCGACCTTGTCGAGCAGGTCGGCACCGAGGTGTCGGAGATGGAACGAATGCACGAACTCGGTGCCCCGATCGCGCAGGTGGCGTTCGAACACCTCGGCCATGAACGGGTGCCGATACTCCATCCGCGCCCAGTCCCGCCCGAGGTTCATCCAGAAGTTGATGCGTCGGACGGGCAGGTCCTCGACGGTCTCGTGCGACTCGCGCCATGGACCATCCTTCTCCGCGAACGCCGGGTCGAGCGCGAACACGTCGACATCGTGGCCGCGGCGCTGCAGTTCCACGCCCACGGCGAGCGCATACTGCTCAGTGCCCGTGAAGTAGCGCGGTGGAAACTGGTGAACGATCAGCGTGATGCGCAAGGCGGCAGAAGCCTACCTCGTCACCGGCACTCGATCATGTGTCGAGTCGGCGCCCTTCACTCCAGGGCGGCGACTGCGTCGGCCCATTCGGCGAGTTCGGAGTGGCCCTTGGGGGAGAGCGTGTACCAGCCGCGTCGAATGCGTTCGAACCAGCCGTAGTGGTTGTCCTGCAGGATCGCCGCCGCGCGCTCCACACCGGTGCGTTCGCGGAGGCGGGCGACCAGCATCTCGTGTTCCCCCGAGAGGGCGCGCGCGCAGCGCAGGGCGTCCTGCCGGTAGGCCGTCAGACGCTTGTGTGGCGCGGAGCCGCCGGCCACCGGATCGCCGACCCGCGCTATGAACTCCTTGAGCAGCCGGCGTTGGCGAGGAGCGTCGCGGCGGGGCCGGTAGGGTCCCGGATCGAGTTCGGCCGTGACGCGACCGCGGGCGGAGACGGTCAAGAGGCCCAGGCCGAGTCGGCGCAGCAGCGCGAGCACCTCCTTGCGCCGTGTGCGCCAGGACGCGCTGCCCTGCTTGCCGTCACGGAAGGCAAGGTAGACCGCGTCGGAGATCCGTAGTCGATCGACGGCCTGCAGCACCAGGGCGAGGTTGAGCCGCTCCTTGAGTTCGACCACCACGGGTGGCTCGTCTGCCCGGACGGCAACCACGTCACAGGCATCGATCTCGCCCTTGACGGTGTAGCCCTGCTTCTCGAGGAAGCGTTTGACCGGCGCGTAGAGATCGGTCTCGGCCATTGCGGGTCAGCAGTGGGTGCGGCTCAGGATCACTCGATCATCGCGAGCATCTCGCGCGCGAATGCATCGCCGATCCGGGTGAACCAGATGGCGCTGCCGAGATAGTGATAGGGGTGATCCGAGCCGGTGCGGTCCCATTCGTCGCGCCGCTTCTTCCATTCGGGGTAGAGCGCCTCGGCGGCGCGATCGACGAGCGGGGCCGTCGCCACGGTTCGCACGTTCTTCAACTTGCCCGCTGCGGCGACGGCGAGCTGCGCTTCCTGGATGACCTTCATCGCGCCCTTGGCCGGCTTACTGCCGTGCTGGCCCATGGCGCCGATGACGAACGGCAGGTCGGGGAGTTCGAGGTCGCGGCGGATATCGCGGATGAAGTGTTCGAGGTTGGTGTGATACTCCTGCTCGGCGCCGCCGTACTGGTCGTTCCACCCTTGAAACCAGACGAGCCCGCGGATTTCGCACTTGCGCCCGCGGAGCTGTGGGAACAGCTCGTCCCGGCGGGCGAGCGTGTCGCGCACGAGCTCGAGCATGTTGCGGTAGTCCTTGCCGTACTCGGCGCGCAGCTCGTCGAGGCTCGGCGGTTGCTTGCCGCGTTTCTCGGCTCGCTTGGTGCGCTGGGCGAGTTCGGCCGCGAGCGAGTTCGTGTCCGGCAACCCGGCCGAGGGTGGGCGGAAGTCTTTGCGGAGCGAACGGCCGCCCCATGCCGTCTTGATGAGCAGCACCGGGGCCGGCAGTGCGTCGCCGAGGCGATGGCCGAATGCGAGCTCGCAGCCGGTGCGGTTCTTCGAGCCGTAGCCCATCGAGAGCGGGCCGTGGCGGTCGAGGAACCGGATGAACACGTCGTTGCGCTCGATCCACTGATCTTCATCGCGGAACCGCGCGAAGATCTTCTTGGTGGCGTCAGCCTTCGCCTGATGCTCGAGCAGTTTGTTCTGCGCCTTGCCCTCCATGTTGGACTGGCCGGCGAGAATGAAGACCTGCACGGGCTGGCGCTGCGCGCGCATCGTGGATGGCGTGACGCACGCGGCGGTTGTCGCGATCAGGGCTGTCGCGAAGAAGTGGGCGAGGGAGCGACTCATCGTGGCTGTTTCACCGGTGTTCGGGAGCGATGGCTAGCGGGTGTTCGGGCATGGCGGCGATCGCGGCCATGAGCTTGCGGTGGGCTGCTCTGCGCTGCGGGTTGGTCGCGAGGTCGTCGGTCGGCAGCGGCGTCTGTTCTTCCGGATCATTCACGAGATCGAAGAACCGGCCGTCGCCGTAGAGTTTGAAGTGCTGGTCGCGAGCGAACCGGCCGCGGGCGAACTTGCGGCGTTCGGGGCGCGGGTTGTAGTAGCAGAACAGCGAATCGCGTGGGGTGCCCGGTTCGCCGCGCAACTGCGGCAGGAAAGATCGGCCGTCGAGCGTGAGGCTGGCGGGTTGTTCGGCGCCTGCAGTCGCGAGCAGCGTGACGAAGAAGTCCGTGAAGTCGATCAGGGAGTCGTTCGTCCGGTCCGCCGGGATCGTGCCCGGCCAGCGTGCGACGAGCGGCACATGAGTACCGCGGTCGTTCGACAGGCCCTTGCCGCCTCTGACGGGGCGACCGTTCTGGCGCGATACGATGTTGCGCGGCGTGCCGTTGTCGCTCGTGAAGAGGAAGAGCGTACGCTCGCGGCCGTCGTTCTCGTCGACCGCGCCGAGCAGTCGGCCGACGATCGCGTCCATGTGCGTCATCATCTGCGCGAAGCGCGCCTGTTTGCCGTCGCGGCTCTTCGGCGGCGCGTCGACCGGGTCTGCGTTCGGCGGCGATTCGAATGGGGAGTGCACGAGCGCCATGGGAAAGTAGAGCAGGTAGGGCTGCTCCGCTTTGCGCTGGCGGGCGATGAAATCGATCGCGAAGTCCGCGAAGCGATCCGGCCCGTAGCCGGCCGAGGCTCGGTCCGCGTAGCGTCCGTTCTCGACGAGCAACGCCTTGCCGTAGCGCGAGCCTATGCGATCGACCTGCCACAGCAGGTGTTCGTCGAAACCCGCAGCGGCGGGAGAGGTGCCCGCGCCTTTCGGCAGCAGCTCCTGGCGCGAGCCGAACAGCTGCCACTTGCCGACGACGCACGTGCGGTAGCCCGCGTCCTGCAAGACGTTCGCGAAGGTCACGCTGCCGCGTGGGAGGATTCCGAAGGAGCGGTAGTTGCGGATGTTGCTCTGACCGGTCATCAACTTGACGCGGCTCGGGGTGCACAGCGGCTGCGAGTGGCAGTGTTGGAATTGCATGCCCGCCTGCGCCAGCGCGTCGAGGTGCGGGGTGTCGTAGCTCTCACCGCCGTAGCTCGAGAACGCTTCCACGCCGACATCGTCCGCCATGATCAGGACGATGTCGGGGCGGGTCGAGGTCTGCCCGACGAGGGCACCGATCAGGGCCATCGCCACGATCGAGGAGCGGGTCCACTGGCGCATGGCGCCGCAGCATAGCCAACCCGGTGCCGTGAGCGTTACTTGCTCTTGCGTGGCGCGGGCTTGCCGGCGAGGAACTCGGTCCAGGCCGATTCGAGTCGGTCGCGCGCGGCCTTGGCGCTCGCGGCCAGCTCGGCCTTGCCGCGATGTCGCAGGTAGCCGGCGATCTGCGTGGCCGTCGTGCGATAGTCGCCGAGTACGCCGAATGCACAGAGGTCGTGCGGCAGGAACGAGTGGTCGAGCCAGCCGTCCGCGAGCGGGAACGGTCGCAATTCGGTCTTCGTTCTACCGATCGAGAACAGCATGCCGCTCGGTCGGATGCTGGCCTGTTCGATCGCCTTCGTGCGCAGGAGCAAGGCAACCGTCGCGCGATCGCAGAGCACCGGGCGTTGGTGGTCCCTGGCCCAGCGCAGCGCGCGCTGCACGAGGTTGCGATAGGCCGTTTCGTCGGCCGCCGAGGTGAACGTGAACCAGTCCGTGTAGACGTAGTCGGGGTTCACGCGTGCGATCGCCGCGAGCCAGGCGTCGTACTCCGTTGCGAGGGCGTTGTGCACCTCGGGGTAGTAACGGGCGAACAGGTCGCGATGCGTACCCTTGAAGCTGCTGGGCAGGACCACGAGGTCGGGGCGGAAGGCGTTCTCCTCGATCGCGAGCCGCGTCAGGGTCTGTAGCTCCCAGTTCGTGAGCAGCACGAGCGCGCGATCCGGCGCCGAAGCCGCGATGTCCTCGAGCACCGCCTCGCCGGCGCGATAGCCGCGGCGGTTGCTGGCCGAGAAGTTGAGCGCTGTGTGAGCCAGCAAACCGATCAGGCCGAGGAGCAGTGTTCGGCGATAGCCGAGATTGTGCAGGCCGAGCGCAACGAGCGCGCTGAGCATCGCGAGCGCGGGCAGCAGGCCGGCGTCCATGTTCGGCGTGTGAAGCCGGCCGAACTGCAGGAAGAAGAGCAGCGCGGGGTAGGCCAGCAGCGCGAGGGCGAGTGCGGGCGATCTACGCCAGGCGGCGACGACGCCGAGACCCGCCGCGAGAACGAACAGCCAGAGGTGGCGGACGAGCACCATTCCGAGCACCGCCGCGCGACCGCCGTAGTCGACGCCGTCCACGAACAGGGAGTCGGCAAAGAAGCCGCCGCTGAGGTGGTGCCACAGCCGACTCATGGAGTCGGGTTGACCGAACGCGAAGCGTGACTCGCCCGTGGCCGTGACCATCAGCAGCGCGTAGCACAGGCCGGCGATGCCGGCGGCGACGCCGAGTGCGGGCACGAGCGAGCGGATGGTGGGCGTCAGCTTCTCGCCCCGCGTGGTGGCCACCAGCCAGGTGAGGAAGGGCACGAGTGCGACCATCGCGACGTGATGGTTGGCGAGGCCGATTCCGATCCCGGCGCCGAGGAGAACGTTCGCGGAGCGCCCCGCCGGGCGCATCGCGCCGAGCAGGGCGAGGGCCGTCGCGAGCAGTTGCAGCGAGTAGACCTCGACGGTGTTGCTCCATTGCCAGACGGTGGCGCCTAAGCCGCACGCCAGTGCAGCGATGAGCGCCGCGAGTTGCGCAGCCGGGCGTGCCGCGCGGAGCCCGCGTGTGAGCAGGTCCTCGAACGCGAGGTAGAGCACCGCGATCGCGGTGGCGCCGAAGACGCTGCACAGGGCACTGACGGCGGCGAACGAGCCGACGAACCCGAACGGCAGCAGCCACAGATGCGCGAGCATCACGAACAGCGGGAAGCCGGGGGGGTGGGCCGGGCTCCATTCGCGGGCACAGAGCGTGAACTGGGCCGCGTCGTCGAACTGCACCGAGCTCGAACTCGTGATCAGGTAGAGCGCCAGCGGGACGGCGAACGCCGTTGCCAGGCAGGCACGGCCACGCTTCAGATCACTCGACTCGGCGGCTGACACGGGCGCGGATCGTAGCCCGAGAATCCGCGTTGCGCCCTACCGGTCACGGGTTCGCGACGAGCGAAGGCGTGCTCAGCGCGATGCCCGTCGGCGTGAGGTGCGCGACCTGCAGCGCGGCCGTGAGCCCCGGCGGTAGCGGTGGCAGCACCATGCTGGCGGTCGTGAGGCGGCCAGCCGGGAACACGAGGCTGGTGACGATCGCGAAGGCGTTCGGGTCGACCCACGCGAACCCGAAGTTCGTGACGGTTTCGGGTTGCGGTTGGCTCATCAGCACCAGGCCAGGAGCGCCGGTCGGCCCGTGCGACGACATGGTCAGTGTCGAACCCGTGGTCGCGGTCGTGAGTGCGGCGATCTCGTGGTAGGCGTACGCGGCGCTGCCTTGGACCGGAATGCCACTCTGCGCGAGCAGCCGGCAGCTCGGGTCGATGACCAGGGCGCCGCGATCTGCACGAATCGCAGGTTGCATGCTGCCGGCCTGCGAGATCGTCGTGCGCGTGATCACGGCTTCGGTGCGGTCGAGCCATACGGGCGAGACGGGCAGGCTGCCATGGGAGATCGAACAGTCGACGATCGCCGCGCGGCCGCCGAAGACGGCAACGCCGAGCGCGAAGCTCGGATCGACCACGCACTGCTCGAGCACCACGTTGGTGTCATTCGTGGACAGGGTGCGCGCGGCGCAGCGACTGACGTGCAGTTGCCGCGCCTTGTCACTCGTGAGCCACCAGCGGTTCGTGCCGTTGCTCGACAGTCCCTGCAGCGACACGATTCCGTTGCAGTCACGCACGTCGACCTGCGAATCGCCGCTCGTCGTCGGATTGGCCTGAAACCCGACCATGACGAACATCTGGCCGGCCGGGACATCGTGGATCTGCACCGGCGGGATGAGCAGACCGTGCCGCAGTGTTGCGTTGCGGCCGACGAAGCGGATGCCCTTGTCGATGTCGATCGCCTCGTGCCAGTCCCCGCCGTTCACGAGCACTGTGTCACCGGGAATCGCGGCGGCGATCGCCGCCATGATCGTCGGGAAACCGCCGGCCCCGACGACGAGCGTCTGTTGGGCGTTCGCCGGTGAGCAGCAGTGAGCGAGGCCCAGCGCGACGACCAGGCGGGTCGCGTGGCAATGGAGCGAGGTTCGTTGCATCGTGACGAGCTCGCAGCAATGGGTGTGCCAGTGGCTCGGATCCGGTTGGCTTTCGCGGCTGCTGTCGTCGTCTACTTCTTGATCCCGAGCGACGGGCGAACGCCGAGTCCGGGATAGGTGAAGTCGAGCGCGAATCTCAGCCTGCGCGCCATGCGCTGGGCGGGTGCCGGATCCGAGAACGAGCCGGACCGGGCGGTTACGTAGAACATGTCACGGCGGGTGCGGTAGCCGTCGCCTTCGCGAGCCGGATGGCCGTAGCCGCCGTACCAGTCGCGACACCATTCCGAGACGTTGCCGCAGACGTCGTGCAGGCCGAACGCGTTCGGCCTGAACGAGCCGACCGGCGCGTGATGCGTGAAGCCGTCGTCCCAGTCTTCGACCTCCCAGTGCACGCGCGCTTCGCCGCTGTTGTGCGGATGCTGGTCCGCGAGGTTCGCCGCGTCGATCAGGCTCCGGCGGTCGTTGCCCGTCCACCAGACGGTCGTCGTGCCGGCGCGCGCCGCGTACTCCCACTGGGCTTCCGTGGGTAGGCGGCAGCCCATCCGGCCAAGCCAGCGCACGGCGTCGAGGTAGGAGATGCTCTCGATCGGATGCAGGTCCGTGATGCGAGCCTTCTTGAACTGGGTGCCGGCGCAGTGGCCGGCCGGATTGCTGCCCGTGATCCGGACCCATTGCGCCTGGGTCATCTCGAACTTCCCGAGGAAGAACGGCGCGATCGTGATCTCGTGCGGCGGCGACTCGTACGATTCGACGCAGTAGGGGTCCACGTTGGGTGCCTGCTCGCCGTCTTCGCCTGGCCGGCGTGATCCCATGGTGAACGTGCCGCCCGGAACCAGGATGAAGACGACGCCGGACGCGCTCGTGTAGTCGAGTTCGCCGTCGGGGCCACGGCGCGGCACCTCGCCCGTCAGCGGATGCGCGAACTCCTGTAGGCCGCTCTGCGGATCCGGGCCGACCGGTATCAGTCCGGGCTGGGGGCGGAGTTGCAGTCCGTCGTAACGGGGATCACTGGCGACTGCTGCGATGGTCTCTTGCCACGTCGCGCCGAAGTCGTGCTCGATCCGATCGGCGATCGTCAACGCGAACTCGCGGCGACGTTCGACTCGCGCGATGGTCTCGGCGAGGGCCGGGATACCGCCAACGAGCTCGACGAGTTCGCCGTAGAGCAGCACGAGCTCGGGGTCGCCGAGATCGGGCGGTGAGCGCAGGCGGCGCTGCTGGCACACCCGGATGGAGGCGCGGTCCGACAGGATCAGCTGCCGCTTGGCCGCGCCGACCTTCGAGTACTTGCGGATGCGCTCTTCGTAGCGGGCGATTCGCCTCGCGAGTTCCGCGTGCGCCGCCGCCGTCTCCGGATCCCGTTCCTTGGCGAGCTCCTGCAGTTCGGCGAGGCGGGCCTCGTAACCCGGCAGCGCGGCCAGCAGGCCGTGGGCCCGGCTCAGCCAGCTGTCCATGCCGCGTGGGCCCGCGACGCGCTCGGGTGTCGCCGGCCACAGCAGGCCTTCCTCGCGGGGCAGGTCCCGCATCGTCAGAACGGCAAGTGACGTGGCGCCCTTCTTCTTCTCGGTGCGAAGTTCGTCCAGCAATCCGAGGGCGACCGCGAGGCCGGTCGCGAGGCCGATGACGAGCAGGATGCCGCACGCGGCCGCCGTCGCGGCGGCCGGTCGCCGCCGAATCCACTTCAACGTCCGGCGGATCGGCCCGGCCGGTCGGGCTGCGATCGGTCGGTGTTCGAGCAGTGCGCGCAGGTCTTCGGCGAGCGCCGCGGCCGTCGCGTAGCGTTGGTCGGGGCGCTTCTCCATCGCCTTCTCGACGATGGTTGCGAGATCGCGTGAAACGGCCGGGTTGATGCGGCGAGGTGATGGTGGGGCCTCGGTCAAGATGCGCCGGAACACCTGTTCGCGGGTCTCGCCGTCGAACGGCATCGCGTTCGTCAGGCAGCAGTGCAGGGTCACGCCGAGCGAGAACACGTCGGTGCGGGCATCGAGGCTTTGTCCGCCTTCGATCTGTTCGGGTGACGCGAAGTTGGGTGAACCCTGGAACGATCCTGTCACCGTCAGCTGCTCGGCCAACGCGTTGTCGCGCGCGAGTCCGAAGTCGAGTAGCACCGCGCGGCCTTCGGCCGTGATGCGCACGTTCGACGGTTTGACGTCCCGGTGGATGATCTCCGCCGCGTGGGCGCAGGCCAGCGCCTCGGCCAGGTCCAGACCCCAGCGGGCGACCTCGTCGACGGGCAGCAGCCGGCTCTTCGCGGCCGCGTCACGGACGACTTC
The DNA here is from genome assembly GCA_024743115.1 of bacterium. Classification (GTDB taxonomy): domain Bacteria; phylum Planctomycetota; class UBA1135; order UBA1135; family UBA2386; genus JAGQRA01. The sequence goes on along the minus strand of JANSXC010000029.1, from coordinate 7,892 downwards.
GTCGAGCGACCTGCCCGATAGCAGTTCCATCGCCAGGTAGGCGACACCATCGTACTCGCCGGCATCGAATACCGTCACGACGTTGGGGTGTCGTAGTCGCGCGATGGCGAGCGCTTCGCGCCGGAACCGTTCCTGTGCCGTCGAGCCGGCGTGCAGTTGGCGGATGGTCTTGAGCGCGACGACGCGGTTGGTCGCATCGTGTCGCGCGAGATACACGACGCCCATACTGCCTTCGCCGAGCCGCCGCAGCAGGCGGTAGGCGCCGATTCGCTCGATGGCGGGCGTTTCGCTCGTCGAGTCCCCGAGGAACCCCAGGCCGGCGAGAGAGCCGAGCAGCTCCCGTACTGCCGCAGCCTGTTCGGGGTGTGCGGCGAGCAGCTTCTCGACGGCTTCGATGCCATCTCCTTCGCCGAGTTCGATACACTGCACGAGGAGCTCTTCGAGCAGCTCCTCGCTACGTTCGGGATCGGAGATCGTGGGGCGCGTGTCGTCCATGGCCTTCCCGGTGATCACGATAGCGGATCAAGAACCCGATGACGGATTTCGAAGGACTGATCGAGCGGGCGCGCGCGGGGGACCGCGAGGCGCGCGAGTCGCTGCTGGCGCGGCATCTCGACGGTCTGCGAGCCTACGTGCGGTTGCACAGTGGGCGTGAGCTGCGCACGGTCGAGTCGCAGTCGGATCTCGTACAGACCGTCTGTCGCGAAGCGCTGCAGAGTCTCGGCGACGCGCGTTGCGAGGACGAGCCGACCTTTCGGCAGTGGCTCTACACCGTGGCGCGCCACAAGATCCTCGGCAAGGTCGATTTCCACCGCGCGCAGAAGCGTGACGTTCGCCGACTCCTGACCAGCGGCGGGAGCGAGAGTTCCTTGCTCGCCACTTACGCGACGTTTTGTTCGCCGAGTGAGCACGTCAGCCAGCGCGAGCAGGTCGCGGCCGTCGAGTCGGCGTTCGATCGGTTGTCGGAGGATCATCGTCGGGTGCTGCTCGACGTCTGTGTATTGGGGCGCTCGCACCGCGAAGTTGCGGCGGAGATGGGGCGGTCCGAGGAGGCTTTGCGCCAGCTCCTGGCCCGGGCCCGGGCGCGGCTCGCGCTGGAGCTGCGGTCCGGCTGACGGGGATGGGCCAGGGGGTCTGTGCACACCTGTCGAAGGGGGGGCGTCGCCGACCATGTGACGCCGAATCCGGCTATTCCGAGAACGTCACGCCGACGACCGTGTTCTCCGTCCGCGCCGGCGGGCCGAGGCGGGCTTCGAACTCGCGCAGGAACTCGGCCTGACCCCGGAACATCGCGAGCTTGATGCTGCGCCGCGAGCGATCGTGGCGTTCCAGCAGCAGCATGCGGTGGCGATAGCCGCGGTTGGTCTCCTCGCCCGTGCCCCAGCGTCGGATATCGGCGAACGGGATCGTCTCGCGCCGACCGAGAATGCCGAAGCGCAGGCAGGTCAGGCGGCGGTCGTCGAGCGTCAGGCGGGCGTGGCGCCAGGTCGTCCAGACGAACGGCTGTACGAGCACTCCGAACACGACGGCGACCCAGCGCTCTGCGCGGCTGCCGTCGGTCACGAGGGTGCCGTAGGGCACGAGGCCCAGAAGCTCCAACGCGCAAAGCACCGCCGCGACGGCTCCGATGCCGCCGAGCAGCAGGAGCGCGAACCGCCAGCTCCACTGCATCGGGAAGTCCCTGACACCGTTCATGGTGCCGTTGTCGCCGATCCGGCGTCCGATCGGTTTGGGAATTGTTCCCGACGAGGCTCGAGACAATCTCCGACAGTTTGTAGGAGAGATCGGCGACGATGCGGCGATGGCGCCTCGACAGAACCGGAGCGGCAAGGCCGCAGCGATCAGTGAAGCCGAACTCACCGTTCTCAAGGCCCTGTGGGAGAACGGCCCCGCGACGGTTCGCGAACTGCTCGAGCGGCTCGGCACGGAGTGGGCCTACACGACCCTGCAGACGTTGCTCACCCGGCTCGAGGAGAAGGGCCATGTGAAGGCGAACCGCCGCGGTCACGCGCACGTGTTTACGCCAGTGACCCAGCGCGATGCGCTCGCAGCACAGCGCGTCGACGAGGTCGCGAGCTCGTTGCTCGATGGGGCGGTTGCGCCGCTGGTCTTGCGGCTGGTCGAGCAGGGGCGATTCTCGGCGGATGACATTGCGAGCTTCCGCAAGCTGCTCGGCGAGGCGGAGGCCAAGGCCAAAGCCCGAGGCAATGCGAGGGGCCGCACGAAGCCCGAGGAAGCGGAGCGGGGGCGCAAGTCATGAGCTGGCTGCTCGCCAACACCCTGGTTGCGGCGGGGCTCGCGCTCGTCGTGCTCGCGATCGAGCGCTGGGGCAGGCCGGCGCCGGCGCTCGCGCACGGTCTGTGGCTCGTCGTGCTCCTCGAACTGGTGGCGCCGCCGCTGTTCGCGATTCCGATCGATCTGTCCGGGTTTTCCGAACCGGCTGCATCGCCGCCGCGGACCGAGGCGCGCACGGCGCCGCTCCTGGTCGTGCCCGAACGCGGTGAAGAACTTGTCGTACCGCCGGCTCGGATTGCGCGAACGGATTTGAGTCCGGCACCCGCTGCCGGGCCGCCAGCGCCGCCCGAGGCGGCCGACGAGGTGGCAGCCGGCGGCGCGTTCCAGGCGCTCGAGTCCGCGGGCGATTGGCTGATCGGCGTGTGGATCGCCGGGGCGCTCGTGGTGCTGGGCGCCACGATCGTTGGGGCCGTGCGCGCGCGGCGTCGGCTGCGGGCGCTGGTGCCCGTCGATGGCCAGTTGCGTGCCGAGGTCGCCCAGCTCGCGGCGGAGATCGGGGTTGTGGTCCCGGATCTCCGTGACGACCACCACGCCGGCTCACCTTACGTCTGGAGTCTCGGCCGGGCGCGGCTCGTGCTGCCTGTCGAACGACTGGCTGCATGTGATCCGGCGGGTCGCGCCGCCGTTCTTAGTCACGAACTCGCACATCTCAAACGCCGCGACCATTGGGTCGCGCGCGCGGAGCTCGTGCTGGCGGTGTTGCTGTGGTGGCATCCGCTGTTCTGGTTCGCACGTCACCGGTTGCGACTCCAGGCCGAACTCGCATGCGACGCGCTTGCCGTCGCACGTGCGCCCGAAGCATCACTCGAGTACGCGCGCGTGCTCATCGATGCGGCGGCGCGACCCGACCATGTGGCCCCCGGCCTCGCTGTCCTCGCGTCGAGGCCAGGAGCGCGGGCTGCGTTCGAAAGGAGGTTGAACATGATTCTCGATGACAACAAGCCCCGTTGCGTCTCGCGGTTGTGGTGCGTGCCGTTCGCCGCACTCGCTTGTGCAACGTTCACCGCGCCAGCGATCGCGCAGTCCGAGCGAGAGCCCGAACCGATCCGGATCGAGGTGCGAATCAACGGCCAGCCGATCAGCGAGCTGTCGGCCGCCGAGCGCAAGACGCTGTTGAAGATCCTGCTGCGCCAGGAGGAGAACAAGGCGGAGAGTGCCGGCGAATCGCGCCGACTGGCGCGCCAGCCGCGCCGCTCGGACTCGAGGAGTTCGGGTGTGGTTGAACGTCTCGCGCGGAAAGAAAAGCGTTCGCGTAAGCCGCGCGCCCAGGACCCCGAGCGTCGCGTCTCGAAGGAGCGCGTCGCCATCACGAAGGAGATCGAGGCCGGTCTCGCGGAACTCGGCGAGCTTCGTGGTCTCGTCACGCAAGGCCTCGATGAGGCGCGGCGTGAAATCCGTCGCGATCCTGACCTGCGGGAACTCGGCATCACCGACGAGGTGCTCGATCTCATCGACGGCATCGCGGATGGCAAGGGCATCGAGTCCGGGCTCGACGACGTCATCCGGGCCGCGATGAAGGGTGCCGGCAAGATGGTCACGAAGGAGCTGAAGAACGATCCGGATCTGAAGGATCTCGGCATCGCCGATGGCCTGACCGATCTCGTCATCGGGTTCCTCGACAACGAGCGCAACCAGGAAATGATCGGTGAACTCGCCAACAAGGCGATGCACAACGCGATCCGGCAGGCCAAGCGCGAGATTCGTGATGACGAGGACCTGCGCCGGCTCGGAATCACGGGCGACATCGAAGCGCTGATCGACTCGGTCGTGAAGGGTGGCGGCGACTTCGATGGCAACCTCGGGCGCATCGTCGAGAAAGCCACGCGCGCCGCGCTGTCGGAGGTCGAATCCGAGATCGAGACGGAGAACGAGGAGGTCGAGGAGACCCGTTCGGAGAAGCGGCGTCCGCGCCGCGAACAGCCGCGCCGCACTCGCGGTAAGCGGCGCATCATTCGCTGAATCGTCGGCCGCGACTGCAACCCCGGTGGCCGACCTGATAGCGTCGGCCGCCGATGGTGCTCGACTGGTTGTTGTCGCCGCTACGGCATCGCGCGCGCAGGAAGCTCATCGAGGAGCCGTTCCCCGCCGACTGGCAGCCGCACCTCGGGCGGCTGCCGTTCTATCGCGCACTCGATGCGCGCGGCCAGGAGCGCATTCGCGATGACCTCCGCGTGCTCGTCGCAGAGAAAGAGTGGGAGGGCTGCGGCGGTCTCGAACTCACCGACGAGATCCGGGTCACGATTGCGGCGCAGGCGAGCCTGCTGTTACTCAATATCGAGCACGAGTACTACCGTCACGTCGAGTCGATCCTGATCTACCCGAGCACGTTCAAGTCAGTGCCGCAGCAGGACGGCGCCGGCGTCGTGCACGAGGGGCGCGCGCACCTCGGCGAAGCCTGGCGGCGCGGGCCCGTCGTGCTCGCGTGGGACGCGTCGCGCCACGGGGCGCTCGATCCCAAGGACGGTCACAATCTCGTGCTGCACGAGTTCGCGCACAAGCTCGACTTGCTCGACGGGCTCGCGGACGGCACACCGCCGTTGCCCGATGCCGAACGGCTGCAGGCCTGGGTGAGCACGATGACCCGCGAGTTCGAGGCCTTGCGCATCGCGTCCGCAGCGGGCCGCGCGACGGTGCTCGACTACTACGGCGCGACCAATCCGGCCGAGTTCTTCGCCGTTGCGACCGAGTGTTTCTTCGAAAAGAGTGCGCGGCTGCGGCGCCAGCATGGCGCGCTCTACGCCGTGCTGCGGGACTACTACGGCCAGGACCCGGCGGCGACGTCGAAGTAGCGCGCGGCGTCGGCGTCGGCCTGCGCATCAGGTCGCCGGTTGGTCCGCACGTTGCGCGTCGCCGTATGCGTCGGCAGGACGGCTTGTTGCTGTATCCCAGTGCGATAGCGTGCTCGGGCCATGCATCGCCACCTCCTCGTCGTCGGCTTCGCCGTTGCCGCGTCCGCTGCGGCCCAGACGCCAATCAACATGCCTGCGTTCGTATCGACCTACGTCGCGCCGGCCACGCGTGGCTTCTGGTTCACGTGTCCCGTCGATTGCGTGATTACGGGCCTCGAGGCACCCAACGAAGCGAGTCAACCGGCCCAGGTGCTCGAAGTACTCGACTTCGGGACCACGGCGCCGGTCTCGTTCCCGGCGACCTCGGCAGCTGTGAGCCAGTTGTTCTACGACAACTCGACTGCGGCCGGGACGAAGATCGCGACGAGCATTCCGCTGACTGCAGGAAGGATCTATGGCGTGTTCGGTTGCTGCACCGCGGCGCCGGGCAGTGTGACGACCTACTCGTCCTACGGTGCGGCGACGTTCTCGACCGATATCCTCGGCAACAGCGTGCCGCTCATGCGGCTGATCACGCAGTCTGGCATCGCTAGCAACGGCGGCAATCAGCCGTGCTCGGCGTCGACCGGGCCGATCGGTCGCGCGCTCGTCGATATCGCGCCCGCGGCCGGGCTCTACGCCGGCTTCATCGCCGACATCACGGCCGGAGTGGCACCGCTCGCCGTCCAGTTCACGGACACGAGCACCACGGATGCATCTGGTGGCATCGCGAGCTGGGCGTGGGACTTCGAGAACGACGGTACCATCGATTCCACGCTGCAGAACCCGAGCCACGTGTTCTCGACATGCGGTGATTTCGACGTCGCGCTGACCGTCACCGATGGCACGAACCCGCCCGCGACGACCGTCGTGACCGCGGCGGTGCGCACGGATCTGCTCGATGCCGGCTTCCAGGTCACGCAGCTGTCGCCGCCGAATGTCTGGCAGTTCACGGACATGACGACGCCGGCACCGACCGCGTGGGCCTGGGACTTCGACGACGACGGCACCGTCGATTCGACGCTGCAGAACCCGACGCTGACGTCGGTGGGCTCGTGTCTTGACACTACGGTCACGCTGTCCGTCACGCGCGGCTGCCGCAACGCGAGCGTCACCGAGCCCGTGTTCGTTGCGGGCAGCGTGCTGATCGGCCCGACTGCGGGCGGCAACGCCCTGACGAGCGCGACGGCGGTCGGCAACTACTTCGACCTGACCGTCACGGCGCCCGCCGGCGTCCTGGTCTGCGGCCTTACGGTCGCACCGCATGCGGTCGCCGGGCCGTTCGATCTGGCGGTCTACCTGACGGAGGACACGCACCTCGGCAAGGAAGGCAACGCGACGTTCTGGCGGCAGGTCGGCAGCGGCACGGGTGAGTCGACCGGTGGTGGCTTCGTGCCGCCCGACCTCGCGAACGTCGCGCTCGACGAACCGTTCTACCTGCCATCCGGCGCCTACGGCCTCGCAGTGTTCCTGAGTACCCCGAGCGGCATGGGGATCGCCTACACCAATGGTCCCGTCGGGCCGTTCGCCGGGCCCGACCTCGTGCTGCATCCCAACGGCGTTGGTTCTTCTGCCGACAGCGAACTCGGTAACGTCGCGTTCGCCGACCGGCTGTGGAACGGTGCCGTGCACTACCAGCGCTGTTCGGTCGCGGGTGAGGCCGGCCGTGGGTTCTTCGGCACCGGTTGTGTCGGCGCGCTCGGTGTGCCGCGGCTCGACCCCGTGGGGACGACGCCACGGCTCGGCACGACCTACCGGCTCGACGTGACGAACGTGCCGAATGGTCTGGCCGTCATGGTGCTCGGTTTGAGCCACACGTTCTCGCCGATCTTCGGTGCGTTGCCTTACGACGGTACAGCGGCGGGCGCGCCTGGGTGTTTGCTGCGCGTCAACGGCGACATCATCCGCTTCCTTTCGGCCACCGGGACGACGGCGACGTGGACGCTGAGCATTCCCAACAATCCGGCGCTGACGTGCCTGCCGCTGTTCACCCAGGCCGTCGTGCTGTCGAACGGCACGAACGCGCTCGGGTTCGTCGCGTCCGACGCGTGGGCTGCGGTCGTCGGCCAATAACGGGAACTGATCGAATGAGTGGGAACCGATAATCGCGGTGTAACGCCCGCCCGAATCGGGGCACGGGGACATCGGAGGCGCAGCCCGCGTCGGCGACCTCCGAGGAGTCCCGATGTCGTTCACCCCACCGCGCTGTCCCAACCGTTCCTGCCCGTTGCACACCTTGCCGCAGCCGCGCTTCTTCTGGCGCAACGGCAGCTACACGCCAGACTGCCGCGCGGACCCGCAGCCCCGCTTCAAGTGTCGCACTTGCCGTAGGAGCTTCTCTCGCCAGACCTTCCGGCAGGATTACTGCGACCGCCGCCCGGACAGCAACGCGTCCCTCTTCAAGTTGCTGACCAGCGGGACCGGGCTAAGGCAGGCCGGGCGAGTGCTCGGCCTCGCGCCGAGCTCGGTGCAGCACAAGATGCGCAAGATGGCGCGCAGCTGCCGTTGGCTGCAGCGCAACCTCGCCCGACGACTACCGGCCGGGCGGACGTATCTGCTCGACGAAGAAGAGACCTATGCCGGCGCCTCGATTCGGCCCCTGACGGTGCCGATCGTCATGGAGAAGGAGTCCTGGTTCCTGGTAGCTGCGACCGCCGGGCCGATTCGTCGCCTGGCACCGAAAGGAACCAAACGCCGGATGTGGCAGGACCATCACGAGCGCAAGCACGGCAAGCGCAAGGATCGCAGTAGAGCCTGTGTTCGCGGGGT
>JANSXC010000037.1 GCA_024743115.1 bacterium | reverse complement strand
TTGATCGAGCCGCCCCACGGTGTCCGCGAGCACCCAGAAGTCGCGCTGCGTGGCCTGCCCGAGTGCGCCGCCGTCGAGCTCAGGATCCATGTGCGTGATGTCGCAACCGAATGCGACATGGATCGTCGCCGGCAGATCGAGGCGCGCGGCCTCGGCGAACACCGACAAGTGGCGATGCGGCAGTTCGTCTTCGAGAATCCGGCGCCCGAGCGCCCGACCGAGACCTTCGCCGCTGGCCGCCGCCGCCTTGGCCGCGTCGTTGAGACCCGTGAACGTTTCCTGCCAGAACCCGAACGAGCCGTCCGGCAGATTGGTCGCGACGTCCTCGCTCGTTTCGCCCTGGTAGGCGGTCTCCCAGTCGTGGATCGCGGACGCACCGTTGGTCGCGACGTGCGTGATGAGGCCACGACGCATCAGATCGATGAGGAGCGGCGACAGACCGACCTTGAGCACGTGCGCGCCGAGCGCGACACCGACCTCGCGACCCGCGGCCCGCGCGTCGACGATGCGACTCACGACCGTCTTGAGCGCACGGCTGCCGTAGATGTCCGGCAGCGCCTCGAACCAGCGCAGGAAGCCCTCGACGGGCGGCAGCACGCGCGCGAACTGCTCTTTGGTGACGAGGTTCCGACGTTCGGCGAGCGGTCGGACACGGAGCGGACGCGGGGTATCGGCCATCGGGTTGGCCGCATCGTGCGGCAACCCGGTGCCCGGATCCAGCCTGCTCCGTTACCTCGGGCCGCGAGCCGAATACTCCCCCTCAGAGCCGGGCGACCGCTCACCGGTGGCAAAGTGCCGTTGGAGCGGCGTACGGAGCCAGGTCACGAATCCGGTGACGGTCGGTCGGCTCCGTTCGATTCCGCGGCTGCATCGCTCCGGGGCTGCGCCTACTGTTCGCGCCGTGCCCGGACCACTCGCAAACTGGCTGGTCGTCACCGTCGCGTTCGCTGTCGGCACGCCGGCGCTGTTCGGGGGTTACGTCTATGACGACCAAGTCCTCGTGCTGCGCAACGCCGCACTGCAGAGCGGCGACCTGGCCGCGCTGCTGGGCCAGCCACTGTTCGGTGCGGAACAGGGTTTCTGGCGACCGATCACGCTGCTGATGCTGGCCGCGGGCCACCACGCTGGCGGCGCGTTCGCGATCCATCTATTGGCGCTGAGCCTGCACGCCGGCAATGCGGCGCTCGTCTTCGGGCTCGCGCGCCGCTGGTCGCCGCCGTGGCGCGCCGCTCTGCCCGCGCTGATGTTTGCGGTGCACCCGGTGCAGGCAGAGAGCCTCGGCTGGTGCGCCGCGATCAACGACCCGCTCTGGGTCTCGTTCGGCCTGCTCGCGGCCCACGCCGCGCTGCGCTGGCGCGATCGCCGGCAGGGCGGTGCTCCGTGGCTTGCGACACTCGCGCTACTGAGTGCGCTGTTGTCCAAGGAAACCGGAATCGCGGCGCTGCCGCTCGTGCTCCTGGCGCTCGGACTCGTGCCGGGCGACGGCCTCGGCCAGACTCACTGGCGATCGGCGCTCGCAACGCTCGTCGGCACGACGGTCGGCTGGCTGGTGCTCCGCACGATCGTGATCGCACAGGCCGCGACCCCAGCGATGCCCGCGGTCACGACCACGAACGACGCCGATGCCAGCGGCTCGATCGGTGATGCCGTGACGCTGTTCGGCGCGCAGCTGCAGCTGCTCGTGGCCCCGTTGCCAGCCACTCCGTTCCGCAGTCTGCCCGAGCTGACCGCGACCGGACAAGGCATGCTCGCGCTCGGCCTCATGGCCTTGCTGGTCGCACTCGCGGTGTGCGCCCATCGCGCCCGCCACCAGCGATCCGCGCTGTGGTTCGGCCTCGCACTCACTCTGTTGCCGCTGCTGCCGCCCGTCAGCAACTGGCGATCGATCGGTGCCCACCCCGTCAACGATCGCTACCTCTACCTCTGCGTGTTCGGCGCTGCCTTGATGCTAACCACCCGAGAGTGGCTGTGGCGAAGGCGCTGGCTCGCGACCCTGGCCTGGCTCGGCATCGCCGTCGCAGGCGGTGTCACGCTCACGCAGTTCGGCAAGTGGCACAGCCAGCGCGATCTCGCGGAGTATGCGATCGGCGTCGCTCCGACCGACCCGACGCTGCTCGTCATGGCCGGTGACGTGGCGTTGGAACGAGCCCGCAGCGGCGACCCCGCCGCGTGGATCACCGCCCGCAGCAACTACCAGAGCGCCATCGAGCACACGCCGCGCATCCAGAACGGCACCGCTCGCCGCACGCTCTCGGCCGGGCTGCTCGGCATCGCATGGTGCGACCTCATGCAGCCTGGCATCCGGCGGCAACCACCCAAGACCCTGATCGCCGGTTTCGAAGCCGCGACGCGCACCGGCGTCGACAACCCGGCGGCCTGGGTCGGGCTCGGTGTCGCATGCGGCTCGTTCGGCCGACCCGAACGGGCCCGCCAGGCGTTCGCCCGCGCCCTCGAGATCGACCCCGACCACCGCGAGGCGCTCTACAACCGCGCGTTCCTCGAGATCCGGCTCGGCAATCTCGCGGCCGCCCGCCGCCACATCGACAGCGCACTGCAGGTCGATCCGACGAACGCGGCGATCCGGGAACTCGCGCGCCAGCTGCCGCCGGGACCGAGCGGCCGCTGAACCCGATCGATCGCGCCGGGCGAGCGGTGCGGCTTGCGCCGGGCACGGTCGATGGCAACCTATGGCCATGCGCGACCTCCGCCTCCTCACACCGGCTCTCGTCACGACCCTCGCGGTGGCCCAACAGGCGACCGTCGAGTTCGGCAAGATCGACTGGCAGCGCGACTACGCCGCCGCCAAGGCAGCGAGCGAGCGATCCGGCAAACCGCTGCTGCTGCTGTTCCAGGAAGTGCCCGGTTGAACGACGTGCAAGGACTTCGGGGCTCACGTGCTGAGTCACCCACTCATCGTCGAAGCCGCGGAGACGCACTTCGTGCCCGTCGCGATCAAGAACAACACCAAGGATGACGCGGACGCCGAAGTGCTCGCGCACTTCGGTGAGAAGACGTGGAACAACCCGGTCGTCTACTTCCTCGACGCAGCCGAGAAGCGACTCGCGCCGAAACTCCACGATGAATGGACGGCGGCGGCGCTGCTGCGCGGCATGGTTACGGCGCTCGAGAAGCGCAAGCGAACCGTGCCGGAGTGGCTGCGGTTCGTCGCCAACGAAGAACAGTCGCGGCGGCGTGGACTCGAACGCGCCGTATTCTCCCAGGGTTGATTCTGGGTCGGCGAGGCCGAGTTCGGCCTCCTCGATGGCGTCTACCAGACACGCGCCGGCTGGCTCGGCAAGCACGAGGTGACGGAGGTTTGGTTCGATCCGAAGCAGACCTCGTTTGCGGAAGTCCTCGCGCACGGCAAACGGCAGAACTGCGCGCGCAAGATCTGGACCACGACGAACGCACAGTTCCAGACCGCGAAAGAGCAGCTCGGTGACGATGCGATGAAGCTCGGCGACGAGCCGCGCCCCGACAAGGAACCGAAGTACTACCTGCTGCAAACGCCCTTCAAGCACGTGCCGATGACGGCGGGCCAGGCGGCCCGCGTCAACGCGACGCTCGCGCCGCAGCCGAAGACGTCGTTCAAGCGATTCCTGTCGCCGCGGCAGCTGCGACTGATCGTGATGCAGCGCCGAGATCCGAAGAAGAACTGGCCGGACGCAGTGAACGTCCCGATCGCAGAGGCGTGGGCCAGGCTGCCGAAGTAGCCGCCGACTCGGCTGTGCCGGGCCCCAGGGCCTGGCTGCTCCTGCCGCTGGTGAGCGCGCTCGTGGCCTACTGGGGCGTGCACGAGTTCGGCTTCGTGTTCGACGACCAGGGGATCGCCGGCAGCACGGCGCTGCGCGCCGGCGACTGGCTCGACATGGCGTTCGGGCAGTATCAGTCGCTGAGCAATCGACCGCTGACGTGCCTGACGCTCGTGATCGATCACGCGATCAGCGGTGGCGTCGATGCCGGCAGCATGCACGTCACCAACCTGCTGCTGCACCTCGCCAACTCGGTGCTCGTCGCGGTGCTGCTGCGACAACTCCTCGGCTGCGCCTGGCTGCCGGCCGCGCTCGGCGCCTCGGTCTGGGCCGTGCACCCGCTGACGGTCGACGCCGTGGCCTACGTCACGCAGCGCTCGATGCTGCTGATGGGCCTGTTCACGGTACTCGCCGGCATCGCGCTCCTGCGTTCGGCGCGCGCGACCCGACCAGGGCGCTGGTGGCTGCTGTGCATCCTCGCGACCGCGCTCGCAATGGCGAGCAAGGAAGAGTGTGCGGCGCTACCGATCCTGCTGCTGCTCGGCAGTCGCGCGTTCCTCGCGACCTCGTGGCAGCAGGTCGGTCGCCGCTGGCCACTGTTCGCCGGGCTCGCCGCGACGTGGAGCGTGCTGCTCGCGTGCGTACTCTGGGGCCCGCGCAACCCGACCGTCGGATACGAGACCGTGCCACCGGCAACGGCGTGGGAATGGCTCCTCACACAGGCCCAGTCGGTGTCACACTACGCACGTTCCGTGGTTCTGCCGACCGGCCTGCGTGGCATCTACGATTTCGCGGTGATTCGCGAGACCGGTCCCGTGGCGCTCCGCGGCGGGATGATTCTCGCGGCGATCGGGGCCTCCGCGTGGCTGTGGTTTCGCAACCAGCGACTCGCGTTCGCGGGCGCGTGGTTCTTCCTGCTGCTCGCGCCGACCTCGAGCATCTACCCGATCATCACCGAGCCGTGCGCGGATCGCCGGATGTATCTGCCGCTGCTGGCGTTCCTCGCCCCACTGACGGCGCTCGGCGCAGCGCGACTTCGGCCACCGGTCCTCGGCGCGATCGCCGGCTTGCTGATCACACTGCTCATCTGGCAGACCCGCAGCCTCGCGAGCACCTACCGCGATCAGGACCTGTTCGATGCACACGCAGTCGCCACGAACGACCTCGACAACGAAGGCTTCATGGCCGGCAAGATCCTCGCCACCGCGGCCCGGCTGGAGGTCAAACGCGGCAACCTCGCGCGCGCCCAGGAACTGACCCAGCGCTCGATGCGCTGCGTGGCACCCGGCCCTGAAGAGCTCGTCGCGAACGCCGCACTGCTCGAACAACTCGGCGATCCCGCAACCGCCGAACAGCAGCTGCGTGCGCTGCTGAAGGACTATCCCGACTTCGCCAAGGCGTTGAGCAACCTCGCGCGCCTCCAGCTCGCGAAGGCCACACAGGCTTCTCCGCAGGCCGCCGGCCAACTGCTCGGCGAAGCCCGCGCGCTGTTCGTCCGCGCCCTCGAACTCCAACCGCTCGCCGCCGAGATCCAGAACTCGTACGGCGTATTCCTGCACACGGTCGGCCAGACCAAGGAAGCGGTGCTGCATCTGCGCCGCGCGATCGAGCTCGAACCACGCTTCACCGAAGCCCGCCGCAACCTCGGCATCGCCTACCACGCTCTCGATGACCCGCGCGCGGCGCTGAAACTCTGGGACGAGCTGCTGCGCGAGGACCCGAACGACCCGATCCGCGCCGACGCCGACGCGACCCGGGCGATGTTGCGGTCAGGTCGCCGCAAACCGCGTTAGCAGTTCACGCGATCACATCGCGCACCACCCGCCCCGCGACGTCCGTGAGGCGGAAGTCACGGCCCTGGAAGCGGAAGGTCAGGCGTTCGTGGTCGATGCCCAGCAGATGGAGCATCGTCGCGTGGAGGTCGTGCACGTGCACGGCGCCTTCTGCGATGTTGTAGCCGAAGTCGTCGGTCTTGCCGTGGACGTGACCGGCATTCACGCCCGCTCCCGCGAGCCAGATCGGAAAGCACCGCGGGTGGTGATCGCGGCCGTAGTTGGACTTCGTGAGGCGGCCCTGGCAATACGAGGTGCGGCCGAACTCGCCGCCCCAGACCACGAGCGTGTCGTCGAGCAGGCCGCGGTTCTCGAGGTCGAGCAGTAGTGCGGCCGTACCGCGATCGGTCTGCGCGCACTGCTGCGTGATGCCTTTCGGAAGATTGCCGTGCTGATCCCAGCCCTGGTGGAACAGCTGCACGAACCGCACACCGCGTTCGAGCAGGCGCCGGGCGAGCAGGCAGTTGCTGGCGTAGGTGCCCGAATCGCGCGCGCCTTCGCCGTAGAGCGCGAACGTCGAGTCCGGCTCCGAACCGAGATCCGCGACCTCGGGCACGCTGGCCTGCATACGGAACGCGAGCTCGGCCTGCGCGGTGCGTGCCTGGATCGCGGCATCGTGCTCGGTGCGGAATTGCTCACGATGCAACTCACGCAGCGCCCGCAGCTGGGCGCGACGCTGGTCGTCGGAGACGCCCTCGGGGTTGTCGAGGAACAGCACGGGCGCCTTGCCGGGCCGGAACTGCACACCGTGGTGCTCTCCCGGCAGGAACCCCGTGCCCCAGAGCCGCTGATAGAGCGGCTGATCGCGTCGCGCATCCTTGCTCACGAGTACGACGAACGCGGGCAGGTCCGCGTTGTCGGACCCAAGGCCGTAGCTCGCCCATGCCCCCATCGACGGCCGCCCGCTGATCTGGCTGCCGCTGCAGAAGAACGTGATCGCCGGATCATGATTGATCGCCTCGGTGTGCATCGTGCGTATCACGCACAACCGATCGGCCAGCCGCGCGGTGTACGGCAGCAGCTCGCTGACCTCGAGGCCCGATTGACCGTGTCGCGCGAAGCGCGTGAACGCTCCCGCGAGCGGCAGGTTGGTCTGGTGGCCACTCATGCCGGTCAACCGTTGCCCGCCGCGAACGGACGCCGGCAGCTGTTCACCGTGCCGTTCACGCAGCATCGGTTTGGGGTCGAGCGTCTCGAACGGCGACGGGCCACCGGCCTGGAACAGATAGACGACGCGCTTCGCCCGCGGCGCGAAGTGCGGCTTCTGCAGCACACCGTCACCGCCGGCGAGGTCGTTCAGAGCCAGCGCTCCGAGACCGCCGGCACTGTGCCCGAGGAACGCACGACGCGTCGAGTCCAAGAACGGGTTCATCGCAGCATCACCATCACGTCACTGGCCATGAGGGTCGAAGCCGCGAGCGTCAGTGCGTGGCAGTCGTCACTGCCGGCCTGCAGCAACGGCATGAGCGCGCGTAACTCGGCAGGTTGCGGCAGGCGGCCGGCGAGTCGCAGGAAGAGTTCTCGCAGCCGCACCGAGCCATCACTCCCCGGCATCGCACCGACCACGGATTCGGCCGCCGCCGCCGCGCATTCCGTGAATACGGGATCGTTGAAGAACACGAGCGCCTGCAGCGGCGTCGCCGTGCTCTGGCGCGCGGCGATGCAGACCTCGCGACTCGGGGCATCGAGCACGTTCATGTCGGGTGGCGGTGCCGTACGCTTGCGATAGGTGTAGAGGCTGCGACGATGCGCATCGGCACCCTGGTCCGGCTTGTAGTCGGCACCACCCCACCCCACGCCGGCATCGCGCCAGATTCCAGGTGGCTGCCACGGCTTGCTGCTCGGGCCGAAGCTGCGATCGCTCAGCAGACCGGAAGCCGCGAGCGCCGAGTCACGCAGCACCTCGGCCGTCAGCCGGAACGACGGCCCGCGCGCGAGCAGTTCGTTGTCCGGGTCACGCTCGCGCAGCTCAGGCGAACACGTCGACGCCTGGCGGAACGTCGATGACTGCACGATCCGACGCAGCATCGCGCGCATGTCCGGCGTGTTCTGGAAGTCGACCGCGAGCGCGTCGAGTAGAGCCAGCTGACGTGGCCTGCCGCCCAGCGTGCCGAAGTTGTCCGCCGCCGCAACCAGCCCGCGCCCGAACGCCAGCCGCCAGAGGCGGTTCACGGCCACGCGTGCGGTGAGCGGGTTCTCGGGGGCGAGCAGCCAATCCGCGAGCCCGAGCCGATCGCGCGAACGCTCGCCGAACGACAGCACGCTCGCGGGCACATCGGCCGGGACCGGCTGCGCTGGATCGGGATCATCGTAGGCACCCCGGCGCAGCAGGTACCGCGCCGGGGAATGCCGATGCGGCGCCATCACCATGAGCTCCGGGATCCGTTCGACGAACGCGTGCAGCGCCCGCCGCGCGTCGCGCAGCTTCTGGCTCGCGGCGGTCACACAATCGTCGAACACCCGCACGTTGCGGATGCGCCCACCGGCAAACCCGCGATCACGGTCGCGCCCGCCGAGCTCGAACGTGCGCACCGTCGCGGGCCCCTGCAGGTGATCGCGCACGACCTCGATCGCGACCTCGGCGCCATCGAGCGTGAGCCCGAGCCCGGCTGCGCGCGAACTGCCGTCGTAGCTCGCGACGATGCGCACCCAACGCCCCGTCGGCAGCGGCGCCTTCGTGCGCACCGCGATCGCGGAACCCGGCCAATGATGGACGATCTCCCAGCACAGCCGGCCGTCGCGAGTCAGGATCTGGTAGCCCTGCGTGTCCGCGTCGAGCGTGTAGCGGCTGGTGTGCAGCACGACCGCGCGTTCCGACTCGGTCGGATTCCAGAGTTCGAGCTCCAGCCGGAACGGATCGGCGCGCGTGAAGCCAGGCACGTCTTTGACTCGCGTTCGCCGGTCGCCATCGCAGCGCAGCTCGGGCAAGCGTTCGGCCACCGGCTCGATTGCGCGCTGCGCAGCGTCAGGAAGTGCCGCATCGAACGCGCGCTGGGCCGTCGCCACCGCCGCTCGCAACTCTGCAGCCTCGGCGCGCTGCTCCGTCGACATCAATCGGATCGCAGGCTGCGGCACCCCGCCCGTGGAGTACGGCGCCAGCCCCGACTCGTCGATCGCGAAGAAGCTGCCGAGCGCGTAGTAGTCGCGCTGCGAGATCGGGTCCGACTTGTGGTCGTGGCAGCGCGCGCAGCCGACCGTGAGACCGAGGAACGTCGCGCCGAACGTATCGACACGGTCCGCGATGTACTCGTGCCGCCACTCCTCCTCGATCGAGCCGCCTTCGTTGGTCTGGCGATGCAGCCGCCAGAACGCCGTCGCAGTGCGCGATTCGATCGTCGCATCGGGCAGCAGATCCCCCGCCACGATTTCCCGCACGAACCGATCCCACGGCTTGTTCTCGTGCAATGAGCGGATCAGCCAGTCACGCCACGGCCACGTGCGACACTCGAAGTCGGCCTGGTAGCCATACGTGTCGGCGAACCGCGCGAGATCGAGCCAGTCACTGGCGAGATGCTCGGCGGCAGCGCGGCTGCGGAGCAGTTCGTCGACGATGCGGTCGTAGGTTGCATCGCTCGGATCAGCCAAGAACTCGCGTACGGCTTCCGGACCAGGGGGCAAACCGGTGAGCACGAGATGGAGTCGCCGCAGCAGTACCGCGGGATCCGCGACCGGTGACGGCGACAGGCCGGCCGCGTGCAACCCGGTGACGACGAATCGGTCGATGTCGTCACGGCACCAGCTCGCCTTGTCCCCCGGAACGACGGGGACCGACTTCTGCGCACGCTCGTAGCCCCAGTTGCGCGGGTCGGACGCCGCCTCCTCGGACTGCGCGGGCAGCGCAGCGGCAACCGCGCCAGCGACGGCGACCGCCGCCGCGACGCACCGAATGCCCGCTGCCCAATCCGAGAGCGTCACGAGCTACTGCAGTACCGTGACGGTCGTGTTGCCACCGAACGCAGCCGTCGTGCCGAGCACGGCCGTCTGCCAGTGAAGCGACACCCCGCTGAACCCGCCGGGCGGCAGCAGAACGTCCGTCGCACCGCGGCCCGTGATATCGGCCACGACGAAGGGCAATGCCAGCACGGTCGCGCTCTCGAGCAGCAACGCGCCGGCAACCCCTGGGAACGTCGTCGGACCGCCGGTGCGGAAGGCGACGAGCGGGAACAGCAGGTCTCCGGATTGACCATGCATCGCGACCTGGACGTTCGTCGCGGGCGCGCCGGAACCGAGCGTGGTCATCGCGCCGGGCATCGCGTAGCCGCTGATCTCGAGGTCATCGACCAGGCATTCGACGAGCGATGGCGCGACATCTTGCGCCCGCACTCGCACCTGCATCTGCGCCGTCAGCGTCCCGAGATCGAGTTTGACCTCCACCCACGCGTTGGTCGACTGCGTGCGCGAATACAGCTGGGTGAACGTTGCGCCACCGTCACGGCTGACGGCGATCGACATCGGGTCGTTCGAGCTGCTCTCCGTAAACCACAACTGCAACGTCAGGCTCGCGGCCGTGAGATGGGTCAGGTCCATGATCGGCGACAGCAGGTCCGTATAGCCGGTATCGACGTCCCACGTCCCGGCGCTCGTTCCGGCCCGGCCGTCCGTGACCCAGCAGCGCGAACCACCGGGCGTCGTCTGGCTGCCGGGCTGGATCGTATTGCCGCCGCTGGCAGTCGCGCTCGGCGCCGCACGCTCCCAGAGCCCGGTCGTCGCCGTGCCGACACTCGCACGCACGAACCCGCGGTCCAGTTCGAAATCATCGAGGATCACCGGCAAACGCGGCTGCAGCTCGACCTGCACGTCGTGCGTCGTGGTCCGGCCGTCACCCGTCACCAACACGCGGAGATCCGCGACCGCCGGGCCGAAGTTCGCCGGCGTCGAGAACGTCAGCGGCATCGTGAGGTTGTCCGCGCTACCGAGCGCCGCCACGTTGCCGAGTGTCGCGGCCCCCACGCCGATCGAGACCCCGACGGTCAGCGCCCGCACGGCCACCGTCGCGGCTGCCGGCTGCAGCCCCGGGTTGTCGATCGTGACAACCAGCTCACCGATCTCGCCGCGCTCGACGAAACCGTTGCCGTTGCTGCCAGGACCTTCGCTCACGGCAATATCCGCGACCGAGAAGGTCGCCCCCGCCGACAACGCGACCTTGCGGAACATCACCTGGTAGCGCTCCGCGACGTTGAGGATGTTCTGTCCGAACGGCCAGAACCCACCCTCGCTGCTGCGCCCGAGTTCCGCGGTCCAGCTGTAGGAGCCACGTGCCGTGTGGTGATGATCCACCGACGTGCCACCCGAGATGTAGAGTAGCGTCGACCAACGACCGTGTGCCATGCCGTTCTCGACCGTGTAGTAGTCACCGAGCGTCAGGTAGTCGCTCACGTTCGCGGGATCGTTGACTTCCCAGCACCAGGGGCGCAGCAGGATGTCGGCGTAGGTGTGCGTGCTGAAGACGCTGACGAAGTTGCGGCTCGCACTGAAGTTCTCGACCGCCGTAGTCTCGGGCTCGCTGAACGGCGCCGTGCCGCGATACGTCTGACTGCTGGGCGTCGGCGAGCTGCCGCCGTTGGGTGCGAGCCACTGCGTCGCATAGTTGCGATTGAGATCGACCCCGTACGTGTTGTCGGGGTTGAGCCGCCGATTCTTGCGCCAGAGTCCGCCGCCATTGGGATTCGTCGTCTCGTTGTAGACGTAGCCGTCCGGGTTGACGCACGGGATGAAGAACAGCTCGCGCTCATCGACGATCAGCGTCGCATCGGGGTCCGTGCCGTAGTTCTGCACGAGCCACTCCATGAACACGACCGTGGTCTCCATCGACAGCGGCTCACGCGCATGGTGCAGCGCATCGAACAACACCTCGGGTTCGTTCTCGTCGACGGTGACGTTGTCGCTGATCTTGACCATCCAGAGCGGGCGGTTCTCGATCGAAGTGCCGATCGAAACCTTGGCCGCACAGATCGCCGGGTTCTGCTGGTGCAGCTGATCGAGGATCGACTCCATCTGAGCAAACGTCCAGTGGCCACCCATCGCCCCCTGCCCGAGGGGCGGGTTCGGGTTGTCGGGATAGCCGCCGGCAGGCATCGCGGCACGCGCGCGGGCTTCGTACCACGCGGCGAGGTCGCGCTGGAGCATCTGCACACGGAAGCCGTTGGCCTGCAGCGTGGACAACTCGACGTCGTCGACGATCACTTCCACGCGGCGCTGTGCCGGCAGCGGAACGCGGCATGCTGCGAGGTCGAGATCGAGCGCCAGCAGCCGCTGCATCTCGGCAGGGCCGGTCGTGCGAACGACGACGAGATGGCGCGGCGGCACCTTCTCGGCAATCGGGGCGCGCAGTTGCGCAACGGCCGACCCGGCGGCGACAAACATGGCAGCGACGACGAACGCGAGACGAGCGATCATGACGTCAGTCTAACGCCTCACCGCCGGCGCGAGTCAGCCGCGCGACGGTTCGGCGCCGTTGCCGGGGACGCGACCGGGCAGGAACTCCAATACGGTCTTGCGCTCGGCGTCCGTCATGGTCCCCCAACGGGCGATCTCGTCGAGCGAGCGACGACAGCCGGAGCAGTAGCCGTGCTCATCGACGACACAGACGTTGATGCACGGGGTTTCGACCGGCTCGACTCGGCGCGCGCCGATCGGCCGCGACCCCTGATACGACCGGGAGGTCACAACACGCTCTCCCGCGCCGGATCGGTCATCGGACAGCACCCCCGCTGTTCGAGCTTGCCGATGAGCTGATCCTGATCACTCTGGCGCGCGAACTGCACCTCGGCATCGGTCGCGCCGACGAGGTGGTAGATGTCGACCCGACCCGAGGCGAGTGAGAACGCCGCTTCGTAGTGCTTCGGCTGCGTCACGAGCAGCCACCGAATCTTGGACTCGAACTCGGGCGTGACCGACGCCTCGAGTGGCACGCGGTTGCCGTACTCGAGCAGCTCCGCGCCCTCGTAGCTGCCGACCGCGACGAGCAGTTCGTAGGCCATCAGGTTGTGCAGCAGCGACACCGCCCAGCTCGCCGGCGCCGGCGTTTCGATCGCGAGTTCGAACCCGACACCCGAGAATCCCGTCGGATCCTGCCCCGGCGCGTTCAGGTTCCACGGATTGCTGAGCCCCGACGTGACGTAGAGCCAGGTCTTACGATGGTCCCCGGGCGGACAGCCGAACACGCCGTGATTGAGCCAACCCGGATGCGGCTGCTTGCCGAACCGCTGGAAGGTCGACTCCGGCGCGGTGTAGATCCCTTCGCCGAGGTCCTTGAAGATCGACTGGTAGACCCGCTCCTCGCGGTAGGACCACACGCGTTCGAACCACTGCGCGAACGATCCGTCCGCCGGGGGCTGCTGCTCGCTCTCTGCCATCTGGCCGGCAGGGTACCCGCGGCCAGAACCGCGCCAAAGCGGCCAATTGCCGGATCTCGCCAACGACGCGGCCGCCCGGTAGCCTGCGCCCTCGATGAAGCGGCAGGAGAAAGCCGAACGGATCCAGGCGATTCTGGATCTCGAGTTCCCGGAACCACCCGTGCCGCTGGACCATGACGACCCGTTCACGCTGCTCGTCGCCGTCGTGCTATCCGCGCAGTGCACCGACGAACGGGTCAACATGGTCACGCCCGGCCTGTTCGAGATCGGCCCCGACCCAGCCGCGATGGCGGAACTGCCCGTCGCGACGATCCAGGACAAGATCAAGACCTGCGGCCTCGCGCCGCAAAAGGCCAAGGCCGTGTCCGGCCTCGCCAAACAACTGCTCGCCGAGTTCGGTAGCGAGGTGCCGCGGGACATCGATGCGCTCGAGTCACTGCCTGGCGTCGGTCACAAGACTGCGAGCGTCGTCATGGCGCAGGCGTTCGGCGTGCCGGCGTTTCCCGTCGACACCCACATCCACCGGCTCGCGTGGCGCTGGGGCCTGAGTTCCGGCAAGAACGTGACCCAGACCGAACGCGATCTCAAACGCACGTTTCCCGCCGAGCGCTGGAACGACCTACACCTGCAGATCATCTACTTCGGCCGCTCGCACTGCCCGGCGCTGCGCCACGATCCCGAAGCGTGCCCGATCTGCAGCTGGGCGATGAGTCAGGCCAAGCGCACGTTCGAACGGCGGGCGGGGAAATCGATCCGCGCGTAGCTCCGGCTCAGCGCCGCGCGCGGCCCTTCTTGGCCGATCGCTTCTTCACGGCGCCCGCCTTCCGGCGGGCAACGGGCTTCTTGCTCGCGGTCTTCTTGCTGGCGGTCTTCTTGCGGGCGGTCTTCTTGCTGGCGGTCTTCTTGCGGGCAGACTTCTTGCCCGCCGTCCTCTTCCTCGCCGTCGGCTTGCGCTTCGGCGCCGCACGCCGCCCGGACCCGAACACGATCCCGTAGACCTCATCGAAGTTCTCGACGAAGTGGATCTTCAGCCCCTTCACGAGCTCCTTCTTGAGCTCGAGCACGTCCGGCTCGTTGCCCTTGGGCAAGAGTACGCGCTTCAAACCGAAGTTCTTCGCGGCGAGCAGCTTCTCTCGCACGCCGCCGATCGGCAGCACTTCGCCGACGACAGTCAGCTCCCCGGTCATCGCGAGGTCGTTCGGCACCGGCCGGTCGGTGAGGTAGCTCAGGAACGCGCACGCGATCGCGATGCCCGCCGACGGGCCATCCTTCTTGATCGCACCCGCGGGGAAGTGCAGGTGCAGGTCCGTCGCGGCCACGCGCTCGAGGTCCAGCGCGAACGAATCCGCCCGGCTCTTGAGGTAGCTCATCGCGAGTCGCGCGGACTCGCTCATCACATCGCCGAGACTCCCCGTCAACTGCAGGCGGCCGCCGCCGCTGCCGGACGAAGAACCGTTCCCCACGGCTTCGATGTAGAGCACGTCCCCGCCAAACGGCGTCCACGCCAGGCCCTGGGCGACACCGGCAATTGCCCGAGTTCGCCGCTCCTCGGGCTTGAACCGCGCCTGCCCGAGCATCTGCTCCATCTCGGCGAGACTGAGACGCCCAGGCCCCTTCTTCTTCTTCGCGACGGCGAGCGCCGTCTTGCGGCACAGCCGCTGCACGACCTTGTCGAGCCCGCGCACGCCGGCTTCGCGCGTGTGGGAACTCACGATCCGGCGCCACACGGGCTGCCCGATCGACAGGTGCTTGCCCAGCAGGCCGTGGCGCTCGAGCTGCTTCGGCAGCAGATGACGCCGCGCGATTTCGACCTTCTCTTCGAGCAGGTAGCCCGGGATCTCGAGGATCTCCATGCGATCACGCAACGGCTCCGGAATCTGCGAGAGCACGTTCGCCGTCGCGAGGAACATCACCTTCGACAGATCGAACGGCACGTCGAGGTAGTGATCCAGGAATGCGTGGTTCTGCTCCGGATCCAGCACCTCGAGCAGCGCTGAACTCGGATCGCCACGGAAGTCGCTGCCGAGCTTGTCGATCTCGTCGAGCAACAGCACGGGGTTGTTGCTGCCGCACGACTTCAGCCCCTGCAGAATCCGACCGGGCATCGCGCCGATGTAGGTCCGGCGATGTCCCTTGATCTCACTCTCGTCGCGCAGCCCGCCGAGCGAGAAACGCCAGAAGTCACGGCCCATCGCGCGCGCGATACTGCGACCGAGGCTCGTCTTGCCGACGCCGGGCGGCCCCGAGAAACACAGAATCGATCCCTGGTGCCCCGGACGCAGCTTGCGCACGGCGAGGAACTCGAGGATGCGCTGTTTGACCTCCTCGAGGCCGTAATGATCGTCGTGCAACACGCGCTCGGCACGCTGCAGGTCGTGGGTATCCGTCGTCGAGTGCGACCACGGCACCGAGGTGAGCCAGTCGAGGTAGTTGCGGATCACCCCGTACTCGGCCGATTCGACCGGCGTCGTCTGCAGGCGCGTCAGCTCTTCCTGGGCGCGCGCGAGCGCGGCCTCCGGCATCGCGGCCTTTGCGATCGCCTGCTCGAGCCGTTCGAGCTCGAGCTGGCGCGGGTCCTGCTCTTCACCGAGTTCCTTGCGGATCAACTTCATCTGCTCGCGCAGGAAGTAGTCCTTCTGGGCCTTCTCGGTCTTGCGCTGGATCTCGCCGTGAATCTTCTTGTCGAGCTCCGCGAGCTCCGACTCGGCCGTGGCGAGTTGCAGCGCGAGCTCGAGACGCTTCTCGACGTCCGGCTCGGCAAGCAACCGCTGGCGATCCTCGACCTTGCGCACGATCCCGCCCGTGAAGTCCGCGAGCTGCGACGGGTTCTCGACGTTGAGCAACGCGGTCGTGAACCCAGGGTCGACGTGGTCCTGCATCTCGGCGAGCTGCTGCATCTGCTTCTGCAGCAACCGCACGAGCGACTCGGAGCGCGCACCCTGCGCGGGAATCTCGACCACCTCCTTGACGCGCGCGACGAGGCTCGGCCGCTTGCGAACGATCTTCACGAGTCGCGCCCGGCGCACACCCTGCGTCATTGCCGACTGGCCACCGTCGGGCAGCTTGAGCGTCTTGAGGATCTTCGTGACGACGCCGACCTCGTAGAGGTCCTCGGGCCCCTTCGGATCCTGCTCCGAGTCCCGCTGGAGCACGAGGAAGAGGTAACCGTTGTGGGCCTCCGCCTTGGCCACGATGTCACGCGCCTGCTCGCTGTCGAGCAGCAGCGGCATCATCAGGCTCGGGAACGGCACCGCGGCCCGCAGCGGGAACACGAACATCCGATCCGGGATCGCGTCCTGCACGACCACCGAACCGGTCTGCGATTCGTCGTCGACTACGAGCCGCGGCCCATCGTGCGCGACGTCGCCCAGACTCTCGAGATCGGAATCTTCCAGGTCAGGAGCCTCTAGATCGGAAGCTGCCGAATCGGAAGCTTCGGGTTCGGGAGCTTCGGGCTCGGGGTCCTCACCGCCCGAATTCCCGCCTCCCGCGTCGGCCTCGCCGTCACCGACCCCGGCCTCCGAACCCTCGTCAGCGGGCCGTTCGTCGGAATCGAGGGTCGAGGCCGGATCGCCGTCGTCTTCGCGGGGCAGTGCCATGAGTTCCGGTTGTAGGCCGCAGCGGACGGCGAAGAAAGATCACGCCCAGTTCTGCGCTCGCGGCAGGGCCTTGCGCCAGCGCGCACGCAGTTCTTCGACGTCGAGTCCCTCGGGCGGCGCCACCTCGACGGACTCGCCGGGTAGTGCGGGCAGCGTCGACGGATCCGCATGCACGCCGGCGCCGAGCAGCGCCATGCGGAACGCCCCGAAAGCCGTCGCCTCGAGCCACGCGGGCCGCAGCACCGGGACGCCGAGCAAGGCCGCCTGGATCTCGAGCAGCAGACCGTTGCCCGCCGCGCCGCCATCGACTCGGAGCGCCGAACGCGTGCCTCCCATCGCGCCGAGCACATCGTCGATCTGTAGCGCGAGCGCCTCGAGCGCCGCGCGCACGAGATGCGCGTCCGTCGTGCCGCGGGTCAGGCCGAGGATCGCACCGCGCGCCGTCGGATCCCAGTGCGGCGTACCGAGCCCGGCGAACGCCGGCACGAACACGATGCCGCCACTGTCCGCCACCGAGCGCGCGAGCTGCTCGGTCGCGGTCGCGTCCGCGATGACGCCGAGCCCGTCCCGCAGCCACTGGATCGCCGCGCCGCAGACGAGCACGCTGCCTTCGCGCGCAAACGTCGTCACGTCGCCGAGTTGCCACGCAACGGTCGCAAGCACTCCGGGCACGGGGTCCGGCACGGTGTCGCCCGCGTTGGTGAGCACGAACGCCCCCGTGCCGTAGGTGCACTTCGTATCGCCGAGCCCGACGCAACCGTGGCCAAAGAGCGCACTCTGCTGATCCCCGACCGCCGCGCGGAGCGGCCAACCCGCGGTCGCCGTGCCGAAGTCGCCCGCCGTCGGCAGGATCGCTGGCAGCATCGCTCGTGGCACATCGAACAGCTCGCAGAGCTCGTCGCTCCAGTCACCGGTCGCGAGATCGAACAGGCAGGTACGCGACGCGTTGGATGGATCGGTCGCGAACGTGTCGCCATTCGTCAGGTGCCAGAGCAACCAGGTGTCGATCGTGCCGGCGAGCAGTTCACCGCGTTCGGCGCGCGCCCGAGCGCCGGGCACTTCGTCGAGGATCCACGCGATCTTCTTCGCGCTGAAGTAGGGGTCGAGCGACAGCCCGGTACGCGCGCGAACGAGCTCGGCGTGATCGGCCATTCGTGCGAGATCCGGAGCTGTCCGGCGGTCCTGCCAGACAATCGCGCGATGGATCGGCCGCCCCGTCGCGCGCTCGAACACGACCACCGTCTCGCGCTGGTTGGTGATTCCCGCCGCAACGATCTGCGGGTCGCCGGCCGCACGCAGCGCATCGGCGATCGCCCGCTGCTGGCTCTGCACGATCTCCTCGGGGTCGTGCTCCACGTGCCCAGGTGCGGGGAAGTGCTGCTCGAACTCGCACTGGCCGATGGCCTGCACCGAACCGTCGGCGTCGAACACGATCGCTCGACTGCTGGTGGTGCCTTGATCGATCGCAAGGAACATGCGCCGATTGTCCGGCATCGCCACCGTGCTTCGAGCACCGGTGCTCTCGAAAACCGCGCGGACAAAAAAGAAGCCGGAGGCCCCGCCACGCCTGTCCTCGTGACGAGACCCCCGGTCTCATGGAAGATGCGGTGCATGACCTGTCCCGCGCAACAAGCGCGAGAACCGCAACTACCGCTCCTGCCTGCCCCAAATCGTGTCGGAACGGCAATCGCGACCATTCAGGTCATGCACCGAAGAAGGATCGGATGCATGGCCCGCGCAACACACGCGGAGAACAACTGACACCACCCTGCCTGCCCCAGATCGTGGGCGGCGTCGGTCAGAACACCAACCATGCATCCGCGGCTAACGCGCCGCAGTTTGACGTGCGACGTGATCACCGAATGCTTTGAGTTCGTAAAGAGCTGCTGTTGCTTAGAACGTGCTACCGCGACGACAACACACAGATCCGGACAACGGTTCCGCCGTCCCTGGGTTGCAGATCGAGATAGCCGACATGCCGACACGGAACGTGTGACATGTCGAGTTTCGAGCCGCCGGCTTCCGAGTTGCGGTCACCGAGCAGCGCGACCAGATGGTCGAACCACGGCTCGAGGTCGAGGTCGAACAGGCCGGTCACGTCTTTCGCACCGATCCGTTCTACGACGGCAGCCACCGCCGAGTTCCGCTTGCCGCGCTGACGCGCGGCGCGCCGAGTCTCGGCGAGGAAGTCGTCGATCGTTGCGACGTCGAACGCCACGAGCACCGTGTCGCCCTGAATCGCAACGCAGGTCGCTACGTCGTCAGGGTGCGCACGAAGCTCGAGAACCTCGGGTTTGTTCTTGTCACCACGATCACGGCCCGAGACGACCCGGCCGATGCCGTGCTGCTCGGCCGCGCGGCGCAAATCCGTGAACAGATCACCAGCCGCCGTGCGACTGCGCGCCCGCACCGAGTAGATCGATTCGACCGCGGTCGGCGCTGCGGTGGCGCCCGCCTCGGTCTGCCGGAAGAGCAGTTGCACGGTGCCGCGCGCCCCCAGGCGCGACAGCACGTTGCGGTCGAAATCGAGGCCGAAGTCCTCGAACGAAGCCCGCAGATCCCGCAGCAGGTGGGCGCCGTGATAGGTCTTCGAAGCGATCCCCGGCAGATCGACCGCCATCACGAGGCCGCCAAGGCCACCACCCGGCAGATCGCGCACGAGCCGGCGCGCCGGGACCGACAGCGCCGCCTCGAACCAACCGTCGATCGACGGCGAGTGCGAGAACGTCGGCTGGTTGCGGTCGGCGGGCGTCAGAACCCCATCGTCCGCTTCGAAATCGAGCAGCATCGTGATCGTGAACTCGCCGTCCTCGCCACCACGGGTCGGCTCGCAGCTCAACGCGGCCATCACCGAACGCGCCGCGCCGAGGCCCGAAGCGTGCAGCAGCTGCGCCGGCAACCCGTTCGTGCTGCCACGCAGGCGCTGACTCAGGCGGGCCCAGTCACCGTAGATTACGAGCGACCCCGCTGGCGCCGCGATGCGACGCTCGAGGTCGAGGAAGCGTTCATTGGACGAGAGCACGCGGCGGCTCGCCGCGGTGCGCGGCGGCGCGAGCAGTTCCTCCATCGCCGTGCCATCGTTGGTCACGACGAGGTCCGAACCGACGATCGCGAGTTCGACCTGCCGGCCGGGTCCGCGGGCCAGTTCGCCGTCGGCGCCGAGCATCGCGTAGGTCTGCTGGCCACGGAGGACGCGATGGTTCGCGGCGAGTTGCCGACCGCCCGTCTGCGATGGCTGCAGCGCCTGCTGCAGCGTCTTCGCCTGGGCCTCCTGGAGTTCGGCCCGCAACACGAGCAGCGGCTGGCCATACCCCGGCACCACACCGGTCAATGCGATCTCGATTTCACCGACGCACTTGCCGAGCACCCCGCGCACGATCGCGAGCGACTGACCCGCGGAACTACCGCGAGCGGTGCCGGCACCAAGCAGCGTGTGCAGCGCCGGATTCGCGAGCAGTTTCTGGACGGCCTGCCGGCTGGCGCTGCGGCGAGCCGCGCCCGCCTTCGCATCCGCCTTCTTGCCGTCCACCTTCCGATCTGCGCCGATCGCCAGGTACAGCAGCGGGGATTCGATGCCATCGACGATCCGCGGCGTGGATGACGGCCCTCGCTCGGCGCCCTGCGCAGGCAACGCGGCACCCGACAAACCCCCGATGCCGAGCACCAGGAGGCTCGGGGCCAACAGGCTCGAAGCCAGGCGGCGGGTGGCGGGAAGACCGGACATTGCCGCTCCTGGATGCAATCGCGATGCCAAACTCGAATGAATCATAATCTCTTCCCCTTCCATCATTTATGATCTTCCCACTCAACCGATCAGTCGTGCGGCATCCGCACTGTGTGCAGTTTCTGCACACTCAGGCGCCCTCGCCACCACGTCCGAGCTTGTCGTAGAGCGTGCGGCGGCCGATGCCGAGCAGCCGCGCGGCCTCGGCCTTGTTGCCGGCGGCCGCCTTCATGGCGCGCTCGATGGCCCAGCGCTCGAGCGCAGCCAGCTCGAACGTTCCCGGCGCCGCATCCGGGCCACCTGCAACACCCGCCGCCGCGGTCTCCCCAACCCCGGTGACCGACGACTCCGGGGTCAGCGCCTCGACCGCGAGCACCTCACCCTCAGCGAGAGCCACGAGCCGCTGCAGTTCGTTGCGCAGCTGCCGCACGTTGCCGGGCCAGGCCCGTGCCCGCAGCGCCGCGACCAACACCGGGGTCAACTGCCGTGGGGCCTCGCCGCGTTCCGCGGCGTAGTCCGCGAGCATGCGCTCGGCGAGATCGGGAATGTCGTCAATCCGCTCGCGCAGCGGTGGCAGTTGCACGGTCACGACTGCGAGCCGGAAGTAGAGGTCCTCGCGAAACTCGCCGGCCGCCACCACGGTCGCCGGATCACGGTTGGTTGCCGCAACGACGCGGACGTCGAGTTCGAACTCGCGGTCACCGCCCACCGGTCGCACGCGCCGCTGCTCGAGGACGCGGAGCAACTTGACCTGTAGATCGAGCGGCATCTCGGTCACCTCGTCGAGGAACAGAGTCCCGCCGTTGGCCTGGCGCAGCACGCCGATGCGCGCCCGGTCCGCACCCGTGAACGCGCCCTTCTCGTGACCGAACAGTTCGCTTTCGAGCACCTCGCGACTGATCGCGGCAACGTTGACTGCCACGAACTCGCCGCGCCGGCGCGGGCCATGATCGTGCAGCGCCCGCGCAGCGAGCTCCTTGCCCGTGCCACTCTCCCCGGTGAGCAGGACCGGCAACTCCGTATCGACGACGCGATCGAGCACCTGCAGTACGCGCATCAGCGCCGGTGAGCTGCCCACGAGCCGCGGGAAGGCATACCGCAACTCGTCGCGCGACAGCTGCGCCGCCGGCCGCGCGAGCGCTTCGGCCTGCGCCTCGACCGTCGCCTGCAAACCGCGGTTTCGTTGCTCCAGCGCCTTGGCCTGCTCGCGGTTCTCGACGAGCAGATCGTGCAGGTGCACGACGATCGCGCCCTGATCCGCGAACGCCATCAGCCAGGGTAGATCGCCGTCGCCGAAGACCCCGGCCTGGAAGCGATGGTCCAGATAGAGGCAGCCCAGAACGCGTTCGCCGACCCTGAGCGGCATGCAGAGCACCGAGCGCAATCGCAAATCCGCGACGCTCTGCGCGGCGCTGAGCTCGCCCTCCTGGGCGTCTTCGCTGTAGACCCCTTCACCCTCCAGGCCGCGCATCAGCACGGTTCGCGACAGTTTGCGTTCCGGGTTGGCAACGGCCTCGCGGTCGAGGTTTCGGGCCACCTCGACGGCGAATCCGGGCTCGGCCGCGCGCACCGTCACGAGGAAGCCGCGCTCGGCGCCGAACAGCCGGACCGCCTCGTCGACGAGCACGGTCAGGACCTGGCGGCGACCGTCGGCCTCGGCGAGCTGCCGGTTGAGGGCGACGATCGCGAGCCAGCGTTGCCGATCGGCATCGTCCGGCGCGCCGCGCAACCGCGCCAGGAAGTCGGACCACCGCGCCATCAGTCGTGCACCCGCCAGCCGGAGCCAATGGCGATCTCGAACCGGATCATCGGTTCTCGTGGGCTGCGGTCAGGGCGCGGAGCACCAACGCCTCGGCGTGGCGTTCGTGCCGGGCGAGCCCGTCGTGGTCTGCGATCGCCTTGGCGAGGATGGCCGGGCACTCGTCGATCGCGTGACCCGGCAGCGCGCCGGCCGCGAGCGCCGTGACCGCCATCGTGGCCGGACAACCGGCCGCACGCCAACGCAGGTCGATCACGTCGTCGCCCTGCATGCGCAGACTGATCTCGACGTGGTCGCCGCAGACCGGATGCGACGACGAACCGCGGCAAACGTCATCGCCCTCGAGATCGCCCGCACCGACGGCGGCGAGCATGACCTCGCGCAGTCGACCGCGCACCATGGGATCTACTGCTCGCTCGCGGCGGCCGGCGAGTCTTCCGCTGCGGGTGGCACACGATCGAGCCACGTGAACTCGTCGATCAGCAGGTTGCAGCCCGCCATCGGCAGACAGAACAACACGATCAGCAGCGCGCGCGATGCCAGCGCGCGCGGGTGCAACCGCGAACGCCCAATCACCGTGGGGTCAGAACTCATCGCGGTGGGATCAGTCTTCATCGAGATCGACCTCGTTCTGGAACAATTGCGTGAACGATTCCCGGCGACGGATCAGCCGGGCTGTGCCACCGTCTACGAGCACTTCGGCCGGTCGCCGGCGGCTGTTGTAGTTCGACGCCATCGACGCACCGTACGCCCCCGCGCCGAACACCGCCAGGAGGTCCCCGGCGGCGAGCGGCGGCAGCTCACGACCTCGGGCGAGAAAGTCGCCCGTCTCGCAAACCGGCCCGACCACGTCGACGCGCCGTGACGGGCCCGCTCTGGCCGGTGCGACGGGCGCAATCGGGTGGTCGGCCTGGTAGAGCGCCGGCCGCAACAGGTCGTTCATCGCCGCATCGACGAGCACGAACTCGGTGCCGCCCTGCTGCTTGCCACCGAGCACTCGGGTCACGAGCACGCCCGCGTCCCCGACCAGGTAACGCCCGGGCTCGAGCACCGGCGTCCAGCCGCGATCCTCGAGGCGCGGCAGCAGCTGCTCGGCGACCGCGGCGACATCGAGCTCCAGCCCCTCGCCGTAGCTGATGCCGAACCCGCCGCCGAGGTCGTAGTGCGTCACCCCGTCGCGATGCCGTGGATCGGCGTCCGCGAACGCCGCGACGCGATCGAGCGCGTCGACATAGGGCTGCACGCTGCGCAGCTGGCTGCCGAGGTGCACATGATAGCCGCGCAACTCGAGCCCGGGCTCGTCGACGATCGCGCGCACCACCTCAGCCGCGCGTGCGAGCGCGATGCCGAACTTGTTTTCGCTCTTGCCCGTCGTGATGTAGGCGTGCGTGCCGGCCGCGACGTTCGGGTTGAGGCGCAGCGCAACGGGTATCGTTCGCCCCGTCGCGCGCGCGGCCGCCGCGAGCAGAGGCAGTTCGTGTTCGGACTCGACGTTGAAGAACAGGATGCCCGCCGCAACGGCCGCCTCGATCTCCCACGGCTCCTTGCCGACGCCCGCGAACACGCCCTGTGCGGCCGACAGGTTCGCCGCCGCGAGCCGCTCGATCTCACCTCCGCTGACGAGGTCGAAGCCGAGTCCCTGCGCGGCGAGCCGCCGCAGCAGACTCAGGTTGCTGTTGGCCTTGACCGCGTAGCAGATGACCGCGTCTTCCCCGAACGCGGCACGCAGACGCGCAGCGCGATCGTCGATCGCCGCACCGCTGTAGACGTAGAGCGGCGTGCCGAAGCGATCGACGAGTTCCGTGAGCCGCACTCCTTCACACCAGACCTCGCCAGCCCCGACCGCTCCGGGATGCCCACGATGGAACGCCGTGGAACCCGACTCCGGGCAGGGTGTCGTCATGCGAGGAACCGCTCAGCTCGCAACGAGCGTCGCGAGCTGCGTCTTGAGTCGGTCGATCACGCGGCTGTGGATCTGACAGATTCTCGATGCCGACAGCCGCAACCGGGAGGCGACCTGACGGCCGGTCAGGCCCTCGAGGTACATCAGCCGCAGAACCTTCCACTCGATCGGCTCCAGCGCCGCGCGCACGGCCTCGAGCAGTTCGCGCCGCGCGATCGGCTCGATCGGCGACTCGTTGCCCTCGTCCACGAGCTGGTCAACGTAGTCGGTGCCTTCGTCCGCGAGCGACTTGGCCCGCACGCGCTGGTGGTCCTGCCAGCGCACGAGCGCTGCCGGGGAAATGCCGAGATCGGCCGCCAGCTCATCGTTGGTCGGTTCGCGCTCGAGCTGCATCCGTAGCCGCGCGACCGCTTCATTGTGCTGCCGCAGTCGCCGGCGAATCAGCCGGGGCAGGTAGTCCATCTGCCGCAGCTCGTCGAGCATCGCGCCGCGCACGCGAATCCGCATGAACGCCGTGAACCGATCGCAGCGCTCGGGCTCGTAGGTCGCGATGGCCTGCATCAGACCCCACATGCCGGCATGCTCGAGGTCCTGCGCATCGACCGTCGGCGGCAGGCGCGAAGCCAGCGTGCGTGACATGGTCTCGACGAGCCCGCGATGGCGCTCGATCAGCCGATCGCGCAGCGCCTGGGTCTGCCGACGCCGGTAACGCCGCAGCAGGTCCTCGGTGGATTCACCACCATCCTCCTGCGCTCCTGCAGCCAGCGCGGGACGGCCGCCAGTCGCACCGCCGCCGTTCACACCGTCACCAGCCGCGTCCATCGCACTGCCAACCGGCAGGTCGCGGACCGTCTTGCTACTGCGCTTTCGATTCGCAGTCGCCGTCGTGTTGCTGACCATAGGCACCACCCGTTGTGCGTTCGTGTCGCGACTCGAAGACCGGCCGATCTGGAACAACGCATCGATGAAGAACATCGTGACGAAGATCGTTCGCGGTCGCGCGCTACACGATTGCGGCGGAAGGGTAGCACGACTTGTGAGGACTTCGCAACACGTGTTGGTCAGTTCTCACCGTCGACTTCGTGCACTTGCAGTCGCAACGCGCGCATCACTTCGCGCTCTGCGCGACGCATGCGCGCGCGATCCTTCGGTCGATGATCGTCGTAACCGCACACGTGCAGGATTCCGTGCACGACGTAGAGCGCGACTTCGGCGCGCACCGTGTGACCGAGTTCTTTCGCCGTACGTCGCGCGGTCTCGACACTGACGACGAGCTCGGCCGATCCGTCGATGTCGAACGAGATGACGTCGGTCGGCGTCGGATCATCGAGGTAGTCGGCGTGCACGCGCGCGATCTCGGCATCGTCGGTGAGCAACAACGAAACCGGCATGTCTTCGCGGCGCCCATGCGCCAACGCGGCGCGCACAACGCGGCGCAAGAAAGCACGTTCGGTGCGCGGGCGTCCGTGATCGAGCACTTCGAGCTGTAGCCGCGGTCGCACCACGCGCCGGACGCTCACTCGTCGGCTCCCGAATCGGGCTCGTCGGAATCGTCTGCTGCGGGCGCGGCTTCGGGGGCCGCGTCCGGCGTGCCGGGACGACTGCCGTAGGCCTGCACGATGCGGCTGACTACGGCGTGCCGCACCACGTCGCTGGCGTCGAGCTCCACGATGCCGATGCCATTCACGTTGCGCAGCCGGCGCACGGCATCGGCAAGCCCCGATCGGATGTGCCGTGGCAGGTCGTTCTGGGACGGATCGCCGGTCACGACCATCCGCGAACCTTCCCCGAGCCGGGTCAGGAACATCAGCATCTGCGGAATCGTCGTGTTCTGCGCTTCGTCGAGGATCACGAACGAGTGGTTCAACGTCCGTCCGCGCATGTAGGCCAGCGGGCAGACCTCGACAACGTCGCCCTCGAGCCAGCGGGTGCGGGTGCGGGTATCGAGCAGGTCCTGCAGCGCGTCGTACATCGGCCGCAGGTAGGGATCGATCTTGGCCTGGAAGTCACCAGGCAGGAACCCGAGCTTCTCCCCGGCCTCGACGGCCGGACGCACGAGCACGAGGCGCCGCACTTCGCCGCTCTTGAGCGCCTCGATCGCCTTCGCGACCGCGAGGTACGTCTTGCCGGTACCTGCCGGCCCGACGCCGAACACGACGTCGTGCTGCTCGACGGCCTCGAGGTAGCGCTGCTGCCCCTTCGTTCGCGCCCGCACGGCCATGTGCCGACTGCCCGCGTGGCGCGTAGGCCGGCCATCGAGCTCCAGCCCGCCGCCGATGTCGCCACCTTCGTCGCCGCGTAACCGCGCCGCGACGTCCTGCGTGGTGAGGCGCTCGCCGCCGCGCATCGCCGACAGGCAATCCGCCAGGACCGCCTGAACCGCGAGCACTTTCTCCGCGTCCCCGAGCAGCCGGAGACTGCCATCGCGCGCCAGCACGCTGACGCCGTGCACTTCACGGATGAGTCGGGCGTTGGAGTCGAGCGGCCCCAGCAGTGTGCGGGCCTCGTCGACCGATTGCATCGGCAGCTGGACGTCAGCGTCTGTCATCGTGGGAGGTCGGGCGGGCGAACAAGAGAACTCTACTACGTCACGTCAGCCAGACGAGCACGAGGAACCACACGTTGAACGAGAACAGCAGGCTGTCGATGAGGTCCAGGATGCCGCCGTGCGCAGGCAGCAGGCGTGAGCTGTCCTTGGCACTGCACCGGCGCTTGAGCAGCGACTCCACGAGATCGCCCGCCTGGGTCGTGAAGTTGAGCGCGATGCCGACGAGGATCGCGAGCCAGAGCGGCAGCTCCACCCGCGGCAGCAGCAGGGACTCGCGCAGGAACACGGCGAGCAGCACGGAGACGAGGAGACTGCCGAGCGCACCCTCGATCGTCTTGCCGGGACTGATGTGCGGGATCAGCTTGGTGCGACCGAACAGCCGACCGAAGCAGTAGCCGCCGATGTCGCCGCCCTTGCAGACGAGCACGACGAACAGGACCGAGGGCAGATGACGGAAGCACGTGCCCATCGCGAGATAGATCGGCCACGCGATCCAGATGAAGCCCAGCAGCGTCGCACCCTGCCGCTCGAGCCCCGCTTTCATGTCCTCGCGACCGAGCGACTGCACGGCCATAGGGAACAGCAGCAGCAGGGTCGCCGAGACCAGCGGATAGAGCTCACGATCGACGTTGCCCCAGACGAACCAGAACGGTGAGACCAGCAGCCCGACCGTGAGCAGCGGCAGCGTGCGGCGCGAGACCGCGAATCCACCACCGCGCAACAGCCCGATGAACTCGAGCACGCCGCCGAGCCCCATCAGCCCGAGCAACGTCGCGCAGGCGATGCCCGGGCGCCAGCCGAAGAACTCGGTGACGTCGACCCAGTAGATCAGGCCGATCAGGAGCAGCATCGTCGGCGCCAGCACGGCGCGCACCCGCAGGTCGTTGGCCATAACGATCAGAGCACCATGCCGTTCAGAGCACCTTGCCGAACCGCCGGGTCCGGCGACCGAACTCACGGAACGCCGCGTGCAGCTCGTCCTTGCCGAACTCGGGCCAGCAGACGTCGCTGACGTGGATCTCGGCGTAGCTGATCTGCCAGAGCAGGAAGTTGCTGACGCGCAGCTCGCCGGCCGTGCGGATCAACAGATCCGGATCGGGCAACTCCGGCAGGTAGAGCCGGGCAGCCAGCGCCGATTCATCGACGGTGGCGGGATCGAGCTCGCCCGCGGCGACGTCCGCGGCCAGCCGCCGGGCGGCATCGGCGAGTTCTTGCCGGCCGCCGTACGAGATCGCGAGCGCGAGCCGCATGCCGCCGTTCTTCGCCGTGAGCTCGACGGTCTCGTCGAGCAGCTCGAGCACGCGCGGCGGCAACCGCTCGCGGCGGCCGCTGTGCAGCAGTCGGACGTCGTTGTCCATCAGCGTCGGGCGCTCCGCGACGAGGAATCGCTCGAGCAGTCCGAACAGCAGTTTGATTTCGCGCTTGGGGCGCGACCAGTTCTCCTCGGAGAACGCGTAGAGCGTCAGCGCCTCGACGCCGAGGCGCGCGCACTCGGTCACCGTCGTGCGGACCGCATCGACGCCGCGCTCGTGCCCGCGAATGCGCTCGAAACCGGCGCGCTTCGCCCAGCGGCCGTTGCCGTCCATGATGACCGCTACGCTGCGCGGCACCACGAGCTGGTCATCACCGCCGGGCGTGCTCACCGCACGATCACCTGCTCGCGGCCGGGCCCGACGGAGATCGTCCGCACGGCCAGGCCGGTGTGCTCCTCGATCGCTTCGACGTAGGCCCGCGCATTGGCGGGCAGCCCGGCCCACTCACGCACGTTCGTGACGTCCTCGTCGAACCCGGGCAGCTCGACGTACTCGGGCTCGACCCGTTCGAGGTCGAACGCAGGCATCGCAGTCGTCGTCGAACCGTCGGGCAGCTTGTAGCCCACCGCGATGCGCAGCTCGAAACCGCGCAGCACGTCGAGGTTGGTCAGCACCAGGCGATCGACGCCGGCGACCGCGCCGGAGTACCGCACCGCGACGCTGTCGAACGCGCCGCAGCGCCGCGGCCGACCGGTCGCCGACCCGAACTCGTTGCCCGCCTGGCGTAGGCGGTCCGCGAGGTCGCCGTCGTACTCGGTCGGGAACGGTCCTTCGCCGACGCGCGTGGCGTAGGCCTTGGCGATGCCGATCACCTCGAGCTCGTGCGGCGGCAGCCCGGTGCCGCTGAACGCACCGCCCGTGCTGGCGTTCGAGCTCGTCACGAACGGGTACGTGCCGTGTTCGAGATCGAGCAGGCAGCCCTGGGCCCCTTCGATCAGGATGCGCTGCCCTGCCAACCGCGCCTCGCGCAGCAACCGCCCCGTGTCCTGGATCGCGGGCGCGAGTCGCTCGCCCGCCGCGCGAAGCTCCGCGATGGTCGAGTCGACGTCGATGCGCGGCAACCCGGCGGGCTCGAACCAGGCGTTCTTCTGGTGCGCGAACGCTGCCACTGCGGCCGCGAGGCGATCGGGTCGGATCAGGTCGCCCAGCCGCAGGCCGATGCGCGCACTGCGATCACCGTAGGCCGGGCCGATGCCGCGACCGGTCGTGCCGATCTTGGTGTCGCCGCGCAAGTTCTCGGTCCAGTGATCCTGCTCGCGATGCGCGCCGACGATCACGTGCGCCCGCTCGCTGACGAGCAGGTTCTGGCCGAGCTCGATCTTCACACCGCGCTCCGTCAGCCGATCGATCTCGGCGCACAGGTGGATCGGGTCAACGACGACGCCGTTGCCGATCACGTTCTTGGTGTGCTCACGCACGACCCCAGAGGGCACGAGGTTCAACACGACCTTGCCCGAAGGCAGGACGAGCGTGTGGCCGGCGTTGTGGCCGCCGCCGTAGCGAACGACGTAATCGGCGTCAGCGGCAAGGTAGTCGATCACCTTGCCCTTGCCTTCGTCACCCCAGAGGATGCCTACGACACAGGTTGTCGGCATGCGGTCAGGCTGCAAAAAGGGCGGGAGCATAGCAGGCGGGTGAGCAATCCGTATGCCGCGGACACCGGTTTGTCGGGCAGGTCCCGCGTGACGCTTTCCCCCGCCCGGCCACCGTTCCTCTGGAGGAACGCGACCCATGACGAACGGCCCGATCGATACCCCCGCACGCGAGCGCGCACTGGCCCTGCTCGAACGTTTCGTCGAACGGATCCTCCCCGGGATCCTGCACCGGATCGCCGCGTGGAAGCACATCGCGCCGGCCGCGCTGCCCGAGCTGCGCGACGACGTCGCTCAGGAGCTGACGATCGACTGCCTGCTCGACCCGGCCGCGGTGCTCGCCGCCCCGCGGATCGAACGCCACGCGCGCTGGATCCGGCTGGCCGAACGCTGGGTCTACCAGCATCATGTGCGCAGCCGCCGGCACATCGCGGCCGACCCCGATCTCGTGCTCGCCGCCGATCCAGCTCCCGACCCGAGCGGCAGCGAACCGCAGCTCGCGCAACTCGTCGACCCGCTGCCGTTCGTCTGGCTCAAGAACGGCCGCTGCAACCTGCAGGCCAGCGCCCGCGCGATGGGCACGAGCACCGGCGCTGTGCGCGAACAACTCGACCGGCTGGCGACGCGGCTCGGCGACGATGGCAAGACCGCGCGGTTCTGGGAACGTCGACTCGCCGAGGCGCTACTCGGCTATGGCGCCGACGTCCTGCGGTTGCACCTTCGTCTCACGACGCTCGTGCCACGCGCCGACTGGCCGCAACCCGACCCGAGCCGGCGGCTGATGCGCGTGCGCCGGCTGACCCGCCGGTTCGCGCTGCTGCGCACGGCGCAGGCCGTGCGGGAGGTGCTCGCGGCCTGGCGCAACCACGTCGAACCAACCCTGCCGGCCGGCCGGCGCGCGCTGCGGCACAGCACCAGCTTGTGGCCCGAACACGCGGCGGCCTGGCTGTGGTCGTTCGAAGCCGAGCTCGGCTGTGGCGACCTGCCCGCGGCAGCACGCACGATCCGCACCAGCCGCCGCCTCACCGGCCGCCGATCGTCGGCGTTCGTACTTGCCCGCGCCCGCCTGCTCGAAGCCCGCGGCCAGGCAGCACGCGGCCTCCGGATGATCGATCGCGCCGCCGCAGCGAACCCAGGCGACCCGCGACTGCGCCG
This sequence comes from bacterium, assembly GCA_024743115.1. Classification (GTDB taxonomy): domain Bacteria; phylum Planctomycetota; class UBA1135; order UBA1135; family UBA2386; genus JAGQRA01. The sequence continues at coordinate 18,009 of JANSXC010000037.1, read as the reverse complement.
CGTGCGCCGTCTGCTCGCGGCAACGACGTGCCGGGGCGTGACGGCACGAACGCCAGCGCCTCAGGGCTCGAGCACGCGGCGCAGCTGCTCGGCGAGTTCGCGTTCGGCGGCGGGATCGCCGCGCACGCTGCCCCAGTACGGCAACCCGAGCGGTGGCTCGACGAGCGAACGCGCCTCGACGACGACGGCGAGATCGTCACCATCGCGGAACACGGATGCGCGCCGTTGGCCGGTCGGTGAGGCGACCGGGAGCCAGTCGGTCGCGAGCCGGAAATCGACCGGGTCGAGTTCGACGAAGCCGCCGTAGCGCGCGCGCACGACGGCCTTACAGCGCTCGAACGCGTCGGCGGGCACGCCGTGCTCCAGTTCGACGGGGCACGGCGAGTACGGCAGCGTGGTGCACGCCGCGGCTATGGCGAGCGTCGCGAACGCCGACACGCGGATCCCATTCGGGCCGCGGGCGCCACGCGGATCACGCGCGACCATGACCACCGCCTCCGGGCGTCTCGACCACGACGCGTTCGCCGGGCGCCAGGGAGAACGTCGTCTTGCCGGGCAGCTTGCGCTTGCGACCGCCGCGCTCGTGCTCGAGCCGCGCCGGTTTGCCGGCCGAACCGCCGGCGGCACCGGGTGGTCCGCTGGCGTGGCGCTCGCCGAGGAACGACACGCTGACCTCGGCGGTCGCCTCGACGACCTTGCGCAGCCCGTCGCCGCCGGGCCGCGCGCCCTTGCCGCCGCTGCCGCGCCGCACCGAGAGTTCGCGCACGCGCAGCGGATAGCGGTGCTCGAACTCCTCGATTGGCGTGTTCCGCGTGTTCGTCATGTGCGTCTGGATCGCGGACCGGCCCGGCGCCTCGGGCCCCGCGCCCGCGCCGCCCGGCAGGGTCTCGTAGGTCGAGAACGGCTCGCGCTCCGCGCCCGCCAGAACGCCGCCGAACGCGAGGTTCGACATCGTGCCGGCGGAGGCGGCGGGCACCCGATCGGGCAACGCCTGCGCCAGCGCCGCGAACGCGACGTCCACCAGACGCTGGCTGGTCTCGACGTTGCCGCCGGCAACGGGTGCCGGTGGTTCGGGATCGACGACGGTGCCGCGCTGCGTCCGGATCTCGACGAGTCGGAACAACCCCGCATTGGTCGGCAGGCGATCAGGGCACAACGTACGCAGGGCGTAGACCGATGCGGCCAGCACGATGCCGGGCGTGCAGTTCACCCCGCCGCGCGCCTGCGCACTGCAGTCGCGCCAGTCGAACTCGAGCACCGAGCGCCGCCTCTTCAAAGTCAGCCCGAGCTGCAACGGGCCGCTGCCGAGCCCGTCGTCCTCGAGCGCGTCCCGCGCCACGAACGGTCCAGGGCCGATGTCGGAGAGCACCGCCCGCCCGGCGCGCTCGGTGTAGGCGAGCAACGCATCCGTCGTGCGGGAGACCTCGCGCATGCCGACGGCCTCGACGTGCCCGCGCAGCCGTTCTTCGAGGCCGGCGAGGCTCGCTTCCTGCGCCCGCAGGTCGAGTAGGCGCTCGGCGGGGCCGCGCACGTTCTTCTCGAACACCGCGAGCAGGTCGCGCTGGAGCTTGCCGCGGCGCCGCAGCAGGACCGGCGGCAGCACGAGCCCTTCCGCGATGAGATCCGCGGCAATCCCCATCGAACCCGGCGAACTGCCGCCGACGTCGGCGTGATGCGCGCGGTTGACGAGGTACCACAGCACGCGTCGCCCGCGGGCATCGAACACCGGCCGAACCATCGTGATGTCGGGCAGGTGCGTGCCGCCGGCATAGGGATCGTTGAGGATCGCGACATCCCCGGGTGCGAAGTCGAGCGCCGCGACCGCGGCCGCGACCGAATCCCCCGCGCTGCCGAGGTGCACGGGAATGTGCGCGGCCTGCGCCACGAGCCGCTGCTCACCGTCGAACATCGCGACGGAGAAATCGCGCCGCTGGCGGATGTTCGGGCTCGCCGCGGAACGCTGCAGCCGCACCCCGGCCTCTTCGCAGAACGCGCTCGTCAGGTGGTGGAACACCTCGAGGCGGACGGGATCGACGCGGGCACTTGCCATGCGGTTTCTGCGACTCGCCCGGGAACGTTCACGAGCCGGCCCGGAGTCTACTCCGAACCGGCTCGCGTGCAGCGCCTGGTTTCTGCCAGTGGCTATGGCTGCAGGGTCGGTTCAGCGACCGCCCTTGCCCTTGCCTTTGCCTTTGCCCTCGACCTGGCCCTTGCCGGCACCGGCGTCGCCGCCCTTGCCGCCGCCGATCTTGCCGCGACCACCGGCCTCGCCGGCAGCGCCACCGGCTTCACCGGCGCCACGGCGGTTGCCGCCCTGGCCGCGACGGTTGCCGCCGGCGCCGTTGCCCTGACCGCCACCACGGCGGCGCCCACCCATCGACTCGCGAACCTTGTCGAGCGCCTTCTGCGCGGCCTCGAGGTCACCCGATTCGAGCGCCTTGTTGATGCCGTTGAGGCTGGTCTCGAACGCCTGCGCGCGCTCTTCGCCCATGCGATCCCGCATGCGATCGAGCATGCCGGACATGCGCTCGAGGCCGCTCTTGAACTGCGTCAGCTCCTCGTCGTTCATCTCGGCGAGCTTCTTGCCGCCGAACATGCCGCGCATGCCACCGCGACGCCGGCCTTCGCCGCCGCCCTGGCCACGCTCGCCGCGCTCGCCCATCTGCTTCATGCGCTCGAGGCGACGCTCGAGGTTGGCAGCGAGTTCGTCATTGCCCTCGGCCTTGGCCTTGGCGATCCGCTCCTCGGCCTGCTTCAGGCGCTCGGCCATGCTCTGACGGTCGCCGCGTTCTCCCCGTGCCGGGCGTTCACCACGTGCCGGGCGATCGCCACGCGCCGGCCGGTCACCGGCCTCGGGCCGCGAGCGATCGGAACGGTTGTTCTTGCGGGCGTTGTTGCCGAGCAGCGCGGCGTACTTCTCACGGAACGCGTCACGCGCTTGCGTCTTGCCAGTCTTGTTGAGCAGGGCGAACTGCTGCTTCGCCGCGACCTTGGCGAGCTTGTGCTCGGGCGCCGAGGCGAGGAACTTTTGGTAGAGGTTCATCGCCGCAGCGAAGTCACGGGCGCCCCGCTCGAGGTAGTAGGCCTTGTAGAACACGGCTTCGGCTTCCGACGAAGCATCCTGCGCCGTGGCCGTGATCGGCAGCGCCATAGCGAGGAGAGCGGAGAGGAAACGAGTCTTCATCTGGTTCAGATCCTGTGCAGGGGCCGGGGCGGTGCGACGGCCGGAGAATGCCGAGGCCCGGGAAACCCGAGCCGGAAAAACGTTAGAACGGGTAACGCAAGCGGCGCCCGTTCCCCACGTAACGGATTGGTCCCGATCGACGGCCCGGGGACGATCATCCCCCGGCAGGGCACCCAAAAAGGGGCATGAAGCGCCTTCTTGACGACTCTCTCCCGCCGCCCCAATCCCCGAACCGCCGCTCCACGAGCCGGCGATCACCGAGCCGCCGACCCCAGAGCCCGTCGGGCCACGGCGACCCCGCGCCCGGAGCCCGCCCCGCCACGCCTGCCGCGGCGGACGGCAACGAACGCAGCGACTGGCCTGCCAGTCGAGCCCGCCAGTCGCCCGACTGGCAGATCCCAACGGATCCGCCGATCGTCTGAACCGACCGGCGGCCCGGCTCTTACAGCACGATGATCGTCGACTCGACGCCCGACAGGCTGCGGACGTTGAGCGTGCCGTCGATGATGTCGATCAACTGCGAGTAGACCCGCAGACCGCTCAGCGTATTCGCCGGCACCGGGAACGTCTCGACCGCGATGCCGCGGGCATCGAGGCCACCCGTCCAGAAGATGATCGGCGCATCGACCAGCTGCCAGCCCATCCACGGGCTCGTCGTGCTCTGGAGGCTGAGCACGAGGAAGCAGAAGTCGTTCTGCACCCCGCCCATGCGCCACTCCATGTTGTTCCCGCCGATCACGGCCGACGGCACGATCAGATCGGCCGGGTTGGAATCCTGGTACCACAGCGTCGCGCCATTGCTCGTGCCCACGCCCGTGGTCACCGTGAACTGCACGAAGCCGAGCGGCTCACCCCAGGGCGGGAAGAACCGCAGCGTCGTGTCGTTGACGACCTGCAGGCCCGTGACCTGCGTCGACCCGACCGTCACGTACTGCGCGCCGAGGAAGCCGCTGCCCGTCACCGTGACCTGCGGCGGCTGCACGGTCGGGATCGTGACCTGCGAGACACTCGAGATCACCGGCGCCGTCTGCTGCTGTTGCAGACAGCTCACGGACTGGCGGTAGGAGATGATCTGGTTCCTCGCGGAAGTACCGAACAGCGTGGGCGTGCTGCAGCCACCGTTGCCCGAGCACATGATGTGGCACGGCGGCGAGCTGTTGCAGTGACCGGCGCCGAAGTTGTGGCCGCACTCATGCGCGGTCAGGCTGACGCGCAGCGTGAAGTTGCCGGTGTAACGACTCTCCGACAGACCGTAGGCACTGCCGACGTTGCACACCGTGCCGACCGTCGCGATGCCGATCGTGCCACCCTGGATGTTGCGGCCCGTGAACAGGTGCGCCACGTCGCGCTGGATGCCGCCATAGACCGTGTTCCAGCGGCTGCCGAACTGGTTGAGCAACGTGCCAGCGCTCGTCGTGGTGTAGGGATCGGGGCTGCTGTTGACGACGATCTGCGTGATGACGAACCGGACGTCGACGTCGCGCTCGTAGATCACGTTCATCGCATTCACGATTCCCGTGATGTCGTTCTGCGTGTTGGTCGTGTTGCTGCCGTTCCGCTGGAAGAACGGGTAGTCGGCTTCGCACGCGAGCTCGCAGAGGTAGAGCATGTCCTCGCCGATCCCGGCCGGAACGGGCAGCTTGTTGACCTTCACGCCGCATTGCCGCGGCGGTGCGACGCTGTCCCCCGCGCGATAGATGATATGGAGCGCCGGACCGGCCGTGGGCTGGACCTCACGCACCGGCTGGACCGCCCAGACGTCGCCCGATCCGAGTCGCGCGAAGATCTCGACCGAACCGCCTTCGACCGTGGCCGCGACCTCACTGCCGGGATCCTGCTCGATGTAACCGCGGTAGGTCACGCATTCGGGGCGCGGCAACGGCACGAGGCCGTCCGAGCCGCTCTCGAACAGCTGATAGTTCGGGGCCCGCACGTCGTGCTTGACCAGGCGGAACGTCAGCGGCTGCCCCCCCATGACGACAGTGACGTCCACGGAGTCCGGGCTGCCGGCCGGCACGACCAGGGTCTGCACGGTCGCGGCGGCGACGTCGAACTGGGACATGAGGCTCGGCGGCGCGGGACGCACCGTCGCAGCAGCCGACACGGTCGGCGCCTGCGCGGTAGCGAGGGACGCGGCGAAGAAGGCAAGGGTGGCGGCGAGGCCGCGGGAGATGGTTCGCTGCATGGCGTGGGAAGGCAGAAACGTGCAGGAGGCGGGCCCTGACAGTGTAGCGGCGTTCCCCGCCGGAGGGAGTTCTCCCCGGGCTGTTCTGCCGCACCGAAGCACCGCGCCCGGGCGCGCCCCGGGCGCTGGCACCGGCGGATCACCCGCCGGTCGCCCACTGATCGCCGCCGGTCCCCGCTGACCCTCGCGCGCCCCGAACGCCTCAGCTGCGCGCCGCGGCGCGCTCGAGCAGGGCGTCGCGCACCATCGAGCCGAGCTCGGAGCACTTGTGCACGCCGGCCTTCATGCTCTTGATCCGCCCCGTCTGGATCAGATCGGAGACCGTAGCCTCGACTTCCTTGGCGGCCTCGGCCTGCCCGATGTGATCGAGCATGAGGCTCATCGACAGGATGGTCGCAAGCGGGCTGGCCTTGTCGAGGCCCTTGTACTTGGGCGCCGAACCGTGGATGCCCTCGAACATCGAGACCTGACCCGGGTGGATGTTGCCCGAGGCCGCGATGCCCATGCCGCCGATCAGCATCGCGCCGAGGTCGGTGATGATGTCGCCGAACAGGTTGGTCGTGACACCGACGTCGAACCACTCCGGGTTCTTGATCAGCCACATGCACGCCGCATCGATGTAGGCGTGGTCGGTGTCGATGTCCGGGTACTCGCTCGCGACTTCGGCGAAGACGCGGGTCCAGATGTCCTGGGCGCGCACCGCGTTGGCCTTGTCGATCAGCGTGACCTGCGCCTTGTCCTTGCCGGGCTTCGGACCGCGCTTCTTGGCGAGTTCGAACGCGTAGCGGATGATCCGCTCGGTGCCACGCCGGGTGTAGACCATCTGCTGCAGCGCGATCTCGTTGGGCGAGCCCTTCTTCGTCGTGCCGTGGATGCCGGCGTAGGCGTCTTCGGTGTTCTCGCGGCAGAACAGGATGTCGATGTCGGCCGGCGTCTTGCCCTTGAGCGGACAGAGCGACTCGTCGTAGAGCTTGACCGGCCGCAGGTTGACGTAGAGGTCGAGCTTGTGGCGCATGCCCGCGATGATCGCGAACTCCAGCTTGCCGACCTCGATGCGCGGGTCACCGATCGCGCCGAACAGCACGGCGTGCATGTCGCGGATCCGATCGAACGCAGCGTCGGGCATCGTCTCGCCGGTGGCGAGGTAGTGCTCGGCCCCGTAGGGCATCGCTTCGCGCTTCGTTTCGAAGCCGTAGACGGACTGGACCGCGTCGAGGACCTTGAGGGCCTCGTTGACGACCTCTTCTCCGATGCCGTCGCCGGGCAGAACTCCGATGTCGTAGACCGTGCTCATTTTTGGCGAACGAGTATGGCGTCCGGACCCTGGCAGGCCAACGGTATGGAAGGACGTTTCTGCTAAGCTGTCCGCCCGAATGTGCCCCGCGGCCGCCTGCAGCCTACGCGGCTGGCGGCCTGCCCCGATTTCACGAACTGCTGATGATGCACCGATTGTTGCTCACGTTCCTCTGCGCCTTCACCGTTACGGCCGCTGCCATCGGCCAGAACGACGAGGCCGCGTTCAACCAGCGCCAGGCCAAGGCGCTGAATACGTTCGCCAAGAAAGCGTTCAAGAAGGGCTTCCCGCGCATCGCGAAGGTCGTCTGGATGCAGGCGATCAAGCTCTACGACGAGGACAACGAGGACGCGTGGACGTCGCTCGGCTACGTCAAGGTCGGCGCGAGCTGGAACCCGGACCCGGCCAAGAAGTACCCGCGGGAAGACACCGGCAGCGGCTCCGACGGCCAGCCGCTGCGGAACTCCTACGAGAAGCTCAAGAAGGATCTGGCGAACAAGCACCGCGCACAGGCGCAGAAGTGGGCCAAGGCCGAGCGCCGTGACATGGCCGACAAGCACTGGCGCATGGTGCTGCGTTGGGTCAAGGGCGACGCGCAGGCCGAGAAGGCGCTGTCGCACGTCGCGGTCGGCTCGCTGTCGGGGACCGGCCTCGAGAAGACGCTCTACGAGCGCAGCAAGATGATCGAGTCCGCGGTCGAGAAGCAGTCGAAGGTCGACTACGAGGTCGAGAAGGTCGAGGGCATCGAGTGCGGCCCGCTGGTGCGCGCCCAGATCAACTACATCAGCGTGCGCTCGCAGCACTTCACGCTGCACGGCGACCCCGAGGAGGAGGAGAACCTGCTCGAAGCCCTGCAGTGGGCCGAGCGGGCGCTCGAGGTCAGCAAGGTCGCATTCCCGTGGAGCTACTCCGATGAAACCTGGCCGATCGACTGGGCGTTCTTCACCGACAAGGAGACCTACCAGCAGATCCTCAAGGGCAACCAGGTCCCCGACCTGGAGTGGAAACTCGAGCACTCGAGCGCGAGCAACATCGGCAACACACGCGTCGGTGCAACGAACGGCCGCCAGACGCTGTTCGACGCCTGCGTGCGCAACGTCGCCTCGACCTACGCCGGCTTCGGCAGCGATGGCTTCTCCGAGGGCATCGGCCACACACTGGTCGGCATGATGTTCAACAACAACCGCCTGTTCGCGGTCGACCTCAAGAAGCAGCAGGGCACGACCGCGAGCGAGGAAGACCAGGAATACGCCTCGCCCGACTTCGACGTCTGGAAGAACCTGAGCCTCGAGATGGCGTGGCGCAGCACGGGCGGCATTCCGGCCAACAAGCTGCCGTTCTGCGACGCCGCGGCGTTCACGAACGACGAGCGTATCAAGGCCTGGTCGTTCTCCGACTACATGCTGCGCCGTGATCCCGAGATGCTGCGGGCGATGGATCGCATCGCGCTGCAGATGAAGAAGAAGCGCAGCAAGCAGCCCGCCGAGTTCGAGGAGCTGTTCAACAAGAAGTACCCCGAGGTCACGATCCCGCAGCTCGATCAGGAGTGGGAGGACTTCTGGACGGGCGCCTCGCCGGTGCTCAAGGCGATCCAGAACAACACCCCGCCGCTCGACTCGATCAGCAAGGGCATCGACAAGTACCTCGTCGCGTTCAACAACGCGCGCAAGCAGTACAACGCCACGCCGGTCAAGTGGTCGGCCAACCTGTCGGCCCGCTGCAAGGAGCACGCGACCTACCTCGCGAACAACAAGGATCAGCGCGGCCCCGCACTCGAGCACACGCAGTCGGTCGAACTCGGCGGCAGCTACGTCGGCAGCATGTTTGCCGAGATGGCGCTGGTCGACACCAAGGCTTCGTCGTCGAAGGCCAAGAAGATGTTCGACAACTGGGTCTACAAGCCGGGCTACCGCGACGCGCTGCTCAACAACACGATCCTGTCGGTCGGCATGTTCGCCCAGGGCTCGGTGCTGGTGATCAACGGGGTCAGCGGCATCGGCAGCCCGGACAAGGCCAACGCCGGCGTCCGCTGCTTCCCCAAGGCCAACAGCCCGCGCCAGCTGTTCAACGGCTCGGTCAACGTCGCCGACCTCGGGCCGGAGCTGAAGAAACTGCTCGACAAGAACGGGCACGGCGACAAGAAGGTCATCGGCTTCCCGCTCACGCTGCACTTCGGAGGCACGAGCGGTGTGCCGAACCGCAAGGGCATCACGTGCGCAATGGTCGACAAGAAGGGCAACCCGATCGAGGGCGTCTACAGCTACGGCGGCCGCAACCGCACATCGGCAGCGCCGGGCATGTGCGTCTTCTGGCCGCTGCAGCCGCTGAAGGGCACGGTGTCGTTCCAGTGGACCTGGGGCGACGGCGGCCGCAACCAGTCGGCCAAGGGCTCCTTCAACGCGAAGTAGAACCCACGACCGGCTCGCGTCGGAGCACGCGAGCCGGTCGAGAACGGCGGGCTCCCGCCGCGGGCGTCACCAGAGCAGACGCCGGGCGCGCACGATGATCGGCAATACCTTGCCGCCGCGCGCGACCCAGAACTTGTACTCGGCCGGCACCTTGTAGTGGTCAACGCCGTCCTTCTTGCCGAGCTTCTTGTCGTTGAACAGATCGCGGATCTGCTCGAGACGCTCGAACCGAATCTGAACCGGGTCACCATCGTACTCGTCCGCCAGCTCGACCGCGAGCAGCAGGTCCTCGGGCTGCAGCGCCAGCTCGAACTCACCCCGACCGCGGAAGACGCGATCGACCTTGACGACGGTCTCGGGGATGACGGCCGGCACAGCCGTCGCACTACCGGTGAACAGGCGATGCAACGCGATGCATGCCCGGCGGACGCGGTCCGGGGCCTCGCGGAACTCGAACGTCGAGGCCTCGAAACTGGCCTGCTGCACGACGTTCCAGGCGGCGTAGTCGATCGGCGCAATCGTGAACGATTGCCTGGCACCACCGCGCTCGATGGCGAGTTCGACGGGCACGCCCGCGGGAAGCTGGCGAAGCGCCATCGCGAACCCCGGGCCCCAGGTGATCTCCACTCCTCCAAGACCGACGATGCGATCGCCCTCGCGCACCCCGGCTCGCGCGGCCGGACCACGGTCATCGACGCTCATCACGAGCACCTTGCCCTCGTCGTCGAGCGTCCGCAGCCCGAGGTCGGCGCTGCGCAGCTTGTAGGGTGAAAACAGCTTGTTGATCACGACGTCACGGACGTGGTCGACCTCGATCGCGAAGCCGGTGTTCGTGAACGTCCCGCCGCCCGCGCTGTTGATGCCGACGAGGCGCCCGCGCATGTCGACGAGCGCGCCGCCGCTGTTGCCGCCGTTGATGGCGGCATCCGTTTCGATCAACGGACCGAGCTTGGCCCAGCGCCCGCGAACGCGCGTGAAGTGCTGCTTCTTCGACACGATGCCATAGGTGATCGTGTTGTCGGCGCCGTGCGGGTTGCCGAGCGCCGCCACGCCCTCGCCGATCCTCAGGTCGCTCGAGCTGCCGAGTTCGATCGCGTGCACCTTCTCACCCGGCTTGAGCTTCAGCCGAATCAGCGACAGATCGTCCTCGCGCGAGATGCTGAGCACCTCCACGTCGTATTCCTTGCCGTCGAAGGTCTTGGCCGTGACGACGTGATCACGACGCGGGGAACCGTCGGGATTGACCGACGCATCGACGACGTGCCAGTTGCTGATCGCCAACCCGGACTCGTCGATGATGACTCCCGACCCGAGGCTCACCCCTCTCAACTCCGGCGGCGTGCTCTCCGCGAACGGATCCTCGATCTCATCGGGATCCGGCTCGGGGGCCGCAGCCACGTTCTCGGCGATGTAGATGTTGAGCATCGCATTCGCCTGCGCCTCGATCATGCGGGTGAGCGGCGTTGCGCGCGTCGCCGGATCGGTCGCGGGCGGCGCCTTGAGCGTCCCCCCACCCTCGACATGGCTCGCAAACGCCCGCCGAATCGTGCGCATGCTCACAAACGTGTCGAGGTTGGTCTCTTTGGTGACCCGATCCCCGCGCATCATCAACTGCATTCGGAGCATGTCGAATTGCCCACCGTCGACCACACCGAGCAGCCGCCCGTTGATATCGACGACTGCCCCACCGGCGTTGGCGTCCCCGAGATCGGCATCGGCCTGGATGCGGGAGCCGCCGCGACGGATCGCGGAAACGACGCCCCCGGACACGAGCACGCCGTCGCCGCTCGGCCGCGCCACCGCGAGTACGGTCTCGGCACGCACGATGTCCTGGTCCGGCGCGCACTCCGCGACGGGCAGTTTGACGCCGCCCGGCAGGTCGACCTTCAACAGCGCGAGGTTGCTGCCGCCGGTCTGGCGCACGACCTTGGCAGGATAGCGCTTGCCGCCATTCACGAGCACGGTCGCAGCACCGTCACCGGCGACGTGGGCGTTCGTGACGACGTATCCATCGGCCCCGATCACGACGCCCGAACCGACACCCGTGCGGCGCCGCATGTTCCCAGGGTCTGCCGCGAAACTGGGCAGCTTCACGCCGTCCGCGAGCACCCCGACGACGGCCGGTGCGATCTTCGCGACGGCCACGGCCGTCGCGGAGGCACGAACCTGGCCAGCGCGCTTCAGCGAGCCGTTCTTCACCGTGCTCGCACCGAACTCGCGCGCGAACGCCTGGCGGATCGCGGCCGCGTTGACGACCACGCCATAGCTCGGCCGGCTCATGAACTCGTAGTCCTGGGCCATGTCACCCGTGGGATCGAAGCGCTTGTGCTGCACGTGCTCGTTGCCGAACAAGCCGAGCAGCCGCCCGTCCGCACCGACGACCGGTCCGCCGTCCCCGCGCACGTCGTTACGCGCGTCGGTGAGGAAGCATTGTTCGGGCGTCAGCATCGCACCGCGCTGGGACACGGGCGCGAGCGCCGCGCTCGTCACACCCGCGAACGCGAGCATGTCCTTGCCATCGGGCCGGGCGATGAGCAGGCACGTTTCACCTGGCGGTGGCGCGTCCGCTCCCAGCTCGATCACGGGCAGCTTGCCACCCGCGACGGCCGGATCGATCGCGAGCAACGCGAGTCCGGTCTTCGGATCCGAACGCACCACGCGCGCGGGCACCTGACTGTTCTTGGCATCGTCGAGCTGCACGAACAATTCCTTGTCCGTCGCGCCCGCGAGTTCGGCGACGAGATGATGGAACGTGAGCACGAGGCCGCTCGCATCCACGATCACACCCGAGCTCGCACGCTCGATCTTGAACTTGCCGCGCGGCCCGTCGATCTCGATGTAGACGTGAACGACGCTGGCACGCGCCCGCGAGTAGATCGCAATCGGCCCGGAGTCGGCGGCGGCCGGCGTATCCGGCGCCTGCAGCAGAGTCGGGTTGATGGAACCCTGCGCGCAAACCGCGGCAAGAGTGAGACCGACCGCCAGGGAGGCGGTCGCCGCGGGAGAGAGTCGATTCACTGCTGCTTCTGGCTCTCGACGAGCCCTTCCGTCGTTCTTGTGCTTTGGGGCGCCCGAGCGTCCGTCGAGACTGCTACTTGCCGCCGTTCTCGGCGGCGATCTTCGCGTTGGCTTCGACGCGCTTGAGCGTCAGCTCGAGCATGCGCTTCTGCATCTTGAGGTAGTACTCGGCGCTGGCCTTGAGCCGCTCCATTGCGAGCGACTCGTGCTCAGCCGCACCGACGAACTGCTTGCCGGCGAAGATCTTGCCCATGTACTTGCCGACCTGCTTCTCCAGGCCCTTGAACGCCGGATGCGTCTTGGCGCCCGACTTGAGGATCTTCGCGAGGGCCTTCGCTTCCTTGCGGCCCTTGTCGCCACCCTTCGGCTGGAACCGGCCCAGCTCCTTCAGCATCTTCTCGGTGACGTCGAGCGCCCTCTTGATCTTCTTGGTGTCATCCGCCGTAGCAAGCGACGGCTTGAGCGCAGCACCACTGACGTGCCGCTTGCCGCCGCAACCCTTGCACGGGAACGCGCCGTCACCACGGCACGCGGGACACGCGCTGAGCCGTTTGGCCTTGTCGACCCTGATCTTGCCGCCGCCATTGCAGACCGTGCACAACAGGAACGCGGCGCCCGAGCAGCCTGGGCAGTGTACCTTTTTGAGCGGATCCGGCAGACTCCCGTCACCGATGCAGGTGCGGCATACGATCTCGCGCTTCTCCTTGCGCTTGCAGTCGGGGCAACCGGCCTCATCGAAGAGCCGCTCACAGGCCTTGCACTTGGTCTTGCCCGTGCCGGAGCAACCACGGCACTTCTCCGCTTCGTACTTGGCCCATTTGAGCTTGCCGTCGTCCCCCGCCTCGGTCTTGCGCTCGACGCGCTCGGGCGTGTAGCGCGGGTAACCGTCCTGCTGAGCAACCGCGGAGCTAATGAACACGCAGCCGAGCAGAACGCTCAGGATGAGGATGAGGATGGTTCGCGAATTCACGGCAGGCTCCTGGCAGTGCAGTCGAGGGATCGGGCGAACCGCAAGATACGACGGCCTCGCAGGGACCGCAAACGACCCCGCGCCAGGAACCCGGGTTCGCGCCCGCCGAACGCCAATAACGTGCCAATGCCGTACCGGAATCCGCCGAGGGTCTCAGCGCGCACGCCGCCGCTGGAACCGCAGCCCCGACCAGACCTCGTCGATCGCGCAGACCTTGGTGTCCACGAGCCCCTGATCGAGCCCGAACGCGCGAACCACGCCGCCATCGAGATCGGTCAACATTCCTGACGCCTTCTTGGGCCATGCGATCCAGAGACTGCCGCCGGTCGCGAGCCGCTCGACCGCGCGCGGCCAGTCGGCTCTGAGTTCCGTGAGCGCGCGGCAGAACAGCACGAGGACCCCGAACTCACCCGTGAGCCGACTCGTCAGCCGCGCCCCCGCGGGCAGGTCGCCCAACGTGTCGCGGAATCCCCTCGGCGCGCGCACGAGCCCGAGCCGAGACTGCTCGCGGACGCCGAGCTTCTTCGGCAGTGGCGTGCCTGAATACCCCGCCATGGCCTGCACGGGCACGACCGGGTCCTTCGGCGCGGACCGGATCGCGCGAGCGACCGCGCCCTTGATCCGTGACCACGGCGCGAACATGGCATCGGGAAACGCCTCCTTGGCCCGCGCCGTCTTGGCCTTGTCGGTCGCCGTCTCGTCCTTTGGCACGAACACGATCGGCACGTGGCGCGTCGCCTTGCGACCGCGCAACCACGTCGCGACCTCGCGGCCGTGCGACGGCAGCCTGCCGAGGTCGATCACGAGCGCCTCGGGCGGCGCGGCTTTCAGCATCCGGGTGAGCGCACTGCCCTGCTCCTGCTGCCAGTGCAGCCGGACGTCGTGGCCGTGCCGTCGCAGGCGCTCGGCGCGTTCTTCGCCCTCGACCTCGTGCCAGTGCACGAGCACGAGACGACTCACACGTCGTCTCCCGTCGACGGATCCGGATCGCTACCGCCGCCACCATCGCCGGCGTCACCGGCACCCGACCGCCGCCGCAGCCGCTTGTTCTGGCGGCGCAGCCGATCGTTGCTCTGCCCGAGGCGCCCGACCTCGTCGAGCAGCAGGAGCAAGTCTTCGGCAGACACCTCCACCGCCGCATGCTCCTTGGCCTTGATCCGCAGCGTTCGGCGCAGGGTTTCGATTCGGTGAGGTTCGGCAGAACGTTCGGACATCCCCGCCATCCCAGGGCGCAAGCGTTCGGTCCGCAAGCACGCATCGGGGGCAGCGATGCAGTTTTCCCGAGTCGCACGGGATCCCTGGCGCCGCCGTGCGTCCGCCACGCGCGATCGCGACAATCCCGGCATGCTCCCACGCCCCCGCAACCTCACCGCGGCGCTGCTCGGCCTGCTCGCGATCGCCGCCGTCTCCATGTCGATGATGCAGGACCCGGCCCGCCAGAACCCGGCGGCTCCGACGCAGCCGAACCCGGACCGCGCCGCGGTCGTACGCGCCGGCCTCGACTACGTTCACGGACTCTACGACGCCAAGCCGGAACTCATCGAACGCAGCGTGCACCCCGAACTGCAGAAGTTCGGCTTCTATCGCAGCAAGCCCGGCGCGCCCTACCAACCGTCACCGATGACGTTCGAACAGCTGGTGAAGCTCGCGGGCAAGTGGAACGCGAGCGGCAAACGCGCGAACGCCGAGTCGGTCAAGCGCGTCGAGGTCCTCGACCTCATAGACCAGACCGCCGTGCTCAAGGTCACGGCCGTCTGGGGCATCGATCACATGCAGCTCGCCAAGTTCGACGGCAAGTGGATGATCCGCCACATCCTGTGGCAGAGCCATCCGCCGAAGAAGCAGTAGCGCGGCTGCGACTGCTAGTAGATCTTCGGCGGGCTCTTCGACGCGCGCTTCAGCACCTCGCTGAGCGCCGTGCCGAGGCCCGCGAGCTGGGCGCCCCAGCCGAGGGTACCGTGGTTGACGAGCGTGAAGCCCTTGTCGTCGACGTGGGCCGCCATCGTCCAGGTGCCGAGCGCTTCGCTGAGCTCTTCCTGCTCGGGCAGCGCATCGCTGTCGAAACCGATTTCGTCCGCGTGCGCGTCGATTTGCGGGAAGACCATCGTCTCGACCGAGCGCCAGCCGAGTTCGGAGGCCTTGAAGAGGCGCAGGTGAGAGACCCCGAAGCAGCCCTTGGCGTCCTTGGCCACGGCGCGGAAGTCGTCCTGGCCCGCGAGGCTCTCCTCCGGGTCTTCGGCGCGCAGCGCACGCACCAGGGCCGCGGTATCCGAGCCGATCAGCAGCGCTTCGTCGGTCACCGCGTAGCACGGCGAGATCTTGAACTGGTTCTCGACGGTGACGTTCAGGAAGCGCACGGCGGTGCCGTCGACATTGCGCTGTTTCCACGTCAAACCGCTCTCGTCCGC
This sequence comes from bacterium, assembly GCA_024743115.1. Classification (GTDB taxonomy): domain Bacteria; phylum Planctomycetota; class UBA1135; order UBA1135; family UBA2386; genus JAGQRA01. The sequence continues at coordinate 2,542 of JANSXC010000037.1, read as the reverse complement.
GACCATGGCCTCGACGCGCTGCAGCAGCGCGGCGATCGGGCGGGAATCGTCGAGTTCGATGCGGGCGAGCAGCTCGGGCTTCGGCACGGGCCCCTTCTCGAGGCTGATGCCGATCGCGATCTGATCACCGAACGCCTTCATCAGGCCGTGCACCTCGTGCATCGACGTGCCCGCCTCACGCATCGCATCGCCGAGCTCGTCGTAGAGTTCGGAGTGGATCTCGCGCTGGGCCTCTTCTGGCAGCAGCTTGACGAACGTCTTGAACGCGCCGATCAGGCCTTCGACATCTACGCGGACCGCACCGAACGCGACGGTGTTGGCCGAGAACGACCTGGCCACATCGAAATCGAGCGGCCTGCTCGCAGCGACCTTGAAGAGCCCGTTCTCGCTGCCGCGCATACCGAGGTGAATGACGTCCGTGCCACCCTTGCCGTGCGCGGACGTCGCGGCATAGACCCCCGCGATCCGGCCGAGGCCGAGCGCATCGGCCCAGTCGGCGATCTCGTAGGGCAGTACCGGATCCAGCATCGCGCAGATCGGGCCTGTGTTCGCGAAGACCGACGCGAGCTGCTCACCCTTTGCGATCCGACCGCGCAGCGCCTGCAGCGTCGAACTCTGACCGAGGCTCTGCGTGTCGCCACGCGCGACGCCCGCGATCTCGCGCAGGTAGCCGCGACTGTTGGTCACGACGAGCTTCGAACCGACCTCGGCGAGATGAATGGTCGGACCGCCTTGGATCTTCCACTGGCGAACGCGATGGCCGTACATCTCGGTCGACTTGACCGAGTCGAGCACGCCGTGGCGCGCCCCCAGCGCTTCGAGCGCTTCGAACAGGCGGCCGATCTCGGCCTCGCGGTTGCCGCGGTTCACGACCCACGCGACCGACGGGCCCATGCCCTCGATCGTAGGACGGCCGACACCGACGGCGTGCGGGCACGACAGGAACGCGTGCAGGTCGGCAGGTGCGATCCCCTGCCGCTGCAGGTTCCGGCGGACCTGGGCGCCGGCTCGATCGAGCCATTGATCGAGGTGTTCGGCGCGCGTCTCGGCCGGAATGTTCGACAGGAACAGCGCGATCACGCCGCCGAGCGGGATCTGCTCCGCGGCCGAGAGGCAGGCGTCGAGACCGCCGAACTGCACGCTCGCGAACGTCGACGCCGGCAGCGTGTCCTCGACGCTACGGGGAAACTCGGGCGCCTGCGCCAGAAGCGGGGCAGACAAGAGAAGAGAGCACGACAGGGCAGTTGCCTTCATGGGGAGCGAATTCGTGAGGCGGCCAGATTGGCTGGGAATCGAGCCGTTGGCTCGACGGACAGGTCGCGGTTCCGCACGTGGCGGATGCGGTGACCCGATACGGAGTGGACCCCGGAATTATTCGCCGAGCGCCACGCTTCGTCGCGGTGGCCAGTCGCCGCCCCAAACTGTCGGAAAACGCAGTTCTTCCCGAAGCAGGCCAGCCCGCGGCTCAGTCGCCGCCCCCGTCCTCACCAGGTGTGACGATCGGCGGCGGCTCGCGCGGTGACAGGTCGGGCGCATACAGCACGCGCAGCAGATACAGCCCGGCCGCCGGCGCCGTCGCCCCGGCCGCGCCGCGGTCACAGGACTCGAGCACTTCGCGGAGCCAGTCCGGCGGCTGGTTGCCGACGCCGACGTCGAGCAACGAACCGATGAGCGCCCGCACCATGTTGTAGAGAAAGCCATCACCCTCGACAGCGAAGTCGAAGCCGCGCCGGTGTGGCAGCAGGTGCACGCGATGGAGCGTACGGACGGTGCCGCGCCGACGTGCGTACCCCGGGTTGCTCGCGAACGCAGCGAAATCGTGTTTGCCGACGAGGCAACTGGCCGCATCCCGCATCTTCATCAGGTCGACGGGACGGCGCACCCAATGAAAGAAGTTGCGTGCGAGCGCCGGCTTGGTGCGCGACACGATCGCGCGGTAGACGTAGCGCTTGCCGTGGGCACAGAACCTGGCGTGGAACTCGTCCGGCACGAGACGCGCGCCCTGGACCGAGATGTCGTCGGGCAGGTTGGTGTTCAGCGCGATCGGCAGCCGCTGGGCGGGGAACGGTCGCGGTAAACGGACGTGCGCACACTGCGCGAGCGCGTGCACCCCGGCATCGGTTCGCCCAGCACCCTCGACGTGCACATCCGGACAGTCGATCGCGGCGAACGCGCGCTCGAGCTCCGACTGCACGGTCGCCTGGCCGACCTGCCGTTGCCAGCCGGCGTAGTGGGTGCCTTCGTAGGCGATCGTCAGCAAGTAGGTCGACACGCGAACGCACAGTAGCGCCCGCGTCGCGGCGCGCTACTTGAACAGCAGGCGACCGAACGCCGCGCCGACGAGCGAGGTCACCCCGACGATACCGGCCATGACGACGTTCTCTTCCATCATGTAGAACCAGGCCGCCGCGCTGCCACCGCCCGCGACGATGAGCGTCGGCATCAGCGTCCCGAGGAAGCTCGACCGCGACCTGCGCCGGGGTCGCCGCGCCGCCGCAGCGGACTGCCCGCGACCCGAGCTGCGGGCCGGCGGTGACGTTTC
>JANSXC010000031.1 GCA_024743115.1 bacterium | reverse complement strand
GGTTGGGGCAGCGCGGTGGGGTGAACGACATCGGGCCTCCTCGGAGGCGGCCGATGCGACCGGAGCCTCCGATGGTCCCGTGCCCCGCGATCCGCGGGCGTTACGTCGCAACTATCGGTTCCCACTCATTCGATCAGTTCTCGGTCAGGGCAGTACGAGCACGAGGTAGCTGTGTTCGTGGTCGGCGAGCAGCTTCTCGAGATGTCCCGCTGCGGCGATGTTGCGGCGTTCGGACAGCGCGCGCAGGCCGGCGGCGAGGCGTTGGCCGGCGAGCAGCTCGTCGCGCACCGCGGCCGCCCACGCGGCGTTGGCCGCAGGCAGTCGACGCAGGAGCAGTTCGCAGGCGTCGGAGCCCAGCGCATAACCGGCTTCGCCCGTGCCGGAGTCGTCGTTGCCGCGGTCGAGGCCCGTGAGGTAACGCTCCGCGGAGCGGGCGTGGCGGCGCAGCAGATCGAAGGCGAGGAAGCAGTCGCGATCATGCGCCGTGGCTTCGCCCGCGGTGACCACCTGGTCGGCGAGCGCGAACCAGTCGCCGACCGGCAGTTCCGCGAGCGGGACCTCACGTTCGCGGCTCGGGCGGCGCTTCGGGTCGGCAAACACGATCTGGTTGGCGGCGAGATCGATCCGCGCCGTCGCCAGTTCCTGGCCGTTCGAGAACTGACGGCGCAGTTTGCCGGCAGCGGCCGCGGCGACGAACCTGGTCTGGAACTCGGCGGCGCGGCGCACCGCTGCCGCGAGTCCGGCCGCGCGCACGCCGGGTTCCTCTTCGGGGACCGTGGCGGCGAACGCATCGGCGGCCGTCGCGGCGGCGGCGTAGTCGCTGCCCGCGATCGCGGTGCGCAGGGCGCCGTTCTGCGCGAACAACGCGCCATAGCGTTCCCAGAGTCCGGCGCGCTTGGCCTGTCGCAAGTTGGCCAGGACCTGGCGACCGCTCGTGACCTCCTTGGCGAGCAGGTCGAGCCGTGGGTGCAGGGCTTCGGGCCAGCGCAGGCGCGCCGCGAGGTTGTCGGCGAGCGTGGTGAGGCTGCTCTCGAGCTGGGCTGCGTCTTTCGCCGTGGCCGCGGTGTTCACGGCTTCGGCGAGTTCGTCGAGGCGCGCGCGCGCGGCTGCGATCACGTCGCCCTGCAACTTCTCGCGGCGCTGCTGGAACTCCGCTTCGTCGGCGATCGCGGCGGGGGGAGCGGCCGCGAGCGTGCGCATCGCGAGTGCGTAGTCGTGGGCGACCAGCTGCGGTGCGATGTCCTTCTCGAGCTTCGTCAGGTGATCCGCGACCGCGCGACGTCGGGCGGCCTCGCGTGAGGCACGTTGCTGGATGCCTTCGCGAACGCGCTGGGCGCGATCCATCGCCTCGCGTGCCGCCGCGGTGCCGGCGTGACCGCTCGCGACCTCGTCGAACGCCTTGGCCAACGGTTCGTCGGTCAGACCCGAGACCCGGGTCGTCAGCAGCGCGATCGTTGCCCGGTCCTCGCGCGCGGCCTGCTCGAGGGCCTCGTTCTTCTTCGCGAGTTCGTACATCTCCGGGTTGTCGCGATACTTCTCGACGATGGTCTGCTCGCCGCGCTTCGTGGCGCCCCAGTAGATCGCGCCGCCACCGGCGATGAGCGCGACCGCTGCGAGGCCGATCCAGAGCCCTTTCTTCGCCGGCGGGCGCAGCAGGATCTCGACTTCCTCGAGCAGGTCGTTGGCCGTCTGGAACCGGTCGGCCGGCTCCTTCTCCATCATTTGCTGGATGATGGTCGCGACCTCGGCCGGCACCTTGTTGTTGACCTTGTGGGCCGGCTCCGCGTCGTCCTTGACCTGCGCGCGCAAGATGTCCTTGACCGTCTGACCGCGGAACGGCGTGCGGCCCGTGACCAGGCGATAGAACGTGCACCCCAGCGCGTAGATGTCGCTGCGGTGGTCGATGGTCTTGCGCAGCACCTGTTCGGGCGCCATGAAGTGCGGCGTGCCGATCGCCCGCTCCTCGCTCTCCGGGTCTGCACCCGCGAGCCCGAGGTCCGCGATCTTGACTACGCCGTGCTGGTCGAGCATCAGGTTGTCAGGCTTGATGTCGCGGTGCACGATGCCGAGCGACTCGGCGTAGGCCAGACCCGCGGCGGCGTCTGCGATGACTTGCAGCGCGCGGTCGACGGGCATCGCGCCGTTCTGCTTGAGCCAGTCCTCGCAGGAGCCGTTCTGCATCAGCTCCATCGCGTAGTAGTAGGTGTCGCCGTCGTGCTCGACGTCGAACACCGACACCACGTTGGGGTGCTGGAGCTTGGCTGCGGCCTGGGCCTCGGCGACGAAGTTGGTGACGAACTTGCCGTCCTCGGTCAGCTCGTGGCTCAGGACCTTGAGCGCGACCTGGCGGTGCAGCGAGACCTGCTCGGCACGGTAGACGACACCCATTCCGCCGCGGCCGAGCTCTTCCTGGATGCGATAGCCCGAGATCGTCGGCAGGCCCTTCTTCTGGACTTCACCGAACGCGATGCGCGTCGTCCCGAGCTCGATGACGTCGCCGTCGTTGAGCGGCGTGGCCTCGATTTGCTCGCCGTTGACGCGGACGCCGGGGCCGAGGGCTTTGAGCCCGAAGCCTTCGCCGCGCAGGGCCTTGACGACCGCGTGCTCGGGCTGCACGCCGGCTTCCTGCACACGCAGGGCGCAGTCCGCACCGCTGCCGAGAATGGCAGGGGTCTCGCGGTTGAGAGTAACAACGGTGCCGGCCATGGGGCCGGTCTCGACGGTGAGTCGCACGTGCGGCGGATGAGGGGTAGCAGTCCGAGGGGCGGCCAGCAGTATGGCAGAACGACCCCGCGCCCGCGAGTCACGTTCGCAGACGAGCACTCAACCGCCCGATTTCGGGATCACCGGACGTCCGTGAGGGACCCCGGCGATTCGCCACATCGTTGCGCCGCCGGCGGGCCGCTGCGGACTCAGTCGTTGCCGCCGCGGCGGCCACCCTGGCCGCCGCCGCCGTCGCCGTTGCCGTCGCCGCCAGCGCGGTTGCCGCGACCCTGACGGCCGCCGAACCGACCGAGGCGATGTTTGCCGCGCTCGGGGAAGGTCACCTTGGCGAGCTGCTTCTGTTCCTCGGCGAGAATCTTCTGCTCCGCGGTCGCGAGCTTCATGAGCTCCTTGTCGGCCTTCTTCTGCTTGCCCTTGTCGCCCGCGGCCTCGGCGAGCTCCTTCTGGACCTTCTGGCGCTCGGTCAGCAGCTCGTAGTAGTCCTTCATGAGCTTGCCGTACTTCTTGGCGAAGGTCTTCACCGGCGGCTTGGTGCCCGAGGAGGCCTTGTCGAGAGCGGCTTTGAGCTTGCTGCCCGCGGCACGGTAGCCGGCCATCGGCACCTCGAACTCCTTGCCCGTCGGGCTGAAGGCGACGAACAGCGGCGCCTTCTTCTCGTAGCGCTTCTTCAGCGCCTCGGACTTGCCGAGGTCGATGCGGCCGCAGTGGAAGAACCGCATCGCGATGCCGAGTTCGTAGTTCGCCGTGAGCTGCCACTCCATCCGCAGGCGAGAACGGGAGTGGGCCTCGTTGTTCTGGTCGACGATGTAGAGCAGCGTGAGCTGGTTGGCGCTCATCGCCGTCCGCACCAGCTCGACCGTCGCGAGGTCGGCGACCTTGTCACCGTCGGTTGCGGGGCCGTCGACGTCGTTGAAGAACATCGCGACCCGGTTGGTGATCTCCTCGGGGACGTTCCATCGCGAGTTGTTGCGATTGCGGCCGCCGCCCGTGCGCTGGGCCGAGAGCTCGGCGGCGCCGAGTCCGAGGACCAGCAGGGCTGCGATGGTGGATTGGATTCGCATGATCATTTCCGGGGGCGCGCGCCGGCGGGGCATGCCGGGTGGCGCCTACTACGAGAGCATCGGCGATCGCCCCACCGTCGCGCGAGCGGGGGGCGTGCACCAGATTGGTATCGGCTTCGCGGCTTCGGTAGAAACAGAGGCATGAAGCGCGCCTTCGCCCTCGTCCCGTCCTGCTCGCTCTTTCTGCTGGCGGTCACGCTCGGATCCTGCGCCGGTGCGCCCGACGCCATGGACCGGCCCGCGCCGGCGGCCGGGGAGCATGCGGGCGGGAGTGAGCACGGTCAGGAGGCGCACGATGCGAAGGGTCATGAGGCCGCCGAGCACGGGCCCGGCCCCGACGACGTGCTGCTCGGCAAGGGCGAGCACACGTATCGCTGGGTGTCCGACTGGGCGCGGACCGCGGATGGCAAGGATCTCGGCAACACGCACGGTTGTCTCGTCGTCGACTCGCGGGGACAGATTCTCGCGAACACGGACACCGAGCATGCGGTCGTCGTATTCGGCGTCGACGGCAAGACGGTGAGTCGCTGGGGCAAGGAGTTTCGCGGCGGACTCCACGGCATGTGCCATCGCGTCGAGGACGGCCAGGAAGTGCTCTATCTCGCGCACACGGGCCGTCACGAAGTCGTCAAGACGACGATCGACGGCAAGGTGCTCTGGGTGCTCGGCTGGCCGAAGGAATCGGGCGTCTACGAGCACGCCAATCAGTATCGCCCGACGGCCGTCGCGGTCGCGCCCGATGGTCGCATCTTTGTCGGTGACGGCTACGGCAAGTCGTGGATCCACGTCTGGGACCGGGACCGGCGCTACCTCGCGTCGTTCGGTGGTCGTGGCAAGGCGGACGGCAAACTGCGGACGCCGCACGGCCTCTGGCTCGACGATCGCGGCGACCAGCCGTTGCTCTGCGTCTGTGATCGTGAGAACCACCGCCTGCAGTGGTTCGACCTGGACGGCAAGTTCGTGCGCAAGATGGACGAGGACCTGCGGCGGCCGTGCAACCTCTGGCCGCTGCCCGGCGGTGGTCTCGTGGTCGCCGATCTCGTCGGGCGCGTCACGATCCTCGGCGAGGGTGATCGACCGGTGGTGCACCTCGGAGACAACCCGGACCCGAAGAAGCGCGCCAAGAACGGCATCCCGCGCGCCCAGTGGCAGGACGGCGAGTTCCTGTCGCCCCACTCGGTGTGCGCCGATGCGGCGGGCAACCTCTACGTGATGGACTGGAACTTCCTCGGCCGTATCACCAAGCTCGAGAAGCTCGGCAGTCGCGGCGGCGAGTAGCTGCCGCTTCGCTCCTCTGGGGTCGGTTGGGCTGGCAGCGGCGCTAGGATGGCCTGCATGGCTGGGTCCGGACTCGGGGCGTACGCGTTCGAAGAGCGCGGATTCGCAGCTCCTTCACGGTTCTGCTCGGTGAGTGACGCGCGCACGGTCGCCGAGCTCTTGCCGGCGACGGCCGTTGTGGGCCGGACGGTCGTGCAGGCGTTGGAGCGCGACGCGATCCGCGATTTCGAGATCACCGAGACCGCTCGCGACGCGGTCGTGGCGGTGCACGATCGCGAGTGGGGGCTGGCGTTCGCACAGTGGTATTGCAAGCCGGCGGCATCGCCGCACGCCGTGATCCCGTGGCACCAGGACCGCGCGTTCTGGCGCCCGGAACGTGGCTTGACGCTCACGACCTGGATCGCGCTCGATGACGCGACCGAGGCGAACGGGTGTGTTGTCGTGCGGCCGGGGTCACACTTGGAGTCGACGATACGGGAGCACGTTGCCGACCCGGACTCCGAGGTGCCCTCCTGTTCGGTCGCCGGAACCGACGAGAGCGTTGCCATGGAGCTTCGGGCGGGCATGGGTTTCGTCTACCACGAACGGCTGATTCACCGTTCCGGTGGCAATCGCACGAGCCAACCGAGAAGGGCGCTGGTGCTGGGCTGGACGGTGCGCCGGTAGCTACGTTCGTGATTGGGTCGGCCGGCGTCGGTCAGGCCCGCGTCGGTCAACGCGCGCTCGGCAGTGGGGTGTGCGGCTCCGAGGTCGAGAGACCGTCGGGCGCGAGTCGGAGATCGCCGGCCGTGCCCGTGACCCGCAGATCCGCGCCGTGGGCGCGCACGTTCTCCGCCTGCGTGGTTTCCCCGTCCGGGCTCGCCGCGGACGCCAGGCAGACTCGCGGATCCACGGCGGCGAGCAGGCGCGGGATCGCTTCGCACTGGCGGCCGTGGTGTGGCAGCACGAGGACGTCGGCGCGCGGGGCCAGGCCCTGGGTGATGGCGGCGGCGATCCCGGCCGTCGATGCGTCGCCGCAGAGCAGCACCGTGGCGCCGAGCGCGGGCTCGCGAATCGTGATCCACAGACTCTTGTCGTTGCTGGAAGCCGCCGGTCCGAGTCGGGGTGCGGCGACGGCCACGTGCGCGGTGGGCTCGGTGCTGGTTCCCGGTTCGAGGAAGGTCAGCGTGGTGCCATGCCGCTCGAGCTGCTCGGCCAGCGGTGTGCCCGCGAGTTCGGCCGGCAGCAGCGCGCGATGCACCCGGACCCGACGCAGCAGCGCCGGGACCCCATTGTGGTGGTCGTGGTCGCCGTGCGTGATCACGAGCCAGTCGAGTTCGCGCCGCGATCGGCGGCGCACGAGCTTGGCTGCGGCGAGGAACGGCAGCTGCATGCTGCCGCAGTCGATCGCAATGTGGGTTCCCGTCGCCGTGGTGAGAGCCGCAGCCTGGCCGTGGCCGACTGCAAACAGTTCGAAGCGCGCCGCACCGGTCGCGCCCGGCTCACCGCCGTCGACGAACCATGGCGCCATCGCGAGCCCCGCCGCGAGCCCGATGCGGCGGCGACCGCGCAGGAACACGAACACCGTGACGATCGCGATCCCCGTCAAGGCGACCGTGGTCGGGCCCGGTGTGGTCCACGCGCGAACCGGCGTCGCGGGCAGTTCGTCGGCGGCCTGCACGAAGTCGATGTAGCGGCCGGTGAGTTGACCGAGCACCGGTGCCAGCGGTGCCGCTGCGGTCGTCGAGATGTTGGCCACGACGGCGGCGACGAGCCCCAGCATCAAGATCACCGCCACGAGCGGCGCGAGTAGCGGTGTGAGTACGATCGTCCACGGCGCGATCTGGCCGAACCAGGCGAGCGTGATGGGGGCGGTCATCAGGGTGGCCCAGAACGACGCGACGAGCGGCATCCGCAGGCGCTCGAGCCAGCGCGGCGGCCCGGCAGTCGGGGTGGCGGCCGTCGGGTCGTCGTCGGCGGGCCGATCGGGCACGGCGAGGCTCAGGCCATAGACCGCGGCGTAGCTCAGCAGGAAGCTCGGCCCGAGCAGCTCGGCCGGGTTCGTCGCGGCCGTCAGCAACGCGGGCACGGCGAGCCCGACGACGAGGCCGAGGTCGCGGCCGACGTGGGTTGCGAAGGCTGCGAGGGCGTACATCAACACCGCGCGCAGCACTGGCGGTTCGCCGCCCGTGATGCCGGCGTAGGCGAACAGCACGAGCAGTGCCGCGCCGACGTGCAGGCGACGCGACGCCAGTCGGCGAGCCTTGGCGCGACGGCCACCGGCGAACGTACCGAGGCCGAGCATGAACCCGAGCATCGCCGCGTGGGCGCCGCTGACCGCGAGCAGGTGGCTCAGGCCGGTGGCGCGGTGCGCGTCGGCAACGGGCTGCGGCGCCCGCGTCGCGCGACCGAGCACGAGGGTCGCGAGCACGGGGCCGCGCTCGCCGGGCACCAGTTCGAGCAGCGCACGTTCGCCCGCCGCTCGAACCCGCGCCAGTGCGCGCGGGATCGTCGGTCGGGCCGGCAGGATCCGAATCGCCGAGGGGCGAGCGTGCAGGCTCGGCGGTCGGTCCGGCGTCGCACCCGGAGTCAGGTGACCGAGGAACGCGATCCGATCGCCGGCGACGGCCGGCAGGGCGCCGTGGACGGTGAGTCGCACGGGGCGGCCATTGGACTGCAGCCAGGCCCGGGTGGCATCGCGGTCTGGCAGCCGCTCGGTGCGCACGACCGTGGCCCGCACCTGGACCGGGCCCGCGCGGGGCCAGTCCGCGCCGGTCGTGGGCGTCGTCGGCAGCGCCGCGAGCAGCAGGGTCAACGGCAGCAGGCCCGCGAACCGCACGCGATCGCCAGCGCATCGCAGCACGAGCAGGCCGGCGACCACGAGCGCGACGCCCGCGGGCAGGCAGAGTGGAGTCACGACAGCCGTCGGCAGACCGAGGGCCGCCGCCAGCAGGAGGGTGGCACGCGGTTCCATCAACTGTTCGTGCGCCGGTGGGGCCGAGGGTTACAGTTCGCCCATGGTTTCGGCGCTCTATCCCGGCAGCTTCGATCCGGTGACCCGCGGTCACCTCGATCTGATCCAGCGCGCCCTGCCGCTGTTCGACCATCTGACCGTCGCGGTGGCGATCAACAGCAGCAAGCAGCCGACGTTCTCACCCGACGAGCGCGTGGCGATGCTGCGCGAGGTCCTGCCGCCCGACGAACGCGTCGAGATCACGACGTTCTCGGGGCTGGTGGTCGATTTCTGCCACGAACGCAAGATCGGCGCGATCCTGCGCGGTGTGCGGACCGTGTCGGACTTCGAGTTCGAGTACCAGATGGCGCTCACCAACCGCCACCTCGCCGACGACGTCGAGAGCGTGTTCGTGATGCCGAGCGTCGAATACAGCTACGTCTCGTCGTCACTGATCCGCGAGATCGTCAAGAACGGCGGTGACGTCAGCGGCTTCCTGCCCGACATCGTCGAACAGCGCCTGCGCCAACGGCTGGGCCCGCCCGCCTGAGCGTCGCTTCGCCGTCCCTCGACCCTCCCTCTCCCCTCCAACGGACCTGCCACGACCGGCCCACGCGGCCGCCCGCTCCCATGAATCTCGAACCCGTCCATACCGATTCCGCTCCCGCTGCCATCGGACCCTACAGCCAGGCCATCAAGGCCGGCGACCTGCTGTTCTGTTCGGGACAGGTGTCGCTCGATCCCGCGACGATGGAACTCGTCGGCAGCACGGCCGCCGAGCAGGCCGAGCAGGTGATGAAGAACCTCGCCGCGGTGCTCGAGGCTGCCGGCTCGGGGCTCGACCGTGTGATTCGCACGACGGTCTACCTGACGACGATGGCGGACTTCGTCGCGGTCAACGAGGTCTACGCCCGTCACTTCGGCGACCACCGGCCCGCGCGCGCCGCCATCGCGGTGCGCCAGCTGCCAAAGGACGCGCTGGTCGAGATCGACTGCATCGCCGCGAGCTGAGGCTCGCCATCGCGTTGACTCGCTGAGGACTGGCTTACTGTTTGGCCCAGCTGGAGCCGGCGTCGCGGCTGCGGAGCCGCCGAACGCACGCTTGTTCCGCACCGCCGGGTTCGCCTCGGCGGCGCTGGGGTGCATCGGTCTGCCCGCACTGATCGCCGGTCTCGACATCGATTCGGCGGCTGCGGTCGGCGAACTCGAACGCCTGCGGGCCGCGCACGCTGGTGAGCCGGGCTCGGAGCTCGCACGCCAGTTCCTGCTGGCCGGGGTCTGGCCGTTCCCGGGTGAGTGGCCCGTCGCGGTGGCCGCGGCGGAACGGTTGCTCGCCACGGCGCGACTGATGCAGATCGCCGGGCTGTTTGCGATCGCGGGGCTGACCTACTTCGCGATGCTGCTCGCGCGCGGCCGCCTCGCCGCGCTCGCGAGTGCCGCTGCGTTGGCGGTGCTGCCGGTCGTGCATGACGTCGGGCACGTGCTGCGGCCCGAGACCGCGGGCGTGATGTTCACGATGCTCGGCCTGCTGCTCCTGCAATCGCTGACGACGGTCCTGCACGGCGGTCGGTCGCGCGGCCGGGTCCGTCGCGCGATCGTGCTCGTGCTGTTCGCCGGTGCTGCCGGGTTTGCGTTCGGCATGGGCATCGGCACCGTGCCGTCACTCGGCGGCACGCTGCTCATCGGCATCGCGCTGTTCATGCTCACGACGCTCCAGCTCGCACTGCGCGGTCTCGGCGTCGGGCGGCGGCGCGGCATGATGGCGTGGCCGGCGTTTGCGATCACGGGCCGGCTCTGGCCGATGGCTGCCGTCGCGCTGGCCGGCCCGGTCGGAGCCATCTTCCTGATGCTGTGGTCGCTCGAGCTGCCCGTCGACGAACTGCTGCCGACGCGGCTCGCCGCCGCGGTCCTGCCGCAGCAGCCGCTCGCGTTCTGTGTCGTGCTGGTCCTGCTCGCGATCGGGGCGCTGGTGCTGCTGCTGCGGACGGGCATCCGCTTCGGGCGCCGTGGCCGCGTCACTCCGGAAGTCGTGCTGCTCGCCTACGTCGCGACGCAGACCCTCGGGCTCGCGACGTTTGCGCCCGGCAGGGATTCGCTGCCCGCGGCGCCGGCGCTCGCGATGCTGGTCGGCGAGGCCGTCGTCGCGCTCGCCGCGTTCGTGCCGTGGCTCGTGCGACGCCGCGGCGCTTGAGCGGGCGCGGCTACTTCGTCTTCGTCAGCTTGCGAACGGTCTCGTCGAGCATGCTGCGGGCGTCCTTCGTGCCGACGTGGAGGCCGAGCGCTCGGACCTTACCGGTCCTGTCGATGACGTGCAGCGTCGGGCCCTCGACGAACCAGCGCAGCGCGACGTCGTTCTCGATGCCTTTGCCGTCGCCGATGACGGGCCAGTCGAGGCCGAGTTTCTGGACCGACTCCTTGATGACCTCGGGTTCGCGATCGAGGCAGACCGAGACGATCGCGAGCTTCTCGCCGTGGGTTCGCCGCAGGTTCGTGAACGTCTGGACGAGCGAGTCGAGGTCGTAGTCACCGAGACTCCAGAACGACAGCAGCACGACGCGACCGCGCAGTTCCGACAACACGACGCGCTCGCCGGTGATCGTGCGCGCCTTGAAGTCGATCGCCTCGTCGCCGCGCGACAGTCTCGTCGCGCGCAGGCGGTCCTTTGCGACGCTGCCCCAGTAGGTGTTCGGCAGGTCGTCGGCCAGCTTCTGGAGCTCGTCGAAGCCGGTGTTCTCCGGCAGGTCCTCGCGATCGCGCAGGACGTCGGCGCGGTGCCAACGCACGAACGCCTTCTCCTCGTCGCCCTTTGCCGCCGCGAGGCTCTCCGCGAGCACTCGCTCGCCGTGTTCGATCTCGTGCAGCACGATCATGAGCAGACGGGCCATCGCCATGCGGTCCTTGACCGGCGCGGGCTTCTCGAGCGCGGCCGCGATGCATTTACTTTTGAGCTCGTCGAGCTGGAGGTGGCGGGCCATCGCGCCCGCGCTGACGAGCAGCAGCGCCGGGGCGCGCTCGATGTCGATGCTCTTCAGGGCCTTCGCCGCCGCCTCGCGTCGGCCGAGGGCCAGGCTCAGGTCGGCGAGCATGAGCCGGCCATTCCAGCGATCGTCACCCTTCGCTTCCTTGTCGAGGAACGCCGCGAGCGCCTTGATCTGCCGGTCGAGGAGGGTGTCGCGTTGTTCGCGGGTCGGACGCTCCGCGCCGAGCTTGCGCGATTCGGCAACGAACGCGCGCTGCAGGTCGGCGAGCGTCCGCTGCGCCAGCGCCGGGGTGGCGCAGGTGAGAATCCAAAGGGGCAAGAAGGCGAAGGGGATCAACGATCTCATCGGATGTCACTATACGGGGCCGAGCCCAGTGGGCCGAGACTCACGGGCTGGGTCTCACGGGCTGGGCCTCACGCTTGCGAAAGGCGTGCCGATGTCGTGCACTGGCAGGCGTGGAGGCCCTGCTACGGGTAATGGACTTCGCGGTGCGGCGGCACAACGGCTTTGCCGTCGAACTGCCGGCGCTGGGGCTCGCGCCCGGCGAAGTCGTGGCGTTGTACGGGCCATCGGGCTGCGGCAAGACGTCCATGCTCATGGCGCTGCTGGGCGTTCTCGTCGGCGCGGAAACGTCGGGTCGGGTGGAGTTCCGCGGTCGTGAGGTGTCCTGTTTGCAGGGCAGTGCGCGCCGCGAGTTCCTGCGGAACGAGGTCATCTACCTCGCGCAAGAAGCCCATTCGGCGCTGGACCCTCTGACCGCGATCGGCCGGCAGATCGAGGACGCCACGGGTCGAACGGAGGTCGAGGTTCGCGATGCGCTGATGCGCCTGGGCGTCGACCCTGGGGTGGCGCAGCGGCTGCCGCACCAGGTCTCCGGCGGCCAGGCGCAGCGGGCGCTGATCGCGATGGCCGAGCTGCGCCAGCCGGCGCTCGTGATCGCGGACGAGCCGTCCGCGAGTCTCGACGGCGGCAGCTACGGCGAACTGCTCATGCACCTGCGCCGGCTGCTCGAGGGCGGCAGCGCGGTGCTCATGGCGACGCACGACCACCGGTTGCTGCGCGATCTCGAGGCGGTCGTGTATGCCGCGACGGCGGGTCGTTTCGAACGCGCCGACATCGCGTCGGAGCCGTGGCCCGAACGCATCGCGGACCCCGACGTCGGCAAACTGCCGGTGCTCGCCGCGCACGGGCTGCACAAGGTCTACGGTCCGCGCGCCGTGCTCGACGGCATGGACTTCGAGATCCAGCGCGGCGAGATCGTCGCGGTGATCGGCGAATCGGGTGCTGGCAAGACGACGCTCGCCCGCGTCCTCGCGGGGCACGTCCCGGCCGATCGAGGCTCGGTCGATCGCCCGGAGCGCCTCGGCGCGGTGCAGCTCTGCTGCCAGGATGCGTTGGCGTCGATGACGCCGGGCATGACGCTCGCGCAGATGGTGGGCGAGGCGTGCACACCGTTCTTCGATCTCGAGGGCACTTGTCGCGCACTGCACATCGATCCGCGCGTCCTCGATCAGGTCGGGGCCACGATGTCGGGTGGCGAACGCCGGCGGGCGATCATCTTGCGCGCGCTCGCCGTTCATCCCGACGTGCTCATCCTCGACGAACCGACGGCCTCGCTGGACCGCGACACCGCGAGCGGCGTGTTGCGCTCGCTGCTCGAGCTGCAGGAGAACCGCGGTCTCGCGATCATCTTCATCACCCACGACGTCGACCTCGCGCGGGCGCTCGCGCATCGCGTGGTCGAGGTCCTCGGCGGGCGCCTCGTGGAATGTTGAACGGCCAGCGCCGCGAACGACTCGAATCAACCGGAGAATGAACGTGCCGATCCGATGCCTCGTCGTCAGCGCACTCAGCGTACTCGTGGCCGTGCCTGCCATCCGCGCGCAGGAGGTGGCGTCCGCGCCCGAGGCCGCGCCCGACCAGCCACCGATGTGCCACGAAGTGGCCGGCGCGCCCGTAACGGTCTTTGCGTGCGCGATCGATCACGGTGTCGACGACGACGCGCCCGGTGAGTCCGGTGTGGCGCGGGTGCTCGCGCGGCTGCGGCTCCAGCGGGCCCGCGCGGCCGTGCCCGAGGCCGGTCGCAGCGGTAGCCTCGTCGGCGCCGACGTCTCGATCCTGTTCGTCAGCGTGCCGCAGGACCGCTGGCCTTTGGGCGCCGCGTTCGTGCGCGCGCTGTTCGACGACGAACTGCCGCTCACGACCGACGAGATCGCGCTCGCGACCGCGCGCGTCGCGCTCGCGGTCGACGATGCGGAGTGGCTCTACCCGGGCTGGGTGCTGCAGTCCCGCGCCCGCCGCGCGCTGCTCACCGGCAGCGCGCAGCGTGGTCTGCACGGCGATGCGCGGTCGGTGCAGCAGGTGACGCCGGCGCGCGTCCGCGAGCTGCTCGGGCGGGCGTGCGGAGTCGAGCATGCCGTGTTCGGCGCCGTTCCGGCGGCGGTACGTGAGCTGCGGCTACCGGGCCGGCCACCGCAGGGGGCGCCGCCGCGGCGGGCCGTCGAGCCTGCCAAATCGGTGCGTGAGCCGAGCGGTTCTGCGCCCGGCAGCCCGACGATCGCGAAGCACTCGCGGGTCAACGGGCCGTTCGTTGCGGTCGCGGCACGGGCACCGGGTCCGGCCGAGCACGCCGCGTTCGCGGTCGGGGTCGAGGTCGCGCGGGCCCGGGCGCGGCGGCGGTTGCCGAACCGGTTGTTCGAGGCGCATCGGTTCGCGCGGGCGCCGCTCGTCGGTTGGTCGTGGCTCGACGCGGACGCGATCGTCGTGCTGACCCGGCGCGGCCACGATGGCGACGAGCCGGAGCAGGCGTTCGCCGAACTCGACGCGTTGCTCGCCGACCTGCGTGAGCGACCGCCGAGTGCGCGCGAGCTCGAGAAAGCCCGTCGCACTTTGGCACACGAGCTCGCGCCACTGCCGTGGAACTCGACAGCGAGCGTCTCCCCCGGGCGGGTCGTCGTCGCCATGCGCGCCGCCCGGCGCGGGATCACGAGTGCCGCGATCACCGGCGTGAGTGCGGCCGCGGCTCATCGTGCGCTCGCTTCTGCGTTGGCACCGGACCGACTGTGGCGCGGCGGGCTCGTGCCGTCGGTCGTCAAGGATCCGTTCAGGCGCAGGTAGGGCCGCAGCCGATGAGAAGCGCGTCTTCTCATGGGTTTCATCAACGTCGCGGAACGCACGATCAACGCGAAGCTCGTCTACTACGGCGTCGGCGTTGGCGGCAAGACCACGAGTCTGCAGCAGGTGCACGGGATCTTCAGCCCGCGCAACGAGGTGCAGCTGCTGTCGATCAGCACCGAAGAAGACTCGACGCTGATGTTCGACTTCCTGCCGATCAACCTCGGCAGCATCGGCGGCTTCAACATCCGCATCAAGGGCTACACCGTGCCCGGTCAGCCCAAGTACCGCCGCATGCGGCAGTACGTGTTGCGCGGTGCGGATGCAGTCGTGTTCGTCGTCGACAGCCAGAGCAGTCGGCTGCAGGAGAACATCGAGTCGCTCGAGAGCATGCGCGAGAACCTGCGGCTGCTCAGCAACACGTCGGAGAGCCTGCCGATCGTGATGCAGTACAACAAGCGCGACCTCGACCACATCCTGTCCGAGGAAGAGCTCGATCGGCACTTCCGGTTCCGGGACGACATCCAGTCGTTCCCGACCGTCGCGACCGAGGGACATGGGGTCTTCGAGGCGTTCGTGCACACCGCTGGTCAGATGATCGTGCGCGAGGTCGAGCGCCTCGGGCTGCAGGGCGATGTCGATGCCCAGGCGATCGCCGACGAGGCGCGGCAACGGCTGTGGGATGCCTGTGACGAGGCCCGGCGGTCGCGCGCCGTCGTGCCGATCGAGGAGCTGCCGCACGTCAAGGTCGAGGTGCCCGAACCGCAGGGCAACGATGTGAGCGGCGCGGATGCGCCGGCGTTCGGCGACGGGCTGGCAATCTCCGACATGGCGCCACCCAGCAATCCCGATGGCGGCGCGACCGCGGGGATGTCGGACGACCTCGATGAGGAGTTCGATTGGCAGACGCCCCAGCTGCTCGACGAAATCCAGCCGACGACCGCGGCGCCAGCGCCGACCGAGGAGCTCGGCGATGAGGACTTCCAGCTCGACTACTCGCTGAGCGAGATGGCGGCGCCGGCGGCGCCGCCCGGTTCCGAACACGTTCTGACGAACGAGGACCTCGACATCCCGCTCGACGGGCTCGTCGATTTCGAGTCCTCGCCGGAGCCGGTCGCGGAAGCGGCCGACACCGCGGACGACGACATGCTCGACCAGTCGGTCGAGGCCAACCTGCAACTCGCACAGCAGTTCGGCGAGCTCGACGAAGAACGGCTGCGCTACGAGAAGAAACTGCAGGAACTCGTCGAATTCACGCAGAGCGCCGTGCACGACCTCAAGCGCCCGCTGAGCGCGCTCGGGCTCATGCTCAAGCTCGTCGAGCGCGGCACGCTCGGGGACGTGCCCGACAAGGTTCGCGAGGCCGTGACGGCGGGCCTCGAGGGCATCGAGGTCATGAGCAAGCTCGTGCAGGATCTGCTCGACAGCTCGCAGCTGGACCACGATGGCGTCACGCTCGAGTTTTCGGAGTGCGATCTCTCGGCCGTCGCGGCCGAGGTCGCGCGAATGCTGCAGTTCGAACTCGACGTCGCGAAGGTCGACGTCCAGATCCTGCCGACGCCCGTCATCGAGGCCGACCCGTGGGGGCTCAAGAAGGCCCTGCTCAACCTCTTTGGCAACGCCATCGTCTACGCCTCGCCCGATCGCCGGCCCGTGATCGAGCTCGGCTGCAACGACGATGGCGACGACTGGCTCGTTTTCGTTCGCGACAACGGCATCGGTATCCCGGCGGCCGACCGGTCGCGGCTGTTCAAGCGCTTCGAGCGCGGCAGCAACACCTCGGGCATCAGCGGCAGCGGCCTCGGCCTGCACATCGTGCGCGAGATCGTGCAGGGCCACGGCGGCACGGTGTCGTTCGAATCCGAGGAGGACGTCGGCACGACGTTCTACCTACGCCTGCCGAAGAGCCCGGTCCTGGCGCCGCACAGCCCGGTGTCGGACGTCCGCGGCCCCGGTCTCTGATCCGGATCCGGCCACCGATCGGAGCGGCCCGGGGTCAAAAGCAAGCGGCCGCCGTGCTCGCGCACGACGGCCGTCGCATGTGGTACCTCCGCTAGGGCTCGAACCTAGGACCCGCGGATTAAGAATCCGCTGCTCGACCGACTGAGCTACGGAGGCCGGTCGGGGCGAGGAAGCTAGCGAGCGGTGCGGCCGCGTGCAAGTTCGACGTCGAGAGGAATCGTCGAGTGGAATCGCCGCGTCCCGGAAGCAAGCCTGTTGACCGTGACGATCACGCGCGGCAAACTCCCCGCCCCGCACGGTGGCTATAGCTCAGTCGGTTAGAGCGCCAGATTGTGGTTCTGGAGGTCGCGGGTTCGAATCCCGTTAGCCACCCCATCCTTCGCGCGCGTTTCGGGCGCGAGGCGTGCCGTTCGGATCTCAGGCCGGCCCGGACACGTTGTCGAGATACCTCTCGAACTCGGTCGTCGGGCAGTCGACGAGCCGGCTCTCCATGTCGTTGATCCCGGTCAGGTCATGGCCTTCGTTCGATCCCCGCGGTCGGCAGTAGTCCCCGCGCAGTTCGACGCGCAGGACGTTCCCTGATTCTGGCAAGCGGTGGATCGCGAACGCCCGTGCCGGGAAGGCCAACGGCGGGGGCAGGGCCGCGTATTCTTCCGCCTCTTCTTCGTCGTACGCGAGGTGCTCATCGGTGCCGCCGTAGATGGTGGGGTCGCAGAGCCATTCGCCCAGCAGCACCAAGGAGTGGTTCTCCGGTAGATCGAGCAGGAAGGCGGGGTAGACGGCAGAGTGGGCTGGAGATACCGCCTGAACCTCGTCATCGTCGACCCCGTCGATTTCCAGGATCTCGACCACGCCCCGTTCGAGGTCGCGGTCCAGGCGGGCCTGGAACGCTCGTCCGAGACTCCGGTCGCTTGCGAAGAGCCAGACCGCTACGCCCAGTCCCACCGCGCATCCGATCACCGCGCCGGTTAGCCCGCCCAGTAATCCCACGGATGCACTGCCCGCAAGGAGGAGGGTGGACATGGTGGCGCCTGGAAACAGCCGGGAGTAGCGATCACGGCGTCGCACTTCGATCCGCTCGTCGTCGGTCAGCGGGCGTGTGATGCGGATCAGACTTGCTGGCATTCAGCGTTCGCTCGAACTGGATGCAGTCGACGGGGTCGCGGTCCCTGTCCGCGGCCTACCGCCCGGTTGCCTGGGATCCTGGCGTGAGTTGCTCGATGATAACCGGATCTCGCCGTCACCTTCGACGCGTTACCGGTCGATCCCGGCCAGGAACCGCAGCAGCGCCCCCGCGCCCGCCCGCGAACCCGGATGGAACCCCGTGAGCTTCGCGGTGTGTGCGCGCGCCTCATCGGCGCGTTCGCCGGGGCCGAACGTGGCGGATCGGAGCTCCGGATCGACCGCTCGCAGGGACCGCACGACTCTGTCCGCGAGGCCCGGCGGCACGTCCGGGCCGACGACCAGGCAGTCGTGGCCGCCGCTGGCGAAGAACGTGCTGCGTGCGTCCGAAAGCGCGGTGACAACGTCGACTCCGATCGCGTGGTCGCGCAGGGCCGAGATCAGGGTCTGCATTCGCCGCGGGTCCGAGACGAGTGCCAGCACGGTCAGGTCGCGTCCGAGTTCGTTCTGCACGCGGGGAGTTCTTCGGCTCGAACCGGGGGTGAGATCAAGGCGGGTTGGCGCAGAGGACGATGTTGCCTTGCCATGGTAATTCGCTGCGCGGTCGTTCTTCTCCTGTCGTCGGTGACCCTGGCGCAGGGTCCGCTCGTGTTGCCCGCCTCGCACGCGGCAACCGAAGGCTCCAGCGTCACGAACGTGCCGTTCGGACGCGGCACGCCGGCACGGGTGCAGAACGTCTACGATCCGCTGTTGTTCCAGGGGCCGGTGACGATCTCGGAGCTGGCGTTCCGGATCGACGGTGGGGCGACTGCCAACAGCAAGCTCGTCGACTGCGAGATCCGCATGTCGACGATGCCGGGCGCGCTGCTGCAGCTCAGCGCTGACTTCGCGCAGAACCGCGGCGCCGACGAGATCGTCGTGCTGTCGCGGCAGCTACTGACGCTGCCGGCGCATTCTGCCGTTGGCAGTCCCAACGCGTTCCTGCAGCCGTTCGTGCTGTCGACGCCGTTCTCGTACGACCCGGCGTTTGGTTCACTGTGTGTCGAGGTGGTCGTGTTCGGGCAGCCGCCCGGCGCCTACCCGCTCGACATCACGTTCGTGTGCAACAGTCCGGAGCTGTCGATCGGGCCCGCGGGTTGTCCGCAGCCGAACTCGCTGCCGCTGCGCGTCGAGAGTTCGACGACGCAGGTGATCTGGGGACGGCCGTGGATCGCGCGCGTGCTCGACGCGCCGCCCGGAGCCTTCGTGACGTTCGCGCTCGGCTCTCGGGAGAGCGGACCGTGGTCGGGGTTCGTACTGCCGCAGGAACTCGGCGCGTTCGGCGCGCCCGGTTGCTACATGTCGATCGACCTCATGGGGTCGTTCTTCGCGATTGCCGCGGGGGACGGCAGTGCGACGTTCCCGTTCCTGATCCCGAACAACCCGGCGATCGTCGGGGCCTGGCTGCGCTATCAGGGCGCGGCGATCAGCCCGAACGCGAATGCGCTCGGCGTCGTGACGAGTCAGGCGCGCAAGGTGCAGGTCTGCGGCTGGGAGCCGGTGGGGCGGGTCTGGAGCTCGGGCACGTCGGCCACGATCGGCACGCGCGAGGTCGGTGTCGCGCCGGTCGTCCAGCTCACCATCCAATAGCGGCCCAGTAGCGAGCCGGTTCACCGCACAGTGCCCAACCCGATATCGTGATGGGGATTCTGCCTGGCAGCGCTGGCATGGGCCGTTGCCCGCGCCGATCAAGAACGACCCCGAAGCCGTCGATGGCTGCCTTGCGCACCGGGTCCTCGTCACGGGGGGACGAGACCGGTGTCGTGCAGACCATGCGGGATCAGGGGGTTTGCGCGCTGGTGGTGATCGCGGGTGGGGGCTCGTGGTCGCCGGCAGGCTAGAACGCCTTGGCGTCGTTGGGGGACGAAGCCGGCGGTCGGGCGCCCGCGGTGCCACGCATCACCGCGGGAGTGCCTTTTCTTTCGCGCCACAGCGCGTATGCCACGAGTCATGATTCGGCTCGTCGTCCTCGCCTGTGGTCTGCTGCTGGCCGCGTGCACCGGCGTGACGGGCCGGCGGCCGCCGGGGCGCTTCGAGGGGTTGCCCTGGACCGCCGCGCCCGTAGATCGCACCGTGATGCACGCCCGCCGGCTCGGCGAACGCGGCGACGACGATGCCGCGCTCGAACTGCTCGCGGACGTGCTGCGGCGAGCGCCGCGCCACGTCGACGCCAACCGGGTGCGCCAGGACATCCTGCGGCGGCGCGGCCGGCGCGGTCTGCTGATCCACGAACTCGAGGCGATGCTCACGGTCGATTCGGCCGATCCGCTGGCGCTCTACCTGCGGGGTCGGGTTGCGTTTTCCCGCCAGGAGAAGCTGCGCTGGTTCGAGGCTGCCGCCGCCGCCGCGCCGGGTTGGATCTGGCCCTGGCTCGGTTACGCCCACACCTTGGCGCAGACGGATCTCGAACGCGGCCAGGTGTTGTTCGATCGGCTCTACCGCGCGACGGCGAGTCATCCGCTGATCGCGCTCGCGTTCACGCCGACCCTGCTGCGGCGCGGGCAGCTGCAGGCGGCCGCCGACGTGTTCCGCGAACTCGCCGACGATCCGCGCGTTCCGGGGCTCGGTGCGACCGGGCTCGCCCGCGTGCTGCTCACGCTCGACGATCGCGATGGCGCCTGGCGGGCACTGCTCGAAGCACTGCGTGAACGTCCGTTTGACGACCGCGTGCAGCGGCTCGTCGGCAGCTGGATCGATGGCGGGGCCAGCAGCGACCAGCTCGCCGAACTGTTCGACGTGCTGCGCGTTCGTCCCGGTGCGCTCGCGGATTTCGGTCAGGGGGCCGGCGTCATGCCGCTCGTGCGCCTCTACGAACGGCAGCGCCAGCCGCACGCCGCGCTCGCGTTGCTGGCGGCTGCGGGCTCGAACGCGCGCACGCCCGAGCTGCGGCGCACGGAACGGCGGCTCCGGCTCGGCATCGGCGACGTCGCGGGCTTCCTCGCGATCGTGCGTGAGGACGTGCCGCGCGACCTCGTCGCTGGTGAGGCCAACCAGCTGCGCGGGCGGTGGCTGACGCTGCTCGATGGCCCGTGGATGACCGGGGATCCGCTCGAGACCGTGGCGCAGAGCGTGGCGTTGCTCGATGCGATGCTGCGCGCAGGGTTCGTTTTCGAGGCCGAACAGCTGGCGGACCTCGCGTCGCGGCGCTGGCCCGAGGCGACCGCGATCGGTGAACGTCTGCACGAAGCGCGGCTCGAACTCGCGTTCGAGGCCGGGATGCGACGGCTGCTCTATCGCGGCTACCGTGACGAAGACACCGCGACGCTCGACGAGGTCGCGGAGCGCGTGCGCGAGCTCGGCCAGCGGATCTTCGATCGCGACGTCGTCGGGCAGATCGAGAGCTTCCGCGTGCCGCTGGTCGGCGACCTGCTCGACCCGTTCCGCGGTCTGCTGATGGCGCATCTCGCGCACTACAACCGGCACCTCGTGCTCGGTCGTCGCGCGGGTGGCGTTGCGGAGGGCATGTTGCTCACGCGACTCGCGGTGACCGAACTCGCCGACGACGCGGCGTTGCCGTTGCCGGGAAGATGCTACGAGGTGCTCGCCTGCGATCGCGACGTGCGCGCGTTCCAGGGGGTCGTCGGCGGCGACATCGCGGGTGTCGCGCTGCTCAATCACTACCTCGTCGACTACGATGCGGTGCGCGAGTGGGCGGGAGCGATCGTGGAGCGGCGCGCCATCGCACGCGCCGATGGCCTGGCGCTCGTGCGCGATCCGTTGCCGGAGCAGCAGGGGTTCGACCCGCTCGATGTCGCGCACCGGCTCGCGGTGTTGTCCCCCGTGGAGGACATCGCGCTCGACGTCGCGGTGCTCGACACGATCCGCCATCACGAACGGCAGCACCTGGTCGACTCCTTCTACTACCTGCCGATCGAGTACAACCTCGGGCGCAGCTTCGGGCTGATCTGGCAGTTCGGGCTGTCGCCCGCGCTCATCGAAGGCGAGATGGAGCGGCGCGCGGAGCTGGCGTCGCTGGCGGTCTCGCCGCACACGGCCCTGGTGCTGTCGCACATCGTCGACTTCCTCGGCGAACCGGGCGCGGAATCGCCGCACCACCGCGGTTTCGGCGCGTTAGCCCGGCAGCTCAGCCGGCGTTTCGAGGCGCTCGGCGTGCCTGCCGTCGACGCGATGCCGAGCCGTTGGCACCGCCTCGACTTCGCGCTCGTGCGCCGCGCTGCCCGCGAACTGCTCGCCGAACTGCCGACGCCGGGCCGGGCGTCCGGCAGCTGATGCGGCTCGCCAGAACAGTCCGTTCCATGACGCGGTGGCAAGGGGGATTCGCACACTTGGAACGGGTTTTGTATGTTGGTCGTTGGCCAGTACTTCTGGTCGTCCGAACAGGCACCCGCGGAGAACGTTCCACTGCGTGACCCCCGGCTGCCGAAAACCATCGGAGGCATGACGATGATGCGCAACCTCAATTGTTCCCTCGCCATTCTGTTCGCCCTCGGCGCCTGCGGCCAGGCCGCGGCTCAGGGCAAGAAGCCGGTCCAAGACCCCGAGGTCGCGGCGAAGGCCGGCGAGCTCAAGAAGTGCGTGCTCGACCGCAAGTTCAGTCGGGACGCCGAGGGGGTCACGCTGATCGACGCTTTGTTGGTCAAGCTGCAGAACGGCGCCATCGACAAGGACAAGGCGATCATCACCAAGGCGTTCGGCACCGTGCTGACGAAGGGCAAGGTGCGTTCGCCAAAGCAACCCGGTCTCTATGTCGCGGCGGTCGAGGCACTGGCCTACTGCGAGAGTGACGGCGCGAAGGTTCTCAAGAAGGCCTTCGAGGGCAAACGCATCCCCGACAAGGCGGAGTGGGTCGACCTGCGCGCCCGCATGCTGCGCAGCATCGGCAAGACCAAGGACGAGGGCATGGTCAAGCTGCTCATCGACGAGGCGCGGCGCAGCCCGGAGAACGCCCTCATGGCCGCCGCGGGCGAAGCGCTCGGCAACTACGAGTCGAGCAAGGACAAGATCCGCAAGGAGATCGTCAGCGACCTGATCAAGCGTTGGGGCGAACTCGAGGAGCTGGCGTCGCAGCTCGGCACCGGTCACATCCAGGCGCAGAACGCCAAGAACACGCTGTCCTCGATCGGCGGCAAGTGGAACGAGACGTTCGCGAAGCTCACGCGCCAGAACCACACCCGGTTCCTCGACTGGCAGAAGTGGTACAACAAGAACAAGGGCAAGAAGTGGAAGTGAGCTTCGCGCGCGGGCTCAGGGCTGCTTCAGCCAGGCTTCCAGTGCCGCGACCGCCTTCGTGGCGGAAGGCCGCTGACGTAGTTCGACGAGCTTTGCCCGAAACATCGCATTCACCAGCGGCCTGTACGACTTGTGCCCGGTCGAGCTCTCGTGGGCTAGCAGCTCGAGAAACTTGTTCTCGCACGAGGTGATCCGTAGCGCCGTCTGGCCGAGTTCCCAGTTCAGGTCCTTCAGTAGACGTCGGACGTTACTGCGCTCGTTGAAGAAGCTGGCGAGCTTCGGCGCTCGGGTCGTGATCGGGTCCTCGCTCGCGTCCCACAGGGACGGGTTTGCGGCTCTCGTTGCCTCGACCTTCTCCACAAGCCGCACGTAGTCCTCGTAGGTCTTCATGCTGCCCAGCTCCTGCTTCAGCAGTTCGTCCCACTCCTTGGCGTTCTCCGCCATCGACCGTTGCTTCGAGCGATCGGCGAACGAGTAGGCGTCCAGGACGCCAATCAGGTCGGCCCGCTGCGGTTGATCCGGCTCTTCGTTCGTCTCCGATTCTTCTTTGCCGTCGGGATTTGCCGCCGGCGGACTCGGGTCAGTGGAGTCTTTCGAGCTCCACCACCAATACGTTGTGCCCGCTGCTGCCAACGCCAGTGCGACGCCCACGATGAGCGCAGCTCGGGAAAGTGATCGGCGTCGCGTTGTTTCGCCAGCGGGTCCGGGAGTCGGGTCACGGCGGTTTGCGGACTCGAGTGCGCTTGCGATCCGTCGCGCGGCGCTGGCGTAGATCGCATCCCGATCGGCGCGATTGCCGACCTGCGCGACCGGCGCCTTCGGATCGTTCAGCGCCTGGAATCGGGACAGGTCCAGATCCAGCGTGGCGCCATTGCCGTTCGGGTGTGGCAGCCGGAGGTTCGACGAGTTCGTGGGCGCGACGTGTAGGCAGGTCAGCCGGATTGTTTCGCCGTTCTCGTGTGCGCGAATCAGGGCGGGCAGCTCGCGGGCGCCGATGTAGTCCGAGTTCAGCGCGTCGGGTGACACGAGGAATACGGCCAGCGCGGTCTCGGCAAGGTGTCGCTGGATCTCCGCGTCGAAGTCGTCGCCGGCTTGAAGGTCCTCGTCGGTCCAGACGCGGATGCCTGTTGAGCGGCTGAGCAGTTCGAGATGGCGACGAAACTCGGCGAAGTGCTGGCGGTCTTCGTGACTGTAGCTGACGAATACCCGGTCACGAGTGCTGGTCATGTGGCAGTTCCCCTCGATTCGAGAGCATTGCGGTCGCGGTGCGGGGCTGCAACCCCGCTGGGGAGTGGTCGCGATCGAGGAATGCCCGCAAGAGAATCGCGTGCACTCCGTCAGTAGCCTGAACGGCTACCGATATGCGGTTTCCCTACGTCCTGGCGATTCTCTGCGCCCTGCTGCTCGTGGCAGTGGTGCTGCTCGTGCTCGAGACCCGCGCGGTCGCGGAGCTCGCGGGCCGAAACGAGCGGCTGGCGCGCGCGGCGCAGCTCGAGTGCGAGGCGGCGGTCGCGCAGGTCGAAGCAAGCAGCCGGGAACTCACGGCGACGTCCGGGCAGCTCGCGACGACGGAGCGTGAGCGGGACGCGGCGCGCGCTGCGACCGAACGGCTCGAACACGAACTCGCCCGTGCCGCCGCGCAGGTCGTCCAGATGACGGACGCGGTGAAGGCGGCCAAGGCCCGGGCCGACGCGAGCGTTGCCGCGGCCAAGGCCGAGAGTATGCGGGCACTCGAACCGATGCCCGAGGGCGTGCGGTTGTGTCTCCAGGCGCTGCACGCGTGCCTGAAGGCCGATGGCTTCAGTGACCTGCGCTTCCTGCGGGCGCGCGCGCTCGACGACAACGCGCTGCACGACGTCGAGATGCTGCAGGCCGCGGATGATCGGCTCGGCGCGAACCTCGTCGTCGCGAAGCGGATGACGGCGAAGCTCGAGCGCAGCACGGGGCAGCTCGTGCTGACGTTCTACGAGGGCACGCGCAACGGCGATGGCGAGCGCGTCGAGTTGGACGAGAGCGGCTGGCCGCTGATCGTCGCGCCGGTGTCGGGTCACCTGATCGAAGAACGCTTGCCTCACCTGGTCGAATGCACGGGCGAGTACCCGAGCCCGGAGAAGCAGGCTGCCGAGGTGCGGCCAACGGATGTCGATCCGGTCACGCGCATGCAGTGGCTGGAGCGCTTCGAGGTCCTGCTCGGCGAGGCCGGCACGACGGAACGGCTCGACGTGCGCCGGTTTCGTGGCATGGAACAGGGCCACTTCCTCGGCGCGGAGCTGCTCGCAACCGATGCCAGGGGCCACGTGCAGTTCGGTGCGGCATGCGAGCGGCTGGCGGTCGAGGTCGACGAGCGTGCCGGTATCGTTTCGCTGGTGTTGCGCGATGGACAGTTGCGCCGCGGGCTCGCCGAGTCGACGATCACGGCCGAGGGCTACCGCATCCTGCTGCCGAAGCTCCGACCCGAGCGTGCGTCCGAGATCATGCTCGGGCTCGTCGTTCGCAAGTGATCGTCCGCACGTGGCCGTTCGGCAGCGCGCGCTCGACGTGTCGCCCGCATTCGTCCGCCTTCATCGAACCATTCTGCCGTGACCTCCGAGACGCCTGCCACCGAGACGTTCGCCGAATTCTGCGCGGCCTGGCTGCCGCGCGTCGAGGCCGAGCTGGAACGCCTGCTGCCGCCCGCCGACGAAGCGCCCGCGGAACTCCACGCCGCGATGCGGCACGCGATGTTTCCGGGTGGCAAGCGGCTGCGGCCGATGCTCGCGCTGCTCGGCGCTCAGGCCGTCGCTGGTGACCCGGTGCGGGCGCTGCGCGCGGCCGCGGGGCTCGAGTGCCTGCACACCTACAGCCTCGTGCATGACGACCTGCCGGCGATGGATGACGACGACCTGCGGCGCGGGCGGCCGACGTGCCACGTCGTCTACGGCGAGGCGACGGCGCTGCTCGCCGGGGACGCGCTACTGACGCTCGCGTTCGAGGCGGCGGCCGATGGTGGCGGCCAGGCGGTCGCGGTCCTGGCCCGGGCGGCGGGTAGCCGGGGAATGGTTGGCGGGCAGGTCGAGGACCTCGCGGCCGAGGGCGCCGATGAGGCTGCGGCGGGCCGCCACACCCTCGAACGGCTGCAGTGGATTCACGATCACAAGACCGGGGCCCTGATCGCGGCGTCCCTGCTGGTGGGCGCCCACGCGGCGACGGCGGATGGCGAATCCGTTCCGGCCGAACTGCTCGGGCTGCTTCGGGATTACGGCGACCGGCTCGGGCGGGCCTTCCAGATCGCGGACGATTGCCTCGATCTCACGGGCAGTGCGGCCGAACTCGGCAAGAACCCGCTTGCCGATGTCGCGGCTGCCAAGTTGACGTGGCCGGCGTTGGTGGGCCTGGAGGCCAGTCTCGCCACCGCCCGCGACCTGGCCCGGGAGGCGGGGGAGATTGCGGCCCGGCTGGGCGCTGGGGTCGCGACTTGGCGCGGAGAGCCCCAGGCAAGACTGGACGCCAGTGTGCGACTCCTGCAAGATTGTTCGACCTTTACCGTAGAACGCCGGCGCTGAGCGCTGACGTCCTATGAGGGCTGGCGATCCCCGTCCGTCCTACCTTCTGCAGTGGAGCCGCTTTGGACCAACCGTCGAGCACGCCTCTCTTCGATCAAGTCGACAATCCCGAGGAGCTGAAGCGTCTGTCTCGTGACCAGCTGCCGGAGCTCTGTGCCGAGCTTCGCCAGGTCATCATGGACACCGTGAGCATGACCGGTGGCCACCTCGGCTCGGGCATGGGGGTCGTCGAGCTGACGGTCGGGCTGCACTACCTGTTCGACTTCAAGAACGACCGCCTCGTCTGGGACGTCGGCCACCAGTGTTACCCGCACAAGCTGCTGACGGAGCGCAAGTCGCGTTTCCACACGCTGCGTCAGAAGGACGGGCTCAGTGGGTTCTCGAACCGCTGGGAGTCGGAGTACGACGCCTACTTGATGGGGCACGCGGGCACCGCGGCCTCGGCGGCGCTCGGCATCGCGATGGGTGACAAGATCCGCGGTCTCGATCGCCACTCGGTGGCCGTCGTCGGTGACGCGGCGATGGGCTGCGGCGTCGCGTTCGAGGCGCTCAACCACGCGGGCTCGCTCGAGGATACCCGGCTGCTCGTCATCCTGAACGACAACCGCTGGTCGATCGCGAAGACGGTGGGCGCGTTGTCGCGTTACCTCAACAAGCTGCGGTCGGGCACGTTCTACAACCGCGCCAAGGAGACGGTCCACAACCTGATCCAGGCCATCCCGCTCGTCGGCAAGGATCTCGATGCGCGGCTCGGCGACACGGTCGACATGCTCAAGAACATGGTCGCGCCGGGGCACATTTTCGAGGAGCTCGGCTTCCGCTACTTCGGCCCCGTGGACGGGCACGACATGGGCGAGGTCACAGAGGCGCTCGAGCAGTGCAAGAACCTCGATGGCGTCACGTTGCTCCACGTCATGACCGAGAAGGGCAAGGGCGTGCCGGGCAGTGAGGATCGCTACGACCGGGCGCACGCGGCCAAGCCCCAGAAGAAGGCGGCGCAGAAGCCGGCCAAGAAGGTGCCGGTCGAGCCGGCCGTGCTGCCGCCGGTCGTGCCGGTCACCAAGCCGGGGCGCGCCTGGACCGCGTGGTTCAGCGACAGCATGGACAAGCTCGCCGAGGCCGACGATCGCGTCATCGCGATCACCGCGGCGATGCCGGACGGCACCGGGCTCATGGAGTTCCGGGACAAGTACCCCGACCGCTTCGTCGACGCCGGGATCGCCGAGCAGCACGCGGTGGCGATGGCCTCGGGTCTCGCGACGAGCGGCATGCGGCCGATCTGCGCGATCTACTCCACGTTCCTCCAGCGCGGCTACGACCAGGTGTTCCAGGAGGTGATCCTGCAGCGCCTGCCGGTCGTGTTCGCGATGGACCGTGCCGGGCTCGTCGGTGAGGACGGGGCGACGCACAACGGCCTCTACGACATCGCCTACCTGCGCTGCATGCCGGGCATCACGCTCATGGCGCCGAAGGACGGTCACGAGCTGCACGAGATGATGCAGTTCGCGCTCACGTTGGCCGGTCCGAGCGGTGTGCGGTACGCGCGCGGCAACGCGCCGCATCGCCATGAACTCGTCGGCTGGTCCGGCAAGCATCAGCCGATCGAGCTCGGCAAGATGGAGATCCTGCGGCCGGGCAGTGACGGCGCGATCGTCGCGTACGGTCACATGGTCCAGACGGCGCTCGAAGCAGCGGCGCTGCTCGACAAGCGCGGCGTGCACGTCGAGGTCGTCAACGCGCGCTTCTGCAAGCCGCTCGACGAAGAGGGCATCCTGGCGCTCTGCGATCGTCACGATCGCGTCGTGACGCTCGAAGACCACGTCAAGGTCGGCGGGTTCGGCAGCACGGTTCTCGAATGCGTCGCGAGCCATGGGCACGTGCGGGCGCAGGTGGAGGTCATGGGTGTTCCCGACGACATCCTCGAGCACATGTCGCGCAACCAGGTCGTCGAGCACTGTGGCCTCTCGGCCGAGCACGTGGCGGCGCGCTTCCTGAGTGCCGATTCCGTGCCGTCCGAGCGCTCGCTCGGCGTCTCGAACTGACCGCGGCGTGAACGCCGACCGCTCGAATCCGGTCAGCGCGCCGCCGCGACGGATCGCCGTCGTTGGCGACGAGCGCAAGGGCGGCACCAAGGCACTCGTCCTGCGCCACGCCGAGTGGTTGCGGGCGCGGGGGTGCGAAGTCGCGATCATCACCGATCGCGAGTCCTCGCTCGCGGACAACGATGCGGATTGCGTCGTCGTGTTCGGCGGCGACGGTTCGTTGCTCGCGGCGGCGCGTCGCATGGCGCAGCGGCAGCGCCCGACGCTCGGGATCAACTGCGGCCGGCTCGGGTTCCTGACGGCGTTCGAGCAGGAGCAGACCGAACTCGCGTTGACGAAGCTGCTGGCCGGCGATCTGCACGAGGAGACCCGGCTGATGATGACGTGCACGGCGGTCGAGCCAGGTGGCGCACGATCCGAGCCCGTGCAGTTCCTCAACGATGCGGTCGTCACCCGCCGCTCGATTGGCGGGATGATTGCGCTGCGGGTCTGGCGCGGCGAGATCGACGTCGCGACCTATCGCGGCGACGGACTGATCGCGGCGACGGCGTCGGGCTCGACGGCGTACTCGATGGCGGCGGGTGGGCCCGTGCTCGTGCCGAGTCTCGACGCGCTCGTGCTGTCACCGCTGGCGTCGCACACGCTCACTGCGCGGCCCATCGTTCTGCCGGTGGGGGCTGGTGTCGACATCGAGGTCGTGGAGACCGGACTCAAGCGGCAGGCTTCTTGTCAGATCGACGGCCAGGTGCAGCTGCAGATCCCGCTCGGTGGTCGTGCCGAACTGCGCCCTTCGGAGGCGCGGTTTCGCCATCTGATTCCGAGCCCGACGCATTTCTTCAACGTGTTACACGCGAAGTTCGGCTTTGCCGATCTGCCGCGCGCGCGGTCGTAGGATTCGTCGCCGGAGCGATCTATGATCGCAGCGTTCGCGGGGCTGCGGCACCGCGGATGACCTCCTCGTCTGTCACCACCGCCACATGCTCCCTGTCGCGTTGTCTTCAGGGCCCGGGGTCCCTGCTCCGGGCGTCTCGCCTTCCAGTTCCGCCAGCCCACGACTTGCCGCCGCCCTTGCGCTGGCGTGCGCCGTGAGCCTGCCCGCGCAAGGGTTGCCGGAGCAGGAGCCCAATGACGGTCCCGCGACCGCGCAGAACCATCTGCTCGGGGCGCAGTCCTATGGCGAGCTCGGGCCGGGCGACGAGGACTGGTTCCGGTTCTTCCTGCCGCAGGCGGCTGACGTGCGCCTCTGGACGGCACCCGGGATCGGTGCCCAGGCCGGCGACACGCGGCTCGCGTTGTTCGATCACTCCGCGGCGTTGCTGCAGGCCGTCGACGACGGGTCGCAGCTCACGCACGGCAGCTATTCGTTACTCGAAGAGGGCTTCCTCGCGCCCGGCACGTACTACGTTCAGGTCCGCGGGTTCGACGGCCAGACGACCGGCAGCTACACGCTCGATCTCGAGTCGCTGCCGCCCGGCCAGCTCGTCGGACCGACCCAGCCGGCGACGGCGATCGCGGAGTCGTCCGAACCCAACGATCCACGGCTCAGCGGTGGGGCGCCGACGCCGACGCCGCTGCGGTCGGTCGCCGCCGGCGCGATCTCGGTGGGAGCGCGTGGTCCCGGCTTCACTACTGCGAGCGCCGACTACGATTTCTATGAGCTCGTCATCCAGTCGCCGGGGCTGCTGACGTTGGCTACGAGCGGCGGGCCCGTGCCGACCGCTGCCGACACCGTGCTCCACGTCTGTGACGCTGCTTTCCAGCCGCTCGCGATCGACGACGACGGTGGTCCGGGGTTCTATTCGTTGCTGCGCTACCAGGTACAGGCGGCGGGCACCTACTTCGCGGTCGTCAGTGACTACGGGGCCGGCAACTACGCACTCGACGTCGACTTTGCGCCCACGATGCCGAGCGGGCCCGCGCTGACGCTGATTCGACCCGGTGGCTGTGGTCCCTCGAACGGTGTACCGCGACTCGGCACGCGGCTCGCGAGCGGACCGTTCGCCGTGCGGCCCGAGCTGCCGATCATCGGCACGACCTACTACGTCGATCTCACGAACGTGCCGCCGAGTCGGCTGATCGCGCGGCTCTACAACCTGCTGCCGCGAACCCCCGGGCTTGCGCTCGGAGTCTTCGGCGCCCCGGGTTGCGTGTCCGAGGTCGACGACCCGGTCGTCGACTTCTCGACGACCGATGCGCAGGGCAATCACTTCTGGGCGTTCCCGCTGCCGGCCGATCCACTGCTCATGGGGCTGCCCCTCGAGAAGCAGGTTGCGGTGCTCGACTCGGCCTACAACTCGCTAGGCATCCGGTTGAGCAATCGCGTGACCTCCATCGTGGGTGTCGAGCACTGAGCCGATCCGCGGGTCGTCGATCGGCGCGCCCGCGGGATGGTTGTTGGTCGTGCGGTCCGGCCACGCCGAGTTCAGGGCCCAGCCGACGAAGAGCCACGCGATGCCGAGCCAGTGCAGGAGCAGGCGCGACATCGTCGAGCGCAGGTGGTGTTCGAGGTCGTCCTCGGGCGACAGCAGGAACGGAACGAACGTGGTCACGGCTCCCAGCACGAGCAGCGCGCCGAGCGCGTTGGCGGTGGGGCGTTCGCGGCGCCTGAGCCACAGCATCATCGCAGCGAGCAGCACGGCCCAGTAGGCGAACACGAACCGCAGGCGGATCAGCGCATGGTCCGCGAGCCCGAGCAGCACGCTGAAGAGTCGCGGCAGCCGTTCCCAGGCGCGGTCGCTCTCGCCGAAGTAGGTCGTGAGTGTGCCGCCGAGGGAACCGAGGACGCCGGCGAGGAGCGGCAGCGCGAGCAGCGCGAGGGGCGCACCGACGAGCACGCAGCGCTGGCGGGTCCGCGGCGTGACTCCGAGCCGCTCGCAGCCATGAACGAGCCCGAGTGCGAGCGTTGCGACGCCGCAGATCCCGAACCACAGCATGGCAGGTGGCGTGGCACCGAAGTGATTGAGGTCGTACTGCACCGGCAACCAGGCCAGGGCGCCGATCGTCCAGCCGAGCACGCCCGCGTAGCAGAGCCGGCGATCCCCGTGCGCGAACGCGACAGTCGCCGGCAGGAGCGCGTAGAGCAGGCCTTCGGGCTTGGCGGCCACGACGAGCACCAGGCTGGCCGCGAGTTGAATCGGCTGCCGCGTCAGGATGCCGGCGCCGGCGCCGAGCATCGCGGTTGTCAGGAACAGTTCGCCGTAGCCCGAATCGGCACCGCCGCTCGTCGGGTTGACGAGCATTGGCGTGATGGCGAAGGCGAGTGCCGCGAGGGTGGCAATCTCCGTGCGCACCCGCGCACGCAGCAGCGTGCTGGCGATCGTGGCCGTGCTGAGCAGGTAGAGCAGCGGAAACAAGAGGCGCCCGAACTCGCCGCCGAGGGTGCGGTTGCCGAGCGCGATGAGCAGCGGCTGCAGCACGGGGTAGTCGCGGCTGTGGGCGTAGACCGCGGGGTCGCGAAAGTAGCCCTGCTCGAGCGTCGGCGTGAGCGTCAGGAACTTCGCGCGCACGTCCCAAGTCACGAGGCCGTCCCAGAAGCGCGATGGGGTGTCCGTTGCGCCGAGCGCAAGGATCCATGTCGTGCCCGTGATGACGAGGATTGTCAGGGCGACGATGGCGCGGGTTCGAGTGCGGCTGTGTTGCTGCCCGTGGGGTCGCGCGGTTGCGAGGGGTTGTGCCGTCCAGTTCGCCGCGCCCCAGCCGAGCGCCAGCAGCACGGGCAGCGGCCACCCGGGCACGGTCGTGCCGAGAAGCAGCAGCAGGTGCGCGAGGATCGCGAACATCGCGAGCCCGAGGAACGCTCCGCGGGTGAGCAGGTCCAGAGTCCGGATCATCGGAACTCCAGTTCGACGCGCTCGCCAGCGCCAACGAGCACGGCGATGCCCCGCGCGTCGCCGGCGAGTGGTCGGCCGCGGTACTCCCGGGCCGCGGTGGATACGTGGTTTCTGTGCACCAGCCAGCGGGGCGCCAGCAGGCCGCTCGCGAGTTCGAATGCGCCCTTGGTCTCGCCGCGCCAGAGCACGACAGCGTTCGGCGCGGAGTTTTCGAGCAGCCAGTCGACGGCCGCGGCGCCGCCGTCCTCGCGCTTGCCGGTCGCGCCGAGGAAGTAGTTCACGGCGCCGTGTTCGCGGTACTGCGCGATCTCCGACAGTCGGCGGGCGGCGACGC
Source organism: bacterium (assembly GCA_024743115.1). Classification (GTDB taxonomy): domain Bacteria; phylum Planctomycetota; class UBA1135; order UBA1135; family UBA2386; genus JAGQRA01. The sequence goes on along the minus strand of JANSXC010000031.1, from coordinate 28,051 downwards.
GGCTCGGGAGGCGCAGCAGGCCCCACAGCGCGTGCACGACGACGAGCCCGAGGAGCCCGGTCGCGAGTCGCTTGGCGTTCGGATTCATATGCCGCAGACCTCGCGGTAGAGCGCCTCGAGCCGATCGACGACACGCGCCAGCGCGAAATGCTCCGCGATCATGCGGCGGGCGTTGGCAGAGCGTCGCTGGCGGAGTTCCGGCTTGTCGGCCAGCTCGGTCAGCGCCGCGCGCAGCGTATCGACGTCGGGTTCGACGATTGCGCCGGCGTCGAACTCGGCGACCTCGGGCAGGTGGCAGGCGGGGCTTACGAGCAGGGGCGCGCCGTGGGCTGCGGCCTCGAGGGGGCCGAGGGGTAGCCCTTCGCTTGCCGATGGCAACGCGAACGCGTCCGCCGCGGACCAGAGGTCCGCGCGTTCTCGGCCGGTCACGAGGCCCGGGAGCGCCACGCGATCGAGCACCCCGTGTTCTGCCGCCCTGCGCGTCAGGGTGTTGGCCATGCCGTCGTCGGGGCCTGCGAGCACCAGGCGTGCACGATTCGCACGCAGCAGTGGCAGCGCGGCGGCGAGCAGGCGGTCCGGTCCCTTCATCGCGGTGAGGCGACCGAGGAAGAGCACGACGAAGTCGTCGCCGTCCCAGCCGAGCCGGGCGCGGGCCGCGTCGCGATCGGGCGGGGAGCTCGGCAGCTCGACGCCGTTGGGGATCACGTGCACGCGCTCCGGTACAGCGCCCTGCCGGATTGCGTCGGCCTCGTCCTTCTGCGTCAGCGCGTGGATCGCGGTGGCCTCGCGGATGGTCCGGCGCTCGTAGAGTGTCAGGAACGCGGCCTTGCGCAGCCGCTTGTCGCGCAGGCGAACGGGGCAGAGCGCGCCTTCGGCGTTGAACACGTACGGCAGTCCGGCGGCTCGCGCGCAGCGGCGCGTGAGGGCGCCGGTCCAGCTCAGGCCAACGTTCGTGCAGAGCAGGTTCGCCGTCTCGCAGGCCTCGGAGAGGGGGCGGTGCAGTTCGGGTTGGCGATACGGCACCATCCGGCCGAGCTTGCCGACGCTCGCGTGGTAGACCTCGTAGCCGTCGCGCGCGAACCACTCGTCGCGCGGAATGTCGCGCGCCTGATCGAGGTCCGAAGTGACGACCCGCACGCGGTGGCCGCGCCTGCCGAGCTCGGCGCACGTCAGTTCGGCCTGCGCCACGCTGCCGCCGCGCCGCAGGTGGAAGAACGGCATCACGCGCACGATCGACAGGCCCGAGGTCATCCGCGCGCGGCCTCGGATGGCGGCAGCCGCCGCAGGTGACGGCGCAGGAACAGCCACTGCACGACGCCCGCGGGCAGCAGTCGCAGCGCGCGTTCACCGAGCATGCGAGCGCGGTCACCGAATCCCATCTGCGCCCGCCAGTAGGTTCGCTTGACGCGCAGGGTCGCATCGAGCGTCGCCCGCAGTCGCGTCGCCTTGGTGCTGCCCTCGTGCACGCGATACTGCAGCACGACGCGGTCGAGGTTGGCGAGTGCGTGGCCCGCGACGACGAGGCGGGACCAGAGGTCGTAGTCCTCGCCTGACCCCGCGTCGACGTCGTAGCCCGCGACCGCGGTCAGCGCCGCCCGGCGCGCGAGTACGGTCGGATGCGCGATCGCGTTGTAGCGCCGCAGCGTGGTCGCGAGCGTCTTCGGGTCACACGGGTAGTGCCGGTAACCCAGCGAGCGCCCCGTGTCGTCGATGACCTCGATCTGGCCGCCGCAGAGGCTGACCTGGGGGTGGGCGCGTAGGAACGCGACCTGGTCCCCGACGCGATGGGGCAGGCAGATGTCGTCGGCGTCCGCGATCGCGACGAACTCGGAGCGGGCGAGCGCGAGGGCCTGATTGCGCGACGCCGCGAGGGCCACGGGGCGCGGGTTCTTGACGTGCCGGATGCGCGGATCGGGGCGTTCCGCGAGCACCGGTGCGACGTCGACCTCCGACGGGTCCTCTACGACGATGAGTTCGAGGTCGCGGAATTCCTGTTCCAGGATGCTCACGAGCGCCCGGCGAAACTGCGCCGGGTCCGGTCGGAACACCGACATCAGGACGCTGACGGTCGGGCTTTCGGCCGCTGGTGAGTCCGGCTCCTGGTTCATCGCTTGGGCGCGTTCGCCGAGCCGGAGTATAGGAACCGCCCTGTCCGGCGCACAAGCGCGCGCGCCGGTGATCGCCGGGGGCCTCGTCGTTCGCGTTTGTCGTTGACGGCGGCGCTGGGCGACTCTACTCGTTCTGTCGGGATACGTTCGCTTGCAGACTTTCACCGATCTCTATCGCTTCCGGTTCATCCTGACGACGCTGGTCGGGAAGAACCTGAAGGTGATGTACCGCAACATGTCGCTGGGCATGCTGTGGACGCTGCTCAACCCGCTCGTGATGATCGCGACGCTGACCGTGGTCTGGGTGGTGGTGTTCGGTGCTCCCGCATCGTTCGCGTCGATGTGCATCATCGCGCTGATCCCGTACAACTTCACGGTCTACTGTCTCACCGGGTCGGTGCACGCGATCCCGGGCAACGCGGCGCTCGTCAAGAAGTCGGCGTTCCCGCGCCAGGTGTTGCCGATCTCGATCATTGCGACGCACCTGATCCACTTCGGCATTCAGTCGCTGCTGATCCTCGCGGTGATCCTGTTGTTCCCGCTCGATGGCGGCCATTTTGGGTTCCACTTGCTCTGCCTCGTGCCGATCTTCCTCGTGCATCTGGCGCTGTGCATCGGAATCGGGCTCCTCGTGTCCGGGCTCAACGTGATCTACCGCGACGTGCAGTACATCACGGAGTCGCTGCTGACGGTGTTGTTCTGGGTCTGCCCGGTCATCTACGCCGATGCCAAGCTCCAGGCGGTCTATGACGCCGATGGTGCTTTGGAGAGCGGCCTGCCGGACTGGCTCTATCACCTCTACTACGCCAACCCGCTGTCGGGCCTGATCACGGCCTATCGCGACGTGCTCTACCACGGCACCGTTCCGCAGTTCTGGCCCGCGGCGCAGGCCGTGGTCGGCACGCTCGTCGTCGGCTATCTCGGCGTCCGCATCTTCTGGAAGTACGAACGCGAGTTCGCGGATCTCGTCTGATGCGCCCCGTCATCCGGCTCACCGACGTCTCGAAGTGCTACCGCATCGTGCGGCAGCGGCCGTTCCTCGCGAAGGTGCTCTTCAAGAAGCTCATGCGCCGGGCGGATCCACCGGAGGTGCACTGGGCGCTGCGCGATATCTCGTTCGAGGTCGGCGACGGCGAGTCGGTCGGAGTCATCGGCTACAACGGCAGCGGCAAGAGCACGCTGCTGTCGCTGATCGCGCGGACCTCGTATCCCACCTCGGGCACCGTCGAGGTGCAGGGTCGCATCGGGCCGCTGCTCGAGCTCGGCGCCGGCTTTGCGCCCGAGCTCACCGGGCTCGAGAACATCTTCCTGAACGCGAGTCTGCTCGGTTTGCAGCGTGAGGAGGTCGATGCCAAACTCGAGTCGATCATCGAATACGCGGGCATCGGGGACTACGTCTACTCGCCGTTGTCGACCTACTCGACGGGCATGGGGGCACGGCTCGGGTTCGCGGTCATTGCGCACATCGATCCGGACATCCTGCTCATCGACGAGGCGCTCGCCGTCGGCGACAGCGAGTTCCAGGGTAAGTGCATGGTGACGATGGAAGGGTTCAAGGCGCGCGGCAAGACGATGTTCCTCGTGACGCACGACATGGCGATGGTGCAGCGGATCTGCGACCGCGCGATCTGGATCGATCGGGGCCGGGTACTCGCGATCGGACCGAGCGACGAGGTGGTCGCGAAGTATCAGGAGTCGCAGCCGGCCGAGGGCTGAGTCGCGGCGGCCTCACGCGCGGCTGCGAACGGCCGCTCGGAGACACCGAGGCGTCGGCGCAGGGGCGGGCAGCAGCGCAGCAATGCGTAGAGCAGCGCGCTCTCGACGAGTGACGGGTTGCGCCACACTCCCGCGAGCAGCGCCGTGAGTCCGCGCGTGCGCGCCTCCGGGAGCACGTTCTCACAGAATTGTCCGAAGCGGATCGCGCGCATCGCGCGCAGCCGGCGACCGAGATGGCGGCCGCGGTGGCGGGCGAGCACCGTGCGGGCGGCCGAGAGCATGCGGCCGACGTCGCGCGACATCGAGCCTTCGTAACGCCGATAGATCACTTCGGCGGCGGGCACGTTGACGAACTCATGGCCAGCGCGCGCGAGTCGTAGCCAGAGGTCCCAGTCCTCGAGCGCCCGCAACGACTCGTCGAACGGCGGCGCGTTGTCGAGGATCTCGCGCCGCACGACGACGGCGTGGCATGGCAGCGGGTTGCCGCCGAGCAGATACGGGTAGGGCTCGGCGGGCAGGTCTGCGGCTGCCTGCTCGAGGACCTGGCCGTTTGCGTCGACGAGCTGCCAGCCGCCGCACAGCACCGCGGCCCGTGGGTTGGTGTCGGCGGCCATGAGCATGCGGCCGAGGAACTCGGGCGTCAGCCGGTCGTCGGCGTCGAGGAAGTTGACGAACGCGCCTGTGGCGCGGGCCAGCCCCGCGTTGCGCGCGCTGGACAGTCCGCGGTTCTCCTGTTCGACGAGAACGACACGGTCGCCGAAGCCTTGGGCCACGGCCTGGGTGTCGTCGGTCGAGCCGTCGTTGACGACGACAACCTCGACCCCCTCGCAGGTCGAGGCGAGCACGCTGTCGATCGCCTCCCGCAGGAACGCGGCCTGCTGATAGCACGGGATGACGACGCTGACGGTGGCGGCCATCTCAGTCTTCGCGTTGGCCGCGCCCGAACAGACGCGCAATCCGCCCCAGGATCGCGGCGGCCCAGCCGAAGCGGGCTTCCAGGTAGCCGCGCGCCTGCAGTTGTTCGAAGAACATGGTGTCCTTCTGCGCCATGACGTCTTCGAGGTGTTCGGCGAACGTACCGCGATGTTTGCCCACGATGTAGCGGTAGATCGCCCGACGGCGGCGTTGGGTATTGGCCAGCATCGAGCCGCCGCGGTGTTGCCGGTAGCGGAACAGCAGTTCGGGCACGCGTTGGCCGCGCCAGCCGCGCGCGCAGATCGCGATCCAGAACTCCCAGTCCTCGAAGCCCTCACGCATGCTCTCGTCGAAGCCGCCGACCTCGTCGAAGCACCGGCGCCGGAACACGCTGGTCGCGGTCATGAGGTTGCGGCACAGCAGGTCGACGAAGTCGAACTCGGGCGTGCGCCAGCAGCCCTTCTTGCTGCCGAAGTAGGCCACGTCGGTGTACACGACGCCGACCCGTTCTTCAGCCTGGAGCAGGGGCACGGTGCGCGCGAGGAACTCGGGCTCGAGCAGGTCGTCTGCGTCGAGCGGCAGGACGAACTCGCCGCGGCTGTGCTGGACACCGGTGTTGCGTGCCGCGGCGAGACCACGGTTCTCGGTTCGCACGACGGTGACGTGTTCGCGCTCGCCCTGGCGGTCGATCTCGGCCACGGTCGCGGGGTCGGTCGAGCCGTCGTCGACGATCACGACTTCGACGGGCCGTCGCGTCTGCGCCAGCGCGCTGTCCACTGCCGCCGCGAGGAAGCGGCCGTGCTCGAAGCACGGGATCACGACGCTGACGAGCTCAGGCACGGAGTTCTGCATAACGCGCGAGCTTGTTGCGAACGAGGGTGTGAGGCTCGAACTCGCGGGTCAGGAACTCCTGACCCCGACGACCCATCGCCGGCCATTGATCGCGGTGTTCGAGACAGGTCTTGATCGCGCGGATCAGGTCGGCCGTGTTCTCGTTCTCGAACGTGAACCCCGTGCTGCCGTCGTCGATCATCTCGGCCATGCCGCTGTCGCGCGGCACGACCACGACTCGGCCCATTGCGATGGCTTCGAGGCAGGTGTTGGCGAAGTTCTCGAACACGGACGGGAAGACGCAGAACGCCGCCGAACGGTAGCGGGCGAACAGCTCGTCGCGCGGTACGGGCGGCACGAAGCGCACGCGCCCGGCGAGCGTGGGCGACAACTGGCGGCGCAGGTGAGCCAGCATCGAGCGGCCGCCGGGTGCCGTCGTCGTGTCACCGCCGACGAGTTCGGCCGTGAGTTCGGGGTGTTCCGGGCAGAGGGTGTTGAGCGCTTCGACGAGGAAGGTCACGCCCTTGCGATGTTCGAGGCGGCCGACGTAGAGCAGACGGAGTTCGTCCGTGCGATCGGGTGCGGGCGCCGTTGCGGCTGCCTCGGCGCGCGCCGTCACGTCGTTCGGATACGGATCGATCGCAACCTCCCGTTCGAGACCGAGTTGCTGAGTGACGCGCCGCGCGAGCGCGTGGCTCGGGGAACTGACGTGCGTCGCCCGCCGGATGTTCCAGTTCTCGAGCTTCTCGTGGATCCAGGCGATCGGGCCGCGCTTGCCGTTGATCTCGTTCAGCACGACGGTCGGAGTATGGAGCATCACCACGTGGGGCGCGAAGCGCCAGCGCGCGGAGCGGCGCTGAAGCCAGGTGAGGGCGATGCCTTCGGCGGCGTAGTCCGGCGTCTCGACGACGTCGACCCGTTCGGCCTCGGCGAGCGCGCGGACGCGGCGCGCGACCTGGAGGGCGTAGAACAGGCGGAACGACAGGTCGCCGAGGCCGAGCAGGACCGTCGCGCGGTAGATCAGTCGTTGCAGCCCGGTCAGCTTGACGCGGTGCACCTGCACGCCGGCGGTCGCGCGATCGTTCTTCGCGCCCTTGTGGTCGTAGGTGATCACGTGCGATTCGTGCCCGAGTTCGCCGAGCGTGCGCGTGACGTTCTCGACGTAGGTGCGGATGCCGCCGCCGGCGATCGGCTCCCATTCCAGGCAACAGAACGCAATCTTCATCGGGGGGCGCGGGCGCAGACGAGGACAGTGGTCAGGAGTGCCGCGACCACGGTCCACAGCACGAGGCGAAAGTCGCTGGCGACCGAGCAGAGTGGCAGTGGCAGCGCGTAGCACAGGCCGCTCGTGGCCGTGGCGATCGCGGCGTTCGTGGTCGCGGCGGAACGGCTCCCGCCGCGACGCCGGCGCCAGATCGCGGTGGCGAGGCCGGCTGTGAGCGCGAGCATCCAGAACCACGCGCGGAAGAGCACCGAGTCTCGGAGCGGGTCGCGGCAGCTGCGCACGGCATCCGTGACGAAGTTGGGTTCGAACGTGAGTCCGAGCGTGTTGGGCTCGATGCGATCGTGATAGGGATACGCGACTGGCCCCTCGTGCATGCCGAGTTGCCAGGTCGAGAGTTCGGCGCGATGGGCGAGCCAGGCGCCCGGGTGTGCGACGATCGCGTCGAACCAGGCACCGGCGAGCCCACGCAACCCGGCGGCGTCTTCGACGAGCGTCAGGCGCGGAATGCCGTCGGGCTCGCGAACGACGTAGTCGCTGCGCCAATGAAAGAGCGGATGCGAGCCCCATTTCGGTGAGTATCGGGCCGCGACGTCGAATCCCGGCTCGCGCGTGACGGCCGCAGGCAGCACGTTCTCACCGGTTCGCACGCTGATGCCCGCGAGGTCGTAGAGCAGGAGCGTCTGCGTTGGGTAGTCGCGGTTGTCCCCGAGCAAACGATCATTCGTGATCGCTGTCAGGGCCTGGAGCAGCACGAAGAGCGCGGCGCCGAGCAGCAGCCCACTACGGGCGCGCTGCCACGAGCGTTGACTGCCAAGGACGAGGCCCCACCAAAGGGTCAGGGGCAGCACCGCCGCGGCGGCGTTGTGGCGGATCGCGTTGGCGTAGAACAGCGCGGGTAGCGCGGCGAGGAGCCAGCCGAGGCTGCGGCCACGAGCCGCGGTGAGGATGGCGCTCGTGGCAAGGGTGAGCGTTGCGAGGAGTCCGATGTCCTTCCAGATCGTGCCCAGGTTGGCCAGGACCGGCGGCATCAGCGTGACGAACGCGATCGCGAGTGCGGCGGACCACACTCGGTTCAGTGCGGATCTCGCCAGCAGCGCGAGCCCGGCGAAGAACACGATTCCGTGAGCAAGCAGCATCGGCTGCGGTCCCTCGATCAGATGCTCGAGGCCGCGCCAGACGAACGCCATGAGTGGTGGGTGGAAATCCGAGTAGCGGCCGGTGCGCGCCTGTTCGAGCTGCTGGAACGAGTCGAACGACATCAGGCCGGGCCCGAACGCCGCGATCACCAGCGTCAGCCCCAGCGCGGCAGTGACGACCGCGGCAACCGTCGGGCCGCGCCGAAGCGGCGTGGCGAGCAGACCCGCTACCGGCTGCGCGGTGGGGTCGGGGGCCGCTGCATCACCGCGCTCCATCGCCGCGAATCCTAACAGCCGGTCTGGCGATCCGCATTCGTGGAATGAGCACCTGGATCCTGGCACTGGCTGCTTGCCCACGGCGGCCCGGTGCGGGATCGTCCACATTCAGCACTACAACGTTAGCGCAGGCACCGTTCTCCGAGGCATCCGTGACCCATCCCGACAGCTCCTTCGACTTCGACCCGAACGTGATGGGTGGCTTGTCGATCACGGGCTACGTCTTCGATCGGATGCATTCGATGCTGGCGGCGGACGCGCATCGGCAGGATGGGCCCAACATCGGCTCGACCGGGCGCAACCTGACGATCTCTTGTCTGTCGCTCAATCGCGCGTCGCTGACGCTGCGGATGCTCGCGTCGATCGAGCAGGCGATCCCGTACTTCGCTGGGACGGTGCTCATCATCGACCAGGGTTCGGAGGAGAGCGAACTCGCGCAGCTCCGGGCCGCCGTCGAGCAGAGTCCGCTGCCGTGCCGCCTCGTCGAGCTGGGCCAGAACTTCGGCGTCGCGGGCGGCCGCAACCGCACGATGGAGTACGTCGAGACGGACTGGGTGCTGTTCCTCGACAACGACATCTGGTTCCAGCGTGACCCGCTGCGTCGCGTCCAGAGCGACATCGCCGCGATGGGCTGTCACTTCCTCAACCTGCCGCTGCTCGACGGTGACGGTCGCACGTCGTTCGCGCGCGGCGGCCACATCTATGTGACGCTGCTCGAGCACGGCTTGCATCTCGGCGGCGGGTCGGTCTACCCGCAGGCGCGATCGAACGGGCGCGACAGCGGACCGTTTCTGTCGACTTTCCTGTTCGGCGGGGCGTCGGTGCTCAACCGACACACGTTCGAGGCAGTCGGAGGCTTCGACGAAGCGATGTTCATCGGCTTCGAGGACATCGATTTCTCGATTCGGATCTTTCGCGCCGGGCTCAAGATCGGCAACTGCGGCGCGATGGTGCTCGTGCACGACCACCAGGCGCCGGAGACCGACTCGGATCGTGGTTACGAGCAGCGGCGGTTCTCCCACGAGATCATCAAGCAGAGCGCGAGGCATCTCGAGGCGAAGTACGGCTTCCGGGTCTGGAGCGATGCGGTGACCGAGTGGCTCGATGCTTCGCACGAACGGATGGGCATCGAGGCGCTCGGGGGTGACGCCTCGGCCGTTGCCGCGAGTTCTTCGCCGTCGGGCGCGCCTGGTTCCGGCGAGGGGGCCCGGAAACCGAAGGTCGCACTGATCGTGGACGTTCGCGACTGGGCCTACGGCAACATCGCTCGGCAGTTGATGCGCCGACTCGACGACGAGTTCGAGTTCCGGTTCCTGCCGATGGATGTGATTGAACACCCGGCGCGCGCGCTGATCCTCGCCGAGGATTGTGACGTGCTGCACTTCTTCTGGCGCGAGACGCTGAACATCGTGCACACGGACTACGTCGAGGAGTACCTCAAATGGGGTGGCATCGACTTCGACCAGTGGCGCTCGCGGTTCGTCGTGCCCAAGGCCATCTCGACGGCGGTTTACGACCACCTGTTCCTCGACGACGAAGGGCGGACGGCGCGCCGCGAGCTGTTCGGGCATGCTGATGCGTACTACGTGAGTTCGGCGAAGCTCGCGGGGATCTACGAGTCGGTCGCCGAGTATCCGGATCCGGCCGCGGTGCTGCCCGATGGCGTCGATCGCGAACTGTTCTCGCCGCGCAACCTCGGGCGCCTGGCGCAAGTCGGCGGGCGGGAGCTCGTGATCGGCTGGACGGGTAACAGTGCCTGGTCCGCGGAGATCGAGGACTTCAAGGGGGTGCACACGATCCTGACGCCCGCGATCGAACGGCTGCAGGCGGCTGGTCATCGCGTGCGGGCACACTTTGCGGATCGCCAGACGCGACACGTGCCGCACACCGAGATGGTCGACTACTACGCGGAAATCGACGTCTACGTCTGCCCCTCGAAGATCGAGGGGACGCCCAACCCCGTGCTCGAATCGATGGCCTGCGGTGTGCCCGTCGTCTCGACGGACGTCGGCATCGTGCCGGACGCCTTCGGTCCGAAACAGCGCGAGTTCCTGCTTCATGAGCGCAGCATCGACGCGCTCGTCGCGGCGTTGACGCGGTTGCTCGAGCACCCCGAATTGCTCGTCGAACTGTCGACCGAGAACCTCGAATCGATCGCGGCCTGGGATTGGCAGGTCAGGGCTCAGGGCTTCCGTGACTACTTCCGAACCTGTCTCGCTCGGCGTGATGCCCGGCTGGCTGCCTACTCGGGTGCCCAGGCGGCTGCCGCGGTGAATCCATAGACACTGGTCAGCGCTCCATGATGATCGAACGACTGAGCTTCGAAGGCACCGAGCAATACTCTTCGCTCGAAGCCGCCATTCACCTGGCCCGCTACTCCATCGCGCGCGGGTTGTGTGCCGGCAAGCGGGTGCTCGACATCAGTTGCGGGGAGGGTTACGGCTCGTCGTTCCTGGCCACCGAATGGGGGGCGGCGGAGGTGCACGGCGTCGATATCTCCGAAGAAGCGATCACCCGCGCGCGTCAGAACTTCGGCGACGACCGAATCACGTTCCATTGCAGCTCGGCCGACGATCTCGAAGACCTGTTCGAGGCCGAAACGTTCGACCTGATCGTCAGCCTCGAGACCATGGAGCACGTGCCGGACGCGGCGAGTTTTCTCGCGACCCTGGGGCGGCTGCGCAAGAAGGACGGCGCCATGGTGCTGTCCTGTCCCAACGACTGGTACTACTACCCAGAAGCGGATCAGGGCAATCCGTTCCACGTCCGCAAGTTTACCTACGACGAGTTCCTCGAGCTTGCCGAACAGCAGGTCGGGCGGCCGGATCAGGTTTTGCTGGGCCTGCCGACTGCGGGCTTCTGCAATGTCGATGTTCTGGCACCCGTGCTCCAGAACGGGGCGGGCGACTCGACGCCGCTGGCGATGAAACGTGTTCAGGACCCGGTCGACGCGGCGATGCTGCCCGCGGATCACGACGTCGATGCCGAGACCTGCAGCTATTTCGTCGGCGTGTGGGGCGCGCGGGTTTCGCCGGCTGCATTCACGGTGTTCCCGTCCTCCATGGAGCGGAGTGCGTTGGCCCGGGAGCAGCAGGTCGTGCGCGAGCTCCGTGACGACAATGCGAGGTTGCGCCACGAGGCTTGGGAGCGCGAGGGCCTCGAGCAGCGGCTGCGCGATGCCGAACTCCTGGCGGCAGCGTGGCGCGCAGAGTGCGAGTACGTCCGGCAGGTCGCGGCCGAACGCAGCGGGGTCGTCGCAACGCCGCCGTCGCTGCCGCGGCGTGGGTTGAACTTCGCCTACTCGATCTACTCGCGGCTGCGGGACCGGTTGCGCGGGCGCTGACGCGTTCGGCGTCCTGCTGCTACCTCAGTGCTCGGCCGACTGCTCGCCCGTCTGCGCCGCGGCTTCGGTCGGAGTGAGCTTGCCGCTCTCGAAGTCCTCGATGACCTGCGTGTAGGACGAGCTGACGTAGAGCTGCACGCCGAGGCGCTTCGCGAGCACTTCGGCCTTGCGAACGTTCTGCGTCAGTTCGCGTGGGAACAGCACGAGGCTCTCGCCCTCCGCGACTCCCGGCGTCGTCAACAGGTGAACGAAGTGGATGATGCGCACGTCGAGTGAATCGCAAAGCTCCACGAATGCCGGCAGGTCCTGAACGTTGGTGCGCTGGCCGACGTAGTTGATCTGGATCGTCGGGTTGCTGGCGCCGCGCTCGCGCTTCACCTCCTGGAGCGTGCGGATGTTGTCGAGCACCTTGTCGAAGTCGGCGCCGCGCATGATGCCCTCGGCGACCGCCTTCGTCGCGCCGTGCAGCGAGATCGTGAGGATGCCGAGCCCGGAGTCGACGATCTTCTCCGCGAACTTGCGGTTCATGAGCATGGCGTTGCTCGTGACCGCGGTTCGCGAGCCCTGGGCGCCCGCGTGCTCGATCATCGCGAACAACTCCTTGTTCATGAGCGGTTCGGCGTAGGCCCCGACGAAGTGGGCCGACTCCACGTTCATGCCGTTCGTGATGTCCTTGTACTCGTCGAGCGTCAGCCGGTAGATCGGGTCCTTGGCGTCGCCGTGATCGTCGTACTTGATCGCGTAGGGGCACATCGTGCAGGACACGTTGCACCGGTTGAGCGTGTTGAGATCGATCGCGACCGCGAGGTCCTTGCCCGCCGACAGCTTCTCGATGCCGCGCTGGGTTTCGGAACTCGCGGCGGCCGGCAGCAGGAGCGCGAGCTCCGAGAGTTCGATGGCGATGCCCGCCGGGCCGAAGCCGCCGACCCGAACGCGCACGACGCGCTGTGGCGCGAAGTCGTCGACCGTCGTCTCGAAGTCGGCGAGGGCGTGGATCGTCGCCGACTCCGTTGCCGCGGCGGCGGCCGGGAAGGCATGGCGGATGCGGTCGGGGTCCTCTTCTTCGAAGCTGACCCGCAGGTTCGGTGCGGCGTCCGTCTGCGCGTCGCCACGCACGCGCCAGGCGATCGACAGCTCTGCGGCCGTGGCCAGCGCGCGCGCGGTGGCTGGCGACACTTCGAGCACGAGGTCGACCCATTGGTCGTCACCGGCCATCGTGAGCTGTCGCGGCTGCTCCGCGAGCAGGTCCAGCACGTTGCGGTTCGAATCGTCGTGACCCGAGTCGTCGAGCTCGGGCAGCGGCTCGAGCCCGAGGCCGAGTGTCGGCGCGAGCCGTTGGTACTCCGCGTAGCGGTGCCGGTGTCGGCGGATCAGCCGCGCGATGTCCGGGTCCTGGGTTTCGGCACGATGCCAGGTGTGCAGCGCGAGGTGGAAGACGAGCAGCCACGTCGGGCCCTCGAAGCGATAATCGCAGTGATTGCAGTACGGCGGCAACGCGTCGCCGGTCAGCAGGGACTCGCGGAGCTTCCGAAACTTCTCGTTGCGCCAGACGGTCTCGAGTCCACCGTGACGGATGTTGCCCATCATGGTCTCGTCGAGGTAGTTCGTGATGCTCGCGGCTGAACACAGTCGCACGCCGCCATCGGGTTCGACGCTCGGGGTCGTGAAGGGCAGCACGCACATTCGCGTGTTGCCCGGCACGCGAATCGGATCACTTTCCAGCGACATGAACGTTGGTGTTATCGCGGTTGGGGCGGGGCGGCAAGGAGATCCAGTCGGCAGTTGGGTCGGCTGGCTGGTGAGCGATCGGGTCGGCAGGAAACGGCGTGTCAGGGGCGGTGCACCCGCATCCGTGGCGGCGCTCAGCCGAGCTCGAACTGCCGCTTGGCGTCGACGTCGTCACGGTTGATCGACACCACGGCCTCGTCGAGTCGGTCGGCGAGCGGTTCGCCCTTGCCGACCGCGATGCGGACCTGTCGCATCATCTGGATTGCCATGCGCAGGGTGCGCACGACGTCGCCGGCGTCACTGTGAGCCAGGCGTTCGAGATCCTCGAGCGAGCCGCCCCGGCTCCAGGTGTCGACCGCGGGCGCGATGCCGAAGTCCGGCTCCTTGATCGGCTGGGACACCGCGTGCAGCGCCTCGATCGCGACGAATCGCCGGACCGCTTCGGTGGCGCGGCGCATCAGTGGGCCCGGCTGCTGGCGGTGGCTGCGGGGTTCGGCGCGGCGGCGTTCCTCGTGGATCAGGGCCGCGAACGTGCACGAGAGCTGATGGATGTCCATCTCGTCGAGCACCCCGCTGAACAGTAGCTCGGTCGCCTGGATCTCGTAGCCGTTGATGCGCTGTGCGACGCGACCGCGGGGGAGAACCTCTTCACTGTCGAGGTAGCCGGCATCGCGCAGCACCTGCAGCCGCAGCGCGAGGGCGGCATGCGCGGCGGCGCGCTTCTTGGCGCGCACCTTCGCGGAGCCGGTCTCGGCCTGGAACGCCGCGAAGCTCTTGTCGTATGCGGCGAGCAGTCCCTTGCTGCCGAGGCGTTCGTAGAGGTTGAGGACCGTCGAGTACGACAGGTTGAAGCGCGAGTTGATCGGTTCGACCTTGCCGCTGTGGTAGCGCGACAGCGGGCCTTCGACGAGATCCTCGTCCTCGAGGATCGCGATCACGAGTCCGGTCTTGTCGAGACCCTGCCGGCCGGCGCGACCGGCCATCTGCAGGTAGTCGCGACTCTTCATGTAGTCCATCTGCACGCCGTCGAACTTGCGTAGCAGGTCGAAGACCACAGTGCGCGCGGGCATGTTGATCCCGATGGCGAACGTTTCCGTCGTGAACAGCAGCTTGAGTAGTCCCGACGTGAACAACCGCTCCACGACCTCCTTGTGGATCGGCAGCATGCCCGCGTGGTGGTAGCCGACGCCGACGAGCGCGCGCCCGAGGATGCCGCGCAGTCCGGGATCGGCGTCGGGGTCGAGCTCGAATTGCTCGCAGATCTCGTCGTACAGATCGTGGATCCGGCCGCGCTCGCTGCGATTCAACAGCCGCCGGTGCATGCTGCGCTCGGCCTTGATCTCGCACTCCTTGCGCGAGAAGCAGAAGTAGAGCGCCGGCAGCAGCTGGCGGAACTGCACCTGGTCGAGCAGCAGCTGGTAGGGCCGCGGGCCGTTGTAGATGCGCCGGCCCTTCGCGCGTTCGCGTTTGTCGCCCCAGCGCGAGCGCTCGCGCTCGCGGCGGCCGACGCGCGTGCCGTGACGGCGATCACGGGCCTGCGACTTCTCGTGCAGCGTGATCGCGCGTGGCCGTTGCGCGAGCTGGAACACGCCGGCGTCGGGGTGGTAGAGCCGATGCGACAGCGGGACGGGGCGCTTCTTGTGTTCGATGACCGCGAGCTCGTGCTCCCGCACGGACGCGACCCAGTTGCCGAACTCGCGCAGATTGTCGATCGTCGCCGACAGTCCGATGAAGCGGACGTGCGCCGGCGCGAAGATCAGGCTCTCCTCCCAGACGGTGCCGCGGTCGCGATCGTCGACGTAGTGCACCTCGTCGAACACCGCGACGTCCGTATCGTCGAAGCGCTCCGGGTTCTCGAAGACCGCGTTGCGGAAGATCTCGGTCGTCATCAGGACGATCGGCGCATCGGGATCGAGCGTGAGGTCGCCGGTCATCAATCCGACGCGGAGGCCCTCGGCGCGGAAGTCGCGAAACTTCTGGTTCGACAGCGCCTTGATCGGACTCGTGTAGATCGCGCGGCGCCCGGCTTCGAGCGCGCGGGCAATCGCATACTCGGCGACGAGCGTCTTGCCCGAGCCGGTGGGGGCGGCAAGCAGCACGTTTTGGTTGCTGTCGATCGCCGTGGCCGCCTCGACCTGGAACTCGTTGAGGGTGTAGCCCTTGAATTCCATTGGCGTACCAGAATCCATGGGGGCAGACGACGGGCGACGGCCAGGCACAGCTCGCAGCATGGCACAGCGGGCGCGTCAAAGGAACGCCAAAGGAACCGGCTGCTTGCTGTGCGGGCATCTCGCTCTCCGTTGTGGATGTTTGTCAACATCGGAACGGTCCACGGCGTGGAGGAAGGCGTTTGTTTGTCTGCAAACGAGAGGTATGATGCGCGCAGCTCCGCAATGGTCTGCGGAGCGTTTCGCTAACCGGTCCTTCCCAACCCCGCGGTCGACGCGGTCAACGTCGATCGCAATTGCGGCGTGAATCGCTGGCGGGCAATTGCCCGATCCGGCGTAGAACGCGCGCAAACAACCCTTCGGAGACAGCTATGGAAAACAAGGAAGTCAACGTCGGCAAGTTCGTCGGCCGTCACCTGTCGCAGCTCAAGGTCCTCGCCCGCATGCTCGAGCACGAACTCGAGGGCAGCAAGGGTGCCGCCGAGGTCTCGATCGATCGCGAGGTCGTCGAGAGCGCGCTCGACACGCTCGAGATCTTCGTCGACGACTGCGACACCCTCACGGGTGGTGGTCGCCGTGCGAAGTCGGGCGAGCCGAAGCCGGTCGTCGCGCGGCTCAACTAGGCCAGATCGATTTAGCGCCGCTGCCTCACGCGCGCCGCTGCCTCACGCGAGCTGAAACGGGCCATGGCCGATGCGGGTTCCCCGCCTCGGCTGCCGACCGGATCCGAGGGACTCGGGTTGGGTCGATCCCGCTCCCGGCCTGCGAGGAGTGCAGCGGCCTGACCCTGCTTTGGCCGACCACGAGCAAACACTCGCAGATGTTGGCCGCCCGCACCCTGGGCGTTGGGCGGTTCGGGCCTTCGTCGTCGGTGCGTTTGCGCTGACAGTGTGGCTGTGCGGCCCGCGAGCCGCCGACGTGCTCGCCGCGCGCTACCGGCAGGCGACCGAACAGAGCCCCGCGGTTGAACTCGATCGGGTCGGTTTCGTCACCGAGCCGTCGTGGCTGCAGGGGTCGCTGTTGCTCGCGGTGAGCGCCGACCTCGGGCCCTGGCTCCAGAACCGCATCGCGATTCTCGACGAGCCGGCCGCCAAACGTCTCGAGGCCGGGCTCGAAACGTCGGCCTGGGTGCGGGACGTCGGGCTGTCCCGCGCATTCCCCGATCGCTTTCGGCTCGCGATCGACCTACGCCGCCCCGTGCTCGCGGTTCACGCTGGGGACGGTTCCTTGCTCGGGCTCGTTGACGCAACCGGCGTGGCGCTGCCCGCGGTTGCGACCGACCTGCCGAGGGTGCAGCTCTATCGCGGGGGTGGTTCCCCGCGGCTTCGCATGACGCCCGGTGCGGCCGTGCGCGAACCGCGGGTCCTTGCGGCGGTGAGCATCGCGGCCGAGTGGCGTGACACGCTCGCGCCGCTCGTGCCGGACTGCCCGCGGCTGCTCGAGGTCGACACCACGAACCTCGGCGAGCGCTGGATGCGTGGGCGAGCCTATCCGGAGGTCCGGGTGACACTGGCGCGGGCGGATGGTCATCCCGTGATCTTCGGTTATGGCCGCCCCGTGGAGTCCGAGCTGCCGCGCGTCGCCGTGCGCACGAAGGCGACGGTGTTGACCCGGGTTCTCGCTCGGCATCCGGGTCTCGCCGGACTCGTGGCTGGCGATCTACGGTTCATCAATCGCTGGGCCGACTACCTGCAGCCGCGCGATCCCGGCGTGCCGGACCCCGATGGACCATGGTCCGACCTCGAACGCATGTTCGAAGCGCCGCTCGATTCCGGCAGGTAGCGACTGGGGCGGCGGTTGGCGCCCGTAGCGAGCCCGGCCGGCCGATAGCGAACTCGCGTCGTCTTTCGCCGCGGTCGCGCGTCAGCCGTCGATCGCTGCGAGTACGTCACGCAGCAGGCGGCGGATGCCCATGCCGCCGGCTTTCGTGCAGCCCAGGCGCGCGATGACGAGTTGTTCCGTTGGCAGCCCGACGACTGTCTGACCTTCGTAGCCGTCGAGGTAGAACAGGTTCGCGGGCAGATCCGCCCAGCGTCGCTGTCGCGGCCCATCGCCGTCGGGGTCTGCGTTGAGCCAAATCTGGCTACCGTAGATGCCCTGGCTGGCGGGGATCGGCGTCGTCGCGCGCGCGACCCAGCCGGCGGGCAGGATGCGTTTCCCGGCGAACATGCCGTCCTGGGCGTAGAGCATGCCGACGCGGGCCCAGTCGCGCGCGGTCGCAAACCCGTAGGAACTGCCGACGAACGTGCCGCTAGGGTCGGTTTCGATGAGGGCGCGATGCATGCCGAGCGGGGCGAACAGTTGGTCGCGCGGGAATGCCCAATACTCGGCGTCGCTCGCGAACGTCGCGCGCAGCTCGCGGCAGAGCAGGTTCGTCGTGCCGCTCGAGTATTGGAAGCGCGCGCGTGGCGCATGGGCCAACTCCTTGCCGAGTTGGACCGCGCCGTGGTCCGGGCTGTGAAACAGCATGCGAAGTGCATCGCTCTTGCTGTCCTCGTAGCTCTCGTTCCAGGCCAGGCCGGAGTGCATTCCGAGCAGATCGGCGATCGTGAGTTTGCGCCGCGGATCGTCGGCTGGCCAGTCGGAGGTCGCGAGCGCGCGGTCGAGCGCGAGCTTGCCCTGCCGCACCCGGATCCCGACCAGCGCGTCGACCAGCGTCTTGGTCATCGACCAGCCGGGCAGCAGGGTCTGGGCGTCGTAGCCGTCGCGGTAACGCTCCGCGACGAGGCGTCCGCGATGCACGATCACGACCGCCCGCGTGCGGCGCGCGGGGCCGTCGGCCGGTTCGGCGAACGCGACATCGAGCGCGCGCTCGATCGCGGGGCGGTCGATGCCGTCGTCGGCCGCGGCATCGTCCTTCGGCGTCGGCAGACGTTCGCCGAGCGGCCAGTCGGTCGTGGTCGGGTCGGGGCGTTGCGGGCCCTCGGGCGGCGAGCGGCGCTGCAGCGCCGCGGCGTCGGTGTCCTCCATCACGAGCACGCAACCGAGGCCGCGAGTGTAGACCGCGGTCACCTTGGCCATCGGCAGCATTGCGGTCAGCGTGCCGGCCTCGCGATCGAGTTCGAACTTCAGCAGCGGCGCGAGCACGCGCGTGAGATCGCTGTCGGGCGCGAGCTCCTCGGCGCGCACCGAGTCGAGCGTGCGGCCGCTGACGAATACGGCCGAGGCCGCGACCTTGGCCGCGTAGGCCGCGCCCGTGCGGATCATCCCGAGGTCGAATCCGCGATCCTGGGCGCAGAGCCCGGTCGGTGCAGCGAGGGTCAGTGCGAAGAGTGCGAAGGTGGGCCAGCGGCCTGACGAATGCATGCGGCGATGGTACCCTCGCGCGTTATGACGAGTCGCTGGCGATTGTCGATCGTTGCGGGGGCCGGGCTCCTCGCGGCGGCCGCCGCCGGAGCACAGCAACGCGTTTCGATGCTTGCGCGCGTACTGGCATCCGGCAACGCGGCACCCGTTCAGAAGGTGCAGGCAATCGCGTCGGCGATGGATCTGCAGTGGCGGCTCGATGAGCTGGGTTGGCAGGAACGCGAGTTGCCGAAGGTCGACTTCCGCCGTCGCCGCGTGGTGCTGTTGGCGCTCGGCCGCGGGCGCGGCGCGCCGGTGAGGGTGACGCAGGTCGGACGGCCAGGCGACAGACTCGTACGGGTTGCCGGGGCGGCGGATGCGGCGGTCGTGCCGGAGCGCTGGGTAATCGTCTCGGTTGCGCGCGCCGAGGCCGACGCTCCGTTCTGGTTCGAGACCGATTGCGTGCTCCCGGATGGCGCCGCCGGTATCAGGAGCCTGGCCGAGATGCCGGCGCTAGGTCGCCGTCTGAACTCGCATGACCAACTCGAGCGCTTCCCCTGGCCGGCGGGCGAGAGTTTGCCGCAGCCGCTCCTCGCGACCGATCGCGTGACGTACGAGCGTCTCGTGGACGAGCACCAGGGTCGCAAAGGCGCGCTGGCGACCGCGATGTTGGCGAGGGCCGAGACGATGGACTTCCGTTCCAGCGTGCTGCTGCTCTTGCCGGCGACCGTGAAGCGGCACCATGCCGAGCCGCCGTTGCGGTTCGTGGCGACGGCATCGGGTGTGCTCCTGCGACATGCCGGCGGACCGCCGCTGCCGCAGCTGCTCGGTGGGGCACTGCCTGGGCGACCCAGCACGACCTACCGGGTGTACCGCGTCCCGCGCCGCGCCGGCGTGTTGGCCGTCGAGCGTCGGGAGGGGCCGGCCGGCGAGCCGCGTGGTCGCGAGACGCGTTGCTGGCGCCAGGTCATGGAGTTCGTCGTGCCGCGACCACGGCATCAGTCGCTACTGCCGATTCTGCGGACCTGTCGTGTTCGCCGGCCCGGCCCGGAATTGCCGATCGCGGTCGGTGGTGCGGCCGCGAAGCCCGAGCAGTCGCCGCATCACCCGCCGCGCCACGCAACGGTCTGCCGCCGAGCGACCACGATCGCCGAGTGGCGCGACCTGCGCCGCGAGGTGTCGGAGTTCTCGAAGTTGCCCGTCGACTGGTGTGATTTCGAACGCGAAGACGTTGTCGTCGTCGCAAATCCCGTCGGTGCGCGCTCGCCGCTGCTGCGGTTTGACGTGAGTGAGGAGGAGGGCGTCGACGTCGTCACGATCTCCGAGGTCGCGCCGGAGCGCGGCAGCGCACCGTGCGCCAACGGCTGCGCATTCATCGTGCCGAAGCGTCCCGCTCAGCTCGCGATCGTCTGGCGCGATGTCCGGGTGCCGCGCGCGCCCGTCGAAACCACGCTACGGGTGTTTCCCGGCGATGGTCGATGAGAGGGCGTGAAGCCCAAGGAACGTGCGGTCCTCGTCGTCATCGTCGTCGCGATCGCGGTGGCGTTGCGCTGGGGCTTTGCTGCCGAGGCCGTGCAGAACAATCCGCTGCGGGCCGACGCCGGTCAGTACGCGCAGTACGCGCACAACCTCGTCGAGCACGGCGTGTTCTCGTTTGCGACGGCCGTCCCGCCCGCGCCCGATTCGTTCCGCTCACCGGGCTATCCCGCGTTCCTTGCGGTGTGCAAGTGGCTCGGCGGTGAGAGCTGGTTGCAGTGGACCTGGACGCTGCAGGTCCTGCTCGGTGCCCTGACGGTGTTGCTCGTGCAGCGCCTGGCGCGGTGTTTTCTGCCGTTCTGGGCCAGCCTCGTCGCGAGCACGATCACCGCGCTGAGTCCGCACCTCGTCGTCGCACCGGTCTACGTCCTGACGGAATGCCTGACGACGTTCCTGCTCGTGTTGGGCCTGTGGTGTTTCGCGGTGGCGCGGCAGTCGAGCTCGAGCTGGCGGATCGCCGCGGCGCTGCCGCTCGGGCTCGCGGTGCTCTGTAACGAGATCCTCGCGTTCGTGCCGATCGTACTCGCGTTCGCCGAGTTGCGGGGCAGTGGCGCCGCCCGCGAGGCCGTCGCCGGTCGTTCGAAGACGGCCGTGATTGCACTCGGGCTCGTGGCGCTGATGCCGCTCGGACTCTGGACCGCCCGCAACCAGTCGACGAATCTGGCGCATCGCGGCAGCGAGCGCGTGACCGCGTCGATCAGTCACGGTTCGTATCCGGGGATGGTGTACGAGAACCCCCGCCTGCGCGGCTTTCCCTATCACGAGGATCCGCTGCAACCCTGGTTCGGCTCGTCGTGGGGCAATCTCTTCGACGTGCTGCAGGAGCGCGCGGGTGCCGAGCCGCTGCGCTACCTGAGCTGGTATCTGATCGAGAAGCCGGTGTGGCTCTGGGGCTGGTCGCTCGTGCAGGGCGTCGACGTCTACGTCTATGCGGTCGGCAACTCGCCCTACGACACGCAACCGGTGATGCGAGCGAGCTACTTCGCGATGCGCTGGCTGCACTGGCCGTTGATGATCCTCGCCGCGGTCGCCGCGGTCGGGCTCGCGTGGAACCCCGGCCGTCGGTTCGGCATCGTGCCGTGCGCGCTGGGCCTGGTCGTGGTGTGCGGCACGCTCGCGTATCTGCCCGTGATTCCCGAGCCGCGGTATCTGCAACCGTTCCGGCCGCTGCTGTTCGTGCTCACGGCGGCGAGCCTGCACGTGCTCGTCGGGCGCTGCCTGCCGATGCTGCGGCGTCCGGCGGCAGCGGCCGTAACGTTGCCGGGTCGCGCGCTCGAAGTGAACGGCTGACCGGCTGTTGCCGGGCTACGCACAACGGCCAGGCCCGGTTGCGTAGTTCTCACCATGGGCGCTCGCGGCCGGAGGCGCAACGCTTGCGACCATGTCCCTCGAGCCGGAGATCCAGACTTCGAATCGGAGTATCGCCGCGTTGCAGCAGCTGGTCGGTGGCACGCCGCTGCTCGAGATCCTCTACGAACTCGACGGCAAGCCGCGCCGGATCTACGCCAAGTACGAGTCGCTCAACATGACCGGCTCGACGAAGGATCGCATGGCGTGCCACGTGCTCGCAGAAGCGCACACGAGCGGCAAGTTGCGGTCGGGTGACACGATCATCGAGGCCAGTAGCGGCAACACCGGGATCGCGTTTGCCGCGGTCGGCGCGGCCCTGGGTCACAACGTGCGCATCTTCATGCCGGACTGGATGAGCGCCGAGCGCACGAGCCTCATCAAGAGCTTCGGCGCCGAGGTCGTGCCGGTGTCGCGCGAGCAGGGTGGGTTCGTCGGCTCGGTCGAGCTGGCGGAGAGCTGCGCGCGCGAGGACGACCACGTGTTCCTGCCGCGGCAGTTCCAGAACGCCGCGAACGTGCGCGCTCACTCCTGTGGCACCGGTCCCGAGATCCTGCGCCAGCTCGCGCTATATGGCTGTCGACCGTCCGCGTTCGTCGCAGGGGTGGGAACGGGCGGCACCGTGATGGGGGTCGGCAAGGCGCTCAAGGCCGCCTGGCCTGGCGTGCGCGTGCATCCGCTCGAGCCGGCGAATTCACCTACCCTGCGGCTCGGCAAGAAGACCGGTTCGCACCGCATTCAGGGTATCAGCGACGAGTTCGTGCCCGCGATCGTGGATCTCACGACACTGGATCGCATCGTCGATGTCTGGGATGGCGACGCGATCCTCATGGCGCAGATGCTCGCTCGCCGACTCGGGCTGGCCGTCGGAATCAGCTCGGGCGCGAACGTGCTCGGCGCCATCCAGCTCATGGCAGAGTCGGACGACGAGCGTGCGGCGGTCGTGACGGTCCTGCCCGACTCCAACAAGAAGTACCTGTCGACGGACCTGTGCAACGAGGAGCCGGTCGAGGAGCACTACATCTCGCCGCGCGTGCGGCTCGTCGGGTTCCATACGGTTCGCTGAGCGCGGCCGACCCGTTACGCGCCGCCGATCGTCGTGCGCAGTAGCTGCTCGACGACGTGGGGATCCGCGCGGCCTTTGGTCGCGCGCATCACGTGACCCTTGAGCGCGTCGAGCGGCTTGTCGATGCCCTGTCGCACGTCGGCCGCGGCGCCCGGCAGAGCGGCGACTGCGGCGTCGATCAGGGGCTGCAGCATTGCCGGGGCCGCGATGCGTTCGAGTCCGAGGGCCTGCATCGATGCGCGCGGCTCGCGGTCGTTCTCGTGCATGTCGACGAAGACCTTCTTGGCCGCGACTGCCGTCAGGGCCTTTGCGCTGAGCAGCTCGAGCAACGCGGCGAGTCGGGCGGGGGTCACTCGCAGGTCCTCGAGCGGCACGCCGAACTCACGCAGCGCCGCGAGCACGTCCGTCATGATCCAGTTGCTCGCGGCCTTGGCGTCGCTGCCGGCCGCCACCGTCGCTTCGAAGTAGTCGCCGAGTTCGCGATCCTGCGTGAGAACGCCGATGTCGTACTCGGGCAGTCCGTATGAGCTGGCGAAGCGGGCGCGGCGCGCGGCCGGCAGCTCGCCGAGCTGCGAGCGAATCGACTCGACCCAAGCCTCGGAGATCACGAGCGGCGGCAAGTCGGGGTCGGGGAAGTAGCGGTAGTCCGGCGCGTTCTCCTTGCTGCGCTGCGAGCGCGATTCACCGCGTTCGTCGAGCCAGCCGCGGGTCTCCGCCGTGACGTTGCCGCCGGCCGCGAGGATGGCGGTCTGGCGGCGTTCTTCGTATTCGAGTGCGCGCTGGACCATCTTGACCGAGTTGAGATTCTTGAGCTCGACCTTGGTGCCGAACTGTTCGCTACCAGTGGGCATCAGCGAGATGTTGGCGTCGCAGCGCATCGAGCCGCGTTCCATGTCGCAGTCGCTCACGCCGGCGAAGCGGAGGATCTCGCGCAGATTGGTCAGGAACGCCGCGGCTTCGGTGGGGGATCGCAGATCGGGTTCGGAGACGATCTCGACGAGCGCGATGCCGGCGCGATTGAGGTCCACGAGTGTGCCGGCGTCCGTGTGAACGAGCTTGCCGGCGTCTTCCTCGAGGTGGATCCGCTCGAGCTGGCAGAAGCGGTCCTCGGCGATCGCGACGCGGCCGCCACGGCAGTAGGGCTCCTCGTACTGGCTGATCTGGTAGCCCTTCGGCAGGTCGGGATAGAAGTAGTTCTTGCGCGCGAAGATCGAGACCGGCTGCACGTCGCCGCCGACTGCGAGGGCTGCGCGCACGGCGAGTTCGATCGCGGTCTCGTTGAGGCGTGGCAGGACGCCGGGCAGTCCGATGTCGATGACATGGACGCGGGTATTGGCGTCACCGAGTGCGTCCGCGGGTGCGGGTGAGAACAGCTTGGTCGCCGTGCCGAGCTGCACGTGAACCTCGAGGCCGATGACGGTGACGTAGGTGTTCATGCCGTCGGTGCCTCCGGTGGGTTGCCGTCGACGGCGCCATCGACATCGCCAGCGAGGTCCGCCGTGCGCCGATGATGGTCGGTCTGCCGCTGGAACAGCTCACCGACGCGAAGCAGCGCGTCGTCGTTGCCGTGGGCGGCCATGCATTGCAGGCCGATCGGTCGACCGGTCGCGGTGCTACCGCACGGCAGCGACAGTGCCGGAATCCCTGCGAGGTTCGCCGGTACCGTGAGCGCATCGCAGAGGTACATGGCCAAGGGATCATCGAGCCGGCTGCCGAGTGGAAACGGTGGCACGGGGGACGTCGGACTCAGCAGCACGTCGTACGACGCGAACGCGGTCTCGAACTCGCGACGCAGCAGGTCGCGGATCCGCGTGGCGCGGCCATAGAGCTCTTCGTGATAGCCGGCGCGCAGGGCGAACGTGCCGAGCAACACGCGCAGCTGGACCTCGTGGCCGAAGCCGTGCGAGCGCGTCGCGGCCATCATGGCCTCGAGCCGTCGGCCGTCACGCCGTTGGCCGTATCGGACCCCGTCGTAGCGCGCGAGGTTGGACGACGCTTCGGCCGTGGCGACGAGGTAGTAGGTCGGCACCGCATGCGCTACCGCCGCGAGCGAGCATTCTTCGACCGTCGCCCCGAGCCGTTCGAGTTCGGTCGCGGCGGTGCGGACGGCAGCAGAGACCTCCTCGTCGATGCCGGGGCCGTTGAGCTGCCAGGGCAGTCCGACGCGCAGGCCGGTGAGGTCATCGCGCGGCACATCGGCGGTCTCGGGCTTCGCCTCGCCGCGGCGCAGTGAAGTCGCGTCCGCGGGGTCCGGCCCCTCGACGGCCCGCAGCCAAAGTCGCAGATCGGCGGCGTTCCGCGCGATCGCGCCGACGCAATCCAGCGAGCTGGCGTAGGCAATCAGCCCGTAGCGACTGACGCGACCATAGGTGGGTTTGATGCCCGTGACCCCGCAGAACGCGGCGGGCTGGCGGACCGAACCGCCCGTATCCGTGCCGATCGCGAGTGGGCAGTCGAGGGCGGCGACTGCGGCTGCGGAGCCGCCGCTGCTGCCGCCCGGCACGAGGGTCGGATCGACTGGGTTGCGGGTCGGGCCGAACGCCGAGTTCTCGGTCGTGCTCCCCATGCCGAACTCGTCGAGATTGGTCCGACCGATCAGGACCGCTCCGGCGGCTTCCAGGCGCTCGAGGACGGTCGCCGAGTAGGGGGCGCGGAACGGTTCCAGCAGGCGACTACCGGCCGTCGCGATTTCGCCAGCGCAGACGAGGTTGTCCTTCCAGGCGATCGGCACCCCGGCCAGAGGGCCGAGGGGTTCGCCATTCGCGCGACGGTCGTCGATGGCGTCGGCCGCGGCCAGCGCGCGGTCGGCCGTCACGCCAAGGAACGCGTGGATCGCCGGTTCGGTCGTCGCAATCCGCGCGAGGCTGGCCTCGGCGACGGCGCGGGCCGTGCGGCGGCCGGACTGAACGTCGGCGGCAATCGTGGCCGCGTCGATGGGTTCTGGGCTCATGCGTCGACCACCCGCGGGACGACGAAGCTGTCGGCCGCTCGTTGCGGCGCGTTGGCGAGAACCTGGTCCGGGCCGAGAGCCGGCTCGGGCTCGTCCGGTCGCAGGGGCGTGGGGGCGGCGCCCGCCCCGGCAGCGGGTTCGGCCGGGTCCGGCAGCTCGATCGCCCGGATCGCCGCGAAGGCCGACACGATGTCCTGTAACTGGCCCAGCAGGGCGGCTTCGCGATCGGCCGGCAGGTGGAGCCGCGCCAGTTCGGCCAGTCTTTGCAGCTCCGTACGGTCGATCGCTATGTCGGACATCGCCGAATCCTCGCCGATTGCAGCGTTTGGGCAAGTCCGGGAATCGCTTCGGGGGCGGTCGATTTCGGGTCTGGCGAGCGGTTCCGGCCGGGATGGGGGCCGTTCCTGGGCTGGCGGCGGTCAGCCGGGTCGGGTTCCGGGTGCGACGGTGCGGCCGGATTCCCGCAACGCGGGACCCGAATATCCGCTTGGCGGAGGTGCCGCGCTCACCTAACATCGGGCGCAGCGGGTCGCCGGACCGGAAGGTCTCCTGCCTCGAGGGTCAGCTCGGGGAGCGGCGCTCGTGACTGGCACGCTCCTCATCATGGATAGTCCTGAACTTGCCGTAGTCGGCTTGACCTGCAACGTCGTCGGGGTGTTCTTCCTGGCGAACTCCATCCGCCTGCGCGAGCCCCGCAAGGCGCTGGCCGACGCCCTGGGAGTGGGGGTCAAGAGCGTGATGCGCATCCGCGACACCGCGCTCAACAACATGCAGGTCATGTTGGGGTTCTTGTTCCTCACCACCGGCTTCCTGCTGCAGGTGGTCGCACAGTGGAACATGGAGCTCGGCACGTTGGTGCTCTGCGCCGCAATCATCGGTTTCGCCTGCGCGGTCTACGCGATCGGCGCCTACAGCTCGCGTCGCGCGTTCCGCAAGATGCTGCGCGAGTTCTTCCAGAGCGAGGCCTGGTCGTTCGCGGACGACATGGAGCTCACGAAGGAAATCGGTGCGATCCTCGGCGTTCCGCACACCAAGGACATGACGGTCGAGATGTACGTGCACCGCGTGCGTCAGGCGCTCGGCGTGCAAGAGCAGGCGAAGACGAAGTCGTCGCAGACCGCCGAGCGCGCGCGCCGGATCGCTCTGCCGGGCCGGTAGGCCGAACGCCGGGGCCGGTGCTCGCCGGACTCGTCCGCCGCGCCGTTCCGTGCGATCTCCCGCGGCGTTCTGGGCGATTTCCGCGGCATTCCGGGCGGCCCCGGTCCACCGAGGTGTGGCGATACCTTGGCTACGTGCAGTTCGACGGCCCTGGCGACAACTTCGCGATGGGCTGATCGACACCCTGTTCCGACCGTGCTGCGCCGCGTGCGGGCGAATTGGCGACACGCTGTGTGAAGCCTGCGATCGACGTTTGCGGCGTCGCGGTGGCGGCTGTCCGCGGTGCGGCGAGCCGGTGGTGCCCGGTCGCGGTTGTCCGGCGGGGCATGAGCCATTTCGCAATCTGGCGGGGCTCGTCGCGCCCTTTCGCTACGCCGGCAGCGGCGGACGGGCCGTCCGTCGCTTCAAGCTCGATGGCGATCCGGCCGCCGGCCTGTTCCTGACCACCGCGATGCGGCGGGCCTGGCGTGCCGGCGCGTTCGGGGGCTGGCGGCGGATTCTCGTCGTTCCGGTGCCGATGCATCCGAAGAAGGTGCGGGAGCGTGGGTTCGACCAGGCCGACTGGCTGGCCAGGCGACTGCACTGGCGCGACCGACGGCGGCGATGGGAGGTGGGGCCGGTACTCGAGCGTGTGCGCAACACCCGGGGGCAGGGCGACCCGCGAACGACCAGTCGGGAGCGCAACGTACGCGATGCATTCGCGTTCCGTGCAGGTGCCAGCGCCGCTGGGCGTCGCGTCGTTCTCGTCGATGACGTTTTCACGTCCGGGGCAACCATGCGGGAATGTGCGCGCCTGCTCCGTCGCGCCGGGGCGACCCAAGTCGTGGCTCTCGCCGCGTGTCGGGCGTGACACACCGCGGCCAGGCATGCCCGAATCACGCCATTCCCGAAGAAAAAGACGAAGCACGCTTGATCGGGTCGCTCGGAACGCTACTTTCTTCGCCCCCTCGCAGCGGCCACAAGCGCCACGCGGGGTCGATCTTTGACATTCTGGGTGGCCTCGAAAGAAAGCGTGTGAGCAAGAGGTCGGCGCGTGCGTCTGGGTATCGTTCGCAAGAGCGATGCACGGAAGTGCCGTAGCCATGGGTGGATAGCGTCAGGCGAGAGTCTGATGCGGTTCGCCGTGGAAGCGGGGCGTAAGTGCGTGCCGGCAGCCAGCCCTGCAGGACCAGCTTCGGTTGGGCCTGTGGGAGCGACAGAAAGAAATGGATGAACTCATCAAGTGAAGGGTTTGATCCTGGCTCAGAACGAACGTTGGCGGCG
>JANSXC010000021.1 GCA_024743115.1 bacterium | reverse complement strand
TGCCGGAAGGTCTGGCGAGAGAAGCTCCTACGGCAAGTGCGACACTTGAAGCGTGGCTGCGGCTCCGCCCGGCAGTCCGGGGAGTAACTGCCGTTGCGCCAATAGAAGCGGCGGCGCGGCATGGCGTGCACTGGACAGGAGCGGTTGGGGCAGCGCGGTGGGGTGAACGACATCGGGCCTCCTCGGAGGCGGCCGATGCGACCGGAGCCTCCGATGGTCCCGTGCCCCGCGATCCGCGGGCGTTACGTTGCAACTATCGGTTCCCACTCATTCGATCAGTTCCCCCAACCTGCTCCTTCTCGCCGCCGCCGGCGCCTGCCTGATCCTGCTCGGCTGGTTCCGCCGGCGGAACCTGCGCATGGACGCCTGACGCGCCTCGCCGCTCCAGTCGGGCGCGGGATACCACCGGCTCCGCGGTAGAGCCGGACCGGCCGCGCCCCGATCGTTCGCCTTCCGCGATCCGGGCTTGCCGCGCCGCCGGCCAGAGGTTCCGCTGCGTGGGTCTGTGGCCCGTTTCCCGTGGATCCTGCTGGCGCTCGCCGCCCTGTTGCGCTGCTACGGGTGTGTCCTGACGCCGGTGCCCGGCCGCGACGGTGTCCACTATCTGTGGCTCGCCGAAGCCCTGCTGCGGGATGGACCTGCGGCACTGTGCGAAACGGTTTTCCACCCTTTCTACCCAGTGCTCACAGCACTGGCACTCGTCGCGGGGAACGCGCTTCCCGGGGAGTTCGACCCGATTCACGCCGGTCAGCTCGCGGCCGCGTTGCCGGCCACGCTCGCTGCCGTGCCACTGTGGCGACTGACGCTTCGGCTGTTCGACGCGCGAATCGCCTGGTGGACGACGCTGCTCTACGCGGTCGGAAACTGGCTCGTCCGCCACCCCGCCGAATGCCTGAGCGAGGGGCCGTTCTTTCTGCTCGTCACGGCGAGCTCCGCGACCCTGGTCGGCCGCCGGAACGGCTCGGCCGCTGCCGATCCGGCCCCGACTGTGGCGGGCGCGGCGCTTGCGGGAACCCTCGCCGGCCTCGCGTTCCTGACCCGCCCCGAGGGCTTCGGCCTGGTCGTCACCGGAGCGATCTGGCTCCTCGCAGCGCGACGCCACAAGGTGGCCATGGCGTTCGCTCTGAGCGGCACCCTCGTAAGCCTGCTGCTGCCGCTGGGTATGCTCGCGAACGGTCACGGGTTCACGCTGACCCCGAAGGCCGCGTTCAACTGGGACGTCGGCGCGGGCGCCGCGGGCACGCCGATGCGACACTACTTCGAGCAGTGGCTGCGCTGGCCCGGGGATGCCTGGGAAGGGCTCGGCTACCTGACCTTCCCGCTGCTCGTCTTCGGCGCGATCCGTCACCGACCGCGTCGCCTCAGCGACCCACGGCTGCTCCTGCTGGCCCCGTTCCTCGCCCAGGTCGCGATCGTGCCCCTGCTCAAGAGCCACCACCGCTTCGCGTCGGGGCTCGGGGTACTACTGCTGCCGTTCGCGGGAGCCGTGTTCGTCGCGCTGCTCGATGTCACGCGGCGCCGGGCGACGGCGGCCCGCGAACGCTCACGACCCGTGATCGGCTGCGGCTGGCAGCTGACTCCCGTCCTGCTGCTCGTCCTCGCCGCAGGCAAGCTGCTCGTGAACCCGCCGACCGACCGCACGATCGAACGCGACCTCGGACGCTGGCTGCGGGCAATCCGCCCGGCCACCGCGACGATCGCATCCGACATGCCGCGGTTGCTCTACTTCGCGGGCCTCCGCCCGCCGCCACCGCGCCGCATCGACGCCGCGGAACTGCTCGCCCAGGCCACCGCGGAAACCTGCCGCTTCGTCGTGCAGAAGCGCGGCCGCACCGCGGTCGATCGCGCCGAACTCACGGCGCTCGGCTATCGCGAAGCGCTGCTGCCGGCGAGTCTGGCGAATCACCCGCATGCCACGGAGATCCTGTTGCTGCAGCGGTAACCCGGCGCGATTCGGAGCTACACTGCTCCCGTGACTGCCGCCCGGCTGACCCTTGCCCTCGTTGCCGCTGCCGCGCTCGGCGGTGGCGTGTACTGGGCCGTTTCCGAACGACCGCAGGAGCGACCCGAGCCGGAGCAACCCGCGAAGGCTCCGAAGGTCGACGAACCCGAAACGCCGACGATCGCCAAGGCCGACGTGGTCAAGCCACCACCGGCACCGCCCGCGGACCCCAACGCAGGCAAGCTGCAGCTGCCGAACGGCGGCTACGCCGAGCCGCTCAACGGCGTGGTCAATCCACCCAAGCTGGTGTGGCAGAACCCGGAGTGGTCGCCGATCGTCCGCCAAGAACACAACGCCGGGCTCGACTGGTACGTGCACGAGGACGGCACCTACTCGACGACCATCATGATGTGGCGGCCCGACCTGAATCGGTACGACTCCACGAGCGTGTCACTGCATCCGCGTGACATGGTCGGCACGTCGCCGCTCGCGAGCGACCTGCCGCCCGGGGTGCTGATCCCGGGCCGCGGTGACGGCAAGGCCCCTGGGCCGAAGAAGTAGCCGTGTCGTCGTAGACTCGGGCCGCCTCAACGAAATGAGGCCCCGGTTCACCGAACCGGGGCCTCATTCGTATCGCGCAGTTGCACGGTCGCGCAGGTCGCGCCACCGGCACTACACTAGGTGCGCTGACGCGTGCAGGCAGTCGCGTGAATCGTGTTCGTCGCAACGTCGACGGCCACGGCCTGCTGCAGCCAGTTGATGCCGCTCAGCAGCGGGCGCGCCGCGGCCGGGAACGTCGTGATGCGGAACGCACGCTGCGAGGTGCCAACCGTCATCAGCGGCGCGAACCCGAGCGTCTGCTGCGAGCCGAAGTTCAGGCAGCTCACGCCAGTCGAGCCCGGCACGAAGCTGGCGGCCTGGATCTCGAGCGGGTTGAACGAGCCGAT
Source organism: bacterium (assembly GCA_024743115.1). Classification (GTDB taxonomy): domain Bacteria; phylum Planctomycetota; class UBA1135; order UBA1135; family UBA2386; genus JAGQRA01. The sequence continues at coordinate 105,116 of JANSXC010000021.1, read as the reverse complement.
GTCGATCAGGAAGAACACGAGGCTGTTCGGGTCGATCGAGTCGTTGTGGAACATCTGCGTGAGATCATCCGCACGGCCCGCGTTGAGCGGCGGGTTCGCGGCGTCCGGGAACTGCCCCGAGTGCATCACGGCCGAGCCGGCACCGGGCAGCTGCACGGTGAAGCCGGCCGTCGAGCCGGCCGTGCTCGCGACGTGGTTGGTCTGGTTGGTCACCGCACCAGCGACGCCACCCGAGATCGCCACGATCGGCTGGATCTTGAACTGGGTCTTCACCGGGTAGGCCGGGCCCGTTGCCGGGTTGGGGACGTAGTAGCCCGAGAAGGTGTCGGACGGCGACGTGGTCGGCACGCCGGCGCCAGGGACGTCCCACGCCTGACCCGCCTGCGGCGTCGTCGGCGCTTCGGCATGACACTCCCAGACCGACAGGCCATCGGTGATCGTCGGCGGCGTGCCGGTAATCGTCCACGCCGAGTTGAGCTGGAGACCGGTGTAGACGTCCTCGTCCGCCGGGAGCGAGACCGGCGTCGCGAAGTTGAACGAGGCGTTGAACGCACCGCCACCGGTCTGGATCGGCAGCCCGATCAGGGTCGCCCCGACCATGCCGGAGTTGACGTCCGGGAAGTCGACCTGGGTCGCATCGTCACCCGACCACACGACGATCTGGAACGATTCCTGGGTGCTGAGATCCTCGTCCTGGATGACGAAGTTGAGGCCCGTGACCTCACGTGAGTTGGCCACCGCGCCATCGGTCCAGCCGGCGTAGGCCTCCTTGTCGTGACGGGTGAAGAGCGTCGCGGGGTTCTGCTCGGACGCCGCCGAGAAACCGCGCGTGGTGAACGTCGTGCCGACGTTCGTGAACGTGCCGAGCGGAACCTGGGCGCTCGCTCCGGCGGCGAGCGCGACAGCAGCGGCTGCAAACGTGATCTGGTGCTTCATACGAAGAACTCGAATCGACCGCGGCGAGCGCGGCCAGAGGAACGAGGCCAGTCGGGCTGGCCGGAAAAGGTGGAACGGGGAATGGCGTCGGGGTCGCACGCCAGGGGTGGATTGTACTCCGGATTGTCGCGACGACGAGCCCCGGGAAGTTGTTCGAACTAACTCGCGAGTACCCGCAGGTTACCTGTTTTCCACCAGTTGCGGCCCCGCGTAGGCGCGCGCGGACACGCTTCGACCCGGGTTGTGAAACCCGCCCGGGCGCGATACCTTGACCCAAACTTTGCATCGCAAAGTACAATACCTCTACCACCGCTCCAAACGCCCTGCCCGAGGGCGCAACTGCCCGACCGCCACAACCGAACCTCCGACCTCACAGCAACCCCCGCCCCATCGCTCGATGAAGATCCTCGTCGCTGCAGAACTCGGCATGTGTTTCGGCGTCCGCGACGCCCTGGCCGCGACGCGCGCGATCGCGTCGCCCGAAGACGTCACGATCCACGGCGAACTCGTGCACAACGGCGCGGTACTGCGTGAACTCGACGGCCGCGGCTTCCACCGTTCCCCCGAGGACGATCGCCCGCTGCCGACGACGTCGCACGTCTTGCTGACGGCCCACGGCGTCAGCGACCGCGAACGCGCGCGGCTGCTGGCTGGCGGCAAGGTCCTGATCGACACGACCTGCCCGCTCGTCCAGAAGGCCCACGAGGCCGCGCGCACGCTCGCCGAAGCGGGCCGGCGCGTGCTCGTGATCGGCAAGCGCGATCACGTCGAGGTGCGCGGCCTCACGGGCGACCTGCCCGATGCCATCGTGTTACAGAACCCCGGCGACGTCGAGACCTGGCCCGACCGACGCCTCGGCGTGATCTGCCAGACGACCACACCCGTCGACCACGCGAGCGCCATCCGCCGCGCGATCACAGTCGCCAACCCACGCGCCGACATCGAGTTCGTCGACACGATCTGCGCGCCGACCAAGGCGCGCATCGCGGCGCTCGATGCCCTGCTCGAGCAGGTCGAAGTGCTCGTCGCCGTCGGTGGCAAGGGCTCGAACAACACGCGGGCCCTCGCAACCAAAGCGCGGCTCGCGGGTCTCATCGCCTACCACGTCGAAGGCCCCGACGAGCTGCGCGAGGAGTGGTTCGTCGGCCACCGGATGGTCGGGCTGACGGCAGGCACCTCGACGCTCGATTCGACGATCGCCGCCGTTCGTGCGCGCCTGGAGGACATCGCCGCGACGATCTCGCGCTGATGGGAACGCCGCAGTAGGGTTTCCGTGGCGGCTACCGCTCCGCGTCCGCCACGCTCATGAAACCCCGTTCGCGATTCAGCCGCCGCCACCTGTTGGCGCTCTGCACGTTCCTCGTGCCGCTGGCCGTGCTCGCGATCCTGGGCCAGAACGAGCTGCGCCGGCAAGGTGACGCAATCGAAGCGGGGATCATCAGCGAGGCCCGACTCTACCTCGAGAACGTCCGCTCGACGCTGGAGCAACAGTTCGATCGGCTGATGCCAGAGGGCCTCGCCAAGGAGTCCCGCGCGCTGCTCGCCGAACAAGGCGGCGTCGGTGCCGCACTGCAGCTGCGCGAGCAGACCCGCTACGCCGCGCTGCTCGACATCATCGTGCTCGATGCGCAGAGTTCGCTGATCTGGCCGCTGCCGCCGCCGACGACACTGAGCCTGCCGTTCGCCCGCAACCCGCGCGGCCGCAGCCCCGAGTCGACCCCGACGCGTGGACTCAACGCCGCCGACCTGCTCCTCACCAAGGGCCACATCGAACCCGCGGCCCGCCTGCTCGAGCTGCTGGCCGAGCGCATGGAGGAGGCCAGTGAGCAGCGCCGCATCAACTACATCCGCACGCGCCTGCGCCTCGCAACCGCGCATCGCAGACTCGGCGAGACCGACAAGGCCCGCGAGAGCTTCGAATACGTGCGAGACCGCCTGTTTCCAGAAGGTCGCCGCCAGAGCCGCGGCTACCCCGAGCTCGGGCTGCTCGCCGAGGTCGGGCTCGCGGAGTTGGGGCCGTCCGAAGAGCGCATCAACCTGCTGGCACGCCTGACGTCCTACCCACGCTACGCCCGCGTCTCGGACGACATGCTGACCGCCGTTGCCGAACGCCTCGTTGCCGGGATCGCGAGCGACGATCCGCAGCGCGCGGAGGCACTCGTCCTGCTCGCGGAAGAACGGCAGCGCGCGCAGACGCGGCGCTTCGCGGGCGACTACGATTCGATCCTCAAGAGTCAGCTGCGGCTGCGACTGCGAATGCGCCAACAGGCCGCGATGAACACGCCGGTGGCCGATCAGCAGATCGTCGCGACGCTCGGTCGCGCGACGACGATGCTCTGGGTGCGCGAAGCGACCGAAGAGGAACGCGAGCGCTTTCGCAACGCGGCGCGCGTCGGCCTGCACATCGATCTCGGGCAACTGATCGCCCCAGCACTCGCGCCGCTGCTCGCCGACGCCAGCTCGTTCCAGATCGCGATCCATGATCCCGCGGGTGTGCCGCTCATCGCCCCTCCCGCGACGACCCCGACCGACTGGGTGCCCCCCCGCGCCGAGTGGCGCGAGCTCGGCATCAGCGTCTATCCCGCCAACACCAAGCAACTGCTCGCCGATGCCGACTCGCGCGCGCGCAACCGCATCGTGCTGCTCGCGGCGTTGTTCTTCACGGCACTCGGCGGGGCGCTCTGGCTGTGGCGCTCGGTATCCCGCGAGGCCGAGCTCGCGGCGCTCAAGGTCGACCTGGTCTCGCGCGTGTCGCACGAACTCAAGACGCCGCTCGCGCTGATCCGGATGTACGGCGAGACGCTGCAGCTCGGCCGGGTCAAGGACGACGCGCAGTCGCAGCACTTCGGCGGCATCATCGCGCGCGAGTCCGAGCGGCTGACGACGATGATCCAGCGCATCCTCGACTTCTCGCGGCAGCAGGCCGGAACGCTGACCTACAGCCCCACCGATCTCGAACTGGGTGGCCTGCTGCGCCGGATCTGCGATGCCTACGCCGCGCACCTCGAAGCGCGCGGCGTGCTGCTCAGCGATCACGTGCACGGCGAAGCCCGGGTGCGCTGCGACGAGAACGCCTGCGAGAGCGCGGTCCTCAACCTGCTCGAGAACGCCGCGAAGTACGCGATCGAAGGGGACGACGACCAGGAGGTCGAGCTGCACCTGCAGACCACCGACGGCCTGGCGATCATCGAGGTCCGCGATCGCGGCCGCGGCATTCCGCAGTCCGAGTCTGGCGAGATCTTCGACCCGTTCTTCCGCGCCTCGAACTCCGGCGAGGTCCGCGGCGCCGGCATCGGTCTCAGCCTGGTGCGCCACTTCGCGCGCAGCCACGGCGGCGACATCACGGCGCACGAACGCGAGGGCGGCGGTGCGACGTTTCGACTCACCCTGCCGCTCGCCGGCGGCGAACCGGTTACTGTCCGACACACGACATGAGTAATCTCAGCGACACCACGATCCTCGTCATCGAGGACGAGCCCGACCTGCGCGAGGGCCTGCAGCACAACCTCGAGCTCGAGGGGTATACGATCGAAACGGCCGCGGACGGCAACGAAGGGCTGCGCAAGGCCCGCGAGGGCCGTGCCTCGCTGATTCTGCTGGATCTCATGCTGCCCGTGATGCCGGGGCTCGAGGTGCTGCGGACGCTGCGGGACACGGGCCACGAAACACCCGTCATCATCATCTCGGCGAAGGGCCAGGATCGCGACAAGGTCGCGGGGCTCGAGCTCGGCGCCGACGACTACCTGACGAAACCGTTCGGGCTCAGCGAGCTGACCGCGCGCATCCGCGCCGTGCTGCGCCGCACCCAGGCGGGCGCCCGCGCCGGCGTCAGCAACAAGCCGTCCGCCACCGTGATGAAGTTCCCCGACCTCGTCGTCGACTGGAAGCGCTTCACGGTGACCCGTGAGGACAGCGAAGCCCAACTGTCACGTTACGAAGCCGAGATTCTGCGCATGCTCATCGACCGCCGCGGCGAGGTCGTCAGCCGCCAGGATCTGCTGCGTCGGGTCTGGGGCTACGTCCACCTGCCGGCGACGCGCACGGTCGACAACCACATCGCCCGCCTGCGCAAGAAGGTCGAGCGCGACGTCGAGAACCCGGTCCACGTCGTAACGGTTCATGGTCTCGGCTACCGATTCGAGTCCGACCTGCTGGAGGAGTCGTGAGCCGCACCCGTCGCTCGGGTACCGGCCAGCGAATCGGTGCCGGCGCCGCGATCGCGCTGGTCGCATTGCTGACCGTCGCGGGCTTCGAACGGCGTCCCGCGACCGACTCGGTCCACGTCCACGCGACCCAGACGCCGCAGTCCGCCCCCCAGGACAGCGGCACGCCCCCCTCAGTGCCGCCGACCGGAACGTCCGAGCAACGCCCGGCGCCGGCGCGCGTCTCGCTGCATCGGGCCTGGCTCACCGAAGTTCTCGACCTGGATCCGGACCGCGCCGCGGAACTCTACGCCGAAGTGCTCGACGACCGCCGACCGCGCAACCTGCAGCGCTGGGTCGCCGCCGCCCGACTCGTCGAACTGCAGCGAATCGACGCCGCCCCGCGCGTTCGTATCGACCCCGCCGACGCGCCCGCGTTGCTACGACAGCCCTTCCAGGATGCCGACGCGACGCTGGAGATCCGCGCCCTGCTCGACCAACTCACGGGCGACCCCGTCGAAGTCATGGCGCTGCTCTCCGAATCACAGATGCAGATTCCCGAGCTGCGACCGCTCGTCGGCGCCGCCGAGTCGTGGTTCGCGGATCAGGCCCTGCCCAGTCGCCTCGACCGCATCCGGCAGCGCCGCACGATGGAGTCGAGCCGGCCGCGCTTCACGGACCGGATCTACGCCGCCATGGTGTTCTACGCCGAGGTCGACGGCCGCGGCCAGCGCGCCGAGGGGCTGCGGCGGCTCTACTTCGCCAGCTGGCAACCGCCCGCCGCTCCCGCCGACACGACCAAGGCGCTGCGCCGCATCCGGGAGAACCTCGCCACCCTGCTGACCGAACGGGAGTCCACCGGCCAGTGGCGGCGGTGGCACGAGTTGTTCCGCGACCGCTTCGAGCAGGTCGCAGCCGAGGACCCGGCCGGCGCCGTCGCGCTGATCCGCCGGGTCCCGCAGTATGCCGAGCGCCTGCTCGCCCCGACCGCGACCGAGAACCGGTAGGGCCACCCCACCGGGTGCTCCGCACCGGTGAAACTCGGGCCCTGGTGCTATAGTCGGCGCCCCCGGCAACCGAAAGGCTGTCCGGGGCCCTACTGATGAATCCTGCGACCCGAACCCAACCGCATCCCGTTCGCCCGGCGCAACACCTCCCCAGCGCGTGGTTGGCCGGTTTGCTCGGCGCCGGCACGTTCCTGTCGGGCCCGGTGACGGCCCAGGCGCCGAAGCCTGCCACGCCCGAGCCGGCGAAGACGACCGCGCCCACTCCTACGCCCGACCCCACGCCAGTTGCTCCGGGCCGCCAGGAACCGCAGCAGGTCGGCGTCGGCCGCATCACGCTCGATTCGCACGACGAAGCAACCAGCCGCGAACTGTTCTCCGCGTGCGACCGCGACAGCGACGATCGGCTCGACCTGTTCGAGGCCACCGACGCACTCGACACCCTCGGCGACCCGAAGGAATCGAGCGGCTTCCTCGACCTCGACACCAACCGCGACGGCTACATCCAGTGGCCCGAGTTCGACAAGGTGTTCCACCGCGCCATCGAACACACCAAGACGTTCCGCGTGCGCACCTGTCGACGATTCGTGAAGCAGGCGCCGGAGCAGCAGGAAGCGCGCCAGGCAACGCCGCTCGAGGTCTTCCTCAAGCTGCACGACCAGAACGAGAACGGCGGCCTCGACCCCGACGAGATCTCGACCCTCGTGCGCGAGATCAAACTCAACCCGATGTTCGAACCGCAGCTGAGGATGCTCGACGTCGACCAGTCGGGCCGCGTCGAAGCCGGCGAACTCGCACCCGTTTTCGAGCAAATCCGTCGCGCCGTCGCGCTGCCCGGCATGGCGGGTATGGCGCCGGAATCGACGCTACCGCCGCCGTGGAACGACATCGACGGTAACGGCGATGGCGCCATCGACCTCGCCGAACTCAACGCCGCACTGCGCCGTCTCGACCCCGGCCTCGCGCGCTGGGCCAAGACTCTCCTGGCCCAGCTCGACAAGGACGGCGATCAGAAGCTCGGCGCCACCGAGATCCCCGGCGTCCACCCCGCCGCGGGCGCGACCCCGCCACCGGCCGGAACCGCACCGCCGAAGGGCACGACCGGCACCGCGAGCAAGAACGGTTCTAGCTGACGCGGCGCCCAGCCAGGCCCGACATTCCGTTCAGGCCGACACCGCCGCTCAGCGCTGTTCGTAGAGCGCAGCGAGATCCTCGCGCCGTGGACCATCTGCGTCGCACACCGCGAACTTGCCGGGGTACATCGCGGCGGCACCGTACTGGCCCTGCTTGTTGGTGGCGTAGAACTTGACCTGGAAGTTCGGACGGCCCTTGTCGTCGAGCAACCGCTTCACCTTCGTCATCCGCACGACGCGGCGCACGGTCTCGAGGCAGGCATCCGTCGGCGACTTGCCGAGCGCCATCTGCTGGACGATGAACGCGCCACCGTTGCTCAGGATGCAGGCTTCGCCGCGGCCGGTAGAGCCACCGGTGCCGACGTCGTTGTCGCAGTAGTTGCCGCAGCCGAGCAGCGGCGAGTCGCCGACCCGGCCGGCGATCTTGAACGCGAGCCCCGAGGTCGTCGTGCAGCTGCCGATCTGACCGTTCGCGTCCACTGCGCCGAGGTGGATCGTGCCGGTCTTGTCCTTGAACTCCTCGAACCACTCGGTGCCGTGCTCGCCGTTCTCTTCGGGCGACAGCCAATCGTCGATCGACGAGCGCTTCTCGCGCCAGCGCAGCCACGCCCGCCGCGACTCTTCGGTGAGCAGATCCTCTTCCTTGAAGCCATGGGCACGAGCGAACTCGAGCGCACCGGCACCGACGAGCAGCACGTGGTCCGTGCGCCGCATGACCTTGAGGGCGACCTGCGCGGGGTTCTTGATGTTCTCGAGGTGCGCAACGGCACCGCCGAGCCCGGAAGGACCGTCCATCACGCAGGCATCGAGGGTAACGATGCCGTCCTCGTTGGGCAGGCCGCCGAGGCCGACGCTCGAATCCTTCGGGTCGTTCTCGACGACCTCGACGCCGGCGACCGCGGCGTCCACGGGGCGCATGCCGGCCTGCATACGTTCGACGGCGATGCGTACGGCTTCGACGCCGTTGGCGCTCGCGATCGCGACGGGTGACTGTCGGCGCGTGGCCACGTTGACACTGCTGCACGCAGGCAGGGCCGTGGCCGCGGCTCCCGTGGCGGCGGCGGTGCGGAGAAACTTGCGGCGAGTGAGGTCGCTCATGGCGCCGGAATGTATAGGAAGTCGATGACCGACGAGCAGCCTTACGTCCTCGGTACCGGTGACGACGAACTCGAACGCCTCGGACTGCAGTCCCGACTGTGGGGCGACGTCGCGCTCACGGCCTTCCGCCGCGCCGGCATCCGCCTCGGCCACCGCGTGCTCGACGTCGGCTGCGGCCCAGGCCATGCCAGCTTCGACCTGGCACAGCTCGTCACCAGCCGAGGGGAGGTCGTCGCGGTCGACGAGAGCGCCGAGTTCCTCACCCATCTGCGCGAGCAGATCGTTTCGCGCAATCTGCCGCAGATCACGCCGCTGCTGGGCGACGTGCAGGAGCTCGACACCTTGCTCGCCGGCGCGGACACGAACTCCTCGGGGTTCGACCTCGCGTTCGCGCGCTGGGTGCTCTGTTTCGTTGCGCGGCCAGCGGCCGTGGTGACGGCCATCGCGAACGCACTGCGCCCGGGCGGCCGGGTGATCGTGCACGACTACTTCCACTACGAGTCGATGACGCTCGCGCCGCATTCGAAGGTCCACGATCGCGCCGTCGCCGCCACGGCGAAGGCCTGGCGCGACCGCGGCGGCGACCCCGACATCGTCGGCCGCCTGCCGGCAATGATGCGGGACGCCGACCTCGAGATCGAACGACTCGAGTGCCTGCAACGGTCACCGCGCGGCACGGACAGCATGTATGCGTGGGTCGACGTCTGGTGGCACACGTTTGCGCCCAAGCTCGTCGAGCAAGGGCGGCTCGACGCGGGCGATTGTGATCAGCTGCTCGCGGAAATGGCGGAGCGCCGCGGCGACCCGGACGTCTTCATCCACTGCCCGCCCGTCTACGAGCTCGTCGCGGTGAAGCGTTGAGCCCGCGCCCTGCCGGCGGCCGAAGCTCCATGATCCGCATGCCGTTCGCGCTCTCTACAAGACTCGCTCTCCGACTCGCCGCGTGCTGCTGCGCTCTGCCCGTCTGCGTGCTGACGCAGGATGCCCCCGAGACTCCAACGGACACCGGCGCCTGGTCGCAATGGCGCGGCCCCCTCGGCACGGGCGCGGCACCGACCGCAAACCCGCCAGTGACGTGGAGCGAGACCGAGAACGTCCGCTTCAAGACTCCGCTGCCCGGCTACGGCCACGGCTCACCGATCGTCCACGGTAATCGCATCTTCCTGACGGCCGCGATCCCGTTCGGGCCGGAACTCGAGCCGGTGCCCGACGACGCGCCGGGCGCCCACGACAACGCGACCGTGACCCAACGTCACCGCTTCGTCGTGCTCGCCATCGACCGGACGACCGGCGAGGTCGCCTGGCAGCACACGGTGCATGAGCAGGTGCCGCACGACGTCTACCACAAGAGCAGCACGCTGGTCGCTGCATCGGCCGTCGCAGACGACGAACATGTGTTCGCGTTCTTCGGGTCGTATGGGCTCTACGCGCTGGATCACGCCGGCAAGGTCACCTGGCAGCACGACCTCGGTGACATGCAGATCAAGCATGGCCACGGCGAGGGCAGCACCCCGGCGCTGCACGGCAATACCCTCGTCGTCAACTGGGACCACGAGGGCGAGTCATTCGTCGTCGCGTTCGACAAGCGCACGGGTGAGGAACGCTGGCGCCGCGACCGCGGCGAAGTGACGTCCTGGTCGACGCCGATCATCGTCGAGCACGACGGTCGCCGGCAGGTCATCGTCAGCGCGACCGGGGCCTTGCGCGCCTACGACCTCGTGACCGGCGAAGTTGTCTGGAGCTGCCGTGGTCTGTCGCACAACGTCGTCGCTTCACCCGTCGCGGCGAACGGCATGGTGTTCGCGGGCAGCAGCTACGAGAAGCGTCGCATGTTCGGCGTCGCGCTCGCGGGCGCGAAGGGCGACGTCACCAACACCAAGAACGTCGTCTGGCGCCGCCAGCGCAGCACGCCCTATGTGCCCTCGCCGCTGCTCTACGGCGACTGGCTCTACTTCCTCAACCACTACCAAGGCTTCCTGGTCCGCGTGCATGCGCCGACCGGCAGAGAACCGGCGCGCCCGCTGCGGCTGCCCGGCATGCGCGAGATCTACGCCTCCCCCGTCGGCGCTGGCGACCGCATCTACGTCACGAGCCGCAGCGGGGCGACCCTCGTGCTGAGCCACAAGCCCGAGGCACCGCGCGTGCTCGCGCACAACGTGCTCGACGACAGCTTCAGCGCCTCGGCCGCGATCGTCGGCGACGAACTGTTCCTGCGCGGCGAGCGCCACCTCTACTGCATCGCGCGGCCGGCGGCGAAGTAGCGGAGCGGCCTCGGCCCAAACCGCGATCAGCCCAGGTACTTGCTCGCGAGCAGATCGAGCCGCCGCCGTGCATCGGCGGTGACGGCCTTGCGATCGGTCATGATCGCGTGATCCATCGCGCCGTTCGCGGAGATCGGCTCCCCCTCGGCGGTCGCCTTCGCGAGTTCGACGACGACGCGTCGCGCCATGTCGACATTGGCCTTGAGCACCGCGATCACCGCGGCAACGTCGACGTCGGCCTCGCCTTCGTGCCAGCAGTCGTAGTCCGTCACGAGCGCGACGGTCGAGTAGGCGATCTCCGCTTCGCGCGCGAGCTTGGCCTCCTGCAGGTTGGTCATGCCGATCACGTCGACGCCCCAGCTGCGGTAGAGCTTGCTCTCGGCGCGTGTGCTGAACAGCGGGCCCTCCATGCAGACGTAGGTGCCGCCATCGTGCGCGACCGCGCCGGCGGCTTTCGCAGCCCCGAGCGCGCGCTGGCGCAGCGGCTCCCAGATCGGATCGGCGAAGTGTGCGTGCGCGACACAACCGTTGCCGAAGAACGTCGACTCGGCGGTCCGCCCGCGCGTGCGATCGATGAACTGATCGACGAGCACGAGTTCACCCGGCTTGATGTCCTCCTTCATCGAACCCACGGCGGAGACGCCGATGACGCACTCCATGCCGAGCTGCTTCATGCCGTAGAGGTTGGCGCGGAACGGCAGCTCGCTCGGCGACAGCCGATGGCCGCGCCCGTGTCGCGGCAGGAATGCGACCTTCACGCCGAACATCGTGCCCGTGATGAACGCGTCGCTCGGACTGCCGAACGGCGTGTCGATCTGCACCTCTTCGCGGTTCTCGAGCTCGGGCAGGTCGTAGAGGCCCGAGCCACCGATGATTCCCAGGGTCTTGTCGGTCATTGGATTCTCTCTGGCACGAGGCCACATCTGCGCCACTCCGCGCGGAACGAGCCTCAGTCGCGACGGCGATCGTCGTAGCGACGGCCCTCATCGCGGCGATCATCGTAACGACGGCCTTCATCGTAACGACGGCCTTCGTCCCGCCGGTCGTCGTAACGGCGGGAGGTGTCGCGGCGACCGTCGTCGTCGTCGTAGCGCCGCACCCGCGGCGTTCGGCGCGGCCGGTGGTCGTCACGCTCGCCCTCGGAGTGCGCATACCAGCTCGGCGCGAACAATCGCTTGATGAGCATCGTCGCGTAGGCCCCGCGCGGCAGCGAGAACGCCAATCGAGCGCAGACGCGATCGGGGTTCACGTCGTCGGGCTCGATACGCACGTCCTTGACATCGCGCGGCTTGATGAACACTTCGCGCGGCTCCTCGCGCCAGATCATCCCGGGGACTTCGTTCTGCAGGAAGCTCTCACGAGTCAGCCCCGCGCGCTCGAGCTGCCGGGCCATCGCGTTGCGGAACGGCGGGCTGCCGCCAGAGCCGTCGGGACCGTAGAGCGGCGTCGACATCGCGAGGAGCTTCTCCTCGCGTTCGGGCGCGAGATACTTCCAGCCCAGGATGTCGCCGGCGAGCGTGCGGATCCGCAGTCGTTGCGCCGAGCTCACGCCCTTGTGGAGCAGCTGGCTGACGGCGCGGTTCCAGAGATACGACTGGTAGGCGAAACCATGGATCACGCGCTGGCGCAGCGGCACGAACTCGAGCGCGCCGCGGAAGTCGTTCGGCCGATCCATCAGATGGCGGAACAGTGGCTCGTAGATCGGACCGCGCGCGAACTTCGCGCAGGTCTCCCAGTCGCCCCACCGCGCCTGGATCGTCTGCTTGAGCTTGACGTCACCCGTGATCGCGACCGGTGACGGCTCGGCGATGAACTGCTGCAGCGCGCGCTCGAAGTCACCGTAGAGCACGGACTGCATCGCGAAGCCCTGACCGTGCCGCAGACAGCCGAAGCGCTGGTCGTCGAAGTAGTTCGGGAACCCCGTTTTCACGAGGCTCGGCAGACTGCGGCGCAACTGTGCGGCCTGCGGCGGCCGCAGATCACGCACGACGATCGTGAACGCGTTGCCCTGGCTCTGCTTGCTCGTGATCGGCCGATCCGTCGTGCCGACCGGCTCGACCTTGAGGTTCGGCAACGCGAGCTCGACCGCACGCCGCTCGATCGTGATGAACTGATCCGTCACGGCCTGCCGGTCCTTGAGGCCGGCGTAGGCGATCACGTTGCGATCGACCTTGCACTCGCGCGCGAGCACGGACAGCGCCTCGGCCGTCGACAGCTTTTCCTTGTGCAGCTTGTGGACGACGAAGTTGCCGTCCTGGACCTCGGGCCACTCGAGCAGCTCGCGCACACGGAAGTCTTCGGGGGAGGTCTTGAGGCGCATGGCTAGGACTGCGGAGTGGCAAAATGCTCGAGCTTCTGGAGCGCGAGCTGCAGATCGTCGGGGATCGGGCATTCGACGGCAACGTCACGGCCGTCGAGATCGGAAAACCGCAGGCCGAAGGCGTGCAGACACGAACGGGCGATGAGCGGCCGTTCCTGCTGGCCGGGTCGCGCCTTGTAGCCACGCTTGATCTGCGACAGGAGCAGCGGGTGCCCACCGTAGTCACGGTCGCCGACGATCGGATGGCCCTTGCTCGCGAGGTGCACGCGCAGCTGGTGCCCGCGGCCGGTCTTCGGCCACAGGTCGACGAACGAGTGCGCCTCGAACGCAATGCGGCGCTGCACGAGCGTCTGCGCCTCACGGAAGCCCTTCTTCTGGACCGCGGCCGCGACCACCTTGCCCGGGCGCCGCGAGTCCGGACCGAGGAAGCGGTTGATCTCGAACTCGCCGGGCCGGACCACCCCGTGCACGAGGGCGACGTAGTGCTTCTGCAACGCCCGCTCCCGCAACGCCGCGTCGAAGTGGCGGGCCGCCGACAGCCCGTTCGCGAGCAACAGGCACCCGGATGTCTCACGATCGAGACGGTGCACGATACGCAGGTCCGCGTCGGGACGCAGGGCCGCGAGTTCGCCGTGAACCCCGCGCTCGCGCCCGGCGCGGTCCGGCACCGTCGGGACCCCCGCCGGTTTGGCGACGACGACCGCCGTGTCGGACTCGAACAAGACCTCGAGCGGCGCGCGCACCGGACGCTGCGACCGCGTGCGCAGAACGACCGCATCTTCTTGCATTGCAGCGACCTGCACCACATCACCGACGCGCAGCCGGCGATCGCTCAGCACCGTATCGCCGTTGATCCGGACCTGCCCTGAGCCGAGATGGCGGCGCAAGGCGAGCCGGTGAACCCGCGGTAACTGCTGTTCCAGGAACTCGCCGAGACGGATCCCTCGCAGCGCCGAATCGACGACGAAAACGCGCTCAGAGTGCTCAGGACCTCCGGACAAGGGCGAAGCAACATACGGACGAGGCCCCGAACCGGCAACCCCTGCCACCCTGTCCCGTCCAATCCCAAGCCGTCTCATTCCGTTCCCGAGAGCGAGACGCGACATTTCCGGTACAACCGCATCGTACACAAAGCCCCTATCCAAAAGGGACTTGCGTAAAAACAAGAAAAACAACGAGCCGTGGTACGGTGTTCGCACCATGCCAACTGGCATTCGACAGTTCCGCGGCCGCAAGGCACTCGGGCCTGACGGAGGCAGAGAGCTGTTTAAAAACACGAAGAGTCGGTGAGGGTTGGCGAGACCCTCAGCGGCTCGATCCGCAATCGAGGCAGCGGCTCGGGAGGCGAGCCTGGCCGTTGCAGAGCGAGGTGTGCATGAGTTTTCAGGCGAGAGCTCACTCTGGTTGCGGATCGTTCGGGGGGTTCCTACCCCTTTCCCCAACCACCCGGTGCTTCGGCGCCGGGTGGTTCTTTTTTGGGTGCGCGCGGCACTGAGGTCAGGGCGAACGATTCGAACCGCCGATGAGAGCGGCATGTCTGAGACATCCGGCATTCGCTGCTCGGTGGTCATCCCGTGCCACAACGGCGCCGACCTCACGGCCGCGTGCCTGCAGAGCCTGCTGACGCAGCACGGCGTCGCGGCACTCGAGATCCTGCTCGTCGACAACGCCAGCTCCGATCGCACGGCGGACCTCGGCGCGCTCGATCCCCGGATCCGCGTGCTGCGGCAGCCGCGCAACCTCGGCTTCGCGGGCGGCGTCAACGCCGGGCTCCGGGCGGCGCAGGAACCGCTCGTCGTCGTGCTCAACAACGACACCCAGGCCACTGAGAACCTGCTGGTCGAACTGCATCGCGCGCTCGTGAGTTCTCCGGACATCGGCGCCTCGGCGCCGATCAGCAACTTCGTCAAGGGCCCGGCGCAGCTGCCGATCGCCGGCACCGCCGACGCCGAGGCCCGGACTACCGTCGCGGCCGCGCTGCAGGACCAACCCTTCGAAGTGCAGGACGTCGACACGCTCGCGGGCCTCTGTCTGATGCTGCGGCGCGAGACGCTCGACGAAGTCGGCGAGTTCGACGAACGCTTCGGCAACGGCAACTTCGAGGACGACGACTTCTGCCTGCGCCTCAGACTCCGCGGCTACCGCCTCGTGATCGCGCGGCGCGCATTCCTGCATCACGAGGGTCACGCGACGTTCCGCAGCCTCGGCCTCGACCTGCCGACCGAACTACGTGAGCGCCTCGCCCAGTTCGAAACCAAGTGGTCGGCGGACCCGGCGGGTCGCGCGGTGCTTGCGGACCGCCGCGGTGACCGCGCGCTCGCAGCCGCCGAAGCCGCGACCGCGCGGGCGCAGTGGCCGAGCTGGCCCGACGCCGCGTGGTATCTCGGTCGCGCCCACACTGAACGCGGCGAGCACGATGCAGCAGCAGATCAATTCGCCGCACTACTCGCCAAGAACCCGTACCACAGCGAGGCCGCGCTCGAACTCGCGCTGAGCCGACTCCTTGGCGGCGACGAAGCCGGTGCGCGCGACCAGCTGCGATGGGCGATGGCGAACTGCTACCTGCCGCCCGCCACGCTCGGCGACGCACTGCGCCGGATCGCACGGCACTTCTTCGACGCGGGAGCATTCGACGCGGCGGCCGACAGCTGCCGCGACGCACTCGAGCTGTCGCCCGACAACGGCGAACTCATCAACCTGCTCGGCTCGTGCCAACTCGAGCTCGGCGAACTCGCCGCCGCCGCCGCGAGCTTCCGTAGAGCGATCGACCTCGACCAACCGCTGGCCCACACCAACCTCGGCATCTGCGAGTTCAAGAACGGCAACCTGACGCAGGCCGCCGAACACTTCGAACGCGCCTGTGTGCTACTGCCCAAGGACCCGGTCGCCCGCACGAACCTGGCCGCGTTCCAGCAGCAACTCGCGCTCCGGGGGTAGGTCCAGCGTCGCCGATCAGCGCGGCAGGGCCACGAGCGGCGCATCGCGCGCGCAGTCGACGAGTTCGGCGACGATCGCTGCGAGGCTCGCTGACGGCGCCCAGCCGATCGCGCGCTCGAGGCGGTCGAGGCTCGGTACGCGCCGCGGCGGGTCGACGAAACCGGCCGGGAACACGGTGTCGAACGGCACCCGGGCAATGCGGGACGAGCTGCCGGCGACCTCGCGCACGAGCTCTGCGAGTGCGTGAACGGTCGTCTCGACTGCGGCCCCGACGTTGAAGACGCGGCCGCGGCTACCCGGTGCCAGCGCGAGGTCGAGCAGCGCGCGTGCGACCTCGCGAACGTGCGCGAAGCAGCGGGTCTGCGCGCCGTCGCCGTAGACGGTGATCGGCTCGCCTGCAACCGCCTGCTGCACGAAGCGTGGCAGCACCATGCCGTGCTCGCCCGACTGTCGCGGGCCGACCGTGTTGAAGAGCCTGGCCACGACGACGGGCAGGTCATCCTGCTCGCCGTGGCCGAACGCGAGCCACTCGCTCATCGCCTTCGCGCACGCGTAGCCGCCGCGGCGACCCTCGGTCACGCCCGGCCGCACCGTCGCGCTCTCGCGGAACGGCACGGGACCGTCACCGTAGACCTCTGAGCTGGAAGTGAAGAGCACTGGCACGGCGGCCGCGGCGGCGGCCTCGAGCAACGCCCGCGTGCCGTCCAGGTTGCGCTGCATCACGGCCAGCGGTTCGGCAGCCAGCAGCCGAACGCCGACGACACCCGCGAGATGGAAGACCATCGCGGCATCCGCGACCACGGCAGCCGCCACGTCGGGGTCCGCGATGGAGCCGACGGTGAGCTCGAGTGCAGGATGTTCCCGCACGGCGGCGAGGTTGGCCCGGCGCCCGGTCGACAGATCGTCGACAACGTGGACCCGATAACCCCGCGCGAGCAGTTCCTCGACGAGGTGCGAGCCGACGAAGCCGGCGCCGCCGGTGACGACCACCGCCCCCGCCGGGGCACCGAGCAACGGCGCGGCAGCGGGCTTGGCGTCGGACGGGCTGGTCATCGGCGGGCGATCGTCAGGCGAACGGGCGGGCGCGTCCACCATTTGGCCGCGCATTCCGCCGACTTCGACGCCGGAAGCCCCGGGCGTATTCCCGCCGAACGCGCGGGTTTGCGTGTCGGGGCTCGCGCCGGTGGAACGCGCCGGGACGCTCACCCGTGGGCCCGCGCCGAGACGCGCTCCTCACGGACTCAGCCGATCGACCAGTCGCCCGCTCAGCGCCGCCGGCGCAACTGCTTGCGCAGATCTTCGAGTTCCTTGCGCAGCTCCTTGAGCTCCTTGCGCATGGCCTCGAGTTCGTGACTCAGCTCGTCCTTCTTGGGCGCGGCCTGCGTCGCGACCGCGCGACGCTGCTTGCCGGCCTGGGCCTTCTTGGCTTTGGCTTGCTTGGCCTTGGCCTTGGCCTTGGCCTGCTTCGCCTTGGCCGTCGCCGTGCGGCGCGAGACCTGCACCTTCCTGGCGTCGGCCTTCCTGGTCTCGACGGCCTTGACCTTCTTGCTCTGGGCCGGCCGCTGCATTGCCTTCGCGACGCGCGGGGCGGGCTTGGCCACCATGAACTTGCCGCCACTGCGGCGGCCAGGAACGAGGATCTTGTTACGGCGCTCGTCGCCCAGCATGAGCGTCATGCGCACGGGGCTCCCCACCTTCATGCCTGCGATCGCGGCGTCGAGGTCCGCGAGGCTGCGCATGCGACGACGGCCGATGTTGGCGATGCGCTCACCCTTCTCGAGGCCGGCCTTCTGCGCCGGACTGCCGTCGATCACGCGCTCGATGATGAGCTGCTGGCCGTCCTCGACGACGCTCACGCCGAGGAATACGCCGTCGTTCGGCGCAACGTTCGCCGCCTTCACGGGCTTCTCCGCCCGCGCCTTGGCAACCTTCCTCGGCTTGCCGGGCCGCAGCTTTGCCACCTTTGCAGGATCGATCGGCTTGGCGATGCTCGGCGCCGACTCGGCCTCGGCACGCGCAGGCCGGCCGCCGCGACGCGCAGGCGCGGGCCGGGCCGACTCCGCGACCGCAATCTCGCTCGGGCGCTTGCCGAGCTTCACGACCACGACGGTCGACTTGGTCCCGCGTTTGATCTTCAGCGCAACCCGATCGCCCGGGTCGGCCGCGCCGATCGTCGCGATGAGCTTGGAGCGCGTCGGCGTCTTCGTGTCGCCGACGGCGAGGATCACGTCACCGGCCTTGAGGCCGGCCTTCTGCGCCGGCGAGTCCGGTACGACTTCGGTGACCGCGGCTTCCTCGCGATCGGCCGCGAGATACACGCCGAGCCACGCGCCCTCGGGAACGAGGAGCATGGCGAGGCCGAGAAGTGAGGTCAGTAGAGCGGGCATTGGCGAATCCTGGAGCTTTGGATCATCGGTGGGGTTCGGGTGAAAGCGGCACGGCCGCGGGCCGCGTCGGACGAACCGCGAAGCGGCATCTTCCGACGGCGGGCCGCCCGGTTCCATGACCGGCAGACCGCACGGCAACTGCCGATACGTGCGAAGCTCCCGCAACGCGGGAACCGGGGGAACATTCCGGAATCGCCAAAGCGAGCCTCCCGACTTGACCCCGGCCCTCCCGAACCCTACTAGTGACGCGCACTAGCACGCCCCCTTCGTCTAGTGGCCTAGGATTCATGGTTCTCATCCATGCGACAGGGGTTCAAATCCCCTAGGGGGTACCAGACGCCCGGCAGGCTCGCCTGCCGGGCTTTTTTCCTTGGCGAAGGACCGTCCGGTCGCCCCACGGCAGGCCTCCCCGCCCGCCCCCGCTCCTGCCCCCATCGATGGTCTGGCTACGCCGCGAAGATCAGGAAGACCGCGAACTCCGCAGCCTGAGCCCGTTCGGCACCCCGAGCCGCAGCGCTGGCGGTCGCCGGATCCCCGAGACCGAGGACCCGCTGCGCACGGTCTTCCAGCGTGACCGCGATCGGGTGCTGCACTGCTCCGCGTTCCGGCGCCTGCAACACAAGACGCAGGTCATGGCCGCGTTCGAGGGCGACCACTTCCGCAGTCGGATGACGCACTCGCTCGAGGTGTCGCAGATGGCGCGCAGCGTCGCGCGGGCGCTGCGCCTCAACGAGGACCTCGCCGAGGCGATTGCGCTCGCGCACGACCTCGGTCACCCGCCGTTCGGCCACGTCGGCGAGGACGCGCTGCACGAGGCGATGCAGGACTTCGGCGGTTTCCGCCACAACGCGCAAGGCACCCGCATCGTCGACCGACTCGAGCGCCGCTACGGACATGGCCACGGCCTCAACCTGACCCGCGCGCTGCGCCGCAGCCTGCTGAAGGGTCGCGTCCCCGACGGTTTCCCCCTCAGCGACGACCTGCGCGATGGCGAAGAACCACTGCCGCTCGAAGCCGATCTCGTGGACCTCTGCGACAAGATCGCCTACCTGAGCCACGACCTCGACGACGGCCTGCGTGCCGCGATGTTCACCGACGCCGAGGCCGCGGACCTGCGCCTCTTCCGCGCCGCGCGCAAGGCCGCCGACAGCGACCAGCGACAGCGCGTCGTCAGCGAGTTCACCTCGCTGCTCATTCACGACCTCGTCGAGCAGGCCGACCTCGCACTCGCCGCGCCGCCGACCACCGGCCAGCGACCGCGGCTTCGGCACGGCAAGGAGATGACCGTGCTGGCCCAGGAAGCCCTCGAGTTCCTGCGCACACGGTTCTACCGCAGCGATCGCGTGCTCGCCGTCATGAACGACGGCGCCGAACGCATCCGCCGCCTGTTCGCCAGCCTGCGCAAAGACCCCACGCCGCTACCGCCGGCGTTCCACGAGCGCGCCGAAACCGACGGCATCGAACGCTCGATCTGCGACTACATCGCGGGCATGACTGATCGCTTCCTGCATCGTGCCACGGTCGGCCTGATGGCGGACTGACGGCGGCTCGTCCCTACCGCAGCGTGAGCGCCTCAACTGCTTTTGCAGCAGGAGGATGAGTGGTTACCCCGCAAGGATTCGAACCTTGACAAACAGAACCAGAATCTGTTGTGCTACCGTTACACCACGGGGCAACGCGGGCGCGAGAACTTAGCAGCCGGAACCGAATTCGCAAGTGCGCGCTGAGAAAGGGCGAGCCCCCGCCGTGCGAACCCCTGCAAAGGGCCGGCCGACCGATACGCCGCGCTGACAAGAATCTTGCCAGCAGCTTGGCGGCTGCTTCTTACCCCCGCTACGATCGCAGGTTCGCGGCACGGCCGAGGAATTCCATCGGAGGATCAGGCACCTGCCAAGATCGGCCAAGACCGCATTGCCTCCACGCATTGACCATGCAACTACAGATCGCCAGTCGAATCGTTCTCCTCGCCAGCCTCGCGGTGCCACTCGCCGCGCAGCAAGGCAGCTCCGGCACCGACGGCAGCTCGGGCTCGGGTTCGGGCAGCTCGGGCTCCGGCTCGTCGATGTCGGGGAGCAGCTCTTCGAGCGCCAGTCCGGGCACGTCCGGCTCCTCCGGCAGCGGCAGCCCAGGCACCTCGGGAACCTCTGGCTCCTCGAGCTCTTCCGGCACCGGTAGCCCCGGCACCTCCGGCTCCTCTGGCAGCGGCAGTCCCGGCACCTCGGGATCCTCTGGCTCCTCGAGCTCTTCCGGCACCGGTAGCCCCGGCACCTCCGGCTCCTCTGGCAGCGGCAGTCCCGGCACCTCGGGCTCCTCGGGATCGTCCTCCGGCAGTATGGGCACGTCGTCGAGTTCGAGCAGCTCGTCGAGTTCGAGTTCGTCGAACCCGGGAATCTGCTGCCCGAACCACCCGGAAGTTCGCGACCTCGGCGCCGGGTGCGCACCGAGCAACCTGATCGTCCCGGCGATCACCGAAGTCGGCCAGCCGCAGCTCGAGGCCGAGCTGGGCGTGGACATCAACTGCCCGAGCTGCCCGGACAGCTTCACGTTCGTGGGCTACGGGTTCTCCGCGACGTTCAACCCGGTGCTCATGGCACCACTGCCGTTCGATCTCGGCCAACTCGGCTTCCCGGGCTGCACCCTGCGCGCGAGCACCGAGTTCACCGCCATGACGATGCTCGACGCCAGCGGGAACGGCACGCATACGTTCGAGGTGCCCCGCCTGCTGAAGTGGTGCGAGCGCGAGATCTCGTTCCAGTCCTTCGCGCTCTCGACGCGGAGCGAGTTGCTCATCAGCAACGGTCTGCTGCAAACCGTCGGCAGCTGAACAGCTGACCGCTGCCGGCCACTGCAGTCGCAGTGGCAAGGCAGCGGCCGCGGGCGCCCTGTTGTCGGCGCTCGCGCGGCCACCTGCGGACCGCCCGCCCGCTACTGCCGCCCCGGCGTGCCGCCGGCGACCTGACCCGCGCGCCAGTCCGTCTTGCCGACACACTCGCGCGCCGGCACCCGCAGCACGAGCGCGCGCCCCTTGCCGTCCGTCTCGCGATACCAGCCATCGTCGTAGCTGACGCGCGCGATGAGCTCCCCGACGCCGCCGCGGACCACGAACGAATCCGCCGTGTTGGACAGGCTGCCGAGGAACTCGCCCGCGATGAGTAGCCCGACCGCGTCGTAGCGGGCGAGGAACGTGTCGAGGTCGTTGACGATCAGCACCCGCCCGCCCGGCGCGAGGGTGCGCACCGCCCCGGCCCCGAAGTGGAACCGGATCGCGCCGTCGACCTCGATGTGCGACAGATCGATCGCCTCGTCACCATAGTTCCACAACTCCACGAACTCGGAGCGGTGCCCTTCTTCGGGGTTGTACATCACCTCGCTCACTGCCAGCTCCGCGACCCGTTGCACGAACGAACGCTCCGTGATGCGACTCCAAACCCCGTCGACGAGGACCCGCGCCCGCACCCGAGTGTCGGTCGTGATCTCGAACGACTCGCCGCGATACTCCCGCGCGCTCGGACTGACCCGACCGTCGTCGAGCTTCGGGTCCGCCCCGTCCATCGTGTAGTAGAGCGTGCCGCTCGCATTCGCGTGCCGCATCGTCAGCGTGAACGGCAGGTCGAACGTCGTCGCGCTATGCACGAAGGGCAGATCGACGAGTTCTTCCTTCAGCCACTGCGCACGTTCCTGGAGCCAGATCTCGAGCTCTCTGAGCTCATCGTGCCAGCGACCCGCGGCGATGATCGGCCAGCGCTTGCGGTCGCGTTCTTCGGCGCGCGCGATCTCCGCTGCGATCTCGCGCACGAGCGCGATTGCGCGCGCGGGCGACAGCTCGGTCTTGAGCCACTCGCGGCCGCGCTCGCGATAGCGCCGCACGAACTCGGGGTCGTCGAACAGCTCTCCCCACCAGCCGTAGCGGTAGTCCGATGTCCAGCCGCGCGGGCGTGACGAACGCCCGACCCAGTACTCGTCGTCGTTCGTCCGCATCGCGCGGTCGAAGTCCCAGACCGGCCCCATGCGCAGCTTGCCGCCTCGCGGCAGGTGCATGTAGGTGCTCAGCGTGTAGGCATCGGGGTTCTTCGTGAACTCATGGAAGAAGTGGAAGTCGACGAACGCGTCGACATCGAGCCACTGCGAGTACTCGCGTGCCGCAACGGGCTCGCCCGCCCTCGCCGCTCTCGCCCGCGTGAAGGCCGACCCGAGCCGATCGAACCAGCCCTGCAGGAAGCGCCGCTGCGGCTCCGTGATCTGCCGCTCGGTCGGCACCACGAACTGCAGCTTCTGCCCACCGGCCTCGAACCCCTCGTTGCCGACCCCGGGCCGATCGATCTTGAGGACGTAGCCACCCGCGACCTCGGGCTCGGTGTTGTCGGTCGGACCGAGACGGTCGATCTCGAGCCGCCCTTCGCCGACTCCGATTTTCTCGACGAGCAGGTAGAGCCCTTGGTAGTCCGCCGCGGTGACCTCACCACCATCGGTATCCACGAACAGTTCGCAGAACCGCCAACGTGGTGCAGCCAGCCCCATGCGACGCGCGAGTTCGTAGCACAGCGCGTTCCGCAGGTGCGACTGATCGTAGTTGTGTGGCGCATAGAGCACCCATTCGGAGGCCTTCGCGAGGCCGAACAGCGACACCTCCCGATCGCGGCCGCTCGCCCGATGCAGCTCGATCGCGTAGCTGCGCTTCGGGAGATTGAGCGTGCTCGAACCGCGCAGGCGGACGGCGCCATGCGTCGTGACGGCAGGCGTATCGGTGAGGCCACACGTGCCGTCAGCACCACGATCGATCGCGTGCACGTGCGCCGAGATCCACTGCTTGGTCACGACCGGGGCGCCATGCGTCGAAACGACGATCATCGGCAGATCCGACCGGTAGTCGCGCAACTCATCACCGAGCCGCGTGAAGTGCAGCGAGTCCGTCGGGCTCGGAAGCTGGCCGGGCACGAACCGCCGCGCGCGGACCTCGGCACTGGTGGGCAGTTCGAGGCGGGCGGGCAGCACCGCGGAGCTCGCGACGGGATCCCTGCCGTCGGTCGTGTAGCGGATGACCCCGGCGCCGGCTTCCTCTGGCGACCTCGCGAGCACGCCCGAGCCGATCGTGAGCCGACTCTTGCCCGGCAGGTTCGGTTTCGGCGCGACGACCGCGGCCCCGGATCCGTTCGGCCGCCCGGGCGTCGGCGTGCCGAAGTACTCCAGCCGGTCGCGCTGCAGGTCACCCGGCGTGTAGCCAACGAGTTCGGCCGTGATCAGATGGTCGAACGCGAACGCGCTCGTCGAGAACGAGCGAATCGCCAGCACGTTCTGACCGGCGCTGAGCGCCGTGGGCACGACCTCGAACTCGTGCTCGAGCCGCTGGTCCGCGCCTTCCTCCCAGGTGAACGCCTTGGTGTCGGACCCGATCTCCGCGGGCACATTGAGCCGCGCGATCTCGACGCCGTTGAGCCAGGCAACGAAGCCGCCGCAACACTGCACGCGCAGCAGAAGTGCTCGCAACGCCGCAGCGTCAGCCACCTCGAAACGATAGCGAACGCAGTGGCTCGTCGATCGCCCACGCATCGCCGAGCCGATGTCCGTACCGACCCACTCCTGCAACCCCGAGCGACCGGAGTAGCAGAACCCGAAGCCACCAAAGACCTCGCGCCAACCCGAATCGTCGAACCCGGCCAGCAACCAGTCGGAGCGCAAACCCGCGCGCGGCACCAGTGTTCGCGCCACCTGGCAACGTTCGACGAGCGTGACCGCTGCGGCCGACTGTGGATGCCCGAACGACACGTCGGGAACCTGCCGCCCGAACTCGATCGCCGAAACCTCCCGAACCTCGACCCGATCCACGAGCGCGATCCGCCCGCCTCGACGACTCAACCGAAACCCGGCGTGCAGCCGCCGAGCCGGGTCGCGCCGCAGCTTGCCCGAGAGCAGCACGACGAGATAGCCGCGCGGCGGCACGACGACCTCGGGGAACTCGAAGGCGCTACCGCGATCATCGACGAGCGCGTGACCAGCCAGGGACGCGGGCGCGGCGCTCTGGTTGTGCAGCTCGACCCAGTCCGCGCTCAGCCCCTGGGCGTCGCGAATGCCCGCGCGATTGCTGGCGACGAGCTCTGACAGAATGACCTGGCCGGTCAGCGCGGCGGCAACGAGGCTGCCCGCGAGCAGCCAGACGAGGAAGCGGGGAACGAGCACGTGAGAGCCACGGTGGCACGCGCCGGACGGACGGTCAAGCCACGTGCCGGCAGTGATCGAGCGGCGGCGCGACGGCGAGCCGCAACCGGCGATCGGCGCGGCGTCCGTCCAACCCTGGCTCACTTCTTCAGGGGTTCGAACCGCAGATTCTCGAGCCAGACCAGGCGCTCGCCGACCATCATGTCCACTCGGCCGTCCGGCTCACCGAATCCGTGCTCCCACGAGCAGATCTTGACGTCATCGATGAACAGGTGCACCCGCCCGAGCTCGGCTTGGACTCGCGTGTCGAACGGCTTTCCCGGGCGGATATCGACCCTGCGATCGACCTTCATGATCCACTGCAGAGGCTTGCCCTCCAGACGGTAGAAGCCGGCCTTCCCCGTGTGGAAGCACGCTGTTACGCGATCGCCCCCGGCATGACTGACGTCGATCATGAAAGCTGTTTCCCCGGGGCCGAGTTCGACCCGCGCCGAGACAGCGAAGGCCCCGGGCTCCCAAGGCCTGCTGTTCGAGAACCCGGCGG
The DNA here is from genome assembly GCA_024743115.1 of bacterium. GTDB lineage: Bacteria > Planctomycetota > UBA1135 > UBA1135 > UBA2386 > JAGQRA01. The sequence goes on along the minus strand of JANSXC010000021.1, from coordinate 80,201 downwards.
TGTACTCTGCCATGCCGACGAGCAGCCCACGCTTGCCAGGCGCCCACACGTCGCGGAAGGCACTCCAGCGTGGCGCAAAGGCATCGACCATCGTCGCAAAACGGTGCGACGCGGCCGCCCAATCGCGCCCGACGACAGCGGTGATCGCCGCGCGACGCTCCGCGTCCTCGCGCCCGCGAATCCTCCGGCCGGGCCGCCATTTCACCAGTTTCCTGGCCCAGCGGGGGTCCTTCTGCCGCAGGCACTGCGCCAGAACAGCCCATTTGATTTGGGCCACACCCCACTGCCAGCTCTCCTCCCAAGAATGGGAGACGTCCACCACGGTATCGAGGGAGAACTCGTCGCCCAAGAGCCGCCGGCCGATCACGGTTTCGCGTCGGCGGTCGAACGCCGCGTCGACGTCGTATTCGAGCCCCGGGTTCCGAAGCGTCTCGACCGTTCCCATCGCGAGCACGCCGACGACAAAGTCGTGCGCCGCACATTCGCGCACGAGCGGATGCAGCACGACCTCGGCGGCGACGCGCATCATCGCGACGATGGTCGGAGGCGGCAGCCCCACTTCGCGCAGCGCGGGCAACGACAGGTGCGGGCCCATTCGGACGTAGGCCCGCTGATCCTTGCCGAGGAAGCCGTTGGTATCCGACCACTGGTTCGTCGGCCCATCCGGCGGCCGCGCCGGAACCGGGAAGGATCCGTGGCGGTCCTGCGCCGCGACGTACGCTGCCGCCTCGCGCAGCACCACCACGGTGTAGGGCTTGCGAAAGCGGGCACCGACGCTCTTCTCGAGGTGCTCGCCGAGCTGTTCGAGTTCGAGCAGCGCCTGATCCGCGAGTCTGCCCGCGAAGTCCGCTTCGAGATCGGCGATCTGGAACACGACCTCGAACCGCTTGCCGGCGCGTTCGATGGCCGGCCCGAAGGGTGTCTCGGCCGGCGACTCCTGGGCCATCGCCCGCTCGCAGTTGGCCGCGACGAGCAGGCCGAGGATCCCGACGACAGCCAGTTGCTTCATGACGTCTCCTGATACTCCGAACGTCGTGGCCCCGACGTGGACCGGCGCCGCGTCGACTTGGGCCAAGTCGACGCCCGGCGCGATCGAATCAGCGCGCCGAGATGGTTTCCCCGCCTGGACTCGAACCAGGAACCGACTGGACCAAAACCAGATGTGCTACCAATTACACCACGGGGAAGACCGGCGCGCAGAATAGCCCGCGGCAGGCCGAAGTAAAGCGCGCCCGGCGGAGCGATCCGGCCGGCTCGCGGGAGGATCAGGGGTGCTGCAGCTCGGCTTTCAGCCAGGCGCGGGCAAAGAACCAATCAGCCTCGACGGTCCGCAGCGAAACCTCGAGCGCATCGGCGACCTCGGGCATCGTCAGACCGCCGAAGCAGCGCAGCTCCACGACCCGGGCCTTGCGTTCGTCCTGCTCGGCAAGGCGGGAGAGCGCGTCGTCGAGCGCGAGAACCGGCAGACCGGCTCCGCCGTCGGCCGCGGCCGGCTCGAGCCAGGTGTGCAGAGTTTCTTCGCGGGATCCGCCGCGTTTTTTCGCATCCCTTTTACGCGCCTGGTCGACGAGGACCTGGCGCATCACCCGCGCGCACAACCGTCGAAAATGCGTCCGATCCGCAACGCCTGCGAGCCGCTGGTCCACCAGTCGCAGATACACTTCATGCACGAGCGCCGTTGGCTCGAACGGCGCCACGGATTCACGCTGCAGCTTCCGGCGCGCGAGCCCTTTGAGTTCGTCGTAGACCGCGGGCAGAAAGTCGGACAGCACGACGTCATCGCCCGCGCGATGACGCTGCAGCATGGCTGTGAATGACTCCGAATCGAGACCCATGAACGACGACGCTTCGAACGAACGCCGCGAGCAGTATAGCCGAGCCCCGGACTTCGCCCGGATCGCCGAGGAGTTCGAGAGCTTGCGCGCGCTCGGGCCAGAGGCACGCGATTCGGCGCTCGCGGCGATGGCAACGACCGAACCGCAGCTCGCCACCGAGTTGCGCCGGCTGTTCGCGCAACACAGCGAGGATCCCGACGAACTGGCTTCGCCGACCGACGCGTTCGGCGCGGCCGAGATCGCGGATGCGATCGCTGCGGCCGAGAGCTCGAGCGGTTCCCTGGCCGCGTCACCACCACCGGACGTCGAGGCCCCCGAGACCATCGGCCCCTACCGGGCGATCCGCGAACTCGGCCGGGGCGGCATGGGCACGGTCTACCTCGGCGAACGCGAAGGCGACGACTTCACCAACCGGGTCGCGATCAAGCTCCTGCGCGCCGCCGGCGACGACCGCGAGATGCAGCGGCGCTTCCGGACCGAGCGCCGCATCCTCGCCGGCCTCGTGCACCCGCACATCGCAACGTTGTTCGACGGTGGCACGACGACGACAGGCCAGCCCTACGTGGTCATGGAATACGTCGATGGCCCGGACCTGTTGACGTTCTGCCGCGAACGCCGGCTCGCTCTGCGCGACCGCCTACGACTCTTCGTCAAGGTCTGCCGCGCCGTCGCGCACGCCCACCGCGCCCTCGTCGTGCACCGCGACCTCAAGCCGGGCAACATCCTCGTCGGCCAGAACAGCGAACCCAAGCTGCTCGATTTCGGCATCGCCAAGCTGCTGCAGGACGGCGCCAGCACGGACGCCTCGCTCGCCGTGACGCACACGGGGCACATGCTGCTCACCCCCGAGTACAGCAGCCCGGAACAGGTCCGCGGCGGCGCGATCACGACGGCCACCGACGTCTACGCGCTGGGCGTCATCCTCTACGAACTGCTGTCGGGCCAGCGGGCGCAACCGCTCGCGAACCGTTCCGTGACCCAGCTCGTCGACGTGGTCTGTGACCGCACGCCACCACCACCGAGCGCGGTCAGAGCTACGGACGACGCGGCGGTCACGACGCGCGAACTGCGCGGCGACCTGGACACGATCGTGGCCTGTGCGATGCGCAAGGAAGCGGAGCGACGCTACGAATCCGCGGCAGCACTGGCGGACGATCTCGAAGCGTTCCTCGCCGGCCTGCCCGTCGCGGCGCGTGGCGACACTCTCACCTACCGCACGCAAAAGTTCGTGCGACGCCACAGCATCGCGCTCGCGGGCACGGCGTTGCTGTTCGTGTTGCTCGTCACGTTTGCGGTCACGACCGCGATGCAGAACCGCCGAATCGCCGACGAACGAGACGCCGCGATCACGCAGCGCATCGCGGCGGACGAGCTGTCCGAGTTTCTCGTGGACCTGTTCGACATGGCCTCGCCCGACCCCGAGCGGGCCGAGACACTGCGTGCCCGCGAGCTGCTCGATCGCGGTGCCCGCCGTATCGCGACCGAGATGACCGAGGCACCGCATCGCCGGGCTCCCGTGCAGCTCGCGATGGGCCGCGCCTACGTCGCGCTCGGGCTCTACGACGCCGCCAGGCCGCTCCTGACTGCCGCCGAGCGCGCGACCGCAGCTCATGCGCCCGACAGTCGACAGCACCGCCGCCTGCAGTATTGGAACGGGGTGCTCGCGTTCTTCGCCGGCGAGACCGAGCGCGGCGAGCAGCTCCTGCGGCGATCGCTCGAACCGACCGCGGATGGCAAGCCATGTCCGACGAAAGAACGGATCGAAGGCCTCAACACGCTGGCGAGCCACCTGCGTGACCGCGGCCGTTTCGGTGCGGCGATCGCGCTGGTCGACGAAGCGGCCACGTTCGACGAGAACGCCGAGTTCACGGACATGCTCCAGCTCACGCGCGCCGAGATCGCGCGCGACCGCGGCGACGGTGCCGCCGCGCTGGCGATGCTCGAACAACTGCGCAGCAAGGCCGGCGACGACTCGCACCCACGATACACGCGATTGCACCGGGAGCTCGGCCGTGCGCACCGCGCGGTCGGCGACGTCGTGGCCGCGCGCGCTGCGTTCGAGCAGGCACTGGCACTCGCGCGCGAGTTCGCGGGCGACAGCCATCCCGACGTCGACACTGCGCTGTTCTCGCTCGCCATGCTCGAGATCGACCGCGGCGACATGCAGCGCGCGGAAACGCTGCTGCGCGAGATCCTCGCGCGCGACGAAGCGCGCTTCGGCACGGAGCACTCGTATCCCGCCCTGACGAAGGGTCAGCTCGCGATGGTGCTCGGGAACCTCGACCGCAACGATGAAGCCGAACAGCTCTTTCGCGCAGCGCTCGAGACACAACGTCGCACCCTGCCCGAAGGCCATCCCGAGCTACCCACGACGATTGCGAACCTCGGCTCGTTCTATCATCGCCTGCGCCGGCACGACGAAGCCGCACCACTGTTCGCTGAGGCCCTCGAGCTGCGGCAACAGCTCTACGAAGCCGACCACCCGATCGTGCTGACGTCGCGCAACCAGCTCGCGGTACTCGAACTCGACCGCGGTAATCACGAGGTGGCAGAGCGCGAGTTTCGCGCCGTCCTGGCCGCACGCCGGGATCGGCTCGGCACGCACCGCGAGGTCGCGGGCAGTCTGCTGAGTCTCGGCACCGCGGTCTCCCGGCAGGGTCGGCACGCCGAAGCCGTGCCGATCTTCGAGGAGTCCGTCACGATGTTCGAGCAAACGCTGGAGCCAGATCACCCAACCCTGGCACGGCCGTTGATCGGCCTCGCGATCGCCTGGCTCCGTCAGAACGAGCCGAAGAAGGCGCTCCCCGGTTTTCGTTCGGCCGCCGGAATCAACGCGCGGGCGCTGGGCGAAGACCACTTCCAGACCAGCTATGCGCGCCTCTGGCTCGGGCGCTGCCTCGGCGAAGCCGGCGACCGCGAGGCAGCGGTCGCGATGCTGCGCGCGCTCGTCGAACGACTGGCGCGCACTCACCCGGGGCACCCGATGGGTCAGGCCGCAGCGAACTCGCTCGCCGCACTCGAGCGCGGTTGATCCCGTCTCGATGGCTTCAGCGTTCGCGGATCGGCCGCAACGGCAGCGGCTCGAGTGCAATCGTAGTCGAGGCCACGGTCTCGCCCGCGAGGAAGCGACGTAACAGCGAGCAGTACTCCTCGGACTCGTACTCGCGGGTCTCGTGCCCGGTCGCCGCGATCACGACGTGGGCATGGTTCGAGAAGCCGGCCTGGATCGCCGCGACGTTGGCGGCCGGGGTGCGAGCATCCAGCGCCCCGCTCACGAACAGGGTCGGTACGTCGCACGCGAACGGCTCGCGGAACTCCTGACCCAGTCGCCCCGACTCGCAGGCCGAACACGTATCTGGATACCACGGCGCATGAATCGCGTCGCTCAACAGGTTCGCCGGATCCTGCCGCTCGCGCTCGATCGTCGCGAGCCGTCCGTCACTCGCCCACGAGGCGCAGTCCATCGCGAGCGTCATCGCCGACCCGACCTCGCCACGCCGCAGCCGCATCGCGAACCCGAGCATGTGGCGGAATTCGCCCTGCGTCATCATGTAGATCGCCATCGGCATCCCGACCTGGTTCGGCGCGTGCCCCAGCGCCCGCGCAAGGGCAGCCTGGACGTCGAGCGGCCCGAGGGTCAACGCGAGCTTCTGGCCACCGCGCTCCATGGCGACCTTCACCGGCTTGCTACGGAGGCCGTCGAGCACCTTCTGCAGTTCGCCACAGAGTCCGGCCGGAAACTTGCCGCGCATGTTCGGGTCCCCAGCAACACGACGCTCGAGCCGTTCGAGCATGGTCTGCACGGTGCTCGGCAACTTGAACGTCGCGTCCGGTTCCTCGACGCGCATGAGTACGGCGGCGGCGGCGTGCGCACCGTGATGACGGAGGTACGCGAGCCCCAGGTGCGAACCGTAGCTCGTGCCCCAGACGATCACGCGTTCGTGACCGAGGGCCGCGCGCACGGCATCGACGTCCGCCGCGCTCTCGACCGAGTTGTAGGCGTCGAGATCGACCCCCTGCTCGCGCCAGTGCGCGACACACTGTCGGGTCGCGGTCTGCGCCGCCGCGATCAGTGCCGCGCGCGTTACCGGCTGGTCGGCCGGCAGCTCCCAGCCGAACCGCGGCGCCTTCTCGAGGTTCGGCCGACTGCGGCCCGTACCGCGCTGGTCGATCGCGATCACGGGGTGGTGACCGAGCAGCGGGAAAGCCGGATCGAGCGCCGCCTCGGCACCGAGATCGATACCCGGCGCGCCCGGACCGCCCGCGAGGAACACGATCGGCAGCCCCGGCGTCGCGGTGCGTGCGGGATACACCGCAAACGCGAGCTCGATCGTCGGTCCATCAGGGCGATCACGCCGTTCGGGAACGGTGATCGACCCGCGCTGGCCCGCCACCTCACCGTGCCGCGTCTTGGCGACGAACGGTTCGAGCGCCGGGCCGTCCGCGACGCCGTCAGACTGGCCGCGCCCGTCGGTGGCGAGAATCAACATGGCCGCGGACGCGGCCATCGCACACTTCAAGGCGTGCAGGAACTCAGGCATCAGGCATTCTCCATGGCGAGGACACGAACCGAATCGGGGCGCCAGCGCGACACGACACTGGCGAAGGCCCACGCGGCGAACCACGCGCACGCGGGCAACCCCACCGCGGTGAGCACGATCTCCGGCCACGGCAGGATCAGTGGCAACGGGAACTTCGAGATGGACAGCAGTCCGATAGCGGGCACGAGCCCGGCCGGAACAGCCATCGCGCAACCGATCGCCGCGAGATAGCCCGTGCGCGCCGCCGTGCGCCGCACGAGCAGTCCGGGCGACGCGCCGACCGTCGCGAGGACGCGCGCATCAGCGGCCGACTCGCTGGCGGACAACGCCGTCGCGATCGCCACGACGACGAGACCCGTGAGGAAGCAGATCAGGAGCACGAGCTGATGGAACGCGCGCTCGGGTCGCTGATGCAGCGGCGCCGCATCGATCGTCGCGCCGCCGCCCGCGCGGCTACGGGAGTGATCCTCGCCCTGCGTGATCACCCCGCGAGCGCGCGCGATGTCCGCAGTCGTCACGGCGCGGTCCAGCCGAATCACACGCGGTTCGATCCCACGACCGGGCGGCGGGCCCGTGCGGAGCCCGAGCCGCTCGGCAGTGGCGGCACCGACCACGAACGTCGGCCCGCGCTCACCGCGCTCGTGCGGTACGACCCGAACGGCCTGCTCCGCGGGCAGCACGCCGGCCCAGTCGACCGAGTCGGCCACGATCGACTCGCCGAGCGCCAGCACCTGGTCCGCTGCGAGAGCGTCGCGATGCTCAATCAACGCCATCGCCGTGAGTGTCGCGTCGTCGGCGACGACGAGCCAGCCGCGACCGCGCCCGCCCACGTCATCGCGATCGTACAGGAACCACGCCGTGCGCGACGAGCCATGGACCGCGCGCCAGGTCGCGACTTCGTGCGGCGCATCGAGCTCCGCAGCGATTCGAGCCGCCGATGCCTCGGCGCGCGGCCCTTCGACGAGCAGCCAGTCTGAGCGATACGCGGGCAGGCGCACTCCACGCACCCCTTCGATGCTCGTGAGCAGCGTCGCGACCGTAATGCTGATCGACATGCCAGCGAGCACCGCGGTCACCGCAGCGCCATCGCGCACACGAAACCGGCCGGCATCGCGAACGGCGATGCGCCATGGCAGGCTCAGCGGTGCGGCGAGGCGCGCGAGGCACGCGAGCACCCAGGGGCTGGCGGCGCCGAACCCCGCGACCGCGAACACCGCGCCGCCCAGCAGCGCAAAGCCACCGGCCGGCCCGCCGATCCACGGTGTCGCGGCGATCGACACGGCGCCGAGCCCGACGAGCCCGGTTCCGACGGCCAACCAGCGTCCCGAAGGCGTCGCGACGGGCCGACGCCCACTGAGGGCGACGCGGATCGGCAGACGCGCGGCACTGCGTGCGGGCAGCCAGACGGCAAGCACGGCCGTGACGATGCCGAGCCCGACCGCGGTGAGGACCGCCACGGGCGGCAGTTCCAAGGGGCCGTTGAGCCGGCCAGTCCAGCCATCGAGCCATGGGTGCACGGCCGCGGCTGCGCCGATGCCGATGCCGGCACCGAACACCCCGCCGACGATCGCGAGCACGCAGGCCGACGCCAGCATCGCGACGAGCATGCCGCCGCCTGCCGCACCAGTCGCGGCAAGCAGTCCGATCTCGCGCTGCCGTCGCCGTAGACTGACGCCAAACGCCGCCGCGATCACGAGCGCCGCTTCGAGCAGGCCGATGCCGCCGACGATGAAGATGACGAGCTCTTCGAAGCCATCGCGTTCTCCGATGTCGCGGCGCAACTGAACGTGCACGCCGTTCGCGCGCCAGAGGGGCTTCGCCACGGCATCGATGTCGCTCGCCCCGATCAGCCATGCGGACTGCACGCGCCGCACGACTTCGGCGTCGTCGGTCGTCACGATCGCGAGCGGCACGTCGAGATCTTCGGGGTCAACCACGCAGCCGCTGACGACGAGGGCACGTTCGCCGACATCGACCGGCTGCCCCACCGCCACGTCGAGCGCCGCGAGCAGGTTCGGTGCGAGCGCGATCTCACCCGCACCCGGCCAGCTTCCCGAACGCAACACCGCCATACCACGCGCCAGCCCGTCCGCGGCGAACGCCTCGGGCGCCGCGATCATCGCTCGCCCCGTCGATCGGAGCCCCGCATGCTCGACGTCGAGCCGTCCGCCACGCAGCCATAGCAGCCGCGCACGGGAATCGCCCGCCGCCCGCGCGGCCTCGACCGCCGCCGCCGCGATCGCTCCGACGTCCTCGGCTGCGGATGCGCCCCCGGCCGGACCGACGGCGAGAGCGCGCAGGTCGGCCTGCCCCAGTTCGTGCGCGCAATCCTCGGCGAGCGTCGGTCGCGTGACCGAGATCAACACGGAACCGCCGACGATGGCCGCGACCGGCACGGAGATCAAAGCGGCGACGAGCGCGGAACGACCGCGAAACTGCCAGAGCCGCCGCAGTTCGACGCGCAACAGGGTGGCGAGAGATCGCGCGTTCACGGCCGACCACCTACCGGTTCCGGTTCCGGCGCGAGCTCGCCGTCCCGCAGGAACAGCACGCGGTCCGCCCAGGCGGCGTGAGCGGAATCGTGGGTCACGATGACGGCCGTCCGACCGGCATCACACTGATCGCGCAGGAGCCGCATCGCCCGCTCACCGGTCACCGAATCGAGTGCACCGGTCGGTTCGTCCGCGAGCAACAACCGGCGCGGCCCGACGAACGCCCGCGCAATCGCTACGCGCTGCTGCTCGCCGCCGGACAGGTCATCGGGAAAGCGACTCGCGAACCCCGCCATGCCGACGGCCTCGAGCGCTTCGGACGCGACCTTGCGCGCGGGCGCGAGACGCTCGCCATCGAGCTCGAGCGGCAACGCGACGTTCTCCACCACGGTGAGCCCCGGCAGCAGGTTGAGTTCCTGGAACACATAGCCGATCGTCTGGCGCCGCAGCTGCGCGAGTTGCTTGCGCGACAATCCTTGCAGGTCATTGCCATCAACGGTGACCCGGCCCACGGTCGGGACGTCAAGCGCGCCTGCGAGCGACAGCAGCGTCGACTTGCCGGAACCCGAAGGCCCCATGATCGCGACGAACTCGCCCGCGCCGATCTCCAGATCGATCGGCCCGAGCGCGCGCACGGTCTGCCCCGCGTGCTCGTAGGTACGCGAGACGTTCTCGAAACGAATGATCGGTGCACTCATGACTCACTCCCCGGCTGCCGTCGTTCGCGCGCCGCGCGCTGTTCGCGCAGACGTTGTTCGCAGCGCTCGATCCACTCGAGTTCGGCCTGCGTCTTCAGCACGAGCGCATCGAGTAGCAGTAGCCACGGCAGCTCGCGATCGGGATCGGCCTTGTGCTTGTGGTGCGTGAGCTGCTGCAGCCGCTCCATCGTCGCGGTACGTTGACGGTGCAGGATGTCCGTCACGTCGACGTGCTCCGCCGCGACCGCGAGCAGCACCTTGATCGCGAGTTCGTCACGCGGCGGCGGGTCGGCCACGATCGGTTCGTCGAACCAGGTCGAGAGCGCCTCGCGACCCGACGCCGTGATGCGCCAGGTCTGGCGCCCCGTATCACGGTCGTCGACGGTCGCCGCCGCGTCGCCCACGGGCGACGCGGCGGGCTCGGGCTCGACCAGCCCATCGCGCTGCAGCCGCGCCAGGGTCGTGTAGACCTGCCCGACGTTGAGGGGCCACGCCCCCGCCGTGCTGCGCTCGAACGTGGATTTGAGGCCGTAACCGTGTGTCGGCTGATCGGCGAGAATGGCGAGGAGGCTGTGACGAACGCTCATGGCGAGGACCTCGAGCCGGGCTCGAGGGCGTGGTTATCGGGTATGCATACTGAGTATTCTCAGAATCGCTACCGCGGTGCAAGCCCGTCAGCTCGGGAGATTTAGGACGGCGCACGGTTACGGCTAGCCGCCGATGCAGCAGCTCGAATCGGCTACGATTCGGCGTACCGTATGGTGCTACTTCTCCCGTGGCCCGTTCCGCAGCACGTAGTGCCAGAAGAACGCCGGGGCGACGCGCGGGTGATCGGCCGGGGCGAGCACGAACGCGAACGCGATCGGGGTCGGCTCGAGCGTCGGTGGCCGACCGTTGTACTGGGTGGCGCCCCAGCGCTCGCCGCGCGCCAGGAGCCGGAACTCTTCGAAGCGCTCGCTCTTCGTGTCCCACACGGCCTGCCCGCGCAAGCGGGTGCGCACACCGCGCTCGTGCGCTTCCTTCTCGCCACCGCGATGCAACACCACCCAGCGCCCGCGCTGACGCGTCGCAGTCTCGCCGCGCAGTTCGAGGTGGACCCGGCCATCCTCGATCCGGATCACCTCGGAACGCAACACCGCACGCTCGACATGATTCGATCGGAAGGCGGGAGTCTGACCACGCGCGACGTCGACGAGATGGAGCCTCGCGAGTCGGCTCACGAGCCGCTCGGGCACGTCGTGCACGTGCCCGACCGTGAGGTTCACCGGTGCGAAGCCGCGTGCTTCGTGCTTCGTGAACCAGACCTGATCCTCGTTCCAAGCGCTGGCCCGCCAGTCGCGCGCCTTGACGTCCTTGGCTTCGAGGTCGCGCACGTACTCCGCGAGTACGAGGCCATCTTCGGGGTACTTGTCCTCGAAGCGCCGCGTCGCTGCGAGCGCCGTGGCCCGTTCCGGGTCGAGCGTGCGCTCGGCCGGCGACAGTTGCTGCCACCTGGCGAGCGCCTCGCGCAACATCGCCACCATGCGCTTCTTGACCGTCGTGTTGACCGAAGCGAGAAACCGTCCTGAAGGCGCGACGGCATAGATGCCCTGACGCGTGCCCGTGGGCCGGGAGCGCCCGCCGTAGTGGCCCTCTTCGCAGAAACCACGGAAGACGTCGGACTCCGGACTGCCACCGCGCTGCAGACGGCCAACCTCGTCAGCCACGGTGACGAACTGCTCGAGCAACTCTTGCACCTGGGGGTCTGCCCAAACCGACCGGCGGGCGCGCACACCGTTGTTTCAAGTCTGGCCTAGCGGATGGCCGTTCATTGCCCATAGCAACACCGGCTTGTCCTGCTCGCTCGCGAGGACGAGCCCCCGACGGAACTCGGACAACCATGGCACACCGCGCCACGCGAGCTCGGCCTCACCAGGCAGCACGCGCGCGAACTCGCCCGCGAAGTCCTCGATCGCGGGGAGCGGCTCCGCAGCGCGAGACGCGGCCCCCGGATCCTGAGGCGCGAGCGAAACGACGAACAACAGTGCAGAGAACATGATCAGCCGTCCTTGAAGTGCCCGCTCGTAACCCAGGCAGTCCATGCCACCTGGAGTTCGCGCCAATCATTCGCCTCGAACTTTCGAAACGCGGTGTCCGTCGCGCGCTTGGCGTCGCCGTACACGAGCATGACGTTCTTGTAGTCCTGGAGGATGCCCTCGTAGATCGGCTTGTAGTGCTTACGCAGCAGCGCGCCGCGCCGCAGGAAATCGACCAACGCATAGGCCACGGCGTAGTTGTTCGCCGCGTTGCGACCGTAGAACTGGCTACGCGGCCACTTCACGATCTTCTCGAGTGACGGCACCGCGTTGCGCTGGACCAGCCGCTCGATGCTGCGACCTCGCATCCCCGAACCGAGGTAGCGCCACTTGCCACGCTGCAGTCGGAACGATCCGAAGTAGTCACCATGCCCTTCGTCGAACCAGCGATGCAGCGCATCGTTCTTGGGCCGGTCGGGATGGCGAAAGTAGAAGTCGGCGTACTGGTGCCAACCCTCGTGGTAGACGACCGACTCGGTTGCGCCCTTGCCCATGCGCTCGTCGCCGCCGAGGAAGACGACCAGCTCTTTGCTGACCGGTGAAAACCAACCAACGACGCCGCGCGGTGATTGGCCATACTTTTGGAACTGCGCCTCCGTCGCGCAGAAGCGCAGCACGGGATAAGCCGACGACGCCTTTGGCTTCTTGTCATCGACGGCCGGGTCCTTGGCCGCCGCTTCGACCTGCGGCCGCGGCCCCGTGATCGGAACGTTGTCCGACTTGGGATCGGGAATCGACTGCTTGTCCGGCATCACGGCGCGCTTGCCCGACTTGTCCAGCGGATAATGCTCGACGTAGAGTTCACGCATCCGCTCGAGCCGCGATGAGTAGTACCTCGCACGGTTCTTGGACGCGGCTCGCGCCGACGCATTGGCGTCGCGCCAGGAGTAGAGCACGATGTAGTTGGGCGCCGAGAAGTAGTCCCAACCCTTTAGACCCTGGATGTTCGCTTTCGCCGCGGCGAGAGCGCTGCGTCGCGCATCCGTGTTCGCGAACTCGTCGCGACGGTCGTCGCCGACCGACACCTCCTCGAGCTCCGACAACTCGACACGCTCGCCGCTCTTCAAGATGCTGTTGATCATCTTGGACCAGCGCGCGCTCGGCTTGGTCGGTGGCTTGCGGCCCCGCTTGTAGGACAGCGGCATCCAGACGACGAGCGCAACCTCCTTGCCGTCCTGTTCATAGACGGCGGCTTCGCCGTAGACCCGTTCGGTGCGCCAGACCCAGTGTTTGTGGTCCAGCTTGCCGCCTTTGCCGGCCCGATTGGCGCCCTGCTTCACGACTTCGGCATCGCGCGTCAATGCGAGCCAATCCTTGAAACTCTTCGGCTGTTTGCGGCGCCGCTGCGCCCGCAGCTGTTCGAGCATCCGGCGCTTGATCTCTTCCGGCGTTTTCGGCTTGTCACCCTTTGGCGCTTTCGGCGGCGCCGGCGGCTTGGCGTTGGGATCGAACTCGAGCACGAGAACGGTCCACTTGTATCTCTTGTCGACGAAGTCCTGCGGCTTCTTCGGCTCGAGTCGGGCGCGGGTGTAACCGCCATCGCTACCGAGCCGCTGCGGAATGCGCTCGAGATAGTGCGGCGCGCGGAACTGCAGCCCGACCTCCCGGATGACCTCGTCACGCCAGCGCTGCGCCGGCGCCAGACCGGCCGCGAGGATCATCACGACCGCGACTGCCACGACCCGGCGAATCTCGAAGCGTTCCATGCCGTCCTTCCGTTGTTCCTGCGCCGGAGACCGAATCGTTGCCAGCGCAGCATTCGCATGATGACGCGTCACGTCGCGAACCGCGACCCCCGAACGCAGAGCGCAGCGGAATCAGGTCCGATTCCACGGCAAACAAGCGGCAACGCCCGACGCTCCGGAGTATCGTTCCGAGCGGACACGGTCCCGGGCGCCTGCCCCGTCCGGAGCCGTCATTGCCCCGTCCGTCTCCCATGCCATCGCACCGCGAATTGCCACCGCGCTGCAGTTCCTGCCGACATCTCCGCGGGCCGCTCGCCGGTATCGGACTGCTGCTGCTGACCTGGCTGGTCGGCATCCTGCCCATGCGCGCCGCCACCGCGCAGCGGATCGTCGCCGAGCACCACGCAAAGCTGCTCGAGAACCCGACCGTGCGGGGCGTCGACCGTCTGAACTGCATGCTCGCGCGGGCGCGCGCGCTGCTGTCGTTCCACATCCCCTCTGCGATCGAGGCCCTGCAGGTAATGCGCGTCGAGGCCGAGCGCCAGCAACGCCCCGAGTACGTGGCCATGGCAATGGGGATCAACGCGCTCATCGAAGCCAAACGCATGGGGGCCGACGCAGCACTCGAAGAGATCGCGGCCGCCCGTGCCGCCCTGCCCGACGACGCTCCCATGGAGCTGCGCGCACACTTCGCACTCGTCGACGCAACGCTCAACTACATCGTCGATCGCTACGGATCGGCTGCCAAACGACTGACGGAAGCGATGCGCATCGCCGACGCCGACGCCTCGAAACAACGACTGGCAGACGCCCTGATCTCGTTGCACGACCTGCTCAACGCCACGATGACCGGCCACGACCCGCGCGACGACCTGCTCGCGGCCGAGGCCCTGCTCGAGGAGATTGGCGACGAACGTGGTCAACTGCGCGTCAAGCTGCGCTGGATCAGCTACTGGCTGCAGCATGGCGAAGAACAACAGGCCCAGGCCGCCCTCGCCGAGACCCTCGAGCGCGCCCGGAAGATCGGCGATCGCATTGCGGAGTCGGACGCACTCGCAGTCCAGTACGACCTTGCCATGGCCGAGAACGCATGGGATCGCGCAATCGCGATCGGCAGCAAGCGGATCGAACTCGCGCGCGCCCTCGCTGACGACATCATCGTAACCCACGCGCTCGACCAGGTCGCCTGGGCCCACATCCTGCGCGATGACGCCGAGGCGGCCGAACCCTACGTTCGTGACGCGCTGACGCTCGCGAACCGACTCGCGATTCCCGGCCTGCAAAGCATCGTGCTCGAGTCCGCTCAGGAGCTCGCGCTCCTGCGCGGCGACCGCGAACGCCTGTTCGAAGTCACCAGGCAACGCAGCACCCTCGACCTGCCGGGCGAGGAGAACATCGATCGCGAACGTCGGCTCGCACGCGAAGAACTCCGCAAGCTGCGCGACAACCGCAGCGCGACCCACGACGCATCGCGGCTGCGCGCCGAAGAACTCGAACAGCAGCGCCTTGCCAACGAAGAACGTATCGCCACCGTCCGCTGGCTCGGACTCGCGTTCGCGCTGCTCTGCGTCTCGGTGATTGCCCTGATGTATCGCGCCGGCAAGCGCCGCGCCGAACGCATGCACGCCGAACTCCGGGTTCAGGCCGAGCGCGCGAGCCGCAACGAGGAAGCCCGCCGTCAACTCGAGCGTCACGTGCGCCAGCTCGAGCGCCTCGATAGCCTCGGCCTGCTGTCTGCGGGCATCGCTCACGACTTCAACAACATCCTGACCGCGATCGTCGGCCATACCGAGATGCTGCGCGACGAGCACGGCGAGACGGACCGCGAGAGCTTCGATGCCATTCTGCAGGCCGCCCAACGCGCGGGCACACTCTGCAGCCGCATGCTCGACTACTCGAAGCCGACCCTCGGTGACCAGGAGGTCGTGGACCTGCGCGACATCGTCGCGGGCACCCGGACCCTCATAGAAGTGCCGGGTACGGGCAGCGCCCGGCTCGACATCGAGCTGGCCGACTCGCCGGTCCTGGCACGCGTCGACCGCTCGGGCATCGAACAGGTCCTCGTCAACCTCGCGACCAACGCACGCGATCCGGCTGTCGGGGCCACCCGGGTCACCGTTCGCGTCCGAGCGGACGCCGAACTGCCCTCGGCAGACAGCGACGGACTGTGGTTCGGCCGCCCCCAGGGTGCGACGTCGTACGCGGCGATCGAGTTCCACGACAACGGGCGGGGCATCTCGGGGGACCAGCTGCCGCGCATCTTCGATCCGTTCTACACGACGCGGTTCGAGGGTCGTGGCCTCGGCCTGTCAGCGGCCTACGGCATCCTGACCGGCCACGGCGGCGCCTTTCACGTTCGCAGCACGAACGGTTCCGGCACCTGCTTCACCGCGTTCCTGCCCGGCACCGAACGTGACGCGCCGATCCCCGAGCCGGCCGCGGCTCCGAGCCCGCCATCGAACGAACACCACGGCTCCCGGGTTCTCGTCGTCGACGACGAGGAGTGGATCCTGTCGTTCGTGAAGCTCGCGCTCGAAGGCGCAGGTCACGCCATCGATGCTGCCGAGTCGGCGGATGCCGCGCTCGCCGCGATCGCGAACCAGCGCCCGGAGCTCGCGCTCGTCGACCTCACGATGCCCGGGACCGATGGCCTGGCGTTGCTCACGAAGCTGCGGCAACACGCCCCCGATCTACGGGTCGTCATCATGAGCGGTCACGACGAAGGCACCGTGCGCGATCGCCTCGGCGACGTCGAGGTCAGCGCGGTCCTCTGCAAGCCGTTCACGACGGCCGAGCTTCGCGCGTGCGTCGGCGACGCACTGCCGTATTCGCCACCGAACCGTGAGAGGCTGAGCTAACGCGCCTGCAGGCCGGTCCAGGCGTTCGCGGCCGCATCGAGGATGCGGGCGCCGAGGATGCCGAGCCAGTCGACGAGCGTCTCGGCCCACTGCCAGTCGAGTGCGCAACCCACGCCGAGAACGACCGCGAGCGGCACGGCGATCTTGCCGAGCGTCGCCGCGAGCTTGAACGCGAGGTGCAGCACATGCAGCGCGACGAACGCGCCGAAGAACGTCAGCCCCACGGCGAAGCCGGTCGCGAGCCAGTCCGGATTGTCCGCGTGGGAAACGAACCCCGCGAACGCCGCGCCCACGGCCGCGATGCCGGCGAAGCTGCTCGTCGATTCCTTGACGACCTTGACCGTCGCAGGAGCGGGCGTCGGCACGGCCACCGGAACCGCGAGCGGAGGCGGCGCCGGCGGCACGGCCGCGTGCGCCATCGGTGCGGTGCAAGCTCTGCGGTTTCTGAACATCGTGGACTCCGTCACCCGCGTCGTTTCACCGGCTGTTCGCCGGCCGATCGTCGAGGGACAGAATCTCTAGCGTCGGGTCAGTGGAAGTACTTCCGGAAATCCGGGCGTCTTGGGAGGTTCCGTAGCCGGCTTGTGGCAGTCATCATATCTAGCTGACAGATAGCATTTTACGAATGCCATGCCGGATGAACCCGGCACGCCCGAGAGGCGTTCCGAACGACCATGCCCGCGCACCCACCGAAGGCTCCCGATCTCGCGCTCGCTCTGGCCCTGGCCCTGGCGGCGGCCTTCGCACCGACCGCGAACTGCCAGAACCGCGCAACGGGACAAGAACCGCGCGGCGGGCGACCCGACCCCGACCGCACGACACCAAATCAGTCGAACGCCGCATGGATCGAACGCCTCGGCGCATCGCCGTCGGCCGGCAAACGCGCCGCGGTCGCCGAGCTCGCGGCTGCCATCCGCTCGGCAACGGCGTCGGTCACAATCCTCGAAGACTTGCTTCGCCACGACGACCCGCAGGTCGTTCGCGGTGGACTCGCCGTGGCCCGCACGCTCGGCCCCCTCGGCAAACCCCTGCAACCGCTCGTGCTTCAGGGTCTCCAGCAGGCGCCATCATGGGCGACACGCGCGGCAGCTGCACGAGCTCTGGCGGCGATGGGCGCGGGCGATGACGCCTCGCGCGCGGCGCTGTTGCACGAACTCTGTACATCGGACGTGCCGCGACTGCGCGGCGACTGCGCCCGCGCGCTCGCCGAACTCTTCGACGACTTCGAGAACCTGGTGCTCGCCAAGGTCGGTGCCGGCACTTTCACGCAGAACGAATGGGCGATCGACGCGCTGCGGCGTCGCGGCCAACAGGCGGTTCCCACATTGATCCGCGCAGTTGTCGCCGAGCAGCCCGGCCGCCGAACCTCCACCCGCAAGGTGGTCGCGAGCACGGCGCTCGCCCGGATCGGCTGGCGCGCGGTCGACGCGCTCGAACGCGCCGGGCTCTCGAAGCTCGCCGAGCGGGCCCTTCGGACGGGCCCGCTGGTCAACCTGGCGTTCGCGGATCAGTACGAGTGCAAGCCCGTCGAGCTGCGACCAGCGGTCGACGGACTGCCCGAGATCGCGTGGGAGACCAGCTCGGGCCACGGCGGCGGAATCCGATTGTGGCGTGCCAGCGAGGGGCCGCGAGGCTTTCGGGTTCGCATGCTGACGCTGGCGAAGGCCGCTGTGGCCGGCCAGCCCAAGGCGGAGGTTCACGAACTCACGATCCCACGCCGTCGTGCCCGCGCGCTCACGCGCCAGCTCGGTGTCCTCCCGCAACTGGAGCTGCGGCCCAGACCCGAACACGACGAACAGTCCGCCGGATGGTCGAGCAACAACTTCTACGCCGGCGTGCGATGCCGCGTCGGGGACGAAGTTGTCCTCGCGGCGGCGTTCGCGGGCTACTCGCAGGCGAACAACATCGCCGAGCGTTTTCCCGCCGAGGCGGCGACCTATGCACTCCGGCAGGCCTGCGATGGCGACTGGACCTCGCGCCCGGCGACCGCTGCCGACCACAGCTTCCTCACGAACCGACCACCACTACCCGCCGAGGTTCCGAAGTGGTTCGCGAGACGCCTCGAACGACTCACCGCTGCTCTGCCGCCGAAGTCGCCGGCGACCGGCAACGGTCGCTGAGCAGACCGGGAATCTGACGCCGCCGTCGGGCAGAATGCCGATGCCGACGCCGACGCCATGTACACCCGCAAGAAGTATTCGCTTCGCGACCTCCTCGTCTGGACGCGCCACGAGACGCTGATCTTCATCGCCATCGCGCTCACTCCGGTCGTCGCCTACGACCTGCTCGATCAACGTTGGCTGCACCTGCCCTGGCTGCCCGTCGCACTGATCGGCACCGCGGTTGCCTTCATCATCAGCTTCCAGAACAACGCGACCTACGGTCGACTCTGGGAGGCGCGCAAGATCTGGGGCGGGATCACCAACACGACCCGGGCGTGGGGGTTGCAGCTGAACGATTTCATCAGCGGGCAGTTCACCGACGCCGAAGTCGATGACGCGGAACTGCACGCGGCGCGCCGTACGATCGCGATGCGCCACATCGGCTGGCTCACCGCCTTACGGCACACCATGCGGCAAAAGCGGCCGTGGGAGGACAACCTCGCCTACCGCACCAACCGCGAATGGGCCGACAACATCCGCATCCACGAACATCATCACACGATCGAAGAAGACCTCGAGGGCTACCTCGAAGACGCCGAGCGCAGCTCGGTCTGCGGGCGGACCAACCACGCCGCTCAGATCCTCGCCCTGCAATCGCGTCATCTGCAGCAACTGCGCACGCGTGGCTGGATCGACGACTTCCGCCACATGGAGATGCAGCAGACGCTCACCCAGCTATTCGATCTGCAGGGCGCATCCGAACGCATCAAGAACTTTCCGTACCCGCGCCAGTACGCGACGCTCAACTCGACGTTCCTCTGGATCTTCGTGATCCTCCTGCCATTCGGCGTCATGCACGAGTTCGAGCGCATCGGCCAGGATCTCACACGTGACTTCCCGACACTCGGCCCGAGCTTCGTCTGGCTGTCGGTGCCGTTCAGCGTCGTCGTGATGTGGGTCTTCCACACGATGGAACGCATCGGGCGCACGAGCGAGAACCCATTCGAAGGCACCCCCAACGACGTGCCGATCACGACGATGGCGCGCGGCATGGAAATCGACCTGCGCGAGATGCTCGGCGAATCCGCCGAAACCATCCCCGACCCGATCCCAGCGAAGCACGGCGCCCAGACCTAGTGGTGTGATCCACCGATACGGGGCCGAAAACCCGGATTGCCCGCAGCACTCACGGGCCCCCGTGTGCTTTCGGGAAGCCTGAATCCATCGGCGGCAGAGCCGTCACTGATTCAGGCAACTTCCCGACTGCTGCCATGACCCGGCGGCAGCGATTCCGGACCGGGGATCATGAACCGCACACCGCTGAGCCCTTTCGCCGCCGCGATCACCGTGGCGGTCTTCGCCCTCGACGCCCGCACCCAAGCCACGCCAGAACCTGGTAAGGCGCTGGCCCCGCCGATCCGGCTCGCGGCCGACGGCCGCGTCATCGACACGCCCAGCCCCGGGCACGCGGCGCCGTTCGTCGGCGACATCGACGGTGACGGCAAACGCGATCTGCTCGTCGGCCAGTTCGCCGGCGGTCGTCTCACGATCTACCGCAACGTCGGCACGAACGCCGCACCACGCCTTGCCGCGGGCAAGACGTTCCAGGCCGACGGCCGCGACGGCACCGTTCCCACCGCTTGATGCGTCGGCTTCGGTCCCCAGTTGGTGGACCTCGACGGTGACGGCGATACGGACCTGCTGTCAGGCTCCTGGCCCGGCGAGTTGTTCTTCTTCGAACGCCGAGCGGACGGTTCGTTTCGGAGCCCGAAGATGCTGCGCGACGAACACGACGAGCCCATTGGCGTCGGCTGCGGCGTGCGAAAGACCACGGACGAAACCGTGATCACGGGGAACGCGCGCTTCGAGACGGTCGACGGCAAGAGCTACGCCATGTTCCGGGGTCAACGCATCCCGAACACCGCGAAGAACGGAGTATCGATCACGGGCACCGCGTCGACCGTGCACGCGTGCGACTGGGACGGCGACTCCGATCTCGATCTGTTGGTCGGGCACATCGGCGGCGGCGTCTACCTCGTGCCGAATGTCGGCTCGCGAACGGATTGGCGATTCACGAGCCATCGCCAACTGCGGGCCGACGGCCAACCACTCATGGTCACCGGGGACTCGGGCCCGTTCACCGCCGACTGGGACGGTGACGGGGACCTCGATCTACTGGTCGGGGGCGCGGACGGCTCGGTGTCGTTGTTTACCAACACCGGCTCCTCGACCGCGCCCGAGCTGGCAACGGCCGAGACACTCGTCCCCGGCCTGGACTGGACCGAGGGCCCGGGCCCCGCCGCCGCGCCGCGCTCTGGGCGCCGCGCGAAGATCTGCGTCACCGACTGGAACGGCGACGGCAGGCTCGATCTGCTGCTCGGCGACTACGCCCGACAGGTTCCCACCAGCGTGCCGGATGACGCGCTGGCAGGCGCCGAGCTGGCGGCGGCCCGCACCGAGCTCGCAACGCTCGAAGCCCGCTACGCGGCCCTCGTCCAACGCCTCTTCGGTCCCGATCGCGAGAAGAACGCAACCGCTCTCGCAGCCATCACGGCCGAGTTGAAGGAACTCACCGCCCGCCGCGACCAGCTGCGCGACCGCCTGCCACCCGAGTTCGAGGTGCACGGCTGGGTCTGGCTGCTCCTGCGCAAATGACGTTCGCCCCTTTCGTTTTCCCTACTTCGACAACCGAGACTCTATGCCCATCCGAATCCTGTCTTCCCTCGCAGCCCTCGCGCTGCCACTCACCGCGCAGATCCCGACCGACGTGATCGTGACCTGCGAGTCGACTCCACTCCTCGACCCGTACTACAAGTTCGTGGACGTGTTCGGCCGCGGGACGACCACGGTCGTCGAACAGAACGCGTTCATGGCGGTCACCAGCCTGGCCGTGGACCCGGACACCAACGCGCAGTTCTTCTGGACCGGCGCCGGGATCGCGATCCCCGGCGTCTACCGCTCGCAGATCCGCGAGCTCGCCAGGATGGGGCAGTCCGTCTGGGGACCCTGGTCACAGGTTCCGGTCGCGCGCGTCGCGATCGGCAGCAACCGCGTCGTGACCCTCGACAGTGCCGGCCTCGTCGAGGCCTACGCCAAACCGACTGGTCCCGGCCCCCAAATCATCAGCTACACCGCGGCGGGCGCGACGGACCTGGCGGTCACGGGGGACCTCGTCTACACCGTCAGCAGCAGCGGCGTCCTGGAGTACGATCTCGCAACCGGCAACTCGCGAACGGTCGGTAGCTTTACCGGCGGCATCTCGATCGCGATCACGCCAACCGGCAGTCAGCTCACACTCGGCACAGTGTCGGGCGACCTCTTGCGGATCGATCCCACCACCGGTGCCATCGTCGCGACGCAATCGACCGGGCTCGGAACGATCACGGTTGTCGGTTACACGCGCTTCGACACGCTCGTCTGGACCGACGGCATCGAGCTCTACGGTGAGCTGACCAACGGGCCGCTCTACACCAGCCCCACCACGATCCTCGACTTCAGCGTCGCCACCGCGGTCGGCGCGTCGGTTACCCGTTACGGCGAAGGCTGCGGCGCGGCCGCGAACACGAGCTGGGCCAGCAACGGACCACCGACGCTCGGCAACAGCGGCTTTGCCCTCGGACTGACGTTCGCCCCGCCGGCCACCGCCTGCCTGCTCGCCCTCGGCACCAACCGCACGACCTGGTCCGCGACGAGCCAACCGCTGCCGGCCGACCTGCAGCCACTCGGCGCGCCGGGCTGCAGCCTGCTGGCCGACCCACAGTTCAACCTGCTCCGCGTGACGGACCTCACCGGCAGCACGACCCAGCCGATTCCGATCCCGAACGCCGCCGGGCTCGCAGGCCTCGAGCTCACCGCACAATGGTTCGTTCCCGACCCAACGATCGGGACGCTCGGCGCGTCGTCGAGCGAGGGCGTCGCGGTCGTGATTCGGTAGCGTCAACACCCGGGGCGCCGGACTACTTGCGCGCGGGCCCCGCCTCGAACTCCGTGAGCGCCGCGCGCCAGCTCGCCGCCGGGACATCCACGCTCACCTCGGCCATCCCGGGCAGAATCTGCTGCGGCGCAGAGCCCCGCACCTCGACCGGGCGCCGGCGACTCCCGACGAACAGCCGCAGCCGGCACGGCCGATCACTCTGCAGCAGATCGAGGCGGCCCTCATCGAGCGGCCACCTGCCGGAGTCGTCGTGAAACAACTCGGCCAGGCGGCCGCTGTCGTTCCGGCCGCGCCACGAGCCCTCGCGGGCATCGTCGGCCACGAGTTGCACCCAGGTCTGAACGTTCGCGGGCAACTGCGGCACCCCCGGAACCCGGATCCGCAAGCGAGCGCGCGGGTAGAGCCTGGCGTGCGCCCTACCACCATCGATGGTCACCTCGCCCGGTCGGTACCCCGCGACCACGACCTGCAGCTCGTTCACCGTTGCCGGCAGCACCAGCTGCGTCACGGCGCCGTCGATACCACAGGCGCGCTGGTCACCGCTACCGACCGCCGACGGCGAAGGAAACGCCGCGCCGAAGCTGTCGATCGGCACTCCCACCGTATCGAACAGCTTCAACGTGACGACTTGCACCATGCTTCTCAGATCGATGTTCGCGAGCCGTGGGTCCTCGCCAACCGCGGTCGGAACCACGACGTCCGGAACGCGCAAGAGCGGTTCGGTCGCAGCCCATGGCGAGACCCGGAGTTCGAACGTGCCGGCCGGCAGACCGTGCCAGGCGACCGTGCAGCGCTCCTCCTGCTGACGGCGCGGCGTCGCATCGAAGCGACGTCCGCCGTCCACGAGCGTGCAGACGATGGCGGCAGGATCGACGGCACCGGGCAACAGCAGACCGGCCATCAACGTGTGGGATCGCGCGACCTGCACGACGAGGTCGGCAGCGCCCGGCGCGAACTCCACCGGCTCGATCGGCAAGTTGTGATCGCCCCGAACGATCAGCCGGTAGCTCGCCGGTGCGAGCTCGCCATGCACCGCGAAGCGACCGCGCTCCGCGAACGCGACGGTGACGTCGGTGACCGGCGACCACTCCTGCCCCGAATCGTCCGCGTTCGCATCGCGTCGCTGAATGCCAATACGAACCGGGCGCTCGAACGGCTCGCCGGTCGTCGTCACCAACCGGCCGGCGGCCACCACTTCGCCGCGCGCCAGTACGAGGTCACCGAGATCCGTGATCCCGGGACGCAGCGCCATGGCCGCCACCTCGGCCCGACCGAACCCCTCGCCCCCGTCGATCGGAGAGATCAGCCCGGCGTCGAGTTCGAGAATCGCCGCATCAGGGTCTCGGCTCACCGCCACGAGCGCCCGACCGCTGCCATCCGTCGTAAATTGTCGACTCGGAGGCGTTCCGACTCCGCGCATCGCAAAGTGGAAATGCCGGCGCACGACCGGCTCCCCGACGTGGTCGAGGATACGCGCCCGCAACGTGATGCCCGTTCCGGGCGGCATCAGCACGACATCGACAACGTCCCCCACGAACGCCGGTCCATCGAACGCACAGCCCAGGTCGGTTGCGGCGAGCGAGTGCACCCGATACCGCTGGCGGATCGGCACGTGCTCGAACCGGGTCCAGCCATCGCGATCCGGACGCCGGGCGGTGTAGCCACCGAATCGACCGCGCTGCTCGGGAAGCAGGGCCATGTCATGGTCGAACCAGGTCGTCACCCCCGGCAGTTGGACTCGCGCACGCACGGTTCCGGTCGCCGTCAGTCGAACCACCACCGGTTCGCTCGGAACGTTCGTCAGGTCAACGGCCACACCCGGTTCGTCGTAGCCTGGCACGAACGGTCGAACGAGCACCTGACCGGCCGCGGTGCCGAGGCTCGCGTCGATCTCCCGCTGCACGTGCACGATGCATGCGATGCCGTCGGCATCGGTCACGGCCAAAGGGTGCCCCTCGGGATCACCGAGCGGTCGACGGCGCTCGTCGACCGCGATCATCGTGACCGATACGCCGGCGCAGGGTCGGTCTCGCGGATCGAGAACCCGAACCCGCAGCGCCCGGTCGGGCAGGAGCATCAGTCGATAGCCCAACTGCGGCTCGGGCTCGGCAGTCGACACCTCGAGCTGGCCGAACAACCCCGGCAACACCGCTGCAACACAGGTCGCGTCCGTCACGGAGATTCTCGCCCGGCCCTCGCGGTCGGCTCGCGTCGACCAACCGTAGCGTTCTGCGAGCCGGACCGGATCGCGCCACAGCATCAGCTTCTCGGACTCGAGCAACGTCGGGTCCGATTCGGCCCGCGCCACCCCCGCCGCGTGATACCAGCAGACGTCGGCGCCCGGCATCGGCCTGCCGGACTCATCGACGACCGCGATCGTGCAGGACTCACCAATCGGTACGGCCCCGGGTCGAGCAGGCGAGGCGGCCGCGATGCGCTGCAATGCGGCAGCATCAGCCGACGAAGCCCCGGTCGCGCGCTCCGACGGTCCGACATTGGCGACCGCACCGCTCCGTTCGCCGACCCTGCGCCACGCCTCTTCGCCCGAGGTCCACAGCGGATCGACCGCGAACGCACCGACGATCGCGACAACGATCGCCGACAACACCAACAGCTTCTTCATCAACAGCGCTCCCGACAAAACAGCGACGGCACCGACAGCCCCCGGCACCTTGGCAACGATCGTGGCGCGCACGGCCGCGAGCCCCCGCGGCGCAGCGGCAAGCGCGACCGGCCCGAGCACCGCGCTCGCAACACCGATCGGCAACGCTCGCCGCAAGAGTTCGAGCCCGCGACTCAGCTGGCTACGCACGGTGCCGGGCGGTAGCCCGAGGGCATGAGCGATCTCGTTGGCGCGATGGCCGTACCGCAGGTGCAGGATCAACGGCGTCCGATAGGCCTCGGACAAGCCGTCGATCGCCTCGGCGACCTGCTCCCAGAGCTCGCGCTTGCCCGCGACGTCCGGCGGTTGCAGCGGCGACTCCCGCTCACGCGCGGGCACCCGTCGCGCCCGTCGACGCTGGAGCCGCCGGGCCCGATTGACCAGGATGCCGAGCAGCCAACCGCGCACGCTCCCCCCGGACTGCGAGCGGTAGTCGCCCGACCGCTCGATCGCGACGACGAACGTCTCCTGCACGAGGTCCTCGGCGTCATCGAGACTGCGACACAGGTGCACCGCCGCGCGATGGAGCGCTGGCGCGGTCGCGTCGAACAGCTGCGCCAGCGCGCGGGAGTCGCCCGTGCGACGGAATCGATCGAACAACTCGTCGGCATGCATGCCGTGGGAACAGCACACGGGAGGCTCGCTCTGCTGCACCGAATCCGGAGAATCGAAGAGGCGATCGTCCAACCTGGCCCGATGGACCCCGGAACGGCTGGGGGCGTCAGGCCCACAGCCCGGCTTCGGAGCCATCGACCGGGAACATGTCGCGCCCGAACCTGCACCGGGTTGACGCCACGCCGAACCGCATCGACCGTGAGGTCGATGCCATGAAGATCCTTGCGGGCGCCGACACGCGGCCCCAACAGCTCGGTGTTCGACGGCACGAAGGTCCTGGGCCACTGGTATCAGCTCGACGCCGGTCAGACCGGCGGCGCCACAGTTGCGAACGCGACGCGAATGGTCATTGGCAGCGCGCCATTGCACAGCCGCTGACGGCGGCGATCGGGAGTTCGCGGCGCTCTTGCTCGCTGGAGCAGGCATGCCTCGCCCCCCTCGCGTCGTCCTCCCCACAGCCACCGCCCTCGCATGCCTGTTGCTCACAGGATGCCAGAGCACATCATCGAGGTCGACGCCGGCTGACACCACCGTACACCGCAATCTGGGCGCCGAGCTGTCGGAGGACCCGACCACGGACCGCGCGCTCGACGCGGCGCTCGCGGCGCTGCTCGCGCAGGCGGAACGTGGCACGTTCGAGGCCGATCTCGTGGCACCCGATCACCTCGCGCAACACGAGTTCTTCTTCAAGGGCCTCGCGGCAACGCGACGCAGCCGCAACCCGGCGACGGTGATCGCACCCGCGGCCGTGCTGAAGTCCTACAGCTTCGACTCACGGAACCACTACATCACGCTCGCCTACCACGGCCACCGCGACGGGGAGCGGTTCCTCCGCAAGATCGTCCAGATCAAGGCGGTGCCCCACGCCGGGGGCTATCGCTTCGAGTGCCTGTTGGAGGAGCGCACCGCCAACCTCGCGACGACGCAGGTCGACAACGTCACGTTCCGCCACGCCCACCCGATCGAAGCCTCCGAAGCCGAGCGCTTCACCGAGTTCCGCCGGATGTTCTGCGGCCGCACCGGCGTGCCTTGCAAGCCGCTGACCTACTACACGTTCGCGAGCCTCGAACAGATGCTGCACGCCCACGGCATCGAGTTCGACTGCAACAAGTGCAACTTCCTGAGCAACGACCTCGGGTTCGGTGACGCTGGCGGCGATCGCTTCGTGACCGGCATGGCGCGGGAGTGCAACATCCGCGACTACATCTACGCGCACTTCGAGTTCTGCTCGCCCGATCCCGAGCAGATGTTTCGCGCAGTCAAGGAGGGGATCGCGGTCTGCTACGGCAACACATGGGGTGGTGTCACGCTGCCGCAGATGAACGCCAAATTCCGTCGCCGACTGCGTGAAGTGCCCGACACCGACTTCTTGACGGAGTTCCGCAAGGGCCGCAAGGCAAGCGTCGATTCCCACTTCACGCACTACTACCTCTGCGCGCTGCTCTGCAACGAGCTCATCGCGAACGACCGTCTCGATGGCGCTTTGGACCTCCTCTACACCGGCCCGAACGGCGAACGTTTCTTCCCCACGCTGCATCGCCTGCTCGCCATCGACGAATCCAACTTCCACGACTCCGTCGTGCGCCTGATGCACCTCGGCTGAGAATCCATTCAACGATTCGCCGATCGCTCAGTCCTTCGAGTCGAGCCATCGACGCCAGTCTCGCCCCACGTCGTCCCAGCCGAACTGGGTGTGATCGACGGATCCGTCGGGCCGCACCGGGAAGTAGTTGTGCTCTCGTCCTACGTACGCCTTGAAGTCGATCGCGCGAACCCGGTCCCGCACCACCTCGACCCGAAACATGTCGTTGAACGGGCAAGCCGGGTCACGCGTGCCATAGGAAACCAACACCGGCACTCCGGCTCGCCGAAGATCGGCGCTCGCGCTCACGGAGAACGCAACGGTACCGCGATACGAGTTCCAACCGTGCTCCCGGGAGTCGTCGAACGGCTGCGCCAGCGCCGACTCCCAGTAACCGAACGTGGCCTCGGCTCGCTCTCCCCCGAGCTTCTCCGCGCGCCGGTCGCCCGCGATCATCGCCAGAATCCGCGAGTAGTACGGCGTACCGCCGGAGTAGATCACGTGGGAGATCGCCCGGTTCCTGGCTGCAAGACCGGCCGCGATCGAACTACCCTCGGAGTGGCCCGCCACGACGAATCGCGAGTCCGCCACCCACGGCTGTTGACGCAACAGCTCGACGACGCGATCCGCGCGTTCCACGTAGTAGCCCAGGTAGTTGCGCTCGATGTATCGCTTCGGTGGCCGGCCCGTCGCCGGTTCGACGAACTCCTTGCGCTCGGACAGCCGATCGAGGTGACAAACGACCGGAATGCCCGGTTTACCGACGATCGCCAGATGGTACGCGTCGTCGAAGATCGCCGTCGAGAACGGCAATAACCCGAAGACGTCGCCGTCGGAGTACTTGATCACCGGCTTGGCCAACGAGCCCTGAAAGAACAACAAGACCGGCTTCTTCTCCGTCTCTTCACCCGCGCGCGAGTGCACCACGACATCGACCATGTCGCCCCGAAAGTCGACTTTGAGGTGGCGATAGCCGAAGTCCTCGACGCTCTTCTCCTGCGTCGCCGCGAAACACGAGCAACCGAGCATCAGCCCGAGGAGGTACCGGCCAGCAAAGTTCAGAGCAGGCAGGCGAACGGAACGGCGACGACCCAACATGCGCCCCACTACGTTGGCACTCGGTTCGGCAAGAGCGAGAATTCGAACGGCCGTCGAACAGTCGAACGGGAATCCCGATTCGCAGACGGCTCGCCGCGCCCCGATCCTTGCGGCGCGACAACGCCCGAACCGGGGGACATGAGCAACCATATGGTTGCATTTGGTCGAGCACCCCATAGACTGCTACGCAACCAAAAGGTTGCACATGAACCGATCCGAAGACCGCATCGAAAAGACCGTCGACCTCGCTGCGCCCGTGTCCCGCGTCTGGCGCGCCATCACCGACCACGAGGAGTTCGGTGCATGGTTCCGAGTCCGACTCGACGGCCCATTCGAGGTCGGCAAGACCACCATGGGCCAGATCACCTACCCCGGCCACGAAGACGTGACCTGGGAGTCCGTGACGGAGCAGTTGATCCCCGAGGAGTTGTTCGCCTTCTCCTGGCCGCCGAGCGCCGTCGACCCGGATACCGAGTATCCCGAGGACGCGAAGATCCGCGTCGAGTTCCACCTCGAACCCACCACGAACGGTACCCGGCTGACCATCATCGAGTCCGGCTTCCTGCAGTTCCCGGAATCGAAGCGGCTGGAGGTCCTGCGCTCGAATCGGGAAGGCTGGGACATCCAGGCGAAGAACGTGGCCGCCCATGTCGCCTGCTAGACGACGATTCGCACCAGCGCCGATGTTCGCCGCGCTCGGCGACGCCACACGGCTCGAGCTCGTATCGCGCCTCAGTGACGGCGAGCGTCACTCGATCACGGAACTGACGGCAGGCCTAGCGCTCTCGCGGCAGGCGGTCACCAAACACCTCCGGGTGCTCGACGACGCCGGCCTGGTGAACTGCGAACGGGTCGGAAGGGAGAGCCGTTTCGCCATCCGCCCCAAAGCGGTCGCCGACGCCCGAGACTATCTCACACGGATCGCGACCCAGTGGGACGCATCGATTGCGCGGCTACGACGGCTCGTGGAGGAGTAGAGCGACGCCAGACGCTGATCGGCAACCAGCGCCTACGTTGTTCGTTTGCTTCGACCGGACCCGGTCGAACTCAGCAGCTGTTGCATCAACCCGAATCCGACGCGGGCTGCTCATCGACAGCCGTCTCACGCACGTCGACGACTGCGAGCTGGAACCTGAGACGCTGCCCAGCCAACGGGTGATTCATGCTGACGGTGACGGAGTCGCTTTCGACCTTCGTAACCCAGACGGGAATCGGCCCACGCGGCCCCTGGGCCTGGAACGACATCCCCGGCTGCAGCTCGACGCCCGCGGGGAACTGCGTTCGCGGCACCGAGCGCTCGACGGACGGATCGAATTCGCCGTAGCCGTCCGCAGGTTCGACGTTGATCTCGCACTCATCGCCCACTCTGCGACCGGCGAGGCCGCGCTCGAGACCGGGCACGATATGTCGCTTGCCGTGCTGATAGATCAGCGGTTCGCCGCCATGAGAGTCCTCGGCGACGGTGCCGTCGTCGAGCGTCAGGCGGTAGTGGATGGTGACGGTATGTCCTTCAGCGATCGCGAGTGTCATGGCGCTAACAGCAGCATTCGGTCTTGCAGCATTCGCAGCTGCGATCCTGGCAGCACTGCGCCGCCTTGCAATCACATTCGCACTTGTCGTTCGACATCGGCATCTCCGGGGATCGTTTTCAGGGTCAACCCTCGATCAGGAACGGGACCGCCAACATCGCCATGACGGCGCGAGGCCCGCAGGCCGCGACTTGCCCCGACTCCAGAGATCAGAGCGAGAGGCCCACTCCAGGGCCCCCGCTCCGAGTAACCCGACTCGCTACTCGAGGACCTTGTAGCCTTTGAGCGCGCCGACGCCGTCGGCCACGACCGCATCGAGCGCCTTGCGGTAGTCGAAGTCCTTCGCAGCCTGGAACGAAACGCGCCCCGGCGAGCCGGCCTCGGTGGTGACTGCGGTGAGCTCGGGCAACTTGGTCAGTGCAGACCGCACTGACTTGGCGCAACCGCCTCAATCCATCGCCGGGCATTCGAGCGCGACACTGGTCAGCTCGGCTGCCGGCGGGTTGGCACCAACGGGTGGGTTGCCGCTCTCGGGCGCGGCAGCCTGCGAATCAGTGCAGGCGCAGAACGCCGCCAGCAACGCGGCGGCGGCAAACGTGTGGAATCGGTTCATGGTATCGATCGTCCGCCTCGCTATGCATGCGACCCCGCAAGGTCGAATCGGCCGCAGGCAGACTCAGAGGATTGCGCGGCCAGCGCCCATGGCCGGGCGCCGCAGCATGGTGTCGCACGCAACCCGCGACCGTCAAGCCCCGAGGGTCACGCGGGCAGACCGCCCTCGACCAGCGCCGCGAGCATGCCGACGACCGGGCGCCCTGTCGGTCGGCCGTGTTGCCAGTCGCTGCCCTCACAGGCGCTGCCACCGATGTCGAGGTGGGTAAACGGCAACGGCGAATCCGCGCCCCTACCGTGCTTGTCGAGACCCGCGGCCACCGCGAGGAACGCCATCGGGAACTGATGCCCGCGGTTCGTCATCGTCGACGGTGCGTTGTTGCACTGCATGACGTCGTCGGCCGCGCTGCGCGGCTTGACGAAGTCCCAATCCTCGCGACGCAAACGCGACACTTCGAACGGGTCGCCCCACAGATCACCCTGACCACCGAGCGACACGGCCACGCCGGCATCGCGGGCCGGCGCGTTGTCGAGCGCGATGTTGTACGGTCCGGCCGCGCGCACGGCGTGCCCCGTCAACGTCGCGACGGAGAACAGCAGTGGCCCTTCGCAATCCGCCGCGCGCACGCGCAGATGCGACAGCAGATCGGCGAGCACCATCCGGCCCTCGGCATCGGTGTTGCCGACTCGCACCCGCACCCCCGCGTGGCTCGTGATGATCTCGTCGGCGACGTAGGCATTCGCACCGACGCTGTTGCGCACACAACCGATCTCGGCGACGACGCGTACGCCCTTCGGCTGCAGACCGGCTACCGCGCGCACGAAACCGGCTACCGCGGCAGCCCCGCCCTTGTCGCGGCTCATGCCAGCCATGCCGCCGCCGGTCTTGAGGTCCGCCCCACCGGTGTCGTAGCAGATGCCCTTACCGGCGAGCAGGATCGTGCGCGTGATCGGCCCCGCACCCTCGTACTCCAATCGAACGATGCGAGGGCGGTGGCGCTCGACCTGCATCGAAGACCGCGCGACCGCCGCAGCCAGCGGATAGTCCCGTTCAATCGTCGCCCCGTCGGCGACGACCTCGACCTCGACCGGCTGACCAGCGAACGCGGCCACGCAGTAGTCGGCGAAGCGCGGCGGCGCCATTCGCTCGGGCTCGGTGCCACACAGGTCACGCGCGACACGCAGCCCGGCCTCGACGGCGTTCGCCCAATCAGCCCCCGATGCGCCGAACGCGTCACCGACGACACCGAAGCCGACCTCCTGCACGGGTTCGACCGCGGCACCGAGCGCATCGTGCGCCTCGAGCGGTTGCCACAACGCCCCGAGTGCCGCGAGCGCGGTCACGGGAGCAGCGTTGGCATAGAGCGGATCGGTCGCGGGTACGCCGTGAAGCACGACGAGCGGTCGGACCGCCCCCGCGTCGCGCGCCCGCTGGATCCCGGCAGCTGCGGCCTCCGCAAACCGACGCACGTCGTCCTGGTCACGATCGATCGGTCCCGTCGGAGCGAGCACGAGACGGCCGCCCGCCATCTCCGCGGCGGCGACCAGGGATACCGTGGCGTCCGCGGTGGCGTCGACGGCGCGGTGGCCGGCGATCGCAGCAGCCAACGGCGCAAGACCCACGCCGGCAAGATTCGACGAGACAACGACGACGGCATCGAAGGCGCTACCCTTCACGGTCGCGGCCGCCAGGTCGGCGACAGGCACGAGCTTGGACATTGCCCGATCGTGCCACCTCGCTCGGCGCGGGGCCACCGGTTTGGTGCGCCCGCGCGCCGGCGAGTTCGCCTCAGTTGAACACGCCGAGGTAGTTGCTGTCGGTCCAGCCGGGCACCACCTGCTCGATCTGACTGCCCGCACCGCTCGTCAGCCCGAACAACTTCTCGAACATCTCGGCATAGATCAGCCGGAAGTCCGTCGCGACGGGTTGCGCGTTCGGCCACAGCGTGTAGTCCTGCGGCGTGTTGCCGAGGTTGCGCCATTGGCGACCGAGGCCGATGCCGTCGTGGCAGTTGTAGACGCCACCGTTGACGCGCGGGCCGAAGGCCATCAGGAGACTGCCGACGCCGTGATCGGTGCCCGTGCGACTGTTCTCGAAGTTCGTGCGACCGAACTCGGTCACCACGAGGATCACGAAGTTCGGGCAGGCGGGCAGCGCACAGTCGTAGATCGAGCGGATCGCCCGCGCGAGGTACGGGTCCAGCAGGGGGCGCTGCTCGTCCTGGTCGACGTGCGTGTCCCAGCCGCCGAACTCGACGCCCACGGCCTGGCAATCGACCGGGCCGCCCGCCGCGAGCAGTAGCTCGACGCCTTCTTCGCATTGGCGCATGAAGGCATCTCCAGGCTGGTAGTAGTCCAACCCGGCAGCAGTAGCCTCCGGCTCGCCGATCGGGAACTTCGCGCCATCATGCTGATAGCCGGCGAGGCCCGAAACCGCATCCTCCGACGCCAGGACGAACTCACCCGTCGCGTCGAGGAACCGCTCGAGTTCCTTGGTCGGCGTGGTCATCAGATTGCGAGCCAGAGCATCACGCTGACGATCGGCAATGCCGCCCGCCGCACCGATCGAGTAGTCACTCAGACTGCGAATGTGCGCCAGGATCCGCGCCGGCGTGAAACCGCGGTAGAACCGCTGCATTGCCTTGGAGACGCTGGCGCCCGGCACGTCGGAACCGAAACCGGCAGCCTCGGCGAGGCGCGCGATCACGCCCTCCTCCTCGAGCGACGGCTGAGCGACCGTCGGCACGAACGCCGACTCCCAGATCTGCTGCTCGACGAAGTGCGAGCGCTCGCCCTCCGGGTTGCCGACCTGATGCACGAATGCCGCGTTGTTGCTGTTGTGGATGTCCTGCAACAGGTCGAAGTCGGTGTTGAGCTCGGCGAACGTCGAACCCGCGAGTGGCGCCGTCGTGGGCCGCATCTCGGGGCTGAACCGCGCCGTGAGGTAGGTCGGGTCGTTCTTCGGAATGACGGTGTGCACGCCGTCCATCGCGCCGCGCAGGAAGATCGTGAACACGCGCGGAGTCGTGACCGGCATTGGCGAGCCCGAGAGCCTTGCCACCACCGACATCGGGGATCGCGTGCCCGCGGACAAGAGGCCGGAGAAGAGCGCGCCGGCACCGCCGACACGCAAGAACTGCCTTCGATCGAAGTTGGTCATCTTTGGTTTCCTCCAGGCGTTAGCGCAGTAGCCCGCGCGGCGTCGACGTCGTGGCCACGACCCCCTGCCCCAGGCGCTTGCCGTAGTCGGGCGCCATCGGGTCGAGCGGCGCCAGCGCACCGGTCACGTCCGTGGCCAGCGCAAACCCCACGGCGGTCAGGTTGTCCAGGTTCCAGCCGGCGCCGTAGGCGCGCTGCAGGAAGAGCGTCGCGACAGCACGCGGATCGCCCCACTTCGCTGCCGGCAACGAGTTCATCACGAACGCCGGGAAGTCGAACCGGACGTTGTTCCCCGCGTAGGGTTCGTTCGTGTAGTAGGACTCCGAGAACAGGTTGAGACTCTTGAGCATGATCCCGCTGCCGGGCTGCTCGTTGCTCTCGAGCGCGAAGCCGTCGGGCGACACGAACAGGAACAGACTCTGACCGATGTTCTGACCCTGAACGCGTACGTAGTTCAAGCGATCCAGATTGGGGGAGGCAGAGCCGGGGGTGTCGCGATACGAACCGCCCCAGGTCCGCTGATGCGAGATCGCGGTCTCCATCGGGGTCTTGGCACGGCACCAACGCTTCGTCTGCCCCAAGAACTCGCCCGAGCTCAGCATCACGTTCAGCACCGCTCGGATATCGCCGGCCGGCCCCCACGCCGCCTTCATCTGGGTGAGCACGTTCGGATAGAGGTCGTCCGAACCATCACCCATGAAATCGAGCATGAGCTTGCGGCAGATGAAGTCGGCGCAGGCCTCGGTACCGGCAAGGTAGTCGAGCAGGTCGTCGACCGCGTTGATTCCGGTCGTCAACGTGTACGCCGGCAAACCCGAGGTGCCGAAGATCGTGGTTGCTGTGCCGCAGTGCTCGAGAACGTTGAACGAGGCCCGCAGGTAGGCGATGCCGTAGCCGTTGCCCCGCAGCCCCCAGCCCGACATCGCGCGCGCGACGGCCTGGATCTCGTTGATGCCGTAGTTGAGTTCGCCGGTGGGCTCGAAGTTCGTGCCGATGCCGTGGAGTTCCATGAGCTCACGCGACATGTTCTCGTTCGGAATGCCAGAGCTGCCCGCGCCGCACTCGTTCAGCACGGTGTCGAGGTAGATGAGCATGGCCGGGCTGTAGAACGTGTAGCCGATCAGGTCCCGGAACTGGCCGAGCGAGTTCTGGCGGTAGAACTCGTAGTCCTCCCACTCGATCCGGCACGTGAGGCTTTCTGCCTCGAGCAAGTCGTTGTTGGCGTACGGTCCGCGCACGACACCACGCACGCGGTTCGCATACGTGTTGAAGTGGCGCTCCCAGAAGTGCCCCATGCGGGCCACGAGCTGGAAATCGGAAACGGCGCTGTAGGCATAGACCCCGTTCTGGATATCGCGATAGCGATATCCCATCCCCATCGCGAACGTCGTGAACGGCGGCGGCCCGGAACCGTTGTTGAGCTGCGACAGCAGACTGCCGACGTCGGGGTTGTCGAGCGCGAGGTTCGGATTGAGCTGCGCGTTGAGATACGCGTAGTAGTTCGCGATCGGGCCGGTGAGCTGATTGACCAGCGCCTCCGTCTGGCCGAACGTCAGGCGGTTGGCAACGTGCATCGCGCGCGCCGTCGACAAGCTCGTTGGTATGGCGGTGGCGAGTTGCTGGGCCTGGATCGTGCTGACGGCGAGTCCGGCGACCGCAAGCACGCACGCAGCACGGCCGAGAACGGAATTGGGAGGGGTTCTTCGCATCGTTCCTCGATTGGGTTCTTGGGCGTGCTCGTGCCGCTCCGACACCGCGCCGCCAGGAGGTGTTTGCGTGACCGCTCCGACCCGATCGCAAAAATCCGACAAGCGCGACAACGCCCGTCGATCGCAGCCGACATTCCGCACCGGTTTCCGACATCGGCGTGACACGCCGGGTCAGCCGACGTCTTGCGAGCGGCGGTCGTAGGCCGTCGGACACGAACTCGAAAGCTCTCTCCATGACGGCCATGCGGGACGGTTCGTCGAACGCACATGGCGGTGCATCGGCGGCGACACGGTTGACGCGCTTGTTCGCGCGGTTCTCCCGAACTGCGATACCCGCGGTGCTGGACGAGGTCTATCGACTCACGGCGACACCACTGGAACGGGTTGCATGGCGCATCACGGACGACCACGTCGCCGCCCAGGATGCGGTCCAGGATGTGTTCCTGGATCTCATGCGCCACCCCGGCCGATTCGATCCGAGCCGCGCAGCCTGGCCGTTCTTGATCGCGATGACGATCAACAAGGCGCGCATGATTCGACGGCGGTCCCGCCACCTGCACACCCGCGATCCGATCGACCACGAACTTCTCGCGGACGACGGCGCCGAACAGCTCGAACGCGCAAGCTGGCTCTGGCACCAGGTGGCCAGCCTGCCGCGCGAACAACGCCTGATCGTCGCGATGCGCTACCGCGAAGGGCGATCGGACCGCGAGGTTGCCGCAGAGCTCGAGCTACCCGTCAGCACGGTGAAGTCACGACTGCGGAGCGCGCGGGCCGCGCTCCGCCCGAAACTGGGCGGGTGCCCGAGCACCCGGTAGGAGCTCAACGCGGCAAGATGGCCCGCGGCCCGCTAGCGATACGCGTGCGTCGTGAAGTAGTAGGGCCGGTAGTTGGAGTAGTACGTCGGCGCCAGCTGGTTCGACGCCACGTTCGGCATCAACGACGTGAACCCCGGGTCGTCCGGTGACATCGCCCGCGCCCCGGGGAACGTCCAGAAGAACGACCTGGGCGGGCCGCCATTATCCGGGAACAAGGTCAGGAGCGGCGTATTGGAGAACCCGGTGCGGACGAAGCGCGTCTGGAACCCGCGCCCGAGCACCTGCCCCGGCGACAGCGGGTCGGCCATCCACCCACCGCCCCCGAGTTCGCCACCCCAGCACGCGCCGAGATCACCGGGAATCGTCGACGGCCAGCGCGTGCGGCCGTAGTGATCGCAGAGGCGCGCCCCGAAGTAGGTGCTGAGCTGCTGGTTCTGGACCGCCGCGAGCCCACCCATGAAGCGCGCGGCATCCATCAGGCGACGAGCGGCCGTCATCCGCACGAGGCCGGCAGTCAGCGGATAGGAACCGGGATAGGTCGCGAGCATGTCGTCGCGGAGCCCGTTGGCGTCAGGATCCGTGAGCAGTTCGTAGCGCGCCATCTTGCGCGACGGGTTGCCGCCATTACCGACGGGATCGACGTAGAACCGGCCCAGCTCGAGGAAGAACTGCGTGAGCGCGTTGAGGTGCGCCGCCGTCAGCGGATGCCCGGCATCACGAACCTGGAACGTGGCCGGATCCCAGTACAGCGCGTCGTAGACGTTCGGCGCGATGACGAGACCCGGTTCGGTCTCGTTCGCCGACTCGACGCGACCGTACATGAAGGCATTGCCGGCCAACGCGCTCCACGGAGTCGGTTGCCATTCCGCCGACGTACCGTCATCGAGCACGCGCCAGTGACGACCGTGCGGTCCCCAGCCGGTGTAGCCCATGCGCCACATCTCGTAGAGTGCCGCGGCCGACGAGTCCGGGGCGATCTTGTAGCGACCCGACGGCGAGTTACCCCACACGTCGAGCCAGTTCACCAGCGCCGAGAACTCGGCCACGTCACCGGCGCTGAAACCACTGCCGCCCGGCATCCCCGTGGCGGCCTGGGTGCCCGCGCCCAGTTCGGTCGCACGCCAGTCGAAGTCGATGAGCGCAAAACCGATCGGCATGTCGAGCCAGCGCAGCGTCTGCGGGTTCTGCGGGTCGTCGTACCACATCGTCTGCCGCGCTGCGGGATTCGAACCCGACTGCTGGTGCGCGTTGTCGATCCAGATCTCCTTGAGGCTGCGATTGAGCGGCTGCCCCACCGCGCGATAGGCGAGCCAATACGAATGATTGTGCAGCGCATCCCACAAGTCGTGGAAGAAGCGGGCCTCACGATCGGCCATGGTCCGTGGCCAGCCGGGGGTCGTAAGATTGGACGCGATCTCCTTCACCACCCGAATCGCGGGCGGCAGGTCCGCGAGCGCCGTCCCGCCCGGGTACTCTGCCGCGTTGTGCAGCGTCGGGTCCGTAACGAAGTCTACGGCCTCAGCGACCGTCATCGGCGGTTCGGCACCCGCCGGGCTGTTGGGACTGAGCGTCTTGGCGATCTGGCTCAGACGGTCGGTCACGAGCTGGTTGTTCGGCGACGCCTCGTCGACGAACACGATCGACTGATACGCAGTGCCCGCATCCAGCACAGCCTGGAGGATCTCGTTCGTAGCCCCGTTGAACGGATCGACGGCCATCTGGTTGTTGAACGCGTTGGGGTTCGCGGGATCCGGCTCGACGAGCGCGCGCTTCAGCCCCGCGAACCACGGCGAGCTGTTGTTGACGACGCCGAAGCGACCGTTCTGCGTCGTCCAGGTCGGCCCGGCACCGGCCTCGCTCCACGCCGGGAACTGCGGCGCCCCCTGCCGCGACGGATAGGCCTCGAGCTTGGCCTTGTAAGCCCGACTGCCGCCGTTCGTCGCCAGATCGAGATACTGGATCTCACCGTTCTCGAACTGCCAATCGAACATCCGGTCCTCGAGCCGACGCGCCGGCACCGGCCCGACGGTCCCGCTGTAGACGGCCCAGAGATCCGGAAA
Source organism: bacterium (assembly GCA_024743115.1). Taxonomy (GTDB): domain Bacteria; phylum Planctomycetota; class UBA1135; order UBA1135; family UBA2386; genus JAGQRA01. The sequence goes on along the minus strand of JANSXC010000021.1, from coordinate 42,137 downwards.
CGAGTGAATGCCGTTGGCGAGCAGCGTGTTGGGTCCGCCCGTGAGGTCGTAGTCGCCACGCTTCGGGATCGCCCCGAGATGGGTCGCAAACAGATCACCGGCGCGATCGACGCAGCAGAAGTTCACGAAGTAGCTGGCCTGCTGGGCATTCAGCAGGCGGTGGATGTCAGCGACGGAATCGGCGTGCGCCATCTCCCACCCCGCCTTCGGATACAGCCAGTGGAACGTCTCGCCACCGACGTTCGGATCCATCGGCACCCGCAGCGCGATCACCATCGGGTCGCGGGTCGTCGGCGGCGTCACGCTGTCCGGGCCGGTCCAGAAGCGCATCTTGCGATCTTCATCCTGGACCCGCCATTCCCACGGCCCCGTCGCGGCCTCTTCGCCGTAGATCACCGGCAGCTCGGGCGCGGGACGGCGCCCCTCGTAGAAGTCGACCACTTCGTCGAGATCAGGCAGGACGACGCCGAACGGCCCAGCGCGCCAGTACGGGATGGTGATGGTTCCCGAATCGTGACGTTTGATCACGCATTGGGTCTGCGGCGGTGTCGAGAGCGACTGCATCGAGTCGCTGTAGTACGAGTAGTACTCGAGTGCGGCCGTGGGCCGGCCAGCCGCAGGCCCCGACTGTTGCTCGTTCAGCCGCAGCAGGAACGCATCGGACCAATTGGGCGCGCCGAGGCTGCCGCCCCACGCCACGTCCTGGTTGTGCGCGGTGAGGAACGAGGCCATTCCGAACGGGATCGTGCCGTAGGCATCGAGGCTCGGCTCCGTCGCGTTGGGCAACGTCACCTTGACGTGCGCGAACCACTCGAGCGCCATGAAGCCGAGGAAGCGCCGCATGAAGTCGGGTGGCGCGCCGTACACGCCCGCGAACTTCGGGCCCTGCGGATCCGCCATGAGCCCGGAGTACGTCACGACCGTGCTGCCGCTGGTCTCCTGACAATAGTCTCGCGACCAGCAATAGCCGCTCGATCCCATGCCGGGCAGTCCGGCAAACAGCTTCTTCAGTTGTGCCAGCCGCGCCGATTCACCGGCCGCGTTCGGCGGCTCGATCACCGCCGACACGTTGCCGCCAGATCCCAGCAGGCCGTATGACGCACCACTCGAATTGACGTCGGGTGCCTTGAAGTCCGCCGTGTTCGTGGCGAGATAGGCATTGAGCCAGCGACCGTACCAGACGAAGTCGAGGGCATCGACCGGCTCGAGAAACACCCACGAGAAGTCCGCCACGCCGTTGCCGGTCATCGTGGGGTTCTGCAACCACGACTTGAGACGGTGCTCGGCAGTCGCCGGGTTCGTCGCGGTGCGCACAGTCTCGCGGAACGCGTTGACGCCCGCCGCATACGCGACGCAGTTGTCGTAGAAGTTGCCGGTGATCGTCGGGTCCGACGGCGCGAACAGGCTCCGGAGCTGCGGGGCCGTGAGGTTCGTGGGGTAGGTCCCCATGATTTGCGTCAGCATGTCCGTCAGCAGATGCGTCCGCAGTTGCGGCAGCACCCCGTTGATTGGCACCGCCAGATACTTGACGGCCTCACCGCGCACGATCTTCGCGCTCGCCTGCACGTACAACAGGCCGTCGCGCGCCGCCTCGAAACCGAGCGCATACCACGCCTGCGTTTCGCTGTTGGCCTCGATGTGCGGCACGCCGTGAGGGTCGCGATAGACCCGCGCGAACGGCGCCTGACTCAACGGTCCCGACGGCCCGGGTGGCGCGGCCCGTCGCAGCTTGGCAGGAGCGGTACGCAGCAAGCCCTTCGGCCCACGTTGGGCCCCGGCGATGCCGGCAAGAGACAACACGGCGCCCACGCAAAGCGCGAAGGCGATAGAGCGCGAGGTATTGGCTTGGATCATGAATCGCTCGACGACACGGAGCATGGCTGCGTCCGCGCGTCGCTACGTTTGCCAGGCATCGGAAGGGCCGTCGAATGCCTGCAGTTGGCACGCAGGGTAAGCCGTTCTGCGCGGGCCGCCAACCGGCGCGGGTGCACGCCACCGCACCTGCGGGCGGCGGATTCCCGGCGCATCATCGGCGGTCCGCCGCCGACGGCGGGGACCAGCGCCGGCGCCCGGCTGCATCAGTGCAGCGCGTAGAGCGCCAGGAGCGCGCTCGCGGTCGAATAGGCCTCCATCCCCGGACGACCCCACGCGTCGTCGGCTGGCCAGTGGGCCGTGCTGCCTTCGACGATTCGACTGTCGAGCAGGGCGGCGTGCAGGCACTTGCGCCACACCTCGGCGTGTGCCCCACCGATCTCGGCCATGGCTCGCGCCCCGAAGCACCAATAGGCGTAGTCCGTCGTTCCCGCTTCGGGATCCCAGCGCGGCGGCATGTCGCGCACGAGATCGGCGGCGCGCGCCCTCACGGCGGCGCCCACGCCTTCTTCGTCGTCGAACGCTGCTTCGACGAGCAGGTGCATCGCCGTCGGCTCTTCCGAGTATTTCTTCGGGAACCGCTTCACCTTCGCGACGAATCGCGACATCGGCTCGCCTCGCCGCACGAATCCCGTGCGTCCCGTTTCCTCGTCGGTCAGCTGCACGAGAAGTTCGCGCGCGTGCTGCAATGCCGCGGGCGGCACCTCGAGTCCCAGCTCGGCAGCGTCCTGGAACGCGAGCAACATCAGCGCAGTGTGCTTGCTGTCGTTGTCATTGTCGCGTGGGCGATAACGCCAACCCGCGTACGGATTGCGAACGCGCTCGGCGAACGCGACCCCGCGCGCGATGCTCGCTTTTCGTTGATCGTCCGGCATGACCCGCTGGATCGCGCACAACGCCCGCAGGACCTGCGCGTGCCCATAGTGCTCGGCCAATGCCTCGCCGCCACCGAAGAGCCCCTTGGCGTTCTGCTGGCGCTGCAGATAGTCGTCCGCGCGTTCGACCGCGCGCGCGATCTCGTGCCGGCGCGGACCGTCCCAGCCGCACAGCAGAGCACGAACCGCGAGTCCAGTCACGTGAACGACGTTGTGATCGCGGGGGTAGCGCGGCTGCGGATCGGACCCGATGTCCCACCGGCCATCGTCTTCCTGGGCCTGCAGCAGCCAGGCCAGGCCCTGATCGATCGCGACCGCGACCTCGCCATCCGGTTTCGGCGTCACCGCCGCCCGGCTCGCCCCAGCAGGCGGCTGGACCTTGACCGTGACGGGTTTCTGCTGCGCCCGCGCAACCGTGAGCGCAGCGAGACCAGTGACGGCCACGACGATAGTGCTCGTTGCTGACAGGCTGCGGTGCGGCGAACGACGACGATCCAGGATCCGTTGGAGTCGATTCTTCATGATGTGAGTAGCAGGAGAGAAAGACGCCATGAGTCCGCGGGAGCGCGGCGCATCGTTGGCGAGTTGGATCAACGTGAACAGCGCCTCGGCCAACGCCGCGCGCTTGCCCACGGCCGCGCGCGCCGCCGCGGCCTCGTCGCACGCGTACTCGCGCCAGCGACGGTGGGCCGCGATCACGCAGAACACCGCCGGGTGGAACCAGAACGCGAAGCGCACGACGCGCAGGAGCCCTTCGACGAGCACATCGCGCCGGGCGTGGTGTTCCAGCTCGTGCAACAGCACGAACCGCATCTGGGTCGCGGACAGTTCGCCGTCGAGCCCGGTCGGCAGGTAGACCACCCGATCCACGATGCCGCTCGCGATCGGCGAGGCGAGCCCGGCGACCGTTCGCAACCGGATCGGCCGATCGAAGCCGCGCTCACTGCACAGGCGTTCGAACAACCGTTGCAGATCAGGATCCGGTCGCCGGGCGGCTTGTCGCAACCGGCGATCGGCGCCGAGCTGCGCCGCCAACAGCCACGAACAACCCCCTAGCAGCACGAGCAGCCACATGGCGAACACGATCGCCGGCCATTCGAGCGCAGCTATGACGGGAGCGCCGCTGCTCATGTCGGCGGAACTCGGCGGCGCGTGACGATCCACCACCGGGCCGACCGCGGCCGCCGACTCGCTTCGCTCCGCCCGCCCCACATCCGGGCTCGCGGCTGTCGGCAACGCCGTGAACGCCACCGCGTTCGGCATCGGCTCCGGCCAGTAGGTCGGCAGCGCCCGCTCGACGGGCAACACGAGCACGACGATCGGCAGCAACATGAGATGGCTCGGAGCGTGCGCCGAGAGCCGGCGCCGCAGAGCCAGCAAGAGCAAGCCGACTACGACCAGGGTGACGCTGGCAGCGACCGAACGCTGCAACAGCCACGGCCACCAGACGGCAGCCAACTCGTTCCACGCTGCGACGAGATCGCTCACGAGTCGTCCTCCCCATCATCGTCCGCGCACTGCTCGTCCAGGAACGCCCGGAGGTCGTCGAGTTCCTCACCCGTGAGCCGGCTCTTGCCGACCATGTACTGAATCAGCGGGCCGAGCGCGCCCGGCACGACCTGATCGAGCAGTTGATCCGCGGAGTCGCGCAGCGCCCGATGGATCGTGCGGCTCGGCCGATAGAGGAACGAAGCGCCGACGCGCCGCGTGCGCAGGTGTCCTTTCTCCACGAGCCGCCGCAGCAGGGTCTTGACGGTGCTGGCAGACCAGCCGTGCGCCTGCTCCGAGTCGCCGATGACCTCGCGAGCGCCGCAGGCGCCGCGTTCGAACACGACCTTGAGGATCTTCCACTCCGCCGCGGTCGGCGGATCGAGAGGCTTGGGTGTCATGGCATTGTTCCCGAACCGTCTACATCTGTAGACGTCGGATGACACCTGTGAACGACACGGTCTGCGACCGGTTCAGTCCGAGCCCGAAAAACCACCGCCCCGGGAGGCGACCGAACCCGGCACCCCGACCGCCTCAGAAACCTGAGCGGAGCGCCGAAGGCGCTCGGCGTGGTCCTGGCCTCGTCTGGCCGCGACAGCGGGCGACCGAGATCAGAAGCTCGAGCCCGGTTCCTGCAGGAACGCGAGTTCCTCAGGCGTGCTCGCCCGCCCCAGCAACTCGTTGCGATGCGGGAAGCGGCCGAAGCGCTCCACGATCACGGCGTGGGCCCGCATGTACTCGGCCGCGCCTTTCGCGGACTCGACAGCGCCCGGTTCGGCTTCGCGCGCGAGCTCATCGAACCGCCGGATGCCTTCTTCCTGCAGCTCGCGGGACTCCGCGTGCATCAGCGGCATGAGCAGGAAGTAGCGCTGCATCGTCCGCAGCTGCCGGTCGTGGCCCTGATCGAGCGCATGCCGCAACGTGGCCAAGGCGAATGGGTCCGCGGAGTACATTGCCGCCTGATCACGCCGGCTGTTGCGCGTCAGCTGATCGCACAGCACAACCAGGGCCAGACAGCCTTCCGGGGTTGCTCGCAGTGCATCCAGCCGACCCGCCTCGGCTTCGGCGATGTGCGCGGCGAAACGCGTCGTCACCTCGCGATCGAAATCGGGATCCTTCGCCCACCATCGCTTCTGAAACTCCGACTGGCACGAACCATCGTCCGCGATCGGACCGAACCAGAAGTCGAGGATCTCCTGCACGAGGTTCACGTTGGTAGCCATGCTCACGCAAGGTAACACCAACCGGGTCCACGACCCGCGGCAATCGACCTACCCGAGGAGACGCGGTCGAGGCGGGCTGGCCATTCCACGACCTGCTAGTCTGCCACGATGCCCACGACCAGACTCCTCCTGTCAGCCGCTCTAGCCGCGCTGCCTTGCGTCGCGACACTCGCGCAATCCCAGGGCCCGGTCGACCCGCGGACAGGGTTGCCCACGAAGCAGTCTCGGCGCGACGCGTTCCGCCAGCTCGACCAGGAGCTGCCGACGCCGACGACCTATCGCACGGGATCCGGCGCGCCCGGCCACGAGTACTGGCAACAGGAGGCCGACTACCTGATCGATGTGACGCTCGACGAGGCCACCCGCCGAATCACGGGTCGCGAACGCGTGACATATCACAACCACAGCCCGGATCGACTCGAGTACCTCTGGCTCCAACTCGATCTCAACCTGCTGCGACCCGATGCCGACGGCCATGTCGCGAGCTCGATCGAGTCGGTCGACCAGTTGTCCTACCGCCAACTCGGTCGCACCCTGGCGCGCAACGCGTTCGACGGCGGCGTCGAGGTCACGGAGGTCAGCGATGCTGACGGCGAGGCGCTGCCGTTCGTGATCAACGGCACCATGATGCGAATCGACCTGCCCAAGCCGTTGCAGTCCAAGGCGTCAACGGCCTTTCACGTCGCGTGGAACTACCAGATGAACAACGCCGACGAGGTCGGAGCCCGCACGGCGGCGGAGTACTTCGAGCGTGACGACAACTGGATCTTCGAGCTGGCCCACTGGTTCCCGCGCATGGCCGCCTACACGGACCTCAACGGCTGGGAGAACAAACAGTTCCTGGGGCGCGGCGAGTTCACGCTCGAGTTCGGTGATTACGAAGTGCGTATCACGGTGCCGGCGGATCACATCGTGGCCGCAACGGGCGTGCTGCAGAACTCGGACGAGGTGCTCGCTCCCGTGCATCGCGAGCGCCTGGAGCAGGCCGCGAAGTCGGATCGCCCGGTGTTGATCATCACACCCGACGAGGCCCTCGCGAACGAGAAGGAGAAGGCCTCGAACACCAAGACCTGGATCTTCAAGGGCGAGAACGTGCGCGACTTCGCCTGGGCCAGTTCACGCAAGTTTCTCTGGGACGCGATCAAGCACACGAGTCACGGCCGAGACGTCTGGTGCATGAGCTACTGGCCGAACGAGGGCGAGCCGCTCTGGAGCCGCTACTCGACCCAGGCGGTGATGCACACGCTCGACGTCTACAGCCAATACTCGTTCCCCTACCCGTATCCGGTCGCAATCTCCGTGAACGGGCCGGTCGGCGGCATGGAGTACCCGATGATCTGCTTCAACGGTCCGCGCCCCGAACCCGACGGCACCTACTCGAAGCGCACGAAGTACGGCCTGATCTCGGTCATCATCCACGAGGTCGGCCACAACTACTTCCCGATGATCGTCAACAGCGACGAACGCCAGTGGACGTGGATGGACGAGGGCCTCAACACGTTCATGCAGTTTCTCGCCGAGCAGGAGTGGGAAGGTCGCTACCCGAGCCGCCGGGGCGAACCGCACAAGATCGTCGACTACATGACCAGCACCGAGCAGGTGCCGATCATGACGCATTCGGACTCGGTCCTGTCCCTCGGCCCGAACGCCTACGCCAAGCCGGCCACGGCACTGAACATCCTGCGCGAGACCGTCATGGGCCGCGAGCTGTTCGACCACGCGTTTCGGACCTACTCGCAGCGGTGGATGTTCAAGCGGCCCTACCCTGCCGATCTGTTTCGCACGATGGAGGACGCATCGGCCGTGGACCTCGACTGGTTCTGGCGCGGCTGGTTCTACACCACCGATCACTGCGACATCGCGCTGACGAACGTGCAGTGGTTCAAACAGCAGCCCGCGTCGCCCGATGACATCGCGGCGCTGGCCAAGGCCGAGCGCGACAGCCGACCGACGACGGTGAGCGAGCGTCGCTTCGCAGCCGCAAAGAAACGCACCGCGGCGTTCCCCGAACTCGTCGACTTCTACAACCGCTTCGACGAACTCGACGTCACGCCGCGGGATCGCGCCGCGTTCAGCCGGGCGATGGCCGGGCTCGATGAGGGACAGAAGAAGCTGCGCGCGTTCGACCACAACCTCTTCGTGCTCTCGTTCGAGAACAAGGGCGGCCTCGTGATGCCGATCATCCTCGACGTCGAATACGCAGACGGCAGCCACGAGGAGGTCCGCATCCCCGCGGAGATCTGGCGCCGCAACGAAGAACGCGTCAACAAGCTGCTGATCCGCGAAAAGGAGATCGTCCGGGTCGTGCTCGATCCGCATCTCGAAACCGCCGACGTCAACCTCGACAACAACGAATGGCCGCCGCGGCTGCGCCCGAGTCGGTTCGAACTTTTCCAGTCGCGCCGGGCGCGCCGAAACCCGATGCAGGAGGCGCGCCGCGAAGGCTCCCGCCGATCGAACGGTAGCCCGACGAACGGCGGCCAGGGAGGCGACAAGTGATCGCCGCCGTCACCCTTGCCGCGCTGCTGCTGCCGGCGTTACCGACGACCGCGGGCCACCCGTTCCACAACGCATATGCCGAAGTCGACTGCCATCAGAAGCGACAAGAACTCCAGGTCGCGATGGCCGTGCTCGGCGTGGACCTCGAGGCAACGCTGACACAGCGCACGGGCAAACGTATCAACCTCGATCGCACCAAGGGCATCGATGAGATCCTCGAAGATTATCTCGCCGACCGTTTCCTCGTGACCCTCACCGACGGCACGAAGCCGAGGCCGCGCTACTTCGGTCGCGAAGACGCCGGCAAGACCGTCTGGCTCTACTTCACCGTTCCGCTGGCAAAGGCGCCGACCAGGTCGGGCTCGCCGACCGGCTCCAGGCAGCGGTCGCGGTCGCTACTCACAGGCGTCCAGCTCGAGAACCGTGTGCTGATGGAGCTCTACTCCTGCCAGCGCAACACGGTCGAACTCAGGGAAGGCCCGTGGCGGCGGGTTCTGCAGTTCGACGAACGGCGGCGCCGACAGACCCTGCGCCCCTCGAAGCAACCCGGCAACAAGGGCCAGAAAAGGCCCGTCAAGAAAGAGCCCATCAAGAAAGGGCCAGCCCCGAAGAAGGGCGCGCGATCAACCGGCAGCCGACGGGCCGGCACCGCGTCACCGCGGTAGTTCGGGAAACACCCACCACACCGGCTCGCGGATCTCCGGATGGCGGATGATGCCGCCGAGATGGGCGGTCCAGGCCATGAGCCAGGTGATCGCGAGCATCGCACACCAGAGTCCGACACGGGTCGCCTTCCCGGTGCCAGTGTCGGTCGCATCCCACCAGATCTTGACCGCGATCGCGGCAAGCAGCGCCGACGCGAAGAACGCCGCCTTGGCCGCGATCGCGTGCTGCTCGACGAGGTGCTCGTCGAGTTCGGTAAAGCCCTTCGCCACCGCCATCGCGTAGGGGCCGCTGAAGTAGCCGGGCGCACCGAGCAATGCTCCGAACACGACGAACCCGATCGCCGTGCGCGTCATCGCTTCCGAATCGCGGACCAGCGCCAGCGTCATCAGGGTCAACGCGGCCAGCATGCCGACGACCGGCAGATGCACGACCAGCAGATGTAGCTGTGCGCCGTTCACGGACCGCGGACCTACTTGTCCCCAGTGCCGATCGCCGCCTTCGGATCGACGCCCTGCTCGAGCTTCTCGTAGTCGAGCTCGCTGCCCTGCATGCTGTGCGGGATCAGGTAGACGGCAACCATCACCACACTCGCGAGAATGACGCCGACGCGGCCGAGGCCACCCGACTTCTTGCCATCAGCTCGCGGCTTGCCGCCCATCCAAACGCAGGCGATCAGCCAGACGACCCACATGATCAGCAGCTTGTTGTCGGTCAGATCGTAGCCCCAGGGGAAGCCGGTCCAGTAGGCACCGAACGCGTACTTCTGCACGATCGGCCCGAGGACCAGGCCTCCCGTCGACATGATGATCAGCGTCGTCCACGAGTAGCGCTTGACCGTCGACGGCTGGAACAGCGCGGACAACCCCGCCCGCATGCCGATGAGCATCGTGAAGAACATCGCGAGGATGTGCGGCCACAAGATCGAACCGGGAACCGGGTCCTTGTAGCGCAGCAGGATCTCGTTCTCGCCGCCCGCCTCGGGGATGCGCACCGGTCCGCCCGGGGTCGTCAGCTCGAGGTAGTACTCGATCTTGCCAGCCGCCGGCCGCTGCGGCAGAGCTGCCTGGAGCAGCGACTCGCCATCGGACTTCTCAACGGCCATCGGCACCGCCGTGAACGAGTCCTTCGTCGGATAGTTCTTCCAGTGCAGGACGCCGGTGACCTTGCCATCCGGGCTCGGCACGGCGATCGGGGCACCGCCGGTCGTCTCGTGGCTGCGCAGCAACTCGTAGCGGACATCCGCGTCACCGACGCGCAACGACCCCTTCATCGGGTGGGTCGGCCCGGTCCGCTTCTGGTAGGCGTAAGCCCCCGCCATCAGCACGACGGCAATCGCCCACAGGATGAAACCCTTTGCGCCACCGCGCGATCGTTTCTCGGACATCGGCGGGAGTATGGCGCGGACAAGCGACCGACGAAAGGCAGTAGCTCACACGAGCGTCACGCCAATGTCACGCCGCCCGCAACAGGTTGGGCAGCACCGCGATCGTCACCACCACGAGCGTCGCGGCGACCATGATGCCCAGCCCGAGGATCCAACCGACTTCGATCGCGTAGAGCCGAACCACGGAGCCCGGACTGCAGCCGATCCGATGCAGTGTTTCCATCTCCCGCCGCCGCAACCGCATCGACAGCCAGACCTGCAGGCCGAGCAGCAGCAGCGTCGACGCACCGAGCACGATCGCGAAGCCGTCGAACAACACCTTGATGCGGAACACGAACCGCAGCAGGTCCTCGATGACCGCAGAGGGCACCACCATCTGAAACGTCTTCGACGCGTTGATGCGCGCCTTCAGAAGCGTCGCCGACTTCACGTCGTGCGGCGCGACGATGATCGCCGACAGCGGCAACTCGTCGGGGTCGCCGTGCGCATGGAACGAATCGATGTTGGCCTCGTCGACCCGCTGCGAAGACCGCAGCGCCGGGCTGACGTTGACGACCCGCTCGGACTGCGCGATCACGAGTTCAGAGTCGATTTGCTGCACGTCCGCGTGTCCGTGCGCCAGCCCTTCGAGCACCCAACACGTCTTGAGGTCGACGAACACGGCATCGTCATCGGCGCCACCCGTCATCGGCAGCACGCCGACGATCTGCAGCCGCAACGTCGGCGGCTTCGCGAGGTCGTAGAGGTCGGTCGGGTCGGAACCGATCTCGCCGCCGACCGTCAGTCCGAGCTCGGTCGCGACATTGTGACCGAGAACCGCGTCCCCGATCCGCAACGGCAGCGTGCCGGCAACGGGCTGCAGCCGCCGCAACTCGAAGTATTCGACGCTCGTCCCGACGACCGGCGCCGACCGGGCGGTGAACCGCGCGTGGATCGGAATCGCGGTGCCAAGCCGCCGGCGCTGGATCTCGCGGAGCTGACCGAACGGGACGGTGTCGAGCTCGCTGTGGCGGAAGTAGAGCGCCCCAAGCGTGAGGTCGAAACGGTTGCCCTTCGCGCCGGCAATGAGCGGCGTCGCGGCCGCCCGCCGCGTCAGGTCCGCCTGGTAGCCAGCGATCAGGATCTGCAGCGTTGCCGGCAGGAACGTCGCGAGCGCGATGCACAGCACGAGCAGGATCGTCTGCCCCTTGTGGTGCGCTACGTGGCGCCACGACAACAACCAGAGCCCGCGCATCGAACGCTAGCGCCCCGACTCAGAGGTCCCCGACTCGGAAATCCCCGACTCGGAATTCCCCGACTCGGCATTCCCCGACTCGGTCGGCAGCATGCCACGAGGATCCGTGGTCGATGTGCTGATGACCTCTTGCGCGAGCACTTCGTTGTCGCGGATCCGCCAACCGGCGGGACTTTGCGCGACGGTGTATCGCGCTTCGTACTGATTGGTTCGCGAATGGCTGTGGCCCCAGTGTGAGACCGAGCCGGCGACCTGCCAACGCAGCCAAACCATGAACCCGACGACATCGTCCTCGAGCACGCCGACCGATTCGACCCGAGTCTCGAGCGGTCGCACTTCGTCGATCCGGCAGACGGCGCCGCCCTCCTCCTGCAGGATGAGTCCGCGGAAGATCCGGTTGTAGATCCGATCGAGCAGCGGCCCCTCGACGCTGCCCGCCAACGCGTCGTAGATCTCGCTCTCGTCGACGTAGTCGAACGCGCGATAGATGTTGGCGTGCAGCGGCTCGAACACGGCCATGGCCTCGGCCTCGGTCGGCAACCGGACACCACCACCGAACGGGTGGTCGATCTCGACCCGCACGAGGCTCGTAGCCATCGCGCCGCCAGCGAACGCGAGGACGGCCGCCGCGAACGCACGCCGGCGAGCCGGCCGGCGGAACACGCCAGTGAAGACCGCCACCCCGCCGACGACGAACAGCGCCAGCGAGACGACCGACAGCTCGAGCTTCTCGATCTCGGCCGGCTTCGGCACGGCCGCGAAGAGATCGGCGAGACTCTCGCCGGTGTCGTGCCAGACATACTCGGGCTCGTCCTCCGTCAGGTGGAGCACCTTCCGCAAACCGCGTGCGGTCAGCTGCACGTTGATCGCCATCTGCGGAATCCCGGCCTCCGTCTCGAGCACGAGATCCGGTGGGAACTCGCCCCAGACCAGACCGACCTGCGCGGGTGCGGCTAGCGCCGGGTACTCGAGCACGAGCCGCAGCTTCGTCAGTGCCTTTGCTCCCGACCGCGGAAACAGCGGCAGCAACGACAGGTCCGGCTCGCCGACCTCGAACGACCGGAACTTCGGCGTCACGACCTGACCGTTGATCCTCAACTGGTTGGTCGCGGCAAAGTGATCGATGAGATCGAGGCGATGCGACTCGTATTCGATCGGGTGAATCGCCTCGTCGTCTTCACGCACCGCATCGATGACCTGGTCGACGAAGGCGAGGTTCAGCAGGAGCGTGCAGACCACCCCTTCCTTGCCGATCAGTACGCGAACGTCGATGTCGGGGCCATCGGCAGGATGGGCCCGCTCGGCGGTCGGCCGCCCGTGCGCCGAACCGTGCGGCACCGGCAAGGCCGCAGTCAGACACGAGAGTATTACGCACAACATCGGGCGCCGGACTGTAGCGTACGGCGCGTTCGGGTCCGCCCACGACTCTGGCACATCGGGCCGGAGGACCAACGCCGGCTCCCAGGATTTCAGGCCCCACGAAACCATGACTCCAATGCCTCACGCCCAAGCCTTCTGGCGCTCGACGCTGACCGCGCTCTTCATCAGCCTGCCCGCAGCGGCTCAGGGCCTGGTCGAGAAGGATCCCGAGGCGGCTCCGCTCCGCCGCCTGCTCGACGAACTCGGACCCGACGTTCGGCAGTTCAGCGAACACGTGGTGACACTGGCCAACCCGTTCATGGAAGGCCGCGTGCCCGGGTCGAACGGGATGAAGGTCGCGCGCGACTACTTCGAGTTCTACCTGAAGGCCGCCGGCGTCGAACCGCCGTTCCAGAACGCAGACGGTGAAGCCAGCTATCGCCAGGCCTTCCCACTCCGCGGCCGCCCCAAGATCGTCGAGAAGACTCTCGCCGTCGCCGGCGAGGACTTCGAGGCCGGCACCGACTTCGCCGTCCTCGGCCTCAGTGCCTCGGGGTCGGCCGAGGCGCCCGTCGCGTTCTGCGGCTACGCGGTCGGCAAGGGCCCCGAGGGCTACACGAGTTTCGCCGAGGAGAACTCGCTCGACGGCAAGATCGCCCTGATCTTCCGCAACGAGCCGATGGACGCCGACGGCAAGAGTCGGTGGGCCTCCGGCCGCCGGCCGTGGTCGCGGCACGGCAGCCTGCGCATGAAGCTGACCAACGCGATCCGGCAGGGCGCGGCCGGCGTGATCTTCATCAACCCGCCGGGCAGCTCCGATCCGCGCGCTGACGCCCTCATGCGCGAGGGCTCCGGCGGCCGCATGCGCAACTCCGAGATTCCCGTCGTACACCTGAGCACGGCCGCGGCGACCAAACTGGTCGCGAAGCTGGGCAACGGCGACGCGACACTGGCATCGCTGCGCGCCAGTGCCGACGAGGCCGGTGGCGTCACGCACTTCGAAACCAAGCTGTCGATGACCGTCCGCACGGAGCGCAACAACATCCCGGCCGAGAACGTCGGCGGCATGATCGCCGGCCGCGGCGCGCTGAAGGACGAGTGGGTCGTCATCGGCGCCCACCTCGACCACCTCGGCGTCGGCCTCTACGGCGCGCGCGACCGCAAGCGGATCGGCCAGCTGCACCCGGGCGCCGACGACAACGCGTCGGGCTCGGCCGCCGTGCTGATGCTCGCGAAGAGCCTGCGCGAGGCCTACGACGAGCTCCCCGACGGCGCCTCGGCGCGCTCGATCCTGCTCGTCGGCTTCGATGCCGAAGAGGCCGGCCTGCACGGCTCGCGCTACTACGTCGAGAACCCGATCGCACCGATCGAGAAGCACGCGCTGATGATCAACTTCGACATGATCGGCCGCATCGTGAACAAGCGCCTGAGCGTCACGGGCGTCAACAGCGCCAAGGGCTTGTCCGAGATGCTCGACCCGGTCTTCGAGAAGTCGCCGATCGACGTCATCACGGGCGGGCGATCGCCGGGCGGCAGCGATCACCTGCCGTTCATGGGCAAGGAAGTGCCGTGGCTGTTCGCGATCATCAAGGACTTCCACAACGACTACCACACGCCCGACGACGTGACGGCCAAGATCAACCACGTCGACGCCGTGCACACGATCCACCTGTTCCACGACGTGGCCTACACCGCGGCCACCCATAGCGGGCCATTCGAGTTCCAGAGCAACCGCCGCGGCCGCTGAACCGACCCGCTACTGCTCGAACGCGCGCGCCAGCCGCTCCAGGTTGGCGCGCATCACCGACAGGTAGTCCGACCCGCCGGCATCCGGCACGGCCGCGCCGGTCGAGAACACAACGCTCTGCACGTCGAGGTCACGTGTGATGCGCTCGCGCAACGCCGCACTCGGCGGCGCGGTCCATAGCATCAAGACGGCGCGCTTGCCGCCGAGCGCCTGCCGCATCGCCGCGAGAGCCGCGTCCCACGGCTCCGTGGCGAGCGCCACCTCGAGATCGATCCCGGTCCAACCGCCGCGGCGGGCGAGGTAGCGATACGCGTCTGCGGACGTGGCCAACGTCTTGCCCTGCCATTTCGTGGCGAGCGCGTCGATGCGACCGTCGAGCTCGTCGAGGTCACGGGCCAGCGCGCCATAGTTGTCACGCAACGCCGACTCGTGATCCGGCAACCGCCGGATCAGGGACTCGAGCGCCGCGACAGCCTGCTCCTTCAACAGCCGCGGATCGATCCAGGTATGCGGGTCGGTCGTCGAGTGCGTGTGCGTCTTGCCATCGCCATGGCTATGCGTCACACCCGGGCGCTCGATGAACTGATCCCAGAAGCCGTCGGAGGTATCGACGACGCGCGACAGCGGCAGGGAAGCACCGAAGCGCCAGGGCTCCGCCGTGGCACCGTTGATCACGATGAGGTCGGCCGTCTGCAGCCGCGCGATCGCCTCACGTTCTGGCCGCCAATGCAGCGGGTCCGCGCCCGCTGGCACGACGCACTCGACCATCGCCAGTCCACCGGCGATCCGTTCGACGCAGTACTGCAGCGGGTAGTTGGTCGTGCACACGAGCGGCTTCTCCCGCCGGGGCATGCTCGGGGTCGCGCCACTGTCCTGGCCACAGCCGGCCAGCAGGAGCACGGTCGTCAGGAGGGTTCTCATGGCTCAGCGGGTTCGTTCGCGCGCGATGCTGCCGTTCGGATTCGTCTCGAATTCGATCACGCAATCGAACGCGTCGACCAGCGAATGATCGTGCGTGACCATCATCAGCGTAGCGTTGCGCTCGCGCACTTCGGAACGCAACAGATCGAACACGGCCTGGGTCGTCCGCGGGTCGAGATTGCCGGTCGGTTCATCGGCGAAGACGATCGCCGGCTGCGTCACGAGCGCGCGGCAGATCGCGACGCGCTGCCGCTCCCCCTGCGACAGATTGCGCGGCTTACGCCGCAGGAGCCCCTCGATACCCGCCGCGCGGGTCAGCTCGACGGCCCGTTCACGCGCCTGTTCATCGAGCGGCAGATCGCGCTGCACATGGTAGGGCAACAGCACGTTCTCGAGCACGGAGAGATGTTCCAGCAGCTCGAACTCCTGGAACACGAGCCCGACCGCCGTGATGCGACGCAACCGCCGCTCGCGTTCAGACAGCGCCGACCAATCGACCCCGCCCAGCGAGACCAGGCCGCTCTCAGCCAGCAGGATGCCCGCGCACAACTGCATGAGCGTCGACTTGCCCGAACCGCTCGGCCCGATGCACACCGCCGCGCTGCCGGTGGGCACCCGCAGCCCGGGCACGGACAACGCAAAGTCGTCCCCGAACCGGAAGCCCAGAGCGGCGATGTCGAGGTCCATGGCGCGGCATTCCACGGCGTTCACAACCCGACTCGTAACCGATCGAGGGAATGCCCGGACAGCACAATCGCTGAGCACGCCGGGAGCCGCTTGCCGCGGTCAGGCGACCTTGTCCGACTCTTCGTACGTTCGCCGGGCGATGGCCACCTCGACCTGGAGTCGGGGATTGTGCTGGAGTTCGGCGAGCAGCGCCCGCGGCCGTAGCCCGCCGTAATACGCGGCCTGCTCGACGGTCGCTCCGAGGCCACGGATCGCCTCGAGCACCAGATCGAATTGCGCCGCACCCGGTCCGTTGGTTGCGTCCATATGCCCTTCTAGGCCCAGAACGGGGGTTGTTTGCGAAAACTCGGACCTGTTAGAAGTTCTCCACGGGCGTGCGGACCGCAAAACGGGCGCATCCGGCGGACCTCCGCCTGCGATATAAAGGAATGATGGGCCGTGAACGTGACGCTTCCCGCTGGATGAGCCGAGCCCTGCTGCTCGCTGCCGCCGTCGACGTCCTGTGTGGCGCCTATCTGGTCCTGGCGCCGACGGCCCCCATGTCATGGGCAAGCCAGGAGTTCCCGCTCTACCCGGCCGCCTGGCAGGGCCTCGGGTTGCTCGTCGCGCTCCTTGGTCTGGGTCTGGCATTCGCCGCGCGGAATCCGCTCGGACACTGGCCCATGGTGCTGATCGGCCTGCTGGCCAAGATCGCGCTGCCGATCGGGTTCGTCGGGGCCGCGTCCACCGAGCAACTGCCATGGGAGTCGGGGCTGCTGCTCCTGGCCTTCGGCCCGCCCTGGTGGATTCCCTTCGGGCTGATCCTGCGCGCTGGAGCCCGAGACAACCGAGCCCGGCAGACGCCGCCCGTGCTGCCGCTCGACATGGCACTGTCCCTCTACCACGACCAGACCGGCGCCGACCTGTTGACCGCGTCGAAGCGGCAACCGCAGTTCCTCGTGTTCTTGCGACACTTCGGCTGCACGTTCTGCCGCGAGGCGCTGGCCGATCTGGCCGCGATCAACGAACGCCTGCGCACCGCTGGCACACGACTCGTGCTCGTGCACATGTCGTCGGAGAACGAAGCGCGCGACCTGTTCCAGAGGTACGGCCTCGCCGACGTGACCGCGATCAGCGACCCCGACCGCGTGCTCTACCGCGCATTCGCGCTGCGCCGCGGCACTCCGACTCAGCTCCTGGGCTGGTCGGTCTGGAAGCGCGGCTTCGAAGCGGGCGTGAAGCAGGGCCACGGCATCGGCTGGCTGCGCGGCGATGCAGCGCAGATGCCGGGCGCGTTCGTCGTGTCACAAGGTCACGTGGTCGCGCAGTTCATCCACGAGACCGCGGCCGACCGCCCGGACTACGTCGTCGTCGCGGAGGAAGGCGTCGATCAGGCGGAGTTCCAGCAGGGCCTCGATCAGGATGGTGTGGGCTTCGGGTTCCAGGATCGGTTGCGGCGATTGCTCACAGCCGAAACGAGCGACCGGGCCTGATAGCGCCTCAGTTGCCCCCGCCGGTCGAGAGCCTGCAGCCGCTCGGCCAACAGAACTCTCGCCGGTGACGCGAGGCGACCGATCGAAGCGACTCCGCAGACCCGCGAGAGTACGGCAGCGAACCCGCGCGGGCCACTCCCCCGGAAGCCGCCGAAAAAACGCAACACAACGTCGCACGAGCCGCCCCTCGGGATAATCGCACGTGTGCTGCAGGTCTCGGAAGAACGCTTGTTCGAGCGCTACAGGCGACGGCGTGACGCCGGCTCGCTCGCTCGGCTGTTCGACCGGACCGCGCCGGCGTTGATGCGCCTGGCGCTGCATCTCTGCCGCGACCGGCACGCCGCCGAGGACGTGGTGCAGCAGACGTTCCTGACCGCGATCGAACGCGCCGATCGCTGGGACCGCGACCGCGGCCTGTTCCCGTGGCTGGTCGGCATCCTGACCAACCGCGCCCGGCTGCATCAGCGCGCCGAGCGCCGCGAGCCCGACGCCGACCGCCTGTCCGGACGACGCAGTGAGACCCCGGCGGACGCCGCAGCCTCGCGTGAACTCGAGGCCGCCGTCGAAGAGGCCATCACCGAACTCGGCGACACCTACCGACCGGTCCTGCACCTGCACCTGTTCCACGGCCTCAACGCCAAGGAGATCGGCGCTGCTCTCGGACGGCCGGCAGGCTCGGTCCGCACGCAGCTCGTGCGCGCTCTCGAACGCCTGCGACGGGCACTGCCGGTCGGTCTCGGCGGCGCGACGGCGCTCGCGCTCGCCACAACCGCAACCGCTGCCGTTCGCCAACGCGTGCTGAGCGCGTTCTCCCCTCACCTCACTGCCGGAGCCGCGGGCACCGCCTCGCTGTGGCTCGGAGGATCGATGATGAAGAAGTGGCTACTGCTCGTTCCGATCGCCTGCGTCGCGGTGCTGGTCTACTGGCAGACAGATACCGTGCCGAACGACGTGCAACCGAATGGTCCGCGGGCCGGCGTCGACCATGCCGCCGTGGAACTGCCGGACGAACCGGAGACCGCCGCCACGGCTGCCACGAACGAGCCAGGACCGGGCGAGCGTTCCGAGGCCGGCCCGAATCACACGCCGACGCCCGACACCGGCAGTCTCGTCGTCACGCTCGACTTCGACGATGAAGAACTCAGCCCGCTCGGCATCTACGTGCGGATGCGGCCGGAGCCATGGACTCGCGGCGGGCAGCGCTTCGGCGCGCGTACCGACCCCGCGGGCCAGGTGCGGTTCGACGGGATCCAACCAGGCGCTTGGCTCGTCGAAGCCGAAGGCGGCTCGCTCACGGCCCAATCGAAACTCCAGATCGAGGCCGGTCGCGAACACGAGAAGATCCTGCCGATCGAGCGCCCGGTCCGCGTACGGGTGCAGGTCATCGACGAGATGCGTCGTCCGATCCCCGACGCCGAGGTCTGGGTCTGCATGCAGTACTACGGCCGCGTTTGGCCGATGGAGGCAACGACGCGCCTGGCCGCCCGCACCGATAGCAACGGGCGCGCAACGGTACCGGCCGGGACCATGTCATTGGTCGGCGCCCGCAAGACCGGTTACGCGGCGTCGGCTGCAACCAAAGCGAGCGCCGCCGCGGGCGAAGAGGTGCGCTTGATGCTGACGCGGGGACCCGGCGCGATTCGCGGCTCCGTCGTCGACGACGACGGCAGACCGGTCGCCGGCGCCGCCGTCTACGCCAGCGTGCGCAGCTCCAGTGCACGCGGTGTATCGCGAGCGGCCGACGGGCAGGCTGGCGAAACGCCAGCGAGTGTCTACACCACGGCCGGCGAAGACGGCTCGTTCGCGATCGAAGGTCTGCCGGCGAACACCTACCAGATACTCGGCATCGCGCGCGGCGTGCTCGACGTCCATCAAGAGATCGACGTCCGCGCATTCGAAGCCACGACGACACGCCTCGAGATGCGCCGCTCGGTACCGATCAATGTCCGCACGACGCGACCCGACGGCACTCCGATCGGAGGACTGCTCGTCTACGGCCGCGATCCGCAGGGCACACTCGTCGGCGGCGGCAGCATCACCGACAAGAACGGTGTGTTCACGTTTGCAGCGCCGCGCGCGGGCTATCACATCGAGGTCAAGCGCGATCGGCAGCTGCTCGCCGAGCGCCGCAGCGACGCTCCACTGACCGGTCCAGCCGCCGTCGACATCGTCATCGACGAACACCTCATCGTGCGCGGCAGACTGGTCGACGAGCAGGGCGAACCGGTCGCGGGCTGGCGAATCGTCGCGGTCCCGGACAACACGAACGAGCAGGACTTGCAGCGCACACTGGCACTCGCGTTCGACTCCAGGACGGCTACCGACGGCAGCTTCGAGATCTGGGGCGAACTGAATCAGACCGTGCAGGTCGCGACCAACGCCAGGAGCATGACGCCGAGAGACCTGATCCGGAAACGCAACATCCGGGTCGGCACGGACGACCTCGACATCGTGGTTCCGGTCGGCATGTTACCGCGATCGGTGCTGACGGGGCGTGTCGTCGATACCCGCGGCCGTCCG
This sequence comes from bacterium, assembly GCA_024743115.1. GTDB lineage: Bacteria > Planctomycetota > UBA1135 > UBA1135 > UBA2386 > JAGQRA01. The sequence goes on along the minus strand of JANSXC010000021.1, from coordinate 22,190 downwards.
GTGAAGGGCGCCACGGTTCAATCTACCGACTTCGGCAGCAAGCCACGCGAGTGCACCGGCGGCATCCTCCGCATCACGGACCTGCGACACGGAAAGCGGACGTTCGGCATCGCGGCGCCCGGCTACGGCAGCCAGCGCCTCGAACTCGAGATCCGAGCCGCCAAGACCGACGTCGGCGACATCGTGTTGCAGCGCGCGGTCGAGCTCCGCGTCCGGCCGGTCTTTCCCGCCGACACGGAATGGCTCGGGCCGCTGCCGCGCGCGTCCGTGCGCACCCCTGCCGGCCGTTCGATCTGGCCACAGCCGGAGCAGCGCGTCGAGGACGGCATGCTGGTGTTCAACTACCTGCCGCCCGGCAAGTACCTGCTTCACCCCCACTACGAGGAACAGATCGCGACCGACCCCGTGCCGTTCGAGCTGCTCGCCGGTGTCCCGCTGCGGCTCGACTGGCCGGTGCGCGTCGGCCGCAAGCGCATCGTGCGATTCATCCCCACGCCAGACCAACCCGCACTGCCCGACGCACTGCTGAAGGTCACGATCAAGGGCGACAACGACGAAGTCGTTGTCGATCGCGAAGTGAAGAGTTGGCAGGGCAAGTGGAACCTGCGCCATACCTTCGTTCCCGGCTCGTACCGCGCGACGGCGAAGAGTGCGACCGGGCACCGATTCGAGGGCCGGTTCGAGGTGGCACTCGATCTGTTGAAGAACGAGAAGGGGTCGCTGGTCGAGATCCCGGTCAAGCGGTAGCGCGCCGGTCGAGTCACGCCGCCGCCAGCCATCCGCTAGCGAACCTCGATCACGGCATCCTTGCCGGATTCGAGTGAAAACGACTGCTCGCGTACGACCGCTCCTCCGTCCCGCACGACGAGCACATAGTGGCCAGGCGGCACCGCCGCCCGAGTGCGCCAACGAGCATCCTCGCCACGCTCCAGCGGTACGACTTCGCGGCCCTCGCCCAGCCGCAGCTCGACGGTTGGCGATTGCAAGGCAAGGCGCAGCGACACCGCCACTGTGGAACTGGCACCGACGAACACCCGGCCGAGGTCGAGGGACCGACCCCGCTCCAGTCTCAGGTCACTGCGAAGCGCCGAGTCACCACCGGCGACCGCGACGAGGGTGACCGTGCCCGGCACCGTCGGCCCGTACTCGAACCGTCCAGCCGCGTCGCAGTCGAGTTCGACAGTGCGGACCGATTCGTCAGCGCGACGCAACACGCGCACCCGGGCCTTCCCGTCCGGCATCCCGTCACTGCCGATCACGACGCCGGTCAACCGAGCGTTGGGCATGGCGCCTTCAGGCACCGCGAGCCGGCCCGTCACGGCCGTCGAAACGCCATCCCAACGGCTAGCGGCCGTGACATCGAACGTCGCCCCGCTCCCCGCCGGCAAGGGCGCGGTCGCGGAGACTCGCACGGTCGGAGCTACCAGCCCCGGGAACACGACTTCGCCGCGCGCGTCCGTGACCGCTTGCGGAGCGCCAAGGTCGGGCGAGTCGCTCGCCAACTCGACGAACCAGCCCGCAAGCGGGTCGCCCTCGGGATCCACCAGGGTCAAGCGCCAGGTCGCCGGCACCGGCACGACGGGGTTCCACTCGCCGACCTGTCCGACGGCGACCTCGAGATCGGTCGTGGCATCGCGCCCGCTGTTCGCGACCTCTGCGTGCACCCCACCCGGCACGAGATCACCAATCACGTAGGCGCCGTTCGGCGCAGTCTTCGCGGTCGCGCTCCACGAACGGATGAGCGGGCTCGGCAGCCGGGCATCGCGCCACGACGCCCGGACCTCGACGCCAGCCACGGGCGAACCAGCGATGTCGCGCACGACTCCGCGGATGCGGGCAGCCTGCTGCAGCTCGATCGAAAGAGTGGCGGCCCGCGCCGCACTGGGCAGCTCGACGACCGCGTATCTCGCGCTCGCTTCATCACGCGCGGCGACGAAGACGACGACGCGCTCTTCGGGCAGACCGACCAGCGCGATGCCGTCCTGACCAGTGCGGGCCCACAGCGGCCGCATTCGTTGCCGTTCGAGCAAGAACACCTGCACGAGCGCGTCCGCGGCCGGCGCGCCCCCGGGTTCGCTTACCCGCACACGAACCAACCCGGTCGGATCACCGAGCTGCAGTGTGACGACACCGCGTGGGGCGCGGCGGGCCGTCAACAGCCGCGCGCTACTCGGCAGCTGCCCGGTTGCCTCGGCGCGCAACGACAGAAAACCCTGCGCCGTGCGCAGCCGCGCGCGCCCAGCGGCATCCGTCGTGCCGAGGACGATTCGTTCCGACTCGAACGCTCCACCGCGGAAAGAGGCGAGTTCGGCATTGGCCACGGGCTTGCCGGCCAGGTCGACGACCCGAACCTCGACCTCGAGCCTTGGCGGCACGCGAAACTCCAGCTCTGCGCGCCCGCCATCGAACTCGGGCACCGGTGCAGTCATGTCGAAGTCCGGCAGCTCGACCTGCGCAACAGCCGCAGGGTCGCCGCAGATTGCCACGCCGTCCGTGCCCGTGGCATGGTCGGTGACACCTTCGTCGGAGCCGCGAACTCGCACCCCGACGAGGTTGGCCGGCGCGCCGTCCCACTCCTGCAGCACCCGGACGAGCAGTTGCGTCGGCGCCGCTACCGGCTCCGACCGCGTGCCCGCGGTGCGCTCGTGCGACTGCACGACCGCGCCATCTTCGGTCGCGGACGGTTGCCCGCTGCCGGCCGAGGTCACGATGGATGGCTCGGCGGGCCGAGGGGGCTCTGGGTCCCACGGACTCCAGGCAAGAGCGAAGGAGAGCGCGGCAACAACGGCCGCGGTAACGATGAGAAAGAACTTGGGCATGAGAATCAGAGGGAGGGCCGCGACGGCAGCGCCGCCGCCAGCCGCGCGGACCGCGAGGGCAGAGGCCTCGCGCGCGTAGTCGAGCACGCGGGCACGCATGGCGGCGAGTGCGTCACCGGCCAACGCAAGCGTGACACCAGCAGCGGCGAAGCCGGCCGGCATGGCCGCGCGCAGCATGCGCGAGCCGCGCACGATCTGCGTGCGCACCGTGCCGGCCGGCCGACGCAGGCTGCGGGCGATCTCGGCCGCCGTCAGCCCGTGACGAAGATGCATGTCGAGGACCGCGCCATACGGCTCCGGCAGCTCATCGATCGCATCGCGCATCACCCGATCGATCTCGTGATCGGCGGCAGCCTGGTGCGGATCGGAGCCGGAGAACGAAGCCTCGAACTCGCCGTCATCGAGCCGTTCGTGGCTTCGACGCTGCTCGCGGCGGCGCAGGTTGCGGGCGCGGTTGGCGAGCACGCCCATCAACCACGGGAGCACGCGGAGTTCCGCGTTCCAGTCTGCACGAGCCTCGATCGCTGCGACAAACGTCTGTTGAACCAGATCCTCCGCGAGATGCCCGTCGGCGATCGTCGTGCGCGCCATCGCGAGTAACGCGGGCGCGGTGCGATCGAACAGCTCGGCGAGCGCGGCACCATCGCCATCGGTTCGGAAGCGCTCGAACGCGCGATCTTCTGCAGGAGTCTCGTCCATTGGGCTCTACCCGCTCTGGTCTCGAGCCGCGGAGAGTGCGACACGATTTCGTCAGTTTTCGACACCGGTGGCTTCAGGGGCGATTGCTGCCCGACCCGGGGCGCGAAACCTGCCCCCGACCCGAGGCCCCGCCGCGGCTACCGTTGGGGGTCGAATCCTCGTCCTAGGTCCGCGAGGCAGTCGGGAGTCTATTGTCGCAGGCCGTACGCGGATCGCACTGCTTGCGGCCGGTCGGCCACGCCGGGCGGGTCCCCACCGCAAGGTCCACGCCCGGAGGCGGACTGCCTGTAGCTACTTTGCGCCCCATTCGCGACGATCAGCGCATGGACCAATCGACCGTTTCTCCCGGCGGCCGGCGCGCGGACGCGATCCTGATCACCGGCGCCGGCGGTGAAGTCGGCCACGGCATGATCCGCGGCCTCTACGAACGCGGCGCACGCAACATCGTCGCGATCGATCTCCGTGAGCTCGACGCTGAGATCCGCGCGATGTGCATGCAGACCGTCGTCGGTGACATCTGCGATGCGATGCTGCTCGGTCGATTGCTAGCGATGTACGAGGTGCGCGAGATCTACCATCTAGCCGCCCTGCTCTCGACGCGCGCCGAGTTCACTCCCGAGACCGCGCACGACGTCAACGTCGGCGGCACGCTCGGACTGTTGCGTCTCGCGGCCGAACAGGCCCGCAGCCACGGAGTGCCGGTGAAGTTCGTGTTCCCGAGTTCGATCGCCGCGTTCGGCATGCCCGACCTCGAGACCAAGGCCCGACACCCCAAGGTGCGCTGGGACCACTTCGTGATGCCGACGACGATGTACGGCTGCAACAAACTCGCCTGCGAACACCTGGGCCGCTACTACATGCAGCACTATCGCCAACTCGCGAAGGACCGGGTGCCGGACCTCGTCGACTTCCGTTGCGTGCGTTACCCGGGCCTGATCAGCGCCGACACCGTGCCATCGGGCGGCACGAGCGACTACGGTCCCGAGATGCTGCACTCGGCAGCCAAAGGTGAGCCCTACGCATGCTTCGTGCGCGAGGCGACGCGCATCCCGTTCCTCACGATGCCCGACGCCGTGAGCGCAACGCTCGCGCTCGCCACCGCGGACCGCGATCAACTGCGCTGTCCGATCTACAACCTGACGGCGTTCAGCCCGACCGCGGCCGAGTTCGCCGAAATCGTGCGCCAGCACTTCCCGAACGCCGACATCACGTTCGATCCCGACGAGCAGCGCCAGGCGATCGTCGACTCGTGGCCGGCCGACGTCGACGATTCGCCAGCCCGCGAAGACTTCGGTTTCGCGCCGAAGCACGACCTCGAGACCGCGTTTGCGGAGTACCTCGTGCCGCGCATCAAGGCGCGTTACGCGGCGGCCGAGTAACGCAGCAGTTCGCGTTGCGGCGCGATTCGTGGCGGGGTAAGAACAGCGCGCCACGCGTCAGCCACAGGCGTCCTGCGGCCGCACGTGCCATCCGACCAGTCGACAGAACCGGAGAATCAGTCATGAGTGAGATCACCAAGGATCAAGTTCTCGCCGCCCAGCAGGCCTGGGGTGAAGGCATCGTTCACATCGCGACAACGCACAAGAACGGCGGGGACTTCGAACAGGCGGCCCGCGACCACATCAACAACTTGTACTCCTACGAGTCGGGACCGGTGTTGTTCAAACCAACGCTTGCGGCCAAGGTCCAGTTCCGCGGCACGTTCGACGAGGCGCTGTCCTACTTCGTCGCGACCAACGGTGTCTGCCCCGAGGACGGCGGCTTCGCCATCAAGGGGTGGACCGCGGTCCGCTGGGAGAACCACAACGTCTACACGAACGGCAACACGGCCATGGCGATGGGCAACTACTTCTTCACCAACCCGGAAGGAGAAGAGGTCAAGGTCGAGTACACGTTCGGGTACGCCCTGAACGGCGCCGGCAACGCCAAGATCGTCCTGCACCACTCGTCCGTGCCCTACGCGGGCTGAGAACGGCGGGCCGGGCCCGGAGTAGGATGCCGGGCATGCAGAAGATCCTCGCCTCGGCCGCCGCGCTGCTACCCGTTCTGTCAGGTTGCGCGGCGCCGCACACGCCACGCGACTCGGCGACCCGGCCCAACATCCTGCTCATCGTCGCCGACGACCTCGGCTACACCGACCTCGGCATCTTCGGCAGCGAGATCAACACGCCCAACCTCGATCGCCTTGCGCGATCCGGGATGCTGCTGACGAACTTCCTCGTCGCGCCAGCGTGCTCGCCAACACGCGCGATGCTGATGACGGGCAAGGACCCGCATCGCGTCGGGCTCGGCACGATGAGCGGCGAACAAGACGAACGCCAGTCCGGCGCTCCAGGCTACGAGGGCGTCATGACGTCGGACGACACGATCGCACGACGACTGCAGGCGGCTGGCTACTTCACGTGCATGGCAGGGAAGTGGCATCTGGGCACGGCGCCCGAGGTCACGCCGCACGCGCGCGGGTTCGAGCGTTCGTTCGCGTTGCTGCCCGGGGGCGCCAGCCATTTCGCCGACGCATTCAAGCTCGTGGAAGCGCCCGGCAAAGCGCCGTATCTCGAGGACGGTCGGCCAGTCGAACTGCCCGACGACTTCTATTCCTCCGATGCCTACACCGACAAGCTGATCGGCTACTTCGCAGAAGCGCGACACACCGGCAAGCCAGTCTTCGCCTATGCCGCCTACACCGCGCCCCATTGGCCGCTGCACGCACCGCGCGAGTGGCTCGCGAAGGTCGGCGGCCGCTACGACGACGGCTACGACGCACTCCGTTCGCGACGACTGCAAGGCGCGATCGCCGCGGGCGTCACCTCGCCAGCACATCCCACGCCCCCGCGCTATCCGCTCGCGCCGGCGTGGTCTTCCCTGTCGCCGGAGGAGCAACGCCGCGAGTCCAGATCGATGGAAATCTACGCCGCGATGGTCGAGAACCTCGACCACAACGTTGGGCGCCTGCTCGCCGCGCTGCGCGCCGCCGGTGAGCTCGAACGGACCCTCATCGTGTTCTGCAGCGACAACGGCCCTGAGGGCAATCCGGTCGGCAACCTCGCAGGCATCGGTGAATACGTGAAGCGCCGATTCGACAACCGCCTCGAGAACCTCGGGCACCCGGGCTCTTACTGCTGGCTGAGTCCAGGCTGGGCGCGCGCGGCCGTGGCGCCGTTTCGATTGTTCAAAGCGTTCCCGACGCAGGGCGGCGTTCGGGTGCCCGCGATCGTGTCGTGGCCCGGGACCGTCGAGCCCGGTCGCTCGGACGCTGCGGTGACCGCACGCGACTTCTGGCCGATGGCGATACACCTCGCGAGTGGCAGGGATGCGCCGCGAAGCCACATGATGCTCACACCGACTCCGGAGCCCGAGCACGTGGTCGGCTGGGAACTCTTCGGCCGCCGCGCGATCCAGAAGGGGCGATTCAAGATCGCGTGGATCTGGCCGCCGTACGGCTCCGGGCGCTGGGAACTCTACGACCTCGAGGCCGACCCCGCCGAGAGCCGAGACCTCGCGGCAGAACAGCCGGCCAAGCTCCGCGAGCTGCTCGCCCACTGGCACGACTACGCCAGGGAGAACCAGGTCGTGCTGCCGGCACGGGATACCGGCTACGCCCTGGAACGATAAAGGGCCCATCTACCCCGCACCGCTCCAACCCGACTGGAACGCCAGGTACACCAGCACGACCACGACGGCGATGAAGGCGAACTCTGGAAGGACGAGAACGACTCCGATCGTGTTCTTGATGCGGGTCGACGTGTAGAAGCGACCCCCGCCTGCACTGATTGCACTGAACACACCACGCTGATCGGCCTCCTTGCCGAAGAGGTCTTTCTCGAGCTTGATACACAACGAAATGCTCGCGCGCGCGGCCGCGTAGTAACGCAGGACGATCGTCCGGAAGTAGATGCACGTGGCGATCGATATGGTGCCGATCGCGATGGCCACGGACGGATGTACGCGGTTGTGCAGCAAGCCGATTGCCGTCAGCGACGCCACGCTGAACGACACATACTGAAAGAGCAGGTTCAGGAACCTGGTCGCGAGGCCATGCGCGCTGTCCCGGCAACTGTCGTAGTGCTTCTGCTCGTCGAAAGTCATCGTGTCCGTCCATCGAACGTCGCGAAACCGGCCCGCAATCCACGGCATCGAGGCGACCGCGTCGTTCATACTATCCAATGCCATGCACACCAACGGCCACCACACCTGGTTCACGTTGCTTGCCGCCACCTTGCTCGGCGCCTGTTCCTGCCCCCCGCAGCCGTCGCCCGACCCCGCGACCAACCTGCGCGACGTGACCGCCGAAGGGTGGCAACCTGCCGACCTCGACACCGCGATGTCGCTGCTCGCAGGGCGCGATTCCCACGCGTGGGAAGATCACGGCCGACCGCTCCGCGTGCCGCGGCATCCGGCGGAGAAGTATCTTGCCGACTGGGTCATCGTTCTGGACCCCGGGCACGGCGGCAAAGCCGACGTCGCGGGCTACAAGCGCGGCCCGACGGGTGTGCGAGAAGCGGAGATGAACTTGCGCGTGGCAAAGCTGCTGCGTCGGTTGCTCGAGGACGCCGGCGCCGAGGTACTGCTGACCCGCGAGGGCGAGACCAGTGCGGCAGCCAACGACCGGCTGAAAGACACCCACCGACGCCGGGCCGAGATCGCCAACAACGCCAGGCGACCCAACGGCGGGATCGGTGCGGACCTGTTCATCAGCCTGCATCACAATGCCGCCGGCAAACCAACCGCGAACTACCCGAGCATCTGGTTCCACGGCGAAGCGGACTGGTCGGAGGTCGCGCTCGACGCGGCCCGTGCGGTCGGCCACCGCATCGGCGCCGAGCTGCGCAACTCGGGTACCGGCATCACCTCGGTGCTGATGAGCGACCAGCAGATGTATCGGAACGGCTTCGCCGTGCTGCGGCATGCGCGGGTGCCCGCGATCCTGTTGGAGTCTTCGTTCTTCACGCACCCTCAAGAGGAGCAACGCCTTCGGGACGGGCTCCACAACCTGCGCGAGGCTTACGCGATCTACCTGGGACTCGTCGAGTACGCCTACGGCGGCCGTCCAACCCAGTCCACCCCGACCGTCGAGCGGACGGACGGGCGGATGGCGATCACGACGGTGCTCGACGACGGGCTGCCAGGCTGGTGGGGTAGCGACCGGCAGCGCGTCCTGTCCTCGACGATGACGGTGACCTGTGACGGTCGACGCCTGGCTGTAACGTTCGACGCGGCGAGCAAGACGCTGACGGCAAGAGGCGACGGGTTCTCACCGACCGCCGACGAGCATGTCGTCAGTATCCATCACGCCAATCTCTACAAGCACCACAACTGGCCGCAACGCTACCGGGTGAAGGTAGCAGCCGACGGCCGCATCGACGTGCGGCCATGGCACCCGCCGCATGCCGGCGAGATCAGGCGGTGAAGACGTCACACGGGCGACGTCTGATAGACTCGAGCATCATGAACGTGGCTTCGTCATCCATGAGCGCGCTGATCGCGTCGCTGGTCATGGCAGCGTTCCCGGCGGCCGCGACGGCCCAGCTGACGGGCACGATCAACGAAAACGCACCGCGAATGTCGACCAGGATCGACTTCGCGGCGGACTCGATGCTCGAGCTCCGCTACACCGCAATCGCCTACGGGAAGGGGTATTGGCGGCTGCTGCCCGGACGCAAGAGCGAGCATGCCGCGTTCAATCGACTCGCAGCCCAAAAACCGATCGGCACGGTAGCCACGACCAACCACGTCGTGGCCTGTGGCAATCTGATCCCGCCGGGAACCTACGACCTCTACTTCACGATCAACCGTGACCAGTGCTGGGAACTCAACCTGCGCAAGCAGGGCGGCGAAGGCCCTATCCCAATCAACTGGCACATGCACGCGCGAGCGACTCCGCAGCTACGTAAGCGCCTGTTCCTCAGCATCGAACCGACCGACCAACCCAACGCGGCGCTCTTCCGATTCGCGTTCGGTACTCAGGTGCTGGAGATCCCGCTGGAGCTTCGCGACGGCAAGAATCCGTACCGCAAGCCTGCGAACACCAAGAAGAAAGCGTCGGGCAGCAGCTCCGAACCGCCAAGGGAAACCAAGCCCGCCAGAGCTACCGAACGCTCGGGCGGTAAGTCACGTTCGGGACTGCAGCCTGCGATGCGCTGGCGCCGGGCGCAGCGGCCGGCTCGCTCTACTAACGACCCCGGCCGCCTTGCGCCGACGCCGTGAGCTCGACAGTCTCGCTCGTCACTTCGCCACGTTCGATCGAGACTTCGATCGCAGTCGGCGAGAGTTCGCCGCCGATCAACCTCACGCGATAGTCGCCTGGCGCCAGGCGCAATCCCGAAACCGGCACCCCGGTGCCGCCGACGATCGCGACACCGTCGAGAGTCTCGATGACGAAACGCTCGACCTCCGCGCGGAGCTTTTCGGGCCGAACCTCGAGGGCCAGGCGACCGGGCTGCTGCATGCGCACGGTTCCGAAGTCGATCAACCCGTCGGCATTCGGCGCGCGGACGCCCAGGCTGACCCTGCCGAGCAGTTCGGACCGGATCTTCGCCTCGAACCGCACGCCATAGATCGGGCCGCTGAGGCGAATCCAGCCCTCGTCGTCCGGCGGCCCGCTGCCGATACGAGCCGGCTCGCCGGGCTCACCGAGCGACAGCCTCGCATCCTCGGCGGGGCGGCCGTCGGGTCCCAGCACGCGAACCGTGATCGTGCACGGCAGACCCGCGTTCGGGGCCAGGCGCAAGAACAGTCCGTCCTGGTGCACGTCGACATTCGACCAGTGGCCGAGAACGCGCTCCTGTCCCGCGATCACGTACAGTGAGGTCAACGAGTCCGGGCAGTCGCCGATCGCGAACTCACCGTCTTGATCCGCCACCACGCTGGCCTTGAAGGACGAACCCTCGGCTAGGACGTTCACCCCGCCCACCGGTTGCCCCTGGGCGTCGACGATGCGGCCAACGGTGCCGCGATGAAGGAACGGCCGCCACTCCGCATCCCGGCCGGGTTGCAAGAGGATGCGTTCGCGACAACGACCATTCGACCGAGCCTTCGCCGTCAGGACGACGGGGCCAGGCGGCAGGCCCTGCAGTCGGAATCGCCCGTCTTCGTCGGCGTAGGTCCGATCCCACTGGTCGATCTCCTTGCCCCAGCGGACCTCGACATCTGCGCGCGCGACCGGCGCACCCGTGCGATCGCTCACCACACCGGTGATCGAACAAGGCCGCTGGAGTCGGATCCGAACGACCTCTGTCGCCCCCGCCGCGAGCTCGAGCCGCTGGTTCCAGTCCGACCACACGTGACCGTTCCGCGGCACGCGCAACGGCACCTGCCCGGGCCGCAGGCCAACGGCGAAGAAGTAGCCGTCCGCGTTCGTCTGCACGCGCACCCGATCGCTCTGGTCGACGCGTTTGGCGGCGGCAGTGACGACGTAGTCTCCGGAGAAGGGCTGGCCGATCATCACGGTCGTGAAAGCCACCGGCTCGCCATCCGGGTCCTCGACCCAACCCTCGAGCATGGCGCCGCCGGGCGAAAGGACGACGTCAGCCTCCTCGCCCGAAGCGGGGCAGGGCCGGTAGTCAGATGCCTCGTAGCCCTGCGCCCGACACGCGAAAGTGTTGAACCGGCCCAGACTCCGGACACGGAACGCGCCGAGCCCATTCGAGACGGCGAGGACCTGGCCGCCATCGCCTACGACCCAGGCTCCCGCAATGGGCACGCCGGCGATCGTACGCACCCGGCCACGAAACTCCGTTACCGGCAACAGCTCGATCGTTCGCCGCTCGACCGGGCCCGTCGCGAGCTGCACCGGATGCTCGAGCGACGAACCGGCGATACGCAGATCATATCGTCCCGGTAGAACGTTGGAGAACTCGACGACGGTCCGATCCTCGCTCACGACGACCGGTTCGGTCGTCGCTCCACCGACACCTCGCAGGATCGCCTTTCCCGCCCGCGCAGGACTGCCGTCCTGCCATTGCAACGTGGCCACGAGTCGGATCCTGACCGGCCCCGGCGCCGCGTCTGCGGTAACGGAATCGCGGACCAACGATCCGGCCGAGGCCGCGTCACTCGAGCCCGTTGCCTGCCGTGATTCGCTGACGTCAGCAACCGGCCCCGCCGCGTCCGCTTGCGGAGCGTCCACCGAAAAGCTCGAAAAGAAGAGGTAGCCAACGCAGGCGAGCGCGATGGCGGCAGTGGCCACTGCAGTGGCCGCGGATGCTTGGGTCATGGTCAGACTCCACAGGAGTTTGGCGTTGGGAGAAGCGGTACTCACCTTGCCCAAGGACGGCGGTAGACCGACGACCGCAGCCAGACTGGCACGCCAACGCGCACCAGCCGCGTCATCGAGGCGCCCGCGCAGCTTCACGAGAGCGCGTTGTAGCCGGCTGCTCACCGTGGCAAGCGGCGCGTCGAGGCGCTGCGCAATTTCGCTGGGCGTCAGGCCCTCGAAGTACCGCAACAGCACGACCTCCAGGTAGACGTCGTCGAGCCCCTGCACGGCGGCCGTGACCTGACCTAGAACCGCACGTCGCCCGGCGATCGAATCCGGCGGCTCCGGCGTGCCTGGTGCCGACATGGAGTCGAGCTTGCGACGCCGACGATCACGGTCACGCAGGTGCCGAAACGCCAGTCGACGCGTCACCGTGCCCAGCCACGACTTGAGCCTGGATCCGTCTCGCGGCGGGCGCTCGATCGCGGTCAGCAGCGCGTCCTGCGCCACATCCTCGGCTACTTCGGCGTCCCCGAGCAGGTGCTGGGCCAGTCCGCGCACGAACGCACGGTGCTGCAGCAGTTCTGTCTCACTGGGAATCGGCATGATTCGACCCACGAACGGGCCATCCTCGGGAAAGGTGACCTTCCAGATCCCCGAGTCGGGTCGGACAATGCAGGAAAAGGTGGGAAATCCCACCGCCGCCCCCGGTTCGATACGCCGCGCCGCCTTGCTCCTCCCAGTGGCTCAGTGCCGGCAAAGACGCGACTCGCCCTGCGATGGCACCTACGCTTACGCACATGCCGACGTACGTGGACGTCCACGCCCACCTCACCCACGAAGCCTTCGCACCGGACCGTGACGAGGTCATCCGCCGTGCCGCGGACACTGGACTCGAGGCTGTCATCGTCAACGGGCTCGAGCCGAACTCGAACCGCGAGGTCCTGCGCCTGGCCGAACAGCACCCGCACGTGCACGCGGCCTGCGGCATCTATCCCGTCGACGCGATCGCGGGCCACATCGATCGATCGAACTGGACCTATGACTTCAAACCGCCCACCCCGTTCGACGTGGACGCCGAAATCGACTGGATCGACGCCCACGCGGACCGCCTGACCGCGGTCGGAGAGTGCGGCTTGGACCAGTACTGGGTCACTGATCAGGCGGAGGAGCAGGAGCGCGTCCTCAGCCGCCTCTGCGAGGTGGCGAAGAAGCACGACAAACCGGTCATCCTGCACTCCCGCAAAGCGGAACTGCGCACGTTCGAGATCCTCCAGGACCTTGGCGTGACGAAGGCCGACTTCCACTGCTTCGGCGGCAAACTCAAGCTGGCCCGACGAATCGCGGAGGCCGGCTACTACCTGAGCATCCCCCCGGTCGTCGAACGGGCCGACAGCTTCCAGCAGATGGCGCGCACCCTGCCGCTCGACCGGCTGCTCACCGAGACCGACTGCCCCTACATGGGGCCCGACCGGAACGCCCGCAACGAGCCGGCCAACGTGACCCGCGGCATCGCGGCGATGGCAGCCGCGCGCGACATCGCGGCCGAGGAGATGGCGACGGCGGTGCGCGAGAACTGCCGGCGCCTGTTCGGGGTGTGAGTTTCGGTGATGCAGCGGACTCCGCCACGAGGCGGCCCGGCTCGGACTACGTCAACGCCGTTGCACGGCGCGCACCTGCAGCTGCGTCTCGACCGTGCCGCCGGCAACGGTCGTCACTCTGCCATCGCCCTGCACGCTCCCTTGCCCGAACACCTGCAACTGCAAGTCGGCGGCCGGCAGGTGTTCGATGACGTTTCGCCCCGCTTTCAACGGTGTGATCATCTGGTCGGACGAACCGCCCCCGCGTGACGTGATGTAGAGCTGCGTGTGCGCGGGCATCGCGACCTCGGCATCGACGAAGACCACGAGCGTGGCGTTCCCGTTACTCGCAACGAACTCGACCTCCTGCGCGTCGCGCTCGACAATGACCGAGCGAAAGAACGTCACGCCGCCCGGCACCCACACGGTCATTCGCTGCTTGCCCGGCGCTACGCGCCTGAGGCGGGCGACGCCCTCTGGGTCGCTCGGGACGAGGGCCGAGGGGCCCAGGCGGGGCAGGCCGACCTTCGCCCCGACCATCGGCTGCCCGTCCGATCCGCGCACGCGGACGATCACCTCGAAGCCACGATCGAGCCGGATCTCCTGTAGAGGCACGGTGGCTCCGGGCGCGACGTCGATCGGGCCGTGCGTGGTCGACAGCCAATCCGTGTGGCTCACCGCGATCGAGATCTTGCCGACGCCGACATTCTGGAGGCGGAATCGGCCAGCTGCGTCGCTGGTGGCGATCGGCCGACCGACATCATCATTGGGCTGATGGGGCCTGAGCGGGCGGCCTTGCGAGAACGCCTTCAGCTGCACGCCCGCGATCGGATCACCGGTGCTGCGATCGAGCGTGAGTCCTTCGATCGCGATGCCGGGGAACAACCGAATCACCCGTTGCTTCGGGTCCGGGTCACGCTCCGCCACCACGTGATCGTCGATCGTTGCCCCGTAGCCGTCGGCGGTGACCTCGAGGGCCGCGACCGCACCGATCTTGACCTCTTCGTCGATTCGGAACTCGCCGTTGTCATCGTGGAATGTCTTGCCGCCGCGCACCCATACGGCGCTGTAGCCACCGATGCTACGCTCGTCGCCGTGCAAGCGAGGCTGGCCGAATCGGATACTGAACTCGCGGATCGGCTCACCCGTGTTGCCGTCGACGACCGTGCCGGCCAGGTAACCGTGGCGCTCCAGTCGCACCTCGAGATCGTCTACGTCGACCCGTTCGACCGGGTGGTTGTGGCGCAAGATCCCGTTGCCGTAGAACTCGAGGTCGAGCCCCTTGGCCGGCAACCCTTCGAGGCGGAAGCGCCCTTCGTCGTCGGTCTTCGCGCGGATTCCGTCGAGGTATTCGCGGTCGAGCCGCGGCGCAATCGACACCCCCGCGACCGGCTTGCCGTTCGCATCGACTGCGCGACCACCGACATGGTGACCGACTTCCAGCTGCAACGGCACGATCACCGGTGCAGCCGGCGGCTTTGGAACCTCGATCTGCTGGCGTAACCCCGCGAACCCCCGCCGCTCGGCGTTGATCGTGTGCTCGCCGGGGGCCACACAGGGAAACACGAACTGGCCGTCGAGACCGGTCGTCGCGTCGAGCCGATCGTAGGCACTCGGCGAGAAGCCGAGGAACACCGACGCCGCCGCGAGCGGCTGGCCCGATGGTCCGACGACCGTTCCCCGCACCTCGACGCCGAAGCCGAGCACGAGATCCTGCTCGGCTTCGGTCGCGGACATCGCGACCTGGGCCTTGGCCTCGACGTAGCCCTGCTTGCGCGCGAACAACGAATGGTCCTTGAGGCTGGGATCGAGGTTGTCGAGCAAGAAACGGCCGTCCGCGTCGGTCTCGCAACCGGTCGTGAAAATCGTGTGGAACGTGCGCACCATCGCGCCCGCAACCGGCCGGCCATCGGGGTCGGTGACCCGCCCCCGGATGCGGTTCGCCCGCCGCATCCGGACCTCCGTCGTGCCCGTACCGGTATCCGGATCGATCGCGACTCGCACTCGCTGCAGCACGAATCCGGCCGCAGTGGCACAGATCCGTGCCTGAGCCTCCCGCGGCACCGCCAACTCGAAACGCCCATCACGGTCGACGATCACACCCGAGCCCCGCGCCGACAACCCGACGCGGGCACCGGCGATGGGACGCTCCTCGGGATCCAGAACGACGCCCGTCACCTTCGCGGTCAACGGCACGATCCACAGGTCGAACGGCTCGGGCGCGGGATCTCCCGGCGCGAGCACGAACGTCTCGGCGTAGGTGCGAACGCGATCACCGGTGCCGCGAAGGTCGAGGAACGTCATCTGGTTCGGTGGATCGATGGGCCACGCGAAGCGTCCATCCGGATCGCTGGTCAGGGTCACATCGAGCAGCGGCGTCTCGCTGCGCGACGTGCCCGCGAAAGCGCGCGCGCGCACCAAGGCCGAACCGAGCGGCTGGTTGGACGCCTTGACGGTACGGCCGCGAATGACGAACCCGTCGACAGCCGCCGCTTCGGTGCGCTGGAGCTCGCCAGTCTCCGCTGCCGCATCCGCCACGGGATCGGACGACTCGACCGAGCCGCCAGACACGCTCGGGGCAGCCTCGCCGCGCTGCCCATCAACCGCACCGCCAGCTGGCAACTGGGGACCAACGAACTCGGCCTCCAGCCATAGCAACCACGCCAGCACGGCGATGGCCAGCAACAGCAACAAGGTCACGATTCGGGCAGGCATGGCGTTCCTTCGCTGTCCGGCACCGGGCCGAGGCAGCGCGTGCATGGTATCGCCGTGGCCGCCGCCGTGCTGGCCGAGCAGGCCGCCCGGTCAGCGGGGTCGTTGCCGGTACCACATCCCTCGATCGTGGTCTTCGCGCTCGCCAGTCATCGGGGCGCTCGGCCCGCGACCAGTCCGAACATCAGCGGCATCGACGGCTTGCCTTCGGGCATGGCGAATCGGCGTGCCTCGACCTTCGACATACCGTCGAACAACTCGCAGCCGTTGGCGTAGGGGTACTCCCGAAAGACTTCGAGCCGCAGCCCAGAGTCGATGATCGCCTGGATCGTCCGCGCGATGGTCCACTGGAAACCGAACGAGCGCTCGGGGTTCGCGAACTCCTCAACGCCGACGTCGAACCCGGAGGGAGCCAGCTCTTGGCCGACATAGTCGTTCACCCCGTTCTCGTCGATCGCGCCGTCGATGAAGTAGGGCTCGACGAGTTCGCCGCCCGGGCCGTAACTCCAGACGAGCGGGTGGAACTCGAGCAACACGAGCCGGCCGCCGGGTCGCAGGACCCGCGCGACCCCGCGCGCCCAGCGTTCGAGGTCACACAGCCAGCCGATCACGCCATAGCTCGCGAACGCCACGTCGAAACGCGCGTCCGTCCCGGCCAGCCAATCGAACACGTCATCGCGATGAAACGTCGCTGCGATGCCGGTGGCCTTCGACAGCTCGCGCGCGAACCGGATCGGCTCGTCGCCGATGTCTATGCCCGTGACCGTCGCACCCAGCTTGGCGAGCGCGAGCGAGTCCTGACCGCAGTTGCACTGCAAGTGCACGAGGTCGAGGCCCGCGACATCACCCAGCAACTCGAGTTCGTCGGAGAACAACGTGCTGCCACCGGCTGCCAGGAACTCGGCCTGGTCCCGCTTATGGCTGTTGTGCGCCGCGGTCACGGCATTCCACGAACGGCGATTCTGTTCGTGGAACGCCCGGCGCTGGTCTTCGTCGAAGTTCATCGTGGTCGCGATGATACCGGTCAGCGCCGTGCTCCCGCAGTCATTGCCGCAACCGCATCTTCACCTGCATTGCAGTGCCACCGACCGTGATCCTCTTCGCCGCAGCTCCGTCGCTGCATCGCACGTTCACGTCGTAGACCCCGGGGGGCAGTCCCAGACGCCATACGAACGACTCCTCGCCGGCGATCTTCAAGATGCCGCTGAGAACCTCCACGCCCTGACCGTCCTTCACCGAAACGATCGCAAGGTTGCGCCATTGCTGGCGTCGGATCGCGGGCTCCAACTCGACCTCGACAGTCGCGGCAGCAGCCATCGTGCGCGCCGCGGAGTCAGCCGTCGAGAACGAGAAGCGCGTAGGCGCGAACCCGGGCCCGTACACCGACGCCGTCATCGTTCCGGCAGAAAGCGGCCGAGATCGATAGTGACCTGGCGAGACCTCGCTGCACGTGATCATCCCAGGCATCAGCATCACAGTCGCGGCCTCGCACGGCCGGCCGTCGGCGTGCCTCAGAACGATCTCGGCAGGTCGCTGGAGTCCCGGCTCGAACGGTTGCAGCACGAACGACTGGCCGGCATGAAGTGTGAAGGTCGGTGACTGGATGCGCCCGCGCTCGGGCATCTCGCACGTGACCTGATAGTCGCCGGCCGGCAACGAACCGAAACGAAACGACGTCTCGCCGGGTTCGAGCTGCCGACGCGAAGTGCCGGCCGTCGTCACGCTGGTGAGCGAGATCGTGACCGCGCTCGACGCCGCGTCCGGCAACACGACGGAACCCTCGATCGCACCGTTGGCCATCGCGGCGTGATCTACCCTGATCTCGAGCGGATCGGGTGACGGGCGAACCGCGGTCAACACAACCCGCGGGAAACCACGGTCGGATGGCGGGACACCCTTTCGGGCTTCGATCGGCGCGAACACCCGAGCCTGGTAGCTGCGATCCCGCAGACCGCCGATCCGAAACTTCCCCGCCGGGTCCGTACTTCCGAGGTGCATGGCGTGATCGAGGAATCCGGCGCCGCCGATCAGTTCCACACTCCAGCCCGCCAACGGCTCACCCTCGGGTCCGACCACGGTGCCGTGCAGCGCAACCTCGGGCGCCTGCCGCACGTCCCAGATCCGAGTCTCGGCATCCGCGAGCGTGAAGCTCTTGGCGATGTGGGGCATCAGCATCACGACACCCCGCGTCGTGCCGGCCGGAATCCCGGACAAGCTGAACCGACCATCGAGATCGGTGTAGGTCTCAGGCCGATTCCCCCACGGACCACGGATCCCGACCAACGCCGTCGACGAGAACGCGCGCACGCTGACGCCCGCTACCGGCGCGTCATTGGCGTCGGTGACACGCCCCGTCAACGATGCCCCGACCTGCAAGGGCAATGTGACGACAGCGGGCTCGGCACTGGTCGTGACTCTCTGCACGGCGGGCGCGAAGCCGGGATGGCTCGCGGCGACGAAGCGTTCGCCAGCCGGCAGTTCGTCGCAGCCGAAGTGACCATCGGCTCCGGTCACCAGCACCAGCTCACTGGGGTCGCTGTTGTTGCTCCACGAGTCGACCACGGCAATGGCTACGCGAGCTTCCGCTACCGCCCGACCGTCGGGGTCAACCACACGGCCCAACAACGTGCAGCCGGCCCCACCGAGCACCAGCGTCGCAGTATCCTCCGCGGTTGCGCCACCGATGATGTCACCCGGATCGAGCAGGTGGCGGGCGCTAGGTTGGCGCCCCCGCTGTCGGGCCCAGACCGAGTCGAGGCGGGGGCCACGGTAGTTCAGAACGCCGGCCGCGTCGGTCACGCCGAGCCGGCGCGGGACCTCGTTGCCGATGAAGTCGGTGCCCCAGACAGCGGCCCCCGACCGGGGAGTCTCGGTGTTGTCGACGACGAGCACCCGCAGCCGATGCTCGTCGGCGACGAGCACTTCGCACAGTGCCGTCTTGCCAGCCGCGACCGCGACGTCGTAGCTACCTTCGAGCGGGGAAGACGTCACCTGATACTGGCCAGCATCGAGCCGCGAGAATTCGACACTTCCATCTTCGCCGCTGCGCCCGACCGTGATCGTCGCGCGCGCCCGCACGGAGCGCAGCGAGATCGCGACGCCCTTCGCCGGCGACCGATCGGACCGCCAGAGGACCTTCACGGCAAGCGCTCCGAACGCCGCCCCCTCAGGGCGGCGTCGCACAGGCGCGTGGTCTCGAACCGCATCCGTCGCCGGACGCGGTTGCGCCGCTGGCTCCTCGCGTTCGATCTCCGCAGCGCCGGCTGTGACCGCATCCTCCGCGTCAGCAGGATCCAGCGGCTGCGGCGCACGCCAGGAACTGAAACCCAACCAACCAGCGGCCAACAGAACCCCGACGGCAACGCCAACAGCAACGTTCTTCATGATCCAGCCTCCGAACAGTGCGCTCACGGCTGTCGCCGCGGCAGCAGTCGATCCTCCCAGCGCTCCCGCATGTGCGACCACGACATGACGAACCGCGGCGAGCCCGCGCTCCGAGATCGTTAGCAGCGCCACCGACGACGCGAGCCCGGCCGGCAGCGCTCGCCGCAGCAAGCCGAGCCCGCGATGCAGCCGCACCTTGACGGTGCCGAGCGGCACACCGAGGCTCGTCGCGATCTGCTGCAGCTGCAGCCCATGAACGAGGCGCAGCGTCATCACCTGGCGGTACTGACGCGGCAAGCGCTCGACGGCCGCATGAACCTCCGCGATCGCCTCGTTGGCAGCGGCCTCGTCGGCAGGCACGGCACTCGCGCGGGTCGTCAATCGCGAAGGATCCGGCACCCGCTGCCGCGCGCGACGAACCCGGCGAACATGATTGCCGAGCAACCCGATCAACCACGGCGCCAACGGGCGCGAGTCGTCCCAGCGCTCCCGCTGACGAATCGCATCGAGAAAGGTCGCCTGCACGACGTCCTCCGCGGCATCGCTGCCCGCGAGGTGGCCCGCCACCAGCGTCAGTTCCGGCGCCAATCGATCGAAGACCGCGCCCAAGGCCGCGGGATCGCCGCTCAGGCGATACCGGGAGAACAGGGCTTCGATCGAAATCACGGACACTGCCCCACTCCGCACCAGAGCACCTCGAGGTTTCGCGAAATTGCCGCTTTCGCGGAGCCCCGGCGATTCAGCTGGCGGCGCCGGGGCCGTCCGCCGATGCGATCGCGAGGACATGACCGTCGAGGTCGAGCGAGTAACCGACATCGTGGCCCCAATCGCGCTTCTGGATCGGGCTCAGCTCGACGGCCCCGGCAGTCAGGGCGCGCGCGTGGCACGCAGCCGCGTTGGCCACCACGAGATAGAGCTCGGCGCGCGGCACACCCCGGGCGCTCGCCGGGTCGGGCAGCCTCGCGCCCAACAGACGGCGAATGCCCTGCTCCGGCATGAGCCCGAGCACCGCACCACCCGGCAGCTCGAACTCCGTCATGCCAGGAACGTTCAACCGTGGACTCGCCGCCAACACCGCCGAGTAGAACGCCGTGCTACGCTGCTGATCTGCGACGTAGAGAATGAAGTGCGCCGCGCTCGTGAGGTCACCCGCCACACGCCGCACTCTAGTCGTGCGCCCCGCTTCCGCATTCGATCAATCCGCGTGATCTCCTCCAGGCTCCAGTGCCGACGGACGCTACGCTGCCGAAATGGCCACTCGCGACGACAAGGTATTCGCGCTGCTGCTGGCAACCTGCGCGCTCGCCGCGATCTGGTCGGCGCTCGGGGCACCTGATACGGCAACGTGGGCCTTCGAGGTCCTGCCGTTGGCCGCGGTTCTGGTCGTGTTTGCGATCAGGCGCCGCGACTTCCGCTTCACCACGTTGAGCTACGGGCTGCTGGCGTGGTTCTTCCTGATCCAGTGCATCGGTGGGCGGTGGACGTTCGCCGGTGTACCGATCCCGCAGGATCTGCTCGACTGGCTCGGCCTCGCGCGCAACCCGATGGATCGCGTCGGCCACTTCTTTCAGGGCTTCGTACCCGCAATCCTGCTGCGCGAGTGGCTGATCCGGCGTCGCGGCATGGCACGCGGCGGCACCGTCTTCTGGCTGGTAACCGGCTGTTGCCTCGGCTTCAGCGCCGCCTACGAGTTGCTCGAGATGTGGTGCGTGCTGCTGTTCTACCCCGATGCGGGACCGGAATGGCTCGGCCACCAGGGCGACCACTGGGACGCCCAGTGGGACATGACGATGGCCGTGTCCGGCGCGCTGCTCGCGCAGTTATTGCTCGGCCGACTGCACGACCGCGGCATCCGATCCGTCGAGTCGCGGCCGGACTAGGGCAGCTCGCGTTTCTGCGGACCGCCGCCCGAGCATGACATCGAAGGCAAAGAAACCCTTCG
The DNA here is from genome assembly GCA_024743115.1 of bacterium. Taxonomy (GTDB): domain Bacteria; phylum Planctomycetota; class UBA1135; order UBA1135; family UBA2386; genus JAGQRA01. Next base: position 860 of record JANSXC010000021.1, on the reverse strand, counting down.
GGGGCGCCACCGCGCGTGCTCAGTGTGAATGGCGAATGACCTCGCCCTCGATCTGGAACACGATGTCTTCGGCGATGTTGGTGCAGTGATCGGCTAGGCGTTCGAGCTGGCGAGAGACCGACAACATGCCGATGGCGCTCTCGACCGTCGATGGGTCGGCGCGGATTACCTGCTGGAGCACATCGAACATCTGCCGATGGAACGTGTCGACCGCATCATCCTCGCGGATCACGGTTCGCGCCGCGTCGGCATCACGTTTGACGAGCGCCGAGAGCGTCTCCCGGATCATGCTCCGCACCTGCTCGGCCATGTCGCCGATCGGGAGCTCGACCGGCAACGGCTCGCGATCGAGCAGGTCGATGATGCGCTCGGCCATGTTGCACGCGAGATCCCCCATGCGCTCGAGATCGTGATTGACCTTGAGCACGCTGACCACGAACCGTAGATCGCCGGCCACCGGCGTGTGCAGGGCCAACGTCTTCAACACGTGATCCTCGATCTCGTTCTCGAACGCATCGATCGCGTTGTCGCCGCCGAGCACGCGCATGGCGCGTTCACGACTGCGCTCGATGAGCCCGGCAATTGCGTTGCTGGTCGCCGACTCGACCATATCGCCCATTGCCACGATCTGCCGCTCGAGCTGCGCGAGATCTCGCTGCAGGTGTTTGCCCATCTATCCGAACCTGCCCGTGACATAGTCGGCCGTGCGCTGTTCGGCCGGGTGGGTAAAGACCTGATCCGTATCGCCGAACTCGACGAGCACACCACGATCGAGGAACGCCGTGCGATCGGATACGCGCGCGGCCTGCTGCATGTTGTGCGTGACGATGACGATCGTGTAGCGCTTCTTGAGCTCGAAC